>NZ_AP024749.1:0-1390538 GCF_019702945.1 Flavobacterium okayamense
TCACATATTTGTTTCCCCGAATTAACCAAAAGACATCTATTGTCTTTATTCTGAATTACAGTTAATTAATCTAAAAAACAACTATAAAAGACTAACATTTATGAGTAGAACTGCGCAATCAGTATGGGAAAACTGTCTGTCATTCATAAAGGATAACATCCAGGAGCAAGCCTATAAAACATGGTTTGAACCTATACAGCCAGTAGACTTAAACGAAAATGCGTTATCTATTCAAGTCCCTAGTAAATTTTTTTACGAGTGGCTTGAAGAACACTATGTTAAACTTTTAAAAGTTGCTTTAACAAAAGAACTTGGTAATGGCGCAAAGTTATTGTATAAAATTAAGATGGAAAACTCTTACAGCAATAAACTTCCACTTACCCATCAAATTCCAAGTAATGACAGACAACCTGTAAAAACTCAGGAAGTAGATGTCCCTATTGTTCAAAAAGACCCAGAATTAAAAAATCCTTTTATAATTCCTGGTATCCGTAATATAAATATTGACTCTCAATTAAACTCTAACTATAGTTTTGACAACTTCTTAGAAGGAGATTCTAATCGATTGGCTAGAAGTGCAGGTATGGCAGTTGCTAATAAACCTGGTGGAACTTCTTTCAACCCATTATTGATTTTTGGTGGAGTTGGTTTAGGAAAAACACACTTAGCACACGCCATAGGTGTTGAAATAAAAGAAAAGTATCCAGAAAAAACTGTTTTATATATTTCAGCTGAAATTTTCACACAACAATATATAGAATCGGTTAAGAAAAACACTCGTAATGATTTTATTCATTTCTATCAACTAATAGATGTTCTAATCATTGATGATGTTCAATTCCTTTCAGGAAAATCTGGAACACAAGATGTTTTCTTCCATATATTTAACCATTTACATCAAAATGGAAAACAGGTTATTTTAACATCTGACAAAGCACCTGTTGACATGCAAGATATAGAGCAACGTTTATTATCTCGCTTTAAGTGGGGATTATCTGCAGAATTGCATCAACCTGATTATGAAACAAGGGTATCAATTTTAAACAATATTTTGTATCGTGATGGTGTTGAATTACCTGAAGATATAATTGAGTATGTTGCTAAAAACATCAAGTCTAATGTTCGTGAATTAGAAGGTGCAATAATTTCATTAATTGCACAATCTTCATTCAACAAAAAAGAAGTAACAATAGAACTTGCAAAACAAGTTGTAGAGAAATTTGTTAAGAACATTAAACGTGAAATCTCTGTAGATTACATTCAGAAAGTAGTTTCTGATTATTTCCAATTAGACATAGAGACTCTACAATCTAAAACAAGAAAACGTCATGTTGTTCAAGCAAGACAATTAGCTATGTTTTTTGCAAAAAAATTCACTAAGAATTCATTAGCAAATATTGGAAGTCAAATTGGAGATAGAGACCACGCCACAGTACTTCATGCTTGTAAAACTGTTGATAATTTAGTTTCAACCGATAAGCAATTCCGAAAATTTGTAGAGGATTTAAACAAAAAGCTATCGCAATAATGCCTACCAAGATTTTGATGGTTTGTTTAGGTAACATTTGCCGTTCGCCATTAGCTGAAGGCATCTTACAATCTAAATTACCGAAAGATAAATTCATAGTAGACTCTGCTGGAACTGGCGGTTGGCATGCTGGAGAAAAACCAGACAAGCGTTCCATTGAAATTGCAAAAAACAGAGGATTAAACATTACTAATCAAAGAGCTCGTCAATTCAAAGTTTCAGATTTCGACACTTTTGATTATATTTATGTAATGGATATGTCGAATTACAAAAATGTTTTAGCGCTTTCACAAAACGACAACCATAAGCAAAAAGTCAAATTAATCCTAAACGAACTCTTCCCTAACGAAAATGTAGAAGTTCCCGATCCATATTATGGCGGACAAGATGGATTTGAACAAGTCTATGACATGCTAGATAAAGCTTGTGATGTAATCGTTGAAAAATTAAAAAAATGAAACCAATACAATTTTTAGGAAAACTATATTTAATACCAACAACTTTGGGTGAAATGCAACCTGAAGATGTTTTACCTCAAACCATAAAAAGAAGTATTGATTTTATTGATCACTATATCGTTGAAAACGAAAAAACAGCCAGACGTTTTATTAAAAGTGTTCATCCAGAAAAAAAACAATCAGAATTAAAACTTAATCTTTTAAATAAACACACCGAAGAAAGTGATTATCTTAAAATGATGGATCCGCTTTTAAATGGAATGAATGTGGGTTTAATGAGCGAAGCCGGCTGTCCTGGCGTGGCCGATCCTGGAGCTGTAATTGTAAAAATTGCTCATGAAAGAGGTATTCAAGTTATACCATTAGTTGGACCAAGTTCTATTTTATTAGCAATTATGGCGAGTGGAATGAACGGACAAAGTTTTGCTTTTAACGGGTATTTACCTATCGATGCAAGTGAAAAAAGAAATGCTATTAAACAATTTGAAAAACTTTCACTAGAAAAAAACCAATCACAATTGTTTATTGAAACGCCTTATAGAAACAACAAATTATTAGAAGATTTAATTCAAATATTAAGTCCACAAACACTTCTATGTATTGCTTGTGATATTACACTTCCAACAGAATTTATTAAGACAAAAACTGTAAACGAGTGGAAAAAAAACAAGGTCGACTTACATAAGCGACCTTGCATTTTCATTATTCACAAAAGTTAATATTATAACTCTACTTTAGCGTTTTTATCGGCTTGGATATGTGAAACATCGTAACCTCCGAATTTTTTTATGTAACTTCTTAACGAAGTTCCGAATCCATCTTTAAAACCGCTTCTTCCATTACTTCTCAGGTATTTTTTTACAGAACCTGCACCACCTAAGTGAGCTGCAGCTAATAAACCTGATTCAGTAATTTCAACTCCGTTAATTACGCGACCGCAATATTTTTCAATTTCTTTGCGTAATTCCCATTTGTTTCTTGCAATTAAAGCTGTAAAAGCTTTGTTTTGCCATTCTGCATTATACAGAAAAGTGTTAAAGTCGTAAATACCAATTGTACGCAATGTACTTCTTCCAAATTGATATTTTCCCATGTAACCAAAAGGATTTACTAAACTCAATTTACCTCTTGATTCTCTAAAAGCAATTGCTTCTCTAAATCCTACAAACGTTTTCCCAACAAAAGGAACTATAACATCTGCATTGTCTTCGTTTTCTTCTTCAAGGGATACACTATAAACATAGTTTTCATTACCTGTTAAGTGAAACCCTTCTACTCTTTCGTTATCTACCGATTTAAAACCAGTTAACACTAATTGAACTAGGATGGTTAGTCCCAAAAAATACGAACCTTTTCTTATCATAAATTTTCATTTCTCAGCGTCTGTCACCCATCTGAAATTTGCGATGCAAAGATACAAAAAAAATTATATTATTGATTTACAGGATGTTAATTTTTTCTAAAAGTAGATTAAGTGCCCTTTAAGCCCGTTAAAATCACCTATTTGAAGTGTCGGTGCAGGTACTTTAATTGTGTTGAAAACAGAAAAAAGTGTCTTTAAAAAATGTGATTTTGTTTTAATTTTCGTCAAATCTACATCAAGACTTAGATAGAATTCACGTTTTGATTTTTGATAAAATCCTTCGTCAAAAGCTTCATATTTTGATCCATAAAGCATACCATTTCCACCGTACCCCAATGCAATGTTTAACCATTTTGGAAATGCTTTAGATTTAGTAAACGAATGTAAGTTAAATGACAACCAATACGTTTGCCCATTATAATCTTTTATAACTTGTTCATTGAAACTACTTCCTAAGGTTTCTGGTCGTAATGGAGCATAACGCGTTTGATGGAAAGAAAATTTAGGTACTATTCGTTGCTCATTCCAAATTAATTCTTGTGCTACATACAAACCCGTACCAGAAGCATTTGCTAACATATCACCCCAAGAAAATCCCCATTCTTGCGAATGTCCATCAAAAATTTCAACCACAGTTAAAAAACCAAAACCAACAGTTGAACCATATAATAGTTGCTCATTTTTTGAAGCACCACTCCAAGCTAAAAGTTCAGCACCAGCTCTACCAACATGATATGTAGAATAAAAATGACCTACTTTATCTAATTGCAACCATTGATTGTTATCGTCAACAGTATGAAAGTTTGATTTAGGATAATCTTTATACCACAATTGATTTAAACCAACTAAAGCTGTTCCTAATACTATACCTTCTGAAATAAGTACAGTCTTTTTTCTTTTTATATTTAAAGTATCTGAAGGCTTAAAAAAAGAATCGAATTTAGATTGCGAAAAACTAACTATTGAAAAAATAAGAAGTAAAAAAAGTGATAATCTATTTTTCAAAACCTTATCTGTTAATTCCTAATTTATTTACCCAATTAGCGTATTTTCTTGCATTAATCATATGCTGTTCATAATTTGAAGCAAAAGCATGAAATCCAGGTTTATCAGGACTTGCACAGAAATAAAGGTAATCGTGTTTTTCAGCATTTAAAACAGCATCAATAGATGATATATCTGGCATTGTAATTGGCCCTGGAGGTAACCCTGGATACTTATATGTATTGTAAGGAGAATCAATAACTAAATCTGCATGCAATACTCTTTTAATTACCTGATCAAAATCTCCAGATAGTTTTTTTATAGCATAAATAACAGTAGGATCAGCTTGTAAAGGCATACCTGTTTTTAAACGATTCAGATAAACTCCAGCTACTCTTGGACGCTCACTAACTTTTGCTGTTTCTTTTTGAACTATTGAAGCCAAAACAGAGACCTGTAATGGTGTAAGATTTAAATTTTGCGCTTTTAATTTTCTTGCATCTGTCCAAAATTTTCGATACTCCTTTGCTAATTTATCTGCTAATGTTTCAGCTGAAGTATTCCAGTAAAATTCATAGGAATTTGGGATAAATAAACTAAGTGCATTATCTTGATTAATTTCATTCTTAGTCAAAAACTTTTCATTTGTAAAAGCCTGAACTAATTGCAAACTATCAGGTTCAAGTTCGGCAGCTAATCTTTGTGCTAATTTTTCAATACTTTCTTGATTATTAAAAGAAACTTTTACAGGAATATTACTTCGCAAAGCACGAATCATATCAAAACTTGTCATTTCTTTTTTCAATAAAAACTTACCAGCTTTTACATTTGAAGAATATTTTCTTTGATTAGCTACAAAATCAAACTTATCCATATCCTTTATAAATGGACTTAATTCTTCTTTAGCTTGTTCGTAAGTTGCATCTGTTGGAATATACACAAAAACTTCTTTTTGATTAAAAGTTGTATTTGGTGTAAATGCTTTAGTATAAATATAAGCTGCAATTATTCCAGCTATTACAATTCCAGAAACCGCTATAATAGCAATTAGTTTTTTTAAATTCAAGAGTTGAGTTTATTCGTTAATTAATTGAAATAATGCTTCGTCTTTATAAACGTTATTTACCTTATTCCATTGTTTTTTTATTCCTATTTTTTGAAAACCAAATTTAGTAAAAAGTTGCAAACTTAATTGATTATCTGTTCCAATGTTAGCATATAATTGATGCAATTGTAATTTTGAAAAAGAAAAATTAATTAAAAGCTTTAAAGCTTCAGAACCCAAGCCCTTATTTCTATCTTTTGAATCTTGTATAAGAATACCAATACCTGCTCTAGAATTTTGGGGGTCATAATCAAACAAATCGATTAACCCCAATGGATCCTTGGAATCGTTATAGCAAATAACTAAACGCAATTGTTTAGCTTCATAAATATCTTGTTGAGCATTTTCCAAATATTGACGAATTAAATACCTACTATATGGAGTTTGCGTATGACTAATCTCCCAAATAGACTCATCATTTTCAATTGCATAAACAAACTCTAAATCCTCCGGCTCTAGCGCTCTTAAATAAATATTTTCACCCTTTAATGTCATCTAGATTTCAATTTCACCTCTAAATACAAATTTTGCCGGACCAATTAAAAAAACATCAGAAAAACTTCCATTTTTCTCGTTAAAGCTAACTGCCAACTCTCCGCCTTCAACATTCAATTTAACTTTATTAGAATCCGTTTTATGATTTGCATACATTGCCAATGCAACAGCTGTAACTCCAGTACCGCATGACAAAGTTTCATCTTCAACTCCACGTTCGTAAGTACGAACTGAAAATGTGTCGTTAGTAACTTGACTTACAAAATTGATATTACTTCCCGCATTACCATAAAGTTCAGAATATCTAATCTTTGCGCCTTCGTCTTTTACATTAACTTTTTTTAAATCATCTACTAATTGAATATGATGAGGAGAACCTGTATTTAAAAAAGTATAATTTGGTTCAATTTTAATCGAATCTACATCTATCATTTGAAGCGAAACAATATTATTTTCATCAATAGACGCATAATGATAGCCGTCAATAGCTTCAAACTCAGCTTCATTATTAATAACCTCTAGTTGCTTTGCAAAAGCTACTAAACTCCTTCCTCCATTCCCACACATACTACTTTCATTTCCATCAGAATTATAGTACACCATTTTAAAATCATATTTTTCATGATTTTCAAGTAAAATAAGTCCGTCAGCACCAATACCAAATTTTCTATTGCATAAAAAAGCAACAAGTTTGGTATCATTTTTGGGAAAAAACAAAGTACGATTATCAATCATTATAAAGTCGTTACCCGTACCTTGATATTTGTAAAAAGTTAATTTCATATTTAATGTAAATTCGAAAACAAATGTACGGATTATTAATAAGATGTTAAACATTGTTAATCGAACGTTAAACTGATTTTTTGTTAAAATTTTGTCATTAATTTTACTTAAGAATTTAAAAGCTAGAAGAAAATGAAAAAAATTGGAAGTTTACTTGTATTATCACTTTTAAGTGGTACTGTAACATTAGGAGCTTATAAATTATTTTTAGAACCTAAATCTAATACCATTACTACTGTAGCTCCTACATTTAGTAAAAATGTAAGCTTAGGAGCTGAAAATATTGATTTTACAAATGCCGCAGACATGGCTGTTCATAGTGTTGTACATGTTAAAAATGTAACAACACAAAGAGTTTATAGAAATCCGTTTGAGTTTTTCTTTGGAAATGGAAGCGGATCTCAACAGCAAATGCAAATTGGAACAGGTTCAGGTGTTATCATTTCCGAAGATGGTTATATTGCTACAAATAATCACGTTATACAAAATGCAAGTGAGTTAGAAGTTACTTTAAACAATAATAAGTCTTACAAAGCAAAATTAATAGGTACTGATTCTAAGATGGATATTGCGCTTCTAAAAATTGATGCTGATGAAAAATTACCCTACATGGTTTTTGGAGATTCAGATGGACTTAGAGTTGGCGAATGGGTTCTTGCCGTGGGAAATCCTTATAATTTAACTTCTACAGTTACAGCTGGAATTGTTTCTGCAAAAGCAAGAGATTTAAGCAATGAAGGTTTACAATCTTTTATTCAAACTGATGCTGCAGTAAACCCAGGAAACAGTGGAGGTGCTTTAGTTAATACTAGAGGTGAATTAATTGGAATAAACACTATGATTTCTTCACCTACAGGAAGTTATGCTGGATATTCTTTTGCAGTTCCTTCAAATATTACTCGAAAAATAATCGAGGATCTAATGCAATTTGGTAATGTTCAAAGAGGAATTCTAGGTGTTGAAGGAGCTGAGCTAAACAGCGCGGCTGCCGAACACTATGGTGTTTCTGAAACACAAGGTTTTTATGTTAACGGAATTACCAAAAATTCTGGTGCAGAAAAAGCCGGAATACAAGAAGGTGATGTAATTATCAAACTAGACGATAAAAGAGTTAGAGGTTTTTCAGACCTAACTTCTTACATTAATACAAAAAGACCAAATGAAATTGTTAATGTCACGGTAATTAGAAATGAAAACGAAAAAATAATTCCAGTAAAATTAACTAAAAAAGAATTAATTACTTACGAAGTTAACGGAATTGAATTTGAAGAAATAACATCTTCTGATAAAAAAGAGTTTGGAATTACATTTGGCGTTAAAATTAAAGATGTAACTAACAGTTCCGTATCGGACTATGCAGATTACTTAAAAGGAAGTATTGTTTTAAGTGTTGACAATGTAAAAGCAAAAGACATTGATACTATTACAAAATATTTGAAAGAAAAAGGGAATCAAAGATCTCAGTACCAATTATTAACAAAAAATGGTACCATTGAAAGAGTTATCTTCTAATTATAATTAATTATTAATTCGAACCACGCCTTTTGCGTGGTTTTTTTATTTAAAATATTTTACGAAAACGTTTGAAATGAGTATTTTTGCACCAGTTTTAAAAACAACACATTTATTTTTTACTTCATGAGTAACCATTCTTTATACGAAAAAGAGCTTGCTTTTCAAGCAGACAGAAGAAAAGCTTGCGTTGAGTTCATTAAAATCATTAGTGATTTATGGTATGACAAATCAATCGAATTGATTTTATTTAGAAATCAATTAATCGATAGAAATGTTAGCGACATCATCAATTTACATGAATATGCTGGTGAATTTGTTCGCAAACCAATTAATGTTTTTGACTCTGTTGAAATCGCTAGTGCTATTCAAAGTTTAGATTTACCACCATCAAGAATTGATATTGGTAAATTAACGTATGAATATCATTTAGAAGATGACAAATACAATGACGCCAAAGCATTTGTAATTGACAAGTTAAAAAATGCCAAAGATTATTCTGAAATCAAACCAAAAGATGTTGTCTTATATGGTTTTGGTAGAATTGGTCGTCTTTTAGCTCGTGAAATGATGAGCAAAATTGGAAAAGGTCAACAATTAAGACTAAGAGCAATTGTAACTAGAGATAAAAGTGACGCTGTTCTTTTAGAAAAAAGAGCTTCATTATTACGACATGATTCTGTTCACGGTGACTTTGAAGGTTCAGTTCAAGCAGATGTGGAAAACAATGCTTTATTAATTAATGGAACTACTGTTCACATTATTACCGCTAACGGGCCAGAAGAAATTGACTATACCCAATATGGCATTGAAGATGCATTAGTAATTGATAATACAGGTGCTTTTACTACTGAAGAAGCATTAAGTCGTCATTTAACTTCTAAAGGTGTAGATAAAGTTTTATTAACTGCTCCTGGAAAAGGTGTTCCTAATATTGTTTATGGTGTAAATCATACAGATTACAATCCAGATGAAGTAAAAATTTACTCTGCTGCTTCTTGTACTACAAATGCTATTACTCCAATTTTAGCTGCCGTAGAAGAAACATTAGGTGTTGTAAAAGGCCATTTAGAAACAATTCACGCGTATACAAACGACCAAAATTTGGTTGATAATATGCATAAAAAATACCGTCGTGGTAGAGCTGCAGCTTTAAACATGGTAATTACTGAAACAGGTGCCGGAAGTGCTGTAGCTAAAGCTTTACCAAGTTTGGCTGGAAAATTAACTTCTAATGCAATTCGTGTTCCTGTACCAAATGGTTCACTGGTAGTTTTAAATTTAGAAATAAGCAAAGAAACGACAGTTGAGGCATTAAACGACATTATGCGTAAATATGCATTAGAAGGAAATTTAGTGGAGCAAATTAAATTTTCTTTAAACAATGAGTTAGTATCATCTGATATTGTTGGAACTTCTGCTCCTTCAATTTTTGATAGCAATGCTACAATTGTTTCTGCAGATGGTAAAAATGTAGTTATGTATGTTTGGTATGATAACGAATATGGATATAGCCATCAAGTTATTCGCTTAGCTAAATATGTTTCTAAAGTAAGAAGATATACTTACTATTAATAGATATTTACATAAAAAGAAAAAGCCCAACAAATGTTGGGCTTTTTTATTAAAATGAAATCTTATATTCTAAGTTGGCTACAAAACCTCTTGTTAAACCGTCTGGTCTTTTATCTCTTACTACAAGAGGTGAACCAAAACTTAACTCTAAACTATTTCTTTGATTAATCATATAATTCAAATACAAATTAGCATTTAAAGTTAAACCATTCGAACCTTTAATTTCTTTTTCAACATCATCAACATCTGTAAATTTATCATTAGCTAAATGGTATATTGGTAATAAACTCGGAGTAATCAAGAATTTATCTGCAATATTCAATTTATAAGAAGTTCTCAACAATATGTCTCCAGCTCTTTTAAAGTTATTTGTAGAAATATAATCTGAACCAGATGTAGCTAAAAACTCGTTATTGTTTTGAGTTAAAGGCTGTTGGTATGCAAAAACAAAAGCCCAATTTTTATAACTTTTTGAAGTTCCAAGAATTAAATCTAATGTTCCTAAACTAGGTTGAAAATCCATTGGCAAGGCAAATCCATTATCTTTCAGATTTCCATCCGTAAAAGGAATTTTTAAACCTCCAATAATCTTAACACTAGAATTAACAGAATAACTAGCTGTTAAGTAAGCATCAGCAAGGGATGAAGAACTAAATCCATCAACACTTTGTGACAAATAAGTAAGCTTTGCTAAAACTTCCCAATTTGCATTCAATTGTCTTGAATATTCTAAATAAGACCCAAAAACAGAAACATCATTATCTGCAGCACCTATATTTGCTCCAAATTTCAAACTATTTGAAAAAGAAATTGAGTCTGTTGCTGTTCCCTGAAAATTTTCTAAAGTACAAAACCCTGCATCGCTACAACCTTGAGAAAATATATTTTGATAAAAAAATACAGCAAAAATTAATACTGTTGATTTAAATATTCTACTCATAACTATTCATTTTAAAAATTATCTAGTAAATGTTCCTTCAGGTAAAGATACTAAGTTTTGATTCATATTTAAAACCGTATGCGTCGTTGCCGACATAGGAACATTATGCACTAATGGTTTAAGTAAAAAAGGTGAAGGACTATTATCTGGTTCAGGTTCAATACTAATTACAATTGTACCACCTCTTAAATCTGTTGGGAAAGTTAAACCTGTAGGAGCATTTTGAAGAAAATCTTCACCAGGATAAGATGGTCCGTTACTAGAGTTTCCTTTAAAAGGAGAAGTAGCAGCATTTTCATCAGCCATATTTGTTGCTAAAAATTTACCAGTACTTACAGGCTCACCATTTATAACAGCCCAACCCTCATATTTCCAACCATTAGGCAAAGTTGGTAAAGTCAATCCATTCATAGGTGTACCTGTTGAGTTATCTAAAAACCAAACTCCGCTTTCTTCGTTATCCATAGAACCGCCATCTGTTGGAGTAGCTAAAATATATTTACCTGCAGAATTTGAAAAATCATTACCTAAAGCAGAACTGTGAGTTACATTCATAATTCCAGAATTTCCATTAAAATTTCCTGCTAAAATATGTACAGCACTTGGAGCTGGATCATCTCCTACTGCCGGTTCAATTGTTAATACATAAGAAGTTGCAGCATTTAAGCGATTCGTATTTAATTCAAAAGTTGTTTGAGAAAGTTCTCCTAAATCATTAACACTAAATCTACCCGCTGTGACAATATTTCCACCACCAACTAACCAACCTTCATATACATAATTTGGAACTAGATTCTCTAAACCTTGAATATCAATTGTAAGATTACTTTTACTTACATTATCATCATTATCACTACTACATGATAAAAACAAAAAAGACAATGTTCCAAATAAAAAAAATTTCTTCATAGCTTAAAATTTATAATTTGACATAAACAAAACTATACAAGAAATTATTTTTGAAATGTTATGTAACTAACATTACTGTGATTTTATTAAGATTTCTCCTCTAGTAAAATCTAAAAAGCCCTCATCTTTTAATTCATTCATTAGGATATTAAGGGTTGGACGAGATGTTCCTATCAGAGTTGCCATATCCTTTTGCGTATAGGGATGTTTTACAACTGTATCACCTGAAACTTTGTTTTGATAACCAAAATCCTCTCCTAATTCTTTTAAAAACTCTTTTAATCTTGTCTTGGTATCTTTAAACAATAGCAATTGTAATCTGCGTTCTAATTTTTTAAAACGATAACCAATAAACTTATAAATCTTCAAACTAAACTCTTTATTCTGTCTCAATAAGTCCATCATTTCTAAAGAAGTGATTGGACAAATCGAAGTGTTTTTCTCAATTGCTTGAGCAAATTCATTCCTATTTTCTTCTCCTAAAATTGCCTTTTCTCCAAAAATTTCACCTTTCGATAAAATTGCCATAACAATTTCTTCACCATCTTCAGTTATGTACCCAACTTTTACTTTACCTGAATTAACTAAATAAACCATATCTGATTTATCTTCTTCAAAATAGATATAATCATTTTTATTAAACTCGTTAAAATTATGAGAATCTTTATATTCCTTAAATTTATGTGGACAAAGAATTGTAAATAAATTTACATCTTCAAAATACCAAAGTGAATTCATAATTATTGTTTTATTAGTCCATCAACTATTTCATAGAATAAATTCGAATTCCAATTTGCCAGCCCCAAATTATCTACTACTATTCTTCCTTTTTTACTAATTAAATAAGCTCTTGAGTATTCATCCATTTTCATTGGACTTGGAATTGGACTTAAACTAAAAAAGATTGGGAATGTATAACCATTTACTTCTATAATTTTTCGAACATCAACTTGACTGTCATTTGTAACAAAAACAAACTCTAATTTAGTATTATATTTATTATAAAACTTTTCTAATCTGTCAAGATTATCTAAATTCTCTTTATCTGAAGTAGACCAATAGTACACAAAAGTTACTTTATTAGCTTTTGTAATAAAATTTTGACTATTACCATTTGGAGAAATAATCTTCCAATCATAAAAAGAAACAACTTGCTGCTTTTCAAAT
This sequence comes from Flavobacterium okayamense, assembly GCF_019702945.1. Lineage (NCBI taxonomy): Bacteria > Pseudomonadati > Bacteroidota > Flavobacteriia > Flavobacteriales > Flavobacteriaceae > Flavobacterium > Flavobacterium okayamense. The sequence continues at coordinate 12,820 of NZ_AP024749.1, forward strand.
TCTATCACATTAGGTTCTGGAAACTCTTTTTCACAAGCAGTAAAACAAAATATTACAATTAATTGTAATAAGTAAAATTTTAATTTCATTCTATTAGTTTTTTATAAAAATACAAAAAACGCTCAAGTAAACCTTGAGCGTTTTATAAAATATTCTTAAAATTAATTATGCTTTTCCAGCAGCAATTAAGTTTAACGCAGAACCGGCTTTGAACCATTCTATTTGACCTTCATTATAAGTATGGTTAGCCATAATTATATCTTTAGAACCATCAGCATGAACAAACTCTAAAGTTAATGGCTTTCCTGGAGCAAAATCTGTTAAATCTAAGAAATTGATAGTATCATCTTCTTGTACTTTATCATAATCTGCTTCGTTAGCAAATGTTAAACCTAACATTCCTTGCTTCTTCAAGTTTGTTTCGTGAATACGAGCAAATGATTTCACTAGAACCGCTTTAACTCCTAAATGACGAGGCTCCATTGCAGCATGCTCACGAGAAGAACCTTCCCCGTAGTTATGATCTCCAACTACTATTGAAGCAATACCAGCAGCTTTATATGCTCTTTGAACAGCTGGAACAGCATCATAAGAACCTGTTAATTGATTTTTAACCAAATTTGCTTTTCCGTTAAAAGCATTTTCTGCACCAATTAACATATTGTTAGAAATATTATCTAAGTGACCACGGAAACGTAACCATGGACCTGCCATTGAAATGTGGTCAGTTGTACATTTTCCAAAAGCTTTAATTAATAATTTAGCTCCAGTAATATTTTTACCATCCCAAGGTGTAAATGGATCTAATAATTGTAAACGTTCAGATGTTGGAGAAACTACAACTTGAACTCCAGAACCATCTTCAGCAGGTGCTTGGAAACCTGGATCTTCAACATCAAATCCTTTTGTTGGCAACTCATCACCTACAGGTGGATTTAATTTAACTGCTTCACCTTTATCATTTAATAAAGTATCTGTAATAGGGTTGAAATCTAATCTTCCTGAAATTGCTAAAGCAGCAACCATTTCTGGTGAAGTTACAAAAGCATGAGTATTAGGATTTCCATCTGCTCTTTTTGAGAAATTACGGTTGAAAGAGTGAACAATAGTATTTTTCTCTTGTTTATCAGCTCCTTCTCTATCCCACTGACCGATACAAGGTCCACAAGCATTTGTAAATACTTTAGTACCCATTTTTTCGAAAGTTTCGATAATTCCGTCTCTTTCAATTGTATAACGAATTTGTTCAGAACCTGGATTAATACCGAATTCAGCTTTTGGAGTAATTCCATGTTCAACAGCTTGCTCCACAATAGAAGCTGCTCTTGACATATCTTCATAAGAAGAGTTTGTACAAGAACCGATTAGTCCCCATTCTACTTTTAACGGCCATCCATTAGCTTCAGCTTCCGTTTTCATTTTTGAAACTGGAGTTCCTCTATCTGGTGTGAAAGGTCCGTTAATATGTGGTTCTAATTCAGATAAATTAATTTCGATTAATTGATCGAAGTACTTTTCAGGGTTTACATACACTTCTGCATCTGCAGTTAAGTATGAAGCCACTTTATCTGCAGCATCAACTACTTCCTGACGACCTGTAGCCGATAAATATCTTCTCATTGAATCATCATAACCAAAAGTTGAAGTTGTAGCTCCAATTTCAGCACCCATGTTACAAATAGTTCCTTTACCAGTACAAGACATTGCTTCAGCACCTTCTCCAAAGTATTCTACAATTGCACCTGTTCCACCTTTTACAGTTAAAATATCAGCAACTTTTAAGATTACGTCTTTTGGAGCAGTCCATCCGTTTAGTTTACCAGTTAATTTTACACCAATCAACTTAGGAAATTTTAATTCCCAAGACATTCCTGCCATTACATCAACAGCATCAGCACCACCAACACCAATGGCCACCATTCCTAAACCACCAGCGTTAACTGTATGAGAATCGGTACCAATCATCATTCCTCCAGGGAAAGCATAATTTTCTAGAACAATTTGGTGAATAATACCTGAACCTGGTTTCCAAAATCCAATTCCGTATTTATTAGAAACTGAAGATAAAAAGTCAAAAACTTCTCTTGATTGTGAGTTTGCAGTTGCTAAATCGGTTTTAGCACCAACTTTAGCTTGGATTAAGTGATCACAGTGAACCGTTGTAGGAACGGCAACTTTATTTTTTCCGGCATGCATAAATTGCAATAATGCCATTTGAGCAGTAGCATCTTGACAAGCAACTCTATCCGGTGCAAAGTCAACATAATCTTTACCTCTCACGTAAGCAGTTGAAGGATTTCCATCCCATAAATGCGCATATAAAATCTTTTCAGATAAGGTAAGTGGACGACCTACAATTTCACGTGCTTTATCAACACGAGCAGGCATATTTTCGTACACTTTTTTAATCATTTCAATATCAAAAGCCATAACTCAAATATATTTTTTGTTCTTAGTTTTGTTTAAAGTGCCACAAATTTAATAAATCTAAAGGAAATTTAAAAATTTTTAATAAAACCTTAAATTCATAAAAATATTATTTAAAAACATTCTATTTTAATGAGATTGTGCTATCAAAAAAACAAAAAAAGAGGTTTTAATTAATAAATTAACAATTTAAAGTCTTTTAATTATCAAATTGATAATTAAGAACTAATTATCTCTCAAATCCATAATTGGTTTTTCAAAAAAACGATATAACAGGAATGATAAAATTAGTGTAATTGATAAGTATAAAACAAGCAATGGCACTGTTGAAATCTCTATATCCAAATACAATAAACTTTGTTTAAGCAAAACAGCTATAATACTATAATGTAAAAGATACACACTATAGGAAACCTTACTCACAAACTCAATAGGAATTCGTAAAAATGAAAAAGTTTGTCTCCAGCTAATAAAAAAAGGTAATCCTAAAGCTACAGTAGTTGATGTTAGTGTGAAATAAAAAACTTTAAAATAAAGTGGTGTATTAATTAAATCGAAACGCAATACATTCATCACTGCAAATTGTAAAAAAAATAAATGCGCGGCAACTATAAATAAATACACTCGAATTTTGTGTAAAAAATCTTTGTAGAAATAATGAATCCAGGCTATGATAAATCCAAATAAAATTGCATCAATTCTATAAATTACTGTAGATTTAATTTCAGTATTCCATATGTCCATTTCATAAATCTCAAGATTTAAATACGCAAGATATCTGAATAAATGAAAAATGAAAATAAGACTCAACGTTAGTATTAAAAAAGAATACTTTCTACTTATTTTAAAAAATTTACTACCAAAAAACAAAATAAAAGGAACAAGTAAATACGTCCATTCTTCAACCGATAAACTCCAAGATTCCCTAAAAAATGGAATTTTATACGTGAACAAATTCTGTATAAATAAAAAATAGTTCCACCAACCTTTAAAATCATAATTAAAAACAATTGCCAGAATAATATTTAGCAATAAAACCAAATAATAAGCGGGTAATGTTCTATACCAACGTCGTTTCAAAAAAGTTTTAATACTTGAAAAATTAAAATCTTCTTTAAGGTATTTTTTTAGTAGGATGGTTCCAATTAAAAATCCACTTAAAACAAAAAAAACTTCAACCCCAAAATACCCAAAAACGCCACTTATCGCAATGAACGTTGGATTATAACTATCTACAACATAAAACAAGTGCGAAAAAACAACAAAAGATATCGCAGCAGCTCTAACCACATCTAATCCAAATATTCTTTCACTAGATTGCATTTGTTGACTCATTTATAGTATTTTTGTTTAAAAAGTAATCGGTTTTGTCAAAGATATATAAATACATCATTTTTACATTTATACTTTCAAGTCTTTTTGGAACATTTACGTATTTATCTTTAACAAATAGACACCAAGCCATTATTAAAACAAAGCTACTTTACGTTTTTGGTCTTGTTGATAATGATTGGAACATTGAAAAAAATGAACACCATTTTAAAATGTTATCGCCAACATTTGTTATTGATGGCATTTACAAATCAATGGAAGGCCCAAAAGCAACAAGAGTAATGCAATTAAGCAATTCTGATGAATTGTATTGGATAACTGGTTTTGACATAAAAGCGGTTGATGCAAAAACTAATGAGGAAGTTTCTAAAGAATTCATCTGTCACATGAATGTTGATTTAAATGATGTTAGCTACTATACTACTTTTGGACTTGAAGATAGAATCGGGAAACAGTATCCACGTTTAACATCATTATCAAGTGGTTTTGAAAGCTATTCCTATCCTAAAGGATATGGAATTCCTATTAAAGGAAATGAAATTTTAACTGTTATCTCACAATCACTAAATCATAATCAAGAGAAAATCAATAAAAAAATAAAACACCTTATTGATTTTGAATATGAAAAATATGATGGTTCACAAAAACCATTATTGAGTAAAACGGTATACATACAATTACCTTATAACAAATACGACCCATTTAAATCTCCTTTAGATCCTAATAGTAACCAATGTATTCCTGTAGAAACTAAAAACCACAGTTATGTTGATGAAAACGGAAATATGCTTTCTGGGCATTGGGTAGTTCCTAAAGGAAAATTTACCTATAGAAGTAGCATAACGGACCAATTGCAATTGAAAGATAGCTTACGTTTACATTTTTCTGCCATTCACGTGCATCCCTTTGCTACCTCAATTTCTTTGTTTGACAAAACGGAAAACAAATATATTTTTACTAGTAAAATTGAAAATTACAAAGATAAAATCGGTTTAGTTAACGTTGAACCTTTTTCTTCTGAAGAAGGTATTTCGTTGTATTCTAATCATGAATACGAATTGATTTTAGATGTAAACAATACTACTAATATTGACCAAGACATGATGGGAAGTATGTTTTTGTTTTTCTATGATAAGGAATTGGATGAGAAGTTGAAGTAATTATTTTTGAAATTTACTAAAATCAATTTCCTCTTTCAAAAAAACTAAATCTACAAAATATTCATCCTCGGAATAATTATTTAAATAAACTGATACATAATCTTGTAACCTAATTTTAAATTCAACTACCGTTTTATCATAATCAACAATACTTGAAAATTTTTTAACAACTTTTCCATCTTGTTTATATTGTAGCAATATTTTTGTCCTTGATAAATCAATCAACTCTTCCCCATTAGGATTTTTATTTATGTAATCATAAAATGTTTCATCCTCTTTAATCAAATAATAAGCATCTGAATTTTTATCAATTTTTGTGTCAAAATTTATGACAACAATATCTTTAGAGTCAATTCTAAATTCTTTCCAATTATTCCTAGCAAAGTTTATAAATTTAGAATGTTCATTTTCTTTTAATTCATTAAACTTTTTTTTAGATCTTTTATTAAAAAAGTAGGCAGATATATAAAAAACAAATGTTATTAATATAAATATCCAATTCATATTTACACTAACTAAAACAACTTCTTAATAATATCTTCTTCAGAAATTCCTTCAGCGTCGGCTTTGTAGTTTTTAACGATTCGATGTCTTAAAATTCCGTAAGCAACCGCTTGAACATCTTCAATGTCGGGTGAAAATTTACCATTTAAAGCGGCTTGAGTTTTTGCTGCTAAAATCAAATTTTGAGACGCACGTGGACCAGCACCCCAATCGATATATTGTTTTACAAAATCTGGTGCTAATACATTATCTGGTCGGGTTTTACTAACCAAAGTAACCGCATACTCAATTACATTATCAGCTACAGGAATTTTGCGTATTACATTTTGAAAATCGATTATCTCTTGCGATTTAAACAAAGCTTTAACATCAGCTTTAACATCCGTAGTTGTTGCTTTTACCACTTGCACTTCTTCGTCAAATGTTGGATAATCTAATTTTATCGCAAACATAAAACGGTCTAGTTGTGCTTCAGGCAATGGATACGTTCCTTCTTGCTCAATAGGATTTTGCGTTGCCAACACAAAATAAGGTAAGTTTAATTGATAATTATGTCCGGCAACAGTAACCGCTCTTTCTTGCATGGCTTCTAAAAGTGCCGCTTGTGTTTTTGGTGGTGTTCGGTTAATCTCATCCGCTAAAATAATATTTGAAAAAACAGGCCCTTTTATAAATTTAAAATTGCGATTTTCATCTAATATTTCGCTTCCTAAAATATCAGACGGCATTAAATCAGGTGTGAACTGAATACGTTTAAAATCTAATCCTAATGCTTTAGAAATCGTATTTACCATTAAGGTTTTTGCTAATCCTGGAACACCAATTAGCAAAGCATGCCCACCAGCAAAAATACTTAATACAATTTGGTTTACTACTTCTTCTTGACCAACAATAACTTTAGCTATTTCTTGTTTTAATTCTTTTTGTTTTTGAACTAAATTTTGGATAGCAGCTACATCTGACATAATTTCGATTTTAATTTTGACTAAAGTAAGAAAAAAATTGCATAAAAAAGCCCTTCAAAAGAAGGGCTTTAATTATTTTTTCAACCAATTACTAGTGAAGTCACATTCTTGGTAATCTTTATCAATTTTGATATAAGTCTCTTGGATTTTTTCTTCCATCCACTTAGAAATAGCTTTAATTTGCTTATCTCTTAATGCTAATTCTTTAATCTTTAAATAATCACTTGCATAATCTGCTTTGTGCTCTGGAAGTTTATTATTTATAGTAAGAATTTTGTAATATTTATCACCTCTTTCTTCTTGATCTAAATATGGAAGTGAAACCTCACCCACTTTTAAATCAACAATTTGATTGTACAATGCTGGATCCATTTTTGTTAACTCAAACTTAGTTTCCATTGTTTGAGGATTAAACAGGACACCACCATTATTTTTTGTCTCTTTTTCATCAGATGAAGCTTTAGCAGCATCTTCAAAAGAAATTTCACCTTTTACAATTTTTTCTCTAATAATTTCAATATCGGCTTTTGCTTGTTTTAAAGCTTCATCTGTAACTTTAGGTTTAATTAAAATGTGACGAAGTTCAATTTCTTGCCCTTTAATTTTTTCAACTAAAATAATATGATAACCGAATTCTGTTTCAAAAGGTTCAGAAATTTCGCCTTCTGCTAAACTGAAAGCTACTTCTTTAAATTCTTTTACAAAAGGAGTTTTACGTGTTATTTTGTAAAAACCACCTGTTCCAATAGACGCTTTATCATCAGTATTTAATACAACTTTACTGTAAAAACTTGCACCTTCTAATACTTCTTTTCTAATTCCTTTAAGCTTGTTTATTGCATTTTGTTTCTCTTGTTCAGAGATTTTAGGTTTTATAACAATTTGAGCTACTTCAACTTCGGCACCAAACATAGGAATTTCATCCTGTGGAATTTCTTTAAAGAAATTACGAACTTCTTCTGGAGTGATTTCAACTTCATCAACAATTTTTTTCTGCATTTGAGAAGTTAATTTATTCATTTTGATAACATCAAAAAAGAAACTTCTAAAGTCCTCTTCATCTTTTTTGTTGTAATAATTCACAACTTTTTCAATCGATCCAACTTGCTCTACCATTGCATCAATTTGCTGGTTCATATAATCATTTACTTCTTGATCGGTAACAATTATACTATCTTGAATCGCTTGATGCGCATACAATTTATCTTCTAATTGTTTTCCAAAAAGTTCGCAACGTGTAATATTTTTAGTATCTACACCTTGTGCTTTTAATTGAATATATTCTAAATCGATATCAGAATCTAAAACAACATAATCTCCTACTACACCTATAACTCCATCAACCTTTTGTTTTTTTGGTTGTGCAAAAACCGAAGTTGTTACTAAAAGAAGTAAAGCTAAAGGCTTATTTATAAATTTCAAATTTCTTGTCTTTAATCGCATCATCCGTTATTTCCTTTTCTATTGTTTTAACTAATTCTAATTTTCTATTATTTATAATAACTTGTTTAATCGTTGGTTTTATAAACTGTAGAGGCGCTGGACTCTCTTTTGGTAAAACCTGTCTAACTTTTACTAACCAAATTGTTGTAGAATCTGGATATTGATAATTTAATCCATCTGCAACATATTGTTGTTTATTATCCATATTGATAAAAGGCAACTTTTCATAAACCTGATTAATATCTACCCAAACCGAGTCGTTAAAAGCATAACTTTTAAACTGAATAGACAAATCGTTTAATTCCTTTTTATCTTTTTCGGTAAAGGACGTAAACTTTGCTTTAATTTTTTCAAATTTTGGATTTTCTTTAACTAAATTAATATACCTTAACTTGACTAACTCACTACCGTTTTTGAAAAATTGTTTATTCTTTTCATAATACTGATTAATTTCTTCATCAGTAACAATTGTATCAATTTTCCGAATAACTAATTCTTCTAAATAGGCTTTTGTAAATAAATCTGTTTTGTATTGATTAATAAGTTGCTTGAATTCTTCTTGTTTATCATCTGACAAATTAACTTCAGCGGCATTTAATAATAAATTTTGTGTAGCCCATCTATCAATATAAGCTTTAACAATTGCAATACTATCCGCTTTAGAAGTTCCTTTAGGAACCAAGTTTAAGATATCTTCTTTGAATAAATAGTTTTCTCCAACTCGAGCAATAGCTTCTGGTTCTTGTGGCTTTTTAAAATAGTCGCAAGAAATAAATGAAATTAAAATCGCTATTACTAAAATTCTTTGCATTCTATTTTGTCAATTCTGATTTTACTTGATTAAATACTTCTTGATTAACTTTTACTGTAAAATCTTTCTTTAAATCATTAACCCAATTATCTTCTAAATATTGTTGGTAATCACTAACAACTGCTCCTTTACATTCTTCTAGAGGCTTAGGTTCGCTTGACTTAATCGATTTTACATTTGCCACAAAATAATAATTCCCTTTTTGAACAATTTTAGTTGTCCCCTCTTTATTAATATCAAAATCAGGCAAAACATCATAATCTTTCTCAAACAAACCTGATTTTACCATGACATTTACTTTACCATTCTTATTAATTTTCTCTTTGATGTAATCTACTGATTTGTTTTTACCCGCATATTTTTGAGCTTTTTCTACAAAACTTTTATCCGTTGAAGAATAAATATCTACATCATATCTATCTTTCCATTTGTATTTATCTATATGGCTTTTATAAAAACTTTCAAGACCAATTGTATCTTGTTTAGCTCTATCCCAAATTTCTTTTTCCATTAAATCAAACAACAATAAACCATCTCTATACTCTTCCATTACATAACGAAATTCTGGAACTTCTCTCTCTAAATTTTCATTGTAAAAACTTATTAATTGTTCTTCGCTCCAATTTTTATATAAATCTGCAACTAAAGTTGAAATTGGTCTTGTTTTATGTCCTACTTTTTGTTGGCTTTCTAAATAACTTAAAAATGCAGAACCATTTACTTTCTTATCATTATTAATTGTCAATAATGTTTCATTATAGTTTTTAGCACCTTCTGGTTGTTTCCAATTTAAACTGTAATAATCATCATTAACTGTATTTACAATCTTATTATAAAGTTTAGCATTTTTATCAAGTGAATATTTTTTGCTTAACTTATTTACTAAAGAATTTGTAATTAAACGAGAACGATCATCTCTTTTAATATTGTTTTCAATATCAAATCTAAGATCTTCTAAACTCTTTAAAGGATGTTTATCAATTAACTTAACAATATGCCAACCAAATTGAGACTTAAATGGTTTTGAAATTTGTTCTTTTTCCTTTAATCCAAAAGCAACATCTTCAAATTCTTGAGATGTTAATTGCCCTGAACCAAATTTTTGTAAAACACCACCTTTAGCAGCAGTTGATTTATCATCAGAGAATTGTTTAGCAAGCTCTTCAAAACTCTCTCCTTGTTGAATTTTTTGATAAATATCATTAATATCCTTTTCAACTTCTTTAGTTTTTTCAGGATCAAGGTTTTCAGGTTTTAGCAACATGATATGAGCCACAGTTACTTCTCCTCTATTTTCTCTTTTATCAGTAACTTTTATAAGATGGTAACCAAAACGCGTACGAACAATTTTAGATACTTCACCTACTTTAGTGTTATAAGCAGCTGATTCGAATGGATAAACCATTTTAAATGCTGAGAAATATCCTAAATCCCCTTTATTAACTTTAGCAGATGGGTCTTCAGAAAATTTAAGTGCTAAATCTTCGAACTTTTCACCAGATTTTAGTCTTTTAGTTATATCTAAAACCTTATTATAAGCTTTCAAAGTATCTTTTGCATCTGCATTTTCATCAACCATTACTAAAATATGAGAAGCTCTTACTTCAGTTTTCATTCTGTCATAAGCTTCGTTAACTAACTCAGTTGTAACTTTAGAATCATTCAAATAATTCTTAGCCAATTGAGTTCTATAAGAATTTAATTCATTCTGATATTTAGTATTATTTTGAAGGCCTAATTTTTTAGCTTTTTCTACTTTTAGTTTATAACCAATGAAAAGATCTAAATAATTGTTTAAGTTTTTTTGAGAATCGTCTTTAACTAATTCTAAATTTTTGTTATATACTCGAGTAAATTCATCCGTATAAAAAGAATCGTTATCGATTGTAAATAAAACTTGTTTTTCGCTTTGTTGTGCAAAACTCACAACTGAATTTACCAGAACAAATAGAAATACTACTACTTTCTTCATTATTAAAAATAGATTTTTGGTTGCAACTAGCAAAAATAATAATTAGAAACTATTAACCAAGAAGAATCTAAAGCTATTAACAAAAAATTATCGAGTTGAATTTTTAATTTAATAACGTAACTTTGCAACCTCAAAAAAAATGACGATGAGTTTTTTACAAGAAATAGCAAAACGAAGAACTTTTGGAATTATCTCGCATCCTGATGCTGGTAAAACAACTTTAACTGAAAAGTTACTTTTATTTGGTGGTGCCATACAAGAAGCTGGTGCTGTTAAAAGTAACAAAATTAAAAAAGGAGCTACTTCCGATTTCATGGAAATCGAACGTCAAAGAGGTATCTCAGTAGCAACTTCTGTTTTAGCTTTTATTTATAAAGACAAAAAAATTAATATTCTAGATACTCCAGGTCACAAAGATTTTGCAGAAGACACCTTTAGAACACTTACAGCAGTTGATAGTGTTATTGTGGTTATTGATGTTGCCAAAGGGGTTGAGGAACAAACTGAAAAACTTGTTGAAGTTTGTAGAATGCGAAACATTCCTATGATTGTATTCATTAACAAACTTGACCGTGAAGGTAAAGATGCCTTTGATTTATTAGATGAAGTTGAGCAAAAGTTAAAATTAACAGTAACGCCTTTGAGTTTCCCAATTGGAATGGGTTACGATTTTAAAGGTATATATAATATTTGGGAAAAGAATATTAACTTATTTACAGGTGATAGTAGAAAAGATATTGAAGACACTATTGCTTTCGACGATGTTGCTAATCCAGAATTAGATAAAATTGTAGGTGAAAAAGCAGCAAATAAATTAAGAGAAGAATTAGAATTAGTTACAGAAATCTATCCCCAATTTGACAGAGACACTTATTTAAAAGGAGACTTACAACCTGTGTTTTTTGGTTCGGCATTAAATAATTTCGGAGTAAGAGAATTATTAGATTGTTTTATTGAAATAGCTCCACAACCAAGATCTAAAGAATCCGATACGCGTTTAGTTAAACCAGAAGAAGATAAATTTAGTGGATTCGTTTTCAAAATACATGCTAATATGGACCCTAAACACAGAGATAGATTAGCATTCATAAAAATTGTTTCAGGAGTTTTTGAAAGAAACAAACCTTATCTTCATGTTAGAAATAATAAAAATTTAAAATTCTCTAGTCCTAATGCATTCTTTGCTGAAAAGAAAGAAGTTGTTGACATTTCTTATCCTGGAGATATTGTTGGTTTACATGATACTGGAAATTTTAAAATTGGAGATACTTTAACTGAAGGAGAATTAATGAATTTCAAGGGAATTCCGAGTTTCTCTCCAGAACATTTCCGATACATTAATAATGCAGATCCATTAAAAGCAAAGCAATTAGAAAAAGGTATCGACCAATTAATGGATGAAGGAGTTGCTCAGCTATTTACATTAGAAATGAACGGAAGAAAAGTTATTGGAACTGTTGGAGCTCTTCAATATGAAGTTATTCAATACCGTCTAGAGCATGAATATGGTGCAAAATGTAGTTATGAAAACTTCCCTGCGCACAAAGCATGTTGGGTAAAACCTGATGATGCTAAAAATGATGAATATGCAGAATTTAAAAGAGTTAAACAGAAATTCTTAGGAAAAGATAAATACGGCCAATTGGTGTTTTTAGCAGATAGTGAATTTTCAATCCAAATGACGCAGCAAAAATATCCAAGTGTTAAGTTATTCTTTACTTCTGATTTTCATAGTAATTAAATTTTTTTAATACTTTTTTTTTTATTATCATTGCAGTCTCAAATTAAAACTTAACCTAATACAGAAATATTAAAAACATTATTATGAAATCTAATATTTTTAAATTTTATGTAACTTTAATGATGGCTTTTGTAAGCTTCTTAAGTGTTGCACAACCAGTTGACCCACCAGCAGATGATGATCCGCCACCAGCACCGATTAACATGTATTTAATTTGGTTAGCAATTATTGGAATTGGGTTTGTATTTTACTTTTTAAATTCAAGAAAAACAGTAAATCAATAATAAAAAAAGCGTTGAAAATTTCAACGCTTTTTTTATATCTATAAATATTATTTTATTTCATTTTTCTTCCTTCTCTCGCTAATAAAGTATTTTTCAATAACATTGCAATTGTCATTGGCCCAACACCTCCGGGAACTGGAGTAATATGAGAAGCCTTTTTCGATACATTTTCAAAATCAACATCTCCAGTTATTCTATACCCTTTTTCAGTTGTTTCATCTGCAACTCGAGTAATACCAACATCAATAACTACTACATCATCTTTTACCATTTCTGCTTTTAAATAATTAGGGACACCTAATGCAGTAATAATAATATCAGCTTGTGAAGTTATTTGAGTTATATTTTTTGTATGACTATGCGTTAAAGTTACTGTTGAATTTCCGGGAAAACCTTTACGTCCCATTAAAATACTCATTGGACGACCAACAATATGACTACGACCAATAACAACAGTATGCTTCCCTTTAGTTTCAACATTATAACGCTCTAATAATTCTAAAATTCCAAAAGGTGTAGCAGGAATAAAAGTACTCATGTCTAAAGCCATTTTACCAAAGTTTTCAGGATGGAAACCATCTACATCTTTACTTGGATCGATAGCCATCAATATTTTTTGAGTATCAATTTGTTTTGGTAAAGGAAGCTGAACAATAAACCCATCGATATCGTCATTTTCATTAAGTTCTTTTATCTTCTTTAAAAGTTCTATTTCAGTTGTTGTACTTGGCATTTTAATTAAAGTCGATTCGAATCCAACTCGTTCACAAGCTTTAACTTTACTTCCAACGTAAGTCAAACTTGCACCATCGTTACCTACAATAACTGCGGCTAAATGAGGAACTTTTTCTCCGTTTTCTTTCATCTTAGCTACTTCTGCAGCTATTTCATTTTTAATGTCTTCAGAAACTTTTTTACCGTCTAATAATACCATTTTGTTTTGTTGTTGTGTGTTTATTTATATAAAAAAAGAAGACGCGAAAAATCGCGTCTTATCTGTAATTATCTCATTCCTTTCATTCCACCCATCATTCGCATCATGTTCTTCCCAGCTCCTCCTTGCATCATTTTCATCATTTTGCTCATTTGATCGAATTGCTTCATTAACTGATTAACTTGCTCAACTTTAGTTCCTGAACCTTTTGCAATTCTTGTTTTACGTTTACCATCAATAATCGAAGGCTTACTTCTTTCTGCAGGTGTCATCGAATGAATAATTGCTTCAATGTGTTTGAAAGCATCATCTTCTATTTCAACATCTTTTAATGCTTTTCCTGCACCAGGTATCATTCCAACTAAATCTTTCATGTTACCCATTTTCTTAATTTGTTGGATTTGCGTTAAGAAATCGTCGAAACCAAATTCATTCTTAGCAATCTTCTTTTGTAGTTTACGTGCTTCTTCTTCGTCGTATTGTTCTTGTGCTCTTTCTACTAAGGAAACAACGTCTCCCATACCTAAAATTCTGTCAGCCATACGAGATGGATGGAAAACATCGATTGCTTCCATTTTTTCTCCAGTACCGATGAACTTTATTGGTTTATTAACAACCGATTTAATAGAAATTGCAGCTCCACCACGTGTATCACCATCTAACTTAGTTAATACAACACCATCAAAATTTAATCTATCATTGAAGGCTTTTGCAGTGTTAACTGCATCTTGACCTGTCATTGAGTCAACTACAAATAATGTTTCGTGAGGTTGAATTGCAGCATGTACATTAGCAATCTCGTTCATCATTTGTTCGTCTACAGCTAAACGACCAGCCGTATCGACAATAACCACATTAAATCCATTTGCTTTTGCATGTTTAATTGCATTTTGAGCAATTTCAACAGCATTTTTATTTTCGGGTTCAGAATAAACTTCTACACCAATTTGATCACCTACAACATGCAACTGATTAATAGCCGCTGGACGATAAATATCACAGGCTACTAATAAAGGTTTTTTACCCTTCTTTGTCTTTAAGAAATTGGCTAACTTTCCAGAAAAAGTAGTTTTACCAGAACCCTGTAAACCAGACATTAAAATAACAGAAGGAGTACCAGATAAATTAACACCAGCCGTTTCACCTCCCATTAATTCAGTTAATTCGTCTTTAACGATTTTAACCATTAATTGACCAGGTTGTAACGTTGTTAATACATCTGAACCAATTGCTTTTTCTTTTACTCTAGTTGTAAAATCTTTTGCAATTTTGAAGTTAACATCGGCATCAAGTAATGCACGACGTACTTCTTTTAAAGTATCAGCAACATTTACATCGGTAATCTTACCGTGACCTTTTAATATATGAAACGCTTTGTCTAACTTATCGGTTAAATTATCAAACATCTTGTCTAATTTTTGTAAGCCGCAAAGATAACATAAAGATACGTAGTCGCCAAGTCTATTTTATCAAAAAAAACCAGCTTAAAAGCTGGTTTAGTCTAATTTTTCTTTTTCATTTAATTTTTTTCGAAGGTTAGATAATCTGTTCCTCCATTTCCTCCACTTACATCAACTAATTGAATTTTTGTATCGGTATAAGAAATGATATCCCAATCATCTGTTAATTCATCAGCAAAAACTGTAGGAGAACTAAACATGATATTAAAATCTAAATCGTTACTACTAGGACTATCGTCATTACTATCACTATTTGTAACTGACCAAGCTCCTGTATAAGTATTTGTTCCGTTTGTAGCTGTTAACACATTTGATGCTCCAAAGGTAAAATTGTAACCTGTAAAATGATATGTTTCATTAACACCATCATCTTCATAAAAAGTGATTCTCCAAGTACCACTTGATGCAGTATTTATAACAGGAGTTGGATCAGCCGAACTACTGTTATCATCATCGCTGCTACACATTGAAGCAACATTAAGCATAAATAAAAATGCTAAAACTGAAATTAATTTTAACTTACTCATATCTACTTGATTTTTAGAACATTAAATTTACAAAAAAAATCCCAACCGAAGTTGGGATACTATGATTAATCTTTAATTTTAAAAATTTTTCGAAGTATGTCCTCCATTAAACACCACTTAGTAATGGATGACTGTAACAAGTTGGCACCTACAAAAAGAGTAAACCACAACCAATTTTGGTTAACATACATAGCAAGCAGTACACTTATAATTATGAAGGCTCCAGCAATTGCTCTTATTAATCTATTTATCATTTTAATTGTGTTTTTCAACAGCTAAAACTGCTGTGTGAATATGTGAAATTGTTTCTTGTTTTGAATTAAATTTTTCGACCAAATCAAATAATGTATCTACATTTTGCTTTTCAACAAATGCAAAGAATACTACTGATTCGGTTTCGTTCATTTCAGAACCAAACCAATTGGTTTCAACTGCATCTTCTGTACTATCTCGGTAACCTTTAACATCACGATACGAATAGGACAATACTTTGGCTTCTTTAAGCATTTTTTTGACTTCTTTGTCAAACTCAGCTATTGCGGTTACTAATACTAATTTCATTTGCTTAATTTTTAATTATTGTTTTCCCATTTTTTACGTTCAGTGATGTAATAAATCAATGGAACTACAATTAATGTTAGTAAAGTTGAAACAATCGCTCCAGCAACTAACGAAATGGCTAATCCTTGGAAAATTGGATCAAATAATATGATAGATGCCCCTATTACAACTGCTCCTGTTGTTAGTAGAATTGGTGTTGTTCTTACCGCACCAGCTTCAATAATAGCTTGTTTCATTGGAATTCCATCGTTTAAACGAATCTCGATAAAGTCGATTAACAAGACGGAGTTTCGAACCATTACACCAGCCAAAGCAATCATTCCTATAAAAGAAGTTGCGGTGAAGAATGCTCCTAACAACCAGTGACCTAATACAATTCCAACTAATGAAAGTGGAATAGCAACCATCATTACAATTGGTGTTTTAAAGTTTTGGAACCAACCCACAATCAACATATAAATTACAATAATTACGACTAAGAAAGCAGCACCTAAATCACGGAAAACTTCTAAAGTAATTTGCCATTCTCCATCCCATTTTACTGTAAAATCACTCTCAGAATCGGGTTGTCCCATGTAAATTTCATTAACAGCGTAACCTTTAGGCAATTTCATTTGTTGTAATTTCTCGTTCATTCCTAAGATTGCATACACCGGACTTTCTAATGCTCCAGCCATATCTGCTAAAACGTATACAACTCTTTTTTGGTCTTTGCGATAAATCGCATTTTGTAACGTATCTACTTTTACTTTTACCAAATCACTAACTGGAACAACATTACCCTGACTTCCTTTTATTTTCAAGTTTTGAATATCTTGAATAGATGTTTTTTCAGCATCGTCTAAGGCTAATACAATTCCAACAGGATCAACAGAACGCTCATCGTATAAGTTTGAAACCGGCATTTCACGAAGCAAATAGGTTAAATTACCAACCACTTGCTGTGGTGCAATTCCGTTTAGCATTGCTTTTTCTTTATCTACTTCTAATTTGTATTCTACTTGTGGTGCTTCCACCATCCAATCGATGTCAACAACGTCTGAAGTATTTTCAAGAATGTCTTTCACTTGATTAGCCACATCTATTTGTTGTTTATAATCTGGTCCATAAACCTCAGCAACCAAAGTTGACAATACTGGTGGTCCAGGTGGAACCTCAACAATTTTTACATTGGCACCATATTTCTTTGCAATTTTTTGCACTTCTGGACGAACTAATTTTGCAATGTCATGACTTTGTAAATTTCTATCTTCTTTGTGTAATAAATTCACTTGAATATCAGCCATATTACTTCCACCACGCATATCATAATGACGCACTAAACCGTTGAAGGTTATAGGTGCTGAAGCTCCAATATAATTTTGATAATCTACCACTTCTGGTACTGTAGAAAGATATTGCGCAATTTCTTTAGTAACAGCAGCGGTTCTTTCTAATGTTGTTCCTTCTGGCATATCAATTACCACCTGGAATTCATTCTTATTATCAAAAGGTAACATTTTTACCGCTACTGATTTGGTAAAGAACATCGCAACAGAACCTAACAATAAGAAAATTGTAACAGCAAACATTACATTTCTTTTGGCTGAACTATTCAATAAAGGCTCTTCAAACTTCTTATAAATTTTGAAAATCCAAGATGTTTCTAATCCTTGTTCCTCTTTGTGTTCTTGGTCGTCTTTTTCTTGTAATAAATGATATCCTAAATAGGGAGTTACTGTCAATGCTACGAATAAAGACAACATCATCGCGATTGAAGCTCCAATAGGCATCGGACTCATATAAGGTCCCATCATTCCACTTACGAAAGCCATAGGTAAAATAGCTGCAATTACCGTAAAAGTTGCTAAGATTGTTGGATTACCTACCTCATTAATCGCATAAATTGCTGCTTGTTTGAATGGCAGACGCTTCATTTTAAAGTGCCTGTGCATATTTTCGGCAATGATAATACTATCGTCGACGACAATACCAACTACGAACACTAGGGCAAAAAGAGTGATTCGGTTTAAGGTATAACCCAACATGTAGTAACTGAACAATGTTAATGCAAAGGTTAATGGAACTGAGAAGAATACTACTAATCCACCTCTCCAACCCATAGCTAGCATTACTAAAATAGTTACGGCTAAAATGGCAACACCTAAGTGCAATAATAACTCACCTACTTTGTGCGATGCTGTTTCACCGTAGTTTCGTGTAATTTCTACATGAACATCAGTCGGAATTAAATTTTTCTTTAGTTCTTCAACATGCGTTAAGATTTTCTCTGAAATCTTCATTGCATCGGCTCCTTTTACTTTGGCAACAGAAATGGTTACTGCTGGATATTCTGAACTATGCGCTTTGAAACTCTCATTAGCTTTTCCATATCCAAATGAAACATAGTTCTTTGGCGTTTGTGGTCCATCTTGAATAGTTGCCACTTGTTTTAAGTAAACAGGCATGTTTTTATTAACACCTACAACTAAATTTTCAACATCTTCTGTATTTGCTAAAAACTTACCCGTTGTAACTAAATATTCTTGATCATTTTGCACAAAAGCACCCGATTGTGAACTTCCGTTATTGGCTTTAATCATTTGCATAATGCTTAATGCATCTACACCATTTTCAGCCATTTTATCTTTATCTAAAACTACTTTTAGTTCGCGAGTTCTACCACCAATTTCTTTTGTTATAGCAACATCTTTTACTTTTTCAATTTCATTTGTCACCTCTTCCGCTAACTGACGCAATTGAAAATCATCGTAATTTTCACTCCATAAAGTTAAACCCAGCATTGGAACATCGTCAATAGAGCGAGTTTTAACCATGGGTTGCATCACGCCTTCTGGAAACATGTCTTGGTGTTTCATTAGTTCATCGTATAATTTAACATACGAATCTTCACTATTTTCACCTACATAAAACTGAACCACCATCATTGAATAGCCATTAAATGCCATACTATGAATATGTTCTACTCCTTTTATGTTTCCAATGATTTTCTCAAGTGGTTTAACCACTCTATTTTCTACTTCACTTGGATTTGCTCCTGGATACATGACCATAACATCGGCCATAGGAACGTTAATTTGTGGTTCTTCTTCCCTTGGAATCAAGAACGAACTATACGATCCAATAATCATCAACGCTACCATTAATAAAATGGTTAGTTTTGAGTTGATGAAAAAATTGGCTATTTTACCTGAAATACCTTCTTGCATTTTCTTATTGTTTAAAAGTTAAAGGTTTAAAAGTTTGAAGTTGTTACAACTTGACTGTTAAACTGAAACTGATTACTTAACACTAATTTTAGCTCCGTTGAACAACTTACCATCAGATGAAACAATGTATTGTTCTTTATTGTTTAAGCCTGATAACACTTCAACTTGGTTACCAAAAGTTTTACCTAAACGCAACCAACGTAAAATAGCTGTATTGTTAGCTCCAACTGTATAAATTCCTGTCAACTGACCTTGTTTTACTAAAGCACTTTCCGGAACTAAAACGATATCTGAAGTAGTAACATTTGCTTTCTTTTCGATTGGGAATTGAACATTTACAAACATTCCAGATAAGATTTTAGCATCCGATTTATCCAAATCGATTTTCACTAAATATTGTCCACCAGTATTTTTTGCAGACAAACTCACTTCGCTTACCGTACCATCAACTTCAGTTTCTAACGATTTTACTAAAACTTTTACTTTCATTCCGTTAGTAATTGAAGCAATATCACTTTCAGAAACCATAGCCGTAACTTGGAGTTTTTTAGCACCTTCAACACTTACTAAAGGCATTCCTGGATTTGCCATATCACCCTCTTTTACGAAAGTATTTGTTACAACTCCATTAAAAGGTGCTGAAATATTTGAATAAGCAAACTGAGCATTGATTTCGTTACGCATTTGCTTTGCAGCTTCTAAACCGGCTTTTGCCATTTCGTAACGAGCTGTCATATCATCTAATTCTTTTTGAGAAGCACTTTGTTGGGCAAATAAATTCACAAAACGATCATAATCTTTTTTCGCATTATTATAAGCAGCTTGTGCTTGAATTATGGAAGCATCAACTTGAGCTTTTTTAGCTTGTAAATCAGTATTGTTTACCGAAACTAATAATTGCCCTTTTGATACTTTTTGTCCCACTTTGACATTTACTTTCGTAACAAACCCCATCATACGAGTACTTAAATTAGCACTATTTTCAGCTTCAATCTTTCCACTTGCCGAAACGTATGGACTTGAGTCTGTTTCTGAAATACCAGCCACTTTTACTGCAATTGCTGGTAAAGTAGCTACTTCTTCTCTTTTATCACCTCCACAAGAAATTAATAATGTAGAAGCTAATGTTAATATTGCGATTGTTTTTTTCATATTTCTATTATTTTTAGTCTTAAACATCTCGACTCCGCTCGATGTGACAAATCTGTTTAGTTAGTTAAAAATTGTTGGTATTGTTTAGTGAAATTATATTCGAAAACAGCTTGTAAAAACTCTAATTCTTTTTTTGATTGTTGGGTTTCTGCCATCAATAAATCGGTAGTTTTTTCTAAACCTTGTTCGAATCTATTTTTACGTATTCTGTATGATTCTTGTGCTTGTTCGAATGCTAATTTTGATAAGTTCACTTTATTTTCAGCATCGGCTAATTGGCGGTTTGTTTTGTTTAACTCCAACTGACTTTGTTTTTTATATTGTTCAGCTTCAGCTTCAGCTTTTTGAAAATCGGCTTTCGCTTTTTGGTTTTTACCAATGCTTTTATAGCCATCAAAAACATTCCATGATAATTGAGCTCCTAGTAAATATCCTTTTGCAGAAGTTCCGAATAATTTATCATCATACATTTGGTAATTTCCGAATGCGTTTAATCTTGGTAAGAAACCTAATTTTGTAGATTGAAACATTTTTCCATACGCTTCTGTTGCTTTTTCCATTGCTTGAATATCTTTTCTATTTTCAGAAATAGTGGCAACATTTTCTTCCACTTGAATTTGATTTTCTAAAGCTTCACTTGGTTTAAAAACCTTACCATTCATATCTTCATTTAGTAAGAAAGCCAAATAATCTGAAGCATTTTGAACGTTACTTTTTGCATATTGTAATTGGTTTGCGACTTCATTCACACGAACTTGCACATCTAACAAATCTGTTTTTTGTAGCATTCCATTTTTGAAATAGTTTTCGACCATTTTTAAGTTTCCTTGCGCAGTTTCATTAGCTTTTTCTAGAACACCAACTGCTTTATAAGCTAATTGTAATTGCATATACGCTTTTGAAACTTCCAACTGTAAATACTCTTTAGTACGTTCCGTTTGCAGCCCCATAGCATCCATTTTTGCTTTTGCTGCTTTTCTTTCGTACAAACCATCTAAATTGATTAATGGTTGTTGCACTTCAATCATAGTTGCAAAATTTTCAGTGTGTTCAGGATCATTTAACAAAGCAGGATTAAAATCATTCATTGTTAAAATTTCCTGATTTAATTTTGAACCAAATGCCATCAATGGATTTGTGGTGGTTATTGCTGTATGTGAAGCCGAGATATTTGGCATAAACAAAGCATTCGACTGACGATAATCAGCTTGAGCAGATTTGAATGCTTTTTCTGCAATTTTAATTTGCAAATTTTTATCGTTCACTTTCTCAAGTACCTCGCTTTTAGAAACTGATAAAGTATCTTGAGCTACAACAGTTAATCCCGTTGAGATAATAATTGCAAGACTTAATTTTACTTTGTTCATTGTTATTATTTTTAAGCAAATTTAGGTTTAGAAAATTCCTCATTCAGTAACAAGAGTTACACTTAATTGTAACCCTTATTACTAAAAAGACGAAAGCATCAAAAAGATGCTTTCGTACTAACCAATAAAACTAAAACAATCATCAACGATGTCGATGTGCTATTTTCGCGTTCCGCCATGTCCTCCAGCTACAATTTTTAAAATTCTAACATTTAAATAAAAGAATTTAAATAATTGTAAAAGAGGATTTTGCATTTTACGCTTTTGAGATTTTGATATTCTTTGTGTCATGATTTTTTTTTACTTTTATTATTCAGGAATTAACCACCAAAAAGGGCGCATTTTTGCTTTCCAAATAAACGCATAATGTAATGCTAATTTTACCCAATGACCAGCTAAACCGATATCTCCAAAAGTTTTTTGAATATCCCTGCCATGGGTATCTGGATATTTTTTAAAATCTGGAACAATTGGATATGTTGTAATACTTACTCCACTACCTTGTGTCATTCCATATCCTGCAGAAGCTATACAAGCTGCTCCCATATTACCCAAAGAGCCTTTATGATGTAACGATTCTTTCCCTTCTTTTATACTATCGATAATATTATCGGCTACTAATTTTGCAGTAATACCAGATGGCATTCCTGTTCGTGGTGGCGATGGAAAAATATCAGTACCATTTTTACTTTTTCTAGGTTTTGAAATAGAATGAGGAGGTGCAAATGCAATTCCTGGAGCAAAAATATTTTTATACGACGGATTTTGATACGTTTCTGGCCAATCTTGGACTGTCCATTCTTCATAAGGTTTTGGAGTGTAATCAGCATCAACAATCATAAAACCTTTAAACAGTTTATCCGTTATATCTTGTCCTTCTTTATCATACGCTTGAAAACCATGACCCGAAAAGGCAGGTATTAACATTCCAAAATCGAAACTTTCAGTTTTATATTCACCTTCTAAATTTTCATAATGTACCAATCCATCTTCAACTTTTGTTACTCCAGCTCCTAAAATCCACTTGATTCCACGATCTTCAAAAATCATTTCGACCATATCTTTAGATTTCATGTTGAAACCGTTATATTCCATCAACATACCATCCATACCAAAATCACCTAATTCATATTCGTTTGAAATCCAAGTAATTTCAGCTTTATCACGAACGCCAAATTTTTGTAATTCTTTTTCAACATTTAAAATATATTCAAATGCGGCACCTTGACAAGTAGCTTTCGCATGACCTGTTCCAATAAGAATTTTTGATTTTTTATCTGATTTTTTAAGTGAATCAATTAATTTATGTAATGCTTCAGAAGCATGCTCTGCATGGTCGTATGTACAAACCGAATACACCTTATTTGTCGCTGGTTGTAAGCCTTCTGTTAAATCAAAAGCTAATTTTGGTCCGGTTGCATTAATTAAGTAATCGTAAGTTACTTTTTCTTGTTTTCCAAGAGTTTCACCATAAACACCTTCAACTAAAATATAAGGTTTTTGTTCAGACACATCTCCTTCTGGATGAAATGAAATTGCTTTTGCTTGTTTGTACCCAATTCCTTTTCTTTTATATAATGGCTCAAGTGGAAAGATTACATCTTTTGGTTTCATTCTTCCAATTCCAACCCAAATATTTGATGGCACCCATTGGTAATTTCTATTTGGGGAAACCACCAAAACTTCGTACTCTTTGGAAAGTTTTCTTCTTAAATGAGCCGCTGCCGTATGGCCTGCAATTCCAGCTCCAAGTATTACTATTTTTGACATTTATGATTAGTTTTGTTACATCAAAATTAGATTATACCGATTTGATTAACAGCAACATTTGTTACATAAAAAAGCACCGAATTGGTGCTTTTTTATATTTAATGTTCTCCATAACCAATGTCATCCATCTTTCCTTTAAAAACACGATATTGTATGGTAAAATAAATAGCAACTAAAACTACTGCAATAAAAAACCAACTCATGCCAACAGACAGTCCATATTCATGAGCTGCGACATTCTCAACGGTTAACGATGGATTAATAGTATTAGTCGATGGTAATAATTTTGGAAATATTGAAGCTACTGTTGAAGCTAATCCACCAATTAAAAACAAAGTTGAAAATATAAATCCGTAACCATCTCTTTTAAAACTTCTCACCTTGAAAAGTCCGAAAATTCCAGTAAAAGTAATTAAAGGTAAAATCCACAGAAAAGGATATTGAATAAAATTATGAAATGGTTTTGGTTCAATTATGTGCCAGATTAATAAAGAAACAATTACTAAAGCCAAAAGAATAAAATTTGCTCTAAAAATAAAAGTTTTCAATTTTTCATTTAAACTTGAATTAGTTTTATAGATTATCCAATTAGCTCCATGAATAGTAAGAGAAACAACTGCAATTACTCCAAGTAAGAGAGTAAACCAATCTATAATTCCTTGGTGAGTTGATGTTGGACTAAATTCTGGATTCCATAACGGTAAAAAGAAATAATGTGCTTCATGAGAAGAAACTCCATTTTCTACCATGCCAAGGTTAACTCCACGAACAACATTCCCAAGAGCAACTCCAAAAAATAATGCTAAAAGTAAACTGGCTATTCCAAATGCCTTATCCCAAAGTACTTCCCACATTGGGTGATGAATTTGTCCTCTCATTTCTAATCCAATTGCTCTAAAAATTAATAACCACAATACCATAATTAACGGTAAATAAAAACCGCTAAAAG
Organism: Flavobacterium okayamense; assembly: GCF_019702945.1. Taxonomy (NCBI): domain Bacteria; kingdom Pseudomonadati; phylum Bacteroidota; class Flavobacteriia; order Flavobacteriales; family Flavobacteriaceae; genus Flavobacterium; species Flavobacterium okayamense. The sequence goes on from NZ_AP024749.1 coordinate 37,388, forward strand.
AAGATGCATACAATGTAGGAAATGCAAAAAACAAAACGCCACCAGCTGCGATTAACCAAACTTCATTAGCATCCCAAAATGGACCAATTGCATTAGTAATTGCCTTTTTATCTTTTTCTTCTTTTGCAAAAAATAAGTGAATGATACCTGCTCCAAAATCATATCCATCTAGCACAACATATATTGCAAGCATTAAAACTAAAACGATATACCAAAAATATTCCATGTTTTTAATGTGTTTGAGTTTGTGGTCCTTTTCTAATAATTTTTCCAACCAATAATAAGAATAACATTCCCAATAATAAATACAAGCCAATGAATCCTAAAAGGGTGAACAAGGTATTTCCAGAGGAAACTGTTGGTGATGCGCCTTCAGAAGTTCGTAACAAATTGTAGACTAGCCAAGGTTGGCGTCCCAATTCTGCAGTATACCAGCCTGTAGTGTTAGCGATATAAGGAAAAGGAATCATAAATAAAAATGCCCATAAAATCCATTTTGTTTGAAATAACTTTTTCCTAAAAAGTTGAAATGCTGCCAATGACATTAATCCAATAAAAATAGTACCTAAGCCAACCATTATATGATATCCATAATATAAACCTGATATATTGGTTGGATAAACATCTTCTTCATATTGATCTAAACCCTTTATTTCTTGTTCCCAATTTCCGTAAGTTAGAAAACTCAAAATATTAGGAACTGCAATTTTATTATCCAATTTTTTATTCTTCACATCAGGCTGACCAATTAAAACAATTTCAGAACCACCAGTTTCGGTATGAAAAATTCCTTCCATCGCTGCAAAGGTAACCGGCTGATATTTTACTACATTTTTAGCCAATAAATCTCCTGTAGGCATTGCCACAATTACTGAAGCAATCAACCCAAAAACAACACCTGTTTTTAGAAAAAGTTTACCAAACTCGATATTCTTTTTGTTTAAAATATAAAAAGCTCCAATTCCTGCAACAACAAAAGAACTCGTAACTAACGAAGCTGCTTGGTTATGCAAATATGAAGGCCAAAGCCAAGGATTTGTAAATAACGCTCCAAAGTTATTTAATACAAACTTTCCATTTGCTAAGATTTCATATCCTACAGGATTTTGCATCCAAGAATGCGTAGCGATGATTAAAAATCCGCTCATCCATGAACCTAAAAACACTAAAAACCCAGTTACAAAGTGTAATTTATGTCCTAATAATTTTTCACCAAATAAAAAGAGTCCTAAAAAAGATGATTCCAAAAAGAAAGAAAACATTCCTTCCATGGCAAGTGTTTGACCAATAATCCCTCCTGTTAATTCAGAAAATTTTGCCCAATTCGTACCAAACTGAAATTCCATTGGAATTCCTGTAACTACGCCCATGGCAAAATTTAATGCAAAAATTCGCATCCAAAATTTAGCCGCTTCGTTATATTGTTCAAGGTTTGTTCTTAAAAATTTCCATTTAAAATATACTATCATTAATGACAACCCCATCGTAAGTTGTGGAAATAAATAGTGAAAGGTAATCGTAAATGCAAACTGCATTCGATCATAGAAAAGCATTTCTTCCATAGTAAATTATTTTACCGCCAAAGTTCTTTAATAAAATTAGATAAATAAGTAACAACTATTACATAAAAAACAAAAGCATTTTTTTAAAATGCTTTTGTACTAACCAATAAAACTAAAAACAAATCAATCTATTTCTTAGACTGAATTATTTAAACAAATTTAGTTTACATTTTTACCGAAGACAGTTACAAATGTTACAATTAAAAAAGCCTAGCAATTGCTAGGCTTTCTGATATTAAAGAAATATTAACTAATCTTCTTTTTTAGCTTCAGATTTTTTTGAAGAACAACATCCACCTGATTTAGCCTCAGTTCCACAAGATTTTTTATCAGTAGAAGCAGTTGACTTTTTATCAGAAGAACAACATCCTTTTTTAGCTTCAGTTGAAGCAACTTTTTTTGTTTGTTTTGGTTCTTGAGCATTAGCATCTACAGAAAACATAAAAGCTGTAATAGCTAAGATTGTGATTACTTTTTTCATTTTTTTATGATTTAATTTTTTGTTTTATAATTCATTTAATAGACTTAATAGCAAATATATACATATTTTTAAATAAGCCTTGGTTTTTATTATTTTTTTAAGATTTTCTTTGAGTTAAAATATTTTTGATCAAAGATAAAAGTTAGAATTACCAGTTTTTCATTTGGCGACTCTAAATCAAATTTCATAGAATTTTTCCCAATTTTATAATCTACAATAGATCCTTCAGATATAATTTTCCCATTAATTGAAGAAATTATATAATCAAGTTTAGCTTCATACGGAGCATTAAATTCAACCTGTATAGTATCCCCTTTTACAGGATTGGGATAAACTGTAAATTCAAATGGGTTACTCCCATCAATAATTTGCGTAGATAAAGTAGGATTATAAACTAATTTCACTTCATAAATTGAAGGATCAGCACTTGTTAATCCCGTTTGATTATCTGTAAAGGCTGATGCAGATGAACTTAAAATTCCTCCATATAAATGTCCAATTACAAATTCATTACTGGCAATATTACTCAATTGAATGACTTCGTTTGAATAATGAGGTAAATTTTTATTTGGAATAAACTCAGCTCCAGCGCCTTTTAAATTTGGCATTTCAACAGGAAATTGATATTCTTCTAAATCCCCATTACTTATTCGAGAAACTCTACTAATTGTTTTTACAAATGGAACCGTATTATCTTGAATTAATGAACCTCCTTGATAATAATACTGACTCATTCCTCCAAAAAACAAACTATGCATTTGATTTGAATTAGAATCATAAAGTCCAACTTTACCACTATGGTAATTACTCAAATATTGATTGAATTGAGTTTGTGGAAAATAACCTCCAGCTTTAATATCTACGGGATACAAAAAAGGTAAATCTGCGCTGATTTGAAACACTCCTGAAGAAATTGTATAGCCTAACTCTCCATTAGGAAAAACTTGAGGCACTAAATTATAATCCCTTCTATGTAAATGAACCGCATCAGTAATAACATTATAGTTTGAAATAGAAAGATTACTTCCAGAATTATCAATTTCAAATTTTCTAATTGAACTTGAATAAGTTTGTGTAAAAGTAGGATTATTCATAGGATTGTAACGTCCATCAAATTGATGTCCTCCTACCAAATAAAATTCATTGCCTATTTTCCCTAATTGTCCACCAGTAATTGCAAATTCAGGACCAGATATTTGTTTAAAAAATGAATTAATTGAAGTTCCATTTTCAATTGCATTCATTAATCCAACAACATCAATTGATGTTAATTTATCATGAGTAACATGATCATTAGCTGTTGTTGAAAATGCATAACCACCAATAATATATAAAGTATCACCATCTTGATAGAAATTCATATTCGTAGATTGCAATTGCTCACTTAATCCAGTTGCTAAAGTTGTTACTGAAGCAGACCAAAATTGATTATTTACTACGTCTACTACATAAATAGATGTATTATTTTGATTTTCTGGAAAAGCATTAAATGGTTGACGTGCATGTAAACCATCTTTTCTTCCTCCAATAACTAACCATTTCCCATTAGATTGCGCAAATGCATATGAATGCAAGCCTGGCAAACCTGTTACATTAACAGGAGTTAGTACAACATCATAAGGAAATGAGCTTTGTGCCTGAGTGAATTGTAAAAAACTCAGTACAAATAAATATAAAAACTTTTTCATTTTGTTGTAAGTTAATATTGTCTGCTATATGCAGAATTATTTTAAAACTCTATTTACAACGAAAACTTAGGAGGATGCCAAATATTTGAGAAATAATTTGAAACTAAAAAGTTTCTATAAAAAACAGTAGTTTTTTCTTGTAATGGAATTAAATATATTGTAGGATAAACAGAAATCTCTTTTACAAACTGAACTGGACTAAAATTAAGGCTCATTACAATTTTACCTTTATCGCAACCTGAATCTTCACTTTTTTGACAACTCATTTCACAAGTTTTACCAAATTGCACCTTCATAGCTCTTATTGAAGGCAGAACAGTTAGTGCTATTAAGTAAAAAAGTAGTATGTAAATTTTAAATTTCAAGTTGTAAATATATAAATTAAATTGAATTAATCACTTTTTCTATAATTTCTTGTTTTGATAACACATTTGGAGTTTTCCAAACCATTTCTCCACTTTGGAACAATGCTAACATCGGCGCGCTAGAAATTGAAAACTCATCGGCTACAGTAGGAACGTCATCGATATTTACAACAAAAATACTTAAGCGTTTGCCTATTGAATTTTTAACTTGTTGTAATGTAGGTTCAATCATAGCACAAGGTTCACAATTTGCATTTATAAATTCAATAAGGGCTAAATCTTCTTGATTTAATAATTCTCTAAATTTTTCTTGCATATTTCTAATATTAAAACGAACAATTAGACTGACAAACTCTATTAAAGAATACCTGAATTAAAAAAAATAATGCAAAAAGTAAAAAGAAATATTCTTCAGTTTTAAAAGCATGTACACTTATACCTACAGCTAACACCAAACGAACAATTCTCATTATATTCCAATTCTTAAATAAATTCATTTGTCATTAATTTATAGTAAAATTAGATAATTGTTTTTTTTTTAAATGTAACATATATCACATTCAGTAGTTAATATCTTTTTGAAATTTGTAGCTTTGCAAACCAATTCTTCAAAACCCAAATGGAAAGTTTTTTCAAAAACAGCATTTTATTTTTAATCATTTTTAGCTTATTAAATTTAAGCCTAAAAATAGCTGTTATTCAATTTGAATATACTTTTAAAAATAAAGCTTTTATTGAAAAATATTGTGAGAACAAAAACAAACCCGAATTAAAATGTAATGGTAAATGTCATTTAAAAAAATCCATGACTTCAACCGATAGTCAAAGTGAAATTTTTCAATATTCAATTTTAGATTTAATTCCTATAAATCTCAGCCATTATATTGCTTCAAACGATATTATTCACGTTATTCGAAAAGAAAAAATTTATTCTACAAATAAATTAAGACCTAATCTTTTTCAAATCTTTATTGACCACCCTCCCCAGAATTTGATTTAACATACAAACTCATTTGCAAAAAAAGTTTAATCAAATTCATTCAATAAAAAAATGAAAAAAAATATTTACACCCTTTTCTTATTGGGTGTTACAATTGCGCATGCTCAAGATTTAGAAACAAAGAAAGAATCTGACTCAACAATAACAACTTTACTTAACGAAGTTATTGTCACAGAATATTTACCTAAAAACCCGTCACAAATACTTGTAAAACAAGATTTTTCTGAAAAAATAACACAACCTAAAAACTCAGGTGAAATTTTTAAAGATATTAATGGATTTCATTTAATTAAAAGAGGAAATTATGCTGTTGATCCTGCTTTTAGAGCTTCACAATATGAACAATTAAATGTTCAAATTGATGGTGGTACAAAGGCATTTCATGCTTGTCCTAATAGAATGGACCCAGTCACAACATTAATTAATCCTGAAGAAGTAACTAAAATTGAAGTTATTAAGGGTCCATTTTCGGTTCGTTTTGGAAATACATTTGGAGGTGTTGTAAACATCGTTTCTAAATCACCTTCATCTAATCAGAAATTATTAAGTGGAAGTATCTCTTCTGGATATGAAAGTAATGGAAAATCTATAGTTAATGTGCTTACTTTAGATAGTAAAGTTAAAAAGTTCGACTTCTCTGGTAATTTAAGCTATAGAGATTACGGTAACTATGAAGATGGAAATCAGAATGAAATTCCTTCTTCTTTTCGTAGTATTAGTTATGGTTTAAAAACGGGTTACCAGATAAATAACACGCAACGAATTCAAGCTACATTTCGTCAAAATTTTGGTAGAGATGTCTTACATGCAGGATTACCAATGGATACTCAGGAAGACAATAGCACTTTAGCAAATCTTGATTATAAATTAGAATCTAATAGTAACTATTTTAAAGGACTAAATTTAAAATTCTATTATTCGTTTGTTGATCACATCATGAGTAATTATAGACGACCAACATTTACAAGAATGTCTGCAGTTTCAAACGTAGAAGCCTTAACATATGGTGGAAAAATTGAAACTGAATGGTCATTAGGGAAAAACATCAATTTGTTTTCAGGAATAGACCTGGTAAATCTATCTCGCGATGGTGGAAGGACTAGAACTATGAAAACAGACATGATGGGAAACCCATTACCTATGCCAATGGTATTTTTCGATAAAGTTTGGCAAGATAGTTACTCTAATGATTTTGGGTATTTTGCTGAAACAAAAATAAACGCTTCAGAAAAATCTTGGTTAACTATTGGTTCCCGTTTAGATTTTATTACATCTGATGCAAATGATTTAGATCCAACTTTTGCAACTTTGTATCCTAATTTAGATAAACGGAACGAAACACTCTATAGCGGAACGGTTTCTTATCTATACAACTTTAATCAAAATTATAAATTTGAGGCTTCATTTGGTAGAGGTTCTAGAGCAGCAAATATTGAAGAACGTTTTATCGCATTTTTTAATATTGGAAGAGATGCCTATGAATATGTTGGTAACCCAAATTTAAAACCAGAAATAAATAATCAGTTTGAATTAAGCTTTGATGGAAAAAAAGAAATTAAAGGAAGTATAAACACTCTACAATTTGGAACTTCTGTGTTCTATTCAATTTATGAAAATTATATTTTAGGTGTTGTTGATGAAACTCTTATTAGAAAATACAATTCTACAACTCCTCCTATTCATCCTAAAGTTTTTAGAAATATTGACAATGCACTAAAAACTGGTTTTGAGTTTTTTACCAATCTAAAGTTTTACAATAATTTCACTTTTGGAACAGATATAGCGTATACCTATACAGAAAATAGAGATTTCAACGAGAGTTTACCGTTAACACCGCCATTAGTTACCAAACTAAAACTGAGTTATGAAAACAAAAAGTTTTGGACAAATGCGCAATATACTTTAACGGCTAAACAAAACAAGATTTCTGAAAGTTATGATGAAATTCCAACTTCAGGATATGAAGTTATGGATTTAAATATTGGATATAAACCAATAAAAAATCTCTCTTTAGGAATGGGCGTTTTAAATCTTTTTGACCAATATTATAACAATCACTTAACTTTTGCGTTTAACAATGTGGCTGGTTTTGGAAGAGTTCCAATTACTGAACCCGGAAGAAATTTTACTTTCTTTGTTAATTATAAATTCTAATTTAAAAAAGCCTCAAGTTAATCTTGAGGCTTTTTTATTTTTGGGAAAAAACGTCCCGTTATTTTTCGATATTTAATGTAATCTGAATATTTTTCCATCAGTCTTTTTTCTTCATAATTAGATTTAAAAAAAAACCAAATGAACAAGTGACCACTAATTATTAATTTATAAATAGAACCTAAATAAATAGAATAACCAAAAGTAAAAAAGATTATACCCGAATAAATAGGATGTCGAGTATATTTGTACAATCCTGATGTAATCAGATTAGAATTATTTTTTGGGGTTGGATAAACCGTAAGATTTCGGTCTAAATTAAAAACAGAAAAGATAGCTACTAAAAAACCTAAAATTGCAAGTATTAAAGCTAAATAATGTAGAAAAGCTAGTGTTTTAAACTTTTCAAAATAATCAAAAACATACAATCCAAATAAAATAAATTGGATACCAACAAAAAGATAATCCTTACTCGTTTTCTGCATTTTTAGTAGCTAAAAATCGTATAACTGAACCTTTCCCTTGATGATAAGGGCCTTCATTTAGCGATACGATTTCTTTGGTTAAAAAATCAAAAGATACTAAATTAAATTCATCTTTAACTTCTTCTTCTGAAAAAAGCATGGATATTTCTTTTGGACCTCCTGAATTATAATTTAATTGTTCTTTAGTAAAAGCTTCAAACAATATTTTCCCATTTGGTTTCAAGAAAGATTGTATTTTTTGATGTGCTTCTTTTCTAATTTCAAAAGGAAAATGAGCGAAAATTAAAACTATAGCATCAAAAAAATCTTTTGGATAACTACATTCTAAAACATCAAAAACGGAATATTGTAAGGTAACCTTTTTGTCCAATGCTAATTGTAGTGCTTTATCTTTTGCCGGTTCGCTATAATCAAAAGCATAAACATCATACCTATTTTGAGCTGCAAATACGGCATTTCTTCCTTCCCCTTCAGCTACAAATAAAATTTTCCCTTTTGGAAGTAAATGTAAATTTTCTTTTAGAAATTGATTGGGTTCAACACCGTATGCGTATTCTTTTTCGGCATATCGATTATTCCAAAATTCTTTCATTATTTATCTTTCTTTTTTGGAGAAGTAACAAACATATTAAATAACAAGCCACCCATCAAACCGCCATAAAGTGTACTATTTAATGGTTTAGAAGTAATGACACAAGTTCCCGAAGCACAGCCCACATAAAAGTAATATGTATATCCTGCAATTAAACCAACTACAATACCTATTCCTGTAACTATATATTGTTTTTTTGTCATTTTACTTTTTATCAAATACAATGCTCCAAATACCTCTTACTTCATTTTCACCGTAACCAACAGCTAAATCATTTGGATACAATTCTTTTATTTTTTTTGCTACTTCTGGTTTAATAGCATCTGGTTTTCCATGGCATTGTAGACACATAGTATTCGTGGGAATTGGATAGTAAAAATGCACTTGCTCTCCTTCCTCAACTACAATTGGCTTTACCTCTTTTTTTCCAGCCAAATCCTTTTTGAATTGCTCAATGTATTTTAACTCTTCTACATTAGCTTTATTATTCGGATTTCTATTTTTATCGGAAACTCGTTTAATTTTAGCATTGTAGTGAACCGACATACTGTCTGTTAATGGAATTGCTTCATGATTACAAAATGTTAAAGCTTTTTCTGTTCCATCTCTTTGAATAGTTCCCATTAAGTTTTTACCTAACACTTTTTTTGTACCAAGAGCATATTCTAAACCAATATCTTCAAAGGTTTTCTCTTTTTCTTTGGCAACAAATTCTTTTCCAGTTTGTTCCCAATTATCATTTCCATGACCTTGCCAATGTTCCTTGAACCAATTTGGTTGTTCAATTCTATAATCAAACATATAGGCAGCAATTTTCATAGCCGCACTATCAGGAAAAACTTGTTTTGGCATTACTCCAAATTTTCTTACCGCTCCATACATTAAAGCTTTATCATCTGTTGGGTTGGCAACAAAATCTGAAACATGCTGAATGAATTCCTCTCTCGTGTAACCTTCTTTATCAATATATCTTGCTTTTATAGCAACCATAGGCGGGGCAATTCTTCCTTCCTCCTCAGCTGCAATTGGACTATGACATAAATAGCAATGTTTTTCCATTAGTTCCTTAGCTTCTTCTGGATCATAATTAAATACCGAAACTTCATGATAAGTATCCTCTTTCTTTTGGTTACAACTAAAAAGAGCCATAACTATAATCACTAAACTAAATAATTTGATTTTTTTCATCTCTATTTTATATAAGTCTCAAAAATACTTTTATTAAAAAGGTTTTTTAGTAACTAAAGTTACAACGATTAAAACCTAATATATAAAAGCTATTTAATAATAAATAAAAACTATTATTAATGCATTTACAATAAATATTTTTAATACACAAGTATTTTTGTGGCAAATCATCATTTTTATTTAGTTGAATTTTGTCTCATCAAAAATTAATAAAAAAAATATTATGGAAGAAAATGTAACATTTATGCCTAGAATTGGAGAGAAAGCTCCGGCATTTACAGCAAAAACAACACAAGGAATTATTAACTTTCCTAAAGACTATGAAGGAAAATGGATAATATTTTTTAGTCACCCTGCAGATTTCACTCCAGTTTGTACTTCAGAGTTTATGACATTTGCCAATATGGAAAAACAATTTAATGAAGCAAATTGTGAATTAGTTGGACTTTCAGTAGATGGATTATATAGTCATATTGCATGGTTAAGAACCATCAAAGAGAAAATTGAATATAAAGGGATGAAAGACATTGAGGTAAATTTCCCTTTAATTGAAGATATTTCTATGGAAGTTTCAAAACAGTATGGAATGATTCAACCAGGAGAAAGTAGTACACAAGCGGTTAGAGCAGTTTTTTTCATTGACCCTAAAGGAATTATTAGAACAATTTTATATTACCCTTTAAGTATTGGTAGAAATTTCCAAGAAATTTATCGCGCATTAATTGCTTTACAAACTGCTGATGCTTTTGAAGTGGCTTGTCCTGCAGATTGGCAACCAGGGGATGAAGTAATTGTTCCAACAGCTGGTTCTTGTGGTGTTGCTAAAGAAAGAATGGATGACACAGAAGAATTAGATTGCAAAGATTGGTTCTTCTGTACAAAAAAATTAGATAAAGATTTAGTACTTAAAACAATACTAAAAAAATAATCTAAAATTACTATGAAAAAGAAGAGAAAGACTAGTAAATACTAGTCTTTCTTTGTAATATAGGTTACAGTTAAAAATTATTGAAATGTATAATTTTGAACATTAAAATAAATCAGAATGAAAAAAATTGTATTTATACTAACTCTCGCTAGTTTAATTTCTTGTCAAAACAAAGAAGTTAAATATGAAGAGATTAATATAGTTAGCAAAACTCCTTTAATGATAGAAGCAAGTGATTATTTCAAACCAATATCTATGGTTTCTAGTGATAATATTCCTGATAATTTTCAAGAGCTAAATAATCCCGTAAATATTACATCTGTAAAATTTGAAAATCGACTTAATGAAAAAGAACTTTTAGGACAAAAGTTGTATTACGATAAAAGATTATCTAAAAATGGTACAATTAGTTGTAATTCTTGTCATAACTTAGATACTTATGGTGTAGATAATTCTTCCTTTTCATTAGGAGACACGAAAGAATTTGGCGGAAGAAACTCACCAAGTTCTATATATGCAGCTTTACACTTTAAACAATTTTGGGATGGACGTGCGAAAGATGTCGAAGAACAAGCAGGTATGCCAATTTTAAATCCTGTTGAACATGGCATTCCTTCACAAGAATTCTTAGTTAATCGTTTGAGAAGAATTGAAGAATATCAACAATTTTTCAAAAAAGTATTTCCTAATGATAATCAACCCATTACGTATTCAAACCTAACAAATGCTATAGGAGCTTTTGAGAGAAAATTAATGCCTGAAAGTAGATTCGACAGATGGTTAGATGGTGATGATGATGCCTTAGATACAAATGAAAAAGCAGGTTTACAATCCTTTATAAATAATGGCTGTATTGCTTGTCATAGCGGAGTTGCTATTGGCGGACAAATGATGCAGAAATTTGGTGTTTATGGTAATTATTGGGAACATACTAAAAGCAAGAAAATTGACAATGGTTTACATGACATTACGAAAAACGAAAGTGATAAGTTTGTTTTTAAAGCACCCAGTTTAAGAAATATTGAAAAAACATATCCTTATTTCCACGATGGATCTGTAAAAGATTTAAGTGAAGCAGTAAAAATTATGGGGAAACTTCAAAGTAATAAAGATTTGAGTGATACTGAAGTAAAAAATATAGTAGCATTCTTAAAAACATTGACCGCAGAAGTTGATCCAAAATTTAAAAAAGCCGATTTATAAATCGGCTTTTGATTTTTAAAACTGAAAATAAATAAACGGTTGCGTTCCTTCGGCGGCTGTTGCGTATACAATCCAAAAAACAAAGCCTAATAAAATAGCTTTAATTACTAATGGAAGTTTTCCAAATAACACCTCATTTTTGGTTGTAATTGAAGTTGGTGTAAAGTGCCAAATAAATCCGAATACTAATAAAATAAATACATTTTTATAACCAACTAATATAGCTTGAATTTGAACCCAATTCCATTTTAAATTTGTAATATTCTCTACGATTTGAAATACAGTTTCAAAATCTTTTGCTCTAAAAAACAACCAACAAAAAACTACAAAGTGAAATGTCAATAAAATTTGAATTCCTTTTACAAAAGCATTTTTGGGCAACTTAATAAATTGTCCGAAATAGCGTTCAAAAGCCAAAGCTAATCCGTGTAAAACACCCCAAAACACGAACTTCCAATTGGCTCCATGCCATAAACCACCCAAGAACATGGTCATAAATAGATTGAAATAGGTTCGTACCTTTCCCTTCCGATTTCCACCCATCGAAATGTATAGATAATCTCGTAACCAACTTGACAAGGAAATGTGCCATCTTCTCCAAAATTCAGTAACCGATGCCGATTTATATGGCGTTAAAAAGTTGGGTGGTAAGGTGAATCCCATTAATAATGCTAAACCAATTGCCATGTCTGAATAACCTGAAAAATCGCAATAGATTTGAATGGCATAACCATAAGAAGCCATTAAGTTTTCAAAAGCCGAATAACTATTGGGTGCATCAAAAACACGATCTACAAAATTGACCGAAATATAATCGGATATAACTGCTTTTTTGATTAATCCACCTATAATTAAAAATAATGCCTTATTAAAATCTTCTTTGGTTAGATTTAATTTTTGATAAATCTGTGGTATAAAATCACTCGCCCTAACAATTGGTCCAGCAACCAATTGCGGAAAAAAGGAAACGAAAAATAAGAAGTCAATAAAACTCTTTGTTGGTTCTAATTCCTTTCGATAGACATCAATCGTATAACTTAAGGTTTGAAAAGTGTAAAATGAAATTCCAACAGGAAGAATAATTTCTTCAAACTTCATATTTCCACTAAACAACATATTGAAATTATCAATAAAGAAATTGGTATATTTAAAATAAGCCAATAACCCTAAATTGATGAGCAAACTTAAAACCAAATAGAATTTTCTGTAAAACTTTACTGTCTCAACATAAATCAATCGCGATAGGGTATAATCGACAACTGAAGAAAAAATGAGCAACCAAAAGTAAATTCCACTTGATTTATAATAAAAAAACAACGAGAAAAGCACTACATAAGTTATCCTAAAATAATGTGTTTTTCTACTTGCAATATAAATAGTATAAAATAAAATGAAAATACCAAGAAACAATGCACTATTAAATAATAGCGGATTTTTTGGGTCAAAAACGAACCAAGACATAACTGTTTCCCAAGTTAAATTTTGAAAAAATTGAATGATATTATTCATCAGAATTAACTTGTTTATAAGTATTTAAGAGTGCTTCAAAGAAAAGTGTTCCTTGTAGTTCATATCCTGCTTTTGAATAATGTACTTTATCTCTCGCCATTAAACCTTTTGTGTAATTTTTATTTACACTTTGTAAACCACCTAAGGCTTCAAATAGGTTCCAAACCGCATAATTTTCTGCAGCAGCGGTTTCAATTATTTTTTGCGTGTATTCTTCCACTAATGTATTTGGATATTTTCTTTTCCAAAATGATGGTGGTGGCGTTGTTACTAAAATTTCAGCCGTAGGATTTTGAGCTCTAATTGCCGAAATCATTTGGTTCAATCGCTCAAAATATGTTTGTGTTTCTAATTTATCAAAACTCTCATTTGTTCCTAATGAAATAATAACTAAATCTGCTTCTAGAACTTTTAGCTGTTCAAAAAATAGTGGGAATTTTAAATAATCTGATGCTTTAGCGCCATTTACCCCAATGTTACTATAAACGATTCCAGGTGCATTTTTTTCTAGAACGATACCATTCAAACTGAAAGCAGTAGCATCTTCAGTTGGAATTAAATAGATTTTTTCCAATTCAGTCGAACTATAGTACGAATAACTATTCGCATTTTCTTTTAATTGAAGCGGAATAAATTCTTTTCTGCTGATGATCTTTGGTTCTGTTTCGTTTGTAGGAATCTTCAATACTTTTCCTGCTCTAATATTGTTTGAATATAAACCATTAGCTTTTTTAATTGCACTTACCGAAACCTTATATTTATTAGCTATAATGGAAAGCGCTTCACCGCTTTTAATTTTATGGTAAATAACTTTTGGCGTTGCCGATTCAATTTTTATTTCGTTTGATGCTGTAGCCAAATCAATCAATCGTTGGTTTTGAGGCGAAACCACTTTAATTGTATTGAAGGTATATTGTTCGTCTCTTACTAGTAATTCAATGGCAAAATCTTTTGCAGTTGTTTCCATTGAAATTCCGCTTAAACCTATTGGTTTTGTACTATCAGCAAAAACATTACGAGAACATTCTAAAGTTGTTGAAGCTGTATACTTAATAAAATAATTTCCGTTAGTTTTTGCCAAGTTGTAGGGAAACGTAAAGCCTAAACCTCCATTACCAAAACGCTCTTGCAACATCGCTCGCATTTTCCCTGAAAATAAATCGGCTTGAATATGCGAGTCGCCAATATGAACAATTCGAAGTTTAGTATTTTTCTCTTTTTCTAATTGGTTTAGTTTTGCATAAAAATTCGAAATTGCTTTGGCATTTATAATTTCACTTTTATAACCTTGTTCCAAAATGGAATCACTAACAATCGTATCTATAACAATTTCGTCTTGAAAAACTTCAAGCGAATCAATTTGAGAAAAACCCAATTGAAAAGTTAAAAAAGCAAAGATTATTCCTATTTTAATTTGCATAAACCGAATCTTTTTGTTTTGCTACACTATCTTTCTTTATCTTGACAACTTCCCTATTCTTTTGTCTCAATTTCTTGTATTCTAAATAGCCATTATTAATGTTATCAAAAATTAATTTAGCAACAGCAACTGAACCTTTGTAGTTAAAGTGCGTAAAATCTTTATTTGCTCTTACAGGTTCTTCTTCAACCCATTTAATCATGCTATTCTCACCACCCATTTCTTTGTACAAATTCACAAAACCTGATTGTGAGCTTATAGCATAGTTTTTCTGTGCTCTTACTAAAGGAACTACGGCAGAATCTGTTTTCATCTGTAAATCGTATTTCGTAGCTTTATCGGCTGTGGAAATCACTAAAACTTCTGCATTTGGAAAACATTCTTTAACGTGAGCTACTACTTTTTGCATTCGCTTTTCGTACCAACTATAATTATATGTTCCATAGTTTAAAACGTTTGTTCCGTAATGCAAAATAATTAAATCGTACCCAAGCTCATTTTGAAATTCGTTCATCAAACTTTTGTTAAACATCGATAAGGGTAAACCTGAATTTCCTCTACTTGAAAAATTATCTATATGTATACCTTTTCCATCATCAAAATTAAAGCCATAAATTGGAATGCTATCAGTATCTTTAAAATAAACTTGTAAGGAATTAAGTTCATTATCACTAAAACGCAATTCGTTCAACTTCTTATTAGGAGAAAGGTTTTGCTCAATAGTATCACCATCTACAATTCTAAAAACTTTTCCATTTTTGTTTTCAGAATAACCATAATATAACGTTGGTTTTGGCAAACTTTTTACAAAGCGCATTCTACTTGCTTTATAACGAACCCAAGAATTAGGTAAGGTATCGTGTGCATAAAAAACATGTCCGTTTACACCAAAATTATCCTTTGGATGTTTTGTTTTTAAATACGATTGTGTTTTCCAATTACCAGAAAACTCGTGTTTTAACGAACTTCTTGAACTAGCCGACTCTGAAGTAATATTTACAAACCCAACACCAGTTCCGCCATACTTTTCTTGAAAAAGCGAGCGTAAATCTTGTACAATCATATCGCCATCTGTCATAGAATCACTGAAATAAGCAATACGAACATTTCCTTTATTTTCTGTTTCTAATTGAAATAAACTTTCGTAAAACTCAAGTAAATATTGGTAACCAACGTATTCTTCTACATCTTCAGGAGGAAAAGTAATACCATTTTCGGCTTCAAAAACAATTTCTTCTTTTATCATTTTTGAAGAAGTTGTATCAGCTTCAGTTAAAGCTTCTAACAATAAACTATCGACTACTACATTTTTAGACGTACCTTTTGGTGTTGGAAACAATTTATTGGGTAAAAATTCCTTCCAAATAAAAAAAGAAATCGTTGCCAACACTAATGTCAGCAACGTTTTAAAAAAATACTGTTTTGAAATTACCACTATAAATTAGAATTACATTCTTTCAGGAACTTGAATTCCTAGTAAGCGAAACGCATTTTTAATCGTTAAACCTACCATTTTAGATAATTGCACACGGAAAATTTTCTTATCCATATCGGTTTCTCCTAAAATCGAAACATTTTGATAGAATGAATTGAATTCTTTAACCAAATCATAGGTATAATTAGCAATTAAAGCCGGGCTATAATTAGCCGCTGCATTTTGAATTACTTCAGGAAATAATTGTACTTGTTTGATTAATTCTTTCTCTTTTTCGTGTAAAGACATTTCGACTCCGCTCAATGTGACAGAAGTGTAATCGAAATCGGCTTTTCTTAAAATCGATTGAATTCGTGCATAAGTGTATTGAATAAACGGACCTGTATTTCCATTAAAATCTACCGATTCTTCAGGATTAAACATCATGGTTTTCTTAGGATCGACTTTTAACATATAATATTTCAAAGCGCCTAAACCAATCGTTTTAAACAATTTCGTTTTTTCATCTGTAGAGTAACCATCTAATTTCCCTAATTCTTCCGAAATTCTTTGAGCGGTTTCCGTCATTTCACTCATTAAATCATCAGCATCTACAACCGTTCCTTCACGAGATTTCATTTTTCCAGATGGTAATTCGACCATTCCATAAGATAAATGATACAAATGCTCTGCCCAATCAAAACCTAATTTCTTCAAGATTAAGAATAATACTTTAAAATGATAATCTTGTTCGTTACCTACTGTATAAACCATTCCACCAACATCTGGATTATCTTTCACACGTTGGATAGCAGTTCCAATATCTTGCGTCATATACACCGCTGTTCCATCAGAACGTAGCACGATTTTTCTATCTAAACCATCTTCGGTTAAATCGATCCAAACCGAACCATCTGGATCTTTTTCGAAAATGCCTTTTTCTAAACCAAATTGTACGACTTCTTTACCTAACAAATAGGTATTAGATTCATAATAGTAGCTATCAAAATCAACACCTAGGTTTTTGTAGGTTTCTTCGAAACCATCGTATACCCATTGGTTCATTTTCTTCCATAAAGCCACAACTTCTTCATCCCCAGCTTCCCATTTACGTAGCATTTCTTGTGCTTCTAAAATAGAAGGCGCTAATTTTTTAGCTTCATCTTCTGTTTTACCTTGCGCAATTAAATCGTTAATTTCTTTTTTGTATTGCTTATCAAACTCTACATAGAAATTCCCAACTAATTTATCGCCTTTTAAACCTGTAGATTCAGGTGTTTGTCCGTTTCCAAATTTTTGCCAAGCCAACATTGACTTACAAATGTGAATACCACGATCGTTGATAATTTGTGTTTTATATACTTTTTTACCTGAAGCTTTAATAATTTCAGCTACAGAATACCCTAATAAATTATTACGAATATGACCTAAATGCAAAGGTTTGTTGGTATTAGGCGAAGAATATTCCACCATTATTGCCTTTTCTCCTTCAACAGGACTCGCATAACCAAAAGTTTCTTGGTCTTTAATCGAATTGAAGAAATTCACGTAAAAAGCATCAGAAATCACAATATTTAAAAATCCTGCTACAACATTAAATTTTTCAACCTCAGCAACATTTTCCACTAAATAGTTTCCTATTTTATTTCCTATCTCAAGTGGATTGCCTTTCAATAGTTTTACAAGCGGGAAAACAACCATCGTAATATCACCTTCAAATTCCCTACGAGTTGCTTGAAATTCAACTTTTTCAATTTGTAAATCGAATAAATTTTGAACGGCAACTTGAATGTGTTTTGTAAGTGTTTCTTGTACTGTCATTTTCCTATATTTTTAAAGGTGCAAATTTAGTAATTAGTGATTAGTAAATAGTAATTAGTTGTTAGTTTTTTTCGTTTAATGGAATTAAAAGTGTTAAAGAAAATATAAAAGTAGAATTAACTGTAACAAATGAATGTTTATGCTGTCTATTAACCTAAATCATCAATCAAACCAATTAAACAATTCTTAAAATGAAATTATCACTTTACGTACTTTTTTTATTGAGCAGTCTAGGAATTTACGCTCAAAATACAGGAAGTGTTTCTGGAAAAGTAATCGATCAAAAAACAAACGAACCTTTACCTTATGTTACCATCGTTGTTAAAAGTAATGACGCTACAGTTACTGGAGGCATTACAGACGATAAAGGTGAGTTTGAAGTTTCTAAATTAGCTTCAGATAACTACACAGTTGAAATTCAATTTATAGGATACAAAACAGTCGTTAAACAAGTTAACTTGACAGAAACTAAAAAAGTTGAACTTGGCACTATTTTAATTGCAGAAGATGTACAACAACTTGAAGGCGTTGAAGTTGTAGCCGAGCAATCACAAATGGTACAAAAAATTGACCGAAAAGTAATTAATGTTGGAAAAGATTTAATTGCTTCTGGAACAACAGCTTCGGAAATTATGAACAATGTTCCTACTTTGAGTATTGACCCACAAACTAAAGAAATTAGTATGCGTGGTAACTCTAATGTTCGCGTATTAATAGATGGAAAACCATCGAATATTCCAGTTGAACAGTTATTACAACAAATTCCGTCAGCATCTATTAAACAAATTGAATTAATTACCAATCCTTCTGCAAAGTACAATCCTGAAGGAATGAGCGGAATTATTAATATTATTTTACATAAAAATTCTCAAGACGGATTTAACGGTTCTATCAATACTGGCGTTACTTTTGGAATTACACCAAAAACAAACACAAACATCAATTTGAACTACAGAGTTGGTAAGGTAAATTTCTATACTAACTATGGTTACAATCATGGTATAAATGCAAATAATGGTTACATTGAAAGTGAAAGACCTTCTTTAGAAAACCGTCAAGATTTTAGTTTTAGAAACTTAAATAATTCTCATTTGATTAAATTAGGAATGGATTATTATATAAATGATAAGAATAATATTTCATTCTACACCAATCAAAATATTACAGATACAAATGGTGACGGAAGTTCTTTAGTGAATTTTTATAATCCTATCACAAATAGAGATACTGACCAATATTTTTTCAATAATAATGAAAGTTATAACCAAACTTACGATTTAGCATATCATCATGATTTTGATAAAAAAGAAGAAATTTTAGATATACAATTAAACTATTCTAAAACAAAAAACACAGAAGAAACTAAATACGACGAGACAACATATAACCCGACTGAAAATAGTATTAGATTTAATAACATTGAAGGAAACACAAACTATTTCCAATTTAATTTAGACTATATTAATCCGTTAACTGAAACTTCTAAATTAGAACTTGGAGTTGAATCTAGGTTACAAGATACTTCTAGTGATTTTGATGATATACAAACATCAACAACAACAATAAATAATTTTGAGTTTAATCGAAATATATATTCAGCTTATGCAAATATTGGTAAGCAAATAGGTAAATGGAGTGGACAACTTGGCGTGCGTTTAGAATATTTTGATTTAGATGCTGATTTTGCTTCAACAGGTTCAGCTAATCAAAAAGTTACTGATGATATTTTTACTGCGTATCCCTCTGCATTTTTAACATATACAAAAGATGATAAAAACTCTTTCAATTTAAATTATTCGAGAAGAGTTGACAGACCAAGTATTGGACAATTAAATCCAATTAGAGAATGGACAACACCTTTATTAGAATCTAGAGGAAATCCCGATTTAGTTCCACAATTTACTAACTCATTAGAAATAAATTATACTCGAAAAATGAAAATTGGTTCCATTACAAGTGGTGCATTCTACAGGTTAATTAATGACGAAATTTCTAGAGTAGTTTTTGCTGATCCAGATAATGTAAATAGAAACATCCTTTCTTATGACAATTTCAATAACAATAATGCATTTGGGGTAGAATCATCTGCCAACTTAAAATTCGCAAAATGGTGGTCTGTTAATACAAGTGCCGATGTGTATTTTAGAACGGTTAAAGGAACTGTACAAAATTCAGACACAGGTGTTTTTGAAAATGCTGAAGTTGATGTGACTGCTTTTAATTTCAGAATGAATAACAATTTTACAGCTACTCAAAATTTACGTTTTCAATTATTCGGATTTTATAGAGGTCGCGATTTAAGTTTACAATTTGAAAGAAAAGAAATGTATAAAATAGATATTGGTTCAAGTTATAATTTTGCCAAAGGTAAAGGAACTATTACAGCACGTTTAAATGACGTTTTTGACACGATGCGTTTTGCTTTCGACGGAAATATTCCTCACAGACAATATGGAGCATTTTACTGGGAAAACCAAACTGTTTATTTAGGCTTAAATTACCGTTTTGGTGGTGGAAAAAACAGAGCTCTTTCTAGAAAACAACGTGATGATAACGAATCGCAAGGTAGTGGAGGAATGTTTTAATTTCTTAGTAATTAGTCGTAAATGATTAGTTAATAGTAAAAACGCTCTGAAAATTCAGAGCGTTTTTTGTTTTTATTCTATTTTTTTATTCTCTTTTTTCTAAAAAAATCACCAACGAATAATAGCACTTCCCCAAGTAAAGCCTGAACCAAAAGCAGCTAAAACAACTAAATCACCTTCTTTAATTTTTCCTTGTTCCCAAGCTTCCGTTAAAGCAATTGGAATGGAAGCTGCAGTAGTATTTCCGTATTTCATAATATTATTATGCACTTGACTATCTTCTAATTTAAATTTCTGTTGGATAAACTGTGAAATTCTCAAATTCGCTTGATGCGGAATTAACATATTAATATCAGAAACTTGAAGATTATTCTTCTGTAAACCTTCATTAATTACTTCGCTAAAACGAACTACTGCATTCTTAAATACAAATTGTCCGTTCATATATGGATAATAACTTTCATCATCAGGATTGTTGTCTTTGATTATATCCGTTACCCAACGTTTTCCCATTCCTGGTGCAACTAATGCTAATTCTTCAGCATGTTGCCCTTCCGAATGTAAATGCGTAGATAAAATACCTTTCGAATTATCTTCTGTTCGTGACAAAACCGCCGCTCCTGCTCCATCACCAAAAATTACTGAAACACCTCTACCTCGAGTTGTAAAATCTAATCCACGTGAATGTACTTCAGAACCAATAACTAAAACATTTTTATACATTCCTGTTTTAATAAATTGATCAGCAACAGACAATCCATATACAAAACCAGAACACTGGTTTCTTACATCCAAAGCACCTACTGTTTTTAAACCTAAATCGCGTTGTACTAAAACTCCTGGACCAGGAAAATAATAGTCAGGACTTAATGTTGCAAAAACAATAAAATCTATATCCTCTTTTGCAACTCCAGAACGTTCAATTGCCATTTCAGCGGCTTTAACACCCATTGATGTAGTTGTATCGTCTAAACTAGAAACATGCCTTCTTTCTTTAATTCCAGTACGCTCTTGAATCCATTCATCATTAGTGTCCATCAACTTAGACAGATCTTCATTAGTTACCACATTATCAGGAACGTAATAACCTAAACCTGAAATTCTTGAATTATACATCATCATATTATCAAATTATTAATTTATTAAAGCAAAACTATAAAATTATCAAAAAAATATTGAATTTAAACACTTGTATTATTGAATCCAAAAAAAAAAATAATTTAAGTAAAATTCTATTTAACAAAATTTAAAGAAATCTAAAATCTCAATTTTTTAAATTTGGGAACCAAACAAATAAATTCCTCGATGAAAAAAACTATTTTTTATTTGTCATTACTTTTAATGACATTATCAACACAAGCTCAAGAGAACTTAAAGTATCAAAAGCCACCCAAAGAAATTTTAGATTTGGCGGATTATGAAAGAGCTCCTAGTGTAAGCATGGATTCTAAAAAAGAAAATATGCTTTTAAGTTACACTAATACATACAAGAGTTTAGACGAACTAAATCAAGATGAAATGAAATTAGGCGGATTACGTATTAATCCATCTACAAATATTTCAAGTACTGTAACTTATATTAATAATTTAAAACTTTCTAAAGTAAAAAACGGTTCGCCAAAACAAGTAATTGGTTTACCTGAAAATGCTAAGATTACAAATATTTCTTGGTCTCCAGATGAGAAAAAAATAGCTTTTACTAATACAACTGAAAAAGGTGTTGAATTATGGGTTATAGATGTAGCAATAGTAACTGCAAAAAAATTGACTGCTGATAATTTAAATGCTAACTTAGGTAATCCTACAAATTGGTATAGAGACAGTAATAAAATATTAATTAAGGTTCTTCCTGAAAACAGACCTAAATTAATCGATAACGAAAAAGATTTACCTGAAGGACCAATAGTGTCTGAAACATCTGGCGGTAAATCTTCACAAAACAGAACCTATCAAGATTTATTAAAAAACAAAATAGATGAAGCCAACTTTGAGACTTTAGTTACTTCAGAACTATATACCGTTGATTTAAATGGTAATAAAAAGCTTTTTAAACCTGCTGCAATTTATGCAGATGAAAGTTTTTCACCTGATGGAAACTACATCTTACTTACTAAAATTAACAAACCCTTTTCTTATGTAGTTCCTTACAGCAGATTTCCTCAATCTGAAACTGTTTATGATATCAATGGAAATTTAATTAAAGAAGTAAACAATGTGCCATTAGATGAAATAAGAGCAAAAGGATTCATGTCTACTCGCGCTGGAAAAAGAGGAATCGGTTGGAGAGCAGATGAACCATCAACATTATACTTTTCTGAAGCATTGGATGGTGGAGATGCTAACAAAGAAGTAGAATTTAGAGATGAAGTTTTTTTATGGAAAGCGCCATTTAATGAAGCGCCAAAATCATTCTTTAAAACTCAATTGCGCTTTGCAGGAGTTACTTGGGGAAATAAAGATATTGCGATGTTTATGGAATATTGGTACGATACTAGAACTCTAAAACGTTATTTAATCAATCCAAGTATTGAAGGTGGTAATCCTAAAAAAATCGAAGAGCGTAATTATCAAGACAGTTATAGTGACCCTGGAAGTTTTCAAATGAAAAAGAACGATTATGGAAGATATGTTTTAAATATTGAAAACAATAAAATGTATCTTTTGGGTGAAGGTTTCACTAAAGAAGGACAATTCCCATTTATTGATGAATTTGATTTAAAAACATTAAAAACTAAACGCTTATACCGCTCTGATCTAAAAACTAAAAAAGAAAATTTACTTTCTTTAGAAGATGCAAAAAAAGGGGAAGTATTAGTTCGTATTGAATCGAAAAATGAATATCCTAATTACTATTTCAGAAATTTAAAATCGAAAAAACTAACTCAAATAACCGATTTTAAAAATCCGTTTGAAAGTTTAAAGAATGTTTACAAAGAAGTAATTACCTATAAAAGAAATGACGGTGTTTCTTTATCAGGAACTTTATATTTACCTGCTGGATATGACAGAACAAAAAAAGACAAAAAACTTCCTTTATTAATTTGGGCCTATCCACAAGAATTTAAGGATAAAAATAGTGCTGGACAAACCACACAAAATCCAAATGAATTTACATTTCCATACTATGGTTCGTTTGTATATTGGGTAACCCGTGGCTATGCTGTTTTAGATGATGCTGCTTTCCCAATTATTGGTGAAGGAACAACAGAACCAAACGACACATTTATTCCTCAGTTAGTTGCTAATGCTGAAGCTGCAATTAATGCGGTTGATAATTTAGGTTATATTGACAGAACTAAAGTTGGAGTGGGCGGACATAGTTATGGCGCTTTCATGACAGCAAATTTACTTACACATTCAAAATTATTTGCTTGCGGAATTGCACGAAGCGGTGCTTATAACAGAACACTTACACCGTTTGGTTTCCAAAGTGAACAAAGAAATTATTGGGATGTTCCTAATATTTACAATGGAATGTCGCCATTTATGAATGCTGAAAAAATGAAAACGCCTATTTTATTAGTTCATGGCGAAGCCGATAATAATCCAGGTACTTTTACTTTACAAACAGAACGTTATTATCAAGCTCTAAAAGGTTTAGGTGCACCAGCAAGAATGGTAATTTTACCAAAAGAAAGTCATGGATATCGTGCAAAAGAAAATATTTTCCATTTGTTATGGGAACAAGACCAATTCTTAGAAAAACATTTAAAAAATTAATATTTAAAAAAAATCCCGAATCAATTTCGGGATTTTTCTTTTAAATATAATATTGTTCCTATTTCGTGTTCTCTATCAGAGTTAAAATAAATTAAACTTTGATTAAAATTTCCTTCAATTAAAAAATGGCTCCCTTTGAAAAAGCTCTGCTTAACTTCTACTTCAATTTCGGAGTTTTCTACTATTTCAAATTCGTTTGGATAGAATAATTTTTTTTCACCTTTTATTTCAATTTCAGAAACATCATCAAATAACGACGCTACATATTTACTTGACTTTTCTTCATAAATAGTTAAAGTTTTACCTTTAACTATTAACTCACCTTCTTTCATTACCATTATTTCGTCAGCAAAAGATAATGAATCATTAACATCATGTGTAGCAATAACACATGTAATATTTCTCTTTTTTAAATAACTAAAAATATTTCTTCTTAAACTATTCTTTCTGAAATTATCAATATGACTAAAAGGTTCGTCTAATAATAAAAGTTCAGGTTCTTTAGCTAAAACTTTTGCCAAGGCAACACGCTGCATTTGACCACCGCTTAAATATTTTACCTTCGTGTTGAAAAATTCACTCATTTCAACCACCTCAAGTAATTCATCTATCCTAGCCTTCTTTTCTTCAGGAAAAAAATTAGATAAATATTTACCTACATTTTCTGAGACGGTTATGTATGGCATCAAATCAAAATCTTGTGCTAAATATTTTATTTGTGACATACCAGGAACCAAGTTAAATTTTGGACCAGTAACCACTTCACCATTCCAATAAATATTACCAGATTTTGCATCTTCTAGACCATAAATCAACTTTAACAATGTACTTTTTCCGCAACCACTTTCCCCAATAATCGCAAGACTTTCACCTTGTTTAATGGCAAAAGAAAGTAAGTTTAGCGTATTAAATACTTGATTACTATATTGAAACGAAAGTGATTCTACTTTTAACATGAAAGAAATAAAAAACAAAAGTATTAAGTTATTTTTAAAAAAATAAATAATTACTATATTGCACCGCCCAAAATTAATACCAATATGAAATTTAATCTTTTAAAAGGAGCTCTTTTTTTAATCTCTTTATTTTCTTTTACAACTTCACAAGCGCAATATGGTCTTGAAGTTAATTATGGTTTAAACGGAGTTTTTGAACCAAGTATTAACAATCTTTCTCACTTTGGAGCTGGATTAACCTATGATTTCGATGAAACCTATGGTTTAAAATTAGATTTTGCTTCTGATAAATTTAGAACAGATATTTTAAAACTAGATGAGAAAACAGGTGTTGATATTACTAGAATATCAATTCAAGGTACTGCTAATATTTCATCATTAATTACGCGTGCTAGCAGTCATGATTTCTTTAACCTAATCGCTCATGGTGGTGCAGGTTATTCTTTAGTAAAATCATCTCTAGGTGGTGGTAATGACAACTTAGTTAATGTAATTGGAGGCTTAACTCCACGATTCAGAATTACTGACGGATTGTTTTTTGCAATAGATACATCTGTTGTGTTTAACATTTCACAACATTACAATTTTGACGGTACTTTAGCTTATACGGATGCAGTAAATTCATTTACAGGAATAACTTATAACGTTACTGGTGGTATAATTTATAAGTTTAACGAATACTAAAAATAAAACCAACCCAAACTATTTTCATGTATAAGGCTTCTCATTTTTTGAGGAGTCTTTTTTTATGTCAATTTGTCACCAAAACAACTTTGGTATTTTATTTGAAAAACCTTTTACAAGTTTAATTTAAAACAGATAGATATGTCAAGTGGAAAAATTAATGTTTCGGTAGAAAACATATTTCCTTTAATTAAAAAGTTTTTATATAGTGATCACGAAATTTTTCTTCGTGAATTAGTTTCTAATGCAACTGATGCTACTTTAAAACTAAAACACTTAACAAGCATTGGAGAGGCAAAGGTTGAATACGGCAATCCTATCATTGAAGTGAAAATTGATGCCGTAGGTAAAAAACTTCATATCATCGATCAAGGCTTAGGAATGACAGCCGAGGAAGTTGAGAAATATATTAATCAAATTGCTTTTTCTGGTGCCGAAGAATTCTTAGAAAAGTATAAAGATTCTGCCAAAGATTCAGGTGTAATTGGTCATTTCGGTTTAGGATTTTACTCGGCTTTTATGGTTGCTAGTAAAGTGGAAATCATCACCAAATCATTTAAAGATGAACCAGCAGCACATTGGACATGTGACGGAAGTCCGGAATTTACGCTAGAGCCACATGATAAAACAGAAAGAGGAACTGAAATTATTTTACATATAGCTGAGGATTCGTTAGAATTTTTAGAAGAAGGAAAAATTAGAGAACTTTTAACTAAGTATAATAAGTTCATGCCAATTCCAATTAAATTTGGCACTAGAAAAGAAGCGCTACCAAAACCCGAAGACGCTGGTGATGATTATAAAACAGAGTACAAAGATGTTGATAATATCATCAATAATCCAAATCCTGCTTGGACGAAACAGCCTTCTGATTTAACAGATGAAGATTACAAGAATTTTTATAGAGAATTGTACCCAATGCAATTTGATGAACCTTTATTTAACATTCATTTGAATGTAGATTATCCGTTCAATTTAACTGGAATTTTATATTTCCCTAAACTATCTTCAGATTTACAAATTCAAAAAGATAAGATTCAATTATATCAAAATCAAGTTTTTGTAACAGATAATGTTGAAGGAATTGTACCAGAATTCTTAACGATGTTAAAAGGTGTTATCGATTCTCCAGATATTCCACTTAACGTTTCACGTTCCTATCTACAAGCTGATGGAAATGTAAAGAAAATTTCAAATTACATTACACGTAAAGTTTCCGATAAATTGAAATCATTATTCAATGAAAACCGTGAAGATTTTGAGCAAAAATGGAACGATATTAAAATTGTATTAGAATATGGAATGCTTTCGGAACCTAAGTTCTATGAAAAAGCTGGAGATTTTGTTTTATACCCTACAACAGAAGAAAAATATTACACTTTAGCCGAATTAAAAGAAAAACTAGCTTCAAATCAAACAGATAAAGATGGAAAGTTAGTCGTGTTATATGCTTCAAACAAAGATGCTCAACATAGTTATATTGAAGCTGCGATTGAAAAAGGTTATGAAGTATTATTATTAGATTCACCTATTGTATCACATTTAATTCAAAAATTAGAAGCGGATAATGAAAATCTAACTTTTGCTCGTGTAGATGCGGATCATTTAGACAAATTAATTCAGAAAGAGGAAAATCAAATTTCAAAATTATCTGATGATGAAAAAGAAAAACTTAAAACTGCTATAGAAGGTTTTGTTCCTAAAGAAACTTATACTGTTCAAATGGAAGCTCTAGATAGCAAATCAGCTCCATTTATGATTACGCAACCTGAATTCATGAGAAGAATGAAAGAAATGAGTCAATCAGGTGGCGGTGGAATGTTTGGCATGGGTAATTTACCCGAAATGTATAATTTAGTAGTAAATACCAATTCTGAATTAGCATCAAATATTTTATCAAATGAAAATGAGGAAGTTCAAAAATCACTTGTAAAACAAGCATTAGATTTAGCCAAACTTTCTCAAGGATTATTAAAAGGAGAAGAGTTAACTGCCTTTGTAAAAAGAAGTTTTGAAAGTTTAAAATAGTTTATTTGATACTTCACAATCCTTTTAGATTCTAAATCAAGTTTAGAATTATAATTAAATTTAAAACCTGTAAGATTCTCTTACAGGTTTTTGTATTTTTAAAGAAAAAAAAAAAATGAAAAACTTTCTTTTAGGAGTGTTATTATTTTCAGTTTTCAGTTTTGGACAAGTAGACCAAAAAAAAGCTTTGAATATAGGAGACATAATAACATTAAAATCAATAATTTTAGTAGAACATCGAAATTTAAATATTGTTTTACCTGATGATTATAATGATGAAGAAAAATATCCTGTTATCTATCTATTAGATGGTTCAATAAACGAAGATTTAATTCACGTAACGGGTTTAGTGCAATTTTTTAATCTTCAATTTAAAATGCCAAAATGTATTATTGTTGGAATTTCTAATCTCGATAGAAAACACGATTTCACTTTTCCTACAACTGATAAAGATTTAAAAAAAGATTACCCAACAACAGGTGGCTCAGAAAATTTCATAGAATTCATTGAAAAAGAATTACAACCTTATATCAATTCAAATTACAGAACCAATGGTAAAAATTATTTAATTGGCCAATCACTTGGTGGATTATTGGCAACTGAAATTCTAATAAAAAAACCGAATCTATTTTCACATTATTTAATTACTAGTCCAAGTTTATGGTGGGACAATCAAAGCTTATTAGAATTAGGCAAACAAGTCTTACCAAAGAATAATTATTCAGAAAAATATATTTACTTGGCCGTTGGTCAGCAAGAACACAAGATAATGGTAAAAGATGCTAAATCACTTGCTTTATTGTTAAGTAAAATAGAAACCAAAAAAACTGATTTTGTAATTTTTCCTGAAGAAAATCATGCGACAATTTTACACAATAGTTTGTACAAAGCATTTTCATTATTATTCCCTTTTACAGAAAACAAATGAATTTACAACCAATATTACATAACGAATTAGTAACATTAATACCTTTACAAAAAGGAGATTTTGATGAATTATACAATATTGCTTCTGACGAATTGTTGTGGGAACAACATCCTAACAATGATAGGTTTAAAAAAGAAGTCTTTGAAGAGTTTTTCAACAAAGCAATAGAATCTAAAGGAGCATTCAAAATTATCGACACTGTATCCAATCAAGTTATTGGCTCGACTCGATTTTATAATTATGATGCAAATTTAAAAACTATAGTAATTGGTTATACATTCATCGATCGAAGCCTTTGGGGAACCAATTATAACTCCACAGTAAAACATTTAATGATGGATTATGCTTTCCACTTTGTAGAAAACATACAT
Organism: Flavobacterium okayamense; assembly: GCF_019702945.1. Taxonomy (NCBI): domain Bacteria; kingdom Pseudomonadati; phylum Bacteroidota; class Flavobacteriia; order Flavobacteriales; family Flavobacteriaceae; genus Flavobacterium; species Flavobacterium okayamense. The sequence continues at coordinate 66,467 of NZ_AP024749.1, forward strand.
TTTCATGTTGGCGAAACTAATTTCCGCTCACAAAAAGCAGTTGAAAAACTAGGTGGAAAGAAAATTGGCGAAATAAAAGACGATACTTCGCCAAAAACAAATTGGATTTATGAAATAAATAAAAAGTCTTATTAACTAATTCTTTAATACTTCATTTCCTTCTTCTTTCTTAGTAGAATTAAGAAAATTTGAATCTTCTTTTGCTAATTTATTTCGAGTTGGAATTTTATAATTCAATGAAAAACCAATTCGCCTAGAATCATATTTACTGTAATATTGTAAATCGGTTCCAATTGCACCTAAACCTTGTTTATTTGTATTAAAAATATCGTTTACATATAATGAAACAGATAAATTATCAGATAAGAATTTCTTTGCAAATGTTGCGTCTAATTGCTGACTAAAAGGTTCTTGAATGGCATAATATTGATAATTTCCTCCAGTAGTAGATGTATTATAATTAAGTGTGAATTTAATTTTACTAGGCAACTGAACCTGAGACATTAAATTAAAATTCCAAAAACCTTTATAATCAATTCCATCAAGAAAGTGTTTTTGATGTCCTATATAAATATACAAAAAATTAATTTCATCAGGATTGAAATCAAACTTTAAGGTTTCTTTCAAGCCTTTTAAAAATAACATATAAGGCAATGGTAATCCAAAGTTAAAATTATGAACTTTCAGTTTTGGGGCATTTACAGAAACACTTGCAGCTCCGCCTGGTGTCTCAATAATTCTATTTACTACTTGATTACTTGCATCGCTAATAGAATATCCAATATAAAAATATTCAAAAGCACTTACTCTAATTTCATAATTATCAAAAATTGTAGGATCTAAATTTGGGTTACCAAAAAATGAAACATTTGGATTTTGATAATTTGTGTTATTAGGATTCAAAGCCGAAGTATTAGGCAAACTAATCTTTTTGTTGTAATTAGCATTAAAAAACACTTGCGGCATTATATTGTATTGTATTGTAGCATTAGGGAAAAATCGGGTTAAATCAAATGGCGTTAATAAACCAGTATTTGTTTCTCCTTTAATTTTATAGGATTCTAATCTTCCGCCTAAAATGAAATCAAACTTTTTATAAGTCGATTGAAATTCAGAATAAGCCGCATATGTCGTTCTCCAATAATCTAAATTTTTTACATCAAAACTCTCAGTTACAAAATCTAGTTTATCAGCTAAAACTCCAATGCTAAATTTTGTTTCATCTAATAACTTTAATTCTTGAGAATAATCTGTTTTAAATTGATAAAAATTTTGATTATAATTATTTTGAAGACCAGCAGTTCCATTTATCAATGAAGTTAAGTCAAAATCATTCTGATTATTGTTATAATTAAATCTGAAGTCTAATTTTTTGCTTCTATCTTCAAATCGTTTTTGATAATTTAATGCTACATCATTTCGATTTCTTTTATTTTTACTTAAATCAGAAGAAACAAAACCAAATCCATTAGCATCTATTGTAGATCTATTATTACTGGTATTAAAGTCATAATTTACCAACAATCTATCGTTTCCTAAATCAAATTTCAAACCGGTTTTAACAAAATAAAAACGATTTGTTCTATCGGAAAAGTTTTGAGAAATTACTTCATTTGGACTGAAGAAGTTACTCCTTTGATAGGCTTCATTATAGCTTTGTCCTATTTGTATTTGCCAACCAAACAGACTGTTTTTTGCACTAACAAGTAAACTATTATTAAAACGATGACGAGAATCATCATATTTTGTATAACTATATCCGTTTGAATACGTTGCAGATAGATAATTTTTAGCGTTTTTGGAAGTAATTATATTAATAATAGCACCACCTGATGTTGCTGGAAATTCGGCTCCTGGCTGCGTTATTATTTCAACTTTTTCAATTGAATTTGCTGGTAAACTTTCTAAATACGAAGTCAATTCATTTGAATAAATATTTAATGGTCTACTATCCATAAATACTTCTAACTGTTTACCTTGATACATCATACCAGCAACATCAGAAACTATTAAGCCTGGAAGCTTTTTTAAACCCTCCATAACCGAACCCGAATTTAAATGAGCTTGTTCTGAAAAATCAAAAATGGTACGATCTGCCTTTTGCTCTACGGCTTTTTTCTTTTTCACAAGAATAACTTCTTCTAATTCCGTTGATTTTATTGAATCATTTTCTGTTTGAGAAAATAAAAAATTAGGTAGTATTAATAAAAAAAAGGCAGGTATTAAATTTTTCATTTAAGCTTAATTATCTTGTTATATCATAGTTTGACTTATTTCTAGTAATTTTGTTACAAATTAATTTCATTCTTTACAGTTTTATAAAATGATTTTATCCTTAGAAACTCCGGCGCTACTTTTCTCAGCTACTTCATTGATACTTTTAGCTTACACAAATAGGTTTTTAACAATTGCACAGATTATTAGAAATTTAAAAAGAAATTATGAGCAAGAACATTCTAAAAGTATATTATTAGAAATTAAAAACCTTAATCTACGCTTAACATTAATTCGTTACATGCAATTATTTGGAGTAATGTGTTTGTTTATATCTGTTTTTGCAATGTTAATGCTTTTCTTAGAACAACAGTTAATTGGAATTTATTTATTTGGACTTTCACTATTATGTCTATTAGTTTCATTAGCATTATCTTTTTGGGAAATTAGTATATCGGTTAAAGCATTAAAAATTCATCTTGAAGATTTAAAATAAAAATTCAATTAAACTTTTTTATGTTTTTATAATCTAATTAGCATAAACTATTAAGATTATGAAAAAAAGACTCTCTATTCTAGTATTGTTCTTGGGTATATATTCATTTTATGCACAAGAAAACGTTACTCCTTCTAATGTTGGAAACAATTTTAGTCTTGAAGGCGCCTTAGCTACTTTAAAAGATGTAAGTACAATTGAAGAATTTGAAAAATTAATTAATCAAGAAAAAAGTGATGTAAATAATTTAGATCTGAATAATGATGGTGAAATAGATTATATTCAAGTCGAAGAATTGGTTGAAAACAATATTCACATTCTTGTGTTAAGTACTTTTTTAGATGAAAATGAAAAACAAGATATTGCAACTATAGCAATTGAAAAAACAGGTGAAGAAGAAGCTTATTTACAAATTGAAGGCGATTCTGATTTGTTTCCTGAAAATACTTTAATCGAACCTTTCGACTCTAAAGAGGTAATTAAAAGTAACTCCAAAGGTCCTTCTCTTTTTGATATTGAATGGAAATCCATAGTAGTTAATGTATGGACTTGGCCAGTAATTCGTTTTATATACGCCCCTAATTATGTGGTTTGGATTTCTCCTTACCGTTGGCGTTATTATCCTTTATGGTGGAAACCTTGGGCACCGATTCGATATTCAGTATTTTATTCAAGAAATGCAAGACATCGTGTGTATTTTAGAACAACTACAATAAGACGTTCTACTATTGCCAGAAAAATATATTTACCAAGAAGAAGAACCTCTACTATAATTGTTCGCAATAATCGAAATACTACTATTGTAAAAAAGAATAAAAGAGGCACAACAGTTATACGTAAAAAATCTAGACGATAAAAAAAAACGCCTTTTTGGCGTTTTTTTTATTCTATTATCCAAAGTAAGACGGGTTTTTCAGTATTTTTTAATTTATCATCTAACTTGTACATAAACTCATTAGAAACTGCAGGACAGCCCCAACTTAATGGAGAATATCTCGGATAAATCTCTTTATTTTTTACGGCATTCCAAGAATGTAACACCACTACTCTTTTTACAGCAGTTTCATTAGTTTCTTCCAACCCATGTAGCCAATACTTTGTTTTTATTCCCCATGAACTAACGTCTCTATCCCCTATTTTATATTTCCCTTTCATTGAACAATGACTATTAACTCTACTATCAAATTTTACATTTTGCCATTTATGTAAATTATCTTCAAATTGATCACAACTTCCATGGGTAACTAAATTTTTATCAATTACTTTCTCAGCATCAAAGTCATAAATAAAAAATCTGCTTTTACCAGAATGAAGACTCAAATCAACCAAAAAATAATAGGACTCATCAAATTTATTTTCTTTACAAAATGCTAAAGCTTCTTTATGAAAAGCGTTATAATCTTTCAAAGATTTAATAGTATTAATTGTTTTCGTCTTAGACTTTACTTCAGAGTTATTACAACACAAAAAACAAATTGAAAAAATAATTATTACAAATCTCATATAATTTAATTAAAGTATAATAACTTCAATATTGAATTTTTATTAAGTTTTATAATGTTAATTTCTTACTAAAGTTTATATATCCAAAGCTAAATTCTAAATTCTTATATTTGCGCCCCTTAAATTAAAGTCATGTCGAATAATAATATTTTAAAAGGAGCTGTATTAGTTGGATTAGGCGCTTCTAGTTATGGAATGTTAGCAACATTTGTAAAGTTAGCATACAAAGAAAACTTTACAACTGCTGAAGTTACAACTGCGCAATTTGTATATGGTATTTTAGGAATACTTATTATCATGGCTTTTCAAAAAACTAAAAAACAAAAAGAAGAAATAAAGATTACAAAAAAGCACATTGTCCAATTATTACTTGCTGGAACATCTTTAGGTCTAACAAGTGTTTTCTACTATTTGTGTGTTAAGTACATAAACGTATCTATTGCAATAGTATTATTAATGCAAACGGTTTGGATGGGTGTTTTATTAGAATGGTTTTTAGATAAAAAAGCGCCTTCTTTCCAAAAAATTATAGCCGTAGTCATTGTACTAATTGGAACATTATTGGCAACAAATATTATAAATAGTGAGTTTACTTTAGATTGGAGAGGATTAGCTTTTGGAATTTTAGCAGCCGCTTCATTTACTACGACTATGTTTACTGCAAATAAAATAGCTGTTGGTGTAAATAATGCTAAAAGAAGCTTATACATGCTTTTAGGTGGCGCAATTATCATTGCTATTTTCACATTGATTTCGCAACAAACACCTTTTAATTTTGAAATTTTTGCAAAATGGGGAATATTAGTTGCTTTATTTGGTACAATTATCCCTCCTATTTTGATGAATGCAGGTTTTCCCATTACAGGAATTGGCTTAGGCAGTATTGTTTCTTCTCTTGAATTACCAGTTTCGGTTTCAATGGCATTTTTTATTCTTAACGAACAAGTCATTTTATCACAATGGTTTGGTATTGTTTTAATCATTACAGCAATTGTAATTATGAACTTAAAACTCAAGAGTAAAATATAGTTATTAACCAATATTTGTTAAAATATTAATCAAATCTCAAAATATTAGCCTTTATTTTTTGGTATTTTTACATCACTAACAATAAAACTAAAATTATGAGAAAATTATTTGCCGAATTATTCGGAACTTTTTGGTTAGTTTTTGGCGGTTGTGGTAGCGCTTTGTTTGCTGCCGGAATTCCAGATTTAGGGATAGGCTTCGCTGGTGTAGCATTAGCATTTGGTTTAACAGTTTTAACAATGGCTTATGCTGTAGGTCATATTTCAGGAGGACATTTTAATCCAGCGGTAACAATAGGACTTTGGATAAGTGGAAGATTTAATTCTAAAGAGATTGCTCCCTATATACTTTCGCAATGTGTTGGCGCTATTTTAGCAGCAACATTTTTATATTTGATTTTATCAGGAAAAGAAGGATTCTCAATAGATGCAACCCAAGCAGGGGCATTTGCAAGTAATGGTTATGATTCATTTTCTCCACAAAACTACGCAATGGTAAGTGCATTTATTGCCGAATTTGTCTTAACAATGTTTTTTATTATTATTATAATTGGAGCAACAGACAAACTTGCTAATACAAAATTTGCGGGATTAGCGATTGGTTTAGCTTTAACTTTAATCCACCTAATCTCTATTCCAATAACTAATACATCTGTAAATCCTGCTCGTTCATTATCACAAGCTCTATTTGTAGGAGGCGAGCCTTTAATGCAACTTTGGTTGTTTTGGGTTGCACCAATTTTAGGAGCATTACTTGGCGGTTTGCTTTATAAAAATCTTTTACAAGACAATAAATAATATTTAAAAAGGAGAAGTTATACTTCTCCTTTTTATTTTTGCAATATGAATCTTTTTGAAAATGATAAAATAATTTTACCACTATCGGATGGTATTTTTGAATATTACCCAAGTTTTTTTAATTCTGAAAAAGCTAATGAATTATTTTATTTACTAAAAAAAGATATTACTTGGCAACAAGACTCAATTACACTATTTGGAAAAACACATTTACAACCAAGACTTACAGCCCTATATGGAAATAACGGAAAAAGCTATAAATATTCAAATGTTGTAATGCATCCAAAAAATTTCACTCCATTATTAACTCACATAAAAGAAGAAATAGAGGCAATTTGCCACGAAAACTTCACAACAGTTTTACTTAATTTATATAGAGATGGAAATGACAGCAATGGTTGGCATTCCGATAATGAAAAAGAACTTGGAAGAGACCCAATAATCGCTTCATTAAGTTTAGGAGAAGAAAGGAGTTTTCATATAAAAAACAATACAAAAGAGGAAAAATTTAAATTGAATCTTGAACCCGGAAGCCTTTTACTAATGAAACAAGGCTCTCAAGTACATTATAAACATCAAATTCCAAAGACTCAATTATCTAAAAAACCAAGAATAAATTTGACGTTTAGAACAATTCTTTAAAATATTTATATCTTTTATTCTAAAAGCAGCTCTCGAATTAAAAAAAAATCAAAAATTAAAAAAGTTATTTCTTGAATAATATTTTTTTGTAATATTGAACTATTAACCATTAAAATTAGAACTACAGATTAAATTTTTCAGGTAATGAAAAAGAAGAAAATTTCAGAATTAGACAATGAAACTTTAGAGCGAATTGTCACTATGGCACAAGAGGAAAAAAAACCTTTTGAAGTAATTAAAGAAGAATTCGGAGTAAATGAAAATGATGTAACCGAATTAATGCGAAAAAAAATATCAAAAGATGCTTTTGAAACTTGGAAAAAGAAAGCGACTGCATCTAAACCAAAACCAAAACCTCAACGATTTAATGATATTGAAGATGATGATTTAGACACTAAATACTACTTTAAAAATAAATTTGACTAACTAATCCCGAGAAATCGGGATTTTTTTTGTAACAAAATTCTAATATTATCTACTTATTACAAAAGATTTATACAAATGAAAAAAATAATCCTTTCAATTGCATTAGTAAGTTTATTGTGGAGCTGTAAACCTACTGCAACTACAACTAGAAATGATGTTGATGTTACTATTGACTTAGTAAACGTAAAAGACGACAAAGTGATGGTTACAATTGTTCCACCAACAATGACAACCGAAACAACTACTTTCATGATTCCTAAAACTGTACCAGGAACATATTCTGAAGACAATTATGGTCGTTTTATTGAAAATGTAAAAGCATTTGATGCAAAGGGTAATACGTTATCAATCGCAAAATTAGATGAAAACTCATATAAAATAAACAATGCAAAATCATTGGCAAAAATAACATATTGGGTAAACGATTCATTTGATACTGAAACTGGTGGACATTTTTCTGGTGAAAGTACAGATGTTTTTTCACCTGCAGGAACAAACATTAAAGCAGGAGAAAACTTTATGTTAAATACTCATGGATTTGTTGGGTATTTCGGAGACAAAACAGAAGCACCATACAAATTGACTATTACACATCCTTCTAGTTTATTGGGAGTTTCTGCAATGACAGATACTGATGCAAGCGAAACTTCAGATGTATTTTATAGTTCAAAATATGCTACTCTAGTAGAAAATCCATTAATGTATTCTAAACCTGATTTTACTTCTTTCATGGTTGATGATATGGAAATTATAATTAGTGTATATTCTCCAAATGCAAAATATACTGCTAAGGACATTACACCTAACATGGAAACTATGATGAAAGCGCAAAAGCGTTTTCTTGGTGAAATGAATACAACTAAAAAATATGCTATCTTATTGTACTTATCAGATATGCAAGCTAATGACGCCAAAGGTTTTGGAGCTTTAGAGCACCCAACATCGACAACTGTTGTAATGCCTGAAATGATGGGATTAGAGATGTTACAAGAACAATTAAAAGATGTAGTTTCTCATGAGTTTTTCCATATTGTAACTCCATTAACAGTTCATTCAAATGAAATTCAATATTTTGACTTCAACAATCCTCAAATGTCGGAACATTTATGGATGTATGAAGGAGTTACTGAATATTTTGCTAATTTATTCCAAGTTAATCAAGGATTAATTGATCAAGATGAATTCTTTGAAAGAATGGCTGGAAAAATCCGTCAATCAAGACAAATGAATGACAAAATGAGTTTTACTAAAATGAGTAAAAACGTATTAGAAGCACCCTATAAAGATCAATATATAAATGTTTACCAAAAAGGAGCTTTAATTGCGATGTGTGTTGACATTATTATTCGTGAGAATAGCAATGGTGAAAGAGGAATTTTAGATTTAATGAATAAACTTTCTCAAGAATTTGGTACTTCAAAAGCATTTAAAGATAACGAATTATTTGGTAGAATTACTGAATTAACTTATCCAGAAGTTGGTGTATTTTTACAAATGTATGTAGCTGGAGAAACACCAATCAATTACGATGAATTTTTCGCTAAAATGGGAGTAACTGAAGCAACTGTTGAAACTACTGGAAACCCTTTCTTAAAAGGAGGACAAGTTCCTTACATCACTGTTGATCCTTCAACAAAAGAAATAAAAATTTTACCAAGTATTGAACTTAATGAGTTTATGACAACTTTAGGTTTAAAAAATGATGATAAAATTTTAGCTGTTAACGGTACAAACTACAACTTAGATAATATCTATGATTTAGTAATGAGCAGCATGAACTGGAAAGATGGTGAAGATATTACAATGAAAATTAACCGTGATGGAAAAGATATGGATATCAAAGGTAAAATTGTAATGCCAAAAGAGAAAAAAGACGGGTATCAAGCAACTGACGATAATAAAAAAGCATTACGCGAAGCTTGGTTAAGAGGATAATTATTCTCTTCACATTAAACATATAATCCTCAAAGTACTCAGTATTTTGAGGATTTTTTCTTTTATTTGTGTACCAAAATTAAAACTATGCACAATCCTCCTTACTTTACAGACGATACAATTGTTTTTGGAATATTAATGATTCTAATAGGATTTGTTTTCTACACCTCTTCTAAAGAAGAAGGTTTTTGGAAAAAATTCTATGGAATTGTACCTGCTTTGTTAATGTGTTATTTATTGCCTTCAATTTTTAGTTCATTACATATAATTGCTCCAGAATGGACAGAACTAAATGACCAAAATGAAGTAATCGAAAAAAGTTCTAAAATCTATTTTGTTGCGAGTCGTTATTTATTACCTGCAGCATTGGTATTAATGACATTAAGCATTGATTTAAAAGCGCTTATCAATCTTGGACCTAAAGCTTTAATTGTTTTTCTAGCAGGAACTTTAGGTATCATTTTAGGAGGACCAATAGCAATTTTAATTGTTTCAATTTTTTCACCTGAAACTGTAGGAGGAGCTGATTTTGACGCAGTTTGGCGTGGGCTTTCTACTTTAGCTGGAAGTTGGATAGGTGGTGGCGCAAATCAAGCCGCAATGCTTGAAATCTTCAAATACAATCAAGAAAAATACGGTGGAATGGTATTAGTTGATATTGTGGTTGCAAATATCGGAATGGCAGCTTTACTTTATGGAATTGGGAAAAAAGAAATAATAAACAAATGGCTTAAGGCTGATAATTCATCTATTCAAGAATTACAAGACAAAGTATCAAGTTATCAAGAAAGTGTAAAACGAAACCCTTCCTTATCAGATTATATGATTATTGGAGCAATAGCTTTTGGTGCTGTAGGATTTTCTCATTGGGGTTCACAAGTTTTGGCTGATTTTTTCAATTCTACTTTTGAAAGTGTTCGTGATCCTAAGAGTTTCATTTCTACTTTTGGAGGAACTTTCTTTTGGATGATAACTTTGGCTACAATAATTGGTATTGCGTTGTCATTTACCAAGTTAAAATCGTATGAAGGAGCAGGGGCTAGTAAAATTGGTAGTATTTTTATTTATATTCTTGTAGCTTCAATCGGTATGAAAATGGATTTAAGTGCCGTTTTAGATAATCCCGGACTTATTTTAGTAGGTATAATTTGGATGATAATTCATTTTATTATCATATTTTTGGTTGCCAAAATTATTAGAGCTCCTTACTTCTTTATTGCAGTGGGTAGTCAAGCAAACGTTGGAGGAGCCGCTTCGGCACCAGTTGTAGCTTCGGCATTTCATCCATCGTTAGCTAGTGTAGGGGTTTTATTAGCAATATTTGGTTATGTTGTAGGAACTTATGGTGCAATTTTATGTACATTTTTAATGGAAATTGCTGCACCAAAATAAAATTGATTTAGATAAATGAGAAAAATTTTCGTATTAAGTTTAGTATTAATTAGCATTTTTGCTTGTACAAAAAAAGAAACAACAGGTAATTTACATTTAACAGGTAATGTTGAAGGTTTAGGGCAAGGAAAACTATACATTAGTAAAATTCAAGACTCTACATTAGTTGTTTTAGACAGTATAACAATTAAAGGTAAATCTAATTTTGAAAGTTTCTTGAATATTGACGGTCCTGAAGTTTTATACTTGTTTTTAGATCGTGGACAAACACAATCTATCGATAACAGCATACCTTTTTTTGCTGAACCTGGAGAAATGTCAATAAATACAAAACTGAAAGAGTTTTTTAATGCAGCTAAAATTACAGGTTCAAAAAATCACGAATTATGGACTGAGTTTAGTAAGCTAAATCAAAGGTTTACAGAAGACAATTTAGATTTAATTGAAAAACGTTTACAAAACGAAATAAACTTTAGCCAAGAAAGACAAGATAGCATTGACAAGGCTTATGAAAAGTTAATCAAAAGAAAATACCTTTATGTTGTTAATTATGCAATGAATCATGCTGATCATGAAATTGCCCCTTATTTAGCAATTACAGAAATTGCAGATGTTAATGTGATGTATTTAGATTCCATCGCAAATAAAATGTCTCCAGAAGTTTCAGAATCGAAATACGGGAAGATTCTTAAAGAACATATTAAAGAGGTTAAAAACAATCAATAAAAAAGAGGCTTTTGAGCCTCTTTTTTATTTCAATATTTTAGACACTCCTGAAGTCCGCTTTTCTTTAAACCTTGAGTTTTTTCCAAAAAAAAAGAGAAAACTTTCGTTTTCTCTTTTTGAGCCGATGGAGGGACTCGAACCCACGACCTGCTGATTACAAATCAGCTGCTCTAGCCAGCTGAGCTACACCGGCGGCTCTAAAGCGGTGCAAATATAATTCGGAAATTTACATTTGCAAAAAAAAATCCGCTTTTTTTTACTATTTTTTTTAGTTCAATCCGTTGATTTTTTCAACTACCTGATTTACAAATCCTTCGAAATCTTTACGAACTTGTCTAAAATGAGCTTTTTTGTTTTCAACTTCACGATTATTGATTTTTACTAACAATTCATCGTAAGTGCTGTAAATAGAATCAACAATTTCGTCTGTTTTTTCAGTAGGTTTTCCACCATTAGTAATTTCCCATACATATACAATGTCTACTAAATCTCCTAAAACATAGTTGATTTCTTTTTTCAAGTTTTTAACGCTTGCCATTTTGTTTACATTTAAAATTCGGTGCAAAGATAATTATTTTAGTTAATACTTAGTTGTTAAGTATTTGTTGTTTTTTTATATTTGAATATTAAACTCATTAAAAATGAACAACCTCGAACGCGTATATAAAATGTCTTTTGCAAGTGTTTATCCGCATTATGTTACCAAAGTAGAGAAAAAAGGTCGCACTGTTGAAGAGTTGCATACTGTCATTTTTTGGTTAACGGGTTACAACGAAAAAGATTTAGAAAATATCATTACTAATAAAGTTAATTTTGAAGATTTCTTTACCAATGCGCCACAAATGAATGCAAACGCTAAAAAAATTACAGGTGTAATTTGTGGTTATCGCGTTGAAGATATTGAAGATAAAATTATGCAACAAGTTCGTTACCTTGATAAATTAATAGACGAATTAGCAAAAGGTAAAAAAATGGAGAAAATTTTACGCGAGTAATTATATCCAAACTTCAAGTAAGTTGGCATTACCCGAAATTATAGCTTTTTCAATTTTAGCTGGAAGCAAAACAGTATCGCCCATTTTATAAGAATACAAAGTATTTTCAACTTCTAATGAAAATTCGCCTTGTGTACACATGAAAACCGCAAACGAACCCTTATGGGCCTCCCAATTCATTTTTCCTTCTAAAGGAATAACATTAGTTTTGAAATAATCACAATGTACTGTTTTATTGCTATGATTAATTTTGTTTTCATAATCAACCTTAGCTTTTGTAGTATTGAAATTAATTGCGTCTAAAGCTAAATCTGTATGTAACTCACGACCATTTCCATTAGCATCTACTCTATCCCAATCGTATACTCTATAAGTAACATCGCTAGTTTGTTGAATTTCGGCAATTACAACACCGCCACCAATAGCATGAATTGTTCCGGTTTCTAAAAAGAAAATATCTCCTTTTTTAACTTCTGTTTCATCTAAAAGTGAAATCAATTCTTTAGAAGCTAATTTCGCTAAATATTCATCTTTATTAGAATCCTTTTTAAAGCCTACTACTAATCGTGAGCCTTTATCGGCTTGCATAACATACCACATTTCGGTTTTCCCAAAAGAGTTATGGCGCTTTTGAGCCAATTCATCATTAGGATGCAATTGAATTGATAAATCTTCTTTAGCATCAATAAACTTGAATAACAATGGAAATTGTTTGCCAAAACGTTCTAAAACACTTTTCCCTAAAATTTCAACTGGATATAATTCGATAAGTTCATTTAAATCTTTACCTTTTAAATCACCATTGCTTACTACACTAACATCATTAGGAACAGTTGACAATTCCCAACTCTCACCTGTAGTCTCAGATGTAATTTCTTTATTTAAAACAGATTGTAATTTGGTTCCGCCCCAAATTCTATCTTTTAAAATAGGCTTAAATTGTAAAGGATAAAACTTCATTTACTTACCGTTATAGGTTACAAAATTTCGAGGCGTTTCATATAAAGTAATCTCTAAATCTTTATCACTATCAATATATGGACGTAATTTTTGCCAAATCACCACACAAATATTTTCAGCTGTAGGATTTAAATTTTTAAATTCGGCAACATCTTCGTTTAAATTTTTATGATCAAAAGCTTCCTCAATATGCTCTTTAATTAAATCGGACAAAATTTTAATATCAATTACATAACCAGTTTCTGGATTTATATTTCCAGTAACACTTGCTATTAACTCATAGTTGTGTCCGTGAAAATTAGGATTATTGCATTTACCAAAAACGGCATCGTTTTTTTCCATAGACCAATCTTTACGATATAATCGATGTGCTGCATTAAAATGTGACTTTCTGGAAACAGTTACTCTCATATAAATTTAGAAATTAGAATTCTGAATTTAGAATTTATGGTTTTCAATGTAATGATTAAACTCTTCAAAAATAATTTTAAACCAAGCAGTATATTTTTCAGGATTTTCTTGCATATCAGTTTTAATAACATCAATACTCATCCATTTCCAAGATTCAACCTCCTCTTTGTTAATCTTTGGTTCTTCATTGTATTTACCGATCATTACATGATCTAATTCATGTTCCGTTAAACCATTATCGAAAGGCGCTTTATAAATAAAATGAAACAGTTCTGTCAATTCAACTTCAAACCCCATTTCTTCTTGCAATCTCCTTTTTCCTGCTTGAATATTGGTTTCACCAGGTCGTTGATGACTGCAACAAGTGTTGGTCCATAACAATGGTGAATGGTATTTTGAAGCAGCTCTTTGTTGAAGCATTATCTCATTATTATCATTTAGAATAAAAACCGAGAATGCTCTATGCAAAAGGGCTTGTTCATGAGCCGCGATTTTTTCCATTAGACCAATTGGCTCATCATTAATATCTACTAAAATTACTTTTTCTTCTGCCATTTTATTTGAATTGTGTCAAAATTAATAAAATAAAACCTAAAAATAGATTTTAGAAAATGTTAATATGGTTTTAATTGGTTTTTTGAATTTGTACCTTTACTGAAAACCGTTTTTATGATAGAAATATTAAAGACTTTTTTGTTTTTATTTGCTGTAATTGACCCCATTGGCTCAATACCTGTCTATTTAGAAGCTTCAAAACATTTTAACTCTTCAGAAAAAAAGAAAATAGCTATTAGAGCTTCAATCATTGCTTTTTTTGTACTCCTATTTTTTATAATTGCTGGTCAAATTATAATGGAAATAATGGAAGTTTCATTGCATGCATTTCAAATTTCGGGAGGAATCATTCTCTTTTTATTTGCATTAACAATGATTTTTGGTGAAGGTAAACCTGAGTCTGAAAAGCATTTAATTAAAGATTATAAGCATATTACTATTTTTCCAATTGCTCTACCTTCAATAGCTTCTCCAGGAGCAATTATGGCAGTAGTTTTAATGACTGACAATCATATTTACACCATAAAAGAACAAATAATTACTACCTTTATGGTATTACTTGTTGTAAGCATTACTTGCACCTTCCTGTTGTTTGCTAAAATATTAAAACATAAAATTGGTGAAACAGGAATAACAGTAATAAGTAAGATTATGGGACTTTTATTAGCCTCATATGCTGTGCAAAGCATATTAAGCGGTTTTAAAGACTTCTTTAATTTATAAACAATGAAAATACTATCTGGAAATCAACTCAAAGAAGTTGACAAAATCACGACAGAAACTCAAAACATAAGTTCATTAGAATTAATGGAGAAAGCTGCTGGTGCTTGCGCTGATTGGATTTTAAAAAATTATAGTAATAAACAAGCTTTTTATGTCTTTTGTGGACCTGGAAACAATGGTGGTGATGGATTGGTTATTGCTCGAATTTTAAAATCAAGACTTTATAATGTTACTGTTTTCATAACCTCTAACATTGCTTATTCTGATGATTTTGAGCAAAATTTTGAACTTTGGCAAAGAATTTCTGGTAATACAATTTCGATAAACAATGAAGATGAATTTCCGAATTTGAACTTTGAAAACATTGTTATTATCGATGCACTTTTTGGCTCTGGAATCAATCGTCCTATTAAAGGACTCGCTGCTGATTTAATTCATTATATAAACGCCGCAAAAAAAGAAGTAATTTCAATTGATATTCCATCTGGACTTTATGTAGATAATAATGCAACAAATCTTCATAACGCAATAATAAAATCTTCCCACACTCTTACGTTAGAACTTCCTAAACTAGCATTAATTCTCCCTGAAAATAAGAATTACAGCGGCGAGATGCACATTATTTCAATTGGATTAGACAAAAATGCTATAGAAAAACAAGAATCTAACTACGAATGGATTACAGAAGAGTATTTCAAAGATTTCTTAAAAAAACGAAATAGATTTAGCCATAAAGGTGATTTTGGACACGTAAAAATTGTAGCTGGAAGTAAAGGAAAGATTGGCGCCGCAATATTAGCTTCAAAAGCTAGTTTAAGAATTGGTGCTGGTTTAGTTACTGCTGAAATTCCAGATTGTGGTTATGTTGCTTTACAAAGTTCAGTTCCTGAAGTAATGGTAGCTAGCAATGGAAAGAATTTTATTAAAAAAAGAATTGACCTTAACGACCACTTTATAGGGGTTGGTCCAGGTATTGGAACAAATGATGAAACTAAGACTGAAATTTTACGATTAATAACCCGAACTAATGACCCGCTAGTTATTGATGCTGATGCTCTCAATATTTTAGCTGAAAAAAAAGAGTATTGGGTTAAAATTCCTATTTACAGTATTTTGACCCCACACCCCAAAGAATGGTCTAGATGGATTGGCAACTGGAATAATGATTTTGAAAAACTAGACCGTACAATAAAATTTGCAAAACAATATTGTCTTTATGTTGTTATTAAAGGAGCTTACACCGTAACAGTAACTCCTAAGGGAGATTTGTTTTTTAATAGTTCTGGAAATGCGGGAATGGCTACAGCTGGAAGCGGAGATGTTTTAACCGGAATAATCATAGGATTGCTTTCACAAGGTTATACTTCTGGTAAGGCTAGTGTAATTGGTAATTATTTACATGGTCTTGCGGGTGATATTGCAAAAGAAAAATTTGGGGAACGCAGTTTAATTGCTTCAGATATTATTGATAACATTGGGAATGCATACGAATCTATTATGAACCAATAGCTTCTGCAATCTTAATAGCACATTTTTCACCATCAATTGCTGCAGAAATAATTCCTCCAGCATACCCTGCTCCTTCTCCACAAGGATATAAACCTTTAATTTGAACATGTTCTAATGAAATAGGATCACGAGGAATACGAACTGGAGATGAAGTTCTACTTTCTGGAGCATGTAAAATTGCTTCATTAGTAAAATAACCTTTCATGCTTTTTCCAAATTCTTGGAAACCTTGTCGCATAGTTTGCGTTAAAAAACCAGGAAAAACTTCTCCCAACTCAACAGAAGTTGTTCCAGGAACATAAGAAGTTTTAGGAATTTCTTTTGAAATTTTATTTTGTGAGAAATCAACCATTCGTTGGGCAGGAACTTTTTGTGTACTTCCAGCTAATTGCCAAGCTCTTTGTTCAATATCTTTTTGAAATTCCATTCCTGCTAACGGACCAAATTTTGCAAAGGGTTTAAAATCTTCCAAACGTAATTCAACCACAATTCCAGAGTTTGCAGTCGCCTGATCTCGTTTAGATGGAGACCAACCATTCGTTACCACTTCACCTTCGGCAGTAGCACATGGCGCAATTACTCCACCTGGACACATACAGAACGAATACATACCGCGACCATTTACTTGCTTAACTATAGAATATGGAGCTGGTGGTAAATAATCGCCACGAAAATCACAAGAATATTGAATACTATCAATTAACGATTGGGGATGTTCAGCACGAACACCTAAAGCAAATGGTTTTGCTTCAATTTCAATTTCTTTTTGATATAATAATTCGAAAATATCACGAGCTGAATGTCCGGTTGCTAAGATTAATTTATTGGCTAAAATTTTATCTCCATTTTGAGTTACAACACCTTCAACTTCATTGTTCTTAATCAAAATATCAGTCACTTTAGTATCGAATAAAACTTGTCCGCCACAAGAAATAATTTTCTCTCGAATATCTTGAATAATCTGTGGCAATTTATTGGTCCCAATGTGTGGATGTGCTTCCACCATGATTTCATCCGTAGCACCAAAACCAACTAACAAGCGTAAAATTCTATCGACATCGCCACGTTTTTTAGAACGTGTATATAATTTACCATCAGAATACGTTCCTGCTCCACCTTCACCGAAACAATAATTAGATTCTGGATTTACTATACCATCAACATTAATGGATTTTAAATCACGACGACGACCACGAACATCTTTCCCTCTTTCTAAAACAATTGGTTTTAAACCTAATTCTATCAACTGAAGAGCAGCGAAAAGTCCAGCCGGACCAGCGCCAACAACAATTACTTCGTGAGCATTGGCAACATTAGGATAATCGGGTAATTCAACTTTAGTTTCAGAATAAGATTCACCAACTAAAAAAACATTGGCTTTAATGTTGAATTTTATACTACGCTGGCGTGCATCAATAGAACGTTTTACAACCTCTACTTTTTGAATTTCTTTTGGTGAAACCTGAAATAACTTGGCAACATGTTGAACAAGCAAACTTTCGTTTGCTGATACTTCAGGTGAAACTTGAAATTGAAATTCGCGTGGCATTTTTAATAAATTAATTCAGTGCAAAAATAGTAATTTGAAATCAATAAAATTTCTAATGAATTTGAATCTATTTTTTAACTACTTTTGTTTCTTAACATTTAGGAAACTATGAAAAAAAACTACGCTTTTTTATGGCTAGCATTATTTATGACTAGCTTTTTGCATTTGTGCTTCGCACAAAGCGTTACTCTTACAGTGGAAACTGCTGACAACTGTATGAATCCTCTACCAAATGCTGGAGTTTATACACTGAATGGAACTTTAAATGGAAAAAACCTTTATACAAAAGGAGCGAATTTAAGAATTGCTTGGTCTGGAACACAATGGGAAGTACAAGGTGACGACCCAAATATAGGAGGAGTAAGTTGGTATACGGCATGGGCTAATACTCAAAACACAAACACACCTCCTACAAGTTGCTGGACATCTTTAGCAGGTTGCTTTCCAATATCACTTTCTGGTCCAGATGCATTTCCTATAGTCGATGTAGTAAGCAATTCTGCAACAAGTTTTAATTCTGGCACTAACACTGTAACATATACAGTTACTTTTTCTGGTACTATTAATAATTTAAGTTCTTCAAATTTTTCATTAAATACTAATGGAGTAACTGGCGCAAGTATAACAACTGTTAATCAGGTTAATGGCAGTACTTGGACAGTACAAATAAACATTGGAACTGGTAATGGTACAATTCGATTAGATATAGCAAATCAAACAGGAGCAGGTGCAATTATTGGTTGTAACACAAGTTTTCCGATACAAGGAGGCACATTTAATACTACAACAACACCTGTTACATTATCTGCGGGAGATATAGCTTTTACAAGCCATAATAGTGATGGAACAGACAGTTTTAGTTTTATTATATTAAAAGATGGAGGAATACCAACTGGTACAAAAATATTTTTTACTGATAACGGCTGGAATAATTTAACAAATTCTTTAACTGAAACTGAAGGAGTTTTAATATGGGATGTAACATCAAGTATTGCACAGTATGAGCAAGTATTAATTACTATTAATGGTGCATCTTCATACACTGCTTCAAATGGAACCGCTACAAGTGTTTCTGGATCTTTATCTCTTTCATCTGCAGGCGATCAAATTTTAGCATTTCAAGGTAATTTAGCATCTCCTACATTCATCAGTGCAATTCACATGAATGCAGAAAGTTCTGGTAATTTAGGTTCATTATCAACTTGGGATGATTTTACAAATGGAACTTCTTCTTCGAGAAGTGCTATTCCTCCTGGGTTAACTAATGGCATTAATGCTATTATGGTCGTTGATGGTACATCTGCTCCTTATACTGAATACGACAATGCTATTTTTAACTGTACTGGGATTCCTGCTGCGACTGCAAATGACACACGCCTAGCAATTAACGACAGAGCAAATTGGACAAAAGACAATACAACAACTTTTAACAGCCAACCTAACTGTACATTCTTAAATACAAATAATTTCGGTTTGGAATCTAAAATAAAAATTTATCCCAACCCAATTGAAAACGAACTAAACATTGAAGCGTTAGAAGATTTTGAAAATTTGAAAATCAATTTATATGATTTCAATGGTAAATTAATTCTATCAAAAACAATAAATGATAATAGTTTAAAGATTAATACATCAAATTTAAATTCGGGGATATATTTAATATCTATTGAAAATGAACTGGGTAAATTCAATCAAAAAATAATAAAAAAATAAAACTAAAAAAAGAGTCACATTTAAGTGACTCTTTTACATTTTATATGAATAGAAGAATTAAACTAATTTGGGATTTTAGAGGTGTTTCAGCATTAAAAATTGCTGAACATCATGAAATTCATCTGAAAGAATACTTAATAAAAGAAAATTATCCTTTACAAATTACAGGGTTTACTGAAATTAATGAAATGTATGCTATAGCATTCGTTGTTGTTGAAGAAAAAGATATGATTACTTTTAGGGATGCTTTAAAGCCTCATCGTGGAGAAGTTTATCAATAAAAAAAGGAGCAAATTACTCCTTTTTTTATTGATATTTCTTTATATTTTAAGCAGCATCTTTTTGCTCTTCTTCTATACTTTCTGTATCAGCCTCAGGAGCAGTTGTGTTATCAGGATTTAAACCTGCTTTAACTTTCTCTAATTTATCGTTTAACGTTTCTTCCGACATACCATCTTCTTTCATCTTTCTGTCTTTACAACGTGAACACAACTGATCAATTCCTTTAGTCTCATAAGATTCAGCTACAGTACCATTCATTTTCTCTGCACTATTTTTAATATAGCCACAATCTTCGTATAAATGATATCTACCTCCAGACTTTGTCCAAAACACATTATTTGTTCCTGTTAAAGCTTCTACCATATTGGTTTCTTCCGTATATTTTTCAACAGAAGCCATATTTGATTCGAAACCACCAATACCTGCAATAACTAGAGCAATACCAGCAATACTTCCTAAAATAGCTTTACTTTTACCATCTACTTTTTTATTTGTTAAAATAAAAATAATTAAAGGTAAGAAGGCTACAAATGCCATAACTACACCCAATTGATTTTGCATGTAGAATAAGAATTTATTTTTTTCTGAAGGAGGATCTAATCGATTAGATTTTTTCCATAAAACAGAACCTGCAAAAACAAGAATTAAATCAAGTACAATTAATCCTATTACCCAAACATTAACAGGTGATTCTCCTGAATTTACAGCACTCAGGAACATACGAATTGCAAAAACTTGAGCTACTATTGCGCCCAACCATAATAGACCTGCGAATAAACGAAATTGTCCTGCTTGACTTTTTGCTTCTTCAGTAGGTTTCCAAACATTTTGATTTTCTGACATAAAATAATTATAGATTAGTTATTGGTTTTTAATTCGCTACTTCGCTAATGAATTTAATTCGCATTAATCGTAATTCTTCGGTGTCATAATCACCATCGAATTCTTTTAACGCTTCATCAATTCTATCGGATTCAGAATCCATAAAATAATCGTGAATTTCTTCTTGTTGGTCTTCATCTAAGATATCATCTACCCAATAGCTAATATTTAGTTTTGTTCCCGAATAGACAATTTGTTCCATTGCTTTAAGCAACTCATCCATCTCTAATCCTTTTGCTTTTGCAATATCATCTAAACCTAATTTTTTATCAACGCTTTGAATAATATAAAGCTTTAATGCCGAATTTGTTCCTGTAGATTTTACCACTAAATCATCAGGACGTATAATGTCGTTATCGTCAACATATTGCTCAATAAGTTGGATAAAAGGTTTTCCGTATTTTTTGGCTTTTCCTTCACCTACTCCTTGAACATTTGAAAGTTCTTCAATTGTTACTGGATATTTTAAAGCCATGTCTTCTAACGAAAACTCTTGAAAAACAACATAAGGAGGAACACCTTCCTTTTTAGCCACTTTCTTACGTAAATCGACAAGCATTTTCATTAAGGCTTCATCCGAAGTGCCAGTAGATTTTGCAGCAGCTACAATATTTTCATCTTCTTCTTCACTATATTCATGATCTTCAGACATCATAAAAATATAAGGCTTATCAATAAATTGATGTCCTTTTTCGGTTACTTTTAAAACACCATACGTTTCGATATCTTTTTTGATTAAGCCATCTACTAAAACCTGACGAATTAGTGCCATCCAAAATCGCTCATCAAATTTTTCTCCTCTACCAAACAAAGGATTGTTATCAATCTTATGCGCTTTGATAATAGCATTTACCTTTCCTGTTAAAGCGAAAATAATTTCTTTTGATTTAAATTTCTCGTTTGTATCGCGAATTACTTTCAATAATAATTGTACTTGATCTTGAGCTTCAACTTTTTTCTTAGGATTGCGCACATTGTCATCCATATCTGCCCCCTCACCAGTTTCTACATCAAATTCTTCACCAAAATAATGTAATAAATATTTTCTTCTTGACATTGACGTTTCAGCATAAGCCACAACTTCTTGCAATAATGCATAACCAACTTCTTGTTCAGCAATTGGTTTTCCTGCCATGAACTTTTCAAGCTTTTCGATATCCTTATATGAATAGTATGCTAAACAATGTCCTTCTCCTCCATCACGTCCTGCACGACCAGTTTCTTGGTAATAACTTTCAAGTGATTTCGGAATATCGTGGTGAATTACATAGCGAACATCGGGTTTATCGATACCCATACCAAAAGCAATTGTTGCCACAACTACATCTACATCTTCCATTAAGAACATATCTTGATGTTTGGCTCTTGTTTTAGCATCTAAGCCGGCATGATAGGGAACGGCACTAATTCCGTTTACTTGTAAAAGTTGGGCAATATCTTCCACTTTTTTACGACTCAAACAATATATAACACCAGATTTTCCTTTGTGTTGTTTAATAAAACGAATAATATCTCCTTCAACATTTTTAGTTTTAGGGCGTATTTCGTAAAATAAATTGGGACGGTTAAAAGAAGCCTTAAAAGTATTAGCATTAGACATGTCTAAGTTTTTCAAAATATCTTCTTGAACCTTTGGTGTAGCAGTAGCTGTTAAACCTATCACAGGAATATCGTCTCCTAACTGTTTAATAATTCCTTTTAGGTTTCTATATTCTGGTCGGAAATCGTGTCCCCATTCGGAAATACAGTGTGCTTCATCTATCGCTACAAAAGAAATTTTAACATCTCGTAAAAAATAAATATATTCTTCTTTAGTAAGGGACTCTGGCGCAACGTATAACATTTTAGTTACACCATTTACAATATCTTTTTTAACCTGATTGATTTCGGTTTTAGTTAGCGAAGAATTTAATACATGGGCTACACCTAATTCAGAACCTAAACTTCTTATGGCATCTACTTGATTCTTCATTAATGCAATTAACGGAGAAACTACAATGGCAGTTCCGTCTAACACTAAAGCCGGTAATTGATAACACAAAGACTTTCCTCCACCCGTAGGCATGATTACAAAAGTGTTATTTCCGTGAATAATGCTATTAACTACTTGTTCTTGAAGTCCTTTGAACTGGTTAAACCCGAAATATTTTTTTAATTCCTTGTGTAAATCAATTTCGTTCGGTTTCATTCGCTATTAATATGATTTTACCTAAATTTGCAAACATAAAGATACAATTTTCTTTAAAAACACAAAACATAATTACAATAACTTTGAACACAACAACAACTATACTACAATCGGCTCAAAAAACCATTTTAGAGGAAAGCAAAAGCATCTCACAATTAACTGATTATCTTACCGTAGAGTTTGCAGAAGCGGTTTTAAAAATTTATGAAACCAAAGGAAGATTAGTCGTGACAGGAATTGGCAAAAGTGCCATCATTGCGCAAAAGATAGTAGCTACTTTAAATTCAACAGGAACTCCTTCTTTATTCTTACATGCATCGGAGGCGGTTCACGGCGATTTAGGAATGGTTCAACCTGGCGATATTATCATTTGTATTTCTAAAAGTGGTAATAGTCCGGAAATTAAAGTTTTAGTTCCGTTGTTAAAAAGACATGATAATATTTTAATAGGAATGACTTCCGATAGAAATTCGTTCTTAGGAAAAGAATCACATTATATTATGCATGCACATGTTGATAAAGAAGCGTGTCCGAATAATTTAGCACCAACAAATAGTACTACTGCTCAATTGGTTCTAGGTGATGCGCTTGCAGTTGCTTTAATGGAATTGCGTCAATTTAAAAGTGAAGACTTTGCTTTATATCATCCAGGTGGCGCTTTAGGTAAAAAATTATTACTTCGCGTAGCCGACATGCTCGATACCACACATACGCCTCAAGTAACTCCAGAAGCTTCTATTAAAAAAGTTATCATGGAAATTTCAGAAAAACGATTAGGTGTTACTGCTGTAATTGAAAATGAAAAAGTTATTGGGATTATTACAGATGGTGATATTCGTAGAATGTTGAACACAAATGACACTTTCACGCATTTAACAGCTAAAGATATCATGACTAAAAATCCGAAAAACATTTCCTCTGAGATTTTGGTTTCTGAAGCTTTAAGTATTTTGGAAAACAATTCGATTACACAACTTGTTGTTATTGATAACGATAATTATAAAGGCATTTTACATTTACACGACATTTTAAAAGAAGGAATAGTATAATGGCAAAAAATCTTGGCGAAATGTCATTTTTAGACCATCTTGAAGAGTTAAGATGGTTATTAGTTAGAAGTACAATTGCAATTTTAGCTTGTGCGGCGGTTGCATTTTTCTTTAGTGATTTTATTTTTGACAATATTATTTTTGGGCCAAAAAATCCAGATTTCATTACTTATAGATGGTTTTGCGATTTATCGCAGCAATTTGGTTTAGATAAAAGTTTGTGTGTAACTGAAATCCCAATGCGCATTCAAAGTCGTGAAATGGGCGGACAATTTTCGGCTCACATGTGGACCTCTATTACTGCTGGTTTTATAATAGGTTTTCCATTTATATTATGGGAATTTTGGAAATTTATTAGTCCAGCACTATATGAAAATGAAAGAAAATATGCGAAAGCTTTTATTATAATTGCTTCATTATTATTCTTTATTGGAGTTTTATTTGGCTATTATTTAATTGCACCACTTTCGGTTAATTTCTTAGCAAATTATAATATAAGCGAACAAATTTTCAACGATATTGACTTGGCTTCATATATAAGTTTATTGCGATCTTCAACTGTTGCTTGTGGTTTGCTTTTTGAACTTCCAATTATCATTTATTTCTTAACTAAACTTGGTTTAGTAACGCCTGCCTTTTTAAGAAAATATCGAAAATATACTTTAATTATAGTGCTCATTTTATCAGCAATTATTACACCGCCAGATATTTTAAGTCAAGTTATTGTAGCCATCCCTATCATGATTCTATATGAAATTAGTATTCTAATTAGTGCTATGGTTGTAAAAAAACAAATTGAAACAACAGACATCGTAAAAAAATAAGTTATGAATAATCCTGTAAAAGAATTCAACGACTATCGAGCTAAAA
This sequence comes from Flavobacterium okayamense, assembly GCF_019702945.1. Lineage (NCBI taxonomy): Bacteria > Pseudomonadati > Bacteroidota > Flavobacteriia > Flavobacteriales > Flavobacteriaceae > Flavobacterium > Flavobacterium okayamense. The sequence goes on from NZ_AP024749.1 coordinate 91,313, forward strand.
TGAATGAAAAATTATTAGCCGATGATAATAAAGTGATTAAGCGTATATTCAACTTAGATACGAACGCTTATATGGAAGGCCATTTAGATGTTAAAACCAAAGAGCTGTTAGGCCTAGTTGCTTCAGCAGTATTACGTTGTGATGATTGTATTAAATATCATTTAGAAACAAGTTATAAAAACGGAATTACTAAAGCTGAAATGATGGAAGCCATGAGTATTGCAACATTAGTAGGTGGAACAATTGTAATTCCCCATCTAAGAAGAGCTTATGAATTTTGGGAAGCACTTGAAAACAATTAGATAATTTGAAAATGAATCAATTTGAAGATGTAATTATTTGTTAACACCTCTAATTGATTAATTATTTTTAACTTTATTTGCTTGTTGAATAAATGAAGTTTCGAAGCAATTATAATATTTTCAAATCTTCAAATTTTTAAATTTTCAAATTAAAAAAATGAAACTAAGAGCTGATAACTTAATCAAAACCTATAAAAAACGTACTGTTGTAAAAGGAATTTCCGTTGAAGTAAATCAAGGTGAAATTGTTGGTTTATTGGGACCAAATGGTGCCGGAAAAACGACTTCTTTTTATATGATTGTAGGTTTAGTAAAACCAAATAGTGGGAACATTTATTTGGACGATACTGATATTACCGATTTCCCAATGTACAAACGTGCGCAACACGGAATTGGTTATCTAGCTCAAGAAGCTTCGGTATTTAGAAAGTTAAGTATTGAAGATAATATTATGAGTGTGTTACAATTAACGAATCTTTCAAAAGCAGAACAAGAAGCCAAAATGGAAGAGTTAATTGATGAATTTGCCCTACAACACATTCGCACCAATCGTGGTGATTTACTTTCGGGTGGTGAAAGAAGACGTACGGAAATTGCTCGCGCGCTTGCTACTGATCCAAAGTTTATTTTATTAGACGAACCTTTTGCAGGAGTTGACCCTGTTGCGGTGGAAGATATTCAGCGTATTGTAGCGCAATTGAAAAACAAAAACATTGGTATTTTAATTACCGACCACAATGTACAAGAAACTTTAGCGATTACCGACAAAACCTATTTAATGTTTGAAGGTGGCATTCTAAAAGCTGGAAAACCAGAAGAATTAGCGGCTGATGAAGTGGTAAGACGTGTTTATTTAGGACAAAATTTTGAATTACGTAAAAAGAAAATCGATTTTGACGCACCTAAAACGACTATCATTCATGGTAAAGGCGAATTAAATTTGAATAAGGATTTGGAGTAATTCCTCTAAACTTTAATTCTGAACTATTTTAATAAAATTTGAAAAAAGAAGTCAAATTTTTCATTATTACAATAGACTATGATTTCATCTACTGAATTTAGGAAACATATTTCTAAAATCTTATCTGGAAAATTAAAAGAATTGGGTTTTAAAGGTTCTGGCTTTAATTATATAATGGATTCTGAACATTTTGTTTTTACTATTGGTATTCAAGCTAGTAGATATGGTGGACAATGTTGTACAGAATTTGGAATTCAACCCAAAACAGTCGATACTAACGGATATGAAAAATTAAACTTTAAAAAACTCAAATACTATAATTGTGAATTTAGAACACGTCTATCACCAAAAGGACAAGGCGATTATTGGTGGAAATATTCTGAATTAGAAAATAGAAATATTGAGATTGCTAATGATATTTTAAATGTTATTGAAAAAAAAGTCATACCAATAATTGACTTATTCAAATCAAATAATAAAATTCTTGAAACCATAGAAGTTAAAGACCTTGACAACATGTATGTAAGTACTGCAGAAAAACTTGGAGGAATGAGTTTTGGAACAAGTTATATACGAATGGCTTGGGTACTAACAAAAGTATTTGAAAAAGAAAATCCAGCTAAATCAAAAGAATTTGCTAAGTATGCATTATCTAAAATGAATGAAAAAAGCGTTTTTTTTGGAATTGATTATCTTAAGTCAATTGCTAATAAAAACTAATTTTTTCCTAAAATAATCAAACCAATCAATTATTACTGCTATTAGCAAAAAGCCATAAAAAGCATCTTCAAAAGGGATTGTTCCTATTCGAATACCTAAATTTTCAGCATCGTTGTACCAAACTACGGGTTCATCAATAAAACTTCCCGTAAGGATTCCGTTTACGATAAAAAAGAAAACTAAGGTTATAGCGTAGGAAAGATAATGTCGGCCCAAATACGTTTTTCGGTATAGATGAAACAACAAATATAAAGCTAACAGTCCAAAAGTAGAAGCGGTGTAACATTTGTCATAATTCATTACAAAAACTACAATGGAAAACGTTAAAAGAAAATTGGTAATGAGTTTATGTGATTTCTCTAGCGGATTTTGCTTTAGTAAAAATTCCATCGAAAAATAAACAAACACACTAGAATACGGAATACAAATAAAGAACAAAACTTCCTCTAGAGGTAAATTGAAAACTTTAATTCCAGTTAAATAGCGTTCGTTAAATCCCCAAACGCCAATATTTGTAAAATATGAATCCCAAACTAAAAAGAAAAGCCCAACAATAGCAATTCCTTTAAATAAAGGAATCCAATTCTTATAATACGCATGTTTCGGATAAAAACTAGCCAAGAATGGCACAGAAAGTGTCAGTAAATCTATTATTAAGTAGAGATACTTTTCCATTTACATTGAAAAATACTTTTTAGGAACAAACAACATCCCAAAACATTCACCATGCTCTTTCCCTAAATGTTTATGGTGAATTTTGTGTGCTTTTCGTAATCCTATTAAGTATTTATTTTTAGTGTTTTTAAACCATTTAAAACGTTGATGAATTAAAACATCATGCACTAAGAAGTAAGCGATTCCGTATAGTAAAATACCTAAACCAATGAAAAATTTAAAGTTTAAGACCGGCTCTAATCCAAAATAAAACAAGGCAATACTCGGAATAGCAAATATGACAAAAAACGCATCGTTTTTTTCCAATATATTTTGATATCTAGGTTGGTGATGATCCTCGTGTAAATACCATAAAAATCCGTGCATCACAAATTTGTGAGTACACCAAGTTACACCTTCCATGGTTATGAAAGTCGCTAAAGTTATTCCTATGAACAATAAATATTCCATTAAGCTTGGATTATATTAAACTGATAACGTAAATACGATTTACCCAAAATTACTAATTTTAAAGGATTTGACACACGAATTCTTTTACTTAAAAATTCATTTGGTTGTGTTTTACTAATCTTTTTCATCAAGCTTTTATAGTAACGATAGGCTGTATAAACGCCAAATTTAGCTTCAATTGGTAATTTTAAAATTCCTTTAAAAGCTTCTTCGAAATCTTGATTGATTTCATTTATTATTTTTGTTTTGTCTTCATTACTCAAAGATTCAAAATCAATACCAGGAAAATAAACTCTTCCTAAGCTTTCGTAATCGTGTTTTAAATCACGTAAGAAATTTACCTTTTGAAAAGCTGAGCCCAATCGCATAGCACTTGCTTTTAACTCTTCATACTTCTCTTCATCTCCTTTTACAAATACTTTCAAGCACATTAATCCAACCACATCAGCAGAACCAAAAATATATTCTTCATATTCTGCATACGAATTATATTCTTTCTTGGTTAAATCCATTCGCATACTATTCATAAAAGGTTTAACCAATTCTTGTAATTGATATTGATGCACTACTTTTTGGAATGCATTTAAAATAGGATTTAGACTTATTTTTCGTTCTAGTGCTTTTTCGTATTCTGCTTCAAACTCATCAAGTAATAACTCTTGATTAAATTCATCAAAAGTATCTACAATCTCATCTGCACAACGCACAAAACCATATATAGCATAAATATCGTCTTGTATTTCTGGCGAAAGCATTTTTATAGCTAACGAAAATGAAGTACTATAAGTAGTTGTAATTTTCTTGCTACACTCTAGCGAAGAAACGTCGAATAATGATTTCATAATCAGATGGATTTTAGAATTTTTTCACTTACAATTTTACCTGAAATAATTGATGGAGGAACACCTGGACCAGGAACTGTTAGCTGGCCAGTAAAAAATAAATTTCGAACTTTTCTACTCTTTATTTTGGGTCTTAAAAATGCCGTTTGACTTAAAACATTCGCCAAACCATAAGCATTACCTTTGTATGAATTATAATCTTCAATAAAATTTCGCACACAATAGCTTTCTTTAAATAATATAGAATCAGAAACATTTTGATTTATTAATACTTCTAAACGTTTAATAATCTTATCAAAATATTTAGCTCTCAATTCATCTGTATCTTCTAATCCGGGTGCAATTGGAATTAAAAAAACTCCGGCTTCTTTACCTTCTGGAGCAAAAAAAGCATCTGTTTTTGATGGAAAACTTGCATAAAACAAAGGCTCTTTAGGCCATTCTTTTGTATCATAAATTGTTTTGGCATGAACTTCAAATGAAGTATCAAAAAACAAGGTATGATGTTCAATGTTCTCAATTTTTTTATCAAACCCAACATAAAAAAGCAATGAAGACGGAGCAAATATTTTCTTATCCCAATATTCCTCTGAATACATTCTATATCTTTCTTCTAATAATGTTTCTGAATGATGATAATCAGCACCACTTAAAACAGCATCAAAAAATATTTCTTCACTATTAACTACTATTCCTTTTGCATTACCATTATCAACTATGATTTTTGAAACATTAGCATTTGTTTGAAATTCTACTCCAAGACTTTGTGCTAAAGTTACCATAGCTTCAACCACTGCATACATTCCCTTTTTTGGATGCCAAGTACCTAATCCAAAATCGGCATAATTCATAAAGTTATAAAAAGATGGCGTATTAGAAGGTTTAGCACCTAAAAATAAAACTGGAAATTCTAGAATTTGTATTAAACGTTCGTCTTTAAATACTTTTCTAACATCTCTTTTAATCGTTGAAAAAAATTGATGAACACGTAAAGCTGTTTCTAAGCTAATTAATTCTAAAATTGAATCTCCAGGCTTATACACCATTTTCTCAACCGCAATTGCATAATTGTCTTTTGCCTCTTGAATGAATTTTTTAAGCTTTTTCCCACTACCCGCTTCAATACTTTCGAAAGTAGAAGCAATATCATCTAAATTATCAGAAATAGTGATTTCTTCATTTTCACCAAAATACACTTTATAAGCTGGAGCTAACTTATCTAGCTCATAATAATCAGAAGGTTTTTTATCAAAATCATTGAAAAATTTTTCAAAGACATCAGGCATCCAATACCATGTGGGCCCCATATCAAAATTAAAACCGTCTTTAGAAAATCGCCTAGCTCTTCCTCCAATCGAAGCATTTTTCTCAAAAACAGTAACATCTAAACCGCTTTTTGCTAAATAGCATGCTGCCGATAAAGAGGAAAAACCAGAACCAATAATGGCAATTTTCTTTTTCATAAAATTTTTTGTTTAACAAATATAGTATTTTTATTGAACAAAATAAAGTATAGCAAAAAAAATTATAGCTCTAATAATAAATTTTGAATACCATTGTAGGTATAAACATCCTTTATAGTAGACTTAAAATCAAAAACTTGTTTTCCTAAAATACAGAATCTATCACTTTCTCGAGTTAAAATTTCTGACTTGAATTGATTTAAATAATCAACTAATTTTTCAGATTCAGGTTGAACGGTAAAATAACTAACAAAAGTTACTTTAGAATAGTACTTTTTCACTTCTATTAAATCTTCCATTGGAACGCTACCTCCAAGATAGATAACATGTTTGTTTCTTTTTAATAACAAATAATTCACAAACATAATTCCTAACTCATGTATCTCATGCATTGGTAAAAACAAAACAAACACTTCACTATCGTCAAAAGTATTTTTTTGCTGTTGTTCAATTTCAGAAAATAATTTTTGGCGAATCAGAGAACTAATAAAATGCTCATGAATAGGTTTTAAGGTTTCAGTTTGCCATAAAAAACCTATTTCGTCTAATAAAGGTATAAATACTTCATAAAAAATTTCTTCAAAACTTTTTGTTTGAGCTATTTCATCATAAGTTTTTTGAAACAAACTTGCATCAAAATTAAACATTGCAAGTTTCATATTAGAAACTGCGTAAGATGCATTCGTCTTTTCTGAATAAATTTTTTGAGTTAAAGAAACTATTTCTTGCTCTGAAAGTTTAGAAATTTTGGAAATTTTATAACCAAAATTATTTAGGAAAGCAATATTTAATATTCGTTTTAAATCATTAGAATTATAGGAACGAATATTATTTTCGTCCCGATTTGGAGAAAACAAATCGTAGCGTTTTTCCCAAATTCTAATAGTGTGTGCTTTAATTCCTGAAAGATTTTCTAAATCTTTTACACTGAATACAGATTTTATATTGTTCATCGTAAACACTGTTTTGATTAAACAAATATAAAAATTATTTTTTTGTTGTTTCAACTAATCGTACAAAATCTCCATTAAAAAGATTTACATCGACCAAACCATTAATGCCTTCAATTTGAGCTTTCTCGGTAAATTGCCAAATTAACCAATGTTTATCGGGATGTTTTTTCCAAAAATTATAATTTGCTATCCAAAAAGGGTAATCTGAAAATTCTTTTTTTAAAAAATCAGTATAATAACTTTCTCCCGAATAAATAATAGGCTTCATTTTATAGTGTTGTTCCACCCTATCTAACCAACGGCGTAACCCAATTTTTAAACTATCTAACGATTGGGTTCTAGGCAATTTTTCAATATCTAAAACTGGGGGCAAATCGCCTTGTTCAATTTTAACAGTTGCAATAAAATTGTTAGCTTGTTGAATGGAATTTTCGTTGGGACGGTAATAGTGGTAAGCACCTCTAATAATACCTTTTTTCTTTGCGTTTTTCCAATTTTCTTTAAAACGTTTATCTTTTTTGTCTTTCCCAGCAGTTGCCCGTATAAATACAAAATCTAACGAAAAAGTATCTTCGATTTTTCCAAGATTTTCCCAATCAATTTTTTTTTGATATTCAGAAACATCAAACCCAACCATGAAATCTTTATGTGAATCTAAAACTTCGTAAATATGAATATCTACTATCTCTCTATCTTCTTTTGAAAGTGAATCGTAATTTTTAGTTTTAAATCCTAAGTAGTATAAAACTCCATCTCCGTATTCATAAGCGAATATTCCAATTCCTAGTAGAACAAAAAACAGAAATAAATATCCAACAACCTTCCACTCTCGATTTGTTTTAGGTTTATTTTTTGAAGTTGAATATGTTTTTCGCTTAATGGTTTTTGCCATTATTTAGATTCTGCAAAATTTAAAAAGATAGATATTAGAATGTATGAAAAAATGATTAATGGAATTGCTAAAACTCCAAAAAACAATAATAAAACAACAGAATAAACTAAAAAGCTAAGTTGCACTTTACTTTTTGCCCAATTAATTTCTTTCATTTTTAAAGAAAATAATTTTATTTCAGCGTTTAACAAATAAGCACTAAGTACAGTAATTCCTAATAAAACGTAAGGATTGTAAAGTAAGTTTGTTAACCATTCATATTGATCTGCATATTGAATCATTGGAATACTCATAATAAACAACGTATTTGCAGGTGTTGGCAACCCAATAAAATTTTCGGTTTGTCTATCGTCAATATTAAATTTTGCCAAACGGTAACAAGATGCAATTGTGATTAAAAAACCTAAATAAGGCACAAATCCCATGTAATAGGTTTCATCTGTTAACATATAATCTATATCATTCATTTGAATATATTCAAACAGCTTAAAAATCATTAAACCCGGAACAACACCACTCGTTACCATATCAGCTAATGAATCTAATTGTAAACCTAGTTCGCTTGAAACATTTAATTTACGTGCAGCAAATCCGTCCCAAAAATCAAAGAAAATACCTAAACATACAAAATAAAAAGCATGATCGAAATAACCATTAAATACACTCACTAGAGCTAATAAGCCTGAAAAAAGATTAAGTAAAGTTAATGCGTTTGGAATATATTTTTTAACTGACATAGTTCTTGTTTAAACTTTGAACAAAGATAATACAATAAGTTAGCACTTTTAGAGTTTACTAATTAAGATTTTTATTTGATATTTGTAAAAAAATTGTTTTTGAAAAAGTTACTCTACTTTTTACTAATTATTTCGTGCATAGAAACAACTGCTCAGGCTGTTAGAAAATATTCTAATGAGTTTATGAGTATTGGTGTTGATGCTGCAGCTTTGGGAATGAGTAACACCGTTACTGCCCAAACTGGAGATGTTAACTCTGGTTATTGGAATCCTGCTGGTTTATTAAACCTTGAAGACAATCAAATTGGATTAATGCATGCTAATTATTTTGCCAATATTGCGCAATATGATTATGCGGCTTTTGCTATGCCAATTGACGATAGAAGTGCTGTTGGAATTTCGTTAATTCGTTTTGGTGTTGACGATATTTTAGATACTACTCAACTTATAGATAACCAAGGAAATATTGATTATAACAGAATTTCTTTATTTTCTACTGCTGATTATGGATTAACCGTTTCTTATGCCAGAAGTTTACCTATAGACGGTTTGAATTATGGTGTAAATGCAAAAGTTATTCATAGAGTTATTGGTGATTTTGCGAGTTCATGGGGTTTTGGTTTTGATATTGGACTTCAATACATTAGCGATGAAGAGGATTGGAAATTCGGTTTAATGTTGCGAGATATTACTACAACGTATAATACTTGGACAATAAACGAAGAAAAATATCAAGATATTCAAGACGCTATTCCTGGAGAAAATCAAGAATTACCAGAAACATCCGAAATTACACTTCCAAAAGCTCAATTAGGCGTTTCTAAAAAATATATAATTAGATACGATTACAGTATTACTGCTGCTGCAAATCTAAACATGCAATTTACAGAAACAAATGATATTATATCTACTGGTTTTGTAAGCATAGATCCAGCTGTAGGTTTTGAAGCTGGTTATTTGGATTTAATTTTCCTTCGTGGAGGTGTTGGTAATTTTCAACAAATTACACAAATTGATGGGAGTGATAAGCTGAGTTTTCAACCCAACTTTGGTGTTGGTTTTAGATACAAAGGAATTCAAGTAGATTATGCTTTAACCGATTTAGGAAATCAAAGCGCTGCTTTATATTCTAACATTTTTTCACTTAAAGTAGATTTTAGTATTTTTAGACATTAATTTATTAAAAATGCTTCAGAAATTCTTCACATTACTTTTTTTTTGGATTTCAACGTTTATCTTTTCACAGACGAATCTTTCGGAACAAGCTGAAATCAGTATTTTAAATTGTGGATTGGGTAACGAATCTTATTCGCTTTATGGTCATACTGCTTTGCGAGTTAAAGATACTTCTCAAAATTTAGATATTGTTTTCAATTATGGAACGTTTGATTTTAGCACGCCAAATTTTATTTTAAAATTCGTAAAAGGTGATTTACAATATTTTGTCTCCGCATATTCTTACAACGATTTTGAATATTCATATCAATATGAAAAACGTTCAATATTCGAACAAAAATTAAACCTTACACAAGCTCAAAAACAAGAGTTATTTAACAAAGTTTATAATTCGCTTTATTCTGAAGAAAAATTTTATACTTATAAGTTTATCGATCGCAATTGCACTACAATGGTTATTGATAAAGTAAACTCTACCATCAAGAGTAATACTATTGAGAGTATAAAACCGATTACAAAATCATACAGAGAGATTTTATATCCTTATCAAAAGAATCATTTCTTTTTAAATTTAGGTATCAATATAATGTTTGGTACAAAGGTAGATCAACCTGCAGAACGACTTTTCTTACCTTTTGATTTAATAGCTTCATTAGAACAAAATGAAACTTTAGCAAAACCTAAAGCAATACTTTATGAAGCACCGAAGAGCAATTATACCTCATCGATATTTGACAGTATTTATACCTTAATTATTGCTTTAGGTTTAATCCTATTAGCAAAGAAAAATTGGCTAACAAACACCTATTTTATTCTCTTAGGAGCTACAGGATTATTCTTTTGTTTAGTAGGCTTTTATTCTTTTCACGAAGAAGTATTATGGAACTACAATGCGTTATTGTTTAATCCTTTATATTTAGTTTTATTTTTCTTTTTACTTAAAAAACAAGCTAATAGAATTAAAATAACAGCAAGAATCATTTTAGTCTTTCACTTGATCTATATTGCTATGATGCTTAATAAAATTCACTTAGGAATTATTGCCCCTTTTCTAGTGGCTAATTTCATTTTATTGAGTAGAATTTTATTGCCCTCTAAAAAATAAAACAGTGCTTAGGGTTTTCATAAAAATATTAACATCTAAGAAAAGTGATCGATGTTTCATGTAGTATAAATCATAACGAAGTTTCATTAAACTATCATCAAGATTTTCGCCGTAAGGATAGTTAACTTGAGCCCAACCTGTAAGTCCAGGTTTTATTACATGTCGCGTTTTATACAAAGGAATGTTTTCAGCAATTTGTTCAACAAATATAGGCCGTTCTGGCCTTGGTCCAATAACTGACATTTCACCTTTTAAAACATTTATAAATTGTGGAACTTCGTCTAATCGAGATTTGCGAAGTAATTTCCCAAATGGAGTAATTCGAGTATCGTTTGTTTTAGCGAATACAGCACCTTCTTTTTCTGCATTAACAATCATTGTTCTAAGTTTTACAATATTAAAACTTTCACCATTTTTACCAACTCTTTCTTGTTTGTAAAATAAAGGTCCACGATTCCATATTAGATTAAAAGACCAAATAAAAGGTATTATAACTAAAAGACCCAGTAAACCTAATAATGCAAAAACAATATCAAATAAACGAGAATAGAATAAATAAAGCTTATTTTGATTACTTCTACTAAAAGGAAAGAATTTATACAATTCTTTATCATCAAAGTTTATCGGTAATCGATAAGTTGCTCCTTCATAAACGTCTGCATATTCTCTAATCACTACTCCGCTTTCTAAGATATTTAGTAATGCTTCATACATTTCAACCGAAATTGCTTTATTAGAATCGTTTGTTACTACAACTTCCGAAATATTATTTCCTAAAACATAATTAAAAAAATCACTCGTATTTACCTGAAGAATATTTGCTTTATTTTTCTTTTCATCTGTTGGAACATAAGCCTTAACTCTGTAATGCGGATTACCTAAGGTCAACTCTTTTGCATATTCATCAATTTTTTTACTACTACCTACTAAAATAACTTGTTTTATAAATCTATTAGATGCTAAAAAACTAATATAAATATTTCGCCAAAGTGCTAAAGCAAAAAGTATAGAGAAGAAGAAATATACTATTTGCAAACGATTATTTGGTAAAATTGGTGTATAAAATGGTGTAAGCAAATAAAACAAAGTTGTAATTGCACTTGTCAAAATTACACTTCGTATTATATAATAACGGTTACTCGCTACATGTAAATTATACATTTCAAAAATAGTTCCAAAACTATTGATATATAATGCCAAAACAATTGTCCAATAAAAGCTTGTTTCAGTAATTTTAAAATAATCAAAATTAAAATAAATGCTTACCCAATGTAGAATCCCTAAAACAAAAACAATATCTAGAATTCGCAAAAGAATTTTGCGTTCAGATATTTCAAAGTGAATTTTTTGGTTTTTAGGAGGCATATTAAAGATTTAATACGCAAAGTAATTAATAATTTTTAATAAAAAATGAATTATTGTAATAGTTTTTGCCAAAAAACTTTTACAGTATTCCAATCCCAAGACTCAGCTAATTCTCTTCCGTTTTTTGATAATTTTGAAGTTAAATTCGGATTTTTAAGAAGTAAATCAATTTTATTAACCATTGCATTAATATCTCCATCTTCAACTAACAATCCATTTACTTCATCTTCAACTAGAAAAGGAATTCCACCAACATTTGTAGAAACGACTGGCAGTCCAAGTGCCATAGCTTCCATTACACTTACAGGCGTATTATCAAAATGTGTTGTATTTATAAATATATCTTTAGTTTCGGATAACTCTCTCCATTCGTCTTTAGACAATCTCCCCATAAAATTAATCGCTAAACCTAATTCTAAACTTTTCTGTTTACAAGCATACAAACTTCCGTCTTTATCAGGTCCAACCATTGTAAGCGTAGCTTCTGGATAAATACCTTTTATTTTCTTAAAAACTTCAATTGCCATAAAAGGATTATAAATTGTGGCAAAAGCTCTTACCCAAAGTAATTTAGGAGCTATATCTTTTCTTTGAATAAAGTTATACTTTTTAATTTCAATTGAATTTGGAATAAATGTAACATTTGAATACCCTACACTTTCAAATTCATGTTTTAGATAATTTGAAGGTGCTACATTTTTGTAGGAGTTTTTAAAAATTAATTGGGTCAAAAAAGGATTTTTATATAATCTTTGAGGTAAGTTTCCACCATGTAGAATTGGTATATATTTTATTTTTCTAATTCTAGCTATTTGGCTGCAAATAAATGCAAACCAAAAGGCATTAGTACTGTAAGTATCAACTAACATGAAATCAACTTTAGAGCAAGTTAAAGTTGTCCAAGCCATATGCAAAAGTCTCAAAAGAAAATTTTTCTTGTTAGAAACTGAGACAACATTATACCCAACTAAATTCAAATCTTCACCTAGTGTTTCAACAGTAGTTTTATTTATACCATATTGACTTAACTTATTCCCTATGTACAATACTTTCATTCTCTTCAACAAATATTACATTTAGCAATGACAATGCATAAATAAAGGCTGGAGCAGCAAGCCTCATAGCAGCATGATTAATTGTAAGCCCCCAAAATGCTAAAAATGAAATTATAAAAATATTTCTACGATTGGCCAAAAACCTTAATATAGGCGTAAACAATAAAATTATAAAAGCTAAAACGCCAAACAAACCATGTTCAGCGACCATTCGAGTAATTTCATTATGAGACGCTGCTTCAATTCCTGTTAACTCTTCTCTATATTCTTTGTTTTTACCAACTCCTACTCCAAAAAAAGGATTATCTAAAAACATTTGCATTTCTGTGCTCATTAAAGTTTCTCTACCAGAAAGTTGACTTTCCTTCTCAATTCCTCTTGCGCTTTGATTTGCATATCGTTTATCAATCATTCCTTGAGTTTCTAATGAACTGTAAGTCCAAATTCCCAAACTGAAAATTATCCCAATAATTGCATAATAAATTAATCTTGCTTTAGCTTTAAAATTTAAAAGCAAAAATGTGAATATCAACAAAAAAACTATCATTGCTAAACCTGTCATTACACCTCCTCTAGAAAACGTAACAATTGCTCTAAAAGAGACAATTCCAAGTAAAATTGCATTAAAAAGTCTAATCGATCTACTTTTAGAATTTAATAAAATTTGAAAAAAGAATAAAAACATCCCTAAGCCCAAAACTGTTGAAACTTGATTTGGGCCATAACCTCCAGAAGCTTCAAAATTAGATTGTGTATTTGTAACAACATCTTTAACACTTGGCGTGAAAAGAAAAATATAAGTTGTAACAGTAGCTATAGGTAAAGTCATATATAATAAAACTTTCTTCAATACTTCGAATTTTATATCTTTCCCAAAACAGTAAATTGCACTTATTCCTAAACATACAGGACCAGAAATATTAAAAGCTATTGCCTTTCTTATATTTGTATCAAACCTAAGATTATTAATACCCACAAAAATACCCGGCAATAACAATAACAAGAATAGCACATAAATATAGGAGCTCTTTTTTATTCCATCATAAAACATCCCCAATATCATGAAAATAATAATAGAATATTTTGCATATTCTGTAATATGCATACCGTTTGTCATTCTAAAAAAAACTTCAATTCCAGTGATGTAAGCGGCAACTTGTAATACTTCTAAATTTCTATTTTTATTTTTTATTACATACCAAAGTCCGCCACCAAAAACTATTAAAGAATATAACTTTGTAAGTACTGGCAATAAAAAGCATATTACACCTAAAATAATGTGTAAAAAAATTAATTTTAAATATTTATTTCCAGAATTAGTTTCCATTTATTAAACTGAAATATTTTTTAAAAACCGCATTATCGGTATAATGATTTTCAATTGTAACTTTTAGATTTCCTCCCAATGTAACTCTTAGATTATTGTCTTCAATTAATGTAGATAAAGATGATACAAATTTGCTAATATCATCTACTTCAACTAGAATCCCATTATCGTTATTTTTAATAATCTTGGGTATTTCACCTACAGTTGTTGATATTACAGGTAAACCATGAATTCCATATTCTAACAAAGCAACAGGCAAACCCTCTGATTTAGAAGTTAAAATACCTATTGTTGACTGTTTCAAAATATTTGAAATATCTTCTTTTGTACCGTATAAAAATAAATTTGTATGTAAATTAAGTTCATTAATTTTTTGTTTCAATTGACTTGAATATTCATCTTGAAAATCTTTTCCAATTAAATGAAATGTCCAATCAGGATATTTCTGCACAATATTCTCAGCAATTTTTAATAAAAAAAAATGATTTTTTTGAGGCCTTAAATTTGCTAATAAAACTATTCTTTTATCTTCTTTACCCAAAAGCTCTGTTGATGCATTAGACAAAATATCTTCTTCTATTACAAAATTTGGCAAATAAGAAACTTTATCACAATTTAATTTATTCACACTCCATTTTGTTAATTGTTCGTTCACAGCAAAAATATTTGAGAAAAAATATGAAAAAATTGAAAGGACCCCACTACTTCTTTCATTCAAAAACTCACTATTCCCATAATGATCGTGCCAAACAACTTTTACTTTAGGATAAGTTAATTTTACCAATACTGCCCAAAAAAAAGAAGAACTGTGCGCGTGAATAAATTGTACCTTATGTTTAATACAAAATGTTCTTAATTTGAAAAAAGCTCGAACATCGTAATTATTTTTTTTATTCAAAAAACTATACTGTACTACTTTTTCTATTTGTTCTTTTAAAACACCTTCTTTTCTTGTCGCAATTAAACCCGAAAATGCTATTTTATTTGACAAACCATTAGCATAGTTTACTGCCATTCTCTCAGCACCACCAGGTTCTAAACTATCGATTAGTTGTACAATTCTTGTATTTTGGTAATTTGTTTCTATGCCAGATAATTTAAGGGTAAATATATAAAATCAAAACGGCTTATGTCACTTTAATAATTTAGAAATTTCAGTTTCGAATTGATCCGTAGTAAATTTTCTTGACCAAGATTGTGCTTCATTAGACATTTTTGTAAACATTACAGAATCATTCATTATTGAAACAATGCTATTAACATCTTTTTCTATATCATTTGTAAGTAAAATTCCTCTTTTTCCATAATCAAGCATATAAGGAACACATGAAACAGAAGTAACAACTGGAACGCAACCCCAAAACATAGCTTCAGCTACCACTTTTGGCCAACCTTCACTTTTAGAAGGCAATAACAAAAAATGACTTTCTTGATAAGCTACTTCAACTTTATCTTTAGGCTGATTACCTTGTAAAAAAACTTTTCCTTTCAAATCATTCTCTGAACAAAATCTTTCGACTTCTTCTCGCATTTTTCCATCTCCAAAATAATCTAATTGCACATCAAAACCTTTTAAAATTAATTGTTTTATAATTTGGGTGACATATAAAGGTTGTTTTCCTTCAGATAACATCCCAACAAATAAAAATCGAATTCTTTTAGATAAATCTCTGGACTCTACTTCTTTATTATCACTCTCAGAATAGGTTGCCGTAAAAAAAGGTTTAATATTCTTGGTTTGATTCGGCCATTCTCCATAAACTAAAACCTGCATATTTTTAGTCAAAAAAGTATTACTTAAAATCCATTTTTGAATACGATAACTCCAAGGTTGTGAACTTTTGGGATCCCAATTTCCAGCGTATTTTGCTGTTTTAGTTTTTTTAGGATAAAATATTTGAGCGATACACGCTAATAATGCCATATTCCCTGGACATCTTAAATGTAAATGATCTGCGGAATGAACTGTTTTAAGAATAATAAAAAAATTGATTATAGAATAATAAATCGCTAAAGGAATATTAGTAATTGATTTAATATTAAACTCTTTTAATTCAATTGTATTTGAAATGGGAAAAGAAATTTCATCAATTAAAAGACCTTTATCTTCTCTCCAAATAGGGCAACAAAATTGTATTTCATCTGTATATTTTGCCCATATCTTCATTTCTTTTTGATATGGACCGTACATGTACTTTTTCCCATTTAGTACAACTATTGGCGCAGATGAAACTACAACTAACTTCATATTATAAATATCCTTTTGAACCTTTTTCTGAAACTTTAACTGCTGGAACACCCACCATAACAGCATTCTCTTCAACGTCTGTAGTAACTAATGAGCAAGCACCAATTACTGCATTATTTTGAATCAAAATTTTGCCTGCCAATACAGCATTGGCTCCTATATAAACATCATTTCCAATAACAGGAACGCCTCTTTTTTCACCTTGACCTGAAACACCAATAGTTACACCTTGAGAAATATTACAATTGTTCCCAATATTTGCTTTAGCATTTAAAATGATTCCTCCAAAATGTCCAATATAAAAAGAATGTCCAATAGTTACCGAAGCGGGAATACTAATCCCAGTTGTAATTTCAATAACCTTTTGCCATAATAACATTATTAATTGAAGCAATTGCTTTACAATAGGAAAACCCATTTTATAAACACTATGTGCTAATCGATATTGAGTAATAGCCCAAAATCCTTGTGTAAAAAATACTATGGTAAAAAAATTACCCCCATATTTTTTATACTTATTATAATCGGATTGAAGTAATTTTATAAAATTCATTTTACTATTTCGGTATAAAAATCGATATTTTGTTGGACAATAATTTCTGGGTTAAACTTTTCTAATACTGATTGTCGCCCTTTTTCCGCAATTGATTTTGCTTTTCCTTGATTATCAAAAACTTTTAAAATTTGTTCTGCAATATTTTTGGGCTCATAAGGATTGGCTAAATAACCATTATAACCATCTATAATAACTTCAGGTCCTGGGCCTAGAGCAGTAAATACGACTGGTTTTTCACACAACATAGCTTCTGGCGCCACTAATCCCAAAGTTTCCATATGGGAAGGAAATACACAAACCTCTGCTTTAGCATATACTTCAGGAATTTCATCATAAGAAACCGTTCCTTTAAAAATCACATCATGGTCAAAAGGCTGAATTTTAGGTAATTCAATATTTTTTAACATTTCTATATACGAACTCCCGTCAGGAAAAAACCAATCTCTACCATAAATATTTAATATCGCTTCGGGATATTTTTCTTTCACGAAAGGAAAAGCTTGAATTAATTGCCGTACTCCTTTTTTCTCGCAAACGGTACCTGCAAAAACAATACTATTCTTTTCATAAGAAACATTTTTTAAAGGAGTGAAATGTGTATTATTTACAGGATAAAATATAATTTGAGTTAATTTATTTAAACTTAAATATTTTGCTGTATGATCTTTAACATAGTTTGAAACTGCAATAAATGCATCTGCTTTTTTGAAGGAACGTTTTTCTTGAAAACCTTTCCATTTGTTAATTCCTCTATTTTCAGATTCGGCAAAAAAGTGATGACCACCATGCAATCGAATTACATATTTAATTGTTTTTATTTTTTTTATAAATGCTAATCCTAATTCAGCGGACTCTACAACATCAATAGGGTTTTCTAAATTTATCTCTTTAATTTTAGCATTAACAGCTTTTGCGTTTAAAAACCAAGTTAACCCTTTTTTATTGTTTTTTTTTAACCGAAAAATAGTTACTCCATTCTCTATCGAAGATTCATTTAAATTGGTATAATTAATACCTACAACACTAACTTTATGACCTGCTTCGACTAATTTTGGAGCAATAGTTTTTAAGAAAGTACCAACGCCGCCGTGTGGAAAACCTTCTTTTGGATATTCATTAGAAATAAAACAAATGTGCATTATAAAAACTGCTTTTGTAACTGAGTATGTAAAGAAACGAAATATCCTTCTTTTGTAAAATAATTTTCCCAGATTTTCCTATTATCCAATTGCAGTTGAATAAAATCCTCTTCTGCAATTGACTTGTAAAATTTGTTTATCTTGTCTTCAAAATCAGAAAAATCTTCTTTTACTACTATACAATGTTTATCCCATTTTATGGATTTTGAAAATGGTAAATCAAAATTTGTATCCACAATAACCGGAATTCTCCCAAGTGCTAACGTTTCATAAAAACGAACCGAAAAATTGCCTGCACCGCGCATGCAAAATGTAAAGGGATTTTCTTGAATGTTATTAAAAAACTCTATAGTAGTTTTGAAACGATCATTTTCCGAAACGCTGCCAGCTCTGTATTTTGCTCTATGAATAAAATTAGCTTGAATTGTTGTTAAACTTTCTATCTTTTTTAAAAAATAGAATCGTTTAACACTTGACGGATAAAAGGATTGAAAATCGGTTGCATCTTTACCTAGTAATCTTCGAAAGTTTACTTTTGTAAAAACTAAAAACTCTTTTACTACTTTTTTAAACCCTGCTGCCGAATGACCTACAAAACCTATGGAAGGTTTTTCGTTTTTATCTATAGTATAAAAATTCAAATTATATTTCTCAATGGGGTCTTCGAAAAAAGGCGACATAATAAACGTGTTTTTTGCCAGCTTATTTTTAAAACCACCTAATCGAATTGTAATTACCGATTCGTCATGAATTGTTTTTCCAGCATCGCCAGAAGTAAAAACCAATAACTTTTTATGATTTTTTTTTGCTACATCTAAAAACCTTTGATAATACTCTTTTTGTTGCGTTTGCCATAAATATTCTACACTTAAAGGTAACGCTATGAAATCGGCATCTTCAACTGAATCTGTAACATGATAGAAATTTTCTAAGTTGTAACTTTTTTTTAATAAATACTCTACTAAGGGAAAAACATAACCAAAATGAGGTGCTTCAGCAACTTTATTAAAATCGGTAAACAATTTTATTTTATTCATTTCA
This sequence comes from Flavobacterium okayamense, assembly GCF_019702945.1. Lineage (NCBI taxonomy): Bacteria > Pseudomonadati > Bacteroidota > Flavobacteriia > Flavobacteriales > Flavobacteriaceae > Flavobacterium > Flavobacterium okayamense. The sequence goes on from NZ_AP024749.1 coordinate 110,320, forward strand.
GTCATTTAATAGTTGTGCAATATTTTTTGATGCTTCATCAACTGGGTGAAGCACAATTTTTTGTAACCACAATTTTCTATCCTTTCCTTCAACTTGTTCGTTATTTATTACTTTTTCAAGCTCCATTTGAATTGATTCTTTTGAATGTAACCACCCAACAGCATCTAAACCTTCCATACTTCTAAAGTGCTGATAATTGTAAATTGTTTTTACCGACCAATTTTTATCTGTTACTGGATCATAATTATAATAAAAACAAGGCTTGTTGAACATGGCAAAATCATGAGCCATAGTAGAACCTAAATTTACAACTGCTTCACAATGAAATGCTAAATTTACTTGTAACAAAATATCTTCTTTTTTAGGAAAATAAACTCCCCAATTTTGAGTAGCATTTGGTACATTCCAAATAGGGTCAATTGGAACTATTATATCTTTATACTGATTAAGCACCTCATCATATCTTGTAGAAAAATCGACTGGACATCTGCGGAAAATAATTTGTGGCCTTATACTTGCTTCAATGTGAGAAACTGCTTCCGCTACATCTTGTAAATATTCTGGATCATAAGGCGATGTTTTTACATCGTCTCCACTGAAACAAATCCACTTGCGGCTTATATCTAAACCATATTGATTTGCGAAATCATTTCTATTAATAATTTTATCTTCTTGCGTATAAAACTCAAATTGTGGTGTTCCTGTAACTAAAACATTTTCCGAAGTAATTTCAGGATAAAACTGTTTCATTTCAACTTTCATATAATCAGACCAAACCACATATTTATCAGCTAAAATCGCCAATCTTCCTTTTGGTAAATTATCCCAAGAATAAATAGTTGAAATAATTGGAATATTAAGCTCTTTTGCAGCCAAACAAATAGGCATTAAAGAAGCCACCCGTTGATGCGTAATAAATATAGATTTTGGATCTAGCTGTTTTAATTGCTTTTTGTATTGTTCAATGACTTTCTTTGACCAATTTTTTTGACCAATTTTTTCTAATCTTAGAATATTTTGATAATTAGACGATGCTATTTTACCAAAAATCTGAGCAATTTTATTAAGTACTTTTAATTTAAAACCTTTTGGATAATAATTCCAATTTTTTAAAATACTGGGATTATTTACAGTTTTAGCATTAAAACACAAACGCGCAAAAGTTGCTGTTTCTCGAAATAATCGGGTTATAAAACTTTCTTTTTCGAAAGTTAGTTTTTGATATTTAAAATCAGCATCAATCTGGTAAAAAGCTTCTTTGGGTAAAGTACTTAAAATGAAAATTTCATTATTATTTAATTCAGCAATTAAATTAGAATAGAGATAATTGCGAATACCAACACCATCGGGAACTATAAAAAGGATTTTGTTCTTTTTATTTATCATTTTGCATAAATATCGCCAAAATTAGACATTTTTAGCTCTTTTCTTTCTAGTTTTTCCAAAAATTCATCTAATGTTAACCAGTTTTCGCTCATTTCCAATGTTTCGCCTTTTGAAAAATTAAACCATTGGTAACCCACTGATTTAAGTTGTCTCATACATGCAATCATTTCTTCTTGTAATTCAGGTATATTATATTCAAATGAAATAATTCCACTTTTATGCTTTAAACCTTTAAAAACTTCTAATTCAAAACCTTCTACATCTACTTTAATAAATTTTGGTTCACCGTATTTTTCGATTAACATTTCTAATGTTTTAATCTCAATTTCAACACTTTTACTCCAAACTGAAGATTTATGTCTTGTATTTTTTACCTTTTCAATATAATCACTCGAAAAAGTACTCAGTACACTACTATCTGCTTCATAAAAAGTTTTGATTTCATTTTTACTACCTAACCCAATATTTTCAATTTTAATATTAGGAAATTTTTCACTTAAGTAAGCTACACATTTTTTTTGAGGTTCTACAGCAACAATCGATGCTTGTAGCTTTTGAAAAATTTCGACTCTGTTCCCATAATTGGCACCAACATCAAAAACTAAGTCATTAGTCTGAATAAACTTAGCATAAAATTTTGTTCCTTCTTCCAGTAAGTTTTTATTAAGAGGTTCGCCTTTATCTTTATTTAACAATCCTTTAATTAAATTCCATAATCCAAAAATTATTAATATCTTTTTTATAGCTTTTTTAAGTCTCTTATTAACTTTCATTTATACCTATATTGTAAAATTCCTCATTATGTATATAGCTTGCATACTTTGAAAATGCACTATTGTACATTTCTTTGGTTCTTAACAAATATATTCTTTTCGCTTCAGAAATAACAAAAAAATCAACAAATGTCTTTAAGTTCTCATTATCAGATTCAGAATTTTTAACATCAATATGACTAGGATTACCTTCTAAAACCATTACATCTGAGTTACTTTTTATGTAATTCAAAAAAGTAATGCTATCGGAAAAGACAATTTTAGGCAAATCTCCTTTAATCCTCTCAATTTCATCTTTTAATACTACTAAAATTTCTTTTTTCCTTGCAATAGAAACGGTTCGAATAGTAGTATCTTGAAAGTCTCCTAAAAGACTAGTAAATCTAGAATGTATTGCTAAATATTCTGAAGGTAAATTGAGATTATCTAATTCCTTTTGTAATAAATTACTTTTTTTAAATAATTCTTGAAAAAGTGCGCTCCATTTTTTCTTTAAAACATCAGAATGTTTTTCTGTATAAATCGTATTCAAATAATCAATATTTGCATAAACAATAAACTTTTGCTTATTCGATTTTTGTATTGTCTTTATCCAATTAAAGGAAAAATTATCCATTAAGAATAGGAATTTGGTTTGAAATGGATTCCACTTTAAATCGGAATCAGTTGCTAACCAATTGTATTGATTTGGTTCTAAAAAAGTTTCTAAATGAAAAGGATGTTTAAAATAAATTTTAAAATTGGCATTAATTTCTTTAGAAATAGCATAAAATGAAACAATACCCTTAAGCCGATCTACTAAACCACCATGACCAAAATTACCATCAAAGACGATAATAATTTCTCTTTGTTTTGTTTTTTTAAAATCTAGGTATGGAAAATAAATTATAAAGAGTTTAATGTTCTTTATAAAATGTTTTAAAAGCTTAAAAGTTTTTTTAAAAAAAATCATCAAAGATTATATATAATTTTTTCTGCCAAGATCCAATCTTCCATTGTATCAAGATTAACGTTATTTTTAGGATTAGACTCGATATATCCAATTGAATTTTTAAACAAAACCCCTTCTTTAATTAAGTTAGTTTTGATAATATAGATTGATCCATCACGGTAATACGTTTTAGGTAACTCTTGCCTTCTAGGTATGATTTGAGTATCTCCTGTTGCAATTTTTAAATGCTCTTGATTATCTACTTCAAAAGTCCAATGCGGATTAAATTGATGAGGCACTTCTAAAACACTTATCAATGTATCTACGTTAGTAGTTTTAAATTTTTCAATTGCTTTATCGATTACGCCTTCTTCACGAAAAGGTGTAGTAGGTTGTAATATGCAAATAGCGTCAAAAAAAACTTCCTGATTTTCATAAAACTTTAAAGCATGCTGTAAAACCTCTATTGTTGGTGTTGTATCTAAAGCTAGATTTTGAGGCCTAATAAATGGAACTTCTAAACCAATTGTCTTACCAACTTGAGCAATCTCATCAGAATCAGTAGATAAAATTACTTGAGTTAAGAATTTACTAGCTAATGCTTTTTCGGCTGTAAATTGTAACAATGGTTTGTTTCCTAAAAGCTTAATGTTTTTTTTAGGAATACCTTTTGAACCTCCCCGAGCGGGAATTACAGCTAATATTTTCATTAATAGGTTATGGTTTTATGAAACTTTAAAGGTAATGTTACTAATAAATTTGCAATATTTTCTCCAGCATTACCACCGCCATAAATTTCAGAAATTTGAGCTTTACCCGTATCAAGATGCTTTTGTATTGCTTCTTTTATGTCTTCTTTATTATAATTAACATCTATAACGTTAAACCCTCTATCTCTTTTATTTTGCCTAGAACCGATATTAACAACCGGAACACCTAAATAAGCACATTCTCTAATACCAACACTCGAATTTCCAATTAAGCATTTAGAATTATTCAGTAATTTTAAGAAATCATCACCTTTCATATTCTTAAAAAAATGAACATGTTCCAATTTATTTTTTTCTCTAAATGCTCTAATTCCTGTTGAAGTTCCATCTGCACCAGCATCTACATTAGGCCAAAACCATAAAGTTGGTATTTTTAATTCCTCGATAGCATGTAATGTTTCTTCAATATGTTTACGTGAATTTTGATATTCATTGGTAACAGGATGTTGCATTACCACTAAATATCCACTTTCTAAATTGGGTTGTGCGCCTACTCCACCATATTTTTCATACGGATTAAAATCTAAAGAAGCTTTTTCAACTTCTTTTGCTAAATCGATTGAAGGACAACCCGTATTAAATACAAATTCCGTTTCTTCTCCTAATTTTATTACTCTTTCCAAAGCACTATCAGATGCTACAAAATGATAATCGGCTAATTTCGTAATGGCATGACGTACTTTTTCGTCGATATTACCGGTAACTTCTCCTCCTTGTATATGAGCCAATGGAATATTCATATAAGATGCAGCAATAGCTGTAGCCATAGTCTCAAATCTATCGGCTACAGTAACTACAATATCTGGTTTCAAATTATCGAAAACTGTAGATAATTCTAAAATTCCAATTCCAGTTGTTTTAGCAGCTGCAGTTAAATTTTCACCTTCTAAAACATTAAAAACTTTTGCTACAATTTCAAATCCGTCATTCTCAATATAGTTGACTGCAGAACCATAACGATCTAGTAAAGCCGAAGCAGCAATAATAAGTTGCAACTCTAATTTTGGGTGCTCTTTTATAGCTTGAATTGCAGTTTTTACTCTACTATATGAAGGCCGCGCAGTGATGACTACTGCTATTTTTCTTTTCTCACTCATTATGCTAAATCTTCTGCATTTAAAAAACTCCATTGTTTCATGGGTTTATTTATCTTTTTCCCTAAAACAGTTAAAAATTGGCTTGCTTCAATCCCATAACCTTTTGGTTTTTTAGCCTCTAAATCTTCAAAAGTTAATACGTGATTCACTTCTAAATCTTTATTGATTGCCAATGATTTTTCAAAAATACTTTTTAATTCTGAAAAGGCTTCGTTTGAAGCTTTATTAATAGGATTATTTAAAGCTATATTTATTTCATTAGAATATTTTACTAACGATGCAATTTCATCAATTGTTAACGATGATTTTGAATCTGGCCCAAATTGTCTTCTGTCAAAAACCGCATGAAACTCAATGATTTCGGCACCAACAGCTACAGCAGCAATACAGGTAGCAATGGAAGCCGAATGATCTGAAAAACCAACTCTTACATCATATCTTTCTTTTAACTCTCGAATTACATTTAAACCATATTGTTCTGGTTTTGTTGGATATGATGTTGTACACTGCAAAATTGAAAACTTTGCATTTCTTTCTTTCAAAAATGAAACGGTTTGATCTAATTCTTCCCAACTGCTCATTCCTGATGAGAGAATTATAGGTTTTCCCGTTCGAACAATTTTTTCAAGAATTAACCAATTATTAACTTCACCAGAACCAATTTTATATTGAGACACGCCTACTTCCTCTAACCAATCTACAGCTAAATTGCTAAATGGAGAACATAAAAATTCTACTTGGCAATCATCACATTTTTGCTTGATTAACTTCCACTGCTCCAAAGTAAAACTCATACGTTTCCAATAATCGAAACGAGTATTATCTTCTAAAGAAAACTTGACACGAAAAGGCTCAAATTCACTACTTTCTGCTTCGGGAATATGCATTTGAAACTTTACTGCATCTACACCAGCTTGAGCTAAAGCTTCTATAAAAGAAAATAAAATACCTAAGCTTCCTTCGTGTGCTTGACCTATTTCGGCAATGGTATATAGTGATTTTTGGTTCATAAACAATTACATTTTCTTTAATCTCTTAAAACTTTCTATACACGTTTCATGCCCTTTAAACAAAATATTCACATTTTCTTGCTTGTAAATATTTTGAAAATCAACATATGATTTGACGGGTATTTTGCAAAAAGTTTCTATATATCTTATCTCATTTGAAACTGGCAAAAAACGTGTTCTCCAAGCATCTAATCCAAGTGAAAGATGATCATATCGTTGCACTTGCATTTGAGAAGGATACATTTTGATTATTTTTTGCTTCATATCAATTAAATCTGTTATATCTTCATAAAAATTAGGCATCAAATCAGTATGTACACTGTATAAATAAACGGGTGTATTTACTAAACTTAAATTTTCAAAAACTTTTCCTGTTAAAAAAGAGCACAATCTATGTTTAGGTGGATTATCTAAAGGCCAAACTGTAAAAATAGCATCAAAATCTTCATTTATCCATGTTTCTAACTGTTTAATATGATGATTTTCTATTTGTAAAGAAACATTATCAATGGCTAGATTTTTAATTTTAGCTCCTAGAAATTTTCCAACTTCTTTAGCTTCTTTTGTTCTAATTTCAACTGAAGATTCTTGATTTGACATTTCTTTACCATCAGTAAGAAAAATAATTTGAACTTCAGCATTCAACTCTTTCAAACGCAACAGAACGCCTCCACAACCTATAACTTCATCATCTTGATGTGGTGCCAAAACTAAAACTTTTCTTAAGTTACTAAAATCTATTTTTTGTGGCACTAATATCTGTCTAAAATAATCTAATTGAAAAGCTTTTTCAATGAAATCAATATCTGTATTTTTAAAAACATTCTTTAAAATAAATTGATAGGCACCATCTTCATTTTGGGCTAAATACTTATATTTATAAATGGATTCTATTTTATTTAATATTCTCCTAATCATTCCCAACATTTAAGTGAAATTCCTAAAAAATCCTCTAACTCTTTATTGTAAGGCTTATAAAATTCTTTCAACTGTAACTTCTCATTTATATTTGAATCAATCTTTTCTCTCTTTGAAAAATGATAAAAGCCTGTAAATGTATTTTTGAGTTTTTTCCTTGTTGTTTTATCTTGAGTTGCTTTTGAAATAATTTTTGAAATAATTTTTTCCCATAAATCAAAAATATACCTAAAAGGTAAAATTGTGGCTATTTTTTTTCTTTCTAATAATTGTTCCTTATTAGAATGAATTAATTTAATTTGAAGCCCTTCTTCAACATTTACTTCAATAAATTCGCAAACACCTTTCATAACATTATCATAATTTTGAATAAGTTCCTCTAAAATTACAATTTTTACATTTTGCTTTGGAATATATTGATATAGGTGTTTAATACTTTGAACATAACACCCTCGGTGTTTGTAATTAAGATGTAAATTTTCCCAATGTGTAATTGCTTCTTGCTTTCTACTTAAAGCTTCCTTAAAACTTAAGGTTTCCCTACCTTTAGACAACTCATTAAAATATTGACTTTCTGCTCTAGTAACAGGATTTCTTAATACAATTATAAACTTAGTATCAGGTAAATATTCTTGCAATCTTTTATGTGATGGATACCACCAAAGTAAATCCGCATCTTTTTGCCCTGTAACTCCTTTTAAATTTTCGAACTTCAAATAATAATCTTCAATATTGTGAGTTAAATTCCAGTCTTGAATTTCATCATTGGAAATGGGTTCTTTTGAAAAAAGTGGAGTTTCTATAAAAAAATCATAATCAGATTGAGTCAGCATTCCTATTCCAGGATGTTGATTAAGTAAATCATATAAAGTTGTAGAACCTGATCTACGTTCACCTATAATTATAAAATTTGGGTTACTCATAGATTGAATTTAATTTTGATAAATCTTTTTGAAATAAATTTGAAATTTTAACAATTTCATCTTCCGATTTATTCCACCATTTTAATTCTTCTAGTTCCCTTATTATATTCTCGTTAAAACGTTTTTTTAATTCTTTAGCAGGAACACCACCTACAACGCTATAGGGAGCAACATCTTTAGTTACAATACTTCCTGCAGCAATAATTGCACCGTCTCCAATAGTAACTCCTCCTAAAATAACTGCGTTTTTACCTACCCAAACATCGTTTCCAATAATTGTCTTAGTACATGTTTTATATTTTGACATTTCTCCTTTTAACAACCTTTTATTTATATAAGTTGTCATATGATTAAAGGGGTGATTAAATGTATTGATTGCTGAATAAGGTCCAAATTGACAATATTTACCTATTTCAATTTCACCATGAATTAAATTATGTATTCCAAAAGTAGTCGCATAACCTACTTTTATTTTTCCATTAAAATTAGAAAAATTTGATACTGCATTTGCCCCTTCAAATTCAACATTTTTCAAACCTTTTACCCAACCAGAAACCTCTACTGTTCCGTTTTGAGCAAAACGCGTAAAACTTAAAATTCGAACAACTATTTTATACAAAAACTTATGCATACATTCAGCTTAATATTCTTTAGCTTCGGACTTCGAAAGTCCGAATCTTGTAAAAAGATAGGTTCTAAATTTAGAACTCTTATCTAATAAAAAAACAATTTGCTTTCCTATAAATAAACCCCAAGAAGAGATTGGTTTTATTAAAAATTCGTTTCCTGAAAAATTAGTTTTTATTTCTATATCTCTTTTAGGAAACTCATCGTACATCCATTCCTCAGTGTGGTTCCCCATATGATACGCAAAGTTTTCTTTTGTAGCAATTCTTAATAACCCTAATGCTTCATTTGGGAAATCAATAAATTTATTTTCAACACCACCTACTATTTTTATAAAAGCAGGTTCATTTGTGCCTTTGTCAAAAACTTGACGCTTTAAAGTTGCAACAAAATGACCACATCCCATAACAGCTTTTGCATTATTTTTTTTATTAGTTAAAACCAAATATTTATTCAGATGAATGTCTTTATAAATGGGCTTATCGTTTCCTAAACTTACATCAAAACGATGCATAGCTACGGAATCTTCAACATTTTCAAAATATAATTTTCCTTTAATTAGACTGTAAAACCAATTATTTGCAGTAAATTTTTTATAAACTTTACTTGCAGGTACAGGTGCAACCATTCCAGCTTCAGGAAAATTAATAAATGTCTGCTCTACTGCTTTTTGCCAACCATGTTTAAATAGAACATCAGCATCCGTAATAGTTATTAAAGGCTCTAAATTTCCTTTAGCAGCTGCTAAAATGGCATTGATTTTTCCTAAATTTTCTTTTGAATGGAAAACCTGATCAATTAATTCGCACTCATGATATTTGGCATCTATATATGCTTTTACATCTGGATGACAATTATTATTGTATATAGTAATTCTAGTTTTATCATGAGAGGTAACTATTAGTGAATCAATACACAACTTAAAAACTTCAAATAGATTAGCAAAATAGCCTTCAAAATTAGGTATATAAACTGGAACTATTACTCTATGATAGTTATCGAGGGTAAGTTCTTTATTTTCTTTTGCAGGATTAAGACCTATTCTCATAATGTGCAACTAACTTTTTTATTCCATCTTCTAAAGAAACCAACTCTCTTCCTAAAATTGTTTTCATTTTAGTTGTATCTGGACATCTTCTTGTCATATCTCCTTCTTCAAGCGCTGGTAAATTAATAATATCTGACTTTGAATTTGTGACACGAATTATTGTTTGAGCCAACTCTAAAATTGTTATCTCTTTATCACTACCAACATTAATAACGTCATTTACACAATTTTGACTTTTCATAACTTTTATACAAGTATCAATATTGTCTGTTACATAACAAAAAGAACGGGTTTGCAACCCATCTCCATACAAAGTTATAGGTTCGTTATTAAGAGCTAATTTAATAAATCGAGGCACTACAAAATCTTCACTTTGATTAGGACCATAGGTATTAAAAAATCTAAAAATAGTATATTCTAAACCATATTCTTGGTAATACGATTTAAAAAATGCTTCACCAACATTTTTTACGATAGCATAAGGCAATCTTGAATTAAGTGGTGTAGTTTTTTCATTTTGAGGGATTTCAAAAGGCTCTCCATATACTTCTGAAGAGCTTGAATAAAAGACTCTTTTAACTCCAGAATTTTTTGAAAGTGATAATATGTTTTTTATACCTTCAATATCATTCAAAACCATTATTGGATTCTCTAAAGTTCTTTTGACACCAACAACAGCAGCATAATGAAAGACAAAATCAAAATTATAACGACCAAAAATAGGCACTACATCATTATAATTATTAACATCTGCTTTTATAAATGTAACATTATTTTTTTGAGGAACTTTTTCTAAATTTCCAGTAGATAAATTATCAACAATTACAATATGATTATTTGAATCTTCTGCTAGCTTATTAGCTAAAGCACTTGCTACATTACCCGCACCGCCTGTAATTAATATTGTTGTCATATATACTTTTAAGGTTCTTTTCTTTTATATTTCAAATATAATAGTAATTATTAAATTGACCTTAAAATTTGACTTTTATATTATTTTAAAATTTTTGAAATTAAATGTTTTAGGTATACTACTTTTAACCACCAAAAATTATCAAATATTCTCATTTTTGAAATAACAAAAAGTGGGTTACGCTTTAATTGATTAATGAAATTTATACCTAAACGTTCATTTAATTGCTTATAGGTCGCCGTATTAATTTTATTTTCAAAATAAGCTTGATTTAAAACTAGTTTTAAATTTAGCGGTAATTCTATGTAAGCATTCTTATTTCCTGAAATATTGTTTTTATGTATTCTGTAATAAACTAAAGGTTCATCTAAATAATAGAAATTTGTTTCAAAAGAGCATCTTGTCCAAAATTCAACATCTTCACTTGCAGCATGGATTTTTTCATTAAAAAAACCTACTTTTTCAATTACCGTTTTACGAACAAATGACGTTGGCATCATAACCGTCCATCTCCCAATCATTTTCGCTTTTACATCGCCGTGTTTATCTTGAATATTGCGTAATCTTCCAATAATTTTATTTTGTAAAACATCCTTTTCATCAATAACTTCACAACAACCATGTACTAAACCAAAGTCTTCATTATTTTCTAAAATAGCCACCTGTTTTTCAAGTTTTGTTGGCAACCATATATCATCATCATCTACAAAGGCAAAATATTTTCCTTTCGCATTTTTTATGCCCAAATTTCTAGGTTTTGCTGGCCCTCCACTATTTTCGATTTTATAATACGTTACTTTTTCAAAATCTTCACAAACGTGTTGAGCTTCATCATTAGGTGAACCATCATCAATAACATGAACTTCAAAGTTTTGATAGGTTTGACTTGCAATGCTTTCTAGAGTCAACCTTAAAAAATGAGCTCGATTATATGTTGGAATAATTACTGATACTAACGGTTTCTCCATAAACTTTTAATTTTTTTAGAAATTCTGTTTAAAATACCGCTAATAGTTTCTTTTCTTAACCGATTAATTTCTTGTTCTAGTGAGAACATTTTTTTGTAATCGGTATAATGAACTCCTAAATTTTCTCTCCACAACCTTTCGTCTTCTTCTTGTTTCTTTTTAAGATGATTAGGATTATTACTTAGACCTCCCAAATCGAAAAGTGTAATTGGATATTTTATATGTTGCCAAGTAAACAAATTACTCACACAACATTTTAAGTAAAATGCCCTATCTGCACAGATTTGATAACTTTCATCAAAATATCCCATTTTATCAAAAACTGACTTGTGAAAAAAAGTACTTTGATGAGGTAATGATGATTTTACAAAATAATAAGGAGTAATCGTATCTGGGTAAATCTTTTCACCGTTTTCAAATTGATAATCTCCGTAAATGATGTCGCCTTTAAAATTGATATGATTGATACAGTCTTGTAAGGTGTTTTTTGAAGTAAAAACATCACCACTATTTAAAAAAAGGATATATTGACCCGTAGCCATTGCTATTCCCTTATTCATGGCATTGTAAATTCCATCATCTTTTTCACTTATCCATTTAGCTATTGAATCTTTATATGATTCAATAACCTCTACACTTCCATCTACAGAATTACCATCAATAACTATATATTCTACATCTGTGTATGTTTGCTCTACAACAGATTGTAAAGTCTTTTGTAAACCTTTTGAATTGTTATAATTTATTGTGATGATTGATATTGACAACTTCATTTTACTAATTTATTATACAGTTTAGTATATAAACTTGCTTGTTTTTCTTTTGAAAAATTTTCTTTTGCAAAGTTGGCAATAAAGTTAGAATCATAAAGCCCTTTAGATAAATAAAACTTTTCAATGGCATTTGCCAATGCACTCCCTGAAATTTCTTGCGCTAAAATTCCTGTTTTATTCTCAATGATAAAATCTTTCATTCCGCCGTGATTAAAGCTCACAACGGGTGTACCACAAGCAAAGGACTCTAACATTACATTTGGTAAATTATCTTCACGGCTTGGTAAAACAAATACGTTTGAAACTGTGTAAGCTTCAGCCATTTTTGAAGCGTCATGAATTTCACCTAAAGCTATTACCTTTTGATTTTTAATAGTTATATCGCCTTTACCTATTGTTAAAACTGTAAACGAAATATTTTCCAACTGTGCTACAGCTTCTAACATTACATCAAAGCCTTTTCTTTTATTTTTTAAAGAATCTGCGACAAAAAGCAATACAAATTCATCTGGTTTTATATCATATTTCAATCTTAATTCGCTTCTATTTTGCAATCGAAATTGATCAAAATCAATACAATTAGGTATAGTCTCTAAAATAATATCAGGATTTAAATTTTCATTTTTAACTTCTTGTAGCAACCAATTAGAAGGAGAAACAATTGCTTTTATATTATTATTTAAAACTTCTAACTTATATTTTTTTAATTCATTTTCTAAATCACCAATCCATTTTTTATTTCTTATTATATCATTCTTATAATGAAATATTCCTTGAATAGGGCTTAAATCATGCATTGTCCAAACTATAGGTTTTTTACATTTTTCAAAAAATGCTGGGTAATTTAAAATTCCACCCATCCAATGAAAATTTAATATATCTGCTTCTCTAACTAAAGGATGCTCTTCTAATTTAATCGAACAAAATGGTATGGTATAAATTTCATACTCCAAGTTCGACTTTACCTTTTCGATTTTCACTCTACTTTTACTCTCTTTAGACAAAGAAAAAAAAAGGTCCATTTTTTTAAAAATACGCTGTATAAAACTTAATCTTTTATAATCAAAAAAATTATCTTTTATATGATTATTGTTAAAATCAATAGTTAGGTTTTTACTCAAATATGCAGATTGTACACCATTTTTATTAAGCGCATAATGAAGTCTTAAAGCAGCAATTCCAGCTCCTCCTCTATTTGATGCCGTTATATGGAGTACTTTCATTTTCTAAAAATTTTCCTATATGCTTTTCTACCAAATTCTTTTGAATAGCGTTTAAAATAAGTAAATGGATATTTATAAAATACAAAATCTATCATTACTACATACAATTTACTTAAAAGGCTAAATAAAGTTTCCTCTTTTGTTTTAGCTTTCCAAGAATGTTCCCATAAATGAACGGCAAAAGTATCTTTTTTAATATAGTCTTTATAATCGTTATTCTTGTACTCATAAGGTAGTGGATAAAAAACATTAGGTTGAAATATTATTTCGTTTTCATCTAAATTATCTTGAGTAATTAAATATTTAAAAGTATGCGTTATGACCGGTGGTGACCAAGCATTAAAATATGTATTTTCATAAAAGTCTAACATTTTCTCTAAAAAATGATTCTTAGGAATTGCTCCATAAAAACCATAAGCTACTCTTCCTTCTACTTCTTCTCCTGTAAAAAATTTATAACTAAGTAATTCATCTATTGATTTAACTAATAACATATCGGTGTCTAAATATATACCACCTTGTTCATAGAGTATTTTTGTTCTTATGAAATCTGAAGCAAATGCATATTTTTTTTTGCGAAGTGCATTTTTAAAAAAAGAATTGGTAATGTGTTTTGTGTTTTTTTCATTCCATTCAATAATTTCAAAATCAGGACAAAATTTTTTCCATGATAAGAAACATTGTTCAAAAACTTTTGATTTAGGATTTGGGCCAAACCAACAATAATGTAGTTTTTTTGGAATCATATTTTTATTTTTCTTTTTAACCTTTTAAATAATAAATTATTGACTCTAAAAAACATAGCTGATTTAAAAAAAAATGGTAAATCGTTACAATAATATTTAGTTTTTAAATAATTTTTATCAATTCTTATAAACTGTTCCCATATATCAATTAGCCACTTATATTTTTTTGAATATGTAAATCTTATATTTAACAATTGATGAATTTGTTTAACAACCCTTACATTCTCTAAAAAACGATTAAATGTTTGCAAAGATTTTGTTGCCGTTGCAGAAGAACTATGCATCCGGATATGATTAAAATATTTTGCAATAAATGTTACTTTACCTTGTTTAAAAATTTGTGCCCAAAACCACCAATCTCCACAATATCTAAATTCAATTGGAATTTCAATATTCTTTAAAATATCTTTTCTTATTATCGCTGATGAAACATTAATAACTGGACATTTATACCTACCATAGTTTAATAAAAGCTTTTCTCCACTTTCAACATAAGACTTTTGCCAATAAGTTAAACTTAAACTATCCCACCAATTATTAGGAATTGTTTTTTCATAAAATTCAAAATAACTATTACAATGGGCAACTACAATACTTGTATCTTTTTCAATTGCATTTACTAATTCAAATAATAAATTTTCATTTGCCCAATCATCACTTTCTGCAATCCAAATAAATTCACCTTTTGCTAATTCAAAACCTTTTTTCCACATTCCAAAAGGAGAACCGCTATTAATATCATTTAAAATTAAATGACTTACCTTACTATTTTTGCTGTAATTCTTCAAAACCTCAACACTTCCATCTAAACTTCTATCGTCCATTAGAATTATTTCGAAATCCTGAAAAGTTTGATTAAAAATACTCTTTAATCTATCATTTAAATACTTTTCATGATTATAATTGGGTACTATTATACTAACTCTTGGCAATTACTTTATGGTTTTTATTTTTTTCTTAATCTTAATGAATATATAATGCAATTTTTGTTTATAGTTTTCAAACAAAGTCTGTAGATTACAATCTTCTTTAACCAATTGCTCAAATTTATCATATGACATCAATTGCTTTTCAAAAATTACTTTATTTACTTCTTTATTATTAGAATATGACAAATAATTTATAAAAAATAAGTTAGAAATTTTAGCCATTTTTAACTTTGATTTTGTTGAATGAACACCTACACCGTAACGATATACTGCCATATTTTCTTCTATATGATGCAATTTTCCATGTTCTGCTAACAACAAATAAATAAAAAAATCTCCAAAAGGACTTCTAAAAAACTCTTCAGGAAATTCTTTAAGAATGTTTTTGAATACAACACTTGGAGTATGTATATAATTTCCAAAGCTGGCTAAATCTATTAAAGTTTGATGTTTTTTTGGAACTTTAGTAATAAAATCATCTACTAATTCACCATTTGGTTTCAGTATTTTTATTTTATGAAAACAAAGCACATATTCAGTATTACTTTCCAAAAAATTGACTTGTTTTTGAAGTTTATAAGGGTCATTCCAAAAATCATCCCCATCACAAATTGCAATGTATTTACCATTTGCTTGATTTAATGCAAAAATAAAATTTGGCATCATACCAATATTAGCTTCATGTTTTTTATATGAAATTTCAATATTGGTTTCATTAGAAATTATTAGCTCACTAACAATTTTATCTGTCTTATCAGGAGAACAATCATTAGCTATAATTAATTCGATGGAAAAATCAGCCTTTTGTAATAAAACTCCTTCTATAGCCTCTTTGATAAATTTTTCATGACCATAGGTTATCATTACTACACTGACCATTGGTATCACTTTCATATTAAAAATTTATTAAGGGTAGTTCCTTTATAATTTTAGCTGGAACTCCAACTACTAAACTGTTACTAGGAACTTCTTTGGTAACTACCGAACCTGCTCCAACAATTACATTGTTCCCAATGGTTATTTTTGGTAAAATTGTTGCATTAGTTCCAATATTTGAATAACTCCCAATTTTGCAATTTCCAGAAACATGAACACCTGGTGACATCTCAACAAAATCACCAATAGTAGAATCGTGACCAATAGTACAATTTAAATTTATCAATACACCTTTCCCTAAATGAATATCGTTTGTGATAACCGTTCCTGTCATTACATTGCTTCCATTTTCAATTTCATTTCCAAAATGACCAATATTTGCTTTTGGACTAATTGTTGAAGTAAACACACCTCCTATATCCGAGAATTTGTCGAACATTTTTTTTCTTAAAACAGGTCCTCCAATTCCTAGAGTAAATCGACTATCTACATTTTGAAAGTATTTTTTAACTTCTTCTGTATTTCTTAAAATATCAAAACGCTTATAAAGCTGTTCCGGTAAATTTTCAGAAACGTCATCATAAAAAACAACGTTTTCTATATCATTTAATTGATACAAAACTTCTAAAACTTCTTTAGCGAATCCTTTTGCTCCTACTATTAACATACTACATTATTAATTATGTTTGTAATGATATTAAGATCTTCTTCTTTATATTCTGCTGATAAAGGCAAACATAAAATTCTAGAGGCAATACTTTCTGAAATTGGCATTTTTGGTCCTGCAACATAATTTAATTTATTTAATGATGGATAAAAATAGCGTCTAGGAAAAATATCTTTCTCCTTTAATTTATCCATTACTTCTAAAAGTGCATTTTCCGATTCTAAAACAATTGGATAGTAACTAAAATTCCAATTGGTTCCTTCTCTAAGTTTTAATGTTTGAATTTTATCAAGATTTAGATTTTCATTGTAAAAACCAACAGTTTTTTCTCTTCCATTTAAAATTTCTTCCATAAAAGGTAAAACAGATAAACCCATTGCTGCTTGTAATTCAGATATTTTGGCATTGATTCCTAAACCATGAAAATCTAATGGACCATTATGACCAAAATTATGACTGTAAAAGATTTTATGTTGTAATTCTTTATCATTTGTAAAAACTGCTCCACCTTCACCTGTATGAAATACTTTTGTAGCATGAAAACTACAAGTGCTTACATCGCCGTACTCAAAAATACTTTTCCCGTTGTAGGTTACCCCAAAACAATGTGCTGCATCATAGATAACTTTTAAGTTATACTTTTGAGCTAAAGCATAAATTGCTTCTACATGACAAGGATTTCCGAATACGTGTGTCGCTAATATTGCCGAGGTTTTATCTGTAATTGCTGCTTCAATTTTAGTTTCGTCAATGGTTAAATATTCTGGATGAATATCAACAAAAATAGGAGTACAATTTTCCCACATAATAGAAGAAGTTGTGGCAACATAACTAAAAGGTGTTGTGATTATTTCTCCTCCATTTGCTAGTAGCTTTAATGCAATTTGTAATGGAATTGTTCCGTTATTAGTTATTAGAATATTATCTAAATTTAAATACTTTTTAATCTTTTCCTCTAGTTCTAATAACAATTCACCACGATTTGTTAGCCATTGATTTTGCCAAATACGTTCTAACAGTTTTTGGTAAACTTCTATAGGAGGAAAAAAAGTTTTAGTTACGTTAATCATTTAAACTATGTTTTATTTTCATGAGGAAAACCATTGTATAAAGCTTTAATTCCAAGAAAATTTGACAATTTTTGTACCGCATTTTCATCGGAAACATTTATTTCAAGAAAATTAGATTTATTTTTAAAATAATTTCTTACTGAATCATTATAATCTTCATTAAGTTTTATTAATCTATCTTTATCATAAGGATTTTCATAATCGCCATAACGCTCTTTCATTGCTTTCCAAATCCATCCGTTTTGTATATAATTTCCGTTTTGTAAATCTTCTTTTGTTGGTAATTCTCCATTCTTCCCAAATAATTTTCCATGAAATTTAGATATTGAATTATACCATTGTTCTGGTGTATCTCGAACACTTAATATAAATTTACTATTTGGAAACACATGGTCTAATACAACATATAAATAAGGCATTGAAAAAGGTATATCTTGGAAAACTTCATACTTTTTGCAATATTGAATAATTGGTTTCCAATTTCTATTTATATAATCATCAAGCAATAATTCTGCTTCTCTTTGATTGGCAACATTATAATCATGATCTTTAAAAAACTTTTCTAAAGATGTTGTTCCTGTCTTATTATTACCAATACAAAAAATTTTTAGTGTTTGTTTCTTAAATATCATTCCAAGTAATTTTCTTACCAAGTAATTCAGATAATTTTAAATTTGATTCTTTAAAATACTCTTTTAACTTTTGTTTTGTTTCTTCACTAATTTTTTCAACATATTCTCTTTCATGCAAGTTTCTTATAGTAAAATCAAATGGTTCAACTCCTAAAAACTCAATTGTTTTTTTTAATTCTTCATTAGGTTTAGACTTCAAATCTGTAGAAAACAAAACCAATATATTGTCTTTTTTTATGCTTTCATAAAGCCTGTTTATTTGTTTTTCGTATAGTCCTCTTCTCAAAAAAGATGGTTCATCTGAAGTGTTTTCAATACTTCTTTCCATTTCTATAGCTTCTTCAAATGATGGAAAATCATCCTTACTCTTAAAAAGTAAATCATAAATTTCTTCTCCTCTGTAATGTTTTAATAATTCCTCACCTTCATTTTTAACATACATATCCCTAAACATATTCCATGCTGAAAAAGCTCTTTCAACTGGTTCTCGCAATAAAATTATAAGTTTTATATTTGGATTAAGTTTTACAATTTCTTTACCAAAATTTTGTTGATACATATAATTTGGAGTTGATTCAAAGTACTTTTTTTGTTGAAATCTATTTCCCAAAAAATTTCTTTTATAATTTTTTAAAGAATCTCTCTCATGAATTTTTCTATCGAAATAATGCAATTCTTTAACCTTAGAACCTTGTAATTGAGGATGCTGATTTAATAAACTATGTAAAGTTGTTGTACCCCCTTTTTGAACCCCAACAATTATAAAATCTGGGAAATGAGATTTTAATAAAAATTTATTTAACATAATTTGTTTCAGTTTTTAATTTAAAAGGCGACCAAATTTCGCAACTATCATTTACAGTAAACTCAGCTATTGTATTTATTCTTAATACTGGATTTATATTTTCACTTTCCGAGACATTTAAATTTAAACTATATCTACCTTTAGAAAATTGAAGTTGCTTATATGTAATTTTAACTTTGAAAAATTGATTAACTTCAATAAAGTCATCATTTAAATCAGCTGTAATAACCCCAATTCCTCTTTGTTCTTTATCGAATATACTAAGATTTACAAATGGTATTTTATGTAATGCTTTATTCTTAAATTCTAATTCTATTATCATATCTTCTAACCAATTAAAATGATCTGATTCTGTATTTTTAATATTTATTAATTTACAAGAAATAAATTCTATTCTCTTGTCGTCAAAAACAACATTAAATGAAGAATTAGAAAATTTTTTATAATATAGATTTATACCTTTTGAAACTTCACTTCCTTGGTATTCTACTTTACCATGATCCATTAAAATAATTTCATTACAAATACGTGACACCATAGGCATATTATGCGATACAAATATTACGGCTGTATTTGGCAAAATAGTATCTATTTGTTTGAAACATTTTAAAATAAAACCTAAATCTCCAACAGCCAAAACCTCATCTACAATTAAAACATCGGGTTCCATTTGCGCAGCAACAGCAAAACCTAAACGCACTTTCATACCCGAACTATAATTTTGAACAGGCATATCAATAAATTCTTCAATCTCTGCAAAATCAATAATATCTTGCAATTTTGCATCGATTTCATTTTTTGTAAAACCAATTATTGCCGCATTATTATATATATTTTCTCTTCCTGATAAAATAGGATTAAATCCAGCTCCAAGTTCTATTAAAGCACCTACTTTACCATACATGGTAATGCTACCTTCATCTGGAGCAATTAATCCGTTTAGTATTTTTAACAATGTACTTTTACCCGCTCCGTTATGACCTATTAATCCTAAACATTCTCCTCTTCTTACTTCAAAACTAATATTTTGTACTGCCCAAAATTCGTCTTTTCGTAAACCTTTATTTTGCTTTTTTCGAAATACACTACTAAAAACATCTACTAGCCCGTAATAAAGACTCTTTTTAAAATCTTTAGCAAACTTTTTTGAAACGTTCTCTGCTTTAATTAATACTTCTCCCATTATGCACTCATCCTTTCTGTTATTATCGGCATCGAAACTCTATATACTATAATTGCCATAAAAAATGTAAACACAGCAAATATTAACAATACAAACCAAAATCCAATATTTTCAATTGGATGACCTGTTAAGGCATTTCTTAAATCATTAATCCAATAACTAAAAGGGTTTAATCGCATTATATCATTCATTAATCCACTTTTAGGCGTCATATATACTACAGGTGTTGCATACATAGCAAACTGAAAAAAAATTGGTATAATTCTACTAACATCATTATACAATATTCCTATGGGAGCCAATAAAATTCCAATACTAACAAAGATTATTAATGACAATAATAATAATGGTAAAAACCACAACAATGAGGTCGTTATACTAACTTTATAAAAAAGTAAAAATAAAACTACTATAACTATTTTTATTAGAAAATTTAAGCCGAATTTTAATATTCCTAAAGTGATTAATCCTTCTTTATCGAAATTAATTTTTGTAATGATTGATTTATTTGAATTAATATTATTTATAGGCAATAAAATACATTCACTAATCAAACTCCATAAAGTAGTACCAACAATCACATATAAAGGATATGGAACTGCCGTTTCGGTAATTCTAACTGTACCTGTGGCTTGTAATGTTATCCAAACAATTGAATTTACCAAAACTGGAATAATTACCCAAAACAACCCTAATAATGATTGACGGTGCTGTGCGCTAATATCTCTCTTTGCAAGTTGTCTAGCCAAATAAAATGAATTTTTATAACCTAGAAAACCTGATTTTAAAATTGTTCCTAAACTATAACTATTTGCACTTGTATAAAAGCGTTTTTCCATTTAAAAATTTTATTCGAATAATATTTTCAAATGTAAACTTTTTTTAATGGATAGTCAAACAATATCGCTATTAGAGGCAACTTCTTTTAAATCTTAAATTAAACAAAATCATCTTATTGACATTATCCCGAAAAAACTCTAAAAACAATATATTTGCAAAAAATATATTTATGTTTTCATTTCTTAAAACAAAATCTAAGCTAAAAGAATTAATACCTAGTAATTATATAGATATTCATTCGCACTTATTACCTGGCATAGATGATGGTGCAAAAACGATTGATGATTCTAAATATATTTTAGAATCTATGTTAGGCTTTGGTTTTAATCAAATAATAACAACACCGCATACCATTAAAACAGTTTGGAACAACAGTAAAGAAGGTATTGAAAGTACTTACGAAAAAACTAAAAATGAACTTAAAGAGCTAACGTCTAAAGTTCAATTAAGAGCTGCATCTGAATATATGATGGATGAGAATTTTGTTGCTCTATTCAAATCGGAAAAACTACTTACTTTAAAAGAAAATTATGTTTTGGTTGAAATGTCGTATTTGAATCCGCCAATTCAATTATTAGATATTTTATTTGAACTTCAATTAGAAGGCTACAAACCCGTTTTAGCGCATCCTGAACGTTATAATTTTTATCATTCAAAACCAAAAGAGTTTGATAAACTTAAAAAAGCAGGTTGTTTGTTTCAAATGAATTTACTTTCAAGTGTAGGCTATTACGGCAAAGAAGTTTCAGCTGCAGCCGATAAATTATTGGCTAATGAAATGATTGATTTTGTAGGTTCAGACATTCATCATGCCCAACATATTGAAGCTTTTCAGCATAAAATTATAATTAAAAATCAAAATGAATTTGAGAAAGCTATACAAAACAATACGTTTTTCTCAATTTAATTATTTCGATAGTTTATCGTTTCCAAAAAGGTTTTTTCTTAACCTCAACACCATAACCGTAGCCATAACCATAACCGTAACCATATCCTTTTTTAACATCAGTATCGTTTAAAAGGATAGACATGTTAGGAAGTTTATTTTCAGTGTATAATTTTTGAGGAAGTTCTAACATTCTCTTATCTAAGTAATTTGCTCTCGCAACATATACAAATGCATCGGCATATTTAGCAACAATTAATGTATCGGTAACTAAACTGACTGGCGCTGTATCTACAATTATATAATCGTATTCACTTTTAACCTCGTCAAAAAGTTTTTCCATTTTACCATTCATTAATAACTCGGCTGGATTTGGCGGAATTACACCTGATGGTAAGATATCTAAATTTGCAATTTCTTTAGACGCAACAATTAAATCTTTAATAGAACTAAGTGATTTATCTGCTAAGAAATTTGTTACTCCCTTTGAAGGAACCGTAACATATTCGTCTAATTTAGGGTTTCTTACATCTAAACCTATTAATAATACTTTTTTATCAGAATGCGCAATTATCGAAGCTACATTAACAGAAATAAATGTTTTACCTTCTTTAGGATAAGTAGATGTTAAAAATATTGTTTTTGCTTTTTCACTCTGAGCATTATTCAGTAAGAATTCTAAATTAGTTCTTACGATTCGAAGCGCTTCAGCGGTTCCACTTCTATCAGAAGATTGAATAATAAGATTATTACCTTCCATTCTAGGAACTTCTCCCAAAAATGGAATGGTTAATTTATTTTCAATATCACCTCTAGATTTAACTTTTGTATCGAATAAATTTATTACGTAAATAATTGCAAAAGGAATTAATAAACCTATTATAATGGCACCTAAATAAATTAAACGACGATTTGGAGCAACAGGAGATGTTGAAGCCAATGCCTCATCTATTACTTTAGCATTTGGTGCAGTAACCGCAAGGGATATTGCCGTTTCTTCACGTTTTTGTAATAAGTATAAATACAAAGCTTCTTTTACATTCTGCTTTCTAAAAATATCTTTATACACTTTCTCTTGTGTAGGAATTTGAGATATTTTTCCACTTAAAATAGCATTTTGTCGCTTTAAATCTCTTTGTTTAATTACTAAATTAGATTTTAGTTGCTTTAAACTAGATGCTACAGTTTCTCTTAAAGCTGCAATTTTGTTATCGATATTTTGTACTAAAACATTTTTCTCAGCTGCCGATTTTAGAAGCCGATTACGTTCTAAAACCAATCTGTTATAATCATTAATTTGACTTGAAGCACCTTGTTCTGCAGGAATAATGTTTGAAGGGATTAATTCATTATCATTGGTTTGAATATAACTCAACATAGATTCTACGACCTTTAGTTGAGTTTCATTTTCGATATCCATTTTTTCAAACTCACTAGCATTTTCAAGATAAAGACCAGCTTCAGAGACAATATCAGTTACTCTATTATCTTTTTTAAAACGCTCTACATCTTCTTCAACATCTTTTAACTCTTCTGTAATTAATTCCAGACGCTTTTCAATAAACTCCGATGTATTTTCAGCAACATACTTTTTATCATTAACTGCATCTTCGTTATAGTTTGTTACTAATACATTTAAAAAATCTTCTGCTTTTTCCTTAACAGGATCTACTAATGAAAGTTCAATTACACTCGAATACTTATTTAATGTTGTTACCATTAAACGAGATTTAAGTCCTTCAACTACATTTTTGATTGGTGTAATTTGTAAACCAATATTAAAAACTTTCTTGTCTTTGTAGAATTCAGTTTTTAGAAGTACAGCTTTTTGTCTTTCTAATTCAAAAGGATTATCGAAACTATATACACCTAATTTATTATCTGAAACATCAAATATTGTAAATTCTTTTTCCGATTTACTTTCTATTCGGTAATAATGTCCTTTGTTTTTAAATTCTTCAGAAGCATCTGTAAAAACAAGTTTTATGGGTGAATACTTGTATAATTCTTCCGATTTGACTCTACCTAAATTAAGGTAAACATAATTTAATTCAAGTTCCGAAACAGTTTCTTCAATAATACCTCTTGATTTTATTACTTCAATTTCATTATCTACATTACTTTTTACATTCGAAAGTAAACCTAAATCTGAAAAAGCTGCTAGTTCAGAAGCAATCCCTCCTTTTCTATCATCTTTTACTAATATTTTAGCAGTAGCTTTATATTGGGGAATTGAATATCGTAAATATAAATATGCAGTAGCGAGCGTTAGGATAACGCCTAACAAAAACCACTTCCAATTAGAAACATATTTAAATACTTCTTCCTTAAAATTGATGTTATTTTGTGTATTAAGAGGTGTTATATTTTGCATTCTATCTAGTTGTTAAAGCAATTATTGTTACTACTAACGATAAAGCTGAAATTCCCACTGCAATATTTGGTCCAACAGCAGAAGAATTTATTCTTGTCTTATTTGGCTCAACATAAACAACATCGTTTTGAGCTAAATAATAATATGGTGAATTTACAATATCCGATTTTGTTAGGTCTAATCGATGTGTACTTTTTACTCCGTTTTCATCACGTATCAGTAATACATTTTTACGTTTCCCATAAATAGTTAAGTCTCCTGCTTTACCAAGTGCTTCTAAAATTGTAATTCTTTCACTAGAAATTTCAAAAGTCCCTGGGCGATTTACTTCTCCTAAAACAGTAACTTCAAAATTTAGAATTCGCATGTTTATAACCGCATCTTTAACATGATCCTTTAACAAGCTCTTCAAATACTCTATTGCTTCTTGTTTATTAAGACCACCAATCTTTACTTTACCAAGTATTGGAAATTCAATATATCCTTCGATATCTACAATATAAGTTTGTGTTCTTTGTGTTTGAATTGCTTCTTCAGAGTTAGATTGCAATACAACACTTTTTAAGTTATAAGGTTCAGCAACCTCAGGATTTTCAGATGACACGACAATCATCAAAACATCATCAGGCTTAATCACTGTGTTATAATTCGTTTTACTTTCTGTACTTATATTATTTTGCAAATACAACATTTTATCACTAGAAGCGCATGAAAAAACAACGAGAGAAAGCGCTAAAAGTAAAAATTTGTAGAATATTTTTTTCATAGTTTTAAGTCAATAGTAATGCAAATATAGTTTTCTTAATTAAATTTCAGCAAAAAACACTAGTCAAGTGCTTCAAAAACAGAATTTTTACTTTTAAATTCAGGCACTATGTTTTTCATAATTGAAACTACCTTTTCAGTATTTAAATTTTCTGCTTGAAACTGCAATATTTTTAATTGCTCTTCTAATGTCTTAAAATTGCCATTGAAAGTTTCAACTGCAATCATTATTTTTTCGTGGTGTGTTGTAAGCGTTTTTGCACTATCATTTAACAACTCTTCATATAGTTTTTCACCGGGACGTAGTCCTACAACTTTAATTGCTATTTCTTCATCAGGTGTGAATCCGGCAAGGCGAATCATTTTTTTGGCTAAATCAATTATTTTGACGGGTTGTCCCATATCAAATATAAAAATTTCACCACCAGAGCCCATAGCTCCAGCCTCTAAAACTAACTGACAAGCTTCGGGAATTGTCATGAAATAACGAATAATGTCTGGATGTGTAATCGTAACCGGGCCACCTTCTTCAATTTGCTTGGTAAATAATGGCACAACAGAACCATTTGAACCTAAAACATTTCCAAAACGGGTAGTAATAAATTTTGTTGAATTTTGTTTGTTTTTATTCAATTCAAAAAAAAGGGATTGCACATAAATTTCGGCTATACGCTTACTCGCCCCCATTATATTACTTGGATTTACGGCTTTATCCGTTGAAACCATAACAAATCTATCAACTCCATAAGTATTTGATAAATCAGCTAGATTTTTTGTACCTAATACATTTGTAACAACTGCTTGATATGGACTTTCTTCCATTAATGGCACATGCTTATAAGCAGCAGCATGATACACCACGTTGGGGCAATAATTAGAAAAAATATGATTTAAAATCTTCTTGTCTTTAATATCGGCAACAAGAGGAATAACTTCAACATTTTGCTTAATTTTTTCAAGTTCAACACTTAAATGATACAAAGGTGTTTCTGCCTGATCTAAAAGAATTACTCTTTGAGGTTTAAAATTTAGAATTTGATATACTATTTCAGAACCAATTGAACCAGCTGCGCCTGTAATTAGAATAACTTTATCTTTAATTTGCTCTGCAATTTTAGTATTATCTAATTCGATTGGATTCCTTTCCAATAAATCTTTAATCTCAAATTTTTTAATACTCTTTGAAATTTCTTTTTGATCGTTCCAATCGGTTACTGTTGGCAACTTCAAAATTTTATAATTATGTTCTAAACAATCTTCTACAATTTTTAATTTTGAATCATTTGACAGACTCTCATTTGATAAAATTAAAGCATCAGCCTTAAGCTTTCTTAATATTACAGAAACATTTTTCTTTTTATGTATAATAGGAACACCCAAAACTTCTTTACTTAGTTTAGATTTCTTCTTGTCTATAAAACCAACAAGCTGATACCTTTTAGGTGACTCAATATTAAGAGCATTTGCAAGCGCAACAGCATTTGAACTTGCTCCATAAATTACAACTTTAGTTAAGTTTTCTTTTTTATTTGCTAATAAATAATTCTCAAATAAAAATTTTACAGCAATTCTAAAAGCAAGTAATAAAATGAATGAAATAACAAAATGAATCGCTAGTGCAGGCATCAAATAAATTTTATTACCTGTAGAAAAATAATGTAGGTAATTTAGCGATACTAAAATTAGAAAGGCTGAAAAGGTAGAAAGCAACAATCTAAAAGCGTCAATAAAAGTAGAGTAACGAATAATTCCTGCATAAGTTCTAAAAGCTAAAAAGCATAATACATTAGCTAAAATTATAATCCCATAGCGAGTAGACAAAGAGTAGGTATCGTAAAATCTTAAGGTAAGATTTGCTACAATTAAATATGTTAAAAAACTAGCAAGAATTAATATCGTAACATCAATACAAATAATTATCCATCTTGGTAAATATCCAATATTTGTAAATCGGTTTTCGAAAAAACTCTCGGCTAATTCTTTGAAATACTCTTTTTTCAAAAAACTTTTGTTTTTTTTAGACACTTGTTAAGTCTTTAATTGAATTTGGGACAACAAATGTATTAAAAGTATTTTGATAAAATGTTACATTATTGAAACTTAAGAATTAAATTTCAAAAAAATCTAACATTATATTTTTTATCCTATCCTTCTCATTTTCAGACAAATTAGAACCCGAAGGTAAACACAAACCTGTTTTAAACAAACTTTCTGCCACATTTCCTCCGTAATAAGGGCAAGCTTCAAAGACTGGTTGTAAATGCATTGGTTTCCACAATGGCCTAGATTCTATATTCTCTTTTTCAAGGGCTAACCGTAGTTTTTCTCTGGTTTCATAATCTTTTAGAACAATTGTAGACAACCAATAATTTGAAAAATATTCCGAGTAAGGTTCTTTAAAAACTTGAACTTCATCAGTATTTTCGAATAAATCATTATAAAACTGATTCATATCTCTTCGCTTAGAAACATGAACATCTAAAACTTCCATTTGTCCTCTTCCTATACCAGCACAAATATTACTCATTCTGTAATTATAACCAATTTCAGAATGTTGATAATGAGGAGCATCATCTCTTGCTTGAGTTGCTAAAAAAACCGCTTTTTCCTTATCAATTTTTGAATTGGTAACAAGAGCACCTCCTCCAGAGGTAGTTATAATTTTATTACCGTTAAATGATAAAATTGCAAAAGTTCCAAAGGTACCGCAAAAACTTCCATCATATTTACTTCCTAAGGCTTCAGCAGCGTCTTCAATTATAGGAATTTGATATCTTTCTCCTATTTCTAAAATTTCTTTAACTTTAAAAGGCATTCCATATAAATGAACAGCAATTATTGCTTTTGGCTTTTGCCCATTTTCAATTCTATCCTTAATTGCACTTTCAAGGGCAATAGGACAAATATTCCAAGTTTCAATTTCACTATCTACAAATATTGGATTCGCTCCCAAATAAACAATTGGATTCGCTGAAGCAGAAAAAGTAAAACTTTGACAAATAACCTCATCACCCATTTTAACTCCTAAAAGGATTAAAGCTAAATGTATCGCTGCTGTACCAGAACTTAGTGCTGCAACTTGAACTTTATTTCCTAAATATTGCTCTAAATCATTTTCAAAACCATTTACATTAGGTCCTAAAGGTGCAACCCAATTCGCATTAAAGGCTTCATTAATATATCTTTGTTCATTACCTCCCATGTGCGGAGAAGAAAGCCATATTTTATCTTTAGTCATTTTCTTGATATTTTATAATTTTCCCCGGAATCCCTACCACAACAGCATTATCAGGAATATTTTCGACAACAACAGATCCTGCACCAATCATCACATTTTTTCCAATTTTTAAGTTTGGCAAAACAGAAGCTCCCATTCCAATTTGTGTTCTTTCACCAACTTGAACCGAACCTCCTAAAGTGGCATTAGGTGAAACATGAACATAATCTTCTAAAATACAATCGTGTTCAACAATTGCACCTGTATTAATTATACAATGATGTCCAATTGTAGTGTCAGGATTTATTACAGCTGCAGCCATAACTTGTGTTCCGTGTCCAATTTTTGCAAATTTAGAAATAACGGCATTTGGATGAATTGTCATAACAAAATTGGTTTGTAATTGTTGAACTATCTTTTTTCTTATTGTATTATCGCCAATAGCAATAATACAATTCTTATTTTTAAAAAAATCAATATTAGGTGTAGATAACAAATTAACTCCAAAAACATTTTCAGCTTTAGGATTGTCATCATAAATAGCATTTACATTATACTTTCCTTCTTCAAAAAAAATATCTAATACTACTTTACAATGTCCACCTCCGCCATAAATCACTACATTTGTATTTCCACTAAAAGGTTCAATAGTAGCTGAATCTACAGCGTTTATACCTTCTTTAATTAAAATCTTTTTTACTGTTTTAAAAAGAATTTTTACATCTAACAAAAATGAAATGTTCTCTACATAAAATATATCTAAATCAAATTTAGTTTCCCAATCAATAGCATTTCTTCCGTTTATTTGGGCCCACCCAGTTATTCCAGGTTTTACTTCGTGACGACGATTTTGATATGGAGAATACAAATTCATGTATTGAGTTAGCAAAGGTCGTGGACCAATCAAACTCATATCTCCTTTTATAACATTTAGTAATTGCGGAATTTCATCCAATGAAGTCTTTCTAACAAATTTTCCAATAGTAGTTAATCGTTCTGCATCGGATAATAAATTTCCATTTTTATCTTTCTTATCGTTCATCGTTTTGAACTTAACAATATTAAAAATTTTGCCTTTATATCCTGGACGTTCTTGTGTGAAAAATGGTTTACCATAATTAGCGAATGCTAGAAACAGTGTAATAATAATAAATAAAGGTAATAGAATTATAA
The DNA here is from genome assembly GCF_019702945.1 of Flavobacterium okayamense. Lineage (NCBI taxonomy): Bacteria > Pseudomonadati > Bacteroidota > Flavobacteriia > Flavobacteriales > Flavobacteriaceae > Flavobacterium > Flavobacterium okayamense. The sequence goes on from NZ_AP024749.1 coordinate 139,843, forward strand.
AGCCAATTAAAGCTAATATCACATCTAATATAGATTTGAAAAACTTCCTATACATTACTTATTATGACTTTATAAAATTTAACCCATTCATTTGAAATTTGCTCAGCTGAAAAGTTTTTTAAGACATATTGTCTACCCTTTTTTCCTAGATTTTTTCTCATTTCTTCATTTTCAACTAACATCTTCATTTGAGTATAAAGTTGGTTTACGTTTTTTACTTCGTGTCGAAGCCCTGTTTCCCCTTCAACAATTGTCTCTGCCAATCCGTAAGTATTACTACAAATAACAGGTAATTCGAGCAATGAAGCTTCAATTACGCTTGTACCGAAACCTTCTCTATAGCTAGGTAAACAAAAAACATCTGCTGCTTGTAATACTTCTTCTGGTTTCGCTGTTGGTCCAAAAAAAACAATATTCTCTCTCTGGATTCCTTTTATTTTTTCTAACATATTTTCTTCATCATAACCTATAAGCAACAATTTTACATTAGAACAATCTTTATTTAATTTATAAAAGGCATTAGCTAAATCTAATATACCTTTATCGGTATTCAATCTTCCTAAAAAAGCGAAAATAATATCTTCATTCAAAAAGTTAAAATCTTGCCTATATTTTTCTCTTATTTCATTAGAGGGAAAAAACCGATCTGTGTCTACTCCGCTAATAGACCCTTTACCTAATACCTTAGATTTTTTTAAAGTAATTATATTCTCATTGATTAAAAATTGTCTTTGTGATTCACCGTCAACTAAAATATGAGTATTAAAAAAAACTATTATTTTATCTAATAATTTTAAAAAAAACCTTTTAAACCCTTTTGAAGTATACCAAACTTGACCTGTAAATATATGTATTCGTATTGGAATTCTTGACATCCAAGATGCAACAGCGCTTATTAATCCTGCTTTAGGTGTTACCGAATGTGTAGCATCAAATTTATTCTTTCTTAAAAAACCATATAATAAAAATAATGCTTTTAAATCTTTTATTACATTTATATTCCTTTGGATTGCAATATGCTTAACATTTGAAACAAAAGGCATTGCGGTTTCGTGTTCGTTTTCAAAATTTGCAATTACCGTAATCTCAAATTCTTTTGACAAATGTTCAAAATGCTTAACCAAAAACGCTTTTGCGGTAATTGGGGCAGAAATTATAAAAGCAATTTTTTTTCTATCCACTTTTCAGCACTGATTTTTTTAATTCTAAAAATGAATTAACTTCTTCATTATTTGGCTTAAGAACTGCTGTTCTTAAATAAATGTTTTCCATTCCAAAAGTACTTAAAATAAAAACTATTAAGCATTTGAACCATGCAAATAATTTGAATTTGACTTTTTTTGAAAACGGAATTGGCAAATTACTAAATGAATCTATATCAACTAATATTGATTTGTAATATTTTCTAAATGAAAAGGAATTATCTCTATTGTAAGAATAAAATAGTTCAGGTGAAAAAGCATATTTTTTACCATATAAAATTCGTCTTAAAAAATCCAAATCTTCTGAAAACCTATAGTTAACATTATAATTTATTCCTTCAATATCTTTAACTCTTATAATTGATGATGCGTGTGGCAATTGAACAAACTTTGAATAATCAATACAATTAAAAATTTTAAATTGCTCAAAAGTTTTAATAACCCCATAAATCTTAAAATTTTTATCAACTACAGCCATTGCACTAGACAATAGAGTAATATCTGGATTATTTTCCATGAAATTAAACTGAGTTTCCAGTTTGTTTGGAAAATACCAATCGTCTGCATCTAACATGCACATATATTTGAAACCTAATTCCCTTACTTTTTCAAGTCCTTTTTGTCTAGCATAGCCTCTCCCTAAGTTTTGTTTTAACCTAATTATTATTAATTTATCACAATCAATTTGGCTTATTTTTTCAAACGAATTATCTGTCGAACCATCATCAATAACAATTGCTTTCCAATTCTTGAATGTTTGATTTTGTAAAGAGGTAAAAGTGTTTAAAATACTTTTGCCATTGTTGTAAATTGGAATAATAATAGCTACACTATTCATAAATTATTTAAAAAATATTAATAATGTAAATGTTAGACTTCCTAAAACTAATAAACCTATAAATAGATTTTGCTTTTTTACTAAGTTTTCATTTTTAATCAAGGGATAAACTAATACTAGTGGCATTATGAACCATGATAAATAAGCAATTCTATTTGTGAAAGCAGCATATATTAATAAAACCCAAATTGCATTTGCTATAATGTATGTATTAACTATTCTATTGTAGAAAATATCATTAAAGCCTTTTTTATATTTATAATAGTATGCCAATAAAATTGCAATTCCACTGTATATAATAAGATCAAGTCTATATCTTCTATCTATAAACTCACCATCAATTTCATCAGAAAAATAAGTATCTACCCTTTTATCTTCTAAAATTTGAGAGTTTAATAAAAAATCACTCATAAAAGTTTCAACTTGACTACCAAAAACATAACTTACTATCACTAATACAATCCAGATTCTAATTAAAAAAATTGTATTTGTAGCTTTCATAGCAATTAAAAATGCTAAAAAAGGCAATATCATAGATTTGTGAAATGACAACGACAAAATTATAAAACTATACATTAACCATTTTTTTTCATAAAAATAAATTCCTAATAAAAAAATAGAAGTTGCCAAACCATTTCGAACTCCGTTAATACCAAAAGACCAAAATGACATTGATGAAACAAACATTATAAAAGCAAAAAGAGAATATTTATCTAAGTACTTTTTACAAACTAAATAAATAGGTATTACGTATAACAATGCACAAACTACATAAAAAATATAAATATTTAAATACTCTTTTGAGAAAAGCATCAATAAATAAAATCCATAATCACTTTTTATTCCATAAATTGGGTCATCAATGAAATTAAAAAATACATTTGTGTATTGACTTGTATCTCCCAAATATCTCCAATTCCCGAATGGGTCTCTTAAACCAATAAAAAGTATTGTGGTGAGTACTAAAAGTACACTTGTAACTTTTAAATTAATAGTTGGAAACGATTCTAAATTTGGTTTAACAAAAAGTGGAAAAATTCCAAGTAAAATAATAGTACTCAGTATAAAATAATAAACAATCGAATATATTTCTACGGGTATCAATTTGTAATTATTTTAAATAATTTTTCGTTATAATGTTTCCAATTTGCTTTTTGAATTATTCTTTTTCTTGCTTTCAGTCCTTCATTTTTAACTAATTCTTGATTTTGAATTAAATTAATAAATAAATCTGCTAACATTTGTTCATTATCTTGTTCAATTAACCAGCCACCATTACCTTCTTCAATTGCATCAGGTATTCCTCCTGAACGAACTCCAATTACTGGAATTCCACAAGATTGGGCTTCTAGAAAAACTAATCCAAAGCCCTCAACAGAAGTTGAATTTTCTAATTCACGTGTGCAAAGTACAAAAATATCATTTGTATTATAAAAAGCAGGTAATTCTAAATCGGGAATAAAATCATGAAAAGTTACATTATTTTCAATTCCTAAGACTTTTACCAACTGCTTTAAATTTTCCAAATAATCACCAGTACCCCCAATATTCCATTGAATTTTATTTTTAAAATCAATCGGTAAGTTTGCAATTGTTCTTGCAATAAAGTCGTATCCTTTAAATTTTAAAATTCTAGAAACTGAAGCAATTTTCAAAATGTCTTTGTTTTCCTTAAGAACTTCATTTGGTTTGAAAAAATCTTCATTTACACCAAGCGGCAAGGCAATTACATTTCCTTTTTTATTTATTTTTTCGATTAACTTTTTGGTATAATTACTATTTGCAATATTCATTTTAGCTCTACCTAAAACCCATTTTGCATAAATAGGTAACCAAAAGTACTTTCTAAATTTTGAAATACCACTTAAAAACTCTGTCCCATGACCAAGAATATAAATATTTTTAAAACCAGCTAAAATCGAAAGTGCTGCTTCTGGATGCCATACACCACATAAAATTGTATATTCCTCTTTATTCTTAATATTTTGCAAATAGGAGAATGCTACTCTTTCACATTTAATTCTTTTCTGAGGTAGTTCAATAACTTGAACTTTATCAAAATTATATGGTTTGTTTTCACCTATTTTAATTCTTGTCAAAACTATAACATGTTCAAAATTAATTTGCTGCCCAACAGCAATTTCTTGACATAATCTAGCGATACCACCATTTGATGGCGGAAAATCATAAGAAAATATTATTAATGTTTTGTTCATTTATTTTCCTTCTAAAATAGGAAGGTATTTTTTTATTAGAATAATTGGGAAATATAATATAGGTATTAAAATTAATGAGGTAAGAAATCCATTGTCAACTCCAAACTTTAATAAAATAAACCTTGCAATAAACAGAAATTTCAAATGTAAACACATAATTAACAACGAGTTTTCTCCTAACCATTGCAATATTTTATTCTTTTGCAATAATCTACTTAAAAACAAAGAGGCTAAAATCAATAAAAGCGAAGCCGAATAGAATATAAAAGGATTACCAATTAGATTTACTCTTAGATCAGGCTTTAAAACATTCAAACTAACTAAATATATTCCAATAATCGATAAAGGTATAAACATCCAGTTCTTAAAATAATTGCCTACAATTAAGTAATACTGCTTGAAATAATTTCCTAAAATAAAAAATGGCAACGATAACAAGACCGAAATTAAATGAAATGGTAAAATTTTTGTCTCATCATTACTAAAATACAATCCAACTATGACGAAAGCAATTATTAAAAATCTCATTTTAATTAATAAAAGATAGATAAAATTTAACAAAAATAATGCAGGTAAAAACCACAAAACTATATTCCAGCTTAAATAAAATCCATCAGAAACACCTAAAAATGTTCCATAAAAAAAATCAAAAAAATTAAATTTTGAATTATTATAATTAGGTATAAAATAAATTAAAAAAGAAAGAAAACTAAAAAGTGCGTAGGGAATTAAAATACGCTTACCTTTTTTAACTAAAAAATCTTTCAATGTTGTTTCTTTAAAGAAAAAACCGGAAATAAAAAAAAATAACGGCATGTGAAAACTAAAAATTACGTTAATAATATTTCCATTTACACTTCCAGCATGACCTAGAATTACTAAAAAAATCCCTATTCCCTTTAAAATATTAAACTCGTTAAAAATAATCTTTCCCATAAATAAAAGATTAATATTTAGTACATCTAACTTTCATTTTACCAACAGTTATTCCTTCATTAAAAGAAGTTATAAATTGTTTAAATAGACTTATCTTCTTATAAGAAAAAGCATAAGCACTAACTAATTTGATTAGATAAATAATTGAAGTAATTTTATAAAAACCTTTTACATGTCTACTAATAATCAAAGAACGATTTCTAACCAAAGACCCAATATATTTTTTAATATCAGGAACACGGCACCCACCTGTTTCAGCAGCTAAATGATAAACTGAAGCTTTCGAATGAAACATTATTTTATATCCTTCTTTTTTAACACGCAAACAAAAATCTGTTTCTTCATATAAAGCAGCTCCCTTAGTAAGATTTTCATCAATTCCATTAACTTTTAACAATACTTCTTTTTTGGTTGAAAAATTACATCCCTTTCCATGATCAGTCTCAAATGTTCCTTCAAGATGAAAGCCTGCTAAAGGATTCGCAGTCCATTTATCAAAGTTCCCCGTTTTTTTTCCAGAATTTGGATTATTCTTCTCAATAACTTGCCCTCCAACTACACCAACAGAATTATCTTTTAAAGCAGAAAAGTGTTCTTTTAAAAGATTCTCTTTACAACTAATGTCATCGTCAACATATAAAATATAATCATATTTTGCATTTTGCCAACCAAAATTTCTAGCTTCAGGTAAACCTTTAAAAAAAGTAATATGATGATAACTGCAAAAAGTATAATCATTGCAAAAATTTAGCACCTCAAGATCAAATTGACTAGACTGATCGACTATAATTATCTCAAATGGAAAATCACATTTTTGAACAACCAAATCTTTGAGTGAATTCAGTAAAAATTCAGTTCTATGTAATGTTGGTATTATGACTGATATCCCTGTCATTGAAATTTATTTAATAGGTATTTTTTAAGGCGGTCCAAATATACGGCTTCAAATTTGAAAACTATAATTGTTGCTAAGAGAATAGAAATTAAAATTGGAATTAATATAATTATTTGATAATCAAACTTTAATGTTTGTATTAGATAAAATAAAACTATATAACCAATGTTCTGATGTATTAGATATAATGGATAAGAAATTTTACCTAAAAATAATAACACTTTGTTTTTACCTAAAAACTTTAATTTTTGATAGGCTACTAAATAAAAAATAATAAAGAAAAGTGTTGCTACAATACATTCAACAATATTCGATTTTGATTCTTCTTCAAACTTTGTTAATGTCAAGAAAAAATAAGCTAACAATGAAAAAACTATTAAAATGTGAGTACTCAATTTCATTTTCTCTAAATCATATTTCCATAACTTATAAAATAAAATTCCAGCAAAAAATAATGGACTCCATTTTAAATTAAATATAACTCCCAACATAAAAACACTTATATCATTAGGAATACAAATAATTGAAATCAGAACCCATAAAAAGCCAATTAATTTTATATGAGTTAGCCATTTCAATTTGAATAACAATAATATAAAACCATAGAATAAAAGTTCCACAGCTAATGACCAATAAACCCCATCAATATGCTTGGTGTGAAAAATTGGATTTACCACGTCTTGAATCATAGTTAAATTGACAAGAAAATCTTTTGAAGAAAATTGCATTTTAGGTAATCCAAAAAAAAGTATTGCACTTGTTGTAATTAAGATTGATAACCAATAGGTTGGAAATAATCGAACAAAACGTTTTATTATAAATTCTTTACTTGATTTGACTTGCTCGATAGTCATAAAAATAACAAAGCCACTTATTAGAAAAAACAATTCTACTCCAAGGTAACCATATTTAAATTCAAATTTGAAGCTTTCAGGAACACCATAATCAATTGAAAAAATGGTTGTATAATGCCTTAAAACAACTGCTAATGCTGCTAATCCTCGTAATGCATCTAAACTATCAATCCTTTTTTTTTCCATTATAGATTAGATATGATTTTTATAAAGCTTTTCGTTTGTGAAGTAGCTAAATAACTAGAACAAAACTCAATATTTGGTTTAGTTTCAGATTTTTTAAAAAAATTAGTTAAGATTACTAAATCTTGATCTATATCGTTTGTTAGAAAAACTCCTAAATTTGCCTTTGTAAGTTGGGTTTTTGCTTCGCTAATTTCTGGTACTAATGCAATTACTGTTTTTTTTAAAGCTATATAATCTACCATTTTAGCAAAAGAGCACCACCATCTTCCTTCTGAAATCAGTAAGCAGGCTTTTGCTTTTACAATTTCTTTATATAATTCCTTTTGTGGCAAATGGTCTAAAAAATCAACATCTTCTAATGATTTTATATTATCTACATTTTCTTTAATAATCTTATAATTGATCTCTTTATTACCAATTATTTTTAATTTGATTTTGAAATTTGATTTTGAATTGTATTGAGTAATTAAATCGAAAATATAAAATCCATTTTCGATTAAATATTCTCCTGAATAAAGAATTGTATCTTCTTCATTATCCGAATTAGACACCTGAAAATCATTATCTAAACCTGTAGGAATAAAATGAATTTTTTCAAAATATTCACCTTTAAATATATCGTGTAAAATATTTTTATGAGCCAATGAAGCTGTAATTACAACATCAGATTTAGCAATAACATTATGCTTAATTTTTCTTTGTTTAAAGTAAACATGATCAATCCCTGAATGATTTCTTAAAACTGTAGTTAATGGATCTCTAAAATCGGCAATCCATTTTACATTTGGATTTTGTTTTTTTATTTCTAAACCGATATTACCTGTTGTAAATGGTGGCATGGTTGTATAAACAAAATGAATATTATTTTCTTTAATTAATTTATTAGCACTTTTAATTGCACTTTTTTTCCAAGTCCAAAATCTATCTGGTACGTTAAGCCAATTTTCTAATAAAAAATTATAAGCCCTTTGTCTAATTGATAATTTTGATTTATAGTTAATTGAATTACTATTATCATTATCTTTAAAAAAACCTTCTGCTTTTAAAGTTTTAAAAGTCCTATCTTTTCCTGACAACCACATATATAAACCACGAAAAGATGGTTCAATATACTTAGTACGATGAATTTCAACACCTTCTAAATCCATTAACAAAGTTACATCTTCATTATAATTATAATTTGTATCTACAGTAATTACAATAGGCTTCCAACCCTCGCGCTTTAAATATTTAACCAATTTATGTGCTCTAAAAACAGCTGCATGTGTTTCAGGTGCAAAAAATGGTGTTATGATTAAAATATTTTTATTATGCATAATACAATTTGTAAAGTTCCTTAACGTACAGCTTTACATCATATTTTTTAACTTTTTCAATTGTACACTCTACCATTCTAAAATAAGAATCATTCAAAAGTAAAGCTTCCATTTTAATTGCCAATTGGTTTTCATCCAAATTTTCATAAACATACCCATCAACTCCATCTGAAACAATTTTTTGAATTCCGCCAGAATTTGGCACAATTGCTGGTAACCCACAAGCCATTGCTTCAATACAAACAATCCCAAATGGTTCATATGGTGCTGCATGCACAAAAGCAAAAGCGTGTGGTAAAATTTTAGGTATATCATTTCGCATTCCTAAGAATTGAACCCTTGTTACAATTCCTAAATCAAAAGCTAGTTTTTCTAATTCTTTTTTTTGCTCCCCATCACCACAAACTATTAAACCTATATCATAGCCTTTTTCACAAAGGATTGCTGTTGCTTTAATAGAAACATCTACACGTTTATTGACTCCTTTTCCAAGAGTCCCAACGGTTATGAAATTATACTTTGGTAGTTTTTGATCCAAAACCTTTTCCAAGTTTTTAACTTCAACAGGCTTAAATTTAGCTAAATCTATACAATTGTACATTACCTTTAATTTTGAATTTGCAATGTAATGTGTTGTATTTGTCCAACTTTTCAATTCGTCACTACATACTATAATTTTATCAAAAATAAATTGCGAAATGAAATTACTTATTCTAAAAAAAATAGAATTTAAATAAATATCCCCTTGTTCGAAACCGATACGATTTTTTACACCCACTAATTTAGCCGCAGTATTGGCTAATAATCTCGACCATGTTAAATGCGTTTCTACAACTGTTGGGTTTTCATTTTTTATATATCGTATTAAAAGAGAGATGATTTTAAAATAAGATTTTTTATTAAAAAAATCTCTTAGATTTAAACATTCAACTTCAACACCAATCTCTCTAAATCTTTCACTCAACGAATCATCTTCAAATAGAACTACAACTTTTTGAATATCATTTGGATGCTGTACCAACATTTCTTTAACTATTGTTAAAAGATGTGTTTGTGCACCACCCATTTTTATTTCGTCTATAAAATGTAAAATTTTCATTATAATCCTTTAGAAATTAGTTTTCTTTCTTCGCCATCAATCACAAAATACATTGTAAAAAAGAATATACAACTGAACAATCCATTTTTAATTAAAAAGACAAACCAAGTATTTGAAGTAAACTGTTGATTAATATAATAAGAAACAAGCATTACAATTATAAAAGCCAAAGTAAACTTAAATAAAGCCTTTATGAAAAATTTTGGCATATTTAATTTTAATTTAGATTGATAATAAAAATTCATTACAACTTGTAATAAAAAAACAGCAGAAACTAATCCAGTAATCATACCGTACATACCATATTGCTTAGACAAAAAATAACCCAAAATTGCGCCAATTATACTAAATAATAAAAAGTTTAACGATTTAAAACGCAACATTTTTTTAGCATCTAAAATGGCATGAGAATAGCCTTGAGCAATTGGAATTATATAAACTGCCATTATAGATAATGCAATCCAATATGCTGGTAAATATAATTCACCAATCCAAAGTTTAATAAAATCTTGCCCTGTTAGTAAGAATGCTCCAAACACATAAATTAGAAGAATATAAGAAATTCTTCCTACTTTAATCATTTGGTCTGTTAAAACTTCATTTGATGCATTATTGTAAACTGCTTGAACTGCCTTTGGTAATAATAAATTATTTATAATATTTCCAAATGTTGTAAAATACACGCCAAGCATAACACCAACACCAAAAACAGCTACAATAGTTGTGTTTGTTGTTGAACCTAAAATTACTTGTCCTGTTCTCCATTGAAATTGGTAAACTAAAGCAAAGAGAAAAATCCAAAATGAATATTTAAAAATCTCTTTTACAAATGAAAAATCCCAATTATGTAGCTTAATTTTAATTTTTAATTTCGAAAATGAATACCAAATTGTAACTAAAATAAAAACCATATTAATTATTGTATCTAAAACAACAACTCCAATAGAATCAGAACCGTAATGCAATATAAAAACTAATGTAATCGTTCTTATTATGACTTTTAATATAGATAAAATTCGGGGAAATATAAATTTTTCATAGCCTGAACAAATACCCGTAAATGCACCTCCTGGTAAAGTAAAAGCTATATTAAAAACTAAAATAATAAGCATAATTTTGGCTTTATGTAATTCTTCTACTGAAAGTGATTTTGAAAAAAAATAATCAATATTGAAATAAAACAAAGCTCCAAATACTGCTAACAATACAGCAATAGCACAATAAATAATTAAACTAGTTGCTAAGAAATTTTCTTGGGCTCTTTCATCTTTTTGTACTCGATATTGTGCTACATAACGAATGATTGCATTGTTGAGTCCTAAATCGAGAACAGATAAATATCCTACAAAAGCACCAATAAGCGTATACAAACCATACTCTTGGTTGCCTAAAGAACGAATAACATAAGGCGTTACAAGAATTCCTGTTAAATTAGTTAGACCTAAATTAACATAAGAGAGTAAAGCTGCAAACTTATGTTCTTTCACAAATTAATTTCTTGAATTTTCTAAAAACAGAAAAATTAGTTTATTATCATTCCTGCCGCAACAGTTTCATTAGTACCTTCATCAATTAAAATAAAACTACCTGTATATCTGTTTTCTCTGTAAGAATCCATCATAACTGGTCTTGTAGTTTTAATTTTAATTCGTCCAATATCATTCATATTCAAATCTTGATCGTCTTCAATTCGTTCATAAGTATTTATATTTACTTTATAAACTACTTCTTTAATCATGGCTTTCTGCTCATTTGAAGTATGAAGAATTGAATATTTTGCTCTTGGCTGGGCTGATTTTCCATTTAACCAACAAATCATAGCATCAAATTCTTGAGATTGTTGTGGTTTGTTGTTTGATTTTACAATCATATCCCCTCGACTTACATCAATATCATCTTCTAAAGTAATAGATACCGACATGGGTGCAAAAGCTTCTTTTAAAGAATCTTTATAAAAATCAATAGTTTTAATTTTTGAAGTAAATCCTGAAGGTAGAATAGTTACTTCATCTCCCGTTCTATAAATCCCACTTAAAATTCTACCTGCATAACCTCTATAATCGATAAACTCATCTTTTTGCGGACGCAATACTGTTTGAACTGCAAAACGAGCATCAATTTTATTATTATCACTACTAATGTGCATGGTTTCTAAAGTATCTAATAATGGAGAACCTTTAAACCAATTCATATTTTGAGATTCGTTCACCACATTGTCGCCTTCTAAAGCACTAATAGGAATAAAACGAATATCTTTTATTAATAATTTAGATGAGAATCCTTCGTAATCAGTAACAATATTGTTGAACACTTCTTCAGAATACTCAACTAAATCCATCTTGTTTACACAAACAATTACATGTGGAATTTGTAATAAAGAAGCTATATAAGAATGACGTTTCGTTTGTTCGATAACTCCTTTACGTGCATCAATTAAAATAATGGCAACATTTGCCGTTGAAGCTCCAGTAACCATATTTCGTGTGTATTGAATATGTCCTGGTGTATCGGCAATAATAAATTTTCTTTTTGGTGTTGTAAAATAACGATACGCTACATCAATTGTAATTCCTTGCTCACGTTCATCACGAAGTCCGTCAGTGAACAAAGCCAAATCTACACCATCGTATCCTCTTTTTTTACTTGTATTTTCAATAGCGGCTACCTGGTCTTCAAAAATTGATTTTGAATCGTAAAGTAATCTACCAATTAATGTACTTTTTCCATCATCAACACTACCTGCTGTAGCTAATCGTAATAGTTGATTGTTATCTATTTGCATAATCTTATTTTAAAAGTAACCTTGTCTTTTTCTATCTTCCATTGCCGATTCTGAGCGTTTGTCATCAGCTCTATTTCCTCTTTCTGTTAAACGCATTGTAGAAACTTCCTCTACAATTTTAGCTAAAGTATCAGCATCCGATTCAATTCCACCGGTAATCGTTATATCACCAAGTGTTCTAAAACGAATGGTTTTCACTTCAATTTTTTCGTTTTCCTCTAATTTTAAAAATTCAGAATTTGGAATCCAAGAATCGTTTCTCCAAACCACTTCTCTTTGGTGTGAAAAGTATAATGAAGGAATGGCGATATTTTCTCTTTTGATATAATTCCAAACGTCTAATTCTGTCCAGTTACTTATAGGAAAAGCTCTAAAATGTTCGCCCTGAAAATGCTTTCCGTTTAGCAAATTCCATAATTCTGGGCGTTGATTTTTAGGATCCCATTGACCAAAATCGTCACGATGTGAAAAAAAACGTTCTTTAGCACGTGCTTTTTCTTCATCTCTTCTTCCACCACCTATTGCACAATCAATTTTATTATCCTCTATAGTATCTAACAAAGTTGTAGTTTGTAATGCGTTTCTTGATGCATTTTTTCCTTTCTCTTCAGCTACTCGACCTTTATCGATTGAACCTTGAACCGAACCTACGATTAATTTAGCACCTAATTCATTAACCAAATCATCTCTAAATTGCATTGTTTCAGGAAAATTGTGACCTGTATCGACATGCATTAAAGGAAAAGGAATAGGCGAAGGATAAAATGCTTTTCTTGCTAAATGAGTCACTACAATAGAGTCTTTTCCTCCTGAGAATAAAATAACAGGATTTTGAAATTGCGCCCAAACTTCACGCAATATAAATATTGCTTCTGCTTCTAATTCGTCTAAATAGTTTAAATAATACTTACTCATTTAGCTTTATTTTATCATTAATCTTTTCAAAAATCAAATTTACTGAATTTTCTATACTTAACTTTGATGTATCTATTAATATATCTGGATTTTTTGGAGCTTCATAAGGCGAAGAAATTCCAGTAAAATCTTTAATTTCACCTAATCGAGCTTTTTTATACAATCCTTTTACATCTCTTTTTTCACATTCTTCAATTGGTGTATCAACAAAAACTTCAACATAATCTTCATTACCGACAATTTGTTTTACCAATTGTCTATCTTTTTCAAATGGAGAAACGAAACAAGCTATTATAATTGTTCCTGCATCTAAAAAAAGCTTAGAAACTTCAGCTATTCTTCTAATGTTTTCACTTCTATCTTCATCACTAAAAGACAAATTATTATTTAATCCACCCCTAACATTATCACCATCTAAAGTGTAAGTTTTAAAATTTAAAGAATGAAGTTTACTTTCAAGAGCATTTGCAACTGTAGATTTTCCAGAACCAGATAAACCTGTAAACCAAATTAATATTGATTTTTGATTCATCAATTTTTCTCTATGATTTCTACTAACGTAAAAATCTTGTTTAAAAATATTAGTACTCATCTTCTCTACTTACTCCAAATTTAATTCTGTACCAAACTCTTTCGTGCAAATAGTATAAAATCATTTTAGTTACTATTTCAAAAACACTAATTTTTGCACCAGTAAATGGATTTCCTGTAATTACCCAACCTAAAACAAAAGTATCAATAGAACCAACCACTCGCCACGAAATTGTTTTAAAAATATGTCTTTTTCTACTATCTGATTTTGCTCCAAACTTAGTTAAATCGACTCTATACCAAATTCTTTCATGAATGTAATATAAAATCATCTTAGTAACTAATTCGGCTAATCCAACTTTCAAACCCAACATTGCATTTCCCGTAATTAACCAGGAAAGAAACATTGTATCTAATGTTCCAATTACTCGCCAAGTGATAGCTTTTAAAATATGTCGGATTGGTGATACCTTAGGCATTAAATACTTACAATAAAACTTGGATTCAACAAATTTTCTTTATTATAAAGCAATTCTTCATTCGTTTCTTGAGAAATTACTTTAACACCAACTGCATTACAAATTGCTTGTCCAGCTGCTGTATCCCATTCCATAGTTGGCGCTAAGCGAGGGTAAACTTGTGCTTTCCCCGATGCTACTAAACAAAACTTTAACGAACTTCCTGCATTTACACTATTTACAACTTCAAATTGTTGCTTTAAACTATCAATATAAACTTGAGTTTCTTCATTCAAATGAGAATTACTACAAACTACATTGATAGTTTTATTGGCTTTAATTGGCTTTAATTCTGAAGAATTATTAATAAAATCGTCTATTGAAAATTTATCATCTATTACTTTGTAAAATAGGCTTTTACCTTCATTTACAAATCCAACATATAATTCCTTAGTAACTGGAACATAAATCACTCCGAAAACAGGTTTCCCATTTTCTACTAAAGCAATATTTACCGTGAATTGTCCATTTCTTTTAATGAACTCTTTAGTTCCATCAAGTGGATCAACAATCCAACATAAATTCCAATTTTTTCGTTCAGAAAAATCAGCATTTTTGATTTCTTCACTTATAATTGGTATTTCTGTTTGAAGTAAAAAATTTTTAATTATTTCATTTGACTCTTTATCTGCAATTGTTAGTGGCGAATTATCATCTTTTGAAACTACCTCTCCATTAAAACTATTGTAAATTTCAACAATTTTGTAACCCGCTTCTACTGCAGCTTGAATCGCTATATTTTGATTTTTATCTAAATTCATTACAATCTTCCATCAGCAACTTCACCTAAAACACCTTTTACATCATAAAGAATACTTTTTGGCTTTCTCAATAATGAAAAGTCAATAGCATTAAATTCTTTATGTGCAACACCTAAAACCACTGCATCATATTTACTTTTTGGTAATTCAGTAGTACTTGAAATGTTGTATTCATGTTTCACTTCCAAAGGATTAGCCCAAGGATCAAAAGTCGTTACTTTTATTCCGTAATCTTCTAATGCAGCAATTACATCAACAATCTTAGTGTTTCTAACATCAGGGCAATTTTCTTTAAAAGTTATTCCCAACATTAAAACCTCAGCTCCATTTACACTAACACCCTTTTTAATCATTTGCTTTACTACTTGAGAGGCCACATATTCACCCATAGAGTCATTTAATCTTCTACCGGCAAGGATAATTTCTGGATGATATCCTTTCTCTTGTGCTTTTTGTGCCAAATAATAAGGATCGACTCCTATACAATGTCCGCCAACTAAACCTGGTTTAAATGGTAGAAAATTCCATTTTGTACCAGCTGCTTGTAATACTGCATGAGTATCTATTTCTAATAAATTAAAAATCTTAGCTAATTCGTTTACAAAAGCAATATTAATATCACGTTGGGAATTTTCAATCACTTTTGCAGCCTCAGCAACCTTAATTGTAGGCGCTAAATGCGTACCTGCAGTTATTACACTTTTGTAAAGTGCATCAACTTTTTGGCCAACTTGAGGAGTGGAACCTGAAGTTACTTTTAAAATTTTATCAACAGTATGCTCTTTATCACCTGGATTAATTCTTTCTGGTGAATATCCTGCAAAAAAATCAACATTAAATTTTAATCCTGATATTTTCTCTAAAACTGGAATACATTCTTCTTCAGTAACACCAGGATAAACTGTAGATTCATAAACTACAACATCTCCCTTTTTTAAAACCTTTCCTACAGTCTCACTTGCTTTATACAATGGCGATAAATCGGGTTTATTGTGCTTATCAACAGGCGTTGGAACTGTTACAATATAAAAATTGCACTCAGCGATATCATTTAACTGATTTGAATTATACAATCCTACTTCGTTAGAATTTGAACTCTTTAAAACAGATTGTAATACTTCGTTTTCAACTTCTAATGTTGTATCCACACCATTATTTAATTGCTCAATTCTAGACTGATTAATATCAAAGCCTACAACAGCATATTTTGTTGCAAACAACCTAGCTAAAGGTAAACCAACATATCCTAATCCTATTATTGCAATTTTAGAATTCATTATTTCCCTATTCCTTGGTATTTAAAACCTATTTTTTCTAATTCTTTACCGTCTAAAATATTTCTTCCATCAAAAACAAAAGCTGGCTTCAACATATTGTCATATATTTTTTGCCAATCGTATGTTTTGAATTCATCCCATTCTGTTAAAACTGCTATTGCATGTGCATCTTTACAAGTTTCATAAGGATCTGTTTCAATAGAAACACCCTTTGCATTTTCTTCTTTAGAACGTGTATCCAAATAATTCAAATCGAAATGAATTTGTTCTGGTTCTACTTTTGGATCAAAAATAGCAATATGAGCTTGTTCTGACAATAAATCATCGGCAACATAGATTGCAGCAGATTCCCTAGTATCGTTTGTATCTTTTTTGAATGCCCATCCTAAGAAAGCGATTTTTTTACCCGAAACTGTATTGTATAAAGTTTTAATAATGTTTTTGGCAAATCTTCTTTTTTGGTGATCGTTCATAATGATTACTTGTTCCCAATAATCCGCAACTTCATTCAATCCATATGATTTAGCGATATAAACCATATTTAAAATATCCTTTTGAAAACAAGAACCCCCAAAACCAACAGAAGATTTTAAAAATTTAGGACCAATTCTACTATCCATTCCAATTGCTTTTGCTACCTCATTAACATCAGCACCAGTTTTTTCACACAACTCACTCATAGCGTTTATTGAAGAAACGCGTTGTGCCAAGAATGCATTAGCAGTTAATTTAGAAAGTTCAGACGACCAAACATTAGTCGTTAAAATTCTATCTTTTGGCACCCAATTGGCATAAACATCAACTAGAGCCTGAACAGCCTTTTCTCCTTCAGGAGAAGTTTCTCCTCCAATTAAAACTCTATCTGGTGCAAATAGATCTTCAATTGCTGTTCCTTCAGCTAAAAATTCTGGATTTGATAATATCTGAAATTGCACTCCATTACCTGTATTATCTAAAATATCTTTAATTGCTTGAGCCGTTCTGACAGGCAATGTCGATTTTTCAACAACTATTTTATCTGTTTTAGCAACTCTTGCAATTTGCCTTGCACAAAGTTCAATATATTTTAAATCGGCGGCCATACCTTTTCCTACACCGTAAGTTTTTGTAGGTGTATTAACCGAAATAAAAATCATTTCAGCTTCTTCAATAGCATGGTCAACTTCTGTAGAAAAAAATAAATTTCTTCCACGCGCTTCTTTTACAACAGAATCTAATCCTGGTTCATAAACGGGAAGTTTTGATAAATCATTATCATTCCATGCATTAATTCTTTCTTGATTTAAATCAACAACCGTCACTTTAATATGAGGGCATTTTTGAGCAATTACCGCCATTGTTGGGCCTCCAACATACCCTGCTCCGATACAACAAATTTTTGTAATCATTTTATTTTAAATTTTTCCAATACCACTGAACAGCCTCTTTAAGGCCTTCTTGCATTGAATATTTTGGTATATAATTTAATAACTCTTTTGCTTTTTGTACACTAGCTAATGAATGAGGAATATCACCAATTCTATTAGGTCCATGAATTACCTGAACTCCTTTTATTTTTGAGTCAAATTCTGATAAATATTCTCTTAAACAAACAACTAAATCATTCAAAGTAGTTCGTTCTCCATATGCAGTGTTATAAACCGTATTTACAGCTTTTGGATTATTTGTAAGCATTGCTAATTCATTCATTTGAATCACATTATCAATGTAAGTAAAATCCCTTGAAAAATTTCCATCTCCATTTATAATAGGACTTTCATATTTCATAAATTGCATTACAAATTTTGGTATAACTGCTGCGTAAGTACCTTTTGGATCTTGTCTTTTTCCAAAAACATTAAAATATCTTAATCCAATAGTTTCAATTCCATAAGTTTTACTAAAAACTTCAGCATATAGCTCATTTACGTACTTTGTAATAGCATAAGGAGATAAAGGTTTCCCAATTTCATTTTCAATTTTTGGTAGGTTTTCTAAATCTCCATAAGTCGAAGAGCTAGCAGCATAAACAAATCGTTTTACTTTTGCGTCCCTCGATGCAACTAACATATTTAAAAAGCCACCTACATTAACTTCATTTGAAGTTATTGGATCATTAATAGATCTTGGCACACTACCTAAAGCTGCTTGATGAAGAACATAATCTACATTTTTAACAGCTTCTTTACATGTTTCAAAGTCTCTAATATCCCCTTCGATTAATTTATAACTAGGATGATTAAGAAAATCTTGAATATTTTTATAATGACCTGTTGAAAAATTATCCAGACACACTACATGGTAACCTTTGCATAAAAAATACTCGGTTAAATTCGATCCAATAAATCCAGCACCTCCAGTAACTAATATGGTTATTTTCTCTTCCAAATTTTCATAATTTTTCTCCACCAAGTTTCTTCTCTTGTTACTTCCATGTAGGCTTCTCCATATGCACCATAACCGTAACCATAACCGTAACCATAACCGTAACCATACTTAGCTTTATTTTGAAAGCCATTAAACAAAATACTGATATTGTGTAATTCGCCTCTTTTATGCCTTTCATTTACTACATTAAGCATACCTTTCTTAGTATATCCTTGTCTAGTAACATAAAGAGTAGCATCGCAAAAATGAGCTAACTCTAATGCATCGGCAACCAATCCCACTGGAGGAGTATCTAAAATAATATAATCATAGCGCGTTTTCAATTCCTCTATCATCTCTGCCATGGCGTCACTCATCAATAATTCTGCAGGATTTGGAGGAATCGGCCCTGATGAAATAACATCCAAAAACGGCACATGTGTACTTTGTAAAACTTCATCAAGTGTTTTTTGGCCAATTAAATAATTTACTACTCCTCTAACATTATCGATATTAAAATCTCCAAATATTTTTGGTTTTCTTAAATCTAATCCAACAATAACTGTTTTTTTCTCACTTAACGCAAACACTGTTGCCAAATTAATTGAACAAAATGTTTTTCCTTCACCACTAACAGATGATGTTAGCATCAATATTTTTGCCCCTTCTGTTTTTTGTTTTTTATATAAAAACTGAAGAGATGAGCGAATCGATCTAAATGATTCCGCTAATGGTGATTTAGGTTTTTCAAAAACTGATAGATTATTATCTGTATTTTTTTTACCAATAACCCCTATTAAAGGGATCTTAGTCAATTTAGAAATATCTTCAGTATTATTAACATTATTATCTAATAAAAAAATAATAAATATGAACACAATAGGAATTAAAAAACCCATTAATGAAGCTAATATATAATTAATACTTGTCTTTGGTCCTTTTAAACCACCCCCTACATCTTTAGCCGAATCAATAAACTCAATATCTGAAACATTTGATGCCTTTACAATTAACGCTTCTTGTCTTCTTTGAAGAAAAACACTATAAATATTATCGATTAGATTATATTTTCTTGTAATTTTTAAATGCTCTTGCTTTTGTTGAGGCAATAAATTCACTTGACCTTCAGCCTTTGCAATATTGGTGTTTACCATTCTTTGATCAATCAAAATTGCCTCTTTAGCACTTTCTATATTTTCTAATAAAACTTTTTTTACTGCCTCCATTTCAACATCAAACTCAGTAAAATATTTATCACTTTTTACAGCATAACTTAACTCATCACGTTTGGTAGACAACTGAATTAATTTAGATATATTTGATAAGATATTTGGATCCTCTATTCCAGCTACAGATGGAGCAGGTAGATTTGAAAAATCAGAATTTTTTTGAAGATAACTTTTTAAGTGATTAAGATATTTAATTTTTCTATCTATATTATCTTTTTCAAAATCTAAGTCCGTAAGCTTTTGGGTTAATTTTTCACCTCCAGATTCTAATTCAAATACGTTTTTCCCTTTTCTAAAATCATTAAGTTCATTTTCGGTATCCTTAATTCTCTCCTCCATTACTGCCAGTGTACTATCAATAAAATTGATTGTATTTGTTGCAAACTTGTTTTTAATTTCTAGTTGATTTTTCTTCAAAACATCAACAGTAGTATTTAGATATTCTACCAATCTGTTTTTATTAGCACCTTGTAACTCTAATGAAATTACAGATTGTGCTTTTGAATTTATACCTACATCGATTCCTTTGTAAGAAGCAACCACCGCATTAAAATCCTCAAACCTAATGTAATACTCTTTACCAACATATGATTGTGCATCAGGCATAAGATGTAGACTCATATTAATAAACGGCAATTTAACTTTATCATTAATTGAAAAAGTTTTCTTTATGATTTTACCTCCTTCGGAAAAAGTAGTTCTTGAATTATCAACATAATGTACCAAACTAACATTTTCTCTGTCTGTTAAATCAACTATTAGATCAAATTTATCATTTGTAATAAATTTAATTTGAATGGGAACGCCTATAATTTGACCCTTATTTTTATCAATTTTAACATAAAATGGAGTTTTCCCATAAACATCCTCAAAATAATATTTGCCTTTTTTTAGATAACTAATGTAATATCCCAGCTTATCAACAACAATTTCATTATGAGATCTTGATTTCAAGGTAGTTACAATTGTTTGCACTTTTTCAGAAACTCCCCCCCAATTAAAAACCAAGCTGGTATTTGAAGTGAAAAACGAATTGTTTTCATCTTTCACAACTATTGAAGCATCTAATCCATAAATTTTTTGTTTTCTAACATTCACATTATATGCTATAAGAAATGTTACTATAAAACTCAATATAAACCATTTCCAATAACTTAAAAGTTTTAAGAAAAAACCTTTAAAATCAAATGAATTTTGTGATTCAGAAAAATTAAAATCTTTTATATCTAACATTTTATAAATTTCTTGATAATAAAATTGTAGTTGTTATTAAAGACAAAGCCGTTATAATTGTTCCAACAGTTTGCATACCTGTAGTCCCTGTTCCCCATGACTTTTGAGGAAGTGGTTTAATATAGATATAATCATTTGGTTGAATATAAAAAAAAGGTGAATTCATAGTCTCAGCCTTAGTTAAATCTAGATAATGAGTCTCAAATCCATGTGGCATTTTTCTAATAATTTGAACTTTTTTCCTATCTCCTGTCATTGTTATATCACCTGAATTCGCAATAGCCTCCATTATTGTTGCACTATCTTGAAAAAGCACATTTGTACCTGGATTACCAATTTCTCCATTAATGGTATATCTTAAACCCGCAAGTTTCACATTTACAAAAATCCTTGCCTCATTTTTAAAATATTCATCAAGTAATCTTTTTTCTATAGTTTGTCTAATTTCATCAATCGTAAAACCAAGAACATTAACTTCACCTAAAACAGGTACTCTTATATTACCATGATCATCAACTGTAAAACCATTAAAATACAATCCATTTTGAGACATCATACTAGTGTTTTGTTGACCAGAAGAACTAGGATTGAAAATATCAACAAGTTTTTGATCTAATGCTTTTATATTTACACTCAAAATATCATTCACTTGAACTTTATAAGGCTTTGAAAAAGCTTGATTAACTTCAATTGACTGTTCAGTCCCTTTTTTATTTTGTAAATAAACCAAATCTTTATTTGGGATACATGAACTCACAAAAACAATTAAAGCTATATATATTAAAAACTTAGTGCTTTTCATTTTAAAATATTTGAGGTAACAAATATAGGTTTTAGATTTAAAATTGTGAAACTCAAAAGACTTTTTCGTACAAAAAGAAGACTTTTAAATTTTCAATCCGTTTTCATAAGGTATTCTATTTATCAAACTTCTACCTAAAGTAACTTCATCTGCGTATTCTAATTCATCTCCAACAGCAATTCCTCTAGCTATTGTTGAAGTCTTTATCTTGGAATCTTTTATCTGTTTGTAAATGTAAAAATTTGTAGTATCACCCTCCATTGTAGAACTCAACGCAAAAATAATTTCACGTACTTCTCCTAAATTTATTTTATCCACAAGTGTTGAAATATTCAATTGGCTAGGCCCTATTCCTTCTATAGGATTTATCTTACCCCCTAGAACATGATATAACCCATTAAAAATCCCTGTGCTTTCAATTGCCATAACATCTCTTACATCCTCCACAACACAAATGATACTTTCATCTCTATTGGGATTAGAACAAATTTCGCAAATTTCATTATCTGAAATATTATAACATGATTTACAATACTTAACGTTTTCTCTCAAAGATGTAAGCGCATTTGAAAGCATTTGTGTTTGGTCTTCTGGTTGCTTTAACAAATGTAAAGCCAAACGAAGTGCTGTTCGTTTTCCAATTCCTGGAAGTTGTGAGATTTCACTAACCGCTTTTTCGAGAAGTTTTGAAGGTAATTCCATAAAGGCAAAAATACAAAAGTCTAATTTTAGTTCCGTTCTATTTCTGTTATATTTGCTAAAAATAAAAGTTATGGCTCCAACTACAATTCTGATTTTAATTTTAGCCTATTTTTCAGTTCTAATTGCATTTTCTTATTTCACTGGAAAAGGAGAAGCTAGCAATAACAATTCTTTTTTTAAAGCTAACAAACAATCTCCTTGGTATTTAGTTGCTTTTGGAATGATTGGCGCTTCGCTTTCAGGTGTAACTTTTATTTCGGTTCCAGGAAAAGTTGAAACTTCTCAATTTGTTTATTTCCAAATTGTTTTAGGTTATATTTTAGGTTATTTTGTGATAGGAGCTGTTCTACTTCCGCTATATTATAGATTAAATCTAACAACAATTTATACCTATTTAAAAGATAGATTTGGAAATTATTCCTATAAAACTGGTGCTTGGTTTTTCTTAGTTTCAAGAACAGTTGGCTCTAATTTAAGATTATTACTTGTTGCAAATGTTTTACAAACTTTAGTTTTCGACCCTTTAAATATTCCTTATTGGATAACGGTAACCGTAACAATTTTACTTATATGGGTTTACACTTTTAAATCGGGAATTAAAACCATCATTTGGACTGATACTTTACAAACACTTTTTATGTTAGTTTCTGTTGGCGTTTGTATTTATGTAGTTTCAACTGATTTAGGATTGAATATTTCTGGATTAGCCAATTTCGTTTCGGAAAGTTCTTTTTCTAAAACTTTATTTTTTGAAAATGTAAGTTCGCCAAAATATTTTTGGAAACAATTCTTTTCGGGAGCTTTTATAGCCATTGTAATGACAGGATTAGATCAAGATATGATGCAAAAAAACCTTACTTGTAGAAGTTTAAAAGATGCTCAAAAAAACATGTTTTGGTTTACAATTGTTTTAACAGTCGTGAATTTCCTTTTCTTAGTAATGGGTTTACTATTTACAGAATATGCTCTTAAAAATGGAATTGATGCGCATGGTGATAATTTATTTCCAATTTTAGCCAATAATCATTTAGGAATTGTTGTTGCTTTCAGTTTTATATTAGGCTTAATCGCCGCAGCTTATTCTAGTGCGGATAGTGCTTTAACTTCTTTAACAACATCTTTCTGTGTTGATATTTTAGATATTGAATCTAACCATACTGAAGATCAACAAGTAAAAATTAGAAAACGTGTTCACTTTTCATTCGTTATTATTTCAATCCTAGTTATTCTTTTCTTTAAATATGGATTTGAAGATAAAAGCATAATCGATAAAGTCTTGAAATATGCAGGTTTTACTTATGGTCCATTATTAGGCCTTTATGCGTTTGGATTATTTACAAAATGGAAAATTAAAGACAAACTAACTCCAATAGTTGCACTACTTGCGGTTCTAATTTCGCTAGTCTTAAACGCTAAAAGCATGGATTGGTTCGGATTTAATTTTGGCTTTGAAATCTTAATCGTAAACGGTTTTTTAACCTTTTTAGGTTTAGTATTGATTCGTAGCCAAAAGAACTAAAGTACAAGCAACTTCATATTCGATTCCGTTTTCTTTTAGAAGCGTATAAAATTCAGGATTTTCAGTTCCCGGATTAAAAATCACACGTCTTGGCTGAAGTGAAATTATATAATCGTAATATTCGCGTTGATGTTGCGGATTTAAGTATAACGTTACAGTATCAATACCATGATAAGGAATTTTTTCAGTTTCAATTTGAACATCTAATGCCATTCCTTTTTTTGAACCAATAGCCACTACTTGATGACTTTTCCCTATCAAATTATGAATTGCTTTATAAGAATAACGTTCTTTATTTGTTGTGGCTCCTAAAACTAATGTCTTCATCTTTTAAATTGTTTTCATAAAATTAATAAATAAAAATGAGTGAATAATAACTTTGAAATAACTTTATTTTAAATTTAATATTTCGATGAAAGATTTAATTTTGTAAAAAAATTCTATGGATACTTTTATTTATTTATTTGCCGCACTTTTTTCGGTTTTAAACCCTTTAGGAACCATTCCTATTTTTGTAGGATTAACATCTGATTATACAAAACAAGAAAGAGCAACAGTTTCATTAAAAACATCATTAAATGTTTTTATTATTTTGGTTATTTCTTTCTTTCTTGGTCAGTATGTACTTACTTTCTTTGGAATTACTATTACTGCTTTGCGTATTGCAGGTGGACTTATAATTACAAGTTCAGGTTTTGGTTTATTAAACGGACAGTTTAGTAAAAATAAAGGTATTAATAAAAAAGTACGTAAAGAAGTTGAAGAACGCCACCATATAGCACTTACTCCTTTAGCTATGCCAATGCTCGCTGGTCCTGGCTCAATTTCGTTGTTAATTGCTTATTATCAAGATCACAATACAACTTTAGAAATTGTTGCTTCAAGTTTTGCTATTTTAGCTATTGCTATAGCAATTTATTTCATTTTAAGAGGCGGACATTATTTGGCAAGAATCTTAGGTTCGTCTGGAATTGTTGCTATTTCTAGAGTTATTGGTTTCTTAACAATTGCGATAGGAATTCAATATATAATTAGTGCTATTCTAACTATTATAAGAGGAATTTAACAATCGTTTGGCTATTTTCTTTTTAATTTTATAAAAATTAATGATGAGAATAGTATTAACAGGAGCAAATGGTTATGTAGGAAAACGCTTACTTCCCGAACTTCTTGAGTTGGGCCATGAAGTCATTTGCTGTGTTCGAGATATTGACCGACTTGGAATTCCACCAGAAACTTTGAAGCTTATTACTATTTGGGAAGTTGATTTTTTAAATGAACCTGATTTTAATTCCATTCCAACAAATATTGATGTCGCTTATTATTTAATTCATTCCATGTCATCCTCTACAACTTCTTTTGATGAAATGGAATCGAAGGCTGCTAGAAATTTCAATTTGTACATGGCAAAAATGAAAACCAAGCAGGTTATCTATTTAAGTGGAATTGTAAACGACAAAACTTTATCTAAACATTTAGAATCTCGAAAAAAAGTTGAAAATATTCTATTTGAAGGAACATCCCATCTAACGGTTTTAAGAGCAGGAATAATAGTAGGATCTGGAAGTTCTTCCTTTGAAATTATAAGAGATTTATGTGAAAAGCTGCCCCTTATGATTACACCTAAATGGGTTTTAACAAAAACACAACCTATTGCAATTAGAAATGTAATTCAATATTTAATAGGTGTGATTTTAATAGAAGAATGTTACGATAAATCTTATGACATAGCAGGTCCTGATGTGTTGTCATATAAAGAAATGCTTAAATTATATGCTAAAACAAGAGGTTTTAAAAATTGGATCTTTACTTTTCCAGTAATGACACCAAAACTTTCATCATATTGGCTTTATTTTGTAACATCGACATCGTACAAATTAGCTATAAATTTAGTTGACAGTATGAAAATTGAAATTATAGCTAAAGAAAATAATTTGCAAAACCTTTTAAATATTACTCCAATCCCTTATACAAAAGCAATTGACTTAGCTTTTAATAAAATTGAACAAAACTTAGTAATTTCAAGTTGGAAAGATAGTTTAGTGAGTGGCAGGTTTAAAAAAAACCTTACTGAATTTATTCAAATTCCAAAATATGGTTGTTTGACCGATCATCAAAGTATTCATGTTACAGATGTTGGTGCAACCTTGAATAATATTTGGTCTATTGGAGGTAATAAAGGCTGGTATTATGGCGATTGGTTATGGCGCATAAGAGGTTTTATGGATAAAATAGTTGGTGGTGTTGGATTAAGAAGAGGTCGCACACATGCTACACAAATTGACAATGGAGATGCTTTGGATTTTTGGAGAGTTTTGCTTGCCAACAAAGAAAGAAAACGATTGTTATTGTTTGCAGAAATGCGACTACCTGGAGAAGCTTGGTTAGAATTTAAAATTGATGAAAATAATATTTTACATCAAACCGCTACATTCAGACCGAGAGGAATTTTAGGTCGTTTATACTGGTATTCATTAATACCTTTTCATTTTTTTATTTTTAAAGGAATGATTCGAAACATTGCTAAATAAAAAAAAGCTGCACTAAAATAGCACAGCTTCATTTTATACATATTTATTTTTAAGCTCTAGGTAAGAAAATTTCTGTCATCATACAACGTGCACTTCCGCCACCATAAGCCTCAATAACCTCTAGATTAGTATACAAAACTTTACAATGCTTTTCAATTTTAGTAATTTGATCTTTTGTTAAGCTATTATAAGCTGATTCACTCATTACTAAAATTCTTTCATCATTAGCAGCTCGAACTTGTAACATGTTCCCTGCAAAAGCATTCACTTGATTTTCTGTAATTAAAATAAGTTCTTTACCACTTTCTTTTAAACTACTTAAAACCATTTTGCGTTCAGCTTTATCATCAATACAATCGGCACAAATAATAGCAAAAGTTTCAGCAATACACATCATTACATTGGTATGATAAATGTGTTTTCTTTCACCATTAACCGTTTGAAAAGCTTCAAAAATTATTGGATTATATTCAAAATCTTCACAAAATTCAATAAATAATTCTTCATCTGCTCTTGGAGATAAAGCACAATAAGCCTTTTCATTTTCTCTATCTAAAACAATACTTCCTGTTCCTTCTAAGAAAATATTATCTTCTTCTGCAGAAGTATAATCCATAATATCATTTATTTGAAAACCTTGCTCTTCTAGAATATCTAAAATATCTTCACGTCTTTCAAGTCGACGATTTTCGGCAAACATAGGATATAAAACTACATCACCTGATTCATGAAATGAAATCCAATTGTTTGGAAAAATACTATCTGGTGTATCTGTTTCTAAATTATCATTAACCACAACTATATTAACTCCTACAGAGCGCAGTTTTTCAACAAATGCATCAAATTGCTCTTGAGCTTTCGCATTAATTGTTGCTGGCAAAACTCCATCTGAAGCTTTTTGATAAAAATTGTTTTCTAATGTTTGTTCATTCGTTCGGAAAGCTACCGGACGAATCATTAATATTGTATTTGTTGTTTGATTCAAAATTGTTGCTTGATAAATTAAAAATTAAGCTCTTTCTTTTACAACATCTGTTATAGCCTCTAAAAGGTCAAGCGTTACTTCAGCCATTTTATTCTTTTTCTCGTCTAAACAAGGATTCACCTCCACTACCTCTATACAAACTGTTTTCGGATTAGCAGCAAAATGGGTTAATAATTCCTTTGCTTCATTAGGCGTAATTCCTCCAGGAACTGGAGTTCCTGTGCCATATGAAGTTAAATCAGGATCCATTGAATCAACATCAAACGATACGTAAATTATATCACAGTCCTTCAATTGCTCATTAATATCTTTTAGAATTTCAGTAACACCCTCTTTTCGTAATTGACCTACTTCAATAGATTTAATTCCAAATTTTTCAATAACAAATTCTTCTCCTGCTTCAGTATCTCTAACACCAACATATACTAAGTCCTCAGTATTTATTTTTTTAGAAAATCCACCTACATTTTTCAACTTATTCCAATACTCTTCAGTCTCCGCATCGATATCATTAATCTTACATTCTTTATTGTCAATATCTAAAACTGATGCTAATGGCATACCGTGTAAATTACCTGAAGGCGTCGTATAAGGTGTATGAATATCTGCATGAGCATCAATCCAAACAACACCAATTCTTTTATCTGGAAAAGCAGATTTAATACCTGAAATTGTTCCTCCAGCAGAACCATGATCTGCTGCTAAAACAATCGGAAAAGTATTAGACTTAACAAGTGAAGAAACTTTTGCATTTAACTCTTCATAAACATTAAGCAATCCAATAATTCTTTTAGCATAAGGATATTTAATTGGTCTATTTAATAATTCATTCCAATTTCTTATTTCCTCAATTTTATTATCTGAAAAGATATAACTTCCTTTTTGCCTTGCTGCAGTCATAATTGCATCGGGTCCTAATGAAGCACCTCTAGTTCCAGCAGTAATTTCAGATTTATTTATAAGAAAAGTAATATTTGTATTCATAAATTTTTAATTTGATAATTTTTTTATTAATTGAAGTTTGAATATTATAAATTACTTAATAAAAAACCATTATCTATTATATCGCAAATATAAAAAAAAGCCTCTCTTTATGAGAAGCTTTTTGTTTATTTATTATCAACATTATCTTTCATTTACCTCTTTGAAGGCTCTGGCAGTATAACCTGTATATACTTGACGAGGACGACCAATTGGCTCACCGTTCAATCTCATTTCTTTCCATTGAGCAATCCAACCTGGTAAACGACCAATTGCAAATAAAACTGTAAACATTTCAACTGGAATACCCATAGCACGATATATAATTCCTGAATAGAAATCTACGTTTGGATATAAGTTTCTTGCTTTGAAATATTCATCTTCTAATGCAACTTTTTCTAATTGTTTTGCAATGTCTAATAAAGGATCATCAACCCCTAAGGCACCTAATACATCATCTGCAGCTTTCTTAATGATAGTTGCACGAGGGTCGAAGTTTTTGTAAACTCTGTGTCCGAATCCCATTAAACGGAAAGGATCATCTTTATCTTTTGCTTTTAGTACGAATTTAGCAACATCTCCTCCATTATCATGAATTTCTTGTAACATTTCTAAAACCGCTTGGTTAGCACCACCATGTAATGGTCCCCAAAGCGCAGAAACACCTGCTGAAATTGAAGCAAATAACCCAGCATGAGATGAACCAACAATTCTTACAGTAGAAGTAGAACAGTTTTGTTCGTGATCTGCATGTAAAATAAATAATTTATCTAACGCATCAATTACTCTTTTATCAATTTTATACGGACCTGTTGGTAGTTCAAACATTAAACGCATGAAGTTTTCAACATATCCTTTTGTATTATCGTAATAATTCATAGGGAATCCCATACGTTTTCTGTAAGTCCAAGTTGCAATTACAAGGAATTTACCCATTGTTTTACATACAGCTTCATATAATTCTTTTTCATTCTTAACATTAACTGATTTAGGATTAAAAGCAGTTAATGCACTTGTTAACGAAGATAAAACTCCCATTGGATGAGCTGTTTTAGGAAAACCATCAATGATATTTTTCATCTCTTCGTGAACCAAAGTATACTTACGAATGTCATTTTCAAACTTCTCTAATTGAGCAGCCGTAGGTAATTCACCAAAAATTAATAAATAAGATACTTCAAGGAAATCAGCTTTTTCGGCTAAATCTTCAATAGCATAACCTCTATATCTTAAAATTCCCTCTTCACCATCAAGAAAAGTAATTTCACTTTTACAAGAACCTGTATTTTTATATCCTGGATCAATAGTAATGGCTCCAGTTGCACCACGTAATTTTTCAATATCGATAGCAACTTCATTTTCTGTACCAACTATTACAGGAAACTCGTATTTATTGCCATCCAACTCTATTGTTGCTGTTTTTGACATATGTTGAATATTTTATAATATATAATGAAACTTTGCGAATTTAATGAATTCTTATCTATTTTTAAAGTATTTAATAAGAATTTATGTTTAATTAATATACATAAAAAAACCCGACACTATGGTCGGGTTTCAATATTAAATTTTTCATTATTTAATTCACTTTGAAAGCTCTTTCTTGAGGAAAATAAGCAACTTCTGCCAATTCTTCTTCAATTCGCAATAATTGGTTATATTTTGCCATACGATCAGAACGTGAAGCTGATCCCGTTTTAATTTGACCACAATTTAAAGCAACCGCTAAATCAGCAATTGTATTGTCTTCAGTTTCACCTGAACGATGACTCATTACAGATGTATAACCCGCATTATGTGCCATATTAACCGCAGCAATAGTTTCAGTTAACGTTCCAATTTGATTTACTTTAATCAAAATTGAATTTGCAATACCTTCTGAAATCCCTCTAGATAAACGCTCTACATTAGTTACAAATAAATCATCTCCAACTAGCTGAACTTTATCACCAATTTTCTCTGTCAATAATTTCCAGCCAGCCCAATCGTCTTCATACATTCCGTCTTCAATTGATATAATTGGGTATTTTGAAACTAATTCTGCTAAATAAGAAGCTTGCTCTTCCGATGATCTTACTTTTCCTGAAGGTCCTTCAAATTTTGAATAATCATATTTACCATCAACATAAAATTCTGAAGCCGCACAGTCTAAAGCAACCATAACATCATCTCCAAAAGTATAACCAGCATTTGTAACTGCTAATTTAATTGAATCTAAAGCATCTTCAGTACCACCAGCTAAATTTGGAGCAAAACCACCTTCATCACCTACTGCAGTTGATAAATTTCTATCGTGCAATACTTTTTTAAGGTTATGAAAAATTTCAGTTCCCATTTGCATGGCATGCGTAAAGTTTTTAGCCTTAACTGGCATAATCATAAACTCCTGGAATGCAATTGGCGCATCTGAGTGAGAACCACCATTGATGATATTCATCATAGGCACAGGAAGTGTATTTGCAGAAACACCACCAACATAGCGATATAAAGGCATTCCTAATTCATTAGCAGCTGCCTTTGCAACAGCTAAAGAAACGCCTAATATTGCATTGGCACCAAGTTTAGATTTATTTGGCGTACCATCTAAATCAATCATTGCTTTATCTATGGCATTTTGTTCAAAAACTGACATTCCAACAATTTCAGAAGCGATGGTTATATTTACATTCTCAACAGCTTTTAGCACACCCTTACCCATGTAATTTTTACCACCATCTCTTAATTCCACAGCTTCATGTTCACCAGTAGATGCTCCACTTGGAACTGCAGCTCTACCAAGCACTCCGTTTTCAGTTACAACATCAACTTCAACTGTTGGATTACCTCTTGAATCAAGAATTTGTCTTGCATGAATTTTTATAATAATACTCATATTCATATTTTTTAGCTTGTTAATTTTCAAATTTAAAATTTAAAAAGGTAAATTTTAAAGATATTTAAAAAACTTATTGACGATAACGTTTTAGTTTATTTTGCTTTAATGTTTTCAATAAATTGGTCAAATAAATATGACGAATCATGAGGTCCTGGGCTAGCTTCAGGGTGATATTGAACTGAAAAACAGTTTTTATTTTTCATTTTCATTCCTGCTACCGTTCCATCATTTAAATGAACATGGGTCAGTTCAAATTCTGGATGTTTTTCTAATTCTTCTTTAGATACTGCGAATCCATGATTTTGTGATGTAATTTCCCCCTTACCAGTTAAAAGGTTTTTTACTGGATGATTAATTCCTCTATGTCCATTAAACATCTTGTATGTTGGAATACCATTAGCTAAAGCTAATACTTGATGTCCTAAGCAAATTCCAAAAACAGGTTGGTTGTCGGCTAAAATATCTCTTGCTACTTGTTGAGCAGATTCTAGTGGCTCAGGATCACCAGGCCCATTTGACAAGAAATAACCATCAGGATTAAAACTCTTTAAATCTGAATAACTTGAATTGTAAGGAAAAACTTTAATATAGCAATCTCTTTTGGATAAATTTCTTAGGATGTTAGTTTTAATTCCCAAATCTAAAGCCGAAATTTTATACTTAGCATTTTCATTACCAAAGAAATAAGGTTCTTTAGTTGAAACTCTTGATGCTAATTCCAAACCATTCATTTCGGGTACTTGTGATAATTTTGATTTTAATTCTTCAATAGGAGTACCATCTGTACAAATTACAGCATTCATAGCACCATTATCTCTAATATAGCTAACTAAAGCTCTTGTATCTACATCAGATATAACAATTAAATTTTGTTTTTTGAAGTAATCTATCAAACTTTCAGAGGCGTTAGTTCTAGAGTAATTAAAACTAAAATTTTTACAAACTAAGCCAGAAATTTTCACACTATTAGACTCAACTTCTACATCATTTACACCGTAATTTCCTATATGAGCATTAGTTGTAACCATTATTTGCCCAAAATAAGAAGGATCTGTAAAAATTTCTTGATAACCAGTAGTACCTGTATTAAAAGCAACTTCTCCAAAAGTAACTCCTTCTATTCCAATAGATTTTCCGTGGAAAATTGTACCGTCTTTAAGAACTAAAACGGCTTTTGAACGATTTGTGTATTTCATTAGTTGTGTTGTTTGCGCAAAGGTAAATTAAATTTTAGAACCTTAAAAATTAGACATAAAAAAAGGATAAACTTTAAATAGTTTATCCTTTATATATTTGAACTTTAAATCTTCATGATTATTCAGTTGCTTCAGTGTTTTCAGAAGAATCAGCAGCTGGAGCTTCTGTAGCAGGAGCATCAGCCTTTTTAGATCTACCACGACGAGTAGATTTCTTAACTTCTTTTTTACCACCATTGTAAACTGTATTAAAGTCTACTAATTCAATCATTGCCATATCAGCGTTATCTCCTAAACGGTTACCTAACTTGATGATACGTGTGTATCCTCCTGGACGGTCACCAACTTTAGCAGCTACTTCTCTGAACAATTCTGTAACAGCATATTTGTTACGTAAGTAAGAGAAAACAATACGTCTGTTATGAGTAGTGTCTTCTTTAGACTTAGTTACAAGTGGCTCAACAAATTGTTTTAAAGCTTTAGCTTTAGCAACAGTAGTGTTAATACGCTTGTGCTCGATTAACGAACATGCCATATTAGCTAACATCGCTTTTCTATGACCTGTTTGTCTACTTAAGTGATTTACTTTTTTTCCGTGTCTCATGACGTTTCTTTTTAACCTTCATCTTGCATCAATCCGTTATGGAGAGCAAAATATGAAGTAATTTATTCTTTATCTAATTTATATTTACTTAAATCCATTCCGAAATTAAGACCTTTAGCCGCAACTAATTCATCTAATTCAGTAAGTGATTTTTTACCGAAATTACGGAATTTCATCAAGTCGTTTTTATTGAAAGATAC
Source organism: Flavobacterium okayamense (assembly GCF_019702945.1). NCBI lineage: Bacteria > Pseudomonadati > Bacteroidota > Flavobacteriia > Flavobacteriales > Flavobacteriaceae > Flavobacterium > Flavobacterium okayamense. The sequence continues at coordinate 173,372 of NZ_AP024749.1, forward strand.
TAAGTCTCCTAAAGTATCAACTTCAGCCGCTTTTAAACAATTTAATGCTCTAACTGAAAGATCCATATCTACAAGCTTAGTTTTTAACAACTGACGCATGTGTAATGACTCTTCATCATAAGATTCAGTTTGAGCAATTTCATCAGCCTCTAATGTAATTCTCTCATCAGAAAACAACATAAAGTGGTGAATCAACGTTTTAGCTGCTTCAGTTAAAGCATCTTTTGGATGAATTGATCCATCTGTAATGATTTCAAAAACTAATTTTTCATAATCAGTTTTTTGCTCAACACGATAGTTTTCAATTGAATACTTTACATTTTTTACTGGAGTGTAAATAGAGTCTGTAAAGATAGTTCCAATAGGTGCGTTTGCTTTTTTGTTTTCTTCAGCAGGAACATACCCTCTACCTTTTTCGATAGAAAGTTCCATGTTGATAGTTGTTTTACTATCTAAATTACAAATTACTAAATCTGGGTTTAATACTTGAAAACCAGAAATGAATTTTTGGAAATCTCCAGCAGTAATTTGATCTTTACCAGAAAGTGAAATTGAAACAGACTCATTGTCAATATCTTCTATTTGACGCTTAAAACGAACTTGTTTTAAGTTTAAGATGATTTCTGTTACATCCTCAACTACACCTGTAATTGTAGAAAACTCGTGATCTACACCTTCAATTCTTACAGAAGTAATAGCGTATCCTTCAAGTGAAGAAAGTAAAACTCTTCTTAATGCATTACCAACAGTCAATCCATATCCCGGTTCTAAAGGTCTAAATTCGAATTTGCCTTCAAAATCGGTAGAATCGATCATGATAACTTTATCGGGCTTTTGAAAATTAAATAATGCCATATTTCGACTAAAGTCTATTATTTGTTATACAACTCAACGATTAGTTGTTCTTTAATATTTTCTGGAATTTGAAGTCTTTGAGGAACAGATACAAAAGTACCTTCCATAGTATCGTTATTCCAAGTAATCCACTCATACACTTGAGAAGAATTAGATAAAGAACGCTCGATCGCCTCTAAAGATTTCGATTTTGCGCGAACAGCTACTTTATCACCAGCTTTTAAGTGAAAAGAAGGAATGTTCACAACTTCACCATTAACTGTAATATGACGGTGAGAAACAATTTGACGAGCTGCTCTACGTGAAGGAGCAATACCCATTCTGTAAACTACGTTATCTAAACGAGCTTCACATAATTGTAATAAAATTTCACCTGTTACACCTGACGCAGCAGATGCTCTTTCGTACAAGTTTCTGAATTGCTTTTCTAAAATACCATAAGTATATTTAGCTTTTTGCTTTTCCATTAACTGAACAGCGTACTCAGATTTTTTACCTCTCTTTTTTGCTAAACCATGTTGTCCTGGAGGGTAATTTCTTCTTTCGAAAGCTTTATCGTCTCCGAAAATTGCTTCGCCGAATTTACGTGCGATTTTTGTTTGTGGACCAGTATATCTTGCCATTGTAAAAAATATTAAGGTAGTGATTATGAATTCAGGTCTAAATATCCTTCGATAATCGTTAACCTACCTTGGTTATACTAAAAAAATTAAACTCTTCTTCTCTTAGGAGGACGACATCCGTTATGAGGCATTGGAGTAACATCAATGATTTCAGTTACTTCGATTCCACCATTATGGATAGAACGAATAGCTGATTCTCTACCGTTACCTGGACCTTTAACGTAAACTTTTACTTTTTTAAGTCCAGCCTCAAGAGCTACTTTACTACAATCTTCTGCTGCCATTTGAGCTGCATAAGGAGTGTTCTTTTTAGAACCTCTAAAGCCCATTTTACCAGCTGAAGACCAAGAAATAACTTCACCTTTCTTATTTGTTAAAGAAATAATGATATTGTTAAAAGTAGCATTAATATGTGCTTCTCCCGTAGATTCAACGATAACCTTACGTTTTTTTGCTGTTGTCTTAGCCATATTACTTACTTATTATTTAGTTGCTTTTTTCTTATTAGCAACAGTTTTTCTTTTACCTTTTCTAGTTCTAGAATTGTTCTTAGTTCTTTGACCTCTTAATGGAAGTCCAGCTCTATGACGAATTCCTCTTTGACATCCGATATCCATTAAACGTTTAATGTTTAATTGAATTTCTGAACGTAATTCACCTTCGATTTTGAAATATGAAACAGCATCACGAATTGCGCTGATTTCATCATCGTTCCAATCTTGAACCTTTTTATCTTCGCTTACTTGTGCTTTAGCTAAGATTTCTTTTGCTCTGCTTTTACCAATACCAAATATGTATGTTAAAGCAATGATTCCTCTTTTTTGTTTAGGTACATCTACCCCTGCGATTCTTGCCATAATTATCCTTGTCTTTGTTTAAATCTAGGATTTTTTTTATTAATCACGTATAATCTGCCTTTTCTACGCACAATAATGCACTCGGCACTTCTCTTTTTTACTGACGCTCTTACTTTCATTTTTATAAGCTTTAGTATCTATATGTAATTCTTGCTTTAGTCAAATCATAAGGGCTCATTTCAAGTTTTACCTTGTCTCCAGGTAACAATTTAATGTAGTGCATACGCATCTTACCTGAAATATGAGCAATTACAACGTGACCGTTCTCTAATTCTACACGAAACATTGCATTTGACAATGCCTCTACAATTGTTCCGTCTTGTTCTATTGCTGATTGTTTTGCCATATATTAAGCTACTGCTTTTCTATTTTTACCACTTTTCATCAAGCCATCATAGTGTCTATTCAATAAATAAGAATTTATTTGCTGAATAGTATCAATTGCAACACCTACCATAATTAACAAAGAAGTTCCTCCATAAAAATATCCCCAAGCACCTTGTACGTTTAATAAACTAACAACAATTGCAGGTAATATTGCAATTAAGGCTAAAAATAACGAACCTGGAAAAGTAATTAAAGACATAATTTTATCTAAATAATCACTTGTTTCAACACCCGGTTTAACTCCTGGAATAAATCCTCCACTTCTTTTTAAATCATCAGCCATTTTGTTTGTAGGAACTGTAATTGCGGTGTAAAAATACGTAAAAATTACAATTAACAAACCAAACACTATATTATATACTAATCCGAAAGGATTTTTAAACATAGTAGCGATTGACTGTGCAGAATCTGAACTTGAAATTCCAGATAATGCAGCTGGTATAAACATGATTGCTTGTGCAAAAATGATAGGCATAACTCCCGACGCGTTTAACTTTAACGGAATAAACTGTCTAGAACCCATCATATCTTGTTCGAAATCTCCAGATACAGTTCTTCTTGCATATTGAACAGGAATTCTTCTTACTGCCATTACTAACAATACAGAAGCAATAATTACCAACAACCATAAGATGATTTCGATAACAATCATCATAACCCCACCACCAACTTCTGTTGAAGTTCTTGAAACAAACTCTTGTAAGAATGCTTCTGGTAAACGAGCTATAATTCCAACCATGATCAATAATGAAATACCATTACCAATACCTTTATCAGTAATCTTTTCACCTAACCACATTGCAAAAATTGTACCTGTAACTAAGATTAAAACAGATGAAAATAAGAAAGCAAATGAGCTAAAACCTAATAAAAAGGCATCACCTGGTAACGTTCTGTACAAGTTATAAATATAACCAGGACCTTGAACTAAAGTGATTGCTATAGTAAGCCATCTTGTAATTTGATTGATTTTTCTACGTCCACTTTCTCCATCTTTTTGTAGTTTTTGTAAATAAGGTATAGCAATACCCATCAACTGTACTACAATGGAAGCAGAAATGTAAGGCATAATACCTAATGCGAATACAGAAGCTTGCGAAAACGCACCTCCTGTAAACACATTGATTAACCATCCAATTCCTTCATCGGTTTGATTCGATAGATTTCCTAATTTAGTAGCATCAATACCTGGAAGTGTTACTTGAGCACCAAAACGATACACTAATAACAATCCTAGAGTTAATAAAATACGATTTTTTAACTCTTCGATTTTCCAAACATTAACTAAAGAATCTATAAATTTCTTCATTTTACTAAAAGGATTATAAAGATACAGCTTCACCACCAGCAGCTTCGATAGCGGCTTTAGCAGTAGCTGTAAATTTGTGAGCACTTACTTTAAGTTTAGCTTTTAGCTCACCTCTTCCTAAAATCTTTACTAAGCTATTTTTTGTAGCTAAACGATTTTCTACTAATACGTCAAAATCTAAAGTATCAGTAATAAGACCATTGTCTACTAATAATTGAATTGTATCTAAGTTTACACCTTGATATTCAACTCTGTTGATATTTTTGAATCCAAACTTAGGAACACGTCTTTGAAGTGGCATTTGACCTCCTTCAAAACCAATTTTCTTAGAGTAACCTGAACGAGATTTAGCTCCTTTGTGACCTCTTGTAGAAGTACCACCTTTACCAGAACCTTGCCCTCTACCTACTCTTTTATTTTGGTTGTGAACTGAACCTTCAGCTGGTTGTAAGTTACTTAAATTCATAACGAAATTTATTATTTAGTTTCCTCAACAGAAACTAAGTGTTTAACTTTATTTACCATTCCAAGGATAGCAGGACTTGCGTCATGCTCAACAACTTGTCCTAATTTTCTTAACCCTAAAGAATCTAAAGTTCTTTTTTGAGTTTCAGGACAGTTAATTCTACTTCTAACTTGTTTTACTAAAATTTTTGCCATTTTCCTTGAATTTTTATCCTTTAAATACTTTATCAAGAGATACTCCTCTTTGTCTTGCAACAGTAGCAGCACTTCTCATTTGTAATAAAGCATCAAAAGTTGCTTTTACAACGTTATGAGGATTTGATGACCCTTGAGATTTTGACAATACATCATGAATCCCAACAGACTCTAATACCGCACGCACAGCACCACCAGCAATAACTCCAGTACCATGAGAAGCTGGCATTAAGAATACTCTTGCACCACCAAACTTACCTTTTTGCTCATGAGGCACAGTAACACCATTCAAAGGAATTCTCACTAAGTTTTTCTTTGCATCTTCCACAGCTTTAGCAATTGCTTCAGATACATCTTTCGATTTTCCTAATCCGTGTCCTACAACACCGTTTTCATCTCCAACTACTACGATAGCAGAAAACCCGAAAGCTCTACCACCTTTAGTAACTTTAGTAACACGATTAACGCTAACCAAACGATCTTTTAATTCAAGACCTCCTGGTTTTACTAGCTCTACATTTTTATAATTTTGATACATAATTTCTTAGAATTTTAGTCCTGCTTCTCTAGCTCCTTCTGCTAATGATTTAACACGTCCATGGTATAAATAACCACCTCTATCAAAAGTGATGTTAGAAATACCAGCTTTAAGAGCTCTTTCAGCCACCAATTTACCAACTGCAGTAGCAGTTTCGATTTTTGTACCTTTTGCAACTTCTGTTTCACGAGAAGATGCAGAAACTAATGTAGTACCGTTCACATCATCTATGATTTGCGCATAGATTTCTTTATTAGATCTAAATACAGAAAGTCTAGGTTGTGCAGCAGTTCCGCTAACAATCTTTCTAATTCTGAATTTGATTCTTTGTCTTCTTTCAGTTTTTGTTAATGACATAGTCTTAATTTTTAAGCTGATTTACCTGCTTTTCTTCTTAATTCTTCACCAACAAACTTAATTCCTTTTCCTTTGTAAGGTTCAGGCTTACGGAAAGATCTGATTTTCGCAGCAACCTGTCCTAATAATTGTTTGTCAAATGATGATAATTTCACTATTGGATTTTTACCTTTCTCAGATACTGTTTCAACTCCTACTTCAGGAACAATTTCTAAAACAATATTGTGCGAATAACCTAATGCTAAATCAAGTTTTTGCCCTTGATTTGAAGCACGGTATCCAACACCTACTAATTCTAATTGCTTAGTGAAACCTTCTGAAACTCCAACAACCATATTGTTGATCAGAGCACGATACAACCCATGTTTCGCTCTCTCATTTTTGTTATCAGATGAACGCTCAACTAAAACTTGATTATCTTCAATTTTAATTGCAACATCAGAAAACTCTTGAGAAAGCTCGCCTAATTTTCCTTTTACTGTAACTACAGCTTCTTTAACTTCTACAGTTACTCCTGCTGGAATTGCAATTGGATTTTTACCTATTCTTGACATGCTTTCGTCTTTTTATTAATATACGTAACAAATAACCTCTCCACCAACATTAAGTTGTTTTGCTTGTTTTCCTGTCATAACACCTTTAGATGTAGACACGATAGCACAACCTAAACCATTTAAGATTCTAGGTAAAGTTGAAGAGCCTGAATACTTACGTAAACCTGGTTTACTAATTCTCTGAATATCTCTAATTACTGGCTCTTTAGTTTCTTTATCATACTTAAGAGCGATTTTGATTGTACCTTGTACAGTACTATCTTCAAATTTGTAACTCAAGATATAACCTTGGTCAAATAAAATTTTTGTGATTTCTTTTTTAAGGTTAGATGCTGGAATCTCAACCACTTTGTGGTTAGCTCTCGATGCATTTCTAACTCTTGTAAGAAAATCTGCAATTGGGTCTGTGTACATATATACAAATTTGCGGTTTCGGTTTTCATAGGGCAACCCACTCTACGAACCTAAAACCAATTAAACTCATTTTTATTAACTCTTATAAGCCGCATCAACACTTCAAAATATAAAGTGCTAAAGCGACTTATAGAAGTTTTTACTTTATTACTCATTAAAAGCGTGCAAATCTACAAACTTTTTTTGAATAATAAACAAAAAATATTTTACCAGCTAGATTTCTTTACTCCTGGAATTAATCCTTGGTTAGCCATTTCACGAAAAGTTACACGTGAAATACCAAATTGACGCATATAACCTCTTGGTCTACCAGTCAATTTACAACGGTTGTGTAAACGTACAGGAGAAGCGTTTTTTGGTAATTTTTGTAATGCTTCATAATCTCCAGCTTCTTTTAAAGCTTGTCTTTTTTGAGCATATTTAGCAACTAATGCCTCTCTTTTCGCCTCACGGGCTTTCATTGATTCTTTAGCCATGTCTTAATTCTTTTTAAAAGGTAAACCTAATTCTGCTAATAACGATTGTGCTTCTTTATCTGTGTTTGCAGATGTTACAAACGTAATATCAAAACCAGCAATTTTATTTACTTTATCGATATCAATCTCAGGGAAGATGATTTGCTCAACTACTCCTAAGTTATAGTTACCTCTACCATCAAAACCAGTTGATTTGATTCCACCGAAGTCACGTACACGTGGTAAAGAAGAAGTAATTAATCTATCTAAGAATTCATACATTCTTTCTCCACGTAAAGTTACTTTAGCACCAATTGGCATACCCTTTCTTAATTTGAAAGATGCAACGTCTTTTTTAGAAATAGTAGCAACTGCCTTTTGACCAGTAATTTTAGTGATTTCTTCTACAGCGTGATCAACTAATTTTTTATCTGATACAGCTGCACCAACTCCACGGCTTACAACAATTTTTTCAAGTTTAGGAACTTGCATAACATTTTTGTAACCGAACTCTTCAGTAAGAGCAGAAATAATTCTACTCTTATATTCTTCTTTTAATCTAGGTGTATAAGCCATAACTATAATACTTGATTAGATTTTTTTGAAAATCTTACTTTCTTATCTCCTTCCATTTTAAAACCAACTTTAGTAGCTGATTTAGTTTTAGCATCGATTAATGCTAAGTTAGAAATGTGAATTGGAGCTTCTTTCTTAACGATACCACCTTGAGGGTTTTTTGCACTTGGCTTAGTGTGTTTAGAAACCATGTTTACACCTTCAACGATCGCTTTATTTGCTTCACGAATAACGCGCACAACTTTACCTTCAGCCCCTTTGTGGTCTCCAGCAATTACTTTTACTACGTCTCCTGATTTAATTTTTAGCTTTGTCATCATTTTAAGAATTAAAGCACCTCTGGTGCTAATGATACAATTTTCATGAATTGTTTTTCACGAAGTTCTCTAGCTACAGGTCCGAATACACGAGTTCCTCTCATTTCTCCAGCTGCGTTTAATAAAACACAAGCATTGTCGTCGAAACGAATATAAGAACCATCTGCTCTTCTTACCTCTTTCTTAGTACGTACAACAACTGCAGTTGAAACAGCTCCTTTTTTAACGTTTCCGTTAGGAGTTGCATCTTTTACAGATACTACGATTTTATCACCTACAGAGGCATAACGACGTTTCGTTCCTCCTAGAACACGGATAGTTAAAACTTCTTTAGCTCCCGTGTTATCTGCTACTTTTAATCTTGATTCTTGTTGTACCATAATTATTTCGCTCTTTCAATGATTTCAACTAATCTCCAACATTTAGTTTTAGATAAAGGTCTTGTTTCCATGATCTTTACTGTATCACCAATGTTACAGTCATTTTTTTCGTCGTGTGCATGATACTTTTTAGTCTTTAACACGAACTTACCGTATAACGGGTGTTTTACTCTTCTTGTTTCAGAAACAACAATAGATTTCTCCATTTTGTTGCTAGTAACAACACCTATTCTTTCTTTTCTTAAATTTCTATTTTCCATCTTTTCAGCAGAATACAATTATTGTAACTCTCTTTTAGTTAATTCAGTAGCTACTCTTGCTACCGCTCTTCTTACTCCTCTTAATTGCAACGGATTGTCAATTGGAGAAATTGTGTGAGCAGTTTTAAGCTCTGAATAAGTCTTTTTTAACTGACTAAGTTGCTCTTGTAACTCAGCTACAGATAGATTTTTAATTTCTGATTGTTTCATAATCTTTACTTATTATGCTTCGAAATCTCTAGCAACAACAAACTTAGTTTTTACAGGAAGTTTTTGAGCCGCAAGACGTAATGCCTCTTTTGCTACAGAAAGTGGAACTCCACCTACTTCAAACATTATCTTTCCTGGTTTTACAACAGCAGCCCAATATTCAACTGCACCTTTACCTTTACCCATACGTACCTCTAACGGTTTTTTAGTAATTGGCTTATCTGGGAAAATCTTAATCCATAATTGTCCTTCCCTTTTCATATATCTAGTTGCAGCAATACGAGCAGCTTCGATTTGACGAGAAGTGATGAAGCATCCTGTTTCGTGTACAGATTTGATACCGAACATTCCATTTGAAAGTTCGTGACCTCTCTGAGAAACACCCTTCATTCTACCTTTCTGTACCTTGCGGTATTTTGTTCTTTTAGGCTGTAACATTTTTCTTTAATTTAAAATAATTACTTTCTTTTACGAGCTGGTTTACCTTTTCCTGAAGATCCTGTAGATTTAGACTTTTGTTTGTCCATTCCTACTAACGGAGAAAGATCTCTTTTACCATAAACCTCACCTTTCATGATCCATACTTTAATACCCATTCTACCATAAGTAGTGTGAGCTTCAGCAAGAGCATAATCGATATCAGCTCTGAAAGTAGATAAAGGAATTCTACCATCTTTGAAGTGTTCAGAACGTGCCATTTCAGCACCATTCAAACGTCCAGAAATCATAACTTTGATCCCTTCTGCGTTCATTCTCATTGCAGCAGCAATAGCCATTTTAATAGCTCTTCTGTAAGAAATTCTGCTTTCAATTTGACGAGCAATACTGTTAGCTACTAAATAAGCATCTAACTCAGGACGTTTAATTTCAAAAATGTTGATTTGAACTTCCTTGTCAGTAATTTTCTTAAGTTCTTCTTTTAACTTGTCTACCTCTTGACCGCCTTTACCGATAATGATACCAGGTCTAGCAGTAGTGATAGTAACGGTTACAAGTTTTAAAGTTCTCTCGATAATTATCTTTGAAACACTAGCTTTTGATAAACGAGCATGGATATATTTACGGATTTTATAATCCTCGGCGATTTTATCACCGTAGTCATTTCCACCATACCAGTTTGAGTCCCATCCTCTGATGATACCAAGTCTATTTCCGATTGGATTTGTCTTTTGTCCCATACTGTTTATTAGCTTTGTGTGTTATTATTTTCTCCTAACACGATAGTAACGTGGTTTGAGCGTTTTCTAATTCTGTGTGCACGACCTTGTGGAGCAGGACGAAGTCTTTTTAACATCGCACCACCATCTACACGGATCTCTTTTACAAATAAGCCTGCTTCTTCTAAACTTGCCTCAGCATTTTTAGCTTGCCAGTTAGCGATTGCTGATAACAACAATTTCTCTAATCTTCTTGAAGCTTCTTTTTGACTAAATCTTAATGTATTTAGAGCTAATTCTACTTTCTTACCTCTTACTAAGTCAGCTACTAAACGCATCTTTCTAGGTGAAGTAGGGCAGTTATTTAATTTAGCAAAAGCAACTTGTGCTTTAGCTTCCTTAATCTGCTCTGCTCTTTCTCTTTTACGAACTCCCATAGCTTCTTATTATTTTTTACCTTTATTTTTTGCACCAGCGTGACCACGGAATGATCTAGTTGGCGAAAATTCTCCTAATTTATGTCCTACCATGTTCTCAGTAACATATACTGGAACAAATTGACGACCATTGTGTACAGCGATAGTTTGTCCAACGAAGTCTGGAGTAATCATAGAAGCTCTTGACCAAGTTTTGATCACAGCTTTATTTCCATTCTCAGCGTTTTCTAAAACCTTCTTCTCTAATTTATAGTGTACATAAGGTCCTTTTTTTAATGAACGTGCCATGTCTATCTAATTATTTCTTTCTACGTTCTACAATATACTTATTACTCGGGTTAACCTTAGAACGAGTTCTATAACCTTTAGCAGGTAAACCTTTTCTTGAACGTGGGTGACCTCCAGAAGAACGTCCTTCACCACCACCCATTGGGTGATCAACTGGGTTCATTGCTACTGGTCTAGTTCTAGGTCTTCTACCTAACCATCTAGATCTACCAGCTTTACCTGATACTACTAATTGATGATCAGAGTTAGAAACAGCTCCAATAGTAGCCATACAAGTTAATAAGATTAATCTTGTTTCACCTGAAGGCATTTTAATTGTAGCGTATTTTCCATCTCTTGCCATTAATTGAGCAAAAGTTCCCGCAGAACGAGCAATAACAGCTCCTTGACCTGGTCTTAATTCGATACATGAAATAACTGTACCTAGAGGAATTTTACTTAAAGGCATTGCATTTCCAATTTCAGGAGATGCATTTTCACCAGATACTACAGTTTGTCCAACTTGTAAACCGTTTTGTGCAATGATGTATGCTTTAGCACCATCAGCATAAGCGATTAATGAAATAAACGCTGAACGATTTGGATCGTACTCGATTGTTTTAACAGTAGCAGGAATTCCAGCTTTTGTTCTTTTAAAATCAACCAAACGATATCTTTGCTTGTGACCACCACCTGTATAGCGCATGGTCATCTTTCCTTGACTATTTCTACCTCCTGAGTTTTTTTTCGGGGCCAATAATGACTTTTCCGGCTTATCAGTTGTAATAGTGTCAAAGCTATTTACAACTCTAAAACGCTGACCAGGGGTAATAGGTTTTAATTTTCTAACTGACATTTTCTATTAGATATTATTATAAAAATCTATTGTTTCTCCTTCTTGTACTTGAACAACTGCTTTTTTGTAAGCATTTGTTTTTCCACTGATTAAACCACTTTTAGTGTACTTAACGCTTCTATCGGCTCTGTAATTCATAGTATTAACAGCAACTACATTCACACCATAAGCAGATTCTACTGCATTTTTGATTTGAATTTTATTAGCAGTTTTAGCAACTACAAAACCAAAACGGTTAAAAGTTTCACCTTCTTTAGTTATTTTTTCAGTAATAATTGGCTTAATAATGATACTCATAACCTTTATTATTAACTTAAATTAGATTCAATTCCGTTAACCGAACCTTCAGTAAGCACTAAACTCTTAGCATTCATTACAGCATAAGTGTTTAATTCTGATGCAGTTACAACAGAAGTTGATTTTAAATTGCGAGATGACAAATAAACATTATTATTTGCAGCACCTAACACGAATAATGACTTTTTATTATCTAACCCTAAAGATTTCAATACGTTGATGAAATTTTTAGTGCTTGGAGTTTCGAATGCAAAATCTTCAACAACTACTAAGTTAGACTCTTGAGCTTTTAAAGTTAAAGCTGACTTACGAGCTAATCTTTTTAGGTTTTTATTCAATTTGAATGAATAATTTCTTGGTTTTGGACCGAAGATTCTACCACCACCTACAAATACAGGAGATTTAACACTTCCTGCACGTGCAGTACCAGTACCCTTTTGTTTTTTAATCTTACGAGTACTTCCCGCTATCTCAGCTCTTTCTTTCGACTTATGCGTACCTTGTCTTTGGTTAGCTAAATAATGCTTAACATCAAGGTAAAGAGCATGATTATTAGGCTCAATAGCGAACACAGAATCGTTAAGAGTAACTTTACGACCTGTATCTTTTCCGTTGATATCTAATACTTTTACTTCCATTACTTCTGAATGATTACGTAAGAGTTTTTGTGACCTGGAACACATCCTTTAACTACTAAAAGATTTTTCTCAGCTACAACTTTTAAAACTCTAAGGTTTTGAACTGTTACATTTTCTCCCCCTGTTCTACCCGCCATACGCATTCCTTTGAATACTCTTGATGGATATGATGACGCTCCCACAGAACCTGGCGCTCTTAAACGGTTATGTTGACCATGAGTTGCTTGTCCAACACCACCAAATCCGTGACGTTTAACAACCCCTTGAAAACCTTTACCTTTAGACACACCTTGTACGTCTACAAATTCTCCTTCGTTGAATAAATCAACAGTTAACACATCTCCTAAGTTGTGTTTTTCTTCAAAATACTTGAATTCAACGACCTGCTTCTTAGCAACTGTTCCAGCTTTCTTGAAGTGACCTTCTTCAGCTTTTAACGTTTGCTTGTCAGTCTTGTCATCGAAACCAAGTTGAAGAGCTTCATACCCGTCAACCTCATTGGTTCTGACTTGGGTAACAGTACATGGACCAGCCTCAATAACTGTACACGGAATGTTTTTTCCGTTTTCGTCAAAGATACTTGTCATACCGATTTTTCTTCCGATTAACCCAGACATATTTAACAATTATTAATTAATATTCTTATTTTCAAACACATCACATATAGATGCACTTACTCAATTTGAGGGTGCAAATATATAATTTTATTTTAAATCAAACAAATTTAATTAGTTAAGTATTTTTTTGTCGAAAAATTCTTAACCAAGTTGATTCAAAATAGTAAAAAAAAACCGCTGAATCTTTCAATTCAGACGGTTTTTTATATCTGTTTAAAATATTATCAAACTTTGATCTCTACTTCAACACCACTTGGTAACTCTAATTTCATTAAAGCATCAATAGTTTTTGAAGAAGAACTATAAATATCTAATAATCTTTTATATGAGCTCAATTCAAATTGCTCTCTTGATTTTTTGTTTACGTGCGGAGAACGTAATACAGTAAAAATCTTTTTATGCGTAGGTAACGGAATTGGACCAGTTACAACTGCACCTGTACTTTTTACAGTCTTAACGATTTTCTCAGCTGATTTATCAACTAAGTTATGATCGTATGATTTTAATTTTATTCTAATTTTTTGACTCATCTTTTTAAAAATTAAGCATTAGCACCTTTAGCTTTCTTAATAACTTCTTCAGAAATATTAGAAGGAGTTTCTGCATAGTGAGAAAATTCCATAGTTGAAGTTGCTCTACCTGAAGACAATGTTCTTAAAGTAGTTACGTAACCAAACATTTCAGAAAGTGGAACAGAAGCTTTAATTACTTTTGAACCTGCTCTATCATCCATATTGTTTACTTGACCTCTTCTTCTATTTAAATCCCCAACGATATCACCCATATTTTCTTCTGGAGTTAACACCTCTAATTTCATGATTGGCTCAAGGATCACAGCACCAGCAGCTTTTGCTGATTCTTTATATCCTAATTTAGCAGCCAATTCGAAAGAAAGAGCATCCGAATCTACAGGGTGGAAAGATCCATCCGTTAAAGTTACTTTTAAACTATCAACTTCATAACCTGCTAAAGGCCCTGATTTCATAGCTTCTCTGAAACCTTTTTCTACTGCTGGAATATATTCTTTTGGCACGTTACCACCTTTAACTTCGTTAACGAATTGTAATCCCATTGGAACTTTTCCATCAACTTCGTCAGCAGGTCCAATTTTGAATACGATATCACCAAATTTACCACGACCACCAGATTGTTTTTTATAAACTTCTCTATGCTCAGCTTGTCTTGTGAATGCTTCTTTGTACTCTACTTGTGGCTCACCTTGATTAACCTCTACTTTAAACTCACGACGCATACGGTCAACAATGATATCTAAGTGAAGCTCACCCATTCCAGAAATAATTGTTTGTCCTGAAGCATGATCAGTTCTCACTGTAAAAGTAGGATCCTCCTCCGCTAATTTAGCTAAAGCCATACCCATTTTATCAACATCAGCTTTTGTTTTAGGCTCAACTGCAATACCGATTACTGGATCAGGGAATACCATTGATTCTAACACGATTGGGTGTTTTTCATCAGATAAAGTATCACCAGTTTTGATATCTTTAAATCCTACAGCTGCTCCAATATCTCCAGCTTCAATATACTCAATTGCATTTTGCTTGTTAGCGTGCATTTGATAGATACGAGAGATACGCTCTTTGTTTCCTGAACGGTTGTTCAATACATAAGAACCAGCATCTAAACGTCCTGAATAAGCACGGAAGAAAGCCAAACGACCAACATAAGGGTCAGTAGCAATTTTAAATGCTAAAGCCGCGAATGGATCATTTACAGATGGTTTTCTTGAAATAGGCTCATCAGTATCAGGGTTTGTTCCTTCAATAGCTTCTTTATCTAATGGAGAAGGTAAGAATTTACAAACTGCATCTAACATGAACTGAACTCCTTTGTTTTTGAATGAAGATCCACATAACATTGGAATAATAGCCATATCGATAGTCGCTCTTCTTAATGCATTGTTGATTTCTTCCTCAGTAATAGAGTCTTCATCTTCCATGAATTTCTCTAATAAGTTTTCATCATATGCAGCAACCTCTTCGATTAACTGTTGTCTATATTTCTTAGTATCTTCAATCATATCGTCTGGAATAGCAACGATATCGAAAGTAGCTCCTTGAGTTTCATCATGCCAAACAATCGCTTGGTTTTTGATTAAGTCAACTACTCCTCTGAAATCAGCCTCATCACCAATAGGTAAAACTAAAGGCACAGCGTTTGATTTCAACATATCTTTAACTTGCTGACATACAGCTAAGAAGTTAGACCCTTGACGGTCCATCTTGTTAACAAATCCCATACGAGGAACTTTATAGTTATCAGCTAATCTCCAGTTAGTTTCTGATTGAGGCTCAACACCATCTACCGCAGAAAACAAGAACACTAAACCATCTAATACACGTAAAGAACGATTTACCTCTACTGTAAAGTCAACGTGACCTGGAGTATCGATAATATTAAAGTGGTAACCTTGAGTTTCTGAAGTTGGCTTACCTTGCTCAGTTGGGAAGTTCCACTCACAAGTTGTAGCAGCTGAAGTAATTGTAATACCTCTTTCTGCCTCTTGCTCCATCCAGTCCATTGTAGCGGCACCTTCGTGAACCTCACCAATTTTGTGAGTTTTACCAGTATAGAATAAAATACGCTCAGTTGTTGTAGTTTTACCCGCATCAATATGAGCTGCAATACCGATATTTCTTGTATATTTTAAATCTCTTGCCATTTTGTTGTGTTCTTTATGAATTAAAATCTAAAGTGAGAGAATGCTTTGTTCGCCTCAGCCATTTTGTGAGTATCCATTCTTTTCTTAACAGCAGCACCTTCTTCTTTAGCAGCAGCTAAAATTTCAGAAGCTAAACGTGCAGCCATTGATTTCTCATTTCTTTTTCTTGCATAAAGAATCATCCATTTCATCGCCATAGAAATTTTTCTATCTGGACGAATAGGCATAGGAATTTGGAATGTAGCACCACCCACACGACGAGAACGTACTTCTACGTGAGGCATAACATTTGTTAAAGCGTCTTTCCAAGTTTCTAAAGCAGATTTTTCTTCATCTTGTTTTTTATTTTCAACGATTTCCATTGCATCGTAGAAAACTTTAAAAGCAACTGATTTTTTACCATCCCACATTAAGTTATTCACGAAACGTGTTACTAACTGATCGTTAAACTTTGGATCTGGTAAAAGAGGTCTTTTTTTGGCCTGTCTTTTTCTCATGTCTTTTCTTTAAAAGTTTTTAAAATTACTTTTTGTCTTTAGGGCGTTTAGCACCATATTTAGATCTTCTTTGTAAACGACCGTTAACTCCGGCTGTATCCAAAGCACCACGTACGATGTGGTATCTAACTCCTGGTAAATCTTTTACCCTTCCACCTCTAACTAATACTATCGAGTGCTCTTGTAGATTGTGTCCTTCTCCTGGGATGTAAGCATTTACTTCATTACCATTTGTCAAACGCACACGCGCAACTTTACGCATTGCTGAGTTTGGTTTTTTAGGTGTTGTAGTGTAAACACGCGTACAAACCCCTCTTCTTTGAGGACAAGAATCTAAAGCAGCCGATTTACTCTTCTTAGTTATTTTGGCTCTTCCAGTTCTTACTAATTGTTGAATTGTTGGCATAATTACTAATAAATTAATACTTTTTTTAACTACCCTATTTTAGGGACGGCAAAGGTAGAAATTATTTTTTATAATCCAAACCCTTAATTATTTAATTTTCAACACACTTCCATTTTATCAAAAATAACAACCCAATTTTATTTGTATTTAAAATTTAAATTAGCCAATTGTAAACAATACCAAATAATTAATGAAATGAAATAAAATTCATTTTTTACGTTACTTTTGAAGTATGAATAAAATATGCATTCTTTTATTTTTCTTTATAACGCAAAATATATTTGCGCAAAAATTCTATTTAAAAATAGAAGGAAGTTCGATAAAAGAAACTCATATAATCGACAGTTTAGATTATATAAAGCAACATCTATCAGTTGCATCAATTTTAGAAGAACAAAAAACATTTGAAAACAAACTTTTAGCAAATGGATACTTTTCACAACAATTAATAGAACAGAAAAAAATTAACGACAGCAGTTTTGTTTTTAGATATAAAATAAACAATCCCATAAGTGCAATTATTGTAAAAACTAAAAACCTAACAGATGAAGAAAGAGAACTTTTAGCAATTGACAAAGATTCTGTTTCAATTCTTCCCTCTGAAATAGAGAATTGGATGAAACTTAAACTGGGATTACTGGAAAGAAAAGGATATGCATTAGCCAAACTTCAACTTGTAAATCAAAAAAACAAAGACCTATATATATATAGTGATTTAAAATTATCTCTTAATATTAAAAGACAAGTCAACGATTTAGTAATTTTGGGTTATGACAAGTTCCCTAAAAATATAAAGCAAAATTGGTTGCGAAAATTGCGAAATCGAACTTTTAATCAAGAATTAATTAATGAAGTCAGTAATGACATTGAGAATTTTCCTTTTGTAACACAAACGCGCTCGCCCGAAATACTTTTCACAAAAGATTCTACTAAAATATATGCCTACTTAGAAAAAACAAAACCCAATAAATTTGATGGTTTTATTGGTTTTGCAAACGATGAAAAAAACACCAAATTAACATTCAACGGTTACCTCGATTTGAATTTAATCAACATTTTAAATTCTGGTGAAAAGTTTAATTTATATTGGCGAAACGATGGAAACCAACAAACTTCATTTAATATTGGAACTGAAATTCCGTATTGGTTTAAAACTCCATTCGGAACAAAAGCCAATTTAAAGATTTTTAAACAAGACAGTACATTTCAAAACACCCAATTAAACTTAGATGTTGGTTATTATTTTAGCTATAACAAAAAACTTTATTTAGGATATCAAAGTATTAATTCTGTAGACATTCAGAGTGTAAACAGTATAAATCTTAATGATTTTAGCAGTAAGTTTTACACGTTAAACTTTGACTATGTGAAACGGAATAATACAGATTTTCTATTTCCTGAAAAAACAAATTTTTATTTTAAAATAGGAACAGGTAATAGAACCATTACCGCACAAAATACTAATCAGTTTTTTGGTGAGCTTACTATTAGTCATAATTTATATTTAAACAATAAAAATGTAATTTCTATAAAAAATCAATCGTATTATCTCGAAAGTGAGAATTATGTGATTAATGAATTGTATCGTTTTGGCGGAATTAATTCTATTCGAGGTTTTAGAGAGAATACTTTACAGGCAAATTTCTTTTCTGGAATAATGGCAGAATATCGCTATTTATTAACGCCTTCACTTTATGTCCATTCGATTACAGATTATGGCTATTTTCAAGATAAAACCACCAATTTACAAGGAAGTTTATTAGGTTTAGGATTTGGCTTCGGTATATTAACCCAAAATGGATTATTCCAATTAGTTTATGCTAATGGAAGTACAGATGACCAAGCTATTAAACTATCCAATTCTATTGTTCAAATTAGCTTTAAGACGAATTTTTAAAAAACTTCTAACTTCTAACTTTTAACTTCCAACTTTAATTTATCTTTGCCAAATGGAAAAAGAACAACAAATTTTTGGAATTAGAGCTATTATTGAAGCGGTTCAAGCAGGTAAAGAAATAGACAAAGTTTTTGTACAAAAAGATCTTCAAGGTGATTTAATGAAAGAATTACTTAAAGTTCTAAAACAAAATGGTGTTAATTTTTCCTATGTACCTGTTGAAAAACTAAACCGATTAGGAGACCGAAATCATCAAGGAGCTGTTGCAAGCATCTCTCCTATTTCATTTGCCGATTTAGACGAATTAATTATGTCTTTATTAGACGAAGGCAAAAACCCTTTATTCATCGTTTTAGACGGAATTTCCGATGCTCGTAATTTTGGAGCAATCATTAGAACTGCAGAATGTACTGGCGTAAACGGCATTATTGTTCCGAAACAAGGTAGCGCTCCTGTGAATGGTGATACGGTTAAAACAAGTGCTGGTGCTGTTTTTAACATTCCTATTTGTAAAGTAGACCATGTGAAAGATGCTGTTTTTCATTTACAATCGAGCGGCATTAAAACTGTTGCTGCAACTGAAAAAACTAACAACAATGTTTACGATATCGATTTTACTGAACCCGTTGCTATTGTAATGGGAAGTGAAGACAAAGGTGTAAATCCTTCCGTTTTAAAAGTGGTCGACGAAAAAGCGAAATTGCCTATGTACGGAACAATTTCTTCTTTAAATGTTTCTGTAGCTTGCGGTGCTTTTTTATATGAAGTAGTTAGACAAAGATTGTAATTTAAAATTCGTTGATTTGATGATTTGAAAATTTATTTTTTCAAAAAATCATAAATCACTTTCATAGATAAAGTGAAATAATTTTTAATTTCATTTTCACCTTCTTTAATTTTTGGTGGCGGATTAAAATTTCCGCTTTCATCAAAGTTACGAATAAATGGATCTTCTTCGGGTTTAAAATTTGGATGTTCCCAATTATACATAATCGGTTTTCCAAATTGTGGTGTTCGAATTACTAAAGCCATTGCTAATCCAGTTACAAATCCGCTTAAATGTCCTTCCCAAGATATTCCATTTTCGATTTCTGGAAACATATACCAAACCATTCCGCCATATAATAGAACTACTAAAAACGAAACGGCCATTAAGCGATAGTATTTGGTAAAAATTCCTTTAAAAAAAATAAAACTCACCAAGACATAGATTAATCCACTTGCGCCAATGTGATAACTTGGTCTCCCTAAAAGCCATGTTCCTAGACCTGAAAATAAAATTCCGAAAACCAAAACTAAAAAGGCTTGTTTTCTATAAAAGAAAAATAAAATAGGAAGTAAAACTAAAAGTGCGAGTGAATTATTAACCAAATGTTGGAAATCGCCATGTAAAAATGGACTAAAAAGAATTCCTTTTAAACCAAATGTTTCTCTCGGATAAACGCCTAAATGATGGAAATTTTCGTAAAATTTTGTTTCATACCAAAAAACAGTCCAAATACTTAAAAGAAAAAGTAAAGGAACAATTAATACAATTGGCTCAAACTTAAATTGATGATCTTGAATAATTCGTTTCATTATTTAGAAAGTAGTCAAATATAGCACCAAAAAATATTTTATGCTTTTTTGTCATGTTTCCAATTTGATGTTTATTTTTAAGCCTTATTATTTCAATTCAAAAATGGATAAACTAAAAAATATTCTAAAAGAGAAAGTTGAGATTTCTGAAAGTGATTGGAAATTTATAGCATCTAAACTTCAAATTGCAACTTTAAAAAAGAAAGAATTCCTTACTGAAACAAATGCTATAGAACAAAATATCTATTTTATTTTAGAAGGTGTTTTCAGAATTTACATAGAACTTCCCGAGAAAGACGTAACTTCTGATTTCGGTTTTCCAAATAAATTTATCAGTAGTTATTCGTCATTTCTTACCCAAAATCCGAGCGTGGCGTGCATTCAAAGTTTAACCAAATCGAAAGTGATTTTTATTACAAGAGAAGATTTAGACGAAATTTATAAAAACACGTCGTGTGGAGAATCTATAGGAAGAGTTTTCGCAGAAGAATTCTTTATGTATAAATCTAAAAGAGAATTAAGCTTTATGAAAGATTCGCCAACAGAACGTTACTTAAACTTATTTAAAGAACAACAAAACCTAATTCAGGAAATTCCACAAAAGTATTTAGCGTCTTATATTGGCATTACGCCACAAGCCTTGAGTAGAATTCGTGCAAAAATATAAATACATTCAAATTTGTTAACCGAAGTTCATTGTTTGACCTTCTTCTTGTTCCTTTCTTTGCTTTAGAAATTTAAAACTAAAAACATGGAAACAAATCAAGTAAACAATTTAGAACAATCGAATACAAAAACGAAAGAAATTATTATTGTTCAAAAACCAACAGATGCATTCATTGGCGCTGCATGGGTTTCTTTACTAACCGGAATGGTTTCTTATTGTATCGGACTTTGGAATGCGCAAATGGAGTTAAATGAAAAAGGCTACTATTTTACTATTTTATTGTTTGGGTTATTCTCTGTAATTTCTGTTCAAAAATCAGTTCGAGATAGAGCGGAAGGAATTCCCGTAACCGATATGTATTATGGAATAAGTTGGTTCACAACTATCGCATCAATTACATTATTAGTAATTGGACTTTGGAATGCCGATTTAGAATTAAGCGAAAAAGGATTTTATGGCATGTCTTTCTTGTTAAGTTTATTCTCGGCAATTTCTGTACAAAAAAACACAAGAGATGTATTACTTGCTAAAAATTCGGTTATTCACGAATAAACCAAGTAATAAATAATAACATAAGGTTTGAAATTAAATTTCAAACCTTTTTCTTTTATATAAAATTGAAAAAAGTTTACTTTTACACTATGGAAGCACCTTTAGCAGAACGCATACGACCACAAAATTTATCCGAATATATTAGCCAATTACATTTGGTTGGCGAACAAGGTTCGTTAACGCATCAGATAGCGAAAGGTATCATTCCAAGCTTAATTTTATGGGGACCTCCAGGAACGGGAAAAACTACTTTAGCTCAAATTATGGCTGAAGAAAGTAAACGTCCTTTTTATCAATTGAGTGCTATCCATTCTGGTGTTAAAGAAGTGCGTGAAGTAATTGAAAAAGCCAAACAAAGCGGCGGACTTTTCACTTCTAAAAATCCTATTTTATTTATTGATGAGATTCATCGTTTTAGTAAATCGCAACAAGATTCATTACTAGCAGCCGTTGAAAAAGGTTGGGTTACGTTAATTGGTGCTACAACTGAAAATCCAAGTTTTGAAGTTATTCCCGCTTTATTGTCAAGATGTCAGGTTTATGTTTTAAATCCGTTTACGAAAGAAGATTTAGAAGCATTATTACATCGAGCAATTGCAGTAGATGAATTTTTGAAAACTAAAAACATTCAATTAAAAGAAACCGAAGCTTTACTGAGACTTTCTGGTGGCGATGGTAGAAAACTATTAAATGTATTTGAATTAGTCATCAATGCAACTGATGGTGATGAAATTGAGATTACTAACGATAAAGTGATGCAATTGGTTCAAAAGAATACGGTTTTATATGACAAGACAGGCGAACAACATTACGATATAGTTTCAGCGTTTATAAAATCGATTCGTGGAAGTGATCCAAATGGTGCCGTGTATTGGTTAGCAAGGATGATTGAAGGTGGTGAAGATGTTAAATTCATAGCTAGAAGAATGCTAATTTTAGCAAGTGAAGATATTGGAAATGCAAATCCGACTGCCTTAATTATGGCGAATAATACGTTTCAAGCAGTAACCACTATTGGTTATCCCGAAAGTAGAATAATTTTGAGTCAATGTGCTATTTATTTAGCCACTTCTGCAAAAAGTAATGCGAGTTATATGGCTATTGGAAAAGCGCTACAATTAGTCAAACAAACAGGAGATTTACCCGTTCCTATGCATTTGCGAAATGCACCAACGAAACTCATGAAGGATTTAGGTTATGGTGATGAATATAAATATTCACATGATTTTCCTAACAACTTTGCCGAACAAGAGTTTTTGCCAACTGAAATTTCTGAAACTACATTTTTTGAACCTGGTGAAAACGCACGCGAACGGGAATTGCGTCAGTTTTTAAAAAATCGATGGAAGGATAAATACAACTACTAAAACTTCACGCTAACTTTCTCAGAAATTAATTTTCCATCTTGGTAATATTCAAAATACCAACCGTTAATTTTCTTTAAAAATGTTCCTTGAATTTCACCTTTTTTACCAATAAAAACATCATTCATTGAAGTGCTTTGTATTAAATAAATAACTTTAGGCTCTTCATCTACTAATTTATAACCGTTTTCGATTGGTATCGCAAATAATTGATTCGGGTTAGTTGTTTTTTGTGGTGTTGCCGGAATAACCTCAACAGCTATAACATCTTCAATTTGTGTTGGTTTACTTTCAGCTTTATTTTTAAAATTCAATTGTCCTTTTAATGATGTAAGTGCAAATCGAAAGACTTCATTATAAGCTACTTTTAAAGACTTCTCACGACTACTACCTTTAAAACTCTCCAACAGAACTTTATTTTGACAATCCTTGATTTGAACAACAACATTTGTTGTAAAAAGTTTATTACTTTCAATTGCATCTACAAAAAAAGCTTTACAACGATTATTTGCTAAGTATTCTGGCAATTCATCTGTATCATAATAAACAGTAAAACCTTCTGTTTCAAAAAAAGATTTCATTAATGAATTCAAATTATATTGATCAGCTTCTTTTAAGAAATCAAATTTACTAGGTACTATAACATATTCATATTTCTCTTGTGAAAAAGAAAAAAAAGAAACTAATAAAACTATTATTAAACTAATTTTTTTCATTATAAAATTTTTTTAAGTTCTAACAAATGATTCACTTGAATCAAATCTTTATTGACTTGTATATTTTCAGCATTAAAAAAGATAGCATCCATACCAAAATCTAAGGCACCCTCAACATCCGCTTCTAAGCTATCGCCTATCATTAAACTTTCCCTTTTTGTTGCTTTTGCCAAAGATAAGGCAAAATCGAATATGTTTGGATGTGGTTTTTTTACACCTGCCATTTCAGAATTGGTAACCGATTTAAAATAATGTTCAATATTTGAATTCTTCAATTTCTTATCTTGAACAAAATGAAAACCATTTGTAATAATGTGCAATTCATATTTGGGTTGCAAATATTCTAACAATTCAATAGCTCCATCAAATAAATGATTACTATTAGGTAAATGTGTAATATAATCTTCAGAAAGTTGGTTTACTAATGTTCTTGAAACTTCTACGTTTAGAATATCAAAAACGTCTTTTAAACGATAATAACGTAAATCTTCATGTGAAATTTGATTGACTTGATATAATTTCCAATAATATTGATTTCTTGGAATATAATGCTTTAAGAATTCATCGGTCGAAAAATCAAATCCGTGCTGTTTAAAAATTACATCAAAAGCAACAGCAGAATTTCTATCGAAATCCCAAAGAGTATGATCTAAATCGAAAAAAAGGTGTTTTTTGTTTCGAAACATTATTTTCCTGCAGTAATTACAGCATTTTCAACATGATAAATCCAATCTTCTACGTCGTTGTCATTATAACGAAACGTCCCTTTTAACGTAACATATTGATCGGTTTTTAATTTTGGTAAATCACCTTTGAATTTAATTCCCATAATGGTTTCTGGCCCCGATTTTCCACAGAAAAAACATGACGCAAAAACGTTTTTACTGATTGCATAATTCTTATTATCGATAGGAATTATGAAACCTGTAATTATAACAGGCTTACCTTGTAACGCTTTTAATTTCGGATTGATTACAGGAAACATCACCTCACCATATTTCTTATCTGGTTTTTTCTGATAATCAATCTGTCCTAATAATTTCCAAGTTAAAGTGTCGGCAAAAACAACTTTTTCAGTTGATTTTTCTACTTTACTTGTATTATTTTCTGTAAAACTAAATGTTACTATTGAAAGAATCGTTACTACTGTTAATGTATATATTTTACGCATTTGCTAATGTTTTTGAAATATTTAATGTATATGCTTTTACGGCCGGAATTAATGCAGCAACTATTCCTACAAGCAATGTGAGTGCTAACAACCAACCTTCTTTGTTCCAAATAAATTCGTACGGATTAAAACTCAATTTAAAGTCGGCTTCCGATGATTTTGAAATGAGAACTAATGCTATTCTTCCCAAAATCGTACCAAAAATAAAACCAACAATACACAAAAGCAAACTTTCTATTAAAACAAGTTTTAATAATTGCAATCTTCCTGCTCCATTCACTCGTAATAAGGCAAATTCACTTTTACGTTCTTTTAAGGTATTAAACAACGCAATAAATATCGAAATTCCTGAAATCAGCATTATTCCGTAGGCTAAATAACGAAGTGCATCAATCCCAACACCAAATAATGTAAATAATCTATTAATTTCAATTGCAGGTGAAGCCGCTTGCATTTTGGTATTTTGAGGAATAATACGTTGCCAAGTCAATTTTGCCATTGGATTACGCATTTGCAATAAAACTGAAGTAATCTCCATTCCTGGCTCATCCATAGTTAAATCAGCAGCTTCGTGATGCTCGTGTTCATGTTCGTCGCCTTCTTCATGAACATGACCTTCTTCTCCATGTGCAGGATTTTCGTGTCCTTGATGGTGCATTTGCCATACACTTGGAATAGTACACAAAATTAAATTATCTACTACTTTGCCAGTCTGTTTTGCAATTCCTACTACTTTATAAGCATAATGATCATGAACTTCACCTTCTTCGCTATCGCCGTGTGAACCAAAAAATTCATCTCCAACATTCAAAGTTAGTTTTTGAGCAATTTCACTTCCAATAACTACTTCAAAGTTATTATCGAAAGTTTTACCTTCAGAAAATTCTACTTTAAAATGATTAAGATAATCCTGATTTGTTCCTAAAATTTTGAAACCTTTATAATTATCTCCAAATGCTAATGGAATGGCTTTTTCAACCATTGGGTTTTGCATCCATACTTTTGCCGAATCTAAACTAATATTCCCTGTTGGAGCATCGACTTGATAAATAGACGATAAAATTAATTGTAACGGACTTCCTTGCGCGCCCATCACTAAATCTATTCCGTCTAAATTATTGGTAAATTTCTCTTCGAACTGTTTTTCTAATAAAATTAAAACCGTAATAATGGCAACACTTGAGGTTAACAAAATAATACTCAAAATAGTATTCAACGGTTTGAACCAAATATTTCGCCAAGCTAATTTTGTAATCATTATACCATTGTTATTTTGTTAATAAACTTCTCTTTAATTCTAGCATCGTGCGTAACAATTACCAATGCTGCTTTGTATTCTTTAGATAAATCTGTCAATAACTGAATTACTTTTTCTGCATTTTTATCGTCTAAACTAGATGTAGGTTCATCGGCTAAAAGCACTTTTGGATCATTCATTAAAGCACGAGCTATTGAAACGCGTTGCTGCTGGCCAATACTTAGCTGACTTGGCAATTTATTGGCTTGATTTGCAATATCTAATTTTGCTAGCAATTCTTTTGCTCTTGTTGCATTTTTCTTTCCTGTTGCTAACCAACTCGCCATTTCTAAATTTTCTAGAACCGTAAGCGAAGCCACAAAATGTGATTTTTGCAATACTAAACCAATATTTTTTCCACGAAATTTATCCCCTTTTGATTCTGATAAAGAAACCATATTAACTTTATCAATTAAAATTTCGCCCGTTTTTGGTTTTAATAAACCAGCTAAAATATGTAAATAGGTCGTTTTCCCTTTTCCTGAATCACCTGTTATTATAATGGTGCTACCTGCCTCACAATACAAATCGGGCATGTGAAACAGTTGGTCTTTTGAATAGGAAAATGTAATTCCTTTAGTGCTTATCATTCTCTAGTTATGAAATTTTAAAGTGCCTGCAAGATAATCAATTCAATAGAAAATAATCCTTAAGAAAATCTAAAAAATTCCTTCATCTACAAAACTATAATAACTCTTTTCAGTAATAATTACATGATCTAAAACTTGAATATCTAAATTCTTTCCAGCTTCTTTCATTTTCTTGGTAATTTGAATATCGGCTTCGCTGGCTTGTAACTTCCCTGAAGGATGATTGTGCGACAAAATAATGGAAGTGGCATTGTGTTCCAAAGCAAGTTTAAACACAATTCGGATATCTACAACTGTTCCTGTAATTCCGCCTTTGCTAATTTGTGTTTTGTAAATGACTTTATTTGAATTATTGAGAAACAATACCCAAAATTCTTCGTGTGGCAATTCACCAATTAACGGTTGCATAATATCGAAAACCGCTTTACTCGAAGTTATTTTCTTGAGTTCGATGACTTCTTCTTCTCGTCTTCTTCTT
The DNA here is from genome assembly GCF_019702945.1 of Flavobacterium okayamense. Classification (NCBI taxonomy): domain Bacteria; kingdom Pseudomonadati; phylum Bacteroidota; class Flavobacteriia; order Flavobacteriales; family Flavobacteriaceae; genus Flavobacterium; species Flavobacterium okayamense. Next base: position 200,286 of record NZ_AP024749.1, read on the forward strand.
CCTAATTCTAAAGCGGCGGCAATGGAAATCGCTTTAGCTTCTCCAATTCCTTTGAAATTCATCAATTGTTGAATGGATAATTTTCCGAGAAGATTTAGATTATTTTGCGAACTGGCTAAAATGCGTTGGCACAATTGAACGGCACTCTCGTTACGAGAACCCGAACCAATAAGAATAGCTAAAAGTTCAGAATCTGATAAGGAAGATTTTCCTTTCAATAGAAATTTTTCACGTGGGCGATCGTCCTCGGCCCACTGATTGATTGGCGTGTACATAAAATTTTATTTGGCGTTTAAAGAAACAAATGTATAAAAAGATTTGATACTAAAAAGATTAGACAATCGTTTTTAATTAAAAAGACACAATGAGATTATTTAGCATTATACTCCTATCAATATTTCTTTTAAACTGTAAAAAGGAAAGTAAACCAGTTTTTACTCAAAAAATTGAAATAGAAAAACCGAAAGAAGTTTATTTGTTAGAAAATCCAACGGATTTTTATCAAAAACTATCGAATGCTGCCGTTTCTATAATTGATCCTGAAGTTGTTTATACACCAACTTACGTTGGGATAAAATATCCAAATGGAGATGTTCCTGCAAAAACTGGAGTTTGTAGTGATGTGGTCATTAGAGCGTATCGAAAATTAGGTATTGATTTACAAAAAGAAGTTCATGAAGACATGAAAGCTAACTTTTCATTGTATCCAAAAACTTGGGGATTGAAATCTACCGATAAAAATATTGACCATCGAAGAGTTCCAAATTTAGAAACGTTTTTTGAACGAAAAGGTAAAAGTTTACCCATTACTCAAAACGCTAACGATTACAAAGTTGGCGATATTGTTACTTGGCGACTTTCAGGTGATGGCATTCCACATATTGGAATTGTAACGCATTTAAAATCAAATCCCGACGCTTCAGGAGGAAAACGAAATAAAATTGTCCACAACATAGGAAGTGGACAAGTTTTAGAAGATTGCCTTTTCAATTGGAAAATTGTTGGGCATTATCGTTTTGGGAAGTGATATTAACTAATTAACTCTTTTACCTCATCAAAATTCAATCCGCCGTAGTTACCAGAACTCATTAGTAATAAGGCTGAATTATCTAAATTTTGGTTGAAAAGAAAGTCTTTGAATTCGGTTGGGTTTGTATAAATTATCAAATCGTTACGTTCAAATGAATTGGCAATTTGGTCGTAGGTTACTTCTTCTAATTGTTTAATTTTAACAGCATCTGGCGAATAGAAAACCACCGCAACATCTGCAGCATCTAAAGCGCCTTGGTATTCTTTTAAAAACTCGGCATTTAAACTACTATAGGTATGCAATTCTAAACACGCAACTAATTTTCTATCGGGATATTGATTTTTTACTGCTTTTGTAGTTGCTGAAACCTTACTTGGCGAATGCGCAAAATCTTTATACGCAACCTTATTTGAACTTTCTGCAATTTTCTCTAAACGTTTGCTTGCTCCTTTAAAAGTAGCAATTGCTTCGTAGAATTCGGCTTCATCGACACCCATACATTGGCAAATCCATTTCGCTCCAGCTAAGTTGTTTAAATTGTGTGCTCCAAAAACCTCAATTGGCATCGCACCATCCGGCGTTTCTAACAATGTAGTTCCATTTTCAACTGAATATTCCGGTGTTTGGTAAGCAATTTTACGAATTTGGTTTTCACATTCTTCCGCCACTTGCTTTACTATTGGATCTTCTTCATTATATACCAAAATTCCACCTTTAGTAATTAAATTGGTAAAAATTCTAAATTGGTCTACATAATTATCGAATGTTGGAAACACATTAATATGATCCCAAGCAATTCCTGAAATTAGAGCAATATTGGGTTGGTACAAATGAAACTTAGGACGCAAATCGATAGGAGATGTTAAATACTCATCGCCTTCTAAAACAATAAATTCATTTTCTTCAGTTAAATGCACCATGGTATCAAAACCTTCTAATTGCGCACCCACCATATAATCAACCTTAACATCATGATAATTCATCACGTGCAAAATCATAGAAGTAATGGTTGTTTTTCCGTGAGAACCGCCAATTACAACACGCGTTTTATCTTTCGATTGTTCGTATAAAAATTCAGGATACGAATAGATTTTTACGCCTAATTCTTGAGCACGTAGCAATTCGGCATTGTCTTTTTTGGCATGCATTCCTAAAATTACCGCATCTAAATCGGAGGTGATTCTTTCGGGAAACCAACCTAATTCAATGGGCAACAAACCTTTTTTCTCTAAACGCGATTTTGACGGTTCAAAAATTGCATCGTCGCTTCCAGTTACTTGATATCCTTTTTCGTGTAAGGCTAAGGCTAAGTTGTGCATGGCTGCTCCGCCAATGGCTATGAAGTGTACTCTCATATTATAAGTCGAAAGTGAAAAGTAAAAAGTAAAAAGTTTTAAAACCTTCTCTTATAATTCTCACAAATTAAATTCTTTTTTTAATTGTTTGGCTTTGTCTGTATACTTAAGCTTGTTCAAATATAAGTCATATAATTTTTCAAACGTAGTTTTTGAATTGCCAATTTTATGTGCTAAACTGTAATTCTTTTCCGCACTTTGATAACGTTTAAAATAGACATCGATGTAACCTTTTGCTAAATAGCCATCTACTTTGGAGAGATTCAACAATTCTGATGCATATTTTTGTGCTTTCTTTTCGCTTCCACCAATAATTCCCGGAAGTTCTATATACAACATAACCAGTGCCCAACGCGTATCGATATGTTTTTTGTCGAGTTCTGCCGCTTTTAAAAATGCATCTTCAACATCACCTATAAGACCTAAAGCTTTCCATTTAGAACTTTCTTTGGCTTTCATCCCTAAAGCGCCACCATATTTATACCAATAATTCGCATTTTGTGGGAACTTTTCGCGAAGGCTTTTATATTTTGCAATGGCAGAATCCCAATTCTTCAAGTGTCCAAAAATATCTCCTAAATATTCAATCGCTTGATAATTATTTGGATTTTGAACTATAGCTTTTTCAAAATTATTTTGCGCTAATTCCCATTTTTTTTCTGCAAAATATTGTTTCCCTAATTCGAAGTTTGATTGGGAAAATAGTTGAAACGTAACTAAAAAAAAGAAAATTATTTTTCGCATAGTTGTCAAATTTATAAAAACAAAAAATAATGCTTTAATAATTTTAATATTTTTACTTAATATTAATTCCATTATGTTAAGAATACTAATTTTCCTTATTTCAATATCTGTATTTTCTCAGACACAATTTACTGGTAAAATAATTGACATCAAAAGTAAACAACCCTTACTAGGTGCATCAATTTACATACCAAATACAAGTATTGGTACCTCAACTGATATTGACGGAAAATTTGTTTTAGTGGTACCCACAAGAAATATTGAAATTGTAGTAAGTTATGTAGGCTACAATACAATTAATGTTAAACTTGACTTAACAGAAATTAACGAGTTTAGCAAAACAATTATGATGAGAGAAAAAAGCAATCAACTCGATGAAGTAATTGTTACTAAACAAAAAATAGATGAAGAATGGAGAAGACAATTTAAGTTATTCAAATATCATTTTATTGGGAACAGTACTGTTGCAGAAAAAGTTGAGATTTTGAATAAAGAAGACATTTTTTTTACAGAAGTAAAAGATTCCACAAGTTATTCATTACAAGCCCAGTCAAACAAACCCTTAATTATTATTAATAAAAAACTTGGATATAAACTGACTTATGATTTAATAGAGTTTAGTGTTTTTAGATCAAATGACAATCCTCAAAAATCTGTTTACTATGGCTACTCATTTTTTGAAGACATTATTGAAAAGGAGAAGTTAAATTATAAAAAAACAATTATTAACAGACAAAAAGCTTATAATGGCTCTTTAAACCATTTTATAAAATCTGTTTATCAAAATAAAATTATTGAAAATGGTTTTGTTGTAAATGAATTTATATTAAAAGAAAACCCAGAATATCCTTCTAAAGAAAGGCTTACCTATCTTAAAAATGAAGCAAAAAAAACGGGTAATTATGATAGTCTAAGAAATTTACCTAATAAATTTCAAAAAATAATTGGACGTGAATATTCAAAACAAAATTTTGTAATTGGCCTCGATGAAAAGCAGTATTTGAGTTTTAAAAATTCAATACAGATTAAATACAATGAAGAATGCGATAAAAATTACAAAACTAAATTTGATTTTCAGTTGTCTTATATATCATTAACTGAAAAAGTAGAGATTTTTGAAAATGGTAATTTTTACAATCCTTTACATATGATTATTTACGATTATATGTCATGGAAGAAAATGGGAGATGCCCTTCCATATGATTATGAGCCATAAAAAACATTTTCTCTTCCCAACCTTTTTTAAAAAAATTCACTCTATATATAAAACAGCTAATCATGAAAAAAATAATTACACTTTTATTCATCTTCCTAAGCACATTTGTTTTCTCACAAAAAGTTGAAAAAGAGTGGCAAAAAGTTTATCAATTTGAAAATGATGGAAAATTTTCTTCAGCACAAAAAGAATTGATTAAAATTAAAAAAAAAGCAAATAGGAAAAAATACGATAAAGAATTAATAAAGTGTTTTCTTTATGAATCCAAAATTCAAATGTTTAACAATGAAAACGCTAAACAAATAATAATTAAAAACTTAAAAACCGAAATCGGAAAACAATCACCAGTTCCTAAATCTGTACTTCATTATATTTTAGCTACCATTTTAAAAGATTACAAAAGAACAAACCAAAATAAAATCTCTCAACGTTCTAAAAACATTCAAAAAAATGATTTAGATTTTACTACTTGGAGTTTATCAGATTTTGAAAATGAAATCCAGATAAACTATGAGGAAATTTTTAAGTACAAAATTGAACTTTCAAAAGTATCAATTGCTGATTGGAAATCTATATTTGATATACCCTCTTACATTGATGGAAAAGAATATAGCTTATATGATTTTTTCTATGAAAAAAATCTCGAAAATTTAAAATCTAATGTTAAGTTATGGAATTTAAATTCAGCGAATTATCTAACAAATTTAGAACAATTATCTATACAAAAATCTGAAAACTTCATTAACACAAATCTTGATTTTATATTAGATCAAGATTTAAAAAAAGTAATTCAAAATATTCGAGATTATGAAAAATTTTATCTTACAAAGGATATTCAAAAATTAGAATTTTCATATTTTAAAAGAATAGAATATATATTATCAATTACCGAATCAAATCAGCTTCCAAAAGAATTAATTGAACTTGAAAAAAATACAAAAAACGAAACATTAAAGCAACTTGTAAGACTATACAAAGCTGAAAATTTAATTCAAATTGGAACTCAAAAAAAAGAAGCTAATTATCAAAAAGAGGCTATTAAAATTCTTGATACTATACTAAAATCGAGAGTGCATCCAAATATTTTAGCTGATGCAGAAAGAAAAAAACTTCTTTTAACAAATAAATCGCTATCACTTGATTATAATGACCAGATATATTCTAATCAAAACCATAGAGCTTTTGTTAGGTTCAAAAATATTGATACTGTTAAAATTAATTATTATAGACTTCCTGAAAAAAATGATTTAGAACTCAATAATTATTTTTACAATTATTCCAAAAAAAAAGATTCTTTAGTTCTTGATTATATTAAAAAGCATAAACCTATAAACTCTTCAATTATAAAATTACCAAATCAGTTTGATTATTTTGAACATACTACTGAAATAATTTTAGACAACCTTGAAACTGGAAATTATTTAATCTTTTTGGAAACTAACAATAGTATTCCTAATGAAAATGCATATACATATGACACAATAAATGTAACCGATTTTTTTGTTGTTGAAGATGAAGATAATTACAACAACAATCTTTATATTTTAAATAGAAAAACTGGTCAACCCATTGAAAACACTAAAATTATAAGTGAACAACAAACAGTTAGAACTGACAGTAATGGAAAGGCTAGTTTGAAAAAACTTAATTATGAAAAAGATAAAAAATATAAAAATGAAATATTAATTTATAAAGATAACGACTCTATATATTATGAATATAATCGAGGTTTTTATTACAATTTTGAAGATGAAGATGATATAATTTTCGAATCTAAAGTACAACTTTTTACTGATAGAGGAATTTACAGACCTGGTCAAAAAATATTTTTCAAAGGAATTGTTGTACAAAATAAAAATTACAAAAAAAGTGTTGTCCCTTTTGTTACTGTTAAAGTTATAATAGAAGATGCTCAAGGAGAAGAATTAAAAGAATTTGAAATTCAAACAAATGAACTTGGTTCCTTTAATTCAGAATTTCAAATCCCCAAAAACATCTTAACTGGTCAATTCAGAATTTACATTGCAGAGCCGGATAATTATGAAAATGATAAAGATTATTATGATTTAAAAGAAGATGAGCATTCATTTTGGGACAATGTAGAGTTTGATGAATGGCAAAGTAAAATTTATTTTCAAGTTGAAGACTATAAGAGACCAACTTTTGAAGTTAGTTTCGATAAAATTAAAGAAAATTATGCAATAGGTGATACTTTAAAAATTACAGGTAACGCAAAAGCACTTGCAGGAAATAATCTTACAAATGCAATAGTAAAATATAATATTTCAAAAAACACTTTATTAACAAATGGTTATGTTCCATATGAACCTAATTATATAGTTGAAGAAACAAACACTGATGAAAAAGGCAATTTTAAAATAAGTTTCCCTGCAATTCAAAATAATATATCAATCGATAGTATTATCGCTCAAGATTATATTATTGATTTAGAAATCACTGATACCAATGGTGAAACAAAGAGCGCTAAACAATATGTTCATGTAAACAAACATATGCTTGATTTAAATTTAGATATTAAAAATAAACTTTATAAAGAAGATGTATTAACTGCAAATATTAATACTACAACAAAAAACAATTATCCAATACCTACTAAAGTTGAAATAGAAATCTATCATGATGATAGAAAAAATTTCAAAAAAGAACGAGTTTGCCAAATTCCAGAAATTCAAACTATTAGTAAAGAACAATTCAGTCAATTATTTCCTTATGAGCCTTATGATGAGAATGATTATAAAGAAAATCTAATTTTGGTTAAATCTACTTCCCTAAATACTGCAATTAACTCAAATTTAGATTTATCATTTTTAAAAGAACTCAAAAATGGTAATTATAAAATAATAGCCAAAGCTAAAGACATTAAAGAAAATGAATTTAAAGTAGAAAAAATCTTTAATCTAGATTCTAAAATCAATCCAAATTTAGAAACTAAACTTTTTAGTTTTAAATACATCCCAAAAGAAAACAGCGACATCATAGAAATTGAATTCACTTCTGCCATTAAAGACTTATGGATTACAACCCGTTTTTTTGATGGTCAATCTAACACCTTCAATACTAGAATTGATCAACTAATAAATGGAAAAAAGATAATTCAAATAAAAAAACCAACAAAAGTAATCTATGATTTAGATTTTAAATTTCAATTTTCTTCTGTTTGGGAGAATCAGACACATGATGAACAATTTAGTTTAAAAACAAAAGAAACAGAAAAAGATTTACTAATAAATATAGAAAGTTTAAAGAACAAAATTGAACCTGGTAGTAATGAAAATTGGTCTTTTAAAATAAATAACACCAAATTAGAAGCAGAAGTATTAGCATCAATGTATGACACTTCAATTGATCAATTTAAAAATTCAAATTGGGAAAAAATATATTTAGAAAACAATCAATATCCAAATTTTCCTCGTTTTTATGATTATAAAAAAGAATTAAAACACTTATTATTAAATAGTTTTAAAAATTACAGCCTAATTTTTAAATATCAAGACATTGACCCTATAGATATTAAATGGTTTGGTTTTAACTTCAATCACTTAAATTATAATCAATATAAGAAAGCTTATGACTTCTACGTCCCTAAAGGATATAGAAAAATAACTGGAGTTGTTTCTGATGATTTAGGTCCTGTTGCTGGTGCTAGTGTAATTGTAAAGGGAACAAGTAGAGGAGTAACTACAGATTTTGATGGTAACTTTGTAATAGCCGCAAAACCAAATGAAACACTAGAAGTTTCTTATGTAGGAAATACACAAGAAGTTAAAATTGGAAAAAATGATATTTATAATGTTACTTTAACTTCAACACAATTAGAAGAGGTTGTTGTGAGTGCTCTTGGCATAAAACGATATGTAGATGAATCAACATCTTCATACACAGTTATTAAATCAAACGAAATAAATCAATTTGGAAATCAAAATATAGTACAAGCATTAAAAGGAAAAGTTTCTGGCTTGACAATTACAACAAGTTCTAACAGTATCAACTCTTCAACAAGAATTGTTTTGAGAGGAAATAGGTCTATATCAGGAAATAATGACGCATTGGTTGTGATTGATGGTGAAATTTCATCTGCAGATGAACTTCAAAAACTAAGCGCAGATAGTATTGATGAAGTTCAAGTTTTAAAAGGTGCACAAGGAGCCGCCTTATATGGAGAACAAGGAGTTAACGGAGTTATTATTGTTACTACAAAAAAAGCCTTAAAAGAATTATCCAATTTAAAGACAAGAACAAATTTTAATGAAACTGCATTCTTTTATCCAACCCTAAAAACAGATAAAGAAGGAAAAATTTCTTTTAATTTTACAACTCCTGAATCATTAACCAAATGGAAATTACGATTATTTGCTCATAATAAAAATTACGAAACAGGTTTTTTAGAATCATCAATCATTTCACAAAAAGAAGTAATGGTTCAAACCAATATGCCAAGATTTTTTAGAGAAAATGACAATATAAAAATATCGGCAAAAATAGTAAACATGACTGATGAAACTAAATCGGGGGTTGCGATGCTAATGCTATTTAATGCAGAAAATAATGAAACAATAGATTCAATTGCATTAAACAATGATAATCTTAAAAATTTTAGCTGCAAACCAAAAGAAAGTGTTCCTGTAAATTGGACAATTTCAATCCCTAAAAACATAAGTGGTTTACAATATAAAATAGTAGCAAAATCTAGCAATTTCTCAGATGGTGAAGAGAATATTATTCCGGTTTTAAGCAATAAGATTCTTGTTACAGAAAGTAGACCTATTTGGCTAAAAGGAAATGCTAAAAAAGAAATTGTTTTTGAAAAACTTTTAAATAACTCATCTACAAGTTTAGAGAATCAAAAATACACACTTGAATATTCTTCAAATCCTCTTTGGATTGTTTTACAATCACTACCCTATTTAATGGAATTTGAACACGAATGTGCTGAACAAACTTTTGCTAGATATTATGCTAATTTAATTGCTGGAGAAATTATTGAAGATAATGAGAAAATAAACTCCGTATTAGAATCGTGGAAAAATAATGATGTAAGCTCTAAATTTAATTTCAATGAAGACTTAAAGTCTATAGCGTTAAATGAAACTCCATGGCTTTTTGATGTAGAAAGTGATGAAGAAAAAAATATGAAATTAGCTCTTTTACTGGATTTAAATAATCTTGAAAAAAACCAAGAAAACACTTTAAACAAATTATTAGAAAAACAAAATATAAATGGTTCTTTTTCATGGTTTAAAGGAGGAAATGAAAATATTTTTATTACTCAACATATTTTAGCTGGGTTTGGACACTTATCACAAATGTTCCCACATAAAAAACAAGAGTTTAAAAAAATAACTTATAAAACAGTAGTATACTTAGATAATAAATTCATTTCTGATAATTCTATAAATAAAAAATATTCAAATAATTATTTGAATTTACATTTTTGGTACGCCAGAAGTTTTTATTTAGAAGATTTTCCTATAAATGAAAATTTAAAAATAATTTTTAATAAACAATTTGAAAGCTTTAAAAAAGAGTGGCTAACTTACTCTTTATATCAAAAAGGTTTAGCCGCTATATGTTTGCAAAGAATAGGCGAAAAAGAATGGGCTAAAAAAATAATTACACACCTTAAAGAAACTGCTTCTGTTAATGAAGAAAAAGGCATGTATTGGCTTGAAAATGATCATGGTTACTATTGGTATCAATCACCAATTGAAACACAAGCAATTTTAATTGAAGCTTTTGATGAAATTGAAAAAGATAAAAAATACATAGAAGAATTAAAAACTTGGCTGTTATTTAAAAAACAAGCAAATCATTGGCCAACTACTAAATCAACATCAGAAGCGATTTACGCATTATTATTGCAAGGTGAAGATTGGTTATCTGAAAAAGAAAATGTGAAATTTGTAATTGGCAATTCAAAAATTTCATCAAAAAAAATTACTGAAAGCGAAAAACAAAATGAAACTGGTTACACTAAAATCAATTGGAATAAAGAGGACATTAGTAACGACATGGGTAAAGTTTCAATAAACAATAAAGGTGAAGTTCCTGTTTTTGGTGGTATTTATTGGCAATATTTTGAAAATTTAGAAAATGTTAAAGCTGACAGTACTTTAGTTATTAATATTAATAAGAAGCTTTTCAAAAAAATAAAAACACCTGAAGGAAATAACTTAGTTGAAATAACAAATAACAATATTAAAACTGGAGATTTAATTACAATAAAATTAACCGTAAGGGTAAAAGAAAATCTTGAATTTGTTCATTTAAAAGATTCTCGAGCTTCTTGTTTTGAACCTATTGATGTTATTTCAGAATATCAATATGAAGATGGAGCATATTTCTATAAAAGTACTAGAGATACTGCAACTCACTTTTTCTTCGATGATTTAAGTAAAGGAACTTATATTTTAGAATATGATGTAAGAATAACTAACTTAGGTAGTTTTACAGATGGCATAGCAACAATACAAAGTATGTATGCTCCTGAATTTAACAGCCACTCTTCTGCTTCTAAGATTACTATCGAATAAAAAAAAAACTCCAACGTTTGTTGGAGTTTTTTTTTATTTAAGTCTTTCATACTTACAACAACCATGTAGATTGTTATAATCTTCCTCAGTTGCTTTAAAGTCTTCTGTATCGTGACCAACTTTTGCAATTGCCTTTTTAATATCGGCTAATGAGCATTTATTTTCATCATAAATTACATGAATATCATGATGATCAACATGCCAATCAGCACTTTTTACGCCTTTTACAGAAAAAGCAGCTTTTTCAATGCGCTTTTCGCACATCTCGCAATTTCCATTTACATTAAATTCTGCTTTTTTGTTTTTACTTTTTTTCTCTTGTGCTACTGTTACAAAAGAAATCAGCATTAATAGAATTACTACTATTTTTTTCATTTTTTAATTATTTTATATTGTTATTTAATTTTAAATCGTAAACCAGCATAATACATTTGACCAAATAATGGTCCGTATACTAAACTACTATCAAAATATGTTCCAAATGGGTTATCTGCTCCAATTATAGCATTACTTTGTTTGTAATTTGTAATATTTTCTCCACCAACATATACTTCAAAGGTACTCGAAAATGTTCTTGTTATTTGAGCATTTAATGTTCCAAACGATGACGAATAATCATCTAATTGGTATTGTGGTAAATTTGTTGATGTATCTGGCAAACGTTGCTTTCCTAACCAATTATATGTAGCATCAAACTTCCATTGTTGGCCTTTTTCTTTAATATGTGTTTCGAAAGCTGCATTTGCAAAGAATCGATGTTTCGCTTGCAAAGGTCTTTCTAATTTACCCACTAAATAATCACTTTGCACATCATAATATTTATAGGCCGAACGCAAGGTAAAGTGCATAATAGGTGTTACACTAAATTCTGCTTGAAAACTATTCGCATAACTTTTCCCATCTAAGTTATGAAAAACTACTTGTTGCGGACTTACATCTAAATCAACAACAGCCTGATTTTGAAAATCGGTTCTATAATAATCCAAAACAATTTCAGATTCTGCTCCAAATATTTTGAATTTTTGAATAAAATTTAAACCATAATTCCAAGCAATTTCTGGATTTAAACCATATAACTTTCCGTCATTATTAAGAATTGAAAACTGACGATTTGATGCAAAAAGTTGTTGGTTTTCAGCAAAAATATTAGCTGCACGTTTACCTCTTCCAGCTGAAAGTCTTAAAACAGCTTCTTTCCATGGATTGTAACGAATATGCAAACGAGGTGTAACAAATGTTCCTAATCGATTATGATTATCTACACGAACTCCAGCTACAACACTTAAATTATCTAAGTTATCATAAGTATATTCAAAAAATGCACCTACAGAGTTATCAATTCTAGAAAAATCTTCCGCAAAGTTTACGGCAATAAATTCATTATAATCGTCGTAAGAAACGTTTAAACCAGTTGCAAATTTATTCTTGGTATTATTAATAATAGAATTATAAATTAAATTGGAATACCAACTTTTTTGATGAATATTATATTGGTTTAAACCAAAATACGAATCTTGTTTGTGCGATTGAAATGAGTTTTGAAGTCCAAAACTTTTGTAAGGTTCATCTGGAAAAACATATCCTGTTTTATTAGAAATTTCTATTTTTTCAGTATTTACTTCACTTCCCCATGCATTTATAGTAAATTTATCTTTTTCGGGATCAAAATCTACTTGTCCTGCTTGTTTTTCGTCACGCATATATCGAACGTTTAAAAAGCTTACCCAACCTCTTTCTGCATCGGTATATTGCCAACGATTTAAAATATTAATTTGTTTCCCAACTGGATTATCTAAAAATCCATCATCGTTCATATCATTCTTAAATTGGCGTGTATTTCCATGCACAAATAATGAAGAGCTCAACTTATCGGAATACTTTTGATTGAAATGAGTATTCAATTCAAAACGTCCATCTTGAGAACCATAAGCATTTAAAAAGAACGGAATATCGTTAGCTGGTTTTAATAATTCGTAATTGATTTGTCCCGAAATACTTTCGTAACCATTAATTACACTTCCTGCTCCTTTTGTAATTTGAATACTTTCTACCCAAGTTCCCGGAATATATGATAACCCGTAAGCTTGTGAAGCACCACGAACAGATGGAATATTTTCTTCTGCAATTAAAATGTATGGACTCGTTAAACCTAACATTTTAATTTGACGATTACCTGTTACAGCATCAGAGAAATTAACATCGATGGAAGGATTTGTACTAAAGCTTTCCGAAAGATTACAGCAAGCAGCTTTTAACAACTCTTTGCTTCCCATTTTTTGAACATTGGTTGCTTGAATTAAAGAATGTTCTGTACTTTTTTGAGTTTTAGTTACCGTAACTTCATTCAAATTCGTAACTTCTTCTAAAACAATAGTAATAAAATCAGAATTTAAAATTTCTACTTTTTGAGTTTTAAACCCTATATAGCTCACTAATAAACTATTAGTTTCTTCAGTTTTAATAATACTAAATTGTCCATCTACATCAGTTGATGCTCCTATGGATGCATTTTGCCAAAAAACATTGGCGCCTAATAAAGGTTGATTATTGGTGTCTACTACTTTTCCTTTTATAGTTTCTTGTGCATTTCCAAAAAAACCAAATATGAAAAGTAATATACTTAGTGTATATTTCATGTGTTTATAAATTTTTAATGTTTGAAAGATTTTACTCTAAAGACATTAAAAATTTATGCGTAAAAAACGAGTTGGCAATATAATTTGTAAAGTGGTGGCGAATTAGATTCGCTATAATTTTCAATTAACTTTTTATTATTAATTGAAATTATTTGATTTTGAAAATTAAAATCGAATTGTTGAGTCGGAACAAATTGCCCTAAGTCTAAACTTAATGATTTTACAACAAAATTATCCGATTTTTTTTCAGCCTTTATGGAAGTTTCAGAACAACATTTCTTTTTCACATCCTTTTTTATGCAACAACAATTAGAATCATCACCACTTGGAGTTGAATAGTCTAATGAGACAGAAGCAACTTTATCATGACAATAATGAATATTGACAGCCAATCCTAAATTGGAAATCAATATAAAAAAGGATAATATGAAACCTGTTATCTTGTTCATTATGAAATGCAAAGTTAATAAACTGAAAATAATAAAGCGTTAAATTTACCTAAATTTCAAATACTTGGTTTAATGCTGGAATTAAACATTCATAATCACAGACTTCTTCAATTGTTTGTTTTAAACCTTTTGACGCTTCTTTTTCGCCATGAACTAAAAATATTTTTTGAGGTTTTGAATCTAAATCGGATAACCAATTAATCAAATCTTTTTGATCGCCATGTGCCGACAATCCTTCAATTAAAAAAACGGAAGCTTTAACTTGATAATATTTTCCATACATTTTAATTTCTGGCTCACCTTCTAGCAATCTTCTTCCTCGAGTTCCTTCAGCTTGATAACCTACTAATAAAACTGTATTTTCAGGTTTATCGATATAACGTTCTAAATATGAAAGTACTCTTCCGCCAGTTATCATTCCGCTTGCAGCAATTACAACTTTTGGTCGTTTGTCATAAATCGCTTCAATGGTATCTTTATAATCAGAAATTAACGTAAACATTCTACACATTTCTTCACATTCATGTGGTGTTAATTTATGCCATTTTGTATTCTCTAGAAATAGATGTAAAACATCAATTCCCATTGGTGTATCTATTATATAAGGAATATTTGGAATTTTGTCTTCTTTTTTAAGTTGCCAAATCAGATACATCATGGTTTGTACTCGTTCTACAGCAAAACTCGGAATAATAACATTTCCACCTCGTTGAAAAGTATTATTAATGAATAATTCTAAATCTTGCAGCGATGTATTTTCAGGATGAACTCTATTTCCGTAAGTACTTTCTAAGAAAACATAATCGGCTTGTTTTGGTTTTATTGGAGGAAATAATAATACATCATCATCTTGGCCAACATCTCCAGAAAAAACAAGCTTCTTACCTTCAATACTTAACGAAATGGAACAAGCTCCTAAAATATGTGATGCATAAAAAAAGTTAAAAGAAACAGAATCAGACAACTTTATTTCTTCATTAGGATTTACCGATTTTAATAACGGAAATACTTTCTCTGCATCGGCAATTGTATATAAAGGTTCAGCGGGATCGTGTTTTGAATAATGCTCTTTGTTTGCTTTTTCGGCTTCTTCTTCCTGAATTTTAGCGCTATCTAATAGAATTAACTTAGTAATTTCTTTAGTTGGAGCTGTACAAAATATTTTCCCTTCAAATCCATATTTTACTAATAATGGTAACCAACCGCAATGATCTAAATGTCCGTGTGTAAGAATTACAAAATCTATTATACTTACATCAAATGGTAATGGTTCTCGATTCAGTAATCTCAATTCTTTTAAACCTTGGAACAAACCACAATCTATCATTACATTAATTTCATCGGATTCTATTAATGTTTTAGAACCTGTAACGGTTTCTGTCCCTCCAAAAAAGTGAATTTTCATACCTAGTTATTTAAAAGTTGGTGACATTCATTTAATACTTTTTTCAATCGATTTTGACTCAGTTTTAAATTAGTTTTACTTTTTCCAAAATGAATAAAATCGTAAACTGTTAAAATATCTTCAAGAAGAAGTATTTCTTTTTCCGCTTGAGTTATTGTTGTTAAACAAGTTATAGGAAAAACTCGGTAATGTGTAATAATATCTTTTAAACTATTATTTTCTGGATAATTCCAACTTAATAAATTTAATTCGCTACAAACTCCAAATTTTACTGCATCTTCTGTAAACTTATTATTAGTTACAATCCAACATTTTGTAAACTGTTGATTAGATGAAAAGAAATTGTAATCTCTGTTCTTTAAATCGTTAAATCTAGACAAAATATACATCGGAACTTTTACATCGGTTTTGGTTTCTTGGCTCCCGTGGAATTTACATTCTATCATAGCTAAATGCATATCTTTTTGAACAACAACATCTAGTTCGTGTGAAACACAATTCCCTTCTACAATTAAATTTGTTTTAGTTGAATAATCTTGTAATTCAAATATTCTAGCGATAAATTTTTCAAAATAAAATCCGGCTGGACCTAACAGCTGAATTCCTTTTTTTAAGCTATATCGAGCTGCATTAGAGTTTGATCTAGTCCGAAGTTTTTGAAAAGCTAACCTGAAAATCTGCTTAGAAGTTGCTCCATCTTGAATTTTTGATTCTATTTCAGAAACTATAGCGTTAGCTAATTCATAATTAGCACCAGAATTGATAAGTGATCTAATTAATTTTTGTCTATCGAAGTTAACCCATTCACCAGATTGCTTTTTAATTTTCATGTTATAAAACTATAACACTAATTTACGAAAATTATCGATTCAGTTTTTGGTAATAAAAAGCTGGTATAAAAAGAATTAAAAAAATTGGCTGAATTAAAAATCTTCTAGTGTAAAACAATAATAAATAATCATTAACAAATTTTAATTCAATAAAAAATAGAATTATTAAAACAATAAATAAGAATACAAAAAGTAATAGCGAAAGTTTAGTTATATTTTTATCCTTAAATAAAATATATAACATGCCAATTGAAATTGCAGTATTTAAGAAGTATCTCAAAAATAAATTTAAAAGTAACTTGAAAATATCATAATTCGGTAATTCTTTGTTTTGAAAATCTGTTTTAAAGAAATCTAAAAAAGGATCATAAAATATTCTTGCTTCAAATAAACGGATACAAACTAGAAGTAGAACCAAAATCCCAATTATTGCTAATTTATATTTATCCTTCAATATTTCGTTTAGCATAACCTGAAAATTTAGTAACCCATAAAATCCACAAAAGAAAAACTATACCATATATGAAGAGCGGAAAAATAGTACCATGTAATAATTCTTCATGTTTAGGATAATAATACAAAGCATATGTTAATAGTGCAATCCTAATTATATTTAAAATATAAATGAGTAAAGAACCTACAATTATATACAATGTTGTTTTTTTAAGACCATTAGAAAAAGCAAAAATAAAAGCTGCAAATAAAATAATAACACTTATTGCATTACATCCTTCTATAATTCGTGCTGAATATTTTTCTTTAAAAAAGATTTTCATCGACGGTTCAAAATCGTGATGATACGTACTTGCTTCGCCTCCAAAAAAATTAATTACTCCAACAGTTTGGTGAGCAACCTTTTCTGAAATAGTATCTACTTCAAGTCGATTCGTATCAAATTGATTTAAATACAATTTATAAATGAGTGCAAAAGCAATATAAAAAACCAAAAATTTACCTAAAAAAGAAAAAAATGGCTTGTATTGGTTGTATATAGATTTCAAAAGAGTGAATTTTAACAAAAATAAATATTTTAATGAATCATTTTATAAATATTTTTGCAAAAAAATTTCAATCATGAATTTTGATTCATTAAAACCCCAAATCAAAACTTTAGTTTCATCTGAAGCAACTAGAGATGAAAAACTATTAGAAGTTTGCAAATTTTTAAATCAAGAAGTCCCATATTATAACTGGGTTGGTTTTTATTTTGCAAACCATGAAAACAAAACATTACATCTTGGCCCATATGTTGGTGCTCCAACAGATCATACCGTAATTCCATTTGGAAAAGGAATTTGTGGACAAGTTGCAGAATCTAATGAAAATTTTGTTGTTCCAGATGTAAAAGCTCAAGACAACTATATAGCCTGCAGTTTTACAGTAAAATCGGAAATTGTAATTCCTTTATTTGTAAATGGAATTAACATTGGTCAAATCGATATCGATTCGCACGAAATAGACCCTTTCACAGAAGCCGATGAACGATTCTTAGAATTTGTAAATCAGGAAATTGCAACTCTATTTTAAATCAATCAAAAAAAATAAATTTTATAGTTTAAAATTCATTTTTTATTATAACTTTGCACCCGAATTAG
The DNA here is from genome assembly GCF_019702945.1 of Flavobacterium okayamense. Taxonomy (NCBI): domain Bacteria; kingdom Pseudomonadati; phylum Bacteroidota; class Flavobacteriia; order Flavobacteriales; family Flavobacteriaceae; genus Flavobacterium; species Flavobacterium okayamense. The sequence goes on from NZ_AP024749.1 coordinate 218,097, forward strand.
GATAGACTTAATTCATACATAAAAATCATTTAAAAAAATATTGGAATGTATTTAACTAAAGAAACTAAAGCTGACATCTTCGCTAAACACGGAGGAAAAGCTGAAAACACTGGTTCTGCTGAAGGACAAATTGCATTGTTCACTTTCAGAATCAACCACTTAACTGGACACTTAAAACAAAATCGTCACGATTACAACACTGAGCGTTCGTTAGTGAAATTAGTAGGTAAAAGAAGAAGTCTTCTTGACTACTTAAAGAAGAAAGATATCAACAGATATCGTGAGATTATTAAAGAATTAGGTATTAGAAAATAATCAACTAAAGGGGCTTTGCGCCCCTTTTTGTTTACAAAAAAAGACAGAAAAAAGTTTGGTTTTTCATTGGGTTTCAAGCAACTAACAACAACACACAACAACACAACTACCCTTTGTTTAATTAAGAATTCAAATTTATGATTCCTAAAGTAACCCAAGAAATTATCGATTTAGGAGATGGAAGAACTATCTCTATCGAAACAGGTAAATTAGCCAAACAAGCAGACGGTTCTGTCGTGGTTCGTATGGGCGACGCGATGTTATTAGCAACTGCAGTATCAGCCCGTACAGCCAATCCAGGAGTAGATTTCCTACCGTTAACAGTAGATTACCGTGAAAAATTTGCTGCAGCAGGTCGTTTCCCAGGTGGTTTCTTCAAAAGAGAAGCTCGTCCTAGTGACCAAGAAGTATTAACGATGCGTTTAGTAGACCGTGTTTTACGTCCACTTTTCCCAGATGATTATCATGCTGAAACTCAAGTTATGATTCAATTAATGTCTCATGACGAAAATGTAATGCCTGATGCTTTAGCAGGTTTAGCTGCTTCAGCTGCACTAGCAGTTTCTGACATTCCTTTTTACAACCTTATTTCAGAAGTAAGAGTTGGTAGAGTTGAAGGTAAATTAATTATCAACCCTAACCGCGAACAATTAGAACAATCAGATTTAGATATGATGATTGGTGCTTCTAAAGATTCTGTTTGTATGGTTGAAGGTGAAATGAAAGAAATCTCTGAAGCTGAAATGATTGAAGCAATTAAATTTGCTCACGAAGCTATCAAAGTACAAATTGTAGCACAAGAAAAATTAAGAGCAGCTTTAGGTTCTCCAGCTTACAGAGAATACGAAGGTGAGTTAGAAGACGAAACTGTTAAAGCTAAAGTTAAAGCAGCTGCTTACGATAAATATTATGCAATTGCGCAAGAAGCTTCTTCTAAACAAGAAAGAGGTGAAAAATTTGCAGAAGTTAAAGAAGAAGTAAAAGCTTTATATTCTGAAGAAGAATATGCAGAAAATACAGATTTAGCCGAGCTTGTTTCTAAATATAATTACAAAATTCAAAAAGAAGCTGTTCGTAATGTAATTCTTGAAAAAGGAATTCGTTTAGATGGTCGTAAAACTACAGAAATTCGCCCGATTTGGTGTGAAGTAGATTATTTACCATCAACTCACGGTTCAGCAATTTTTACTCGTGGTGAAACACAAGCTTTAGCAACTGTAACTCTTGGAACTTCAAGAGAAGCTAATCAAATTGATTTACCATCAGAACAAGGAGAAGAAAAATTCTATTTACATTATAACTTCCCTCCATTCTCAACTGGTGAAGCAAAACCTTTAAGAGGTACTTCACGTAGAGAAGTTGGACATGGAAACTTAGCACAACGTGCTTTAAAAGGAATGATTCCTGCTGATTGCCCTTACACAGTACGTGTGGTTTCAGAAGTATTAGAATCTAATGGTTCTTCTTCTATGGCAACAGTATGTTCGGGTACTTTAGCATTAATGGACGCAGGTATCCAAATCTCTAAACCAGTTTCAGGTATTGCAATGGGATTAATTACCGATGGTGAAAAATTTGCTGTATTATCTGATATTTTAGGTGATGAAGACCACTTAGGCGATATGGATTTCAAAGTAACAGGAACTGCTGATGGTATTACAGCTTGTCAGATGGATATCAAAATCGATGGTTTACGTTATGACATCATGGAACAAGCTTTAGCTCAAGCTCGTGACGGACGTATGCATATCTTAGGAAAATTAACAGAAACTATTGCTCAGCCAAGAGCTACTGTTAAACCAAAAGCTCCTAAGATTATTATGAGTTCAATTCCAGCAAGTTTGATTGGTGCATTCATTGGTCCTGGTGGAAAAAATATTCAAGAATTACAAAAAAATACTGAAACAACTATCGTTCTTAACGAAGATGGTGATAGAGGAATCGTAGAAATTTTAGGAACAAATCAAGCTGGTATTGATGCTGTTTTAGCAAAAATTGAAGCTATGATTTTCAAACCTGAAATTGGCGAAGCTTATGAAGTAAAAGTAATTAAAATGTTAGATTTTGGCGCAGTTGTAGAATACACAAGAGCTCCTGGTCAAGAAGTTTTATTACACGTTTCAGAATTAGCTTGGGAAAGAACAGAAAAACCAAGCGATGTAGTTAACTTGGGTGATGTTTTCATGATTAAGTATTTAGGAGTTGATCCTAAAACAAGAAAAGAAAAAGTTTCAAGAAAACAATTATTACCTCGTCCACCGAGAGAGGACAAAAAACCAATAGAGAAAAAAGAAAATCCTCAAGGTTAATTCACTATATTAATTCAATAAGGACTGCCCTCATTTTATGAGGGCTTTTTTATTTGAAAAAATTTTTAAAGTTTTTGTAACTTTTTGGCAACCTTATACGTATAACAAACAAAAGCATAAAAAAACAGAAGGAATAAATAAATGAGACAGCTTAAAATCACCAAGCAGGTAACTAATCGTGAAACTGCTTCCCTAGACAAATACCTACAAGAAATTGGTAAAGTTGACTTAATTACTGCAGATGAAGAAGTAGAGTTAGCACAAAGAATTAAAGCTGGTGACCAAAGAGCTTTAGAAAAATTAACTAAAGCTAATTTACGTTTCGTAGTATCGGTTGCTAAACAATATCAAAATCAAGGACTTACATTACCCGATTTAATTAATGAAGGAAACTTAGGTTTAATTAAAGCAGCTCAACGTTTTGATGAAACTCGAGGATTTAAATTCATTTCATATGCAGTTTGGTGGATTCGTCAATCTATCTTACAAGCTTTAGCAGAACAATCACGTATTGTACGTTTACCATTAAACAAAATTGGTTCTATCAATAAAATTAACAAAATGTATGCGTTGTTAGAGCAATCTAGCGAGCGTGCTCCTTCGGCTGAAGAAATTGCTAAAGAACTTGATATGACTGTAAATGACGTAAAAGAATCTATGAAGAATTCTGGTCGTCATTTATCAATGGATGCACCTTTAGTAGAAGGTGAAGATTCAAACCTATATGATGTATTACGTTCTGGAGAATCACCAAATCCTGATAGAGAGTTAATTCATGAATCATTACAAACTGAAATTGAAAGAGCTCTAGAAACATTAACGCCAAGAGAAGCAGATGTGGTACGTTTATACTTCGGTTTAGGTGATCAACACCCAATGACATTAGAAGAAATAGGAGAAACTTTTGATTTAACTCGTGAACGTGTTCGTCAAATTAAAGAGAAAGCTATCAGAAGACTAAAACACACTTCTAGAAGTAAAATATTAAAAACATATTTAGGATAATACCTAATAACAATTACAAACAGTTTAATAACTGTTCGTTTTTTGATTGATGATTGAAACTCCGGCTGATTACCGGAGTTTTATTTTTATTTATAAATTAGGTTTATATTTGCACTACAAAACAACAACACATGAAAAATACAATTATTGCCCCATCCGTTCTTGCAGCTGATTTTGCTAATCTTCAACGTGATATTGAAATGATTAATGAAAGTGACGCCCAATGGTTTCACATAGACATTATGGATGGCGTATTTGTTCCAAATATTTCATTTGGAATGCCAGTTTTACAAGCAATTGCTAAACATGCTAAAAAACCTCTAGACACACATTTAATGATTGTTGACCCTGATCGCTATATTAAAACATTTGCTGATTTAGGTTGTTCAACTTTAACTGTTCATTACGAAGCTTGTACACATTTACACAGAACATTACAAGCCATAAAAGATCATGGAATGAAAGCAGGAGTTGCATTAAACCCGCATACAAATGTTAGTTTACTTGGAGATGTTATAAATGATATTGACTTAGTGTGCTTAATGAGTGTTAATCCAGGATTTGGTGGACAATCTTTTATTGAAAACACCTATAAAAAAGTAAAACAATTAAAAGAGATTATAACTCGTAATGACGCTTCTACATTAATTGAAATTGATGGGGGTGTAACCAATAAAAACGCAAAGCAATTAGTTGATGCTGGTGCCGACGTTTTAGTTGCAGGGAGTTATGTTTTTGGAGCTGAAAATCCAAAACACACTATTAGTGATTTACTTTCAATTACAAAATAAAAAAAGCTCCTTAAGGAGCTTTTTTAATATTGGTCAATTAAATATTTAATCAAATCAGTTGTAGTAACAATCCCAACTAATAATTCATCTTCACAAACGGGAAGTGCATGAAATTCTTTAGTTGCTAAAATTTCAGCAGTTTCTTTAATTGTTGTATCTGGAGAAACTTTTACAAGATTTTTAGCCATTACTTGTTCAACAGTAAACATATTATAAACTGTTGTGTCTACTACTTCTTCATCGTCATCAACAGCGTCTGCAAAAGAAATTCGTAACAAATCTGTATAACTTAGCATTCCAATAATCTTGTTTCCGTTAACTACTGGAATATGACGAATATAATGTTTCTTAAAAAGCATTTCCGCCTTAGTTAAATCATCAGAAGTATTCAACTTAATAACATTTTTCGTCATTATAGTCGAAACAGGAACTCTATTTTTCATCTCCTTAGTTTTTAATTACTATACAAATTTAAGAAACAAAAAAGAGGATTTTAGAACGCTAAATCATTGATTATTAATTAATTTTTTCTTATTTTATAGGTTCAGAAAAATTAATCATAACTTTAACTTTTTCAAAAAGTTGCGGAAATTCTGACTGAAATCGAATTGGAGTTTCAAAAAAGTGTTCTAATAAAACCGCAATAAATTCAAATTCATTTGTGTAAGCGTAAATTCTAAAATAATCAGAATCGTGTAATCGTTTCAAATTTGCTGGATGCTTAACTTGTTCCATTATTTCATCGTAAGTAACCGCAAAAATTGTAGCCGAAGTATCTGTGTTTTTTAACCCTTGATAATGTAACACATGTCCAAACTCATGTAAACCTAAATTCAAATTATCATTTGAAATTTCATATCCTTCCAAAAAGTGTTTCCAAGAAAAAACAATAGCTTGCATCATTGGGTTAAATTCTCCTTTATGATAATCGTCACTAAAGCTTGAATAATAAACATCAGGATAGATAATTACTTTTTCTATTACGGTGAACATATAATTTCGCATACCAAAAGTTAACATAATTGCAGTAGCAGAAATTAAAACCTTCATCCTATCTGTGATTTCTAAATCTTCCTTTCCGATGAACTCATAATTTTCTATAAAAGAAGCGACTCTATGCTCAAAATATCTTTTATGTTTATGAGAAAGTTTATTATAAAATTCGAATTCCTTATTTAAAATTTGCAGTTGGTGTAAACTTAATTTTTTTGGAAATGGATAAAAATGTACATAAATAGGTTTACGAAAGAAAAAAGCATAAATAGGCTCTATAATTACATTGTAAGCAAATAAGCTTATGAAAATAACACCAATAAAAATTAAAAAATATTGCAAAAAATAAGTGAGGTTAAATTATTGTCGCTAATTTAAAAAAATAGGCCAAACTAACCTCACTAAAAAAAATTATTTTTCTAAAAATGTTAAAACAATTATACCCGCTCTGCCTATTAAAAAAGTAAAAAAAGCAAATACAACTGGTAAAAAAGTAACTTTTAAACCTCCAGCTAATATTTCAACAGAAACATTACCTACACTTTGTATAGCATCAAAAGCCTGTATTAATCCTAAGGCTTGTCCTAACAAACCCCAAACCAAAACAAATAAACTTATCGAGGATATTAATTTAATTGTTTTGCTATTATCATTTCGTTTTAATAAACCTTTTACTATCAATAATAGAACAACAATTAATAGTAAAACAATAGGTACCATAAAAAAAGGACCGCCTTCTGTAATTCTGTTTAAAATCATATTTTCATTTTTTAATTATTAATAGCACGAAGATATCCTATTAACAATTTCAAATTTTAGTTTTGCGACAGATGAAGCAACTTGAACGACAAACAACCAAATTTACATTGAAAACTTCAAAAAAAGCAATTTTTATAACTAAATCCCTTAAAAAAAACGTTATCCGTCGCAAAATAAAGTAACAACTTTAAGTTTTTAATTATCTTGGTAAAATGATTTCTAAAACCCTAAATACAACCAAATCTTTCTTACTCCATTTATTTTTTTGGGTTGGCGTTTGGTTCTTTTTTGTTTACTTTTTTAGTTACAATTCAAATGACACACATTACATCACTTGGTTTTCCAGTTTATTACTTCCCATAGCAATAATAGCAACTTATTGCACTATATATATATTAATACCAAAATACTTACTTACTAAACAATATTTTAAATTTGGCTTGTACGGATTTTATTCTTTAGTAGTATCAACCTACTTAATAGTATTAGCTATTTACGGAAGTTTCATTTTTATCACCAATTTAAATATTTCTGAAGTTCCGCCAATGGGAAGAAATTTCATCTTCATCTTTATATTGGTTTATCTTATTGTAGGATTGGTCAGTTTTATTTTCATTTTAAAACACAACTTTAACGATAGAGACAAATTAAAAAACCTCGAAAACAAAATTTTAGAAACCAATCTTCAAATTAAAGAACAAGAATTACAATATTTAAAGAAACAGATTCATCCTCATTTTTTATTTAACACTTTAAATACTATATACGCCTTTGCCTTAAAAAAATCAGATTATACTCCCGAAATCATTTTAAAACTTTCTAATCTATTAGATTATATTCTATATCAGGTTCAAAAACCAAAAGTTCTATTAACTGATGAAATTGAACATATTAAGGAATACATTGATTTGGAAAAAATACGATTTGAAGACCGACTGAAAGTGACTTTTAAAACAAATAACATTCCTGAAACCATAGAAATTGCACCGATGATTTTTATTCCTTTTATAGAAAACGCATTCAAACACGGTAGCATAATTGAAGGATATTTATTGATTGATATAAACTTGTTTCTTTTAGAACCGAACCAAATACAGTTTTCCATTAAAAACAGTTACATTGAAAATTCTGAAATGAATTCAGATGGAATTGGGCTAAACAATATTACCAAACGATTGGATTTATTATATCCTAATAATTATAGTTTACAAAAATTAACTGAAAAGAATACTTTTATCATTAATCTAATTATAAACAAATCAAACACTTATGAATAAAGCAAATTGCATAATAGTGGATGATGAAATGGCAGCACGTGAAATTTTAGAATCTTATGTATCGCAAACAACTCCTTTAAACTATTGTGGAAATTGTAAAAACGCAATCGAAGCTTTTGCAATACTAAACAAAATGCCAATCGATTTAATTTTTTTAGACATTAATATGCCTGAAATTTCTGGTTTGGCATTTGCAAAATCTATCAATAAAAACATAAAAATAATTTTCACAACAGCACATAGAGAACACGCCTTAGACGGTTTCGATTTACAAGCCGTTGATTATTTATTAAAACCCATTTCATTTGAACGTTTTTTAAAAGCCGTAAACAAATTTTTGGGAGAAAACAGTATTTCAAATTTTTCAAATCTAAAAGAAATTGAAATAGAAAAAAATGATTTTCTTTTTGTTCGAGCTGATAGAAAAATGGTAAAAATTGATTTTTCTGACATTCTATATATTGAAAGCTTGAGCGATTATATAAAAATAAATACATCAAAAAAAACTATTATCACAAGAGAAACAATTTCAAACATAGAAGCAAAGCTTCCTGTCGATCTATTCATAAGAATACATCGTTCTTACATTATTTCACTAAACAATATCGAATCTTTTACAAGTGAATTTATAGAAATAAATAAAACAGCTTTACCAATAAGTAGGAGTTACAAAAAAAGCGTTTTGGAAATACTTGAAAAATTTTAAAAATCGTCTACACATTAATTGTATACAGCTAAAAATAAAAAAATATTATAGCTAATTATCTTTTTATTTGAATTAAGTTTACATCTCTTTGATATACATCATATGTACCCGAAGTTATTCCTACACCATTAGGATAAAAAGCCAATCTGTAATAATAAGTACCTGGAGCCAAAGCCGAATCAATGTAGCTAATGTGTCCTCCTCCACCAAAACCAAGAGCCGCACTTACACCTCCATTTGGAGTTTCAATATAACAAATCCCACTAGTATATGTAAGAATAGTTGGTGCAGGAAATGCCGGATTTGTATCTCTTTGTAAAACCATAAAATAACCTCCAATTGAACTATTACTTCCGTTTAGTGAACCACCAAAAACTCTTGCGAAAGCACTAATAAAAACGGCAGAATTATTAACTCCATTACCATCTACAATTGTAATACTATTTGTAGTTCCTGTTATCGGGGTCATAACTAGATTAGTATATGGAATACTTTGTATCGTTCCAGAATGAACTCCTATCATTTCTTGATTTACAAAATCGCCATTAAACAAAATATCACCCTGAACTTCTAAAGTGTGTGACGGATTATTTGTACCAATACCTACATCTCCACCTGATTCAACTCTAAGTTTTTCAGTATTATTTGTTCTCACAACAAAATCACGATTATCTGTTGTTCCAATAAAATTATTAGTTGGGTTTGTACCTGTATTTCCAGTTAAAGACCAATCATTATTATCATTATTAGTAATTAACTTTTGCCATTGAGAACCATTCCAAAAATAAAACCCAATACCTTGTCCACCCGTAACTGTAGCATTTGTGTTGTAAACCAATAAACCTGTAGCTGGCATATTAACCGGTGTAATACCATTTGTTACATTACCTAAAGCAACTCTATTTATCAACAAACCCTTTGTTGTGTCTTCTAAATGTAATGTAGAACTAGCATTAGGGGAAGTTGTACCTATACCTACTTGAGAATAAACATTAGCAAATACTAATAAAAAGCTAATAAAACTTAAAACCTTCATAATTTACAATTTATTGTAAATCAAGAGAGTATGGCAGATTACTTGGAGAGATAAAAATACAAAAAACTTTCAATAAATCTGCATATAAAAAAACACCAAGTAAACTTGGTGTTTTTATTTTTAATTTTTTTGGTGACCCCGAAGGGATTCGAACCCCCAACCAACGGAGCCGAAATCCGTTATTCTATCCAGTTGAACTACGGAGCCAATATAACTTAAAAGTATAAAGTCAAAAGGTAAAAGTTTTTTTAACCTATTTTACTTTTAACTTTTTCCTTTTTACTTTCTTCTATTTTAAGCTAAAAGCTTTTTAACTATAGTCGAAATGGTTTTACCGTCAGCTTTTCCTGCTAATTGCTTAGACGCAGCTCCCATAACTTGACCCATTGCAGCCATTCCAGAGAATCCACCATCGGCAATAATTTTAGAAACTTCTGCTTCTACTTCTGCTTCTGAAAGTTGTGCAGGCAAGAATTTTTCAATTACTGCAACCTGTGCTAATTCTGGTTCTGCTAAATCTGCTCTTCCTTGTTCTGTATAAATTGCAGCACTATCTTTTCTTTGTTTTACTAACTTTTGCAATAATTTTATTTCTTCGTCAGCAGACAATTCATCTTTAGCACCTGATTCTGTTTTAGCTAAAATAATTCCTGATTTTATGGCTCTTAAAGCTTCTAAAGCTACTGCATCTTTTGCTTTCATTGCTTCTTTCATTTGATCCATAATTTGTTTTTCTAAACTCATATTATGATTTTTTTATATTCATTAATAAAGTGCAAAAATAAAAAAAATCCCGATAAAATCGGGATTTTTGTAGGTATAGGGTCTATGGTTTAATCTACATTGTCATGTAGAAAAGAATTATTTGATCGTAATTGTAAATCATCATTACTATCAGTTCCTAAACTCATTCGCGACTGATTATTTTCTTGTGGCGTTGATGTAACATCTACACCCATTCTTTTATAAGCCGGAACTTTTTCATACTCATCGATATGAGATGACGAATTATTAAATTTATAATTGAATTCTTTCATTTTACGCTTACGCTCTTCAGCTCTTGCTCGTAAAGTTTCTTCAATCGTCATTTCGAAAGGTGAAGTATTCTCTAAATTTTCAGCATCTTCAAATTTTGGCTGCTCAGATTTCTTAACTTCAAAGTTTAATGCCTCATCAACTGGTTCCGCTACTTTAGCAGCCGGAGTTGAAGCCGTTAATTCTTTTTCTTTTTCTAAATAATCTTCTAATGAATATTTAATTACACCTTCTTTATTAACTTCAGTAACTGGAACAACATTAATAGGATCTTTTACCTCCATTTGTTTTGTTTCTTCCGTTAACTCGAAAATTGTTTTTTGTTCGTTTGATTCTTTTGGACCGTCAAACAAATCCAATGAAAAATTAAATTCTTCAGCAACTACAAATTCTGGATCTATAACTTCTATTTCTCTAATCTCTGGAGTAATAATTTGAAATGAAGGAGCAACTTCTGGAGAAACAACTTCAAAAGTCACATCTAAATTTTTCAAAAACTCAGTTGTTGGAACCAAATCCATTGAAGGAATTGCATCTTGAATTTCAAATTTAGGTGCTTCAACTTCAACTATTTTCTCTTCTTCTTCGACATCTAAAGTAAAAACTACTTTATCTTCCACTTCTTCTGCTTTTGGCAATTCCACCTCTTCAGCTTTAGATTCAAAAATTGGTTCGTTTACTTCAATATTTTGAATATGCTTTGAAGACAAATCGTGAACGATTTTTTGTTCGTCTTCTAGAGAATGAATTATTCTTTTTGGTTCAGAATTTACAATCTCTGCTTGTTGATCGATATTAAACCCTGTAGCAATAACTGTTACTGAAATTGCTTCACCTAATGATTCATCTTCACCAACACCCATAATAATGTTAGCACTGTAACCCGCTTCATTTTGAATAAATTCATTGATTTCTCCAATCTCATCTAATGTAATTTCTGCCGTTTCAGATGTACCTGAAACAATTAATAATAACACATTTTGAGCTCCTGTAATTTTATTATCATTTAATAATGGAGAATCTAAAGCACTCACAATTGCTTCTTTTGCTCTATCTGCTCCAGAAGCTATTGCAGAACCCATAATTGCTGTTCCACTATTTGCTAAAACTGTTTTTGCATCGCGTAAATCGATATTTTGAATGTAGTGTTGAGAAATAACTTCGGCAATACCACGAGCCGCAGTTGCTAACACTTCATCAGCTTTAGAGAAACCTGCTTTGAAACCTAAATTTCCGTAAACTTCTCTTAATTTATTATTGTTTACCACAATTAACGAGTCCACTTGCTTACGAAGTTTTTCAACTCCAAGCATAGCTTGTTCTGAACGGTTTTTACCTTCAAACTGGAAAGGAATAGTAACAATACCAACTGTTAAAATATCTCTTTCCTTAGCTAATTGAGCAATTACAGGAGCAGCACCTGTTCCTGTTCCACCACCCATACCAGCAGTAATGAAAACCATTTTTGTGTTGGTGTCTAACATTTTTTCAATTTCAGCAACACTTTCAATTGCTGATTGATGCCCTACTTCAGGATTAGCACCTGCTCCTAAACCTTCAGTAAGGTTTAATCCTAACTGAATTTTATTAGGCACTGGACTATTTTGAAGCGCTTGTGCATCGGTATTACAAACAACGAAATCAACACCTTTGATTCCTTGTTTAAACATGTGATTGATGGCATTGCTTCCGCCACCTCCTACACCAATAACTTTGATAACGTTTGATTGGTTTTTTGGCAAATTGAATTCAATACTTGAAAATTCTGACATAATGTGGTACTTTTTTATTCGGCGTTATCTAAAAACTCTTTAATCTTCTCAATATACTTATCAAAAAATGATCTTTTGATTTTATCTTCAGTAGTCTCATGAACAGGTTTTTTTTCTTCCTCTTCAACTACTTGCGGCTCTTTTTCTACAGTTTTTGGTTCTTCAAAAACAGGTTCTTCTTTTTTCATTTCTACTAAAGGTGTTGCACTCTTAGTATTATTACGAATACTGTTCATTACCAAACCTACTGCAGTAGCATATAATGGACTTGACAATTCTTCTTCAGAATTTCCTGCCAAGTGTTCATTCGGGTAACCAATACGAGTGTCCATACCCGTAATGTATTCTACTAATTGCTTAATGTGTTTTAACTGTGAACCACCACCCGTTAATACAATCCCTGCAATTAATTTTTTCTTTGGATCATCGTGACCGTACAATTTTATTTCAGCATAAACCTGTTCAATTATTTCCACAACTCTTGCGTGAATAATTTTCGACAAGTTTTTTAATGAAATTTCTTTAGGTTCACGCCCTCTTAAACCAGGAATTGAAACAATTTCGTTGTCTTTGTTTTCACCTGGCCAAGCTGAACCAAATTTCACTTTTAATAATTCGGCTTGTTTTTCTATGATTGAACACCCTTCTTTAATGTCTTCTGTAATCACATTTCCTCCAAATGGAATTACAGCAGTGTGACGAATAATACCGTCTTTAAAAATGGCTAAATCTGTTGTTCCACCACCTATATCAATTAGCGCCACTCCTGCTTCTTTCTCTTCTTGACTTAATACTGCATCTGCAGATGCTAATGGTTCTAATGTTAAACCTGATAATTCTAGACCAGAACTTTTAACACATCGCCCTAAATTTCTGATTGATGCTGCTTGCCCAACTACAACGTGAAAACTCGACTCTAAACGTCCGCCATACATTCCAATTGGTTCTTTAATTTCACTTTGACCATCAACTTTGAATTCTTGAGGCAAAACATGAATAATTTCTTCACCAGGCAACATGGCTAATTTATGCACCTGATTAATCAATGAATCAATATCAAGTTCACCAATTACCTCCTCAGCATTAGAACGACTGATATAGTCACTATGTTGTATACTTCTAATATGTTGACCCGCAATTCCAACAACTACATCATTAATTTTGTAACCAGAATCGCTTTCAGCTTCTAAAACAGCTTGTTGTATCGATTGAATAGTTTGCGTAATATTATTTACTACACCTCTATGAACACCTAAACTCTTAGCTTTTCCAACGCCAAGAATTTCTAATTTTCCGTACTCATTTTTTCTACCAATCATTGCCACAATTTTTGTGGTTCCGATATCTAATCCTACTGCAATAGTGTCTTTGTTCATGATACTATTATTTTTTACAAACTACTTGTTCTGTAAACATTAAGTTTACTTCTTTATACTGTTTTACTAAAGTATCTTTTACCGCATGATAAAAGAATGCTTTGTAATTCTTCAACTTCTTTTTTACATATACAGGATTACCAAAAACGATTTTATAATCGTAATTTCTATTGGTCAGAATAACACTTCCTGAAGGAAGAATCTTCACACCTGTAATGTTTTTGTTTAAGAAATCATCTTGATTGATTTCGTTCAACAATTCCATGTATTTTGCCGTTCCATTTTCCGCAAGCGAACCAACCACAAGAGGAACTCTCGCAGAAAAATTTTCGGATAAAGGCATTTTATCTCCTTTACTATCAAGATAATACGAAGTATCACTTGATAAAAATCGGGCAATTGGGGTCTTTTGAATTATTTGCGCACTTAGAGAACCATCTATTGTTGAAAAAACTTCAGCTTTTTCAATCATCCCGTGATCATCGAGAACAGTTTCTAAAGTATTCAAATCTACTTTATCTTTTTCAACTTTTAACGAGCCTCCTAAATTTTGTTTCAACAAGTTATTAACTATTTCGTGAGTTATGAACAAATTCTCTTGACCCTTTGCAAATGAAATATTTACGTCTTCAATTACTCTTTTTTCATTTCGTGTTGATGAAAAAGAATACAAGAAAACCATAACAAATATGATTAATACAAGTCGTATATTATGCCAATTAAACTTTTTCATACAACATTTTTTTAATGTCTTTAACCATTTCTCCAATATCGCCTGCACCGATTGTTACTAACACCTCAAAAGTTGATTTTTTTATAAATCCTAACACTTCTTCTTTTTGAACCAAATGTTTATTTGTGTTCGTAATTTTATCTAACAACCAGCTTGAAGTTACACCTTCTATAGGCAATTCTCTTGCTGGATAAATTTCCATCAAGCCTATCTCGTCAAACTTTGATAAACTTTCGGCAAAACCATCTACAAAATCTTTTGTTCTTGAAAACAAATGCGGTTGAAAAATTGCCAACACTTTTTTGTTAGGATACAATTCTCTCACTGCTTGGTGCACAGCATTTATCTCGGTTGGATGATGTGCATAATCATCTATATACACTAACTTTTCTTCTCTAATTTGGAAAGAAAAACGACGACGAACACCTTTAAAAGATGCTAATGCTTTTTTAATATTTTCATTGGAAACACCATAACTTTTAGCCATTGCTAAAGCAATTAAAGCATTTGATAAATTATGATGTCCTGGTAAACCAAACTGAATATTCTCAATTATTTCGTTAGGTGTTTTTACATTGAAAACATAAAATCCGTTTTCAATTCGAATATTTTGAGCTGAAAAAGTAGCTTCTTCATTTATCCCAATTGTATCACCGTTTAATGGAAGTCCGTTAGCGATAAATAATTTTTCACCTTCTACTTTTGCCGCAAATTCTCTAAACGAATCTTCAATTGCAGATGCATCACCATAAATATCTAAATGATCAGCATCCATTGAAGTGACACACGCTAAATTAGGATGTAAGTGTAAAAACGAACGATCAAACTCATCGGCTTCAACAACTGTAACAGAAGTTCCAGCACCAATTAAATTTGAGTTGTAATTTTCAACAATTCCGCCTAAAAAAGCTGTTACATCTACTCCGCTTTCAAACAAAATATGACCTAAAATGCTAGAAGTAGTTGTTTTACCATGTGTTCCTGCGATTGCAAAACAAAACGTATCTTTGGTAATAATTCCTAAAACTTCGGCTCGCTTTTTAACTACAAAATCATTATCTAAAAAGTAATTCCATTCCGAATGATTTTTAGGAACTGCAGGAGTTATAACAACTAATGTGTTTTCTTTATTCAAATACTTTTCATCGATAAGCGAAATTTCATCATCGAAATGAATATTCATTCCAAGTGCTTCTAACTCATCAGTTAATTGTGTTTTCGTTTTATCGTAGCCCGCAACATTTTTACCCAAGTGCATAAAATAACGCGCAAGAGCACTCATACCGATTCCGCCGATACCAATAAAATAAACGTTATGTATTTGATTTAAATTCATTTATTGTCTTACTCCAATTAATCTTTCTATTTCGTCTACGATTTGATTTGTTGCATTTGGCAACGCTTTTTTATGTATTCTTTTGCTTAAATCTTCTTGCAATGTATCGTTTGAAATAAGGTCGGCAAAAGTAACTCTAAATTTATCATCAAGCTCAGATTCTTTCAATAAAATTGCAGCTTTTTTATCTGCTAAAGCCAAAGCATTTTTAGTTTGGTGATCCTCAGTAACATTGGGTGAAGGAATCAATATTGTTGGTTTCCCAACGATGCACAATTCTGAAATTGAAGATGCACCTGAACGTGAAATAATAAAATCGGCAGCAGCATAAACAAAATCCATTCTATCTATAAATGCTAAAACATGAACATTCTCAACTTCGTTTAAATGTTTATATTTTTCATAATATAATTTTCCACATTGCCAAACAACTTGAATACCTAATTGAAGAATTACATCTAATTCTTTTTCAATTAATTCGTTAATTCTTCTCGCACCTAAACTTCCGCCTAAAATCAATAACGTTCTTTTGTCGGCATTTAATTCAAAATACGTTATTCCTTGCAAACGTTTATCATCTACATTTAATAAATCTTGACGGACAGGATTTCCAGTTAAATGAAGATTTTCTTTTGGAAAGAATTTCTCCATTCCTTCATAAGCTACGCAAATTGATTTTGCTTGTTTTGCTAATAATTTATTCGTTATTCCTGGATAAGAATTTTGTTCTTGAATTAACGTTGGAATACCTAACATTGAAGCTACTTTTAAAACAGCTCCACTAGCAAAACCTCCAGTTCCTATTACAGCATCAGGTTTAAACCTTTTTATAATTCTATATGATTTCCATAAACTAGATAATAACTTAAAAGGAAATGCTAAATTTTGCAACGTCAATTTTCTTTGAATTCCAGAAATCCAAAGTCCTTTTATTTCATAACCTGCTTGTGGAACTTTTTGCATTTCCATTTTATCTTGGGCACCAACGAATAAAAATTCTCCATTTGGAAAACGTTCTTTTAATTCATTAGCAATAGAAATCGCAGGATATATATGTCCTCCTGTTCCTCCTCCACTAATTATAAATCTATGTTTCTTATCCATATTACTGATTTAAAATAGGTTCTAATGGATTTAAACCTTCTTTATCTTCGTCCGTTTCATTCGCAGAAACTTCTAACTCTTTATTAATAATTCTTTGTAAAGCTTCTTCTCGATTTTTACTTTCTTGTTCATCAAGAGCAACTTCTTCATCTTTTTTTGTAACACTTAAAATAATTCCAATTGAAATACATGTCATCCAAATTGAAGTTCCCCCAGCACTAATTAATGGTAAAGTTTGTCCAGTTACAGGCAACAATTCAACTGCAACTGCCATATTAATTAAGGCTTGAAAGATAATAGGAAAGCCAAGTCCGACTATTAATAATTTACCAAATAAGGTTGATGCTTTTTGCGCGTTTATAATGAATCTAACAAAAAGCAACAAATAGAAAAATAGTATTGTAACAGCTCCTATTAATCCATATTCTTCAACTATTATTGCAAAAATAAAATCGGAAGAAGATTGTGGTAAGAAATTTTTCTGAACACTTTTACCAGGACCTAATCCGTGAATTTTACCAGTAGCAATAGCAACTTTAGCTTGCGTTATTTGATAATCATCATCTCTTACATCATTTTCCCCATCCAAGAAACTATCCACACGACTAATCCAAGTGTCAACACGGTTAGGCATTGCGTTTGGAAATGCTTTAGCTACAAGTATAAAAAAAGTTAATGCGATTATTCCTGCTCCGATAATAACACCTAAATATTTTAATGGATATTGACCAACATAAACCAACATACAAACCATAGAAAATATTAATGCAGTCGTTGAAAAGTTAGCAGGCAAAACCAATGCTAATACTCCAAAAACTGGTAGCCATAATTCCATAAGCGAATCCTTAAAAGAATATTCCTTATCGCTTACTTTTGCCAAATACCTTGCAACGTAAACCATTAAGATTGTAAATGCTAAAGTAGACGTTTGAAAACCTATCCCTACAAACGGAATTTGAATCCATCGGCTAGCATTTGCACCTCCAATAGTTGTTCCTTGAAACAAAGTATAAATCAATAACAAAATCACTACAGGAATACCTATAATTGATAATGCTCGAAATATATGATAGGGTACTTTATGAACCCAAAAAATAATAACAAATCCTATAAATAAATGCACAAAATGTTTTAACAAATACCCAATAGTAGAACCCTTACCAATAACGTAAACCAAATTTGTACTTGCACTGTAAACAGGTAAAAAGGAAATGAGAGCCAATAGCACCACTATTGCCCAAATTACTTTATCTCCTCTTAATCTGTTTATCAAAAAATTCATCTCTTATAAATTGTGAACTGCATTTTTAAATTGGCGACCTCTATCTTCGTAATTTTCAAATAAATCGAAACTAGCACAACAAGGTGAAAGCAAAACCGTATCACCTTTTTCAGCAATTTTTTCAGCAATTTTAACTGCTTCAGTCATTGAAGTAGTTTCCACCATAACATCTACAACATTTTCAAATGTGTTAAATAACTTTTGATTATCAATCCCAAGACAAACAATCCCTTTTACTTTTTCTCGAACTAAAGACATTAACTCGTCGTAATCGTTTCCTTTATCAACACCTCCAACAATCCATACTGTTGGAGTTGTCATACTATCCAATGCAAAGAATGTCGCATTAACATTTGTAGCTTTAGAATCGTTTATATATTGAACACCTTGTATTTTCAATACTTTTTCTAAACGATGTTCAGCACCTTGAAAATTACTTAAACTCTCACGAATGGTTTGTTTTCTAATTTTCATCAACTGTGCTACTGCTGTTGCAGCCATAGCATTCTTAATGTTGTGTTTTCCCTCTAAAGCTAATTCGTTGATTGGCATAGTAAATAGTTCGTTATTGATATAGTTATTTAAATTTTCTTCTTTTATACTTCCTCCGTTTTCTAATTCTTTTAAAATCGAAAAAGGAATTACATTTGCTTTTGTTGTATTGTTTTGTAACCACTTTGTTATTTCAACGTCATCATAATCAACAATTAAATAATCATTTTCATCTTGATTCATTGTTATTCTGAATTTTGAAGCGATATACAAATTGTAATCGTAATTATATCGATCTAAATGGTCTGGGCTTAAATTTGTAATAATAGCAATGTGTGGTTTATAATTTATTATTCCATCTAATTGAAAACTACTCAACTCTAAAACATAAACATCATGCTTATCTTCGGCTACTTGCCAAGCGAAGCTTTTCCCAATATTTCCACCTAAACCAACATTCAACCCACCTTGTTTAAGCAAATGATACGTTAACAAAGTTGTTGTTGTTTTACCATTACTTCCAGTTATTCCAATAGTCATTGCTTTTGTAAACTGAATCGCGAATTCTATTTCAGAAATTACAGATATTCCTTTTTCAACCAACTTTTTTACGATGGGTGCTTTATCGGGAATTCCTGGACTTTTCATTACTACATCGGCATTAAGAATTAATTCTTCCGTATGCTTTTCATCTTCCCATTTTATTCCATTAATTGAAAGAACTTCTCTATAATTATCTTTTATTTTCCCAAAATCAGACACAAAAACATCATATCCTTTCTTCTTTCCCAGAATTGCCGTTCCAACTCCGCTTTCACCTCCACCTAATACTACTAATCGCATCTTATCTTAGTTTTAATAACACTAATGACGATATGGCTAATAGAATTCCAACAATCCAAAAACGAGACACAATTTTACTTTCGTGAAATCCTTTTTTCTGATAGTGATGGTGTAAAGGAGACATTAAAAAAATACGTCTTCCTTCGCCATATTTTTTCTTAGTGTACTTAAAGTAGCTTACCTGTAACATTACTGACAAGTTTTCTGCTAAAAAGACACCACATATAATTGGAATTAATAATTCTTTACGAATGGCAATTGCAATCACTGCAATAATCCCACCAATGGTTAAACTACCTGTATCGCCCATAAAAACCTGAGCTGGATAAGCATTGTACCAAAGAAAACCAACTAATGCTCCAACAAACGCAGCTATATAAATTGTCATTTCCCCAGAATTTGGGATATACATGATATGTAAATAATCAGAGAAAATGATATTACCAGAAACGAAGGCAAAAATACCTAACGTTAAAACCGATATTGCTGAAGTTCCGGCAGCTAAACCATCGATTCCATCGGTTAAATTAGCCCCGTTTGAAACAGCTGTGATAATAAAAATTACAACTGGAATGAATATTAACCAAGCCCAATTTTCATAACCATCTCCCATAAAAGAAAACACTTCTGCATAATCGAAAGTATTATTCTTTAAAAACGGAATTGTTGTTTCAGTAGATTTAATTTCTATTGAATTTGTTTTAACTACATTTTCAAA
Organism: Flavobacterium okayamense; assembly: GCF_019702945.1. Classification (NCBI taxonomy): domain Bacteria; kingdom Pseudomonadati; phylum Bacteroidota; class Flavobacteriia; order Flavobacteriales; family Flavobacteriaceae; genus Flavobacterium; species Flavobacterium okayamense. The sequence goes on from NZ_AP024749.1 coordinate 237,979, forward strand.
TGTATCTTTTTTTAATTCAATTTCTTTTTTAATGGTAACACCAGGGTGAAAATAAAGAACCGAGCCAACTATTAATCCTAAACCTACTTGACCAATTACTTTGAACCTTCCTTTTAAACCTTCTTTATCCTTTTTAAAAACTTTAATATAATCATCAATAAAACCAATTGTTCCCATCCAAACTGTCGTTACAATTAGTAAAATCACATAAATATTTTCTAATTTGGCTAATAACAAAACTGGAATTAAAGTGGCTAAAATGATAATAACACCACCCATTGTTGGCGTACCTGCTTTTTGGCTTTGTCCTTCTAAACCCAATTCACGAACGGTTTCACCAACTTGTTGCTTTCTTAAAAAATCAATTATTTTTTTACCGTAAATTGTTGCAATTGACAACGATAAAATAAATGCCAATGCCGAACGAAAGGTGATATATTGAAACACTCCTGCTCCAGGAATATCAAAAGCTTTGTCTAAATATTGAAAAATATAATATAACATGGCGTTTATTTGTTTAATTGGTTCAACAATTCTTTAACTATTTTTAAATCGTCAAAATCATGACGAACTCCATTAATTTCTTGATAGGTTTCATGACCTTTTCCTGCAATCAGAATAATATCATTAGCTTGTGCGAATTGACAAGCCGTTTTTATAGCTTGTTTTCTATCTAAAATGGAAACTGTTTTTTTGAAATTTTGCGCTTCTACACCTTTTTCCATTTCTTCGATTATTGTTTCTGGATCTTCCGTTCTTGGATTATCTGAAGTAAAAATGGCTTTTGTGCTTAATTCTGAAGCTATCTTAGCCATTATAGGTCGCTTAGTTTTATCCCTATCGCCACCACAACCAACAACAGTAATCAATTCTTCGTTTTTTGTACGAATATCATTGATGGTATTCAACACATTTTCTAATGCATCTGGCGTATGCGCATAATCTACAATAGCTGTAATTTTTCCGTTTGATATAAAATATTGAAATCTCCCCGAAACACTTTCTAGTTCTGAAAGTAAACGTAAAGCTTCATTTTGTTCAATTCCTAATTCTACTGCAGTAGCATAAATGGCTAATAAATTATACGCATTGAATGAACCAATTAATTTAGTCCAAACTTCATTATTGTTTATTTTTAAAAGCAAACCTGTGAACTGATTCTCTAAAACTTGCGCTTTATAATCAGCATAAGATTTTATAGCATAAGCTATTTTCTTTGCTTTTGTATTTTGAAGCATTACACTTCCGTTTTTATCATCAACATTTGTAATAGCAAATGCCGATTTTGGAAGATTATCGAAATATGATTTTTTCACATCGCGATATTCCGCGAATGTTTTATGATAATCTAAATGATCGTGAGAAAGATTGGTAAAAATTCCGCCTTCAAAATGTAAACCTTCAGTTCTTTTTTGGTGGATTCCATGAGACGAAACTTCCATAAAACAAAATTCACAACCTACTTCAACCATTTCATTTAGATAATTATTGATTGTTAATGAATCTGGCGTTGTATGAGTTGCTTTGTGTTCTGTTTCATCAACCATAATTTTTACCGTTGAAAGCAAACCAACTTTGTAACCTGCTTTTTTGAACATTTGGTACAACAATGAAGCAATTGTTGTTTTACCATTGGTTCCTGTGACACCAACCAAACGTAGTTTTGTAGATGGATTATCATAAAAATTATTGGCTAAGTGAGCTAAAGCTTCATTAGAATTTTCAACTTTTACATACGTAACTCCGTTTATAATTTTATCTGGAAACTTTTCACAAATAATAGCAATTGCTCCTTGATTTACTGCTTTTTCAATAAAATCATGTCCATTTGAAAGAGTTCCACGAATTGCTACAAAGACATCATTTAATTCTACTTTTCTAGAATCAAACTCAATTTTATTTACCGCGATATCTGTTGAACCTTGTACCGCTTCAATAGGAACTTTATATAATATATCTTTTAATACGTTCACGATAACTCTAAAATGATTGTTTGATTTTTTTGAATAATTTCTCCAGCATTAACGGACTGACTTTTAACTTTACCAACTCCATTAACTTTAACTCTTAAACCTAAATTTTCAAGTAACGAAATTGCATCCATTACCTCCATTCCTCTCACATTAGGTATTTTAGTTGCATTTTGATTTATTTTTTCAAATTTGGAGTAGCTATTTTCAACTATATTTAACTCTTTTGAAATATCTTTAATGTGGTTAGTTGGTGGAGCATCCGTGTAAATCTTTTGAGCAATACGTTTAAAAACTGGTCCTGCCACATCTGCACCATAATACCCTGCTGAAACATTAGGTTTATGTACTACTACAATACATGAATACTTTGGATTGTCTGCGGGAAAATATCCCGCAAAAGACGAAACATAATGTAATTTAGATTTATCTCTATAATTTGCTTGCGCTGTACCTGTTTTACCAGCCATTGAAAAATCTTTAGAGTACAATTTAGAACCCGTTCCTCTTTTTACAACATTTTCAAGTATAGCTTTAACTTTTGCTAAAGTTTCATCAGAAGCAATTTTAGGATTGATAACTTCTGTATCGTATTTTTTAACGGTATTATTCCATTCTTTAATCTCTTTTACAAAAAGAGGCTTAACCATAACACCATCATTTGCCACTGCATTATATAGTGTTAATGTTTGCAATGGCGTCATTGAAACTCCATATCCGAAAGCCATCCACGGGAGAGATAATCCGTTCCAAGCCTTTGTATCAGGTTGCGGAATTTTCGGCTTTCCTTCCCCAATTAACTGTAAACCAAGAGGCTTATTTAAACCATAAGAATTAATCCTGTCGACAAATTGACTTGGATTATCTGAATAATTATCAGTAATTGCTTTTACCAATACAGTATTTGAAGAAACCTCAAATCCTTTTGCTAAAGAAATTTTCCCGTAACCTCCTTTTTTTGAATCTCGAACTTTTCTTCCGTAATACTCAATTACCCCCTCGTTAGTATCGTAAACTTTACTTGTGTCAACTTTTTTATCATCAAGCAAAGCAATTAAATCCATTAACTTAAAAGTAGATCCTGGCTCATGTGATTCCGCTACAGCATAATTCTGAGTTTCATAATACGAACCATTTTCAGCTCTCCCTAAATTAGAAATCGCTTTAACTTCTCCAGTTTTAGTTTCCATTACAACCACACAACCATGATCAGCTTCATAATATTCTAATTGTTTTAACAAAGCATGATGCGCAATATCTTGAATATAAACATCTATAGTAGAAACAATATCACAACCATCTTGTGGTTCTAGTTCGTTTTCATCACTAATAGGTTTCCATTGGTTTTTTGCAATTTTTTGCATCCAACGGTGACCACTTTTCCCATTAATATATTCACGAAATGCATATTCTAATCCTTTTCCATTAGGAGAACCATCTGCATTTGCTCTTTCATATCCAATTGTTCTTTGCGCAACCAATCCTATTGGATGCGAACGAACTGTTTTTTGCTCCACAATTAAACCTCCTTTATACGCGCCTTTGTTAAAAAGTGGAAAGCTTTTTATTCGCATATATTCGGTATAACTTAAATTACGAGCTATTAAATAATATCTGTTTTTTGTATTACGTGCTTTTTGTAATTCATTTTGATAAAACCCTGTAGATTTATCAAACATTTTTGCCAACGAATCACATAAAGGTTTAATTAATTCAGAAAAGTTTTCAGTAGATGGCGATAAAGCATCAAATCGGATTGTATATTCAGGAATTGAAGTCGCTAATAAACTTCCATCAGCAGAATATACATTTCCTTTATTAGCAGGAATGGTTACATTTTTAACCGTTCTTTCAGAAGCTATTTTTCTATAATATTCCCCTTCAACCCACTGAATATTATTCAACTTCACTAAAACCAAAATAGCCATCACAAACATTGTGAAAGCCACAAAATACATTCTATAGTTAGTATTTTTTTGGTTTACTGCCATATTTTTAATTTATCTATAAAGCTTTTTTCTTCTGTTAAGTTTTTATTTACTACAATTTTTGTTGGCGGAACTTCAGCTGGAAAAATATTTCGTTCTTCCATTTTTTTTGAAATCGTTGATTCCATTTTCAGTTTCATCAATTCCGAACGATGGTCAACAAATTCAGATTTCAACTCTTTAACCTCGTTCATTAATTCGGTTATTTTATAATTTTTTGCATCATACCAATGGTTATTTGCAATCATTATCATTGCCAAAAAAATCAGAAACACAATAAATTTCCAGTTTTTCAAAGCATCATCACTAACCAGAAATTTTGCTTTTAACAGACTGTAAATTCCTTTTTTCATCTTTTACAATTTTTCTGCTACACGCAATTTTGCACTTCTAGCTCTATTGTTAATAGCAATTTCCTCTTCCGTTGGAACAATTAATTTTTCAATAATTTTGAAAGGAACTTCAAATCGCCCAAACATGTCGCGTTCTGGCTCTCCTTCAAACATTCCATTTCGCATATATCTTTTCACCAATCTATCTTCAAGAGAATGATAAGAGATAACACTCAATCTTCCTCCTGGTTTTAAAATCTCAAGCGATTGTTCTAAAAATTCTTTTAAAACTTCTATTTCTTGATTTACTTCAATGCGAATTGCTTGATATATTTGTGCTAAAATTTTATTGCTTTTATGAGCTGGAAGAAATTTTGACAACACTTGTTTTAAGTGCTCTGTATTTCTAATTTGCTTATCTTTTCTTGCCGCAACAATAACATTCGCCATTGCTCCGCCATTTTTTAATTCGCCATACTGAACAAAAACTCTCTTCAAATCTTGTTCATCATATTCATTAACTACATGAAAGGCACTTAAATCACCACGACGATTCATTCGCATATCTAATTCCGCATCGAAACGTGTAGAAAAACCTCTTTCTGCGACATCAAATTGATGTGACGAAACTCCGAAATCACCCAGAATCCCATCCACTTCTTTAATCCCATGAAAGCGTAAAAACCTTTTTATATTTCGGAAATTTTCATTTATCAATAAAAATCGGTCATCTTCAATTGCGTTTTGCAAAGCATCTTCATCCTGATCAAATGCGAACAACCTTCCTTTCTCACCCAACCGGGACATAATCTCTCTCGAATGACCACCACCACCAAAAGTTACATCCACATAAACACCATCTGGTTTTATATTTAAACCATCAACCGTTTCTTTTAATAAAACTGGATTATGATATTCCATCTTCGTCGCCATTTAAATTACCCATTACATCTTCCGCTAGAGTTGCAAAATCATCAGTTGCATTTTCAATAGCGTTTTCATAAAGATTTTTATCCCAAATCTCAATTATATTCACTACAGAAGAAAGCACAATTTCTTTATCAATCTTCGCAAAAACCACCAAATCTTTAGGGATTAACAAACGTCCGTTTGCATCAATTTCAACCACTTTTACACCCGCAGTAAACCTTCTAATAAAATCGTTGTTCTTTTTAACAAAACGATTCAACTTATTTACTTTTAACATCATTTTATTCCACTCTTCCATAGAATACAATTCAAGACAAGGCTGAAAAACCGAACGTTTTAACACAAAACCAGAATTCATATCACCTAACTGCTTCTTTAAAGCAACAGGAACCATTAGACGCCCTTTAGCATCTACTTTACACTCGTATGTTCCGATGAATGAATTCACTTTTTACCCTTTGATTTAGACAAAAATATAAAATATTTACCACTTTTTACCACAAATAACCACTTTGTTAATAAGTTTTTACACTTTCAAAATCAAAATGTTACAAAAAACCAACAAAACACAAACTAAGTAAAGCAGTTAAGGATAAAAATATTTACAACTATAGACAAACCACTTATCAACAAATTAGGTATATCCAATTTCAAATCAATGAATTACAAAATCATTTTATGAAATTTTAAAATTGAATTAATTAAAATAGTTGTAAAGTATTTTAACACTATTGCTGTATAATTTTAAATTGCGTAAGTTTGCTGATATTTCAAGATAAATTTGAAATTTATTTATGCTTAAAAAAGATAAAAAATATACCTATTTTGAAGCTGGCGAAGGAACTCCTATAATAGTATTACACGGACTTATGGGAGGCTTGAGTAATTTTGATGGTGTTGCTAATTTCTTTCCTAAATACGGCTATAAAGTTGTTATTCCAGAATTACCATTATACACACAAAGCTTATTAAAAACCAACGTAAAAGCCTTTTCTAAATTTGTTAAAGACTTCATCGTCCACAAAGGATTTGAAAAAGTCATTCTTTTAGGGAATTCATTAGGAGGACATATAGCATTATATCATGCAAAAATGTATCCGGAATTAATGAAGGGCTTAGTAATAACTGGAAGTTCAGGATTATACGAAAGCGGAATGGGAGAAAGCTACCCAAAACGTGGAGATTACGAATACATCAAAAAGAAAAGTGAAGATGTGTTTTATGATCCAAAAGTAGCCACAAAAGAAATCGTTGATGAAGTTTTTGCTACTGTAAATGACAGAATAAAACTTTTAAAAACGTTAACAATCGCTAAGAGTGCTATTCGTCATAACATGGCAAAAGATTTACCTAAGATGGAAACTCCAACCTGCATTATTTGGGGAAAAAATGATAAAGTAACTCCTCCAAACGTTGCTGAAGAATTTAATAAATTATTACCAAATTCAGAATTGTTTTGGATAGATAAATGTGGTCATGCAGCAATGATGGAACACCCTGATGAGTTTAACAAACTTTTGCTTGCTTGGTTACAAAAAAACAACATATAATTATTCCCCGCATGGGGAATTTTATTTTAAAAAAAGATGAAGATTACAAGTGCCGAATTTATTATCAGTAATTCTGATGTGCAAAAATGTCCGAACGAACCTTTACCAGAATATGCATTCATTGGAAGATCAAACGTTGGTAAAAGTTCATTAATTAACATGTTAACTGGACAGAAAAAATTAGCCAAAACTTCGTCTAAACCAGGGAAAACACAATTAATCAACCATTTTAAAATTAACCAAAATTGGTTTTTAGTTGACTTACCTGGATATGGTTACGCAAAAGTTTCCAAATCAACAAAAGCTGTTTTTCAAAAATTTATTACTGAATATTTCGAAAAAAGAGAACAATTAGTTTGTGCATTTGTTCTAATCGACATCAGACTTGAAGCTCAAAAAATTGATTTAGAATTCATCAACTATCTTGGTGAAAGCGGCGTTCCTTTTTGTATTATTTTTACTAAAGCCGATAAAATAGGAAAAGTAAAAGCACAACAAAACATAGCAGCTTATAGAAAAAAAGTCTTAGCAAACGGTTGGGAAGAAATGCCTCAACACTTTGTTACTTCATCCTTAGATAATTTTGGAAAAGATGAAGTTTTAACTTTTATAGACGATGTAAACAAGCAGTTTTTTGAAAGTAATTCCTTAGGATTTTAACTCTAGTTTTTCAGCAAAGTAATCACAAAAATCACGCATTGTCGCACTCATTTTCTCATCAGTTGTAGCGCGTTCAAAAGTATCGGCCATTGCTACTAAAGTTTGATGGAAAAATTGCTTCATTTCATCTACAGGCATATCTTTTGTCCATAAATCGATACGTAAGGTTTCTTTTTGATTGTGATCCCAAATAGACAACAACATTGCTTTTGCTTCAGCCGCATCTACTCCACCATCTTTGGCAGACCAAAGTAATTTTTCTGGAACATTATTTTCGTCTAAACCAACTGAAATTTTTATATCAGATTTTTTATTTGCCATTATTTTGCAGGTTTGTATTTAGAGTTTTCAAAGATTGTTTTAGCGTCCATTGCTAACATATCTTGCAAAGATACATCATTATTTTCCATAAAACTTCTGACAATTTGCCATCCTAACCATTGACCTACTCGACCTGGAGACTCATTATCGATTTCTAAATAAAATTTTGAAAAAGGTGCATCATTTATAAAACGGAACTCATTTTTTTGATTGCTTTCATAGAGCAAGTTATTTTCTACAAAATAACTCCACATTTGTGCTTCATTTTCTTCGCACCATTTTTCATGGGTTTCTGAATATCCAATTTTTGCTGCATTTGTAGCTTCCGGTAATAACAAATCTTTTACATACAATTCTTTCCCATAATATACCATTTGAGAAAGTAAAGTTCTATCTGAAGGATAAGGAATTCTTGAAAAAGCAAAACTTGAAACCAAATCAGGTAAAATTTGATTTTGATTAAAACGCACTTTTTGATAATCAGGAAAATCTTTATAAAAACGATGTTTTTCACCTAAATAACAATCTAATGAAATTAAGGCTAATGAATCGGCATAAATTGCCTTAGCATCTTTATCAACCTCATTTATAAGCGTTATAATTTTTGGCGTTTTACTTTTTGGAAAATAGTATTCAACTTTGCCGAAAAGCTCACCTAAATCTACTCTTAGAAAATCGGCATCACCATATTTATTTTGAACTTCTGTATACAATTCTCGCAATAACGGATTGCTTAATTTATTTGTCCAAACCGTATCTTCATTACCAGCGGGGAAAAAGTATGGGAACTGATTTTTTAATTTCAACAAATCCTCAGGTTGCGATTCATAAAATAATTTATCAAACCTAACTAATTCTACATTAATAGGATTTGTATTAACAACCTCAACCTTTTTCTTGTCTTCCCCACAAGAAGCCAAAATTAAAATGAAAGAAAAAAACAAAAGCTTTTTCATATAGCTTACTAATTTTTTATTTTTGATGAAATTTAAGTGACTTTAAACTAACGGCAAATATACATTTATCGTATTAATTAAAATAAAAATGGCAGTTTCAAATACATTTAATTCAGAAAAAATTAACGAACATATTGTTAAATGGTTATTAGACTATGCTACAAATGCAAAAGTAAAAGGATTTGTTATAGGAATTTCAGGAGGAATTGATAGCGCTTTAACCTCAACTTTATGTGCACAAACTGGATTACCAACACTTTGTGTTGAAATGCCAATTCACCAACATCAAAGTCATGTTAACAGAGCGGTAGAACATATTATACAATTAAAAAATCGTTTTCCAAACGTTAGCAATATTAAAACTGAATTAACTCCTGTTTTTGATTCATTTGTTAACCAAGTTGAACAAAATGATGAAAGAAAAACTCTTGACATTACATTAGCAAATACTCGTGCTCGTTTACGAATGACAACTTTATATTATCATGCCGGAATTCATGGTTTGTTAGTTGCAGGAACTGGAAACAAAGTTGAAGATTTTGGAGTAGGCTTTTATACAAAATATGGTGATGGCGGTGTGGATGTTAGTCCGATTGCAGATTTAGTTAAAAGTGAAGTTCGAGCTTTAGCAAAATATTTAAATGTTCCTGAAAGTATATTAAAAGCACAACCTTCTGATGGATTATACGAAAATGACTTAACAGATGAAATGCAAATTGGCGCAAGTTATGACGAATTAGAATGGGCAATGGAACAAGTTGAACTGGGAAAATCTGCTGAAAATTTCTCTGGAAGAGAGGCTGAAGTTTTTTCTATATACAAAAGACTTAACACTATTAACCAACACAAAATGAACCCAATACCTGTTTGTGAAATTCCTAAAAACTTAAAATAATCGTAATATTTTAACAAGTATTTACATTTTTTTTCATTATCTTTGAGAGGCAATTTTGCATTAATTCAAAACTTAATGCTATATGACAAAGATATGTATCGCCGACAATCTTCCGGTTGTTGTTCATGGAATTAAATCTTACTTTAAAGACAATCCCCAATTTGAACTATCGAGTCATGCCTCAAACTTAAAAGATTTACTCGATGCGCTTCAATTAAAGAATATTGACATCCTCATTATGGATATCGAATTAGAAGGTTTCTCAAGCATTCGTGACATTAAAGCGTTAATTAAAGATTTTCCATCGACTAAAATTGTGGTTTTCTCATCTGTTTCAGAAAAAATGTATGCCCCTACAGCAATTAAAGCTGGCGTAAGTGCATACGTTAGTAAATCTTCAACATTAAAAGAACTTGAAAATGTGTTGAAAAAAGTTACTGAAGGAAAAACTGTATTTAGTGATGAAGTTAAAAAACAAATAGAGCTTTTAGGAAGAGGAAAGAAAAAAGAACGCCTTTATAAAAAACTTTCCACTCGTGAAATTGAAGTTTTACGTTACCTAAACGATGGTAAGAAAAATAAAGAAATTGCTGAAATTTTAGGTTTAGACGAAAAAACTATCAGTACTTATAAACTTCGTTTATTAGCAAAATTGAGTGTCACTAATTTAGTCGATTTATTGAGTAAAGCGAAAACTTTAGATATTATTTAAAAAAATCGGTTCTAATACGACCAATGCTTGTACTTATAGAAACTTTTAACTTATTGTAATCATTAATAAGTTGCATTACGTCTTGTAATGAAGTTTCTTGATTTTCATCTTTTAATCCTTCTACTAATTCTTTTGTAAGATTTTGAATTAAATATTCTCGATATGAAATTAATGTTTCTGAAATTAATGCTTTCAAAACTTCTTCATCATCTTTAGATTTAACAAATACTTGTTTCTTTTCAAGCCATCCATCAAGTTCGTACTTGTTTTCATTCATTAAAATATCGATAACGATTTGCTCTGAAGTTTGGTCCAATTGGTTTAAAAATTCATTTTTTTCAAAATCCCCTTTTTGTAAATAGACATTCAAAATTTGATTGACTAAATTTTTGAAAATTGGATTGGAAAACTCAATTTCGTCTTCTTGAAGATTCATATAGATTTTTTCAAAAACCTTTAGAGTTCTCTTTTCAGTAAAATTTTCCTCCTCTCCATCCTCATTAACTCTTAAATAAGTTTCTTCAAACTCTACATCTTTATTTCCATAAAGAATTAAAACTTCAATTATTTTTCGTTCTAATAAAGCTGAGATTTCTTCTGCAGAAAGCAAACGTGTTGTAGTTTCATTTCGAATTACTTCAAAAGTTTTCTCTTTTTGTTCTTGTTTGAACTTTTTATTAGCATCTTGAATTTCTTTTTTATCCAATTGCGCCAATGTATTAAACAAAACATCTTCAGAAATATCCATTATTCGTGAACATTCTTGAATGTATACCTCACGTTTAATCTTATCCGAAATTTTTGAGATACTTACAACCATATCTCGAATTAAATCGGCTTTTTTGATAGGATCATTCTTAGCCTCATCCATTAGTAATGAAGCCTTAAATTGAATGAAATCTTTGGCGTTATTCTCTAAATAAGAAACTAATTCATCATGTGGTGTTTTCTTTGCAAAACTATCTGGATCTTCACCATCTGGAAAAGCGCAAACTCTAACATTCATTCCGGCTTCAAGAATTAAATCGATTCCGCGAATTGAAGCTCGCAAACCTGCTGCATCACCGTCGAACAAAACGGTCATATTTGGTGTTAAACGTTTTACCAAATTAATTTGCTCAGACGTTAAAGCCGTTCCAGAAGAAGCTACAACATTTTCAATTCCCGTTTGATGAAACTGAATTACATCAGTATAACCTTCTACTAAATAACAATTATTTTGTTTGGCAATGGCTTGTTTTGCATGGTAAATTCCGTAAAGAATTTTACTCTTATGATAAATTTCACTTTCAGGTGAATTCAAATATTTAGCCGCTTTTTTATCGTTGGTTAAAATTCGTCCTCCAAAACCTAAAACACGACCACTCATACTTTGAATAGGAAACATCACTCGACCTTTAAAACGGTCGAATTGCTTTTCTTCCTTAACAATCGTCAATCCGGTTTTGTCTAAAAATTCTAACTTATATCCCTTACCAAGTGCTTCGCTTGTAAATGCATCCCAAACATCTGGCGAATATCCTAAATGGAATTTTTTAATGGTTTCAGTAGTAAAACCACGTTCTTTAAAATAAGACAATCCAATTGCTTTTCCTTCTTCAGTATTTAATAAAACATTTTGAAAATACTTACTCGCAAATTCGGATACCAAATACATACTTTCTTTTTCATTAGCCAATTCGGTTTCTTCTAAAGATTGCTCGGTTTCTTCAATTTCGATATTATATTTTTTTGCTAAATAGCGAATGGCTTCAGGATACGTAAAATGTTCGTGTTCCATTAAAAATGTCACGACATTTCCGCCTTTTCCAGAACTAAAATCTTTCCAAATTTGCTTAACTGGTGAAACCATGAAAGAAGGCGATTTTTCATCAGCAAAAGGACTCAATCCTTTTAGATTACTTCCGGCGCGTTTTAAATGCACAAAATCACCAATAACCTCCTCTACTCGGGCGGTTTCGAAAACGGTTTGTATGGTGTTTTGTGAAATCAAGTTTGTATTATTGGTTTATTAACTTAATAGTCGTACTCTCATTGACTGAAAGGTTTGTTAGCATTTCAATTTCTTTACCATCATAAACTAAAACAATTTTTGATGTGTTTTGATACATATCTCCATTATTTAATGCAGTAACCTTAATGTCATTAATTTTATCTTTCAAAGATATAATAAGTTCTTTTGGTTTGTTTAAAACTGTATAATTCTCTAAAAGTTTTTTACCATTTAAAGATAAATCAATTTTATCATTGTCTTCTTTAGCAGAATCAAAAATAATTAATTTCACTTCTTTAGATTTTACTAAAACTGATGTTGTCTCATCTTTTCTTAAAACATTTAATTTTAATTCATTAAGCATTTTTACCAAATTTATTTCTTCTTTTACATCATCATCAATTTTTTTTGATGAATCAATTTTTTTATCAAATTTGGATAACTTCTTTTCTGCTTTTACCTCAGTAGACAAAATAACTTTACCATCAATACACTTTTCTTTATTATTAAAAAAACTATTGAAATCAGACTTAATATTTTGATTCTTATTTAAATTTACTGTAGTCTTAAACTGTAAAGAACAGAAATCTGTTTGAACAATTTTTGACTTTGTATAAACTAAATCTCCTTCTTTAATAAATAAAACATTAGTATTACTATTGTATGAACCGATTATCAAATTTTTAGTTTCATTTTCACCATGAATATCTGTAATTGAGTATCCTGAAATTTTTCCGTTTTCAATTTTAAAGCTAAGTCTATAGGAAACTAACTGAGAATTGCTAAACTTTAATACACCAACATATTCATAATCAAACGAATATACATTGTCAAAAATTAACAAGAAAAATATTAACAGACTAGCACTTTTTATATTCATTTTTTTATATTTTTGAATCGATCACAAACTTAAAATTATTATTTATGAAATTTAAATTATCACTGCTATTTTTAATGTTTATTTTTAATTTATCTTTTGCTTCATTCCCAGTTAAAAGAGCAGAAATTGTTGACACAACAGTTAAAAAAGAAAATGTTATTTCGAAAAAATCAGAATTAGCACCAAGTCCAATTTTATCTTCTGAAAAAAGTCAAGGTATTGCACTTATATTAGCTCTAACGTTAGGATTACTTGCTGCTCATAGATGGTATGTAGGAACACCATGGCCAGTTAATGTTTTATTTATTTTTAGTTTAGGAGGTGTTGGAGTTTGGTTGTTAATTGATATAATAAGAATCTGTGTTGGCACTTTTAACCCACAAGGTAGATTTAAAAAATCATTCTTCTAATTTATATTAAATGAAAAATTTAAAATTAATAGCTTTATTCATATTTATTTCTTTAAATGCAATTTCTCAGATATCTGTTGGGAGAACTCATAGAGGTCCTTTTAAAGATTTAAAAAAAGAAGACTACAAAGCTGCCAAAGAAAGAACAACCCTTTTTGTTCTTGATGATTTTGAAGTTGAAGAGTTTGACAATATGTTAAAATCTTTTTGGAATATTAGCAAATATGAAATTGCTACAAGAGAACAATTCGACTTTAGAGAAAAAGAATTTAAAAGCGGAAATTATAGCATATTTGAATTTGGAGGTCAACTTGTTACTATGACTAGCCAGAGCGGAATGACAACAGAGTTTTTGTATTTAAATCACACACTTTATTATTGTACTGATATAAAGGAAAACAAAAAAGGAAAACTTAAATATGATTACAATGAATTAGCTTCCATTTATTTTTCTGGCGATGCAGATTCAATGTGGAAAATAATTGATTCTAAAACTTACGGAAAACTAACTGAACAATTGTACAATTACAAATTAGGTTACATGAAAAACTATTTACAGTTTATTCATGATTGTTTAAAAGATGAGTGGTATTCTTTTGCTTTTTCTTCAACTTATGAAAAGAAAAAAATAAAAGCACTAAAAAACTCAACTTTATTTATTCCTGATTATATCAAAGTTCAATATAGTGGTTGGAAAGGAACTGATAAAGAGCGTGAAAACCCTGATGAATTATTTGAAGACTACAAATCAAAATATGAATGGATAAGTTCTGAAGAACTTAACAACAAAATCTTAAACACTAAAGAAAACTTTTACTACTTAATGTATACAAAAGTTAATAGTATGAAAATGGTTAGCGTAGTTAACGGTAAAACTGGAGAAGTAATATATACTGATTATCAGTCCTTGAGTTACCAACTTAAGCCAAAAGATTTAAAAGAAATTTATTCAAAATTTAAATAAAAAAAGCCTCTCAATGAGAGGCTTTTTTGTTAATTAAAGTCGAATCGTAATCCTAAAGAAATATTGTTTTGATCTACTGCATTATTCTTAAATAGCGGATTTAAATCATATTTAGCATATAAACTCATTTGTCCGTAACCAATGTAAGCACTTAATCCGTAGTTAAAGTCATTAACATTGAAATCTCCTTTTTGTTTTACTTTGATTTTTTGATCGTCTTCTTCGTATTTTAAAATTTGTTTCGATTTAATTTTAACACCTGCATAACCACCAACTCCTAAACGAAGTGATTTATGAGTTCTAAAATATGAATTCCCATCTTTATCCGTTTTCTTTGGCGTAAAATCAAATTCTAAATGAACTGGAGCCGTTAAATACACATTTCTAAAGCGTGATTCATCAAAATTTGTAAATCCAGTTTGAAGTTCGGTTACATCTCCATTTTTAACAAAATATCTGTTATCTGTTGGTCGTAAATTATTATACATTAACGATAAACCATATTTTGCATGTAACAAATTGTGATTTTTAAAAATTCTTGTATTATACGTTAAACCCCATTCATAAAAATGAGAACCCCAAACTCTGTAATCAGAATCGTTTAAGCTTTCTCCTTCAGTTAGTAAATTATTTAATCCAAAGGCAAATACAAATTGTGAAGTTGTTCTTTTAGAAACTTTCTTAATATAATCTTCTTTTCCATTATAAACCTTCATTGAAGATAAATTGATTTCTGTTTGATTTTCCCCTAAATTATCAGAATTACCACCAAAAACAATTCGAGTACCTCCTTTATTATTCTTTTCAAACTCAACCTTACCATCAACTTTATCTTTCACTAATTGAGATAATTTTTCCTCTTGAATTGAAACTTTATCTTGAATATTTTGAGCCCTCTTTGTGGCAGCTTCCATTTTCAAATTATCAGCATCATCTTTAGATATTTTCCCTTCATTTAATTGTTTTTCAATTTCTTCTACTTCTTTTTTAAGCTGATCTTTTTCTTGTTTGGTAATATTTTCTATGTTAGTTGCAATTGCATTTGCTTTTTCTTCAAATGACAAAGGAGTTCTTTCACGTCCTTTTGTTTGTCCTGTTTCAGGAGTTGTTTCAGGAACAAAAGAAATAGTAAAATCTTTAGCAAACACTTTACCTTCTCCATCTAACAAAAAGCCATAATTAATATATTCTGCATCTTCCGATATATATAACACAATATCATAAAGTTGCCAATCATTAGTTCCTTTAATACTTCTATTTTGCATATTGTCAAATGCCAGTACTTTGTTTGAAAAATCAACACGCATCCAAAGTCCAGCCCAACCATCAACATTTTCAGATTTCACAAATGCTGAGAGCTTAATTGTTTTACCTTTATATGGTGAAGCGTCAATAATTTTTTTGATACTACCAAAACCTTCTGGTCTTTTAATTTTAGAGGCAATCATGAATTCTTGATTATCATTAGTGGAAACACTAAATTCATAACTTGATTCTTTTCCTCTTTGTCCCCAAGTGTTTTCTTGTGCATTGAGCTTATTGATAAAACTGACCAACACAACTACGGTGTAAAGAATAATTTTTTGCATAACTGTTCGTTTTTTGATTAATATTTATTTGATGATGATTATTCGTAATTTCTATTAGCAACTGCTGTTTTCGCTTGTTCAAATTTTCGCTTCAGTTTATCAAAAGTCGTTTCTCGATATTCTTCAGTAATTTCAGATTCAACAGAAGATAAAAGCGAATTAGGATCTACTTTTACAGTGCTTTTAGTTTTGTTTGAATTTGTAATTGAACTATTGTCCTGATTGTTTTTAACTGAAGCTAATAATTTTTCAGGTGAAACATATATTGGCTTATTGTTTTCAACTGTTGCTTCTTTTTCTTCAATCATCTGATTTTGAATAAAAGTCTCTCCTTTTGGACTTTCAACTTTTATTTTTTTATCAAAATTTAGCTTTTTAGGCTCTTGATTTTGAACAATAACTGAATTTTGTTTTATCCGAATTTCTTCAATTAAACTACTATTCATTTCAACTTTGTTTTCTATTGAATTTTCTTCTTCAAACGAATCTAAAATATCTTCACCTTGTGTGGTAACAATTGTATTTTGAGGTATAACTTCATTCGAGTTTTGATTTATAAACCAGTACGTCATTCCAAAAACGAAAAACAACGAAGCTGCCACATAATACCACAGAAAAGATTTCTTTTTAGGCTGTTCTTCAACCGATAGCATTGCATCTAATCTATCCCATGATTTTGCCGAAGGTTGCATTGTTCTTCCTTCTAACTTATTTTTTATTTGTTGTTCCATTTTATTTGGTTCCATTTTCAGTAGCAGTTAGTTGGTTAATTTGGTTTTGCAATAGTTTTCTAGCGTGGGCTAGTTGCGATTTAGATGTTCCTTCAGAAATTTTTAGCATTTCAGCTATTTCTTGATGTTTAAAACCTTCAATTGCATAAAGGTTAAAAACCGTTTTACATCCGTCAGGTAAATTATCAATCATAAATTGAATATCATCAACAGAAAATTCATGCATTTCTGTTACTAAATCTAATTCTTGATGGTTGTATTCTTCTATTTCGTCTGTTTTGAAAACATTCTTTTTAACGCGAATAAAATCGATACATTCATTTACCATAATTCTTCGAATCCATCCTTCAAAATTCCCTTTTCGTTCAAAACTTTTTAAATTGGTAAAAACTTTCATGAAAGCGGTAATCATTACATCTTCCGCATGATGTAAGTCTTTTATGTAAAAACGACAAACACTCAACATTTTTGGCGAATATTTTTCATACAAGCTGTGTTGTGCCTGACGATTATTTTCAATCGCTTGCTGAATAATACTGTTTTCGTCTTTATGTAAATTAATAACTTTCATTAAAGAAATTAGAATTCTAAATTTCGCCTTCTATTAGT
The DNA here is from genome assembly GCF_019702945.1 of Flavobacterium okayamense. NCBI lineage: Bacteria > Pseudomonadati > Bacteroidota > Flavobacteriia > Flavobacteriales > Flavobacteriaceae > Flavobacterium > Flavobacterium okayamense. The sequence goes on from NZ_AP024749.1 coordinate 255,469, forward strand.
AAAGACGAGAATGATTTTAAAATGGTTGTATGGAAAATTAAATAATTTGTTGATTTGTTGATTTGAAAATGTAATTAAATATTGATAGACACTTCGACTGCACTCAGTGTGACAATAAATTATATTTATTTCTTACGTTCGATTACGTAATTTACCATTAAAGTAAGAGCATCTTTGTATGGTGATTGTGGGAAGTTTTGAATTAACTGTAGCGCTTCTTGTTGGAACTGAACCATTTTCTGCTCAGCATAATGCAACCCGTTTTTGTCTTTCACAAATTGGATTACTTCTTTAACACGCTTTTTATCTTTGTTGTGATTTTTTACCGAATTAATTACCCAACTTTTTTCTTTAGGTGAACAATTATTTAAAGCATAAATCAAAGGTAATGTCATTTTTTGTTCTTTGATGTCAATACCTGTTGGTTTACCAATTGCATCATCAGTATAATCGAACAAATCATCTTTTATTTGAAAAGCCATACCAATTAATTCGCCAAATTTACGCATGCGTTCAATAGTTTCTGCATCTTCTGGATTAACTGAACAAGCACCTAAAGAACAACAAGCAGCAATTAAAGTCGCCGTTTTTTGACGGATGATTTCGTAATAAATATCTTCGGTAATATCTAATCGGCGTGCTTTTTCAATTTGTAATAACTCACCTTCACTCATTTCACGAACAGCTACTGAAATGATTTTAAGCAAATCGAAGTCATTATTATCAATAGAAAGCAAAAGTCCTTTCGATAATAAATAATCCCCAACCAAAACCGCGATTTTATTTTTCCAAAGTGCATTGATTGAAAAGAAACCTCTTCTCTTGTAACTATCATCCACCACATCATCGTGGACTAAAGTAGCCGTGTGAATTAATTCGATTACTGAAGCGCCTCGATACGTTCTTTCATTAACTGTTCCGCCAGAAACCATTTTAGCCGTAAGAAAAACAAACATGGGACGCATTTGTTTTCCTTTTCGGTTTACGATGTAATGTGTAATTCTATTAAGCAAAGCCACTTTTGTAGACATCGATTCGCGAAACTTATTTTCAAAAAGTTCCATTTCATCTGTTATAGGCTGTTTTATTTGCTCGACGATTTTCATTGTGGTTTCAAAAGTAAGTAAAAGTTGGTTTTATTCAAATAATAAATCAACCAGAAATAACAATTTCATTAACAAGCCGGCTTATATTTTCTCTATTTCTACCACCAGAAGATATTGATATTCTCTTTGATGGATCACAAATACTATTAATGTAAAGATTATTTTTATAGAAAAGAATTGTTATTCTTTCTCCACCAATTGAAAATATAATATTATCGCATCTTTCTGCAACTATTACATTATGTTTATTTTCTGTAAATTTCCATCCAAGTTCATTTCCAACTTTCATTATTATTTTATTAAGCTCACTTCTTGAAAGATTGGTTGAAATAATTTTAAATTTCAATTTATTTTTTTGATAAAAAAAGAATAATATAGATAGGATTGGTGGAATTATATAAAACCATATTTCCCCTTCTTTTAAAGGATTATTGACCTCTTTAAATAAGTCTACCAAACCAAAGAACATTAATAAAATAGGAATAAGCAATAAATAAAATACAAGATAAAAATGCTGAATAAATTCTAAAAAATTTAATTTTAATTCACCTGAATCTAATGAAACTTTTATTTTATATTCATCCATTTTTAAGACTTATTCGCTAATTGTCCGCAAGCTGCATCAATATCTTTCCCTCTACTTCTTCTTACTTTTACAACTATATTATTTTTCTCTAATGCAGTTATATAATTTTCAATAGCTTCGTTTGAGGCTTGTTGAAACATTCCATCATCAATAGGATTGTATTCGATTAAATTTACTTTACAAGGAACGTATTTACAAAATTTCACCAAGGCATCTATTGATTTTTTATCGTCGTTGATTCCTTTCCAAACTACATATTCGTAAGTAACTTTGCTTTTCGTTTTTTTGTACCAATACTCCAATGCCTCTCGTAATTCGGGTAAAGGAAAACTCTTGGTAAATGGCATAATTTCGTTTCGAATTTCCTCAATAGCCGAATGTAATGAAACCGCTAATTTGAATTTCACCTCATCATCTGCCATTTTCTTAATCATTTTTGAAACTCCGGATGTTGAGACTGTAATTCGTTTTGGCGACATTCCTAAACCTTCGGGTGATGTAATTTTTTCAATAGCTTTCATCACATTTGGATAATTCATCAAAGGCTCACCCATTCCCATAAAAACAATATTCGATAACGGTCGGTCGAAATACAAACGACTTTCATTATCGATAGCTGCAACCTGATCATAAATTTCATCGGGCTGAAGATTTCGCATTCTTTTTAAACGAGCTGTAGCACAAAATTCGCAATCTAAACTACATCCCACTTGACTAGACACACAGGCGGTTGTTCTAGTATTTGTTGGAATTAGAACCGATTCTACAATCAAATCATCATGCAAACGAACTGCATTTTTAACCGTTCCATCTTCGCTTCGCTGCATTGTATCCACCTTAATATGATTGATGACAAAATTAGCTTCTAACATAGCACGTGTTTCTTTTGAAATATTAGTCATATCTTCAAAAGTGTGTGCTCGTTTTTGCCACAACCATTCGTAAACTTGGTTTCCACGAAAAGCTTTATCGCCATTTGAAACAAAAAAATCTCGTAATTGTTCTTTGGTTAAAGCTCGAATATCTTTCTTTTCAGTCTGCATGGTGCAAATTTAAGTTAAAATCGGTCAACTGTAGCCTTTCTCCAAAAATAAAGAAAACTTGAAGGCACACTTTCTTCATTTAATAAGCAACCATTAGGTATTTCTGGAAAAGTTTGTGCAAATGTCTCTACTGCATTACGTTCTACTCTTGTACTAACAACATCTCTAGTAACTTCATCTGGATGATGTAAACCTGCAGAAGCCATTAACTCTAAAGCACTGTGAACCGTTTCTTTTTGATATTGCGCTACACGAACACTTTTTTCTTGCGGCACTAAACCTTTAACTAAATCTGGATCTTGCGTTGCAACACCTGTTGGACATGTATTAGCATGACATTCTAAAGCTTGAATACAACCAAGCGCCATCATCATTCCACGAGCCGAATTACACAAGTCGGCACCAAGTGACAAAGTTCTGATAATATCGAAGCCTGAAACTACTTTTCCACTGGCAATAATTTTTATTTCATTTTTAATCCCGAAACCTTTTAAACAATCATAAACAAAAGCAATAGCATCTCGCAAAGGCATTCCAACATGGTCAGCATATTCTGGTGGCGCCGCTCCTGTTCCTCCTTCGCCACCATCAACTGTTATAAAATCGAAATAGGTTTTAGTTTCTACCATTGCCTTACAAATCGCAATAAATTCTGATTTATTACCCACACAGAGCTTCATTCCAATTGGCTTTCCACCTGAATTTTCGCGTAATAGTTTTACAAAGTCCATCAATTCCAATGGCGTTGAAAAAGCAGAATGTTTTGGTGGCGAAATAATATCCTGACCTTTTGAAACTAAACGAATATTGGCAATTTCATCGGTTACTTTTGCTTTTGGAAGTATTCCTCCATGACCAGGTTTTGCTCCTTGTGAAAACTTAATTTCAATCATTTTTACATTATCTAAAGTAGCTCTTTTCGCAAATTCTTCTACCGAAAATTTGCCATCAGGCGTTCGAGTGCTAAAATAACCCGTTCCAATATTCCAAACGACATCTCCACCTTCTAAGTGATATGGAGACAAACCTCCTTCACCTGTATTGTGAAAGAAATCACCCATTTTAGCTCCAGCATTTAAAGCTTGAATTGCATTTTTACTCAACGAACCGTAACTCATAGCGCTAATATTGAACATGCTTGCATGATAAGGCTTTAAGCATTGAGATGAGCCAATTTTAACCCTTGGATTATTTGCTAATTTATCGAATGAAATAGCATTCATACTGTGATTGATCCATTCATAGCCTGTATCGTAAACATCTAATTGGGTTCCAAAAGGTTTGTTTGAAGAAACATTTTTACTTCGCTGGTAAATCATTCCTCTTTGTAAACGGTTGAAAGGTTTTCCGTCAGTATCTGTTTCTATAAAATATTGGCGTAATTCTGGACCAAGTTCTTCTAGTAGATATCGCATTCTTCCTAATAATGGAAAATTGTTACGAATGGTATGCTTGGATTGATACATATCATATAATCCCATAGAGATAAGTGGCACAAAAATTAGAAGTAATAAAAGAAATTTACTATTTACATAGCCTAAAATTCCTATTATTGACAATGAAGTAACAGCAAAAACTAGAAAAGCTTTTCTCATTCTTATTAATTTTCAATTTGTGTAAAAATACCAAATTACGAGTAGGTAAAAAAAGAGAATTCGTACTTTTGTAAAAAACATTAGCATGCATTTTATCTCAGAAGAACTAGAAAACTACGTTGCATTACATTCTGAAAGTGAACCAGAATTATTAGCTAAGTTAAATAGAGAAACACATCAGAAAGTTTTACAACCAAGAATGTTGAGCGGACATTTTCAAGGTAGAGTTTTGAGTATGCTTTCTAAAATTATTCATCCGAAACATATTTTGGAAATTGGGACTTACACGGGTTATGCAGCGCTTTGTTTAGCGGAAGGTTTAGCCGAAAACGGTACGCTTGACACTATTGATGTTAATGAAGAGTTAGTCGATTTTCAGAAAAAATATTTTGATGCTTCAGCTTATAAAGATCAAATATTTCAACATCTTGGAAATGCATTAGAAATTATCCCAACTTTAAATAAAAAATTCGATTTAGTTTTTATTGACGCTGATAAAGAAAATTATATTAATTATTTTAATATGATTGTGCCAATGATGAATAAAGGAGGAATAATTTTAAGTGATAATGTTTTATGGAGTGGAAAAGTTTTGGAAGAGCTCAACCCTAAAGATAAATCAACTAAAGTGTTAGTAGAATACAATCAATTATTAAAGGAAGATCCTAGAGTTGAAACTGTATTGTTACCCATTCGTGATGGGTTAACTGTGAGTAGAGTTTTATAAAATTACCAATTGTATTTTTTTGATAAAACTTGGTAAATTTTAAAAAATAAAGTCCCAGCTAATAACCCAAAAAAGTAGCCTGTAAGTATATCAGTTGGAAAATGTAGTCCGAGATAAATTCTACTGTACGCAAATACAAAAGGAAAGATAAATAACCAATACATTCTTTTTCCGTATTGTTTCATCAAAAGAAAAATGAATGTCATTGTTGCCATAGAATTTGAGGCGTGACCCGAAAAGAAACTATATGTATTACTACATTTAACGATTCTAATAATAGAACTTATTTCTAAATCTTTACATGGCCGTGAACGTTCAAAAGTAAATTTAAAAACATTGGTTACTTGATCCGTGAATGTTATTAGTACAGCTATAAATAGAAGAACAATTCCTAGTTTTTTCCAGTCTAATTGTTTTTTAATTAAATATAAAATTAAAAGAAAAAAAGGTGTCCAGTGCAGTTGTTTTGTAACAATTAACCAAAAATTATCAAAATTTTCAGTTCCTAAACCGTTTAAAAAAACGAATATTTTTTTATCTAAATCAATTACCTTTTCCAAACTAACCTTGTCTTTTAATTGGCCCAGTTAAATTTTCAATATCTTCTTTTACTTGCTGAATTGGGTTCTCTACAGAAGTTGAAATATCTTCGATAGGGTTTACCGATTTTTTAATTTCTGCTTTAGCTTTAGCAATTTCATCAGAAATTCCACCCGTTAAAGAATTCATATCTAAACCAGAATCTTTTGCACTATTAGAAATTTCACTTTTGATTTCGTTTGTTGCATTTTTAATTTGAGCCATAGTCTTACCCAAAAATCTTGCAATTTGAGGTATCTCTTTAGAACCAAACAACATCAAAACTGCAAAAATCACAAAAATTAATTCTGAAAAACCTATACCAAACATTTCTTGTAGTTTAAAACAAAGGTACAAAGATATAATACAAAAGCATAAAAAAAGGCACTTTAACAAGTGCCTTAACTATTATTTTTTATCTAATTCATCAAACTTAGAAGGAACCTCTTCTTTTGGCCAAGTATTATTAGTAACGTCAATATCAGCTGTTTCTAATTTTGGATCCAATTGAATTTTAGTTATTTTCTTATCTGTAGCAAAAACACGTTTTGCCGTTTGATTGTTCATCCTCCAAATTTGAGCAGGGAATTTATGTAATTCTTTTGAACCATCTTCAAATTCAAGTTCAGCGATGATTGGCATAATCATTCCTCCTGGTTTGTCAAATTCTACTTCATAAAAATATTTAGGATTTTTTAGAGCTGACTTTTCTTGAGCCGTATAATTTTTATCTAAATATTCTTCTAAAATCTGAATATCTTTTGATTCAAAAGCTTTTTTAGTTTCTGGATTGAATTCTTTATTAGTTTCATCAACCAAATAAATAAAAGGTCCCATATCTCTCAAAAATCTTCCTCTACGTTGAGCAAAATTTTTCATTTCTTCTGTAGGTTCTAGTGTAACGTAATATTGCTTTACATCTTTAATGCCTATATCTACATAGTCTGTTGAATAGAACCAACCTCTCCAAAACCAATCTAAATCTACTGCAGAAGCATCTTCCATAGTTCTAAAGAAATCTTCTGGTGTTGGATGTTTAAATTTCCAACGATTTGCATACGTTTTAAATGCATAATCAAATAATTCTGGCCCCATAATAGTCTCACGTAAAATATTTAATCCAGTCGCTGGTTTTCCGTAAGCGTTATTACCAAATTGGAAAATATTTTCAGAATTACTCATAATAGGCGTTATAAAATCTTGATTTCCTTTCATGTAAGGAACAATCTTATCCGCTGGACCTCTATCTAATGGGAAATTTGGATCAAATGTCTTTTCAGCTTGAAATTCTAGGAATGTATTTAAACCTTCATCCATCCATGTCCATTGTCTTTCGTCAGAGTTTACAATCATTGGAAAATAATTATGTCCAACTTCATGAATAATTACTCCTAACATTCCATATTTAGTTCTGTCAGTATATTTACCTTCTTTATCAGGGCGCCCAAAATTCCAACAAATCATAGGGTATTCCATACCTTGATCTTCTGCAGAAACAGAAACAGCTTTTGGATAAGGATAATCGAATGTAAAATGAGAATATGTTTTTAATGTATGTGCTACAGCTCTAGTTGAATAATCTCCCCAAAGCGGATTTGCTTCTTTAGGATAAATAGAAATTGCCATTGGTGTTTTAGTATTTAACTTCACAGCCATAGCATCCAAAATAAATTTTCTAGACGTTGAAATACCAAAATCACGAACATTTTGTGCTTTAAATTTCCACGTTTTCTTTTTATCAGAAAAACCTTTTTCAGCTCTTTCTGCTTCTTCTTGTGTAACAATTACAACCGGCTTATCAAAAGTCTTTTCTGCTAATTCCCATCGCTTTAATTGCTCAGAAGTAAATACATCTTTTCTATTTTGTAAAACTCCTGTAGCTTCCATAACGTGATCAGCAGGAACTGTAATATTTACATCAAAATTTCCAAATGGTAAAGCAAATTCTCCTCTACCCCAAAACTGCATATTTTGCCAACCTTCAACATCGTTATAAACAGCCATTCTAGGATAAAACTGAGCTATAACATATAAACGGTTACCATCTTCAAATTGTTCGTATCCAGAACGACCACCATCTACGCGGTAATTGTTGATATTATACCACCATTTAATTGAAAATGTAATTTTTTCACCAGGCTTTAAAGGCGATTTAAGATTAATACGCATCATCGTTTTGTTGATGGTATAGCTCATTGCATTACCTTTAGCATCTTTCACATAATCAATATGAAAACCTCCTTGAAAAGGTTCTTCCATAAATTGCTTTGCATATCTATCAGGTGTTAATGCAGGAGACATTCTTTGGTTAGAAACAAGAGGCGTATCTGATTCTGGAGAACGCATATTTTGATCTAATTGCACCCATAAATATTCTAATTTTTCTGGAGCATTATTGTGATATGTAATAGTTTCATTACCAAATAATTTTGCGTTTTTATCATCAATTTCGATATCCATTTTATAATCTGCTTTTTGCTGATAATAAGCCGGACCTGGTGCACCTGATGCTGTTCTAAACATATTTGGCGTAGCCATTTCTTCGTACATTTGACGAAATTTATTTTCGTTATAATGCCCTGGTTTTCTTTCCTCTTTAGTTTCTTCTTGAGCAAACGTCATCAAAGAACTTAAAACAGAAATTGTTGAAAATAAAAAATACTTTTTCATTGTTGTTGATTAATATTTAATACTTGCTATTTTGTCGATTTGAGTTAACAAAAAGCTTCTTTTTGTGTTATTTATATTTGTGTGTACTATATTTTGTTGCTCTGTATACGTTTCCGTAAGCAAATTATTAAAGACCTCGAAAGTAGTTATTTTTTTAGAATTATCTATTTTTAAGTAGCAAATTAACACATCATCATCGTATTCTGAACCTAGAAAAACTAAAGTTTGCTCCTGACCATTAATTTTAATACTAAGCCTTTGAAGTAAATATTTTTCTGTTAATTCTTTTGCATTTTTAGCTTCTATTCTTGTTGCTAAATTGAACTTTTGATTATGTTTTTTTTCTAAAGCTTTTTCTAAATCATCAATAAAAATTCGGGTTGAAATTTCAACTCTAGATTTTTTTTCATTAAAATCAATTTGAGTCACTGACACATAAAACTTATGCAATACACCAAAAGACGTTAATAAAAAAAATATAACTATAGGTAAATAAGTCTTTTTATTTTTCATCAATAACATTAGTATCATTTTGAACATTTTTGTTACTATTAAACTCCTTTGATTTCTTTACTAAATACTCAACCAACTGTATTTCGTTTTCGTATTTAAGCAATTTAGCCATTTCAGAAAATGTTGGTTCAGCAAAGAATACAAAAGAAACCAAGTCCTCGTTTTTAATATTTAGATTACTTTTAAAAAAATTATGCGAATATCTTGCCATTAAATGTTCGTGAAATGACTTCGACATAACTTTTCTTTCCCATTGTTCATTTTCATGTTTTTCTATTCGTTCAATTTTTCTTTTTTCTTTCTTCTTTTTTGAAGAAAACATCCCAAAAAGCGCTTTAAAATCGACCCCCATTAACGGGCTAAAATTTGAATTTGTTACAGGATTTAAAGGCTTTGTATTTCTAATTTCATCTGGAGATAATTTTAAAACATCTATTCCTGCCAAATCTAAACCATAAACATTAATTTTTTTTGTATCAACTTCTAATATTCCGGTTAAACTACTAGGCGTTACTATAACCTCATCAAGTTCATTTACCTTTATTTCTAATTTAATCTTAAAATCATCTATTAAAAAATCACTTTCAGTTAAAACATATTTTTGGGATAAAAACGATAATCCTTGAAAGACCAAAGTGTCTTTTGCTTTTACATTTATTGAAAAAAATCCATCCACATCTGAAACCGAACCAATATTTGTTGTTACGTTTAGTATCGTAATATTTTCAACATCCATTGAATCCGCTACTATTTGTCCCCTCAACACTTCACGTTCTTTATCTTGCGAAAAAACGGTAACACAAAAAAGCAAACCAATATAAAAGAAAATTTTACTCATTTGTTATTTCTTTTAATTCAAGATATTTTGAAGCTAGTTTACTCAAAACGAATTCGCTCATAGTTTTATTTTTCGTTTTGAATGATGTTAAGAATTCTTGCTCATCTAAAATGTAAAAATAAAATCCTTCAACATAAGCTTCAGGTATTTTTAAACGATTAGTAATAAACTCTTTATCGTAATTAAGTTTTATATTCTCGAGTAACATTTCATTTTTTTCAACCACAAGCTCTTTCTTCAACATAGCAGTTCTCCCAGAAATAGCATTAACTAACCCATCAACACTCATCCCTCCAACAGGAATCAATAACGGACTATACCAGCGAAAATCTCCTGCTGCAGCTAATTTTCTTTCTGCAGGAGTGAATTTCTTCATACCCTTTGGAATTATTCCTAAAGCTTCAGGTGTAATATTTTGATATTTTGTTAGTGTTATTTCTTCTAATTCAGTTAACATTGCTTCCATTGGTACAAAAAGTAATTCTTTTTGTTTATCATCTTCTACTACAATATGCATATACCCTTTAAGATGAACTGCACTAAAGATTAATGTATCAGAAACTTCTGCTTTAATTGAGAAATAACCTCCTCTATCTGTAGTTATTCCAATATCTTTAGAGTGATTTATTACATGAATCCCTTCAAGATTATTTGATTGAGAAACTACTTTTCCGTTTAACACAAAAGATTCTTGTCCAAAACAGCTTTGAATATATAGAAGTAATATAGCGACGGTAAAAAATAGTTTTCTATTCAAATTAAAAAAATTAGGAATGTAAAAATATTAATTATCCTTGCCAATTAAATCATAATGAGTTGATAAACTTATGTTAAACAACTAATTTTGTGAAAAATTTAAAGAATGAAAAATCTTATAATAGCTAGCACTTCAACACTTCATAATGGAAGTTATTTAGAATATCTCTTACCAGAATTAGAAATTCATTTTAAAGAAGCTTCAACAATACTTTTTATTCCATACGCTCGTCCTAGTGGAATATCTCATGATGAATACACTACTAAAGTCAGGGAAGCTTTTACCAAAATTGGTAAAAAAGTTAAAGGTATACATGAGTTTGAAAATCCTAAAGAAGCTGTAAATAATGCCGAAGGAATTTTTACAGGTGGCGGAAATACTTTTCTTCTAGTTAGCGAATTATATAGAAATGAAATCATTGATACTTTGGAGAAAAAAATTAAAAACGGAACACCTTATTTAGGCACAAGTGCTGGTAGTAACATATGCGGTTTAACTATTGGCACCACCAATGACATGCCTATCATTTATCCACCAAGTTTTAGAACACTTGGAATGGTTCCATTTAATATAAATCCACATTATTTAGATCCTGATACTAACTCTACTCATATGGGAGAAACAAGGGAAACAAGAATTAATGAATTTCATAAATTTAATCCACAACCAGTAATTGGATTAAGAGAAGGAAGTTGGTTGGATGTAAAAGAAAACAAAATTATATTAAAAGGAAATTTAACAGCTCGTTGGTTTGTTGTTGGAAAAACTCCAATAGAACTAGAACCTGAAACAAATATTTTCGAAATATTATAAATAAAAAAAGCCTTTCAAATTGAAAGGCTTTTTTGTTGAGCGGGAGACGAGGTTCGAACTCGCGACATTCAGCTTGGAAGGCTGACGCTCTACCAACTGAGCTACTCCCGCAAAATATTATAATCCAGTAAAATTAAGAGCGGGAGACGAGGTTCGAACTCGCGACATTCAGCTTGGAAGGCTGACGCTCTACCAACTGAGCTACTCCCGCAATTCAAAAGCATTAACTTTTGTGGGTGCAAATATAGTTCAAAAAAATCTTCATATGCAAGTTTTTTTTTGAAAAATTTTAACCTTATCTTTATAAACCCACTTCTTCAAAAAACTTTAATTCTAGTTTTTTATTCAAATTTTTCATCAATGAAAATTGTAAAAAAAATAAAAACAATTGATACTTACCCTGTTAGACATTTAGTTTTAAGAAAAGGTAAGCCTATAGAGTCTTGCTCTTTCACTGGTGATGACGAAGAAACTACTATTCATTTAGGAGTTTTTTACAAAGAAAAAATCATTGGAATTGCATCTTTATTTAAGATTGACAATGCAAGTTTTAAAGAATCCAATCAATTTCAGCTAAGAGGAATGGCCGTTTTAGATGAATTTAGAAAAGAGGGAATTGGCACATTACTAATAAATGAAGCCGAAAAAATATGTAAATCAAATTCATCAGATCTACTTTGGTTTAACGCTCGTGAATCTGCAGTTCCATTTTATTTAAAGTTAAATTTTAAAACTTTTGGTACAAAATTTGAAATAAACGGTATTGGACCCCATTATGTAATGTATAAAAATATATGAAGATAAAAATTACGCTACTAACATTTTTAATTATCACTTTTGTTTCTTGTAAAAAAGACAACTCTCCAATTGCTGTTGACAACAATGATTTAATTAAAGATGCTGAAACAAATGTAATCATACGACCAATTCCGAATGAGGTTCTTGAAACTTTAGACGATTCAATTAAATTGTATTATACTAAGCTAAATAATTTTGAAATTTGGTATGACAAAGAAAATAGAGCAGATTTAATAAACGAAATTAAGCTTTGCTCACATGAAGGTTTAGAAGCTAATGATTATAATTTTAAAAGTATAGAAGAATTAGAGTCGAATAGAAACAACCTTAATGATGAGGAAATGATTCACTATGATATCCTATTAACGCAATCGTATCGTAAACTTGCAAATCACTTATACAAAGGAAAATTAAACCCTAAAAATCTTTATAGCGATTGGGATTTATCAAAAAAAGAACCTTCTTTATCAGATAGTCTTACAAATGCAATTAAAAACAAAAAAGTTGCTACTCTATTTAAGAATTTAAAGCCGCAAGATTTTATGTACCAAAAAATTAAGCATAGCTTAACGCTACTTAATTTATATCCTGAAGATAAATTTGAAAAAATTTCTATTGATAAAAAGATTAAACTAAACGACACAGTTCCTCAGATAGTTGCAATAAAAAAAAGACTTAAATACTGGAAAGACTATTATAGAAAAGATAGTATTATTACTGAAGTTTATGATGATTATACTTTTGAAGCAATAAAAAACTTTCAAAAAAGACATGGGTTAAAACCAGATGGCGTAATTGGGAAAGGAACAATTAATGCTTTAAACTATTCTAAAGAAGACCGAATTCAGCAAACTATTGCTAATCTTGAACGATGGAAATGGTTTCCAAATAAATTTGGAGAAGAATACCTGATTATAAATTTACCTGATTATTCTTTAAACTATGTAATTGAAAAGGACACTGTTGCCCAACACACCTTGGTAGTGGGAAGTAAATCAAGAAAAACTCCTGTTTTAACTTCAAAAATTTCCAATTTAGTATTTAATCCTACATGGACAGTCCCTCCTACTATTATAAAAGAAGATTTAACTCCTTCAGCAACTAAAAACTTAAACTATTTTAATAGAAACAATATGAGTATTTATGATTCTACTGGTAAAAAAATCACTCCAGAAGAATGGAATCCTGAATTATCAAAAACATACCGTTATGTACAAGCACCAAGCTATAACAATTCATTAGGCCTTTTAAAATTTAACTTTCCAAACAGACATTCGGTATATTTACATGATACAAATCATCGTGATTATTTTAGTAGAGAGTACAAAGCATTAAGTTCGGGTTGTGTTAGAGTGGAAAAACCTTTAGAGTTAGGAAATGAAATCTTAGCCCATGAAATTGAAGATTGGAATAAATCTGAAATTGATACCTTAATAAAAAGAAAAAACACTAAAATTATAACTTTAAAGCATAACATTAGTGTTCTTCTATTATATTGGACCAATTGGTCAGATAACAATAAACTTATTTTTAGAGAAGATATATATAATCTTGATAAAAATCTTTACAAAGCTTTACGAAACTAATTTAGATTTAGCCACATAATTTCTTGATGGATGATAAATAAATAAAACTGATTTATCTTTAATTAGTTGAATCAATTCTTTATGTACTTTGTAGGAAACAGCGGGACAACCTTGACTTCTTCCTAATCTTCCATTTGTTTTAACGAAACTTTCAGAAACATAATCAGCACCATGAATAACTACTGCTCTATCTCTGGCATTATCGTTAATTCCATATTCTTGACCATCTAGTCTTAATGACATACCATGCTTTCCTTGATAAACTTCACCAGTTAAATAAAAACCTAAACTGCTTTGGTAAGACTCTGCTTTATTTGAAAAACTGCTAGCCATATCATTTCCAGAATTTCTTCCATGAGCAACAAGCGTTTGAAGTAAAACTTGCTTGGTTGTCATGTCAATTACCCACATTCTTTCCTCACTAGATGACAAACTAAAATCTACAATTGTTAAAACTTCATTTTCAATTTTGCCTTGTAATTTTAATTGCTCATAGCCTTCAAATGCTCTTGAAAAACTTTCAAATTGAGGAAGTGAATAATTTTCAGTACTTAACGACTCATAGAAAGATTTACATTTTACTTCAAATTCTGCTTTAGCTTTTTCAGCTAAAAGTTTTGGATCAGTTATTATATTCTTTTCAATAGTTGACTCCTTAATATTTTCCTTTATTACAGGAACCGACTCAAACGACATTAAACTCAATAAAAACAGGGGCAAAACTTTGTAAATCATTGTAAATCTTGTAGTTGGTTTGGTTAATAGAGAGCCAAATATATTTATTTTTTTTTACCAAACAAATTTTTTTACGCATTTAATCGAATTTTTTGTGCATTTAATCGATAAACTACATAAAAGTTAAAGATTTAATAATTTTTTTCTCATAAAATTTAATAATTATAATTTTGACAAAATCATCATCAAATGCTCAAAAGACTAACAGTCAATATCTTAATCCTTTTTTCATTATTCACTATTGAAGCACAAGAACTTAATCTAAACGAGAATTCTAAGAAAAAATTATATACTAAAAAGACAACTACCACGATATTAATAGACGGACAATTAAACGAAGAAGATTGGAGCACTGTAGAATCTGCAACTAACTTCGTAATGTATGAACCTGACAATGGTAAAGCCATAGATGAAAAATTTAAAACAGATGTAAAAATACTTTATGATAATGAAGCCATCTATATTGGAGCAATTCTTAGAGATGAAGAACCTGATAAAATTCTAAAAGAAATTACAGAAAGAGACAATTTTGGAACTTCTGATGCATTTGGTGTATTTATTAATGGCTACAATGATGGCCAACAAGATTTTAGATTTTTTGTAACAGCTGCTGGCGGACAATTAGATTGTGTTGCAACTGATCAAAACGGAGAAGACTTTAGTTTAAATTCAATATGGTCTAGTAAAGTTAAAATAACTAATGATGGATGGGTTGTTGAAATGAAAATTCCATATGCGGCACTTCGTTTCTCACAGGAAAGCAAACAAACTTGGGGTTTAAATTTTGTTCGAGAATTAAGACGCTTCAGACAAATCTATACATGGCAGCCAGTAAATGCAAAAATTGGTGCTGTTATTCAACAAGCTGGAATTTTAGATGGCATCGAAAATATTAAAACACCTACTCGTCTATTTTTTATACCTTATTCGTCTGGTTATTACAGTGTAAACAAAAATGATGAAGAATTAACTGGTAAAATTGGTTTAGACATAAAATATGGAATAAATGATGCATTTACACTTGATGCAATATTAGTTCCAGATTTTGGACAAACAAAATTTGACAATGTAGTTTTAAATCTTGGCCCATTTGAACAACAGTTTAATGAAAACAGACCATTTTTTACTGAAGGAACAGATTTGTTTAGCAAAGGAAACTTACTATATTCAAGAAGAATTGGTTCTGTACCAAATTTACCAATTAATTTGAATGAAAATGAAAATATAACTGAATTTCCAGCGTCAATAAATTTATTAAATGCAGTAAAAATATCTGGCAGAGATAAAGACGGCTTAGGAATAGGCTTTTTAAATGCAATTACTGAGAGAACTACTGTTAATGCATACAATTCAACTACAGATACGAATCGAGAAGTTTTAATTTCTCCTTTGACCAACTATAATGTAACTGTTTTAGATCAGAGATTTAATAAAAACTCCTCTGTTACTTTAATAAACACAAATGTTACTCGTGATGGAAGTTATAGAGACGCAAATGTAACTGGAATTTTATTTGATTTAAATACCAAAAACAACACATTTAATGTTTCTGGCGACATGAAAATGAGTTCTATTTATGACATTCAAAATTATAATGGATATAACACCTCATTATACTTAGCTGAAACAGCTGGGAAAGTTCGATTTTCTACAGGTGTAAATTATGTTTCTAAAGAATTTGACAACAATGATTTAGGAATCAATTTTTTAACAAATTATACTTCATGGTCTAGCAATGCTAATTACAGAATTTTAAATCCAAGTAAATTGTTTAATACTTTTAGAGTAAACTTAAACTCATATTTCGAATACAATAATGACTCAGGAAGAATTCAAGGAAGTAATTTTAATATTAATTTTGGAGGAAACAACAAAAAAAACCATTATGTAGGAGGCGGATTTAATTACAATCCTTTTAAAAGTTATGATTATTATGAAGCACGACAAGAAGGTAAATTTGTTATTTATCCTGAAACCTATGGGGGAAATCTATACATTTCTACTAATTACAATAACAAATTTGCTATTGATATTAACCCTTACATAACTAACACTTTTGAAAAAAACAGGTACAATTATGGAATTTCAATTAGCCCAAGATACCGTTTCAATGATAGACTTTCATTAATTTATAGCTTTGATATCTTTAAGCAAATAAACAATGTAGGTTTTATCGATCAAGACGCAACTAATATTTATTTTGCAAAAAGAGATAGAGATACCTATACTAATTCCATATCTAGTAAATATTCTATCAATAGTAATATGAATTTTAATTTAACAGTGCGCCATTATTGGTCTTACGCAGAAAACAATACAATTCATACACTTAATAATGATGGCACATTAACGGAAACTTCAATCTATACTGACAATAAAAATTCTGATTTTAGCACATGGAATTTAGATTTGTCTTATTCTTGGTGGTTTGCTCCTGGAAGTCAAATTTCCATTTTGTACCGAAATAACGCAAATGTATTCTCACGAGATATTGATAAGGATTTTAGTTCAAATTTTTCAAACTTATTATCTGATAATCTAAATCATATATTTTCATTAAGCATAAGATATTATATAGATTACAATCAAGCTAAAGGCTGGTTTAATAAAGGTTAACTAACTAAATCGATTTCGCAATTTACTGCATGATTTCGATTACAAGCTCTTACAATTTTATACCTTTGTGAAAACTCTCATTTAAGATGAATAAAAAAGTTATTTTAATGATTTTAGATGGTTGGGGAAAATCTCCTGACCCTAAGGTTTCTGCAATTGATAATGCCAATACTCCTTTTATAGATTCTCTTTATACAAAATTTCCAAATGCACAATTAAGAACTGACGGTCTTAATGTTGGTTTACCTGATGGTCAGATGGGAAATTCTGAAGTTGGACACATGAATCTTGGTGCTGGACGAATTGTATATCAAGATTTAGCTAAAATCAATCTAGCAGTTCAAAACAAAACCATGCAAAATGAAAAAGCTTTGATGGATGCTATTGAATATGCTAAAGCTAACAATAAACCTATTCATTTTCTAGGATTAGTTTCAAATGGTGGTGTTCATAGTCACACATCGCATTTAAGAGGACTAATTGAAGTAGCTCAGGAGAATGGCGTAAAAGACATGTTTGTACATGGATTTACAGATGGACGAGACGTTGACCCAAAATCTGGTTTAAAATACATAAGTGATTTAAACTTATTTTTAGACAACACAAATGCAAAATTAGCTTCTGTTATTGGAAGGTATTACGCAATGGACAGAGATAAAAGATGGGAGCGCGTTAAATTAGCTTATGATCTAGTTGTAAATGGAGAAGGTAAAAAGACTAAAAATATTGAAGAAAGTATTTTAGAAAGCTACAATAAAAACATCACTGATGAATTTATTGAGCCTATAGTTCTAACTAACGACAATAATGAACCTCTTTCAACAATTAAAGATGGAGATGTAGTTATCTTTTTTAACTTCAGAACAGACAGAGGACGTGAATTAACAGAAGCCTTATCGCAAAAAGATTTTCATGAACAAAACATGCACAAATTAAATTTGTATTATGTAACTATGACAAATTATGATGAAACATTTCAAAATGTACATGTAATCTATGATAAAGAAAATATTACCGAAACTTTAGGCGAAATTTTAGAAAAAGCAGGCAAAAAACAAATCCGAATTGCAGAAACAGAAAAGTATCCTCACGTTACATTCTTTTTTTCTGGGGGTCGTGAAGAACCATTTAATGGAGAATTGAGGATATTAAAAAACTCGCCAAAGGTTGCCACATATGATTTAAAACCAGAAATGAGTGCTTATGAATTAAAAGATGCACTTATTCCTGAATTGCAAAAGGAAGAAGTAGATTTTGTGTGTTTAAATTTTGCCAATGGAGACATGGTTGGACACACAGGTGTCATGGAAGCTGCCATAAAAGCATGTGAAGCGGTTGATGTTTGCGTAAAAGAAGTTGTTGAAACCGCTCTAGCACACAATTACACAACATTGTTAATTGCCGATCATGGAAATTGTGAAACAATGATTAACCCTGATGGCTCACCTAATACAGCACACACAACAAATCCAGTTCCTTTAATTCTTATAGATAATGAGCTAAAAGAAATACACAATGGCGTTCTTGGTGATATTGCTCCTACAATTTTAAAGTTGATGGGTATAGAACAACCAAAAGCTATGACTTGTAAATCACTATTATAATGAAACAAGTTTTATATTTATTAATTGGAATAATTTTCTTTAGCTGCTCAACAAGTTTAAAAGGATCTTCAGGTAAAAATGGAACAAAAGGTGAAGACGGAAAAAGTGGGACATCTTTAAATGAAAAAGGAGAAAATGGAAAAGACGGCATTGATGGAGAAAACGGAAAAACTAAGACAATAGGTATAAAATTATAGCAATTAACCCCGAAATATTTCGGGGTTTTTTATTGAAAAATTCTAAATTAAAAGTTAAACTTTTATAAATTAATAGTATTACTATTATATTTGTATAGTTAAACTTTCATAATATGGATAAGTTAATTCAAAATCTATCTATTACAATAAACAAAAAAATGTTTGTAAAAGATCCTGAATCAACAGAATTAGGCAAGAACATCGTACAGAATAGCATCTTACTTATTGATGAAATTGGATTTGAATCATTTACATTTAGAAAACTTGGTGAGCGAATTCAATCGAACGAAAGTTCAATCTATCGTTATTTTGAAAGTAAACATAAACTTTTACTTTACCTATCAACTTGGTATTGGTCATGGGTTGAATATCGTTTAGTTTTTACAACAAACAACATTTCAAATCCATTAGAAAAACTAGAAAAAGCAGTAGACATTTTAACTCAAAAAATTGAAGACGACGATTCAACAAAGCACATTAATGAATCTGTTTTAAATAGAATTATTATTGCTGAATTTTCTAAAACATTCTTAACAAAAGAAGTAGACCAAGAAAATAAAGATGGTTTTTTTCAAGTTTATAAAAGAGTTATCACGAGAGTTGAAGAAATGCTCACAGAATTAAACCCTAAATATAAATTCGCAAAAACATTAGCTTCTTCAATTGTTGAAGGTTCTTTACACCAACATTATTTGAAAGACCATTTTTCGAATTTAACTAATTTATCTGAGAACATTTGTCTTTCGGAATTTTATAAAGACTTAATCAAAAAAACACTACTATAAAAAATATGACACCAATTGAAAGATTTAAAAATTTAATTAAACTTGACAAAAAAGATATCTATCAGATAATCTTATATTCAATTTTTGGCGGGTTAATCAGTTTGAGTTTACCACTAGGGATTCAATCAATAGTAAATTTAATTCAAGCAGGAAAAATATCTACATCTTGGATAATCTTAATAATTTTTGTGGTTATTGGAGTTGTCTTTGTTGGGATATTTAAAATTATGCAGTTTAGAATTTCTGAAAATTTACAGCAAAAAATATTTGTTCGTTCTTCATTTGAATTTGCATACAGATTTCCAAAAATAAAACAAGAACAACTATACAATAAATATCCACCAGAACTGGCAAATCGATTTTTCGATACTATTTCGGTTCAAAAAGGACTTTCAAAATTACTATTAGATAGTTCTACAGCTGTCTTACAAATTATTTTCGGATTAATTCTTTTAGCTCTATACCACTCGTTCTTTATCTTTTTTGGAATTATACTTTCGGTATTATTATACTACATCTTTAAACTTAACTTTCAATCTGGAATAAACACTAGTTTAAAAGAATCAAAGTACAAGTATAAAGTAGCCCATTGGATACAAGAAATTGCTAGAAATAATATCAGTTTCAAAAACGAAAATTTATTTGACTTTTCATTAAATAAAAATGACAAATACGTAACTGAATATTTAAAATATAGAGAAAGTCACTTTCAAATATTAAAAAAACAATTTATTCAATTAGTTGGTTTCAAAACATTAATCACAGCTGGACTTTTAATAATTGGTGGGCTTTTAGTTTTGAATCAACAAATGAATATTGGACAATTTGTAGCTGCTGAAATTATCATTCTTACAATTATTAATGCAGTAGAAAAGTTATTTAGTGTTCTTGAATTGTTTTATGATGTATTAACTTCATTAGAGAAAATAGGAACAGTTGTAGATTTAGAAATCGAAAAAGATTTAGGAAGCAAAGACTGTGAATACTTAGAAAAAAATCTCGATATAGAACTTAAAGATATTAGTTACAAATATCCTGACAGTGAAACTTTAATACTTGACAATATAAATTTAAAAATTCAACAAGGCGACAAAATCGTTGTCAACGGACCTAATGGATCTGGAAAAACAACTCTGATGCGTCTTTTGGCTAAAATAATTGAACCTACTTCTGGAACCGTTTTTATTAACAATACAAACAGCAAAAAGATTTGCGTAGGTGAAATTCGATCAAAAATAAGTATTGTAACATACAATCAAGGAACATTTGAAGGTACAATTCTAGAAAATTTAACTTTCAATAATCAATTTATTACTATGACTGAAATAAAAGAAGTTTTAGACAAAGTTCTTTTAACTGAATTTATAAAATCATTACCCAATGGATTGGATACAAAGTTATTTACAGATGGAAAACAAATAAATTCATCAGTAGTTCAAAAAATTCTAATTGCAAGGGCAATTTTAATGAAACCAAGAATTTTATTACTTGAAGATTCATTAAATAAAGTTGAACCTACTCAAGCTAAACAAATAATTAGATATCTACTCGAAGAACAAAACGACTTAACAGTAGTAGTTATTACAAATAATAAAGCTTGGGAAAATAGTAAAACAATTACTTACACACTAGATCAAGGTAAAATAAAAGAATAAATTATGCTCAACATAACTAAAAATAGAATTGATTCTTTAATCGATTTAAACAAATATAAATCTGGATTTATATTTAGAGATAATAAAAGCTACTTGGTAATTAGAAAGATAATGCTGGTTTTTGCAATAATTGGTTTTATTTTCTTGTTTTTACCTTGGACTCAAAATATTTCTGGTAATGGATATGTAACAACACTTAAACCCTATCAGCGCCCACAAACTATTCACACTGCAATTGCTGGACGAATTGAGAAATGGTATGTACAAGAAGGTGATTTTGTAAAAAAAGGAGATACTATTCTTTTTATATCTGAAATCAAAGAAGATTATTTAGATCCAAATTTAGTTGAAAACACAGGTAATCAAGTTAAAGCAAAAGAAAGTGCAGTTGTATCTTATGATGAAAAAGTAAAAGCTTTAGACGTTCAACTAGGAGCCATCAATAGTGAAAGAAACTTAAAATTTAAACAAGCTCAGAATAAATTAAAACAGTCGTATTTAAAAGTTAAAAGTGATAGCACAGATTTAGAAGCCATAAAAACGCAATTAAAAATTGCAGAAACACAATATAACCGAACAGTAGCCTTGAATAAAGAAGGCTTAAAACCTATGACTGCGGTTGAGGAAAAACGTGTTAAGCTTCAAGAAATGCAAGCTAAAATAATTACTCAGGAAAACAAATTCATTTCAAGTCAAAATGAGGTGCTAAATGCAACTATGGAATTGAATAGGATTAATGCTGAATATGCTGAAAAATCAGCAAAAGCTAGTAGCGATAAACAAACAGCATTAAGCTCTAAATTTGACACGGAAGCTCAAGTAAATAAATTGAGAAACCAATATACGAATTACCAAATTAGAAATGGTTTATACTATATTACAGCTCCACAAGATGGTTATGTAAATAGAGCATTACAATCAGGACTTGGCGAGACTATTAAAGAAGGTACTTCAATTGTAAGTATAATGCCTGCAAATTTTGAACTAGCAGTTGAAACTTATGTTGATCCAGTAGATTTCCCTTTAATACATAAAGGTGAAAAAGTAAGAGTGTGGTTCGACGGATGGCCGACAATAGTATTTAGTGGTTGGCCAGGGATTTCATATGGTACATTTGGCGGAGTAATAGTAGCTAAAGAAAACTTTATAAGTACAAATGGGAAATACAGAGTTTTAATTGCCCCAGATCCGGCAGAGAAAAAATGGCCAGAGCAATTAAGTATTGGTGCAGGAACACAAACTTTAGCTCTATTACAAGATGTGCCTATTTGGTTCGAGATATGGCGTACATTAAATGGTTTTCCACCAAATTACTATCAACCAACAACAAATAATGAATCCAAATAAGTACTTTATGCAAAAAATTAATTACATCGTATTGATTTTGCTAAGCTTTAGTTACACTTGGAGTCAAGAAATTTCAAATGAATTAACTTATGAAGAATATATAGGTTATGTAAAGAAATTTCACCCTTTAGCCAAACAAGCTAACTTAAAAATTACTGAAGGTCAAGCAAAGTTAATGAAAGCTCGTGGTGCTTTTGACCCTAAAATTGAAGCCAGCTATGATGAAAAACAATATAGTGACAAACAATATTATAGTTTTTTAAATGGAAGTTTTAAAATTCCTACATGGTATGGGATTGAAATTAAAGCGGCCTTTGATAACAATGAAGGAATTTACATTAATCCAGAAAATACTTTACCAAATAATGGGCTTACATCACTTGGAGTAACTATCCCTATTGGACAAGGATTATGGATAAACGAGCGTATGGCTGAATTGAAACAAGCAAAATTGTATCAAAATGTAGCACAAGCCGAACAACAAATTCTTTTAACTGATGTTATATATGAAGCTTCTATAAGTTATTTAAATTGGAAACAAAGCTATGACGAAGTTAAACTTTATTTAGAATATCTAGAAAACGCAAAAATTCGATACAATGGAATTGTAAAATCTATTGAATATGGTGACAAACCAGCTATTGATAGCGTAGAAGTTGGCATAACACTTAATGCTCGAAAACTTAGTCTTGAAAAAGCCAATTTAAAATTATTTAAAGCCCGCTTAGAACTATCTAACTTTTTATGGACAAATAATAACGTTCCGCTAGAAATTAGCGAAGATTTATATCCAGAGAAGAATTTAGAATTAACGCTTCCTAATCTTTTAAATGTTGAAAATCTAAATGAAATATCAGTAGAAAATTTACCAAAACTAAACGCCTTAAAAAGTAAAATAGATATTTTTAGAGTAGATAAAAATCTTCAGGCAAACAAAATATTACCAAAGCTAGAAGCAAGTTATAACTATCTTTCTGAACCTAGTGCGTTTGAAAATTATAGATTAGAAGATTATAAAATTGGAGTAAATTTTTCATTCCCACTTTTTTTAAGAAAGGAAAGAGCTCAATTAAAACTTGCAAAAATTCAACTTCAAGATGCAGAATTTGGTTTTTCATTTGAAAAACTAAATCTTGAAAATAAAATTGAAGCTCAAAAAAGGGAGATTATTTCCTATAAAAAACAATTAGAACTTAACACAATGTTGGTTGAAAATTACAGTACTATGCTTGTAGGTGAAGAACGTTTGTTTCAAGTAGGCGAAAGTTCTGTATTTTTAATAAACTCAAGAGAAAACTCTTTAGTTAGTAGTCAACTAGCAACTATTAGCCTTGAAAATACTTTCTTAACTTCTTACTTAAATTTATTTAAGACTATTGGTAGACCAGAATAAAAAAACCCGACTTTAAAAAGTCGGGTTTTAAATTTTAAAATTATAACAAAATTAATAACGGCTTCTGCTATTATCTCTTTCTCTGTTAAAACCACCTCTATTATTACCACCATTACGGTTAAAAGATTTTCTTTCACCTTCTGGTTTTGGTTCAGATTTGTTTACAACAATTGCACGTCCGTCAATTTTTGCTCCATTTAGTTCATCGATTGCCTTTTGAGCAAACTCATCACTTGGCATTTCAACAAATCCAAAACCTTTACTTCTTCCTGTAAATTTATCTGTAATAATTTTTACAGAAGATACTTCACCGTATTCTTCAAAATACTCTCTTAAATCTGCTTCCTCTACGTTAAAAGGAAGGCTTCCTACAAAAATGTTCATTTAAAATAAATTAATTTGTGTCAAAGGTAGTCTTTTAAAGCTATCAAAATTTTTTTATTTAATTTATTTTCAATTATTTACATTTTAGCAACTCAAAATACTCTCTATCAATTCGTTCCTGATGATTTGGATGAGCAATTTTCACCATTTCTGCTACTCTTTGCTTTAGAGTTTTTCCATACAAATCGGCAATACCATTTTCGGTAATAATATAATGGACATGAGATCTTGTAGTAACAACACCAGCTCCTTGTTTTAAAAATGGAACAATTCTACTTTCCCCTTTTTTTGTTACCGAAGGTAAAGCTATAATTGGTTTCCCACCTTCGCTTAATGAAGCTCCTCTAATAAAATCCATTTGACCACCCACACCAGAATACATTCTACTTCCAATAGAATCGGCACAAACTTGCCCAGTTACATCAACTTCTATTGCTGAATTAATTGCAACCATTTTAGGGTTTTTACGAATTCTAGCAGTATCATTAACCATAGACGATTCTTTCATTTCAATAAAAGGGTTATCGTTTACAAAATCATATAATCTTTTAGAACCAATTAAAAAAGTTGCTAATGCTCTTCCCCGCAAAGTTCCTTTAAAGTTACAATTAATAACATCTTTCTCAATTAAGTCTATAACTCCATCAGAAAACATTTCTGTATGTAATCCTAAGTCTTTGTGATTCGTTAACTTACTTAAAGCTGCATTTGGAATGGAACCAATTCCCATTTGAAGCGTACTTTTATCTTCAATTAAAGAAGCAATAAATTCCCCTATTTTTTCTTCTTCTTTTGTAAAGGGAGCTACTTCATGTGCAAAAATAGGTTCATCAATTTCAACCAAATAATCAATTTCTGAAACGTGTAAAATTCCATCACCAAAAGTTCTTGGCATTTGTGGATTTACTTGAGCAATTACAATTTTTGCATTTTCTATAGCTGCTACAGTTGCCTCTACAGAAACGCCTAAAGAACAATACCCATGACTATCAGGTGGTGAGACATGAATAAAAGCTACATCTAATTTCACTACTTTCTTTCTAAACAATAACGGAAGCTCGCTCAAAAAAACTGGCGTGTAAGAACCATTCCCTGCAGTTAACGTATGCCGAACATTTGCTCCAATAAAAAATGAGTTTACATGAAAACTATCTTTTAATTCCGGATTTGCATAAGGAGCATCTCCTTCAGTATGTAAATGACATATTTCTACATTCCTTAACTCATTAGCTCTTTCCGAAAGTGCTTTTGTTAAAACTGTAGGAGTCGCTGCTGCAGCTTGTACATAGACTCGATCGCCACTTTTTACTACTTTAACAGCTTCTACTGCTGATACATATTTTTCCATACCTAATTAATTTTGAACAAATTTACTTCCTCTAGTTTTTAAAAAACATGACTTTTCTCATTAGAAAGTTAAGAAAAACTCTAAATTATTTATTGTATTTTTGCGGCAGAAATTTGGATTATGATCATAATAAAAACACGAGAAGAAATAGAATTAATGCGCGAAAGTGCGCTAATTGTTTCTAAAACTTTGGGAATGGTTGCTAAAGAAATTAAACCCGGAGTAACATCATTATATTTAGATAAATTGGCAGAAGAATTTATTCGCGACCATGGTGCTGAACCTGCTTTTTTAGGAATGTATGGGTTTCCTAATTCTTTATGTATGAGTCCAAATACACAAGTAGTCCATGGTATTCCAAATGATATTCCATTGCAAGAAGGCGATATTATTTCGGTAGATTGTGGAGCTTTAAAAAATGGTTTTTATGGTGATCACGCTTATACTTTTGAAGTAGGTGAAGTAGCTCCAGAAACTAAAAAACTACTTCAAGTTACTAAAGAATCGTTATATGTAGGAATTCGAGAAACTAAAGTGGGGAATCGTGTGGAAGACATTGGTTACGCTATTCAGCAATATTGCGAGAAACATGGTTATGGTGTTGTTAGAGAATTGTGCGGACACGGAATTGGTCGTAAAATGCACGAAGATCCTGAAGTAGCAAATTATGGAAAAAGAGGACGTGGTAAAAAATTAGTCAATGGAATGGTCATTGCAATTGAGCCAATGATTAACATGGGAACTAAAAATATTCGTCAACACAAAGACGGCTGGACCATTACAACAGCTGACGGAAAACCAAGTGCTCATTTTGAACACGATGTAGCCATAGTTGATGGAAAACCTGAATTATTATCTACATTTGCTTACATCTATGAAGCATTAGGAATTACTTCAAATGAAGAAGATGAATTTAGACAAAAACGTTTAGCTTTATAATAATCATTTTGCATGAATTGTAAAACTTGTAAATCCCAAATTGAAAATGACGCACACTATTGTTCCTATTGTGGTTCTAAAATTGTAAATGAAAGACTTTCCTTGTCAGGAACTTGGGAAGAATTTATCGGTCCATTTTTTAGTTGGGACAATAATTTTTGGAGAACTTTTTTTGGACTTTTTAAGAATCCAAAAGATGTTTTAGAAGCTTATATTAATGGTGCAAGAAAAAAATATTTTCAACCGTTTTCATATATAATTTTGTATGCAACAGTAGCTGTGTTTTTTTATAAATTTTTCCCATTAGAAATAATTTTAGATTATTCAGAAGGATTCTCAAAAGGATATAAGCCTTCAGAAACATCGGTAAATGTTCCTCAAATCGACATGACGGGCTTTATGGAAAAATTAATGAGCTACTACAACTTTTTTGTATTACTATTAATTCCATTATATTCCTTATCAAGTTATATTACATTCAAAAAAAGAGGGCATAATTTTTTCGAACATTTAGTATTCAATAGTTACTTACAAAGTAATTTGGGTTTTATATCATTATTCTTACAGGTAGTTTTAGTAAATAGCTTAGGAATAAGTTTTGGCGTTTATTCATTACTGTTTTTTTTCTTATTTATTTTATTTACGCTTTTTGCATTTAAAAAACTTTATAACCTTAGCCTGATAAAAAGTATTACTACTGGGATTAAATATATTATTATATTTTTTATATTTTATTTCGGTATAATTGCTATGATTTCAGCTTTAATAGGTATAATATACGCACTTACTGTAATGTAATGAAAAAGCTTTTCAAATTTATTTTAAATACAATTCCGAGACCAATCTTAATTCGTTTAAGCATAGTAGTCCGACCTATTTTAGCTTTTATGCTAAAAGGAAATCGTTTTACTGATCCAATTGATGGAAAAAGCTTTCGCATGTTTCTGCCTTATGGCTATGGTAACCAAAGAAATAACGTACTTTCGCCAAGTACACTTTCGCTAGAAAGACATCGTTTGTTATGGTTGTATTTACAAAATGAAACGATTTTTTTCACTTCCAATGAAAAATTAAAAGTTTTACACTTTGCTCCTGAACAAGAATTTTACAAACGCTTCAAAAAGCAAAATAATATTGAATACACTACAACCGATTTACTTTCACCCTTGGCAGATGTAAAAGCGGATATTTGTAATCTTCCTTTTGAAGACAATTCGTATGATATTATTTTTTGTAATCACGTTTTAGAACACATTCCTGACGATACTAAAGCGATGCAGGAATTATATCGCGTTATGAAACCAAACGGTTGGGGAATCTTCCAAATTCCACAAGATTTATCACGTGAAAAAACATTTGCAGACGATTCAATAACGGATGCTAAAGAACGAGCAAAAATCTTCGGGCAATACGATCACGTTCGTGTTTACGGAAGAGATTATTTCGATAAACTACGTAGTATCGGTTTTAAAGTAGAAGAAGTAGATTACACTTCAAAATTGGCTCCTGAATTAGTTGAGAAATATTGTTTGGCAAAAGGTGAAATTATTCCTGTTGTTAGAAAATAAATAAGTTCGTCACTTCGAGTGATTTTTCGAAAAAATTGAGAAAAATTGTATCGAGAAGTTTTTAAACTATCGTTGTTCTCGATACTTTTTGTTTCACAAAAAACTCGAACTGACGTAAATTCAATTCATCAAAGTTTTAATATTATCTGATTGAAAACGTTGCATTTGATTGTTTTCATCTGAATACAAAATCAACACATATAATTCAGGATGCTTTTCGACAAATTCTTTTCCTTCTTCTAAACTCATTACCATAAAAGCGGTTGCATAACCATCAGCCATAATACATGTTGGAGCTATAACGGTTGCACTTAAAACATTACTTTTTTGTGGTTTACCAGTTTTAGGATTAATAGTATGAACAAATTTTTCGCCAGTAACTGAATTAGTTATTACTTTTCTATAATTTCCTGAAGTAGCTAAGCCTAAATTTTTAAGTTGAACGGTTTCAATTAACTTACGTGCTTCGTCAGGCTTTTGTAAAGGATCATCAATACCTACAATCCAATTTTTATTTTGAATCGTATTTGTTCCAAATCCAACCAACTCTCCACCAATTTCAACAATCGCATTTTGAATTCCTTTAGATTGTAAAAACTCGGCTACAACATCTACCGAATAACCTTGTGCTATAGCATTGAAATCGAAATAGGTTTCTTGATGTTTTTTTGATATGGTTTTATCTGAATTTAAAGTCACCTTATTGAAACCCACAAAATTCAATAAACTATCAATTTGATTTTGATTCAAGTGTTTTCTCTGATGATTAGGACCAAAACCATACGCATTGACCAAAACACCAATCGTTGGATCAAAAAGTCCGTTAGTTTCTTTATAAATTTTATTGGATGCTTTAAATGTTTCTACAAACCAATTATCTACAACTATAATTGAATCGCCTTGATTGATACTAGAAATTAAAGAAGTTGGTTTATATGTCGACAAAGAATTATCGAAAGCCGTTAATAAGGAATCAATTTCTGTTTTAGAAACAACTTCTTCAGTTGCAATATATTTAATGGAATACGTACTACCTTGTGCTTCACCTTGAATGAGGAAAAACTGTTCATTTTTCTCAGTTTGACAAGAAATTAAAACAAAAAAAATAAGTAATTTTAAAAAACGTAAATCCAACATAATCTTCAAAATAACACTTTTAATACATTAAAATTTTTCATTTTTGTCTTGACACAAAAACGAATCAAAAAAGTCAAGACTGACTTAAAAAGCATAAAAAAATCTACGAAAACCCCAGCCACAGATAAAAATAACTCCTCCGATAAATCGGAGTCAAACAGATTTTTATCTCAACCTTTTCTGCTTTCTTGATTTTCAATACTTTTTAAGTAGGTCGGTTTCTATTCAATTATAATAAAACTTGATAACCATTGTAATTTAATATATAATCTGAAGTTGTGTAAACGGGAAGTTCAAAATTTTCAGCATTGGCGATACCAACACCTGCAAATAGAACTTTTGCTTTTTTCTCTTTGGCGTGTTTTAGGAAAGTTTCCATAAAAATCAGATCGTAATCATCTGGATTAATAGGATATGGAACTGCTTGTACCATTACAAAATGTAAAGTATTTTGCGTATCGACACATATAAATTGCGGATGCTTTTTTAACTGACTGTTTATGGCAATAAACTCAAAACCTTTCGATTCTAAATCTTTACCTACATGGTTCATTGCAATTTGATGTAATTCTTGTAAACTTAGTTCTTCCATAAGTATTTTCTAATAATATTAATTTACTTCTTTGAAAATTCAATTAACAGTATTAATGGCAAAAGTAAAGAGAAAATTAATAATATAACAAAATGCTTTTGACTTACAATTTCGAATTTAATTTGTGTAGTTTTCCTTTTAAAATAAAGATATACTATATACAACCAAACTGCACCAAAAGGAATAAACATTAACTTATTTGTCATATAATCTTTTGAAAAAGCAGGCACTTTTAATCCAATTAGTTTAATTAATAAAAAAACGTGAATAATCTGTATAAAAAAAACTAAACCTATAGCATTAAACTCAGGATCATACGATTTCTTTGATTTCAAAAAATTAAAAAACTTATTATATAAAAATGTATACATCTTTCTTAATTAAAATTATCAAAATTAAAAATCATTTGATCTTATCAAAAATTTGATTTTTTATAATAGAAAAAACTGAACAATTAGTATCATTTTTACTCATACTATGTATAAAATAAACTCTTTTATTTTTTTGTAAATAAAACCAGTTATATTTTCCAATTGTTAGCTCTTTGTCCAATTTTTCAATTTCAAAACGTAACTTAACCAACTCTTCTATTTTATTCATACATAGTTTTGCCTTTTCTTCAGATTCAAAAAAGAACTCAAACAAATATGTTTCTGTTACAAATGTTCCGGTATTTAAATAGCTAGAATATATTAATGCATCAAAATCTGTAAATAAATTAGTTTTAACTTTCTTGTTATACAATTTTAATAAAAAAGGTACTTGCGCTTTAGGATAGCCTTGGTCTAGTATTATTAAATGATCATATTTTGAATTAACTTTTTCAACGTCATCACAAAACTCCAAAACATTGACACTATTATTTATATCTTTTGTTAAAGATTCTTGTAATTGCACATAAAAATGTTTACCGCTAAAAATTGTATCTGTTTTTATTTGTGAAAATAAAAACAGTGGAAAAAACAATGGAAGAAGAATATATATTGACTTCATATAATAGTAAAATAAACATTTTAATTTTTTAAATAAAAAAACCGTTCCGAAAACGGAACGGTTTTTTTGAGTGAATTGCAGTATTAACCTCCAAAATCGTCGAAACGAATATTTTCAGGATCTAAACCGAAGTCCTCACCCATTTTTTGAACTGCTTTGTTCATCATAGGTGGTCCACAGAAGTACAATTCAATATCTTCTGGGTTATCGTGTTTAGATAAATAATTATCAATTACCACATTGTGGATAAATCCTACGAAACCATCTCCTTCTCCATTTACACCATCTTTCACTTTCCAGTTATCTTCTGGTAATGGCTCAGAAAGTGCTAAGTAGAATTTAAAGTTAGGGAAATCTTTCTCTAAAGCTCTAAAATGATCGGTATAGAATAACTCACGTTTAGAACGTCCACCGTACCAATACGTTACTTTTCTTCCTGTTTTCACAGTACGGAATAAGTGGTATAAGTGCGAACGCATTGGCGCCATACCAGCTCCACCACCTACATATAACATCTCTGCTTCTGATTCATTAATGAAGAATTCTCCATAAGGTCCAGAAACCACAACAGGATCTCCTTCTTTTCTTGAGAAAATGTATGAAGATGCAATACCTGGGTTAACTTTCGCCCATCCGTTTATGTTTCTATCCCATGGTGGCGTAGCAACACGAACGTTTAACATAATTTTACGACCTTCAGCAGGGTAAGAAGCCATTGAATAAGCTCTTTCTACTAATTCGGTATTTTTCATTACTAATGGCCATAAATTGAATTTATCCCATTCCGCTTTAAACTTCTCAGGTTCACCTGGATGCTCAACTGGGTGTGCAGTAATATCAATATCTGAATATTTAACTTCACACTTAGGAATTTCAATTTGGATATATCCACCTGGCTCATAGTGCATATCTTCTGGTAACTCAACAATAAATTCTTTAATAAAAGAAGCAACGTTGTAGTTAGAATATACTTTAGCTTCAAATTTCTTGATACCAAATACTTCTTCAGGAACTTCAATTTTCATGTCGCTCTTTACTTTTACTTGACATCCTAATCGCCATCCTTCAGCTAATTCTTTTCTATTAAAATGAGGAATTTCAGTTGGTAATGCTTCTCCTCCACCTTCTAATACTTTACATTTACATTGGATACAAGTTCCACCACCACCACAAGCAGATGGTAAGAAAATTTTAGCACCACCTAATGTAGATAGTAAAGTGCTTCCTGATCCAACTTCAATTTCTTCTTCTCCGTTAATTTTAATTTTAACTGGTCCTGATGGAACTAATTTTGCTTTGGCAAACAAAATAACAGCAACCAAAACCAATAATAAAATTAAAAATGCAATTACGGTTGTTGCAATTAAGCCCGTAGTACTTACTTCTAATGCTATCATAATTAATTTTGTGCTATTTCAGTTAATGAATCGTTTACAGTTTCAACAGCTGTAGAATCGATTGTAGTTTCAACTGGTGTTTCTTCAACTTCAGCAGGAACAACATTTTCTACAACTTCTTTTTTAGGTGCTTCATCTCCACCTGTTAACATACCTCCAAAAGACATGAATCCGATAGCCATTAAACCTGTTAAGATAAATGTCATACCTAATCCACGGAATGCTGGTGGTACATTTGAGTATCTAATTTTTTCACGAATAGCACCAATAGCTAAAATCGCTAAAAACCAACCAATACCAGAACCTACACCGTAAACTGTAGCCTCAGTAATGTTTGCAAACTCTTTTTGTTGCATGAATAACGAACCACCTAAGATAGCACAGTTAACAGCAATAAGAGGTAAGAAAATACCTAATGAGTTATATAAAGCAGGTGCAAATTTCTCTACAACCATCTCAACTAACTGTACCATTGTTGCAATAGTAGCAATAAATAAAATGAAAGTTAAGAAACTTAAATCATACTCAGCATACTCTTCTCCTAACCAAACTAAAGCACCTGGACGAAGAATATATTGATCTAGTAAATAGTTTAATGGTACCGTTACTAACATAACGAAGATTACCGCAGCACCAAGTCCTACTGCTGTAGACACTTTTTTAGAAACCGCTAAGTAAGAACACATTCCTAAGAACGTAGCGAATACCATATTATCAATAAAAATTGACTTTAAAAATAATTGTAATAATTCCATTTTCTTAGTGTGTTTCTTCGATTAAACTTTTATTTCTTGAGCGTTGGAAACCAATGATTAATCCTAAAGTAATTAAGGCCATTGGCGCTAACAACATAAAACCATTGTTTTCGTAACCGATAGAATATAACCAAGTTTTTTCAACTGGATTTCCTAAAACTTCATATCCGAATAATTTTCCAGAACCTAACAATTCACGGAAAAAACCAACAACTACTAAAATTAAACCGTATCCGGCTGCATTACCAATACCATCTAAGAAAGATTTCCAAGGTGTGTTACCCAAAGCAAAAGCTTCGAAACGTCCCATGATGATACAGTTCGTTATAATTAATCCAACGAATACTGATAATTTTTTTGCTAAATCTGGTACGTAGGCTTTCAACGTAAGGTCAACTATAATTACTAAAGCAGCAACTACAACTAATTGTGCGATAATACGAATAGCCGATGGAATGATGTTACGCATTAATGAAATTACTACGTTACCCATTGCAAGTACGAACATAACTGACAACGCCATAATTACAGAAGCTTTTAATTCTGCTGTAATTGCTAACGCTGAACAAATTCCTAATACTTGAACAGTAATAGGGTTATTATCAGTTAAAGGATCTTTTACAAGTCCAAGATTCTTTTTTGAGAACAATGGCTCTTTTTCTGTTTGTTTGTTATCTGCCATAGTTTTACTTTTTTAATGTTTCAAAATAAGGCAAGTAAAGACCAATTCCTTTTTTCAACATTGCAGCTACACCGTTACCAGTAATAGTTGCTCCTGAAATTGCATCTACTTGATTATCTGTTTTATCCTCATTGTTAGGATCTCCATTTGATTTAGAGATTTCAACAGCTTTATAGTTTCCTTCTGCATCAAAAATCATTTCACCTTTAAAATCATCTTTAAAGAATGACTCAGTGATGTTAGCTCCTAAACCAGGTGTTTCACCTTTGTGGTCAAAATATACACCATTGATCGATTTTAAATCATCATTTAATGCAACATAACCCCAAATAGCATCCCATAAACCATTACCTCTTACTGGTACGATGTAAACAGTCTTACCGTCTTTCTCTCCAACAAATAAAGGTAATTTTTGAGTTTTACCAGCTTTTGCAGCTTCTTGTTCTTTTTTAACATCAATTAAATATGCTTCAGAATTTTCAGTTGCTTCAGTTCCTTCAACAACATACTGTTGCTTGATATATTGACCAAACATTTCAGTTGCATTTGCACGAGTAGCATCAACTCCCATTGCATTTAAAATATCTAACTGCGTTTTAACTTTATCGTTGTTAACACGCATTTCTTTTGTAGCATTTGCGAAGAATGCCAACAATGAACCTACCACTACAACCATTACAATGGCAAAGATGATAGTATATCCGTTTGAATCTGTACGTTTTGTTGACATAATTAAGCAGTTTTAAGTTTTAAACGTTTCATTCTTCTCTTAACATTAGCTTGAACTACATAATGGTCGATAGTTGGAGCGAATACGTTCATTAATAAAATAGCCATCATAACTCCTTCTGGATAAGCAGGATTAAATACACGAATTAAAATTGAAAATAATCCAATTAAAAATCCGTAAATTAATTTACCCATATTAGTTTGTGAAGCAGAAACTGGATCAGTTGCCATAAAAACAATTCCAAAAGCAATACCACCAACTAATAAGTGTTGCCAGTAAGGAAAGCTCATTAAACTATAGAATTTTGTCCCTTCTACGATTACTCCAGAATCAACTAATC
Organism: Flavobacterium okayamense; assembly: GCF_019702945.1. Lineage (NCBI taxonomy): Bacteria > Pseudomonadati > Bacteroidota > Flavobacteriia > Flavobacteriales > Flavobacteriaceae > Flavobacterium > Flavobacterium okayamense. The sequence continues at coordinate 290,277 of NZ_AP024749.1, forward strand.
CGTTAAAGATTAATCCCATTACTACAGCACCTATAACAGCAGAAATCATAATTCGAGCACTTCCTATTCCTGTTAAGATTAAGAATAAACCTGCTAACAGAATTAAAAAAGTTGAAGTTTCACCAACAGAACCAGGAATAAACCCTAAGAAAGAATTCATTGCATCCCAATGCTCTGGCAGTGGTTTATTTTGAGCTAGAGCTCCTAAAATAGTTTCTCCAGAAATAGCATCAACACCATTAGAAGCTTTTACACCATCAACAGCTCCGTGAACCCAAACTTTATCTCCAGACATCCAAGCTGCCCAGTTAAAGAATAAGAATGCACGAATTGTTAAGGCAGGATTTAGCACATTCATTCCAGTACCACCAAATAACTCTTTACCAATGATTACACCAAATGCAACTGCAACAGCTAACATCCATAAAGGCAAATCAATAGGGACAATTAATGGTACTAACATACCTGAAACTAAATATCCTTCTTCTACTTCGTGTTTTTTAACTGTAGCGAAAATAAACTCGATACCTAAACCAACACCGTAAGACACTATTAATAAAGGAAGAATCTTCTTTAAACCAACTAAGAAGTTATCCATTGAAAGAAAATCAATATCAGCTCCAATAGTCTGCAAATTCATTTGGTAACCTGCATTAAACATACCGAATAATAAAACAGGTACCATTGCCATAATAACCGTGTTCATTACACGCTTTAAGTCGGCAGCGTCTCTAACATGTGAACCAGAATGTGTTGTCATGTTAGGCATGTAAAGAAAAGTATGAAGCGCGTTGAACGATTGTTCCATTTTAGTACCGCGATACTTTTCTTTTAAATTATGTAAATTTTGTTTTAAACTCATTTTTTGTGATTTTAAATTTCTTGAAGGGATTAACCTACTTCTTTAATCATTAAGTCCAATCCTTGTCTCACAATTCTCTGATGATCTTGTTTTGAAACATCAACAAATTCTGTTAAAGCAAAATCTTCAGGAGCAACTTCATAAATACCTAATGCCTCCATTTGGTCAATATCTTTTACCAAAATAGCTTTTAATAATTGCATTGGATAAATATCAAGAGGACAAACTTTTTCATACTCACCAGTCAACACAAAACCTCTGTGTTCACCATTTGTATTAGTATTTAAGTCGTATTTTTTATTCGGTGTTAAAAACGAGAACAACATTGCTCTATACACACTAAATTTATTAGGTTGAGGTTTATTCCAACCGAAGAAATCATAATCATCACCTTCTGGAATAGCTGTAACCTGATTATGATAAAAACCTAAGAAACCATCTTTAGATTTTTTATCTCCTGTTAATACATTTCCACTGATAATTCTGAAGTTACCATCTTTTATGTTATTAGCAACAACATCACTCATTTGAGCACCTGCAATAACTTTAACATACGAAGGTTTTTCAAATCCTGTCCCAGTTAAAGCAACTGTTCTTTCAAAGTTTACTTTCCCAGTAAGGAATAACTCTCCAATAATTGCAACATCTTCAATTTGTACAACCCAAACACGCTCTCCTTTATTTAAAGGATCAATTGAAGCAATTTGAGTAGACACTAATCCAACTGGATGTTTACCACTTCCTTTGTGAATTGAAACACCATTAACAGCAGGCATAAAATCTGCATTTGGAGCAACAGTTACATGAACTTTACCTGAAGTTAATTTTGTTAAAGCTGTAAATCCTGCTTGTAAAGCTTCTTTTTTATCTGCTAAAGTAAAATTTAAATCTCCCGCTAATGGCGCAGAGTTAATTCCTGATACAAAAATAGCTTTTGGAGTATCAGCTGCATTTGCAACAACATCATAAGGACGCTGTTTAATAAATGGCCAACAACCAGAAGCTAACAATTGCTCTTTTACTTCTTTTTCAGATAAATCATTTGGATTCTTTTTACTATGCTCTACAGCTGCATCCTGAGCATCGGCAGTAATTCTAATTTCTAAAATTACTCTTTTTTCACCACGAACAATTTCTTGGATAGTTCCGCTTACAGGAGAAACAAACTTTACCGCCTCGTCATTTTTAGAATAAAAAATAACGTCTCCGGCTTTAACTGTAGCACCTTCTTTTACAACCATTTTAGGTGTAACACCATGAAAATCGGAAGGTTTAATTGCATAGACTTTCGAGCGGGTTACTGATGCGACATTTCTGTCTGCTTCACCCTTCAACTTAAGGTCTAAACCTTTTTTAATTCGAATGTCTTTTGACATGTTATTGAAGATATGGTTAGTACTAAATTTTTAAACATGCAAATGTAAATAAATAGCTAATTGGTAACCAAAAATATAGCTATGTAATTTCTTTATTTATAATAATTCTAAATTAATTTTCAAGCCAAGATTTGTACAATCTTTGTTAATGTAAAAAGTATAATTAGTATTTTTACGTTTTATTCTTACAAAAGATGATCAAAAAACTTACAACTATCTTATTATCAATAGTTTTTAATTTTACTTTTGCTCAAATCGAGAAAGAAGTAGTTCCGCCATTTAATATAAAAACAGTCTCTTTTACACAAAATGGTAACAATGTAATTCCTTTTTTTAGATTGGGCGAACAATTTCAAATTGAATTTGATGATCTATATGGAAATGAAGCTGATTATTACTATACTATAACACAATGCAACTACGATTGGACACCTTCTATTTTAGCTAAACAAGAATATTTAAATGGTATAGACAATCAAAGAATAATGAACTACCTCAATTCTTACAACACCCTTCAACAGTACTCACATTACATTCAAGAATTTCCTAATCGTTTCAATTCAATTACAAAAAGTGGTAACTATATTATTAAAGTTTTTAATGATGAACAAGAATTAGTTTTCTCTAGAAAATTTATAATTTATGAAGATCAAATTGGGGTTCAACTATCCATTAGGCGCTCAAGAAGCTTTGATACTTTAAATGAAAAACAAAATATTGAATTAGCTATAAATTATGGCGAATCATATTTACAAAACCCTAAAGAGAATGTAAAAATTAGTATTTTTCAAAATGGAAATTTCAAAACAACCATTCAGAATATAAAACCTCAATACACTATTGGAACTGAATTAATTTACCGTTACAATAATGAAACTCAATTTTGGGCAGGTAATGAATTTTACACATTCGACTCTTCAAATATTAGAATCACTAACAATAGCGTTGCCATGGTAACAGCTGGTGATATATATAATTCACATCTTTACACAAATTATTCAAGAAAAAATAAAGTTTACACTTACTTCCCAGATTTTAATGGAAACTTCATTATACGCAATATTGGTGCAGTAGAAAATGAAGATATTGAATCCGATTATACATGGGTGTATTTTACACTAGACGCGCCGGATTTTTTTTCCAATGAAAACATATACATCAATGGTATGTTCAACAATTATTCTATTTCTGAGGAAAATAAAATGAATTACAACAAAGAAAAAGGAGTTTACGAAAAAGCTATACTACTCAAACAAGGCTATGTAAATTATCAGTATGTAATTGCAAATACAAATGGAAAAATTGATTACAAAAACGCAATTGATGGAAATTTCTATTTAACAGAAAATCAATATGATGTAATCGTTTACTATAGAGCGAACAACGAACGTTACGATAGGGTTATTGGTAAAGCTAGAAACAATAGCGAAACTATTAGAAATTAATGAGTAGAAAAGAGGCTAAATACAGAGGCACTAAATGCCTAAATTGCAATACCCCATTAGACATAAGTGAACGATATTGTCATTATTGCGGTCAATTGAATTCTACGAAAAGAATTACACTTTCTGATTTTATAGAAGAATTTTTCTCCAATTTTTACGCTTATGATTCAAAGATTAGAAATACTTTTTCTTATTTATTCACAAAACCAGCCTTTGTAGCACATCAAATTATAAATGGGAAAAGACAAACGTTTGCCAATCCTTTTAGACTTTTTTTAAGTATATCAATTATTTATTTTTTATTTTCAAGTTTTTTTAACCCTGAAGAAAGCTCAATTTTTAAAACCAAACAAATTGAAAACAACGACTCCATAAAAAGAGAAACTAATTTCACATACTACAGTTCAAAAGAAATTAAAAATTCAAGTTATTTTATAAAAAAAATCAAAACACTTGATAATTACTATTCTGCTATTGAGGAAAATGAGGAAATTGATTTTAATAATGCTAATAAAAAATTAGGCCTAACAAACTCCAGTGACAACCATTATTTATACACAAGAGCTGAATTAACAAAAGACTTTGTAAAAAACGGACTACAAAGTAAAATAATGAAAGCTTATAATGAAAAAAGGCCCTTTATAATCTTTCTCTTACTACCCTTCATAACTATTGCTTTTTTAATTTCATTTAGAAACAAAACTTATAATTACACTGATCATTTAGTATTTGTTTACACAGTAGCCACTGTACTTTTTATTAAATACTTTTTTGATTTATTGTTTTTACATATAGTAGGTTTCCCAATAGAATCTATTACAGCTATACTATTTATTCTGTACATCTACAGATCTTTAAGAAAATTTTACAACTATAGTAGATGGAAAACAATATTAAAATTCGTACTTTTGACATTCACGTCAACAATAATTGGAATTCCAATATTACTATTGACATTTATATTTGTATTTTTAATTACCTAAAAGATGGTAACACAAATAACCAAAGGCATAAAAATTTCCGTATTGACTGGTTTTGAAGGAACATATTTCAAAAACCACAAAATTCATTTTGCTTTTAGTTATGAAGTAACAATCGAAAATCAAAGTAAAGATTCTGTACAGCTTAAGTCCAGACATTGGGAAATATACGACGCATTAAACAATAAAGAAATTGTAGATGGTGAAGGTGTGGTAGGAAAAAAACCTGTTCTTAAACCTGGTGAAAAACATACTTACACATCTGGATGTTTATTATCCTCTCCTATTGGAGCAATGAAAGGTTTTTATGAAATGGTAAATTTTACAAGTACTAAAAACTTTCAAGTTATTATCCCAACTTTCAAATTAAGCGCTCCTTTTGCTCTTAACTAGTTTTCTTATATAAATTTAGTCAAATACTTTTATTACTGAAAAAACTATATTTTTTTAGTAAATTTGTGCATCAAAATTTTATAATTCTTAATTTACAATATTATGTCTAAAGGATTTTTTAATGTTCCTAAAGCAATAAACGAACCTGTAAAATCGTATGCACCCGGAACTCCTGAAAGAGAACAAGTTTTAGCAGCTTACCGTAAAATGTGGAACGAACAAATTGATGTTCCTTTATACATAGGTAGTGAAGAAATTAGAACTGGCAATACGCAAAACATGTCAGCCCCACATGATCACCAACATATAGTAGGAAAATATCATTTAGCTGAAAAATCTCATGTAGAAAAAGCAATTGCGACTGCATTAGAAGCCAGAAAAAGATGGTCTAAAATGTCTTGGGAAAATCGCGCTGCAATTTTCTTAAAAGCCGCAGAATTAATTGCAGGCCCATACCGCGCTAAAATTAACGCTGCAACTATGATTGCGCAATCAAAAACAATTCACCAAGCTGAAATTGATGCCGCTTGTGAATTAATTGACTTTTTACGTTTCAACGTTGAATATATGTCTCAAATTTATCAAGACCAACCAATTTCTGATTCTTCAGTTTGGAATAGACTTGAGCATAGACCATTAGAAGGATTTGTTTATGCAATTACTCCTTTTAACTTTACTGCTATTGCTGCCAACTTGCCTTCAAGCGCTGCGATGATGGGTAATGTTGTAGTTTGGAAACCAAGTGATAGCCAAATTTTTTCTGCAAAAGTAATTGTAGATATTTTTAAAGAAGCTGGTTTACCTGATGGAGTTATCAATGTTATTTATGGTGATCCAGTAATGGTTACCGATACATTATTAGCTAGTCCAGATTTTGCAGGTTTACATTTCACTGGTTCAACTCATGTATTCAAAGATTTATGGGCAAAAATTGGAACTAACATTCACAATTATAAAACATACCCAAGAATTGTAGGAGAAACTGGCGGAAAAGATTTCATCTTAGCACACCCATCTGCTAATGTTAAGCAAGTTGCAACAGGAATTGTTCGTGGAGCTTTTGAATTCCAAGGACAAAAATGTAGTGCTGCTTCGCGTGTTTATATTCCAAGTAGTTTATGGCCTGCAGTTAAAGCTCAATTAGAAACTGATGTTAATTCTATGAAAATGGGATCACCAGAGGATATGTCCAATTTCTTCACAGCAGTAATTCATGAGGGTTCATTTAATAAATTAGCTTCTTATATTGATCAAGCGAAGCAAGATACTGATGCCGAAATCATTTTAGGTGGTGGATATGACAAATCTAAAGGATGGTTTATAGAACCAACAGTTATTGTAACCACAAATCCTAAATATAAAACAATGGAAACCGAATTATTCGGTCCAGTTGTAACAATATATGTATATGAAGATTCTAAATGGACAGAAACTTTAGAATTAATCGATACAACTTCTGAATATGCATTAACAGGAGCTGTATTTAGCACATGTAGATACGCAATAGAGGAAGCTACAATTGCTTTAGAAAATAGTGCAGGTAATTTCTATGTAAATGACAAACCAACAGGTGCAGTTGTAGGAAACCAACCATTCGGTGGAGCAAGAGCTTCTGGAACTAACGATAAAGCTGGTTCAATGTTAAATTTATTACGTTGGGTTTCACCAAGAACAATAAAAGAAACATTTGTAACTCCAGAAGATTATCGTTATCCATTCTTAGGATAATTTAAACATAAAAAAAGGTGCAAATTGCACCTTTTTTTATTTAATGTCTTTGTTATTTAATGTTATATTTATAACATTTTACAGTTATTTTATAATATTTTTACATTTTAATAACACCATAGATTTTTTTCTGTAAATTGGAATTACAATATACTATGCATGCATAGTATATTAATAATCAATTTATTAACTATGAAAAAAATTACGCTACTTTTAATCCTATTTTTAGGATTAAACACTTTTAACGCTCAAGAATCAAATAGTTCAAGTCATAGGTTTGAATTATTAAAACAAAAATCTTCTACTAAAATTCTTTATGATAGAGTTGCACAAATCGCAGAACTTACTAAAGAAAAAAATGTGGCCTTCCCTTCAATTTATTACAAACAAGCTTTTCATGAAATTCAACGATCTGATTATTTAAATAGATTACCTAATTTAGATTATCTAGAAGATGAAACTGAAAAAGGTTTTGCTAATAATTTAATTCCAATCTCTGTTTTAATTGCTGATTTTGAAGTGTTAAAAAATGAAGTTAAATCTCAGAATTTAATTCAATTAAATTCGAATAATCAATATGAAGCTATTGATCCAAATTTCGAATATTTCACGACACATTCTATTGGTCTAGTTTCGCCTTTAATTAAACAATTAAAAGGTAAAAATATTGAGTTTATAGTAAAAAATGAATTAGTTTTTAATACTACTTCAATTGCAATTGATAAGATTGAAGCAAACTTTAACAATCAAGGTTTTAAAAGAGTAAATGTTGATGAAAAGTTTACAATTGATTTTAACACAATTGGAGAAAAGGAAATTATATTTAAAACAACATTAAAAAATGGAAAAGTATTTACAAATAAAGTATCAATTGAAATAAAAGAAAAAGCGCAAACAATAGATTACTCCGCAAATATTTCTCATAAAGCTCCTTCAACAGTTGGACCTTTAACAAGTATAACTTCAAGTCTAACTTATCAAGGTTATAATGAAGTTTCTGCACATGCCGGACAAGGAGAATTTCAAATTTATTATGATAATGAAGCAGGTTTATTAGATAAAATAATTTTGGTATGTGATGGCTTTGACCCAGCCGATGGTAGAGATGTTAATTCAATTTATGGATTATTAAATTATGGAAATCCTCTCCAAAATTTGGGAGAAAATGTACGTGATTTAGGATACGATGTAGTTGTATTAAACTTTCCACAATATACAAGACCTGATGGAATAACAAATATTGATGGTGGAGTTGATTACATCCAACGTAATGCAAGAGTAATGATAGAACTAATAAACTATCTAAATGCAAATAAAGTTGGCAATCAAGAATTAGTTATTATTGGTCCAAGTATGGGTGGTTTAATTTCAAGATATGCTTTGCGTTTTATGGAAATGAACGGTATGGATCATAAAACTAGATTATGGCTATCGTTTGATTCACCTCATCTAGGCGCAAATGTTCCTATTGGTATGCAGCATATGTTTAATTACATAGCATATGATAGTGATATTTCAGATTTAACGGTTCGTGCTATCGTAGAATCAATGTTAAAAAGTCCAGCAGCTAGACAAATGTTAATAGACCATATGGAAGGGCATTTAGTTTCAACAGCATTTGACGAAACAGATTTTATTCAATCACCTACTACAGCTTTATTACCTATTGGTCATCCGACACATAGAAATGTATTTCAAACTGAATTAAACACTATGGGATTCCCTCAAAATTGTAGAAAAATTGCCATTTCAAATGGCGCTGGAAACGGCACAATGACTGGAACGCCCGGAATGTCAATCCTTTCTGGCTTAGACGTTCCTGATAGTTCAGGTTTTACCAGAGCTTTGTTAGATTTAAATTTTGCACCAAATACAAACACAAACATTAGAGTAAGTAGAATACGCAAACAAGCTTGGACATTCTTTTGGCTAACAATTGGAACAGGACAAACAAATGCAATGTCTCCCACAACATCTGCAGGTTTAGACTCGGCACCAGGCGGTTTATTTAATTTAGAAAGTCTTGCTGCTGATTCAGGAGGTAATCCAACATTAGATAGATTTTTAAATGCAATGGCCTTAAAAGTTTTTAGCTTCATTCCTGCTAGAAGTTCTGTTGGAGTTACAAGCACAAATAACTGGTATGCAAACTTAAATTCTAGTAGCGGAAGCCCTTTTGATGCTTTCTTTATTCCAACAGTTAATGAAGACCACGTAACATTAACCGATAATAACGTTGCATTTGCAATGGACGAAATTGTAAATAATATTCAATTAAAATGCCAAACAATAACAAATTGGGATGGAAGTTCTTGGAGCAATGGATTACCAGCAAAAGACAAACAAGTTACATTTACAGGAAATTATACTTCATCTTCAGATATTGAAGCGTGCTCAATTTCGATTTCTGGTAGCGCAATAGTTTCTTTTCAATCAGGTCATGATTTAACTGTTCGAGGCGGAATAAATGTTGGTACAACTGCGCAATTAATTATGCAAGACAACGCTAATATTTATCAAATTGAAGAGATTACAAATTCAGGAAATGTTAATGTTAACAAAAACGTTTCTACTAAACGCTTAGATTATATTGGTTGGTCTTCACCTGTAGCTAATCAAAATTTAAAAGCATTTTCACCCAACACCTTAGATAATCGCTTTTATGAATATATACCAACAGGAACTACTACCCCAACAGCTTATAACAGTGTTAACCCTAATACAAACACATTTAATCAAGCTAAAGGTTATTTAATTAGAGCATCAAATAGTTATCCTTCAACATTAACTAGTTGGAATGGAAGTTTCACGGGGACTCCATTTAATGGGAGAATTAATCCAAACACAATATACGGTGGCATTGGTTTAGGTTATAATCTTGTTGGAAACCCATACCCTTCTCCTTTAAACATTCAAGAACTAATTGAAGGAAACGTAAATACTTTCGATGGAACATTATATTTTTGGACCAACACAAACTCACCTGTAGGCGGAGTCTACACTCTTAATAATTTTGCTACTCGAAACTTAACAGGTGGAACTGCAGCCGTAAATGGAAGTTTGATTCCAGATGAATATGTTCAAACCGGGCAAGGTTTTTATGTAAATTCTCTTGTAACTGGACCAATGTACTTTACGAATAGTATGCGTAATATGGTTAGTAACAATCAGTTTATCAACAGAAATTCGAATAATTCTGTTACTTTAAACGAAGCGCATAAATTTTGGTTAAATCTTTCAGAAGGAGAAAACAAACACAATGAAATATTGATTGGATACGTTCCAAATGCCACAAATGAGTTAGACTTTGGTTATGATGGAAAATTATTTAACAATGGTTCTTCAGCCTTATATTCTGTTGCACAAAATGAAGAATTAGTAATTCAAGGAAGAAGTTTACCTTTTACAAATGATGATATTATTCCTTTAGGAATTAAAACGGACAAATCGAACTTGTTTACAATTTCATTAGGTAATGTTGAAGGCTTATTTTCAGAAAACCAAAACATTTATATTAAAGATAAAGTAACTGGAGCTGTTATCGATCTAACTAAAAATGATTATTCATTTATTGCTAATGAAGGAGCTAACAATTACAGATTCGAAATTTTATTCAAGAAAGAAAACGAAGCTAATACAAACGAAAATCAAACATTAGTCTACGACAATGGAAATAGTTTGATTTTCGATAGTTCAAATAAAATTAAATCGATTGAAGTTTACGATACTTTAGGGAGATTATTGTTTTCAAAATCAAATGTTAATTTAAAACATTTTGAAACGAATTTGATTTTGAAAACGAATTCGGTTTTACTTATAAATTTGACCGACGAAAATCAGATAACTACGAAAACCAAAGTTGTTTTCTAAAATAAAAAAGTCCCGAAAATTCGGGACTTTTTTATTTTTTATATTTCATCGGCAAATAAACTACTTTCTTAGTTTCGAAAAAATCTTCTTCAAAGAAATCTTGTAAATTGTATTCAACTGCTGTTCTATAATCGGCAAGTTCAACAGACAAATCTCCACCTTTTAAATACAAAATACCATTCTTCAAATCATGATTAGAATCTTTTTTGATTTTTCCTTTAACCCAAGAAACAAAATCGGGCATATTAGTTACCGCTCTACTCACAATAAAATCGAATTCTTCTTTAACTAATTCAGCTCTTTTTTGTTCCGCTTTTAAATTTTTCAAACCAATAGCCGAAGCCACTTCATTAACTACTTTAATTTTTTTAGCAATAACATCAATTAAATAAAATTGAGTTTCTGGAAATAATATTGCTAGAGGGATTCCAGGAAAACCACCTCCAGTTCCAACATCCATAACTTTAGCACCAGCTTTAAATTCATGCACTTTAGCTATTCCTAAAGAGTGTAAAACATGACGCAAATACAATTCTTCAATGTCTTTACGTGAGATTACATTTATTTTAGAATTCCAATCTAGATACAAATCGTAAAGTGCTTCAAACTGTTCAATTTGCTTAGGTGTTAAACTCGGAAAATATTTTAAAATCAATTCCATTCTTAAAATTTTCAACAAAAATACGTTTTTCATCAACATTTCATTTTAAAAAATACTTTTGATTAAGATAATTGTTACCTTTGAATTCCAAATTGAATGATTAATGATTATGAACAGACAAGTCCCAATTTTCGCAAAAAGAGATAACGCAAACTTCTTTAGAACACTAAACAAGCGTGTTAACGAATACTTTAAAGAAAATAATATTAAAAAAACTGGTAACTGGAAATTACATCTTAAAACCATTGTAATGTTTTCTTTATTTTTAGCTCCTTACTTCTTTTTAGTAGCAATGGATATGCCTTTTTGGGTATATTTATTACTAAATGTTGTTATTGGGATTGGAATGGCTGGTGTAGGAATGAATGTGATGCACGATGGAAATCACGGGTCATATTCTGAAAAAAATTGGATAAACAAAATAATGGGTGGAAGTATCTACATTTTAGCCGGAAATGTTTACAACTGGCAAGTACAACACAATGTTTTACACCATACATACACAAATATTCACGGACATGACGAAGATTTAGACGCTGGTAAAATTATTCGTTTTACACAACAAGCTAAATGGCATCGTTTTCACAAATTCCAACATTATTATTCAGTGTTCTTATACGGATTATTAACTTTTAATTGGGCGATTACAACAGATTTTCTTCAAATGAAACGTTATTTAAAACGTAAATTATCATATGGTGAATTTAAAAAACCATCTATTCGTTGGACGACTTTAATTATTACTAAAGTAATTTACTTTTCTGTTTGGTTAGTGATTCCAATGATATTAGGAATTACATGGTGGAAAGTATTATTAGGGTTTATAGTAATGCATTACACTGCTGGTTTAATTTTAAGCATTGTTTTTCAATTAGCTCACGTAGTTGAAGAAACTCATACTCCAGAACCAAATGAAGTAGGCGAAATGGAAAATACTTGGGCAATTCATCAGTTATTTACTACTGCAAATTTTGCTCCTAAAAATTGGTTAATGAATTGGTACACAGGTGGCTTAAATCATCAAATTGAGCACCATATTTTTCCTAACATCAGTCACATACATTATGGAAAAATTGCAAAAATTGTAAAAGAAACAGCTGCTGAGTTTGATTTACCATATTATGAATTTAAAACTACTCGTGCTGCAATTGCTTCACATTTTAAGCACTTAAGAGAATTAGGTCAAAAACCGCAACTAGCATAATTATATAACAACTTTTCAACACAACTATGAATTCTGTTTTATCTGAAAGAATTAACAATTTAGCCGTTTCACAAACACTAGCAATGGCGGCTTTAGCAAGAGAATTAAAAGCACAAGGTAAAGATGTTATCAGTTTAAGTTTAGGCGAACCTGACTTTAATACTCCTGATTTCATTAAAGAAGCTGCAAAAAAAGCAATTGATGATAATTGGAGTGCTTATCCACCAGTAGATGGTTATGTCGATTTAAAAGAAGCTATTTCAAAAAAATTCAAAAGAGATAACGATTTAAATTATACTCCTAATCAAATTGTTGTTTCAACAGGTGCTAAACAATCTTTATACAATATTGCTCAAGTAATGTTAAATGATGGAGACGAAGTTATTTTACCAGCTCCATTCTGGGTTTCTTATTTTGAAATTATTAAACTTTCAGGTGGAGTTCCTGTAGAAGTTCCAACTTCTGTAGAGAGTGATTTTAAAATTACTCCCGCTCAACTTGAAAAAGCAATTACTCCAAAAACTAAAATGATGTGGTTTAGTTCCCCTTGTAACCCTTCAGGTTCAGTATATACAAAAGCGGAATTAGAGGCATTAGCAGAAGTTCTAAAAAAACACCCTAATATTTATGTAGTTTCTGATGAAATTTACGAACATATAACTTATTCAGAAAAAAATTGCAGTATTGGTTCAATTCCTGGAATGGAAAACAATACCATTACTGTAAATGGTGTTGCAAAAGCATTTGCTATGACAGGTTGGAGAATTGGATATATTGGTGCTCCAGAATTTATCGCTAAAGCGTGTACAAAAATTCAAGGACAAGTAACTAGTGGAGCAAACTCTATTGCGCAACGCGCTACAATTGCTGCGGTAGAAGCTGATCCATCAGCAATTAAATATATGGTTGATGCTTTTAAAAACAGAAGAGAAATTGTTTACAATTTACTATCAGAAATTCCTGGATTTAAATTAGCTATGCCAGAAGGTGCATTTTACTTTTTCCCAGATGTTTCTGAATATTTCGGAAAAACACTAAGAGGAAAAACAATTAATAACGCAACCGATTTTGCGATGTTTTTATTAGCAGAAGCTAATGTTGCAACTGTAACTGGAGATGCTTTTGGTAATCCAAACTGTATTCGTTTATCATATGCAACTAGCGAAGAGCAACTTCGTGAAGCTATTAAACGAATGAAAGAAGCTTTATCTTAAAACACAAATACGCCCTAAGAAATCTTAGGGCTTTTTTATTCAACACAACTCATGAGAAAAAAAATAGTATTATTAGGTGCTGGAGAATTAGGAAAAGAATTTGTAATAGCAGCACAAAGGATAGGACAATATGTAATTGCAGTAGACAGTTATGAAAATGCACCTGCTATGCAAGTCGCACACGAATCTGAAGTAATCAATATGCTTGACGGCACCGAACTAGACCGAATAATTGCAAAACACCAACCTGATTTTATTGTTCCCGAAATCGAAGCTATTCGGACAGAACGTTTTTACGAATATGAAAAACAAGGAATTACAGTTGTTCCTTCTGCAAAGGCTGCAAATTTTACTATGAATCGAAAAGCGATTCGAGATTTAGCCGCAAAAGATTTAGGAATTCGCACTGCAAAATATGCTTATGCTACTTCTTATGAAGAATTAAAAAAAGGCGTTTTAGAAGTTGGAATGCCATGTGTAGTAAAACCATTAATGAGTTCTAGTGGAAAAGGACAATCCACTATTAAAACAGAAAGTGATATTGAAAAAGCTTGGAATTATGCTGTTGAAGGTTCACGTGGCGATATTATTGAAGTAATTGTAGAAGCCTTTGTTAATTTTCATTCTGAAATTACATTACTAACGGTTACTCAAAACAACGGATTACCAACATTATTTTGTCCACCAATTGGTCATCGACAAGAACGTGGAGATTATCAAGAAAGCTGGCAACCGGCAAAAGTTTCTGATAATGATATCATTGAAGCTCAGGAAATGGCAAAAAAAGTAACCGAAGCTCTTGGAGGAGCTGGAATATTTGGAGTAGAATTCTTTTTAACAGATGAAGGTGTTTATTTTTCAGAATTATCGCCTCGTCCGCATGATACTGGAATGGTAACTTTAGCAGGTACTCAAAATTTCAATGAATTTGAATTGCATTTACGTGCTATACTAAGTTTACCAATTGCAGAAATTACTTTGGAAAGAAATGGCGCAAGTGCAGTAATTTTAGCCACTAAACAAGGTACTAACCCCACTTATGAAGGTATAGACAAAATTGCTATGTTACCAAAAACTGATTTTAGATTTTTTGGAAAGCCTACAACTAGACCATACAGAAGAATGGGAGTTGCTTTAAATTATGATTCTGTAGGAACTCCTATTGAAAATATTGTTGAGAAAGCCAAATCAGCAGCTGCATTAATTAATGTTAATTCTTAAATTATAGAATGTCGCTTGATTTATCTAACGACATTTTAAATTGTATATTAGTAGTGTTATACAACTTAAATGAGCTTAATTCTAGAAAATATTTGTAAACATGTATCACTGACTGAAGAAGAAAAAGTTTTATTCTTATCAAAAACAGAAACCATAAAAGTAAAAGCCAAAACTATGCTTTTGAATGCTGGTGAAGTTAGTAAGTACTCCTATTTTGTTAATGAAGGCATTTTAAGAAGTTTTACAATTAATGATAATATAGTCGAACATATTTTAAGTTTTGCTTGTTCCGATTGGTGGATTGGTGACATGTACAGCTTAATTTCAAAAAAACCTGGACATCTATTTATAGAAGTCATAGAAGATGCAGATTTAGTTTTACTTTCTCGAGAAAATCAAGAAGAACTATTTCATAGCATTCCTAAATTAGAACGCTTTTTTAGAATTTTAATTGAAAATTCACTTGTTGCACATCAAGATAGGCTAATGGATAATCTTAGTTTGACAGCCGAAGAACGTTTTGAAAAATTTTGCCAAAAATATCCAAGCCTGATTGCGAGTATTCCTCAAAAATACATTGCTTCTTACATAGGAGTTACTCCTGAATTTTTTAGTAAAATGAAATCAAAAATGTTAAGAAATAACTCAAATTAACATTTTTTAACTATTTACATATTAACACTTTACATTTCTTAATCTAGGTTAAGTGTAAAGATGTACTTCACATTGTAACTTTGTCGTATAAAAATTAGGAAATGAAAAGAGCCGATTTTATACGTAAAAGTTTTCTAGCTTCTACTTTTCTTTTTAGCAACAAATTTAATGCTGAAAAAAACCAAATTGAAAAAGAAAATCAAATTGGCTATAACCAAATTCCTAACACAAATTCTAATGTTATGAACAATGCTGTTTTACATAAAGCTGAGAGTAGAGGATTAGCCGATCATGGTTGGTTAAAAAGTTATCATACATTTAGTTTTGCTAACTATTACAATCCAGAAAGAGTAAATTTTGGTGTATTAAGAGTTTTAAATGATGACACTGTTGCTCCAGGAATGGGATTTGGTACTCATCCACATGAGAATATGGAAATTATATCAATCCCTCTTGAAGGTGATTTAGAACACCAAGACAGCATGGGTAACACTACAGTAATTAAACATGGTGATATTCAAATTATGAGTGCCGGTACAGGTGTAAAACATAGTGAGTATAACAAAAATAAAGATTCATTAGTAAAGTTTCTTCAAATTTGGGTTTTCCCAAATAAAAAAAATGTAACTCCACGTTACGACCAAATCACACTTAATGTTAAAGACCGACATAATAAATTGCAGCAAATTCTTTCGCCAAACGCTGAAGACGCTGGTGTTTGGATTCATCAAAACGCTTGGTTTTACATGGGTAATTTTGATAAAAATTTCACAACCGATTACAAAGTTCATGATAAAAAAAATGGTTTATATGTTTTTGTACTAAAGGGAAATATAGTTGTGGGTGAACAAAACCTTAAAACTAGAGATGGTTATGGAATTTGGAATTTTGATTCTGTAATAATTACATCAAAATCAGATTCAGAAATTTTACTAATGGAAGTACCTATGTACTAAAAAAATAAATACAAACAATAAAAATTAGATTATGGCAAAGACAAATTGGACAATTGACACAACCCACTCAAAAGTAGGGTTTAAAGTAAAACACATGATGTTTACAAATGTTTCAGGAAAGTTTAATACCTATGAAGGTACTTTTGAAACTAAAGATGATGATTTTTCAAATGCATCAATACTATTTACAGCAGATACAAACTCTATTGATACTGCTAATACGGATAGAGACAATCACTTGAAAAGCGCAGATTTTTTTGACGTTGAACAATTTCCAAAATTAACTTTCAAAGTAACCTCTTTTGCCCCAAAAGGAGACGAATATGAAGTAACAGGTAACTTAACAATTAAGGATGTTACTAAAAACGTTTCTTTTCCTGCCGAATTTAGTGGACTAATGAAAGACCCTTGGGGTAATACAAAAGCAGGTTTAAATGTTTATGGAAAAATAAACAGAAAAGAATTCGGTTTAAATTGGAATGCAGCCCTTGAGACTGGTGGCGTTTTAGTTGGTGAAGAAGTAAAACTTGAAGTTGAATTACAACTTTTAAAACAATAAATTATTCTCTGCAATAATTAGTTTTTGGTTAATTAAAGCAAAGACCATGAAAGTTTTTTCATGGTCTTTGCTGTTTATATTCTTTTAAGATTAATGCTTCTCATGAAAAAAATGTATTTTTGTCTGCTTTGATTTATATTCAAACCTAACTTTAAATACAGACTAAAAAAACAAATAAAATATGAAAGCATACGTTTTTCCAGGACAAGGAGCTCAATTTACAGGAATGGGTAAAGACCTATATGAAAACTCTCCTGTTGCTAAAGAATTATTTGAAAAAGCTAATGAAATTCTAGGTTTTAGAATTACTGATATTATGTTTGAAGGAACTGCTGAAGAATTAAAAGAAACGAAAGTTACACAACCTGCAGTTTTTTTACATTCCGTTATATTAGCTAAAGTTTTAGATGTTAAACCTGAAATGGTTGCTGGACATTCATTAGGCGAATTTTCTGCATTAGTAGTAAATGGTGCTTTATCTTTTGAAGATGGTTTGAAATTAGTTTCGCAAAGAGCTATGGCTATGCAAAAAGCTTGTGAAATTACTCCTTCTACTATGGCTGCTGTATTAAACCTTGATGATAAAATTGTTGAGGACATTTGCGCCTCTATTGATGGCGTTGTAGTTGCAGCCAATTACAATTGCCCCGGTCAATTAGTAATTTCTGGAGAATATAAAGCGGTTGAAGCTGCTTGTGAAAAAATGAAAGAGGCAGGTGCAAAACGTGCTTTAATTTTACCTGTTGGAGGTGCTTTCCACTCACCTATGATGGAACCAGCTCGTGAAGAATTAGCTGCAGCTATTGAAGCTACAACTTTTTTAGCACCAAGTTGCCCAGTTTATCAAAATGTAACAGCAACCGCAATTTCTGATGCAACTGAAATTAAGAAAAACTTAATTGCTCAATTAACTGGAGCGGTTAGATGGACACAATCAGTTAACCAAATGATTGCTGACGGAGCTACAAGTTTTACTGAAGTTGGTCCAGGGAAAGTTCTTGTTGGATTAGTAAATAAAATTAATAAAGAAGTAGAAACAGTTTCAGCTACTTTGTAAAAACTAAATACATAAATCCCTTTAAAAAAGGGATTTTTTATTTCTTATGAATTATAAAAACGTTTTTGAAAAATTAGAAGTTTCCAAAGTAATCAAGCCAGAAATTGGTTACAATTTGTACACACCTTTAGATTTATCGGCTACAAATACGCATTTAAAAAAGGAAAAGTTAGATACTGCTCAAGATTATGAAAAGTATATTCAAAAAGTTTTAGATGAGAATAAAACTAAAATTGCTTATGGTGGTTATTTAGAAACTCGAAATTTGTATAAAAGAAGTACTGTTTTTAATAATCAAGAAGAAAACGAACGTAATATTCACATTGGCTTAGATCTATGGATAAATGAAGATGCTTCTATACATGCAGTACTAGATGGAAAAATTCATAGTTTCCAAAACAACACAGCTTTAGGCGATTATGGCCCAACAATAATATTGGAACACAACTTTGATGACTTTACATTTTATTCTTTGTATGGACACCTAAATGAAGCTTCATTAGAAAATATAAAAGTTGGCGATAAAATTAAAAAAGGCCAACAAATAGCAAATCTTGGTTTACCGCCAATTAACGGAGATTATGCGCCTCATTTACATTTTCAATTGATTAAGGATTTGCAAGGTAAAAAAGGAGATTATCCTGGAGTTTGTAGCCAAAACGACTTAGAGTTTTATAAAGTAAATTGTCCCGATCCTAATTTGCTTTTGAGGATTATTTAATTTCTAATCTTTTGTTCCCATTTCCAAGCACTCGACAATGCATCTTCCAAAGAAGATTGCGCTTGCCATCCTAGAATTTTGTTAGCTTTATCAGTATTTGCGTAGGCCTCAATTACATCGCCAGCTCTTCTGCCAACTATTTTATAAGGTAATTTTTTATTCGATACTTTTTCAAAAGCAGTTATAACTTCTAATACTGAGCTTCCTTTTCCAGTTCCAATATTAAAAGTTTCTACTTTTTGAATGTTTTTATTTTTAATTAAGCGTTGCAAGGCAACAACATGGGCATTGGCTAAATCAACTACATGTATATAGTCTCGAACAGCAGTACCATCTGATGTAGGATAGTCATCTCCAAAAACGGATAATTCTTTTCGTAAACCAACAGCTGTTTGTGTAATAAATGGCACTAAGTTTTGTGGAACTCCTAAAGGTAATTCTCCTATTTCAGCGGAAGGATGTGCTCCAATTGGATTGAAATAACGTAACAAAATAGCATTGATATTAGATACCTTTGCAACATCCGAAATAATTTCTTCTCCAATTTGCTTAGTATTTCCATAAGGCGACATAGCCTCTTGTACAGGAGCATTTTCCGTAATTGGCATTTTTTCTGCTTGTCCATATACTGTACAAGACGAACTAAAAATAAAATTAGCTTTTTCTATTGCTTGTAGTTCTTGTAATAAATAGACTAAAGCATTGATGTTGTTTTCATAATATAACAACGGATTTTCAACACTTTCGCCTACCGCTTTACTAGCTGCAAAATGAATTACTCCATTTATATCCTTATGTTTTGCAAAAAAATCTTGAACTGATTTTTTATCACGTAAATCAATATTTTCGAAAACTGGACGCTTTTTTGTAATACGTTCAATTCCATCTAAAACATCAATAGAGGAATTAAATAAATTGTCGATAACAACAACTTCAAATCCTTCATTTTGAAGTTCAACTACAGTATGTGAACCAATAAACCCTAAACCGCCTGTTACTAGTATTTTCATTTTTAAAAGAATAAAGAATAAAGAAAACAGAACATAGACAAGCTTCTTTTCTCTATACTCTATTTTCTATACTCTTAAAATTAAACAAACTCTAAAACCGAATCAGTAATAAATTTAATTTGTTCGTCGTCTAATTCAGTATGCATTGGTAATGCAATAACTTCATCACACAATTGATTCGTTACTTTAAAATCTTCTTCTTTATAACGACTATCTAAATACGCTTTTTGTTTGTGTAATGGAATTGGGTAATAAATAGCACACGGAATTCCTTTTTCTTGCAAATGCGCTAATAGTCCGTCTCGTTTTCCGTTTAAAACTCTAAATACATATTGATGAAATACGTGACAATCACAATTTTTACAAATTGTTGGCACCCATAAATTTGAATTTACCCCTAAAGCTTCTGAATATTTTCTAGCGGCTTCTTGTCGGGCTTTATTATAAGCATCCAAATGAGGTAATTTTGCTTTTAAAACTCCAGCCTGAATACTATCCAAACGTGAGTTAACTCCCACAACATCATGATGATAACGAACGTACATACCGTGATTTACAATTCCTCTTAAAGTATGTGCTAATGCATCATCATTAGTGAAAATTGCTCCACCATCGCCATAACAACCTAAGTTTTTAGAAGGGAAAAATGAAGTTGCCCCAACATGACCTATAGTTCCAACTTTTTGTTTTTTACCCTCTTTATTAGTAAAATCAGCACCAATAGCTTGTGCATTATCTTCAATTACGTATAAATTGTGCTCGTTTGCAATTTCCATAATGGCATCCATATTTGCCGCACGCCCAAATAAATGCACCGGAACAATTGCTTTTGTTTTCGGTGTAATTGCTTTTTTAATAGCTTCAATTGATATATTCATATTGTTCATATCAACATCTACTAAAACAGGTGTTAGTTGTAATAAAGCAATAACTTCTACGGTTGCTGCAAAAGTAAAATCAGCTGTAATAACTTCATCACCCGGTTTTAATCCTAATCCCATCATGGCAATTTGTAACGCATCCGTTCCATTAGCACAAGGAATTACATGTTTTACACCTAAATATTGCTCTAAATCAGTTTGAAACTGGTGAACCAAAGGTCCGTTAATGTATGTATTTGTATCTAAAACTTCTTGAATAGAAGCATTAACTTCATCTTTTATTTTTTCGTATTGACTTTTTAAGTCAACCATTTGTAATTTTCGCATCGTAATAAAATTTAGCTTAACAAAAGTAAGAAATAATGCGCTACTTTTTTAGCATAAAGAAAAAGAAACGTATTTTAGCCAATAAATTGTTAGCATGCTATTTCTCTATACCATTTTAACGCACATTGCTAGTTTAATCTTAAAGGTTTTAGCCCTTTTTAGCCCGAAACTAAAACTATTTGTTAAAGGCAGAAAAGATGTTTTCTCAACTTTAAAAACTAAAATTAATTCTACTGATAAAGTAATTTGGGTTCATGCAGCTTCTTTAGGTGAGTATGAGCAAGGTATTCCTGTTATGGAAGCTTTAAAAAAAGAGTTTCCTACACATAAATTAGTTGTTACTTTCTTTTCGCCATCAGGTTACGAAGTCAGAAAAAACAACACGTTAGCTGATGTTACAGTTTATTTACCTCTTGACACCAAACCTAATGCTAAAAAGTTTATAAAAATCACTCATCCTGAATTGGTTTTATTTATAAAGTATGAATTTTGGCCCAATTATCTAAACGAGTTAAAAAGATTAAACATTTCAACTTATCTAGTTTCTGGAATATTTAGAGAAAAACAAGCTTTCTTTAAATGGTATGGTAGATTTTATAGAGATGCACTTAAAACTTTCAATCATTTTTTTGTTCAAAACGATTCTTCAAAACAATTAATACAATCTATCGGGTTTAATAATGTAACTATTTCTGGTGACACACGTTTTGATAGAGTGGTTGATATTTTAAATAGAGATAATTCATTAGATTTTATTGAAAACTTTAGATTTCTCGACTCCGCTCGAAATGACAAAGCAACTCTAATTGTTATTGGAAGTTCTTGGCCTAAAGATGAAGAATTACTGGTTAATTATATCAATCAAAGTTCAGATGAAATAAAATTTATTATTGCACCTCATAACATTAAGCAAGATCAAATATCAAATCTAAAATCATCAATCAAAAAGAAAACAATTTTATTTTCAGAAAAAGAAAATCAAAACTTAAGTGAATTCGAAGTTTTCATAATTGACACTATTGGTATTTTGACTAAGATTTACAGCTATGCTGATATTGCTTATGTAGGTGGTGGCTTCGGAAATCCAGGCGTTCATAATATATTAGAACCTGCGACTTTTGGCGTTCCAATTGTAATTGGTCCAAATTATTCACACTTTGCGGAAGCAATAGCTTTAGTTCATCAAGAAGGTTGTCTTTCTATTAAAAATGAAACCGAATTAAAATTAGCTTTTGATTCACTTTTATACAATTCAGACGAGCGAAATGAAAAAGGCCATATTTGTGAAACTTTCGTTCAGATGAACAAAGGAGCAACAACTAAAATAATTACACACATTCTTAACAAAAACCTAAATAAACAACGCTAATTTATATTTTATGTAAATTGCAGCTTTAAAACCTACAAAAAAATGAGAATTCTAAAATTACTTATTGTTTTATTATCATTCCCAATCTTTGCTCAACAAGGTGGAATGTGGATTCCTAGTATGTTACAAGGAATGAACGAAAATGAAATGCATCGTTTAGGTATGAAAATTAACGCACAAGATATTTATGACGTTAATAATTCAAGTATCAAAGATGCAATTATTCATTTCGATGGAGGATGTACTTCTGAAATAATTTCTCCAAAGGGATTATTACTTACAAATCATCATTGTGGTTATGGCGAAATTCAAAGTCATTCGACTGTTGAGAACGATTATTTACAGGATGGTTTTTGGGCAATGTCTATGAATGAAGAATTACCAAATCCTGGAATGGTTGCTACTCTAATTGTAAGCATTCATGATGTAACTAATACCGTTTTAGAAGGCGTTTCTCAACTATCTTCTGAATCTGAAAAACAAAAGAAAATTCAAGATAATATTTCAAGAGTTCAAACTACATTTCCAAAAGAGGCTTGGCAAGAGAATAAAATCAAGACTTTCTACGAAGGAAACCAATATATTTTATTTGTAACTGAAACTTTCAAAGACATTCGTTTAGTTGGAGCTCCACCGAGTTCAATTGGGAAATTCGGCTCGGATACAGATAACTGGGTTTGGCCACGTCATACTGGAGATTTTTCAATTTTTAGAATTTACGCTGGGAAAGACAACAAACCTGCCGAATATTCAAAAGATAACATTCCTTATACTCCAAAACACTTTTTACCAGTTTCTATAGACGGAATTGCAGAAGGTGACTTCACTATGGTTTTTGGTTTCCCTGGAAGAACACAAGAATATTTACCATCGTTTGCAGTTGAACAAATTGTGAACACTTTAAATCCTGCTAAAATTGAAGTTCGCGATGCAGCTTTAAAAGTTCAAGACGGATTTATGCGTAAAGATCAAGCGATTAAAATTCAATATGCTTCTAAATATGCAAGTGTTGCAAATTATTGGAAAAAATGGATTGGTGAAAGTCAAGGTTTAAAAAAATCGAATGCCATTCAACTTAAAAAAGATTACGAAACTGAATTTCTTAAACAAGTTGCTAAAAATGGTAAACAAGCACAATATGGAAATTTATTATCAAGCTTTGAGAAGAATTATTCTGCCATTAATGATTATGCTTTAGCAAGAGACTATTTTATTGAAGTCGCTTTAAGAAATACAGAGTTATTAAGTGCTGGTTTTAGACTTTATCAATTAGAACAACTATACAAAGCTAAAGGTGAACAAGCTTTTAACGACAGAAAAGACAATACAATTAAGAGTTTTGAAAGTTTTTATAAAGATTACAATGCTAAAGTAGATGAAAAAGTGGCTGAAAAATTAGTTGCACTTTATTTAGAAAAATCTCCTTTACTTTCTTCTGAATTAAAAGCATTAGATAAAAATAAAATTGTAAGCGAAGTTTATTCAAAATCAAAATTAACTTCATATAATGGATTGAAATCGTTATTAGAAGGTGATGCAAATAAAGTATTGAAAAACTTAAACAAAGACAAAGGATACTTATTTGTTAAAAAATTAGCAGATAATTTTTATGCTAATATTGGTCCAAAATATGACGAAATTAATCTTGAAATTGGTGCTTTACAACGTGAATACATGAAAGCGCAATTGGAAATGTTTCCTAACGGAAGATTCTTCCCTGATGCTAATAGTACTTTGAGAATTACTTACGGTCAAGTTAAAGGCTACAATCCAAGTGATGCAGTATACTATGAGCCTGTAACACATTTAGAAGGTGTAATGGAAAAATATGTACCTGGCGATTATGAATTTGATGTACCTACAAAATTATTAGACTTAATTAAAAATAAAGATTATGGTCAATACGCTGAAAACGGAAAAATGCCAGTTTGTTTCATTGCTACTAATCATACAACTGGTGGAAACTCTGGAAGTCCTGCTTTAGACGCTAACGGAAACCTAATTGGATTAAACTTTGACCGTGTTTGGGAAGGAACAATGAGTGATATTCATTATGACCCAGAAATTTGTAGAAATATAATGGTTGACATACGATATGTACTATTTATTATCGACAAATATGCAGGTGCTAAACATCTAATTGAAGAAATGAAATTAGCACACCCTAAAAAGATGTAAATTTAGTAGTGATTAGACAATAATTTTTCAATAATAACTCACTGAAAATGAGGATTTATAAATAATTAAAAAAATATTTTAAAAAAAATCGCAAAATTATTTTGTCAAGTCAAAAAATTTATATCTTTGCTACGAATTAATAATTAACCTTTTATAATTTAGTAAGATGAAAAAAGTTGTTTTAAGCTTAGCATTAGTTGCTATGATGTTCGTATCTTGTAAAGAAACTGCTGAAAATACAGAAGCTGTAGAAGCTGCTGCTACTGAAGCTGTTGAAGCTACTGAAGAGGCTGCTACTGAGGCTGTTGAGGCTGTTGAAGTTGCTGCTGACTCTGCTACTGCTGCTGTTGAAGCTGCTGTAGAAGAAGTTAAAGAAGAAGCTGCTCACTAAGATTAAGCTTACAGAAAAAATAAAGCTCCACTAAGTGGGGCTTTTTTTATGCTGTTTCTCCAAATATATCTAATCCAGAAGAAAAATCTAATACCTCAGCCTCAAAAACATACTTCACAACTTCATCAATCCCTTTTTGAAGTAACAATTGTGTAGTATACTTTCTGCTTTTTGCAATTTCTTTTTCTTTTAAAATAACTCTAAAGAAAAATTTACCATTTCCAGAACGGAAACGCATAAAGACTAGCTCCTCTATATGGCGTTTTAAAAATTCGATTTCTTCTTCACATTCGAAACGTAATTCAAATTCGTTACTTGTAAAAATGGTTTTTCCTTTACGAGAAACCAATTCATACTTATACGCGTCGTTTAAACGTTTAGATATTACAAAAGTGGCCATGTTTTTTTATAGTTTTCAATTGCAAAATAAAAATTAAAGATGAAACCTATCTTTAAAAAAAATAAAAGTTATCAAAAGTCTATAAACAAAAAAAGCTCCTAACAAAGTTAGAAGCCTTTAGTACTCAAGGCGGGACTTGAACCCGCACGGGCATTACTACCCACTGGATTTTAAGTCCAGCGTGTCTACCAATTCCACCACTCGAGCATTGATATATATATTGAAAATTTAAAAATAAAGCCTTTTTGAACCAAGCAAAAAGGCTTTAGTACTCAAGGCGGGACTTGAACCCGCACGGGCATTACTACCCACTGGATTTTAAGTCCAGCGTGTCTACCAATTCCACCACTCGAGCAAAATTTAAATTTTCATGGAGCGAAAAACGGGGTTCGAACCCGCGACCTCAACCTTGGCAAGGTTGCGCTCTACCAACTGAGCTATTTTCGCGTATATTTAAGAACGTTTTTCTTGATTGCGAGTGCAAATATATAATATATTTTTCTTTCTACAAGTACTTTTAAACAAAAAATAGAACTTTTTTATAACGTTTTGATAACGAATAAATTATTTTTTACCTAACATTCGTTTTATCTCATTCAACTTCATTAAAGCTTCTACAGGCGTTAAAGTATTAATGTCTAAATTTACAATTTCTTCTTTTATTTCTTCTAATAATGGATCGTCTAGATTAAAGAAACTCAATTGCATTTCATCATCTGTTGCTTTCAACCCACTTAATTCTTCTGCAGAATGGTTTTTCTCTAACTTCTTTAACATTTTCTGTGCTTTTTGAATTACCGTTTGCGGCATTCCTGCCATTTTAGCTACGTGAATACCAAAACTATGCGCACTGCCGCCTTTCACTAATTTGCGAATAAACAAAACCGTATCTTTCAATTCCTTTACCGAAACATTAAAGTTTTGAATGCGTTCAAAAATTAATTCCATTTCATTTAACTCGTGATAATGCGTAGCAAATAAAGTTTTCGGTTTGTGTGGATGTTCGTGTAAATATTCGGAAATAGCCCACGCAATTGAAATTCCATCATATGTTGATGTTCCTCGGCCAATTTCATCTAGCAACACCAAACTTCTTTCTGAAATATTATTCAAAATGGAAGCCGTTTCATTCATTTCCACCATAAAAGTAGATTCGCCCATCGAAATGTTATCGCTCGCTCCTACTCTTGTAAAAATCTTATCTACAATACCCATTCGAACGCTTTCCGCTGGAACAAAACTTCCCATTTGAGCCAACAACACAATTAAAGCGGTTTGACGCAAAATTGCCGATTTACCCGACATATTCGGACCCGTAATCATAATAATTTGTTGACTTTCTCTATCCAAATACACATCATTTGAAATATACGGAACACCAACAGGCAATTGCTTTTCAATTACTGGATGACGACCTTCTTTTATTTCTAGATCGAAAGAATCGTCTAAAATTGGTCGGGCATAATTATTCTCAATCGCTAATTGCGTGAACGATTGCAAACAATCTAATTGCGCCACTAAATTAGCATTATGCTGAACCGGTTTTATATAGGTTGCCATCCAATTTATCAATTGCTCAAAAATTTGATTTTCTAACAATTGAATCTTTTCTTCGGCTCCTAAAATCTTAGCTTCGTATTCTTTTAATTCTTCGGTAATGTATCGCTCCGCACTTACTAAAGTTTGCTTACGAATCCATTCCGACGGAACTTTATCTTTATGTGTATTTCGAACTTCGATATAATATCCAAAAACATTATTGAAAGCTACTTTTAATGAAGGAATTCCAGTGGTTTCACTTTCGCGCTGCTCTAAATCTTCTAAATACGCTTTTCCGTTTTGAGAAATATTTCTTAGTTGGTCTAACTCTTCACTAATTCCTGTTGCAATTGCATTTCCTTTATTAATGTTTACAGGCGCATCTTGATTTAAAGTATTCCCAATTTTCTCACGAAGCAATTCGCAAGCATGTAAACTATCACCAATCGTTTTTAACGCTTCATTCGAACTTTTTAAAGCTAATTCTTTAATGGGAACAATCGCATCTAAAGATTCTTTTAAATATACCACTTCTCGTGGTGACACTTTACCTGCCGCCACTTTTGAAATCAAACGCTCTAAATCAGAAATTTGTTTGATTTGGTATTGAATTGCATTTAAAACCTCACTATTCTCCTTCAAATACGAAACCACTTCATGACGACTTTCTATGCGACTTGCATCTTTTAACGGTAAAGCCAACCAACGTTTTTGCAAACGCGCCCCCATGGGCGACAAAGTCTTATCTATAACATCTAAAAGTGTTACCGCATTTACATTCGTAGAATGATACAATTCTAAATTTCGAATCGTAAAACGATCCATCCAAACGTAAGCATCTTCTGCAATACGTTGAATATTCGTAATATGTCGAATTTTATTATGTTGGGTTTCCGATAAATAATACAACACTGCACCCGAAGCAATAACGCCTTCTTGTAATTCTTCAATACCAAAACCTTTTAATGAATTGGTTTGAAAATGTTTGGTTAGACTTTCAACGGCATAATCTTCTTTGAAAATCCAATCTTCCAAATAAAAAGTGTGGTAATCTTCGCCAAAAACCTCTCTAAATTTAGTCTTAAATTGCTTTGGCACTAAAATTTCACTTGGACCAAAATTCTGCAACAACTTATCGACATATTCTTCGTTTCCTTGAGCTGTTAAAAACTCGCCTGTAGAAACATCTAAAAATGAAACACCTAAATATTTCTTACCAAAACTTACAGCAGCTAAGAAATTATTAG
Source organism: Flavobacterium okayamense (assembly GCF_019702945.1). Lineage (NCBI taxonomy): Bacteria > Pseudomonadati > Bacteroidota > Flavobacteriia > Flavobacteriales > Flavobacteriaceae > Flavobacterium > Flavobacterium okayamense. The sequence goes on from NZ_AP024749.1 coordinate 318,520, forward strand.
ACTTCGCTTGTAAAACCTCATCATTCATCGCAACACCTGGTGTAACCAATTCGGTAACACCTCGTTTTACTATGGTTTTAGTCATTTTTGGATCTTCTAATTGATCGCAAATCGCCACTCGAAGTCCAGCTTTAACTAATTTGGGTAAATAGGTATTTAAAGAATGATGTGGAAAACCTGCCAATGCCGTTTCACTATCAGAACCTGCACCACGTTTTGTTAGAGTAATTCCTAAAATTCCTGCAGCTCTAACAGCATCTTCACCAAAGGTTTCATAGAAATCGCCCACACGAAACAACAAACAAGCATCAGGATATTTTGCCTTGATACTATTGTATTGCTGCATTAATGGAGTTTCCTTTTTTTCTTTGGTTTTCGTTGCTTCTTTCTTAGCCACAATTCTTAAATTTTAGTGTAGTTGCGAAGGTAATAAAAAGAGCACAATGACAATATTAAAATTAATAGCAATTTGAAAATTTATAAAGACAATTTAATAAGTTTTCCTCTTTCATTTTCTTTGCTTGTCCAAAGAAAACGAAACAAAAGAAAGGACACTTTTACGAGGAATTTTTAATCTATGATTAAAACCGTCTGAAAAACTCTGCGTCGCTTCCCTCCTGTTTTCAGAGCTTTTTCAGACTATTCTTGCGTAAAAGAATGCAAAGCTACGCTTTGCTGAAACAATAAAAATTGACACAACTCCAAATTGTCTAATTAACACATTATATCTATTTTTGCAGCATGAGAAAATTAGCCAACGAAGAATTAAATCGCATTAGTAAAGAAGATTTTAAAAAATCTGAAAAAACACCAATTATTGTAATTCTAGATGATATTAGAAGCTTACACAATATTGGTTCGGTTTTTAGAACGAGCGACGCATTCTTGTTGGAAAAAATTTATTTGTGTGGTATAACCGCAACACCACCCAATAAAGAAATTCATAAAACAGCTCTTGGCGCAACGGATACGGTTGCCTGGGAATACGCAAAAGATGTTTTAGAAGTTATTCAAAAGTTAAAAGAAGAAAACGTAAATATTTTTTCGGTAGAACAAACAGAAAATTCTATCATGTTAAATGATTTTCAAGCGGAAACAAACCAACGTTATGCGTTAATTTTTGGAAACGAAGTAAAAGGTGTTTCGCAAGAAGCGATTAATTTAAGCGATGGTGTTATTGAAATTCCACAATTAGGAAGTAAACACTCGCTAAATATTTCGGTTAGTGCTGGAATTGTAATTTGGGATTTGTTTCAGAAGTTTTTTGAGAAAAAAGAGTAAAGAAAATAGAGGATAGATTTTAATTTTTACTCTTATTAAAATCTCTTAATTTTTTATTCAAAATTTTCAATAATTCATCACACTTTATATCTAAAAAAGCAGTCTGTATACTAAATTCAGAATTAACTGCTCTCTTTGGTATAATCTCTTTTAAGATTTTATAAAATAAAGAATTTGAATATTTTTCTGAAGGTTTTTTTAATTCAACAAAAATAATTCTATTAGTCACAAAACCTCTATGATAAGTATTTACTAAAAAAAAAGATTCTATATCTTCAAACTTTACAACTCTATCTTTTTTTAAGAATATCGATATAAAAACCTCATTATCATTAACAATTAACATTGGCGATTTTTTTGACAATAGATAAATAGAATGAATAATCCCAAAACTAAAAAGTATTAAACCTAATAACAGCATAATACTTTTAAGAGGTTTAACATCGAAATTTATCATTTCATCAAAATAAAAAACACCTATAAATACAAAAAAACATCCAGCTGATAAGTAAATAGCTGCTTTCTCTTTATTTACAAATATGTTTTTAATATTTTCCAAAATACTTCTTTTCTATATTTTCTACCCTCTATTTTCTCCTTCACCTCATCCAAAATCTTCACATAATCTTCTTGATTTTTTACAAAATCAAAATCGGAAACATCAATGATTAAAACATTTAAATCGGTTTGGGTTTTGATGTAATCTAAATAACCGCGATTGATTTTTTCTAAATATTCGGCTGGAATTTCTTGTTCGTAATTACGACCTCGTTTTTTAATATTAGTCAATAATCGTTCTGTATTTTGATACAAATACACATACAAATCGGGTTTTGGCATTTCTTTGTGAATAATGTCAAACATGGTTTTGTACAAACGAAATTCATCTTCTTGCAAAGTAACTTTGGCGAAAATCAACGATTTTACGATGTGATAATCGGATACAATAAAATCTTTAAACAAATCAAACTGCGATAAATCATCTGTTAATTGTTGGTAACGATCGGCTAAAAAAGACATTTCTAAAGGAAATGCGTAGCGATTTTGGTCTTTATAAAATTTCGGTAAAAAAGGATTATCGGCAAAGCGTTCTAAAACCAATTTTGCATTCAAATCTTCAGCAATCTTTGAAGATAATGTAGTTTTTCCAGCGCCGATATTTCCTTCAATTGAAATGTAATTGTAATTATCGAATTGTAAATCTTGTAAAGGCGATTTTAGTTTTCCAAAAACTGTACAATCTGATTTATCTTCGGTAATTTCTAAAAGCTCTTGAATTGATTTTTTGAAAACAGGATGTTCCCATTGAAAATTCAAATCTGAGAAGGGTAACAAAACAAACTTTCTATCTTGCATTCGCGGATGTGGTACTTGCAATTCGTTTGCTTCAATAATTTCTTCATTACAAGCTATAACATCTAAATCAATTGTTCGCGAAGCATATCCATTTTCAGTAGAACGAATTCTACCCAATTCTTTTTCTAGTTTCAATAATTGCTTTAAAACTTTAGAAGCCGATTTAGAAGTATGAACCAAAACAACCGCATTTAAAAAAGCATCGCCTTCAAAACCTAAAGCTGGCGTTTCATACACTTTTGACGCTTGAACAACAGTTGCAATTTTGTTATGAATCGACAAAACCGCTTGTTCTAAATAGTCCAAACGATTACCTTCATTACTTCCTAATGCTATTACAATTTGATTTTGATTCATCATTGGCAAAATAACAAACTATTTTTTCTAAAATAAACCAAAAAAGTTTTTTTTATGAACATGTAACATTTTTAACAATTTACACACTAACTTTTTAAATAAAATTACTGACAAAATGAAATTTTTAGGAAATGTATTAGCAACTGTAATTGGGATATTTGTATTCTTCATGTTGTTCTTTTTTGGCATCATGTTTATTGGGCTAATTTTTGGTGGAGATGGTGAAACTGTAAAAGTTAAAGAAAACTCTATTATTGAGTTAGATTTATCTAAAGTTAATCTTGATTATGCAGGAAAAATAAACTTTAAAGAATTTAATTATTTTGAAAGCAAGCACAATGGATTGATTGATGTCATAAATGCCATTGAATATGCAAAAACAGATGATAAAATAGAGGGAATTTCAATCTTGAACAATTTCTCAAGTTTAGGTTTAGCGCAAAGTAAAGCACTTCGTGATGAATTAGAGAGCTTTAAAAAATCAGGAAAATTTGTTGTTGCTTATTCTAATTATTTAACACAAAACGATTATTATTTAAACTCGGTTGCAGATACTTTGTACTTAAATCCAGTTGGTGAACTTGATTTTAAAGGATTAGCTTCAGAAATTATTTACATGAAAAATCTTCAAGAGAAAACAGGTGTTAAAATGGAAGTTTTACGTCATGGAAAATACAAAAGTGCTGTTGAACCTTTCTTAGCACAAGAAATGAGTCCGGAAAACCGTGAACAAATGACGGTTTTATTAGAATCGGCTTGGGAAACTATTGTAACCGATATTTCGAAAAGTAGAAATATTTCGGTTGATAGTTTAAATAGTATTGCTAATTCACTTGGTGGAAGAACTCCAGATTTAGCTTTAGCTAAGAATTTAATAGACAAAGTTGCTTATGAAGATGTTTATCACAATGCTATTCGTAAAAAACTTGATGTTGAAGCTGAAGAAGAATATAACAAAGTAACTATTGTTGATTATGCAAAAAGCGTAGCAACTACTTCAGTAGATTTTTCAAAAAAAGATATAGTTGCTGTTATATATGCACAAGGAGAAATTCAAGGTGGCGAAGGCGATGTAAATATAATTGGCGAAGGTGCCATTAGACGTTCTTTAAAAGAAGCACGAAACGATGACGATGTAAAAGCAATTGTTTTGCGTGTGAATAGCCCTGGTGGAAGTGCTTTGACTTCAGAATTAATTTGGAGAGAAATCGAATTAACTAAAAAAGTAAAACCAGTCGTAGTATCAATGAGTAATTATGCCGCTTCTGGAGGATATTACATTGCGTGTAATGCTGATAGAATTTTTGCGGAGCCAAGTACAATTACAGGTTCGATAGGCGTTTTTGGAATGTTACCAAACATGGAAGAACTAGCAACAAATATTGGTATTAACGCTGAACAAGTTAAAACGCATAACAACGCAAGTGGTTATAGTGTATTTGAACCATTAGACGAAAATTTTAAAATGGTTACATTAGAAAGTATCGAAAATATCTATACAATTTTTTTACAACGTGTTGCAGCAGGAAGAAACATGACGGTTGAACAAGTTGATAGTATTGCTCAAGGTAGAGTTTGGACAGGCTCTGACGCTGTTAAAAATGGTTTAGTTGATGAATTAGGCGGATTAGATAAAGCTATTGCATACGCAGCTAAATTAGGTAAAACAGATTCCTATAGAACTGAAAATTATCCTGAATACGAAAAAAACTTTGATGATGTTTTAGCTAATTTCGGGTTATCTACTTTTTATAAATCAAAAGAGACTATCTTAAAAGAAGAATTAGGCGAAGAAAACTACAAAGTTTTCGAACAAATTAAAAAAGCCAACCAATTAAAAGGTATTCAAGCTTTAATGCCTTACGAATTGAATATTAAATAATAGTATAGATATTTTAAGTTAAAAGGTTACAACAAGTTTGTAGCCTTTTTTTTATTTTTACCAAATGGAAACACAAAACAAATTCTTAGCCCAACGTATTTACTTTATCTTAAGTGCACTTTTCATTTGTTCTTTAGTGGTTTCTAATTTAATTTTTCAAAAGTTTTTCTATTGGTATCCGTTTGGAGATGTTGAGTTTCTTGGCGCAAAGTTTTTCGAAGTTTCTGTTGGTATTTTACCTTACCCTATTACGTTTTTAATTACAGATATTATCTCTGAAATCTATGGGAAGAAAAAAGCCAATCAAGTTGTAACCAACGGAATTTTTGCTTCTATTTTTTCATTGGGAATAATTTATGTTGCAAATCAAGTTCCAGCAATAGAAAATTCCCCAGTAGACAATGCATTGTTTTCAAAAGTATTTGGACAAACAGCTTTAGCTGTTTTAGCCTCTATGTTAGCCTATTTAGCGGCACAATACATAGATATACAAGTATATCATTTTTGGAAAAAATTGACACAAGGAAAAAAATTATGGCTACGTAATAATTTCTCAACTATGACTTCTCAAGCTGTTGATACATTTACAGTTTTGTTACTTCTTTGTTCATTTGAAATTTTACCATGGGAAGTTTTCTGGAAGTTATTTATAAGTGGATTTGCTTTTAAAATATTTATAGCTTTGATAGATACACCTTTTATGTATTTAGCTGTTTTTCTCTTCCGTAGAAAATTCAACTTAAAGGTAAATGAAGAACTTTCTATCGATTAATTATTTTTTTTAACGAAAGCTTAAACAAATTTGAACTTTTTGGCGTTAAATTTGTAGTAAAATTTCATCAAATTAACATACATTCTTATGGTTAAGAAAATTCTAAAAGGTCTGGGAATATTTTTATTGCTAACAGTTATCGTTTTAGCAGCAGCTCCTTTCTTATTTAAAGACAAAATAAAAGCTCTAGTTTTAAAAACAATTAATGAAAATGTTGATGCAACTGTTGCATTTACCGATGTTGATTTAAGCTTATTAAAGAATTTTCCACAAGCTAATGTTACTATAAATGAATTAAGTATAATCAACAAAGCTCCATTTGAGGGTGATACTTTATTTTACTCAGGTGAATTAAACCTTAAAATGAGTATTAAAGAATTACTAAAAGATGAAACTGAAACTATGAATTTGGAAAGTTTTAGTTCTTCAAATGCTTTAGTGAATGTAATTGTTAACAAAGAGGGTATTGCAAATTATGATATTGCTTTAAAAACTGATAAAAAAGAAAGTGAAAGTGAAAGTAAACCTTTCAATTTGAATATTCAAAACTATGAAATTGAAAATTTAAAAGTTTCGTATTTAGATGAAGGTACAAAAATGAAATTAGCCTTAAATGATTTGAATCATTCGGGTAAAGGTAATTTTGGTTCTCAAAAATTAGATTTAGACACTAAAACATCTACTCGATTGTCTTTTGAAATGGATGGCACAAATTATATGAATAATGTTTTACTAAAACTTGATGCCGTTTTGGGAATTGATTTAGAACAAATGAAATTTGAGTTTAAAGAAAATAAAGCACTAATAAATCAATTGCCTTTAGAGTTTGATGGTTTTCTCCAAATGTTAGAAGATGGACAATTATACAATTTAACTTTCAAAACGCCTACTTCCGATTTTAAAAACTTCTTAGGATTAGTTCCAGAAGCTTATGCAGGAAATATCAGCCAAGTTAAAACCACCGGTGAGTTTAAAGTTTCAGGAAAAGTAGAGGGCAAATTAACCGAAACTACTATTCCAAAATTCAATATTGAATTGGCTTCAAATAATGCTTCTTTTCAATATCCTGATTTACCTAAATCGGTTAAAAATATTATAATTGACACGCATATAGTAAATGAAACAGGTTTAATGCAAGATATTTATGTGGATTTAGACAAGTTATCTTTTGCAATCGACCAAGATGTTTTTAACGCTAAAGCCAACATTAGAAATCTTGACACAAACCCATTAGTTAACGCTGAACTAAAAGGTGTTATTAATTTAGCTAATGTTTCAAAAGCATATCCAGTGCAATTAGAAAAACCTTTAACAGGAATTTTAAAAGCAGATGTTACAACAAAATTTGACATGAATTCCGTTGAAAAAAGTCAATACCAAAATATACAAAATTCAGGTTTGATTCAGTTGACAGGCTTTCAATATGAAGGGGAAGAAATGGCAAAACCTTTCAAAATAAACAATACAGAAGTGGCTTTTAATACTAATCAAATTCGATTAAATGCTTTTGATGCTAAGACTGGCGATAGTGATTTACAAATTAATGGTAGTCTTGACAACCTTTATGGTTTCTTATTTAAGAAACAGGTATTAAAAGGAAATTTCAACATGAATTCAACAAAATTTGTTGTTTCTGATTTTATGTCGCCCACTACAACTACTAATGAAGAAGGTAAAAAAACAACGGAAGCTGTAAAAATTCCTTCGTTCTTAGATTGTTCACTATCAGCAAAAGCTGTAACTGTTATTTATGACAATTTAAACTTGAAAAATGTTACGGGTAATTTAGCGATAAAAGATGAAGCCGTTACGTTATCAAACTTAAATATGGATGTTTTTGGTGGAAGTATTGGTCTAACGGGAACCGTTTCTACAAAAGGAGCTACACCAAAATTCAATATGGATTTAGGACTTAACGCCGTAAATATTGCAGAATCTTTTACGCAATTAGACATGCTAAAAAGTATTGCTCCTATTGCCAATACAATTAACGGTAAATTGAATTCAAATATAAAACTATCAGGTGATTTAACACAAGACATGACGCCTAATTTAAAAACAATTTCTGGAGATTTAGCTGGACAATTATTATCAACAACTATAAATGAGAACAACTCAAAATTATTAAGTACGTTAAGCTCTAATGTTAAGTTTTTAGATGTAAGCAAATTAAATTTAAATGATGTTAAAGCATCGCTTTCTTTCAAAGATGGCAAGGTTGCTTTGAAACCAATGAATTTAAAATACGAAGACATTCATATGACAATTGGTGGTACGCATGGCTTTGACCAAAGCATGAATTATGATGTAAAATTTGATGTTCCAGCAAAATATTTAGGAACTGAAATTACTTCTTTATTGTCAAAATTAACACCTGCTGACCAACAAAAAATTGAAAGTGTACCTGTTACGGCAAACTTAACGGGAAGCTTTACAAATCCTGCTGTAAAAACCGATTTAAAATCTGCAACAACTAATTTGGCTTCACAATTAGTTAAAATGCAAAAAGAAAAATTACTAAATCAAGGCGCAGGTGCTTTGGGTAATCTTTTAGGAGGAAACAAAGACACAACTAGTTCAAGTGCTAACCCAACAACAGATTCTACAAAAACAGAGACTCCAAAAAATCAAGTTAAAGATGCTGTTAAAGATGGTTTAAATAGTTTATTTGGAAATAAGAAAAAGAAAAACGAATAATATGCCATTAGTAACTCCCCTTTCTCCAGAACATGATCTGGAAACGAAACAATTAGCCGAATTTTTTAATGAAACCTTGGGGTTTTGTCCGAACTCAGTATTAACCATGCAACATCGTCCGGCAATTTCAAAAGCTTTTATTGAGTTAAATAAAGCTGTAATGGAAAACAAAGGTCGTGTTACCTCATCTCTAAAAAGAATGATTGCTTGGGTAAGTAGTAATGCTACAGGCTGTCGATATTGTCAGGCACATGCCATTCGCGCTGCTGAACGTTATGGAGCCGAACAAGAAAAATTAGATAATATTTGGGAATATAAAACGAATCCTGCTTTTAATGATGCTGAAAGAGCTGCTTTAAATTTTTCATTAGCTGCTTCAGTACTTCCAAATGCCGTAAATGAGGATATAAAAACGGAACTTTACAAACATTGGAATGAAGGTGAAATTGTTGAAATGTTAGGTGTAATTTCACTTTTTGGTTATCTCAATCGTTGGAATGATTCAATGGGAACTGTTTTAGAAGATGATGCTATTGAAAGTGGCAATCAATATTTAGAAAAAACAGGTTGGGAAGTTGGAAAACATCAATAATTAAAAAATGCACTGAAAATCAGTGCATTTTTAATTTTTAGTTTCAAATAAAGACTTTATTTTTAAATTTTCAGGAGCTTTAGACAACTTAATTATTCGCTTTTCATTTGGCAGCAAATCAAAATAATTATCTTCAAAAAAGGCATTATTAGTTGAAGAGAGAAAAACATTTTTAGCTAAAATATCCGATGATATTTCTATGGTTCGTTCATCAAACTTTCTGATTTGAATATTTGGTTTTTGAAGCTTTAAATCTTTAGGTTTTACAAAGAAGTAATTGGCTGCTATTTGATTGAATTGAATATGTAAAACGCAGTTTTTTAAATCACGTTTTTCAAATTCATCCTTTGGAATTTCATAAACTATCATACTCGAATTCTCCTTTATAGTTACCTCTTTAGAAACTTTCCAAAGCGAATTTCCATCAAAAGAAAGTAATTCCAATTCTAAATTCCCAGAATAATTTTCAAAATTATCATTTATCAAAAACACTTTATATTTATTACTTTCCTCTTCAACCGAAAATAACAAATTCTCAAAACTTCGCTTTGCTTGATAATGAAACGCTTTCCAATTACCGTAATAATCCAACGAACTCCAAGATGTAACGGGCCAACAATCATTCAGTTGCCAATATAACGTTCCCATACAATACGGCTTCGCTCTTCGGTGGGCTTCTATAGCGATTTTCATGCCACGTGCTTGCAACAATTGCGAAACATAAAGGTAATCTTCAAAAATCTTTGGAACAACAAAATCGCGTTCCATGTATTCATTTATGGTTTCGTAACCTCTTGGATGTTTTTGATGATTTTTAAAAGCTTCGGAAGTAAAATTCAAGTCTTCCTTATTCATAACTTTTTGCAAGGTTTCCAAATTAGGCATTCCTTGAAAACCGTATTCACTCATGAAACGCCCAACTTTTTTTTCATAAATTTCAAAAAGTTCTTTTCCCCACCAAACGCCCCAATAATGTGAATCACCTTGTAACAAACTTTCCTTTCTTCCCCAACCTATCGATGGCGAAGACGACCAGTAAATGTTCTTTTCTTTCGGAAGCAAACTATCTAATGCCTGCGGAATCATTTCGTGAAATACTTTTTTGTAGTCGTTCCAAATTTGGGTTGAATCCGATTGTGAATAGTTGAATTGTTTTTGCCAACCCCAATTGTGCCAACCTTCGTCGTTTTCATTGTTACCACACCAAATTGCAATACTTGGGTGATTTTGCAAACGATTTACATTATCTATAACTTCTTGTTTTACATTTTGCACAAACGCATCATCGCCAGGATACATTGAACATGCAAACATAAAATCTTGCCACACTAAAATTCCGTTGACATCACAAGCTTCATAAAACGCATCATCAAAATAAACACCACCACCCCAAACACGAAGCATGTTCATATTCGCTTTTTTAGCATTTTTTACTAAAGAAAAATAAGTAGAATCAGAAACTCGTGGTAAAAAACTATCGGGCGGAACCACATTAGTACCTTTCATAAAAACCGGTTTTCCATTTAATTTAAAGTAAAAACTTTTCCCAATTTGGTCTTTTTCTTGAATTAATTCGATAGTTCGTAAACCAATATTTAGTTTTTTCGTATCTAAAAATTGATTTTTATGACTGATTTCAACTGTAAAAGGATATAAATTCGCGTCACCTAATCCGTTACACCACCACAATTTTGGATTCGTAATTTCATATTGCATTTGAATTATGTTTTTACCTTTTTTAAGGTTGAATGTTTCGATTTTTTCATTGATTTTTAACTGTATTGTTTTGACTTTGGAAACATAAATTTCGGTTGTGAATTCTAAAACAGCCTTTTTTTCTTTCAGTTCAATTTGGTTGTATTTAATATTTTCAATTTTTGCTGTATTCCAAAATTTCAATTGTACTAGTTTACAAATTCCAGCCGTTACAAATCGTGGTCCCCAATCCCAACCGAATTGATATTGCGCTTTTCGAACAAAAACACGTTCTTTTTCAGGTAATGTATAAGTCAATTTTTCAGCTTCATCTTTTCCTTTTTGAACAGCGGAATTAAAAACTACTTTTAAATGATTCGCGCCAATCTTCAAATGCGTTTTAGCTGAAATGGTCCATTTTCGGAACATATTATTGGCTTCTAAAACTACTTTTCCGTTCAAAAAAACAGTTGCATACGTATCTAAACCTTCAAATTCCAAGTCGATATTTTGAGTTTTGAGTTCGGATTTTGATAATGTAAAATACGTTTCGTATTCCCAATTTTCATTTTCAATCCACTGCAATTGCTTTTCATTGTCGCCAAAAAAAGGATCTGGAATTAATTGGTTTTGAAACAAATCCGTATGAACAGTTCCAGGAATGGTTGCCTTGTGTTTTTTTACTTCGTTTTGCTTGTTGAATGTCCAGTTTTCTAATGATAAATTGCGATAAGAAGTTTGTGCCGAAATGGAACAATTTAATAGAAATAAAAAAACTATATAGTATATTCTACTTAGCATGAAGTTTGTTTTTTAAGCTAATAATTTCCTCTTCATTTGCAGTTTCTGTTTCATCAGTAATTGCTGAAGAATGATACCAATTCGCATTGACTATTTCGTCTAATACTGAAATATTAGCCGAACGCAATCCGCCACCAGGCATGATTTCGATGCGATTATTGGCTTGAATTACTAATTGTTTCAAAACTTCTTTTCCTTCCATTACATTTGGGTAACTTCCAGAAGTCAAAATCGTTGAAAATCCACAAGAAATGATATCTTCTAATGCTTTCTCATAATCTAAAACTTCATCAAAAGCACGATGAAACGTGCAAGAAAAAGGTTTTGCTAATTCCACTAAAGCTTTATTCTGTTCAAGATTAATTGCTTTATCCTCATTCAAAATTCCGAATACAAATCCGTTAACTCCAAATTTTTTAATGGTTTCGATTTCTGATTTCATTTGTTTAAATTCAGCATCCGAGTAAGCAAAATCTCCTCCTCTTGTTCGAATCATCACATACAAATCGATGGTCAAATTTTCACGAGCTTGTTGAATCATTTCAATTGATGGAGTTGTTCCGCCAACTGAAATATCTACGCATAATTCTACTCTATCAGCTCCTGCTTTTTGAGCTATTAGTACAGACTCCAGATTAAAACAAGCGATTTCGATTTTTTTCATTATTTCATAAAGTAGTTCGCATCGATTAATTTATTTCCTGTTGCATCGTGAACGGCATAATTAAATCCGCCTTGTACACAATACGAACCGTATTCTCCTTTTTTATTCAAGGCGATAAATCCTACTTGGATATCTTTTAAATTTTTTCCACGATTTTGCGTCAGTTTTACAATTCGCATTACGGCTTCTTCGCACGCTTTTTGTGGCGATTTTCCTTGACGCATTAATTCTACTACTAAATGACAACCCGTAATTCTAATTACTTCTTCACCATGACCTGTTGCGGTTGCGGCTCCAATTTCGTTATCCACATACAAACCAGCTCCGATAATTGGAGAATCACCCACTCTTCCATGCATTTTAAAAGCCATACCACTTGTTGTACAGGCTCCAGACAAGTTCCCTTGATTGTCTAAAGCAATCATTCCTATAGTATCGTGATTTTCAATATTAGCTTTAGGATGATACTCACTCTTCTTCAACCATTCTTTCCATTCTTTTTCAGATGCTTCTACTAATAAGTTTTCTTTTTGAAAACCCTGTTCTAAAGCAAAATCCAATGCCCCTTGACCAACTAACATAACATGTGGTGTCTTTTCCATAACAGCTCTTGCTACAGAAATAGGATGTTTAATGTGTTCCAAACAAGCAACCGAACCAATATTTGAAAACTCATCCATAATACAAGAATCAAGCGTTACCTTCCCTTCTCTATCAGGTCGACCTCCATAACCTACACTTCTTTCATTAGGATCGCCTTCAGGTATTTTCACACCAGCTTCTACAGCATCTAAAGCTCTTCCATTATTTTGAAGAATTTTCCAAGCTTCTTCATTGGCTTGAATACCAAAATTCCAAGTCGACAAAACTATAGGTTTATTGACTTTTTGATTTGAATAAGATAATTCATTCTGATCCAAACCTTTAAAACTTGGAAGTGTAATTGCAGCAGATGCTAATGCCGTCTTTTTTAAAAAATCTCTTCTGTTTTTCATAATTCTACACTTATTTCGTCAACAAATAACCAACTTTTTGAACCTGCTCCGGGTTTTCCGTCTGCAATAATTCCGTTGTTTTTTGCTATTACTTTTATAAATTTAGTTTTTCTCTTTGGAAACTCAATTATAATTTTTCCTTTTGCGGTAATTATTTCGTTTTGAGAAATTGATTTTACAATTTGGAAATTAACACCATCAATTGAAGTAAAAAACTTAATTTCTTTAGGAAAATAAATCCAACTTCCTTCAGAAAGTAATGTGTTAATTCCAATTTTAGAAATAGTAGTATTTATTCCTAAATTGATAGTTGCTTCTAAATCGTCACCCCAGAATCCTAACCAATCCCTACCAAATTTTGAAGAATTTCCTTTCATTCCATCTACCAAAGTAAAACTTCCTCCGATTCCATAATTTTCATGCGGCTGATGCACCAATTCAATCTCTTTACCCGTTGATTTAGTAATGAAAAATGGTTGTTCGATAGTTGCACTTTTGGCTTTCCCATTTTCAAAATAAGCTGCTTTTATAGTTTGGCTTTTAGTAACTAAAATTGGTTTTTCATAAGGAATCGAATTTACATTTGGCTCTGAACCATCAGTTGTGTACTTAATTCCGTTTGGATTTGCTGATTTTAATTCGAATGCCACTCCATTTTCGGCAGGTTGGACTTTGGAAGTTACTTCAAAAATGGCTTTACTATAATTGATTCCTTTTTTATCATAGATTTCAAAATGTGAAATCAATCTTTTTTCGAATTCTTTGTATTCTTTCGAATTTGATGTTCCCCAAACCACTTCAGAAAGTGCTGCAATTCTTGGAAAAAGCATATATTCAGCATGTTCTGGTGTGTTGATATATTCTGTCCAAAGATTGGCTTGAGCACCTAAAATATATTTCGATTCTTCTGTTGAAAGTTCCTTTGAAATAGGATTAAAAGAATACACTTTTTCCACATTGGTATAACCGCCAAAAGCAATAGGTTCGTTTTTAGGTTCGCCTTGATAATGATCAAAATAACAATGTGAACCTGGCGACATCACTACGAAATGTTTTTGTTTAGCCGCTGCAATTCCGCCTTCGGTGCCACGCCAACTCATAACAGCTGCGTTTGGTGCTAATCCGCCTTCTAAAATTTCGTCCCAACCGATGATTTTTCGACCTTTACTATTTACGAATTTTTCAATTCGTTGGATGAAATAGCTTTGTAATTCGTGTTCATCTTTCAAGTTTTCATCTTTAATTCTCTTTTGACAATGCGGACAACTTTTCCAACGTACTTTTGGAGATTCATCACCACCGATGTGAATGTATTCCGAAGGAAATAACTCCATTACTTCTGTCAAAATATTTTCTAAAAAAGTAAAGGTTTCGTCTTTTGGACAAAAAACATCTTCTAAAACGCCCCACGTTTTTCCTACTTCAAAAGGTCCGCCATTACAAGAAAATTCAGGATACGAAGCTAATGCTGCTAGGGCATGACCAGGCATTTCGATTTCTGGAATAATGGTAATGTGACGTTCTTTAGCGTAAGCTACGATTTCTTTGATTTCATCTTGCGTATAAAATCCACCATATGGAATGTTATCAAAAGTTTGATCGGTGTAATGTCCAATCATTGAGCCATTTCGCCATGCTCCTACTTCAGTTAATTTGGGATATTTTTTGATTTCGATGCGCCAACCTTGATCATCGGTTAAATGCCAATGAAACGTATTCATTTTATAAATGGCGAGATAATCGATATACTTTTTGATGAATTCTTTAGAAAAGAAATGACGAGAAACGTCTAAATGCATGCCTCGCCATTGGAATTTGGGTTCATCTGTAATATTCAAACATTGAATTTTAATTCCCCTAATATTTTCTAAAGGAAGTAATTGTATTAAGGTTTGAACACCGTAAAAAGCACCTTGTGAAGTAGTAGAATTGATTATTATCTTATTTTTTGAAATGGATAAATTATACCATTCTTTAAAACTCTTCTCAATTTCAATTATCTTACTTAAGAAAACAATCTTAGAATCGGCTTTAGATGATGTTGAGATTTCTAAATTTAATCCCAATTGATTTTTTATGATCTGTTGTAAATATTTAGCTTCAAAAGAATCTTCATCTGCTTGAATAACTGTTTCTGAATTCAACTCAAAAAAGCCATCGTGGTAATCAATTTGGTGTGGTTTTGGAATAAATGCTAAATTCTCTTGTGAAAAACTTAACCAAGAAATTTGAAATAAAATTATAATCAAAAAAAACCTTTTCATTTGGAAAAATTTAGTCAGCTAAATATATAAAAAAAAGCCCCGCTAATGCGAGGCTTTTCTATAAAATCAAAAAATTATCTTTGTCCTAATTTATCTATTTGAGCTTGAACTTCTAGGTCGTCTCCTTCAAAAACATGCTCTTCAGTTTTAACTTCACCGTTGATTTCTGTTGTTAAAGTAACTGTTGCTTTTACTTTTCCATCATCATTTTTCTCTTTAATCACTTTCATATCTACAACTTTCATTTCTGCTCCATGATTGCAATTTGGTCCGTGAACGTGAGCTTCCCCGCCAATATATTTTCCATTCTCATCATATTGAGCCATACATTTTGCTTTACAAGCATCAGAGCATCCTTTTGCTTCACACATAGCAGCACATTCCTCTTTTGTCATTGTAGCGCATTTAGATAAATCGCAATGTCCATTTTCGCCACAAGTCATTTCAGTTTTTGCACAACAAGCACCTTTTTCTGTTGTAGCACCATGACCACCTAAGATTGGAGCAATTACTAGACCAATTAAACATGTTAATTTAATTAAGATGTTCATTGAAGGCCCTGAAGTATCTTTAAATGGATCTCCAACTGTATCTCCAGTTACAGCTGCCTTATGAGCATCTGAACCTTTGTATGTCATTTCTCCATTGATTTCAACACCAGCTTCGAAAGATTTTTTAGCATTATCCCAAGCTCCACCTGCATTATTTTGGAAAACTGCCCAAAGTACACCTGAAACCGTAACACCAGCCATATAACCTCCTAACATTTCTGCTACTAATTGGTTGTTATCTGGATATACTAACATTCCCACTAATACAATTGCAATAGGGAAACCAATTGTTAGAATTCCTGGTAACATCATTTCACGTAAAGCTGCTTTTGTAGAAATTTCAACACATTTACCATATTCTGGTTTTCCAGTACCTTCCATAATACCAGAAATTTCTTTAAATTGGCGACGTACTTCGTATACCATGTCCATTGCTGCTTTACCTACAGAGTTCATTGCTAATGCAGAGAAAACAACTGGAATCATACCACCAACGAATAACATTGCTAATACTGGAGCTTTGAAAATGTTAATTCCATCAATTCCTGTAAAAGTAACATAAGCCGCAAACAACGCTAATGAAGTTAAAGCAGCTGAAGCAATAGCAAAACCTTTACCAGTTGCAGCTGTAGTATTTCCTACTGAATCTAAAATATCTGTTCTTGTACGAACTTCTTTTGGCAATTCACTCATTTCAGCAATACCACCTGCGTTATCAGCGATTGGTCCGAAAGCATCAATTGCTAACTGCATAGCAGTTGTAGCCATCATTGCAGAAGCTGCTAAAGCAACACCATAGAAACCTGCTAATGCGTAAGAAGCCCAAATAGCTCCACCAAATAATAAAACTGTTGGGAATGTAGAAATCATACCTGTTGCTAAACCAGCGATTACGTTTGTTCCTGCTCCAGTTGATGATTTTTGTACGATTGCTAATACTGGCTTTGTACCTAAACCTGTATAATATTCTGTAACTGATGAAATAGCTCCACCTACAAATAAACCAATTAATGTAGCATAGAAAACTCTCATTGAAGAAATATCTTTTAATCCTTCTCCAAAGAATTCCATTTTCATTGTTTCAGGCAACATATATTTCACTAAGAAATAACACGAAACTAATGTTAATCCAATTGAAACCCAGTTACCAATATTTAAAGCACCTTGAACTTGTTTTTCTTTAGCATCGTCAGATGAAATTTTAACTAACATTGTTCCAATGATAGAGAATAAAATTCCGAAACCAGCAATTGCCATTGGTAATAAGATTGGTCCAATTCCGCCAAAAGCATCTTCAATTGCACCACCCATATCTTTAATAACATAGTTACCTAAAACCATAGCTGCTAAAACTGTTGCTACATAAGAACCAAACAAATCGGCACCCATACCTGCAACGTCACCAACATTATCCCCAACGTTATCAGCAATAGTAGCTGGATTACGCGGATCATCTTCAGGAATACCTGCTTCAACTTTACCTACTAAATCCGCACCTACATCGGCAGCTTTAGTGTAAATACCCCCACCTACACGTGCGAATAAAGCGATTGATTCAGCACCTAATGAGAATCCCGCTAATGTTTCTAAAACGATAGTCATATCTTCCGTTGAAGACCAACCACCATTCATAAAAACTTGGTATAAAATGATGAAAAAACCTGTTAAACCAAGAACTGCTAAACCAGCAACTCCTAATCCCATAACGGTTCCACCACCAAAAGAAACTTTTAATGCTTGTGGTAAACTAGTACGTGCCGCTTGAGTCGTTCTAACGTTTGTTTTTGTAGCAATCTTCATTCCCATATTTCCTGCTAGAGCCGAAAATATCGCTCCGAAAATAAACGCAACTACAATTAATATGTGAGTTGTAGGAACAATAAATGAAATTGCTGCTAAAGCAATACTTGCTCCTATAACGAAAAAAGTTAATAGTTTATATTCTGCTTTTAAAAAGGCTAATGCTCCTTCGTAGATATAATCTGAAATTTCTTTCATTTTACCATCTCCAGCATCTTGTTTTAAAACCCATGCTCTTTTATAAAGCATAAAAGCTAATCCTACTAATGCCATTATTATTGGCACATAAATCATTATTGAATCCATAAAAAATTTTGGTTGTTAGTATTATAATTTTTTGTAAATCAAACAAAAATAAACAAAAAAGGCAATATTGCTAGTGAATATTACCTTTTTTAATTGCTAATTTACTATATAGTTACTAGCGAATACTAAATAATCCTTCTGGTTTATTTTCTAAATCGTTAAAACGATTTGTACATTTTCTTAAAATTTCTTTTGCTTCATTAACGTCCCCCCAACCTTCAACATCTACTTTTTTATTTTCCAAGTCTTTATATACTTGGAAGAAGTGTTCGATTTCTTTAATTAAGTGTGGATTTACATCACTTAAATCGTTTAATTTATTCCAAATTGGATCAGAAACAGGCACACAAATTACTTTTTCATCTGGACCTTTATCATCTGCCATGTGGAAAACCCCAATTGGTTTTACCTCCATAACACAACCTGGAAAAGTTGGCTCGTTAACTAACACTAGAACATCTAATGGATCACCGTCTAATGCTAAAGTTTCAGGAATAAAACCATAATCTGCAGGATACATCATTGAAGAGAACAACATTCTATCGAAACGCATTCTTTTTAATTCAAAGTCATATTCATATTTGTTTCTACTTCCTCTTGGAATCTCAATCAATACATCAAATGTAGTAATTTTATCTGCTGTCATTTTATCTTATATTTTTAAAAGCGGGTGCAAAGGTAAAAAACAATTACGAATTACCAATTACGAATTAATAAATTAAAGGTTTTCTTCCTCTGCTTTCTAAATAATGATGCCATAAGAAAAATGCAGCCATACTTCTGTATGGTTTCCAATTATGTGAAAGATTAATTATTTCATCAGAAGTTAAGTAGCCAAACAAATCTTTTATTGTATTTACAATAGCAATATCGCCAATTGGTAAAATGTCTTGATATTGAAGTGAAAACATCAAATAAATATCGATTGTCCAATTTCCAATTCCTTTTACTTGAATTAATTCGGAACGAACAGTTGTTTCATCTTTATTTTGAAGTGAATTTAAATCTATTTTTTTTGACAAAACAGCCTCTGAAAGTGAATGCAAATAAGTTGCTTTTTAACGACTAACTCCGTTAATTCTTAAATCTTCAATTGAACTTTTCAAAATAGATTCTGGTTTAATTTCTCCCAAAAAAGATTCTAATTTTTGATAACACGCTTTTGCACAAGCTAATGAAACCTGTTGTTCTATTATAAGTTTGCACAAAGTTTCAAATCCTTGCTTTCGAAAAGGAATAAAAGGAACTCCATATTTTTTATATAAATTATCAAATACAGGTTCTTTCTCTATTAAGAATTGTATACTTTCTTGCATTTTAGAAATAAAAACCGAAGGAAGCTTTTACACCAAATTTTCTAGCATTAGGCATATCTAAATAGTTTCCACGCCATGCAAAATCGATTCGTAAGACTTTAAAAATATTTCCAACACCAGCGTAGTATTCCCAATAAAGATTTTCTGGCGCTACATAGTTTAAATTCGATGCATTTAACATTCTATTTTCATCAGAAACATGCCCAATTACTCCTTTAACACCAACAATTTCTCTTAAATTTAGCTTTCTTAACCCTGGAATTCTAGAAAACAATCTACCATTAAAATGATGTTCAAAATGTAATGACGCATATTCATCGGCAACAAAATCATAGTAATCTAAAAGATTATAGGTATTTTCGATAACAAACCACGATTGGTTACCTGGAATAACTCCCATTAAACCAAGAGGCACTTCTCCAAAAATCTTTCCAGTCTCAAATGTTGTAAACAATCTTCCAAATCCTCCTATTAAAACAGGTTGCCTGTAATAAAATTGCAATTTTTGGTAATTAAAATCACTAGACATTACTCCTTTTAAACCATTACTATAGCTTAAAAACAATCGGGCATAATTGTTATCAACTTCTAATCGATCAACTCCATAACCTACTGTTTTTCTTTTAGGTGTATATTCAGCAACTAGGTTTATTTCTGATTGCTTAACTTCACTTTTAATTTCAGATTGAGTTAAATCAGTATAATAATCTAAACTGAATTCGCTTGAAGCAGATTTTAAAGTTCGATAACTAAAATTGGTTTGAAAAATTAAGTTCTTTAAAGGCTCTATTTCTGCGCCTAATGTTGTTAAATTTATTGAAGTTAGCTGATTATTGACTCCACTTGCGAATAAAGCTGAAGATGCAAAACTTCTACCTAAAACATCATTTGACGTAGTTAGACTAACTCCAATTTGTTCAACATCTCTTCTATTTCCAAGTGAAAGAATTAATCGGTTTTTAGTATTAACCATCCACTTACCAATAATTCCATATTTGAATTGATTGTCTCTCAAACCGTAAGCTGTATAACCTTGAATTCTCCATCTATCATTTGGTCCAAAATACGTTCGACCTCCAACTCTTATTCTTTGTCCTTCAACGTCATTATAACCAAAAGTTGAAAAAATAGGACCAAAATCTAAATTACCGAATTGAATGTATCCACTTCCCAAAATTGAAGCTAAATTATAAATCTTCTTAAACTTTGGAACCGTTTGAAGTGTGTCCAACATTTTATAGATTCCGGCTTCATTTTCATTTAATTTTTCAAATCTATTTTCTACCCAAAAATCATCTGTTTGATTAAAAACTTCATTATCATAGAAATTTACTTCTTCTCGATAAAACTTTTCATCTTTAGGTTTATTGAACTCGTGATTTTTTACTATAGTTGTTCGTTTACCATAAACCCCTTTTGATTCTTCTTTTTTAGTCAAACTAAAATCAGACATCATGTAATCTCTTTTTAGTAAAAAAACAGAATCGTTTAACACATCAAATTCTTGTTCAATATAAATTTCTTTCACCCAGTTTATGTTTGCACTTTTACTAGCTTCAAGATTTATTTTTTTAATAGCCCAAGTTGTGTCGTTTACCCAAAAGTCTCCTTTAAAAGTTAATTCTCCTTTTCTTCTAGGGTAGTAAACAATATTATAACACCATTTATCATCAATAAATGTACTATCACTCAAGACATAATTATATACATCAATACCTGTTCGAGATAAAGGACTTATGAAAGACTTATCAAAGAATTTTAAATAATTTTTATAAATATCGTAATCAGCATAAAGATCTTTAATAAAAGTATTAACACCATCTCCATTACCAAAACCAGAATTCCTATTACCTTTTAATATTTCTTTTTTCTTATTTAAAACATTATCACCATAAACCTCACTAGCGCTTTCATTAATAAAAATAGGCAAATACGTTTTTCCAGTAATTCGTGAAGTATCAATATTGTCAAAAATAAACTCCATGCCTTTAAAAACTTTACTATTCATAAAAGCACTATCAATTGTATTCATATCAAATTCAACCTTTTCGTATTTATCATACTTATATTGGTCGAACATATACAAACCATTCTTACGTTTACGAGCCCAAATTTTTCGCAAAATATCAATTGCAGGATTGTTTTTCTTTGAAGTTTTTCCTGTGTAAACAATTACTTCTTTAAGTTCTGTTCCTTCTTTTAGAATAATTTTTAAATTGGCATTTAGCCCTTTCTTTAAAGGAACCTCTTGTGTTTGAAAACCAACAAAAGACACTACAATTGCAGAATACTCTTCATCAGCTTCAAAATAAAAACTTCCGTTTTCATCTGTTATAACTCCAGTTTTAGAGTTTTTAAATAAAACATTTGCAAAAGCTACTGGATCTCCAAATTCATCATAAACTTTTCCACCAACTTTTGTTTGTGAAAAAGCAACTAAACTAAAAAACAGAAAAAATAATATCTTTTTTACCATACCTGTATTCAAAAAAAAACTTCATCAGTATTGCTGATGAAGTTTCAAATATAAGAAGTTATATTTTATTTGTAAGCTACTTTTTTTACAGCTTTAATTACATCATTAGCATTTGGCAACCATTCTTTCAATAAAGCTGGAGAATAAGGTGCTGGAGCATCTGCTGTAGTTATTCTTTGAATAGGAGCATCTAAATAATCAAAAGCTCTTTCTTGAACCATATAAGTAATTTCAGAAGCAACTGAAGCAAATGGCCAAGCTTCTTCTAAAACAACCAATCTATTTGTTTTCTTAACCGAATTAATAATTGTATCGTAATCCATTGGACGAACAGTTCTTAAATCGATTACTTCACAAGAAATTCCTTCTTTTGCTAATTCTTCTGCTGCAGTTAAAGCTTCTTTAATAATTTTACCAAAAGAAACTATTGTTACATTAGAACCCTCTCTTTTAATATCAGCAACACCTAATGGAATTGTATATTCTCCTTCAGGCACTTCACCTTTATCACCATACATTTGCTCAGATTCCATGAAAATAACTGGGTCATTATCACGAATAGCAGATTTTAACAACCCTTTTGCATCATAAACATTTGAAGGAACAACTACTTTTAAACCTGGACAGTTTGCATACCAGTTTTCAAAAGCTTGTGAATGCGTTGCAGCTAATTGTCCTGCAGAAGCCGTAGGACCTCTAAACACGATAGGAATATTAAATTGACCACCAGACATTTGACGCATTTTAGCCGCGTTATTTATAATTTGATCAATACCTACTAATGAGAAGTTAAATGTCATAAACTCAACAATTGGTCTATTTCCATTCATTGCGGAACCAACAGCAATACCGGCAAAACCCAATTCGGCAATAGGAGCGTCGATAACTCTTTTTGGACCAAACTCGTCTAACATTCCTTTCGAAGCTTTGTATGCTCCGTTATATTCAGCTACTTCTTCACCTATTAAATATATTGATTCATCGCGACGCATTTCTTCACTCATTGCTTCGCAAACCGCTTCTCTAAATTGAATTGTTTTCATTCTTTTTAATTGTATGATTGGCAAAAATAAAAAAAATAGATCATTAAAAATAACTCTTGTTGGTTAAAAATAACTACAACGTTTTCTTAAAATACATTTTTTTCAAAAAAATATTATGCACGCATAGTATTTTTGGATTTATTTTATTAATTTCGTAACCCAAAATGATTAATAAACATAAACAATTTAAGTGATGAAAATACTAGTTTGCATCAGTCACGTACCTGATACTACATCAAAAATCAATTTCACCAACGGTGACACAGAATTTGACACAAATGGAGTACAGTTTGTAATTAACCCAAACGATGAATTTGGTTTGACTAAAGCTGTAATGTTAAAAGAACAACAAGGTGCATCAGTAACAGTTGTAAATGTTGGCGGTACTGACGCTGAAGCTACATTAAGAAAAGCATTAGCTATTGGTGCTGACGAAGCAATTAGAATAAATGCAAATCCAACAGATGGAATGTTTGTTGCTAAACAATTAGCCGAAGTTGTAAAAAATGGAGGTTATGACTTAATCATTGCAGGAACAGAATCTATTGATTATAATGGTGGAATGGTACCAGGAATGATGGCAGCATTATTAGGTTACAATTTTGTTAACTCATGTATTGGTTTAGAAGTTACTGGATCCGAAGCTAAAGTTGTAAGAGAAATTGATGGCGGAAAAGAAACTGTCTCGACTTCATTACCATTAATCGTTGGAGGTAAAAAAGGATTAGTAGAAGAAAAAGACTTGAGAATACCAAATATGAGAGGAATCATGATGGCTCGTTCTAAAGCTCTAGCAGTAAATGAACCAACAGGTAACGAAACTGCAACACAAGCAGTGAAGTTCGAAAAACCAGCTCCAAAATCAGCTTGTAAAATGATAAGTCCAGACAATATCGATGAGTTAGTAGACTTATTACACAATGAAGCTAAAGTAATCTAATTTTAATTTTAAAAAAAAGAATCATGTCTATTTTAATATACGCAGAATCGTCTGAAGGAAAATTTAAAAAAGTAGCTTTAGAGTTAGCTTCATATGCTAAAAAAGTTGCTGATAGTATGGGCACTAGCGTAACAGCTGTAACCATTAACGCAGGAAACACAGAAGAATTATCAAAATACGGAGTTAGTAAAGTTTTAAATGTTTCAAACGACAAATTAAATAATTTTAATGCAAAAGCTTATGCAGATGTTATAAAACAAGCTGCCGAAAAAGAAAGTGCAAAAGTTATCGTTTTATCGTCTACAACAGATAGCAAATACCTATCTCCTCTTGTTGCTGTAAACTTAAACGCTGGATTTGCATCTAATGTAGTTGCATTACCAGAAAGCACAAGCCCTTTCCAAGTAAAAAGAACTGCTTTTTCTAATAAAGCTTTCAATGTAACTGAAATTTCAACCGATGTAAAAGTAATCGGTTTAGCGAAGAATTCATTTGGTTTAGTGGAAGATTCAGTTTCATTAGCAGAAGAGGTATTTTCTCCGTCATTAAACGATGTAGATTTTGGAGTGAAGGTTGAAAACGTAGAAAAGGTAACTGGAAAAGTAACTATTGCAGATGCTGAAATTGTTGTTTCTGCTGGTCGAGGAATGAAAGGCCCTGAAAACTGGGGAATGATTGAAGAATTAGCTTCTGTTTTAGGTGCTGCAACTGCTTGTTCTAAACCAGTTTCTGATATTGGATGGAGACCTCACAGTGAACACGTTGGTCAAACAGGAAAGCCAGTAGCTTCAAACTTGTATATAGCTGTAGGTATCTCTGGAGCAATTCAACATATTGCCGGCATCAACGCTTCAAAAGTAAAAGTGGTAATCAATACAGACGCTGAGGCTCCTTTCTTCAAAGTTGCTGATTATGGAATCGTTGGTGATGCTTTTGATGTTGTTCCTAAACTAATCGAAAAATTAAAAACTTTTAAAGCTAATAACGCTTAATTTAGTTTTAAAATAGAATTTTATATTTGAAAATTAGAGTTATCTTTGTTTAGATAGCTCTTTTTTTTATTTTTGACACCTTATTCTATTAGCTATCATTTTTTAATGATTATTTGATCTATGAGTTTAGTGAAACTAACTATAAAAGGAATTTCGTACAGCCAAACCCAAAATGGAGCTTATGCTTTAATTTTAAATGAAGTTGATGGCGAACGTAATCTACCTATTGTTATTGGTGCTTTTGAGGCCCAATCCATTGCAATTGCTTTAGAAAAAGAAATAAAACCACCACGTCCTTTAACTCATGATTTATTTAAAAACTTTGCCGATCGTTTCGACATTGTGGTTAAACAAGTTATTATCCATAAATTAGTAGATGGTGTTTTCTTTTCAAGTATAATTTGTGAAAGAGATAAAATTGAAGAAATAATTGACGCACGAACATCTGACGCTATTGCTTTAGCTATACGTTTCAGTGCGCCAATTTTTACTTATAAAAACATTTTAGATAAAGCGGGAATTTATTTAAAAATGAACCCCTCTGAAAAAGAAGATGATGAAAATTCTGATGAAATTTTATCAACACCAGAAACTTTTGGAATAGAGGCCGAAAACGAAGTTAAACCTGGTGATTTTAGTCATTATACTTTAGAAGAATTATATCAAAAATTAGAAGAAGCTGTTCAAAACGAAGATTACGAAAAAGCAGCAAAAATTAGAGACGAAATCTCTAAAAAAGAATCATAACCCTAGCAAAAGATTATATGAATACAAGAATAGTTACCTTTTTCTTAATGCTTTTTTGCGCATTACAATTAAATGCACAAGAATTAGAAAAAAAATGGCAATTACAATCTTCAGAAAATGACTTCCTTGAATTAAAAGAAGGAACTTTTAGTTTAAAGTTATCTAATGACAGTGTTGTAAGAAAAGGAGATTACCTTATACAAGATAAGTATTTGTTTTTATTTGAAAACGGATCAGATTCTCCTACAAAAAGATTTAGAATTGAAACTACTACTGATTCTACTTTAACTTTAAAAAAAGGAGAAAAAGCATATTCTTTCTTTTCGTCTAATAAAGTAAAAAAAGAAGTTTCTGGTACAGAATTAATTCCTAATAAAGGATTAACGGCTACTGGAATTGGAAGAGGAATACTTGGAATGTTATCTTTATTAGGTATTGCATTTGCTTTTAGTTCAAACCGAAAAGCTATTAACTGGAAAACAGTTGGAATAGGTTTAATGGCTCAACTTTTTCTTGCATTCGGGATTTTAAAAGTTCCGTTCATTCAAGCGTTTTTTGACATTGTAGGAAAACTATTTACTAAAGTCTTAGAATTTACAAGAGCAGGAAGTGAATTTTTACTTGGAGGAATGATGGACATTCAAAGCTTTGGATTTATTTTCTTGTTCCAAGTTTTACCTACAATCATATTCTTTTCTGCATTAACATCATTGCTTTTTTATCTTGGAATTATTCAAAAAGTTGTTCAAGCAATGGCTATTGTTTTAACAAAGCTTCTTAAAATTTCTGGAGCTGAAAGTTTATCAGTTGCTGGTAATATTTTCTTAGGTCAAACGGAAGCTCCTTTGCTTATCAAAGCTTATCTTGAGAAAATGAATAAAAGTGAAATCCTATTAGTTATGATTGGCGGAATGGCAACAGTTGCTGGAGGTGTTTTAGCTGCTTACATAGGCTTTTTAGGTGGTGGAGATAAAGTTCTTGAAGCTGAATTTGCAAGACACTTATTAGCAGCTTCAGTTATGGCTGCACCTGGAGCAATTATAATTTCTAAAATTTTATATCCACAAAGTGAGATTATTAATACAGAAGTTGAAGTTACTAAAGATAAAATTGGTTCAAATATTCTTGATGCTATTGCAACAGGAACTACAGAAGGCTTAAAATTAGCTGCAAACGTTGCTGCAATGTTGCTTGTATTTATTGCTTTTATAGCCATGATCAATTATGGTTTAGATCAAATTGGTTATTACACTGGATTAAATTCTATTATTGCAGAAAACACTCCATACACAAAATTTTCATTAGAAACGATTTTAGGTATTGTTTTCTCTCCATTAATGTGGCTGATTGGTGTTGCAACTGAAGATATGATGTTAATGGGGCAATTATTAGGTATTAAATTAGCCGCTTCAGAATTCGTAGGATATATTCAATTGGCAGAGTTGAAGAATATGGCTAATGATATTCATTTTACCTATGAAAAATCAGTAATAATGGCAACCTATATGTTGTGTGGTTTTGCTAACTTTGCTTCAATCGGAATTCAAATTGGAGGAATTGGCTCATTAGCACCTAATCAAAGAAAAACATTGTCAGAATTTGGATTAAAAGCGGTAATTGGGGGTAGTTTAGCTTCGCTATTATCAGCTACAATTGCCGGGATGATTATCGGTTAATTAGGAATTATAAGTTGAAACTTTTTAACTTTCGACTTTTAACTTTTGACTTAAAAAAATGAAACAATACCACGACTTAGTAAAACATGTATTAGAGAATGGAAATCAAAAAGGAGATAGAACCGGAACGGGAACTATTAGTGTTTTTGGCTATCAAATGCGATTCGATTTAAGTGAAGGTTTCCCTATGGTTACCACAAAAAAATTACACTTAAAATCGATTATACATGAGCTGTTGTGGTTCTTAAAAGGTGAAACCAATATTGCCTATTTAAAAGAAAATGGCGTAAAAATTTGGGATGATTGGGCAGATGAGAATGGCGATTTAGGGCCGGTTTATGGTCACCAATGGCGTAATTGGAACAGTGAAGAAATCGACCAAATTACTGAATTAATTGAAACTATCAAGAAAAATCCAAACAGCAGAAGAATGCTAATTTCTGCATGGAACCCTAGTGTTTTACCTGATACTTCTGTTTCATTTGCTGAAAATGTAGCGAATGGAAAAGCAGCGCTTCCTCCATGTCATGCTTTCTTTCAGTTTTATGTTGCTGATGGAAAATTAAGTTGTCAGTTGTACCAGCGAAGTGCAGACATTTTCTTAGGCGTTCCGTTTAACATTGCTTCTTATGCTTTATTAACCATGATGATTGCACAAGTATGCGATTTACAACCTGGAGATTTTGTACATACATTTGGTGATGCACATATTTACAACAATCATATTGAGCAATTAGAATTACAATTATCTAGAGATTGTCGACCATTACCAACCATGAAAATGAATCCTGATGTAAAAAATATTTTCGATTTTACTTATGACGATTTCACTTTAGAAGGTTACGACCCACATCCACATATTAAAGGGCAAGTTTCGGTTTAAAATCGATGAAAAGGATATTTACAACAATATTTATTTTATTATTCTATTCATCATTTTCTCAAATATTAGATAATGAAAATAGAGATTATTCATTTATTGAATTAGATGAATATCCTACGACGCAAGAATGTCAAAATCACAGCAGACAAGAAAAATTTGATTGTTTTAAACAATTTCTAAATGATCATGTAAATAAAAATTTTAATTACCCAGAAAAAGCAATAAAAAATAAAATTAGTGGTAAGGTTTTGATCACATTTACCATAAACAAAGAAGGCAAAGTTGATAGTATTTTAACCGATGGATCAGATGAAATATTACAAAAAGAGGCTCGGAGAATAATATCAATATTACCCCAATTTAAACCAGGAATTGAGTCTGGAAAGCCAGTTAATGTAAAATATTCAGTACCTCTGACTTTTAAACTTCCTGATTAAAAGAAATCCTCACAACATACCCTTCATACGAACGAACATTAAAAACGGTTCCATCGTTGAAAATTAAATACTGTCCTTTTATTCCAGCTAAAATTCCAGAATAATTAGGCGTTTTATCTAAGTTAAGACTAGTTACTTTTGTTGGGTATTGTTCCACTGGATAATTTAAATAATACAAATGTGGTTCATTCAAAAAATAAGGTTTTACTTCATCTGGTAATACATTTTCTATTTTTAAACGCTCAGCAATTAAATCAGCATGAGAAACATCATTTTTTAACATTTTTTGCCAACTTGTTTTATCGGTAAAATAATCTTTCAAAGCAACTTCAGTAATTCCAGCTAAGTATCTATTCGGAACCTCCACAATTGGAATCGCTTGTATAGCTCCTTGATCTATCCATCGTGTAGGTACTTGAGTTTTACGCGTTACACCCACTTTTACTTCGCTCGACAACGCTAAATATACAATATGCGGTTGCAATTGTACTTTTTTTTCGTATTCCAAATCTCGATCTTCAATATCTAAATGTGCCTTGCTCAATTCGGGTTTCATTATCCAATCTCCAACAGCCGGACTACTCATAAAACAGTCATAACAAAATCCTTGTCGGAAAATTTTCTTAGGTTGGCCACAATTTAAACATTGATACCCTACAAATTCCATTGAAAAATTCTTTCCTATCGCCTGATTTACATGTATAAAACTATCTTCAAAAACTAAATAATATTGAATAGGGTTTCCTAATTCTGTTTGCATTTTTTGAAGTGTTCCTTGGTAATCCATGATTGAATTTTAATTGAGATGAATTAATAAATTAAAAAAAATGTTATTTTTGGTAAAGTTATCATTACTATTTTGATAATCATAATTTGACAAAACAAAATGCCGTTACCAATAATTAACTCAATAGCGTCATGGATTTTAAAGAAACGAATTCATCAAATGGAATTGTTCCTAAAGTATCCTCATGAAGTTCAAGAAGAGTTAATGTGTAATTTATTAAAATCTGCGGAAAATACAGTAATTGGTAAAAAGTACGATTTTTCAAGTATAAAAAACTACGAAACATTTTCTGAAAGAGTTCCTGTATCTACTTATGAAGATTTAGAACCACTTATTGAGGAAACTAGAAAAGGGGCTCAAAATGTTTTATGGAATACGCCTATAAAATGGTTTGCTAAATCGAGTGGAACTACAAATGCAAAAAGTAAATTTATACCAGTTAGTAGCGAGGCACTTGAAAATTGTCATTACAAAGCGAGTAAAGATTTATTGTGCTTATATTTAAACAACAATGAAAATTCGCAATTATTCACTGGAAAAAGTTTACGATTAGGTGGAAGTAAACAATTGTATGAAGACAACAATACATTTTTTGGCGATTTATCGGCCATTTTAATTGACAATATGCCTATTTGGGCAGAGTTTAGTTCAACACCAAGCAATAAAGTTTCTTTAATGGGCGATTGGGAAACCAAACTTCCAGCTATAATTAATGAAACTATACAAGAAAATGTAACAAGTTTAGCTGGCGTTCCAAGTTGGATGATGGTTTTACTAAATAAAACTTTAGAAACAACAGGAAAGCAAAATCTATTGGATATTTGGCCAAACGCTGAAGTATACTTTCACGGAGGTGTAAGTTTTGAACCTTATCGCGAGCAATACAAAAAACTATTTCCAAAAGATAATTTTAGCTATTACGAAATTTACAATGCTTCTGAAGGGTTTTTCGCTATTCAAGATTTAAACAATTCCAATGAATTATTATTAATGCTTGATTATGGAATATTCTATGAATTTATTCCAATGGAAACCTTTGGAACTACAAATCAAAAAGCGATTCCTTTACATCAAGTAGAATTAAATAAGAATTATGCAGTAGTAATTACTACGAATTCGGGTTTGTGGCGTTACTTAATTGGCGACACTGTTCGCTTCACGTCGATAGATCCTTTTCGAATCGTTGTTACTGGACGCACAAAACACCATATTAATGTTTTTGGTGAAGAATTAATGGTAGAAAACACTGATAAAGCATTAGCCAAGACTTGTAATGAATTAGGTTGCGAAGTTATAGATTATACCGTAGCTCCAATTTTCATGAAAGATAAAGAAAAGGGTGCTCATGAATGGATAA
This sequence comes from Flavobacterium okayamense, assembly GCF_019702945.1. NCBI lineage: Bacteria > Pseudomonadati > Bacteroidota > Flavobacteriia > Flavobacteriales > Flavobacteriaceae > Flavobacterium > Flavobacterium okayamense. The sequence continues at coordinate 349,187 of NZ_AP024749.1, forward strand.
TTGAATTTAAAACCTTACCTTCAAACATTGAAGGATTCGCAGCATTGTTAGACAAGAACCTACAAACTGTAAACTCTGATTATGAAGCAAAACGCTACAATAACATGACATTAAATCCGTTAAAAGTTAATGTAGCTCGTACTAATTTATTTTACGATTGGCTTAAAGAAAATGACAAGTTAGGTGGTCAACATAAAATACCTCGATTATCTAACGAAAGAAAGCACTTAGAAGAATTATTAAAAATGCAATTAATGCATATCTAAAAAATGGAGTTATGAAAAAGAGTATTGCCCTAGCATTAGTAAGTTTATTTATTTTATCATCTTGTGGACCAAGAAGATATAGATGTGGTCCTTATAGAAAATGTGAGAATGAAACCAAAATAGATTCTAAAAAAATCGAACCAAAAGTTCAAGAAAAGTATATTGTAAAAACTTAAAAAACATCTAATTATATTTTTTACCAATCGATTTACTCAGCAGTAAATCGATTTTTTTTGCATTTTATCGAAATAAATAACATAAAAATAACTTTTCATTAATTAAACCTACTTTTATTGAATAATTATTCTAATTTTGCCCGCGTTTTAAGTTTTTTTGTAAAAACAACTGTTATTTAACTCAATTTATTATGAAATTAATCTCTAAATTAACATTAGTTTGTATTCTAATTCAAAATGTTTTATTTGCTCAGGAGCCTCAGCGTTTAGAACATTTAGATTCAATCCTTAACATTATCAATACTTCTACAAAAGGTATTCGTTATAATTTGAGTGATACTGGTATTAATTCAGAATTAAATGAGGTAGGTACTACTTTTTTTATGAATAAATATATTATTCTTTCTAATAAAAAAAGAAGACATTACGAAACCACTTTAAATGAAAAAACAAATACTTTCAACAACAATATGTACTGTGTAAATGTTGATGAAGAAGGTAATTTATCATTCCCTTTATTGTTTTCAAGTGCGCTTGATTCTAAAAACAATGAAGGTTCGTTAACTTTTAGTCCAAATCAAAAAACTATTTTCTATACTCAAGAAAATCCAGATAATGCTGAAGTATTTGATTTATATAAAGCAGAATTAGATACAGATTCTAAAGAATATTGGACAAATATTCAAAAAGTAGATATTATCCCTGCTGGTTATTCGGTTGAAACTCCTACGGTTTCTGCAGATGGTAAAAAGTTAGTTTTTGCATCAAACATGCCAGGCGGTTTTGGTGGTTACGATTTATATGAGGCTACAATTAATGAAGATGGTTCTGTTTCTAAACCAAGTAACTTAGGAGCTAACATTAATACAAACGAAGACGAAAAATATCCAACTTTAACAAAGGATGGTAAACACTTATATTTCTCATCAAAAGGTCACTTAAACATGGGTGGATTTGATGTATTTAGAAGTTCGTGTGTAGACAATTCTTATTTACCTGCTTTAAACTTAGGCACAACATTAAATTCAAGAAGAGATGACCAAGCATTCTTACTAGTTGAAGAAAACAAAGGATATATTTCTACAGATAAATCAAGTGGTGGAAATTTCGATATTTTAAAGTTTGAAATTAAACATTTAGATAAAGCAAATAAAACATATCAAGTTGTTGAGCAAGAATCTTTAACAGCTTTACCTAATGCTAAAGTTACAATCAAGGATGAATTTGGGAATATTATCACTGAAGCAATTACTGATAAAAATGGTGAAATTAAAGTTGAAATGAATCCTATTTCATACAACTATATCACAGTAGAAAAAGAAGGTTATAAACCATTCAAAACAAACTTTACTACTGAAAATATTTTATCTAGTCCAATTAAACTAGAACAAGATAAACCAGTTATAACTGAAGATGCTATTGTTATTGAAAATATCTTCTTCAACTTTAACAAGGCTTCAATAACTGCTGAATCTCAATTATCATTAAACAAAATTGTTAATGTTTTAAATGAGTATCCAGAAATGAAATTAGCAATTGGGGCACACACTGATAATAAAGGTTCTGATAAATATAACCAAGCGTTATCTCAAAGAAGAGCTAAATCTACTGTAGATTATTTATTATCAAAAGGTATTTCTAAAGAACGTTTAACTTTTAAAGGATACGGAGAATCTCAACCATTATTTGATTGTGGAGGAAACTGTACACAAGAGCAAGATCAAAAGAATAGACGTGTAGAATTTAAAATTATAAAAGAATAACACAAATAAATTACAACTATAAAAACTCTCTCTAAAATGAAAAAAGCAATTACAGTTTTAGCAATTTCTACATTAACATTAACATCATGCTCGAGCGGTTGGAGCTGCAAAGCTCGCTATGTAAAAGCCGATAAAAAAGTAGAAGTTGAAAAAACTAAAAATGCGTAAAACAAAAAGCGACTCAAATGAGTCGCTTTTTTTTATTCTTCTAGTAATCGATTGGTATTTTTAAATCTCATTTATTACTATAAATTATACTTCAAACTCAATATAATATATCTTGGCTGTACGATATAACTTGAAAATGTACTTGTTCCTCCTAATTGGCTGAAGCTATTTGTATTTAAAGCTTTTGTCTCTAATAAATTAGTTCCAGATAATTTCCACTCCCATTTGCTACCTTTCTTCATATACATTAATGACGCCGATAAGAAGTCATATTCACTATCCACGGTTTTATCTTTACTTCTATTGTGGTAAAAACTATATTCTGAAACAAAAGAAAAAGCATCTAAAAAGTAATATTCTAATTCTACAGATGGATTATCTGTATAGAAAATATTGGCTTGGTTATCATTTAAAGTAAATGCGTATTGTAAACTTAAATTAGGTAATTCTTTAAAATTTGTAGAAAACTTTGCGTTATAACTTTGCGTAACCGATTTTGTTGTTTGAACTTCGGTTGGATTATTCGTTGGATCTGTATCAGCATCAGGATACACACGAATGTTATTAAACTTACTCCAGTTAAAACTTGCTCCAACAGAAGCTTTATAATATTTTAAAAATGAACGTCCGTAATTTCCACTTGCAGAAAACGATTCGTCAGCAAAATTAGAATTTATATTTACTGATGAAGATGTTTGGTTAATTCCTGTTAACAAAGCTCTATTTTTAATAGCATCTACTTGTCTTGTATAATTAGCAAAAGCAAAAATATTCTCGAAATTAAACATGTTATATTTAAAATAACGTAAGCTATGCGATTGAGACAACGAGTTTTCTAAGTAACGATTTCCTTGAAACAAACTATTATAATTTGAAAACACATAACCTTCAGCTAACTTACTAATATCTGTAAAGTTGTTTGTTAAAGCATAATTATACGTTAATGTTTCTGATTTTTTAATTTGCCACAACGCATATAAATCTGGCAGAAAACGATTAAAGCTTTGCGTATTTTCAGTTCCCAATTGTGAATCTTTTGTGTTGTATTGATGCACACTGAAACCTGGTGTAAATGTAAATTCTCCTAAAATAAATTTATAATGCACACCTAAAAACACATCGTTAAAAGCATATCTAACATTGTTGGAATTAATATCATCATTAAGATCGTTAACATTTCCATTATCTAAAATTTGAAAAATTGACGAATTGAAATTTTGATACGAATATGTATTTCCTAAGGTTAAGTTGATATTACTTTTTGGCGTTAGCATGTAATAATAATCAAATTTAGTGTCAACTTTATTTGTCTTGATAAAACGACTTTGATTCACATCGTTTCTAGCCTGACTTGTATCGTAATCTGTTCCTAAATTAAAGGGCTGAAAAGCTAAATTTGCATTATAAAAAGGATCCTCTTCTTGAAACAAATGTTGCATTTCAAAAGCAAAAACATTCTTTTCGTTTAAGGTATAATAATAATTTAAGTTTTGATTAATAGAAAATGGAGTTTGATTTTTATTTGAATAAACATCATTAAAAATACTTGCAGTTCCTGAATTATCAGTAATCGTTTGATTCGAAAACAAAGTGTTGTCTTCATTTTGTTTTGATAATTTCATTAACACATCATAATCTAAATGTACTTTTTCTGAAGGAACATAACTAGAACTTAATTTAACTAATCCTAGGTTATTTTGTTGTTCAGTAAATGAGTTTTCATCATTAACAATTTTCGCTTCATTAGAAGGATCTTGCGTATCTACTCGAGTTGATCTCGAAATGTTTTGGATTTGCGTATCGTTTCCTAAAAATATTCCGAAACCACTCAACGTCCAGGCTTTACTTGGATTGTAGCTGAAATTAGCCGCGCCAAACTTAGTTTTAATATTTGCAGCTTGATTATTGTTTAACCCTAAGATTCCTAAATCATTAGAAGTAACATTAAAAGAAGAACCTCCTTTACGCATCATACTTCTAAATCCTCCTGTAAACTTGAAATAATCTCTAGCAGTTAGTGGCAATTCACCTATATTATTAATATTACCAATAACGTTTATGCTATATTTTGGACTATAGTAAAACAGCTTTGGATTAACTAAATGCCTATCTTCTTCATGTCCCACGCCAATTCCTGCAGTAATATCGCCAAACCAAAAATTCTTTTTACCTTCTTTTAGTTTGATATTAATAGCAATATTTTCTTCATTATTTTCTAATCCTTTTAAATTAGAAACTTCATTATAATTACGTAATACTTGAATTTTATCTAAAGCATCAGCAGGAATATTTTTAGTAGCAATTTTAGTATCACCATCAAAAAAATCCTTTCCTTCCACCATAACTTTTTGAACGGTTTTACCTTCTACTTGAATTTCACCATCTTTATTAACTTCAACACCAGGAAGTTTTTTCAACACATCTTCAAGCTTTCTTTCTGTTCCATTTGTAAAAGAATCTGAATTATAAATAATTGTATCTCCTGAAATGGTAACAGGCATTTCATATACCAATTCCACGTCATTTAATTGAACACCTTGGTTCATTTCAATATTATAAGTCATGTTTTCTCCTGAAGTATTAACTACTTTTTCATAGGTAGAAAAACCAATATAACTTGCTTTTAAGGTATAAGGTGTATTCGCTTTTAGGTTTAATATAAATTTACCTTTATCGTTAGTAATTGCATAAGCATCCATGGCTTTGGTTTCGTTATTTATAGCCATAACATTAGCCATTTCTAAACCTAAACCTGTACTATCTTTTACAATTCCTTCAAAACGTATATTTTGAGAAAAGGCACTTATTGAAAGTGCCATAATCAGAAATAAAAATATTTTTTTCATACAATAAATTAACGACCAAAGCCTCCTCTTCCACCTCTGTTTCCTCCACTACTTCTCCACATTTCACGCATTTCTTCCATTTTCTTTTTCACAGTTTCATCAAATTCTTTTTGAGAAACCTCTTTCCCTTTTGTAGGTGCTTTAATATCTACTTTATCTTTAGTATTTAAAACAATTTTTGAACACAAGATAGTTGTTTTACCATCATTCACTTCTAAAATTAAACCCGGTAACCCCCAATAATTTTCAGGACCTTGGTTAATAGGTATTTCAGGAGAATACCAAGCTGTAATTATTTTTTCTTTTGGCATTTCCCACTGATCCATTAGATTTGTTGTTGATGTTTTTGTTGTGTCCTTTTTAGTTTCATTTTTATCTTCATCTTTATTTCCTCTAAATCTAAAATTTCTAAAATCAGACTCATCAATTGGAACAACAGCAGTTGCCTTAAAACAGTTGTAATTTCCAATCATGCGGCTTTCTCCTTCTAATTTCCAATCATATTTAGGCAAAGAATCTTTTATTAAGAACTCTTTTCCAAAGACTTCTTTATCTACTGTATAATTTTGTTCTTTTACATTTTTGAAATGGGTTCCTCCTCCACCCATCATGCTCATCATCATTCTTCCTCCTCCTTGACCAGGAGCTTCTAATTTTTCTTCTTCTTTATAAATAGATGAAGTTCTGTTGAAATTTAAAATAAAGGTTTTTTCAAATGCTTTTTGCATTCTTGCTTCGATATTCTTTTGCATTTCGGGTGTCAAATCTCGATTTTGAGACATTCCCTTCATAAAATCTGCCGTACTGGTTTTAGATTCATATACGGCTATACCTTGAAAATCTTGTGCATTTGACAAGATCCCTGTTAAAATTGCAAATGCAAAAACTATTTTTTTCATTGTAAAAGGTTTTATTATATAGACTTATAAATTAGATATTTGTTACAAAATTTTATAAAAAATGTATCAAAATACATTAACTTTAGACTTTTCTATTTAAGAATGGTTTAATTTAAACATGAAAAAAATTTATATAGTTGTTCTTTTTTATTTACCTCTATTCATTTTAGGTCAAAATAATATCTCTGTCAAACTAATTGACTCAATAACTATAAAAACTGAAAAGTTTATTGGAAAAGATGTTTACGATAATTATTATTCTATATCGCAAAACACTTTTTTAAAAGAAAATAAATCCCAAAAACTTAACTATCAAAATTTAACTTTAGGAAATCTTTATACTGTAGATTATTCAAATCCATTATTATTAGTTCTTTTCTATAAAGATTTTAATTCTGTTGTGCTTCTAGATCAACAATTAAATGAAGTACAAAAAATATCAGGAAATGATGTCGGATTAATTTTTGACATTATAGGTTTGGCTCGTCAAAATAGTTTGTGGTTCTATGATGCAGTAAATCAAAAATTCGGAATTTATAATTTCAAAGAAAACACATTTCAACTTATTTCAACTTATTTTCCTACAAAAATCAAATACTGGAAATCGTCTTATAATAGTTTAAATTTTATAAATGAAAATAATGAGGCTTTTACTTTAAATTATTTTGGAAAAATTCAAAACCTTGGTAATGTAAAACAATCAGAATCAGCACTAATTATAGAAGAAAATAAAATCATTTTGAAACAAGAAGGCAAACTATATTTTCAAACACCTGAAAACATCACTGAGATAAAGATTAGTCAAAAATCATTTGAAAATTTTTGTTTCAACGATGGAATTTTGTCTATTTTTACAAACGAAAAAGTATATAATTACAAAATAAATTTACCTTAATGCATATTGCTGTTGCCGGAAATATTGGAGCTGGAAAAACTACATTAACTAGATTATTAGCTAAACATTTTAAGTGGGAAGCTCATTTCGAAGATGTTGTTGACAATCCATATTTAGATGATTTTTATAATCAAATGGAACGTTGGAGTTTTAATCTTCAAATTTACTTTTTAAATAGCCGCTTTCGTCAGGTTTTACAAATTCGTGAAACTGGAAAAACTACGATACAAGACCGCACTATTTACGAAGACGCTCATATTTTTGCACCCAATTTACATACAATGGGTTTAATGAGTAATCGTGATTTTAACAACTATCAATCTTTATTTGAATTGATGGAAAACCTTGTTGGCGCTCCAGATTTGTTGATTTACTTGCGTAGTTCAATTCCAAATTTAGTTAGCCAAATTCACAAAAGAGGTCGCGATTATGAAAATAGCATATCTATTGATTATTTGAGCCGATTAAACGAACGTTATGAAGCTTGGATTCAAACCTATACCAAAGGTAAATTAGTTATTATTGATGTTGACAATATTAATTTTGTTGACAATCCTGAAGATTTAGGAAACATTATTAATAAAATTGATGCCGAAATAAACGGTTTATTCTAATGACGATTACTTTAATTGCTGCTGCAGCTGAAAATAATGCTTTAGGTAAAGACAACGATTTGGTTTGGCATTTACCTGACGACTTTAAACGCTTTAAAGCAATTACTAGCGGTCATTATATTATTATGGGACGAAAAACTTTTGAAAGTTTTCCTAAACCTTTACCTAATAGAACGCACATTATTATTACGCGACAAAAAGAGTATCAAGTCCCAGAAGGCTGTTTAGTTGTTGCTAGTATTGAAGAGGCTTTACGAATTTCTCCTCAAGAAGAAGAAGTTTTTATCATAGGAGGAGGAGAAATCTACAAACAATCTATTGCGTTAGCAGATAAAATTGAGTTAACACGCGTTCACACAGAAATTGAAGCCGATACTTTTTTCCCTGAAATTGACCTAAACCACTGGAAACTTTTAGAAGAAGAATACCACCCAAAAGACGAAAAACACCAATTTGATTTTACGTATTTAACGTATTTGAAAAAGTAAAGAGAGTGAATGAAAAAAACTTTTTTAATATTAATATTATTCTTTTCAACCTTTACTTTTGGACAAACAATTACTGATATAACTAAAAGAGATACTATTTATATTTACTTCAAAGAAGGTGTTAATCAAAAAAAGAAAGAAGCTAATAAAAACAGTTATAGTGTTTTAGAAGAAAAATGTAACTATGAATTTAAATTTGATAACCGAAACTTCATAAATTTATCTGAACGAAAATATTTAGACCTTGATAAGTATGATTCTAAAATTAAATCTGACATTAAATCTGTTAAAAAATCATTTTTAAGAAGAAATAAAGATATAATAATAGATTTAAATTTTATAAAGAAATATGGTTTAGAGCAAACTTATTTTTTAATACGAACAAAAAAAATCTATTTAATTGATTCAAGCGAAACAAACTGTAATAAAATTTTATTAAAAGAGGTTGCATTTGGACGTGTAAGTTATTCCGCTCAAGAATAAATTATCAAAATTGTGTATTTAGAAAAACTTTTATATTTTACACACAAATACCAATTACAATTTCATAAATCAAAAAAGCGTTAAGAATTCTTAACGCTTTTTTTTAATGAATTTTACACATGATGATATTTTAATTATTAATCGTATTTTTGTCTTCTCAAAAAATAGAGCATGTCTAAAAATATTACGCCATATAAAGATTCAAACCTTGGAAAAAAAGAGCAAGTAGCTCAAATGTTTGATACTATTTCTGGAAATTATGACGGTTTAAATCGTGTTATTTCCTTTGGAATTGATGTAAAATGGCGTAAAAAAGTTTTAAAAATTGTTTCAGACAAACAACCGAAAACAGTTTTAGACATTGCAACAGGAACTGGTGATTTAGCAATTTTAATGACCAATACTTCGGCGGAAGAAATTATTGGTTTAGATATTTCAGCTGGAATGCTTGAAGTAGGTAAAAAGAAAATTGCTGAAAAAAAATTAGACAACAAAATTCAAATGGTTTTAGGTGATAGTGAAAACATTCCTTATCCTGATAATTATTTTGACGCAATTACAGTTGCTTTTGGTGTTCGTAATTTTGAAACTTTAGAAAAAGGCTTAGCAGAAATTTTAAGAGTTTTAAAACCAAATGGCGTTTTTGTAATTTTAGAAACTTCAGTTCCTACTAAATTTCCTTATAAACAAGGTTACGCATTTCATTCAAAATTTATTTTGCCTTTAGTTGGAAAATTATTTTCAAAAGACAAATCGGCTTATAAATATTTATCAGATTCGGCAAATGAATTTCCTTTTGGTGAAGCTTTAAACAATATTTTACGAAAAGTTGGGTTTATAGAAGTAGAAGACTTACCTCAAACGTTTGGGGTTGCAACCATTTACAAAGCTTCAAAAAAATAATATGAAGAAGTGGCTATTTTTACTTTTACTATCTAGTTCGGCATTTGCTCAGTTTGGTTTATTTGGTAAAGATCCTTTGGTAAATAAGGAAAACTTTGACAAGCAAAGAGTACATTGGGGTTATTATTTAGGCTTTAATATGCTCGATTTCAAATTTGATTATTTGTCAGTAACCGAAGATATTGAAGTGCAGTCGCAAACTGGTTTTAATGTAGGTTTAATAGGAAATTTAAGATTGAGTGATCATTTAGATTTTCGTTTTGAGCCAGGTTTATCAATAACGCAAAGAAATTTACTTTTTCCAAATTTTACTAATGAAATAGACCAATTAAGAGAAGTAAAATCAACGTACATACATTTGCCTTTTTTAATGAAATTTTCAGCAAAACGTACTGGAAATATTAAGCCTTATTTAATTGGTGGATTGTCAACTGCTTTAAATTTAGGAAGTAATGCAGATGCGCCTGATGATAATTCCAACCAACGCTTTAGAATGACAAAATGGTCTTCTTTTTATGAAGTAGGTTTCGGAATTGACATTTATTTTGAATATTTTAAATTCTCACCATCAATAAGAGGTGTTTTTAGCACCAAAGATGAATTAATTCGCGATAACGACCCTAATAGTCCATGGACAAGTAATATTGGCGCCATGCAAACTCGCGGAATCTTTATCAATTTTGCATTCCATTAATTTCGCTTAAATTCACTTAGAATAATTGCCGTTGCTGTTGCAACATTTAAGCTTTCTGTTTGTTGTAATTTTCCAAACCTAGGAATAGCTATTTTTTGAATAACCAAATTTTGAATTGCTTCAGAAATTCCATTGGCTTCATTTCCCATTACAATAATTCCTTCTTTTGGTAATTCCTCATTGTAAATATTTTCGCCATCCATAAAAGTTCCAAAAATAGGCAAAGTGGTTCCTTTCAAAACTTTTTCTAAATTGGTGTAAACCACATTCACTCTAGAAATAGAACCCATTGTCGCTTGCACCACTTTTGGATTATAAACATCAACCGTTCCTTCCGAACATAATAACGTTTCTATACCAAACCAATCGCATAAACGTATAATCGTACCTACATTTCCTGGATCGCGAATATCATCAAGAGCTAAAACTAAGCCTTCAATTTTATTTTCAGAAGCAATTGGCATCTTAATCTTAAAAACAGCCAAACAATCATTTGCAGTAGTTAAAACGCTTATCTTTTTTAACTCATTTGGAGTTATGGCATTAATTTTGCTTTCAGAAATTGTAGTAAAAAGCTTATCATTCGTTACAAACAAGGATTCTAATTCAAAGTTAGATTGCAACAATTCATCAATTACTTTTTTGCCTTCGGCAATGAACAATTGATGTTGTTTTCTATATTTTTTTTGCGTTAAACTCGTTATCAGTTTAATTTGGTTTTTACTTAGCATAAAAATTGTATTTTTGACTAACTATAGAAAGCGTCTTGAGAAAATTTTCATCAAAAATAGCAATACTATTTTTAATTAGTATACTTTATTCAGCTTGTTCTTCTACTAAAAAAGTTGGAAAGAATGAACAGCTACTTACTAAAAACATTTTAAGCATTAATGATACAATTATAAAAAGTGAAAAAATAGAAAGCTTATTGTATCAAAAACCCAATAGCTCTGTATTAGGTTTTCCGCTTCGTTTAAATATGTATAATTTAGCAAAGGACAATCCGGATTCGGCTTATTACAAATGGCTTGACAGAAAACCAAACAGAAGAAAAAATCTTGCAAAAATCCTTTCTGACAAACAAGTGGATAGACTAAGTCAATCCTTTTTAGTTTCGGGCTTAAGTAGAACATTAAAAAACTTAGGAGAAGAACCTGTAATTATTGATAACAAAAAAGTCTTAAAATCGAGAAACAGATTAAAAGACTATTACACCTTTATTAAAGGTTATTTTGATGTAGAAATCGACACTAAAATAGACTCTGTTGGCGATAAAAAAGGTAAAGTTACTTATATTATAAAAACTGGAAGAGCCTATACTCTTGATACAATTACTCACGAAATAGAAACTCCAGCTTTAGATACACTTTACACTAAAATTGAAAACAAAACTTTAATCAAAAAAGGTGATGTTTTTAACAATGAAAATCTAAGTCTTGAAAGAGAGAGAATAACGAATTACTTTAGAAACAATGGAGTTTTCCACTTTCAAGTAAATAATATTTCATATGATGTAATTGACACAATAAACCCTTATAAAAACTACAAACTTAATGTAGTAACTAGAATTGAAAATAGAGATGTTAGAAAAGGTGACACAATTGTAAAAGAACCTTTCAAAGTCTTTAAAATTAGCCAAGTTAATATTTTTACTAATAGTCGTAAAAATGAGATAGACAAGCAAAACGATAGCGCTACTTATAAAGATTACAACATTTATAGTCTTGGAAAATTAAATTACAAGCCAAAAGCTCTTGCGAATTCTGTTTTTATTAATAAGGGCGATTTATACAGTGACAATAATAGAAAACTTACTTCTACTGCTTTTAACAATTTAAGAGTATTCAACTTTCCAACTATAGAATATGTTGAAGACACTATAAACGGCAAAAGTGAACTTATTGCAAATATTTATTTAACGCCAATTAAAAAATACAATTTAACCGCATTTTTAGATTTAACTCATTCTAATATCCAAGATTTTGGTATTACTGGAGGCTTATCCTATACATTTAGAAATATTTTTAGAGGAGCTGAAATTTTAGAAATTTCAGGAAAAGGAAATATTGGTTCTTCACAAGATTTAGCGAATCCTAATAATACTTTCTTTAATATTTCAGAATATGGTGGCAATGTAAAATTAACATTCCCAAGAATTTTCTTTCCTTTAAATACCAGTTCGATAATTAAGAAAGAAATGTTTCCAACAACTCAATTCAATACTGGTTTTGCTATTCAAAATAATATTGGACTTGATAAACAAACTTTGACGGGAGGAATTAACTATAATTGGTCTACTAATGACAACAGAAATAACTTTAAATTTGAATTAGTAGGAATTAATTATGTTAGAAATCTTAACGTAGGAAACTATTTTAATGTTTATAGAACATCTTATAATACATTAAATAGTTTGGCACAAATTTACAATGTTAATCCCGCTTATGTTGATGGAAATGGTGAGTTAATTTTTGAAAACACTTTAGATTTTGTAGCTGATGTTTTAGATGGAAATACTTCTCTTACGTCAGGTGATGAAGACTATAAATCTGTTTCGAGTATATTTGAACGCTACAATAGATTAACTGAGGACAACCTAATTGTTTCATCAAGTTTTACATTCAACCGTTCTACAAAAACTAATTTCACCGATAGAAATTATTACAATTTCAGAGCAAAACTAGAATCGGCTGGTAATCTTTTATCTTTATTTGCTCAAAATGTAAAACCAGAAGAAACTGTTAGTGCAAATGGTAATAAAAAATTGTTTGGCATTGAATATTCTCAATATGCAAAAGGTGAAATTGAATATGTTAAACATTGGGATTTAGGAGGACAAAGCAGTATTGCAATAAGAACTTTTGGCGGATTAGCCATTCCTTATGGAAACGGAACATCAATACCATTTTCACGAAGTTATTTTGGTGGAGGTTCTAACGATAATAGAGGCTGGCAAGCTTATAGTTTAGGTCCAGGAAGAAGTGGAAGTCAATTTGATTTTAACGAAGCGAATATGAAATTAGGATTTAACTCAGAATATCGTTTTAACTTTTTTGGTCAACTTAATGGTGCTTTATTTACTGATATTGGAAATATTTGGAACATTTATGATAATGTTGAAGATCCTGATTTTATATTTCAAGGTATAAAATCTTTAAATGATTTAGCCGTAGGTTCGGGAATTGGGTTCCGTTATGATTTTAATTATTTTGTTTTTAGATTAGATTTTGGTTATAAAGTTCACAATCCTGCACGTCCAGAAGGAGATAGATGGTTTAAAGATGTAAGTTTTGGAAAAACCGTTCTAAATTTTGGTATTAATTATCCATTCTAATTTTTTTAATTCTTATTTTTGCTAACTAAACCAAAAACAAATAACTATGAGTCATAACATCAAACCGGGCGTTGCAACGGGAGATCAAGTTCAAGAGATATTTAATTATGCTAAAGAAAAAGGGTTTGCTTTACCTGCAGTAAATGTTGTAGGTTCTAGTACAATTAATGGTGTTCTTGAAACTGCTGCTAAATTAAACGCTCCTGTTATTATTCAATTTTCAAACGGTGGCGCACAATTTAATGCAGGAAAAGGTTTAAGTAATGAAAATCAAAAATCTGCTATTTTAGGTGCTGTTGCTGGAGCTAAACATGTTCACACACTTGCGGAAGCTTATGGGGCTACTGTAATTTTGCATACTGACCATTGTGCTAAAAATTTATTACCATGGATTGATGGTCTTTTAGACGCATCTGAAAAATATTTTGCAGAAACAGGCAAATCGTTATTCAGTTCGCACATGATTGATTTATCGGAAGAGCCTTTAGAAGAGAATATTGAAATTTCAAAAAAATACCTTGAAAGAATGAGCAAAATAGGTATGACACTTGAAATTGAATTAGGAATCACTGGTGGTGAAGAAGATGGTGTAGATAATTCTGACGTTGATAGTTCTAAATTATACACTCAACCTGAAGAAGTGGCTTACGCTTATGAAGAATTGATGAAAGTTAGTCCAAAATTCACTATTGCTGCAGCATTTGGAAATGTTCATGGAGTTTACAAACCCGGTAACGTAAAGTTAACCCCTAAAATCTTAAGAAACTCACAGGAATACGTTCAAAATAAATACAACACTGGAAACAATCCAGTAGACTTCGTTTTCCATGGCGGTTCAGGTTCTACTTTAGAAGAAATAAGAGAAGCTATTTCTTATGGTGTAATCAAAATGAACATCGATACAGATTTACAATTTGCATTTACAGAAGGTATTCGTGATTATATGACAGAAAAAATCGACTACTTAAAAACTCAAATTGGTAATCCTGAAGGTCCAGAAAGTCCAAATAAAAAATACTACGACCCTAGAGCTTGGGTTCGTAAAGGAGAAGCTACTTTTAATCAAAGATTAGAACAAGCATTCGCTGATTTAAATAACGTTAACACTTTATAACAAATAAAGATTTAGAATTTAGAATTTAGAAATATTTTTTTGGATTCTGAATTCTAATTTCTTACTTCTAACTTCAAGAAATATGGCTTGGTTTAAGAGAAAAGAAAAAGGGATTACAACCCCTACTGAAGAAAAAAAAGATGTTCCTAAAGGTCTTTGGTACAAATCTCCTACAGGAAAAATTGTTGATACTGAAGAGCTTGCAAAAAACCTTTGGGTTAGTCCAGAAGATGATTTTCATGTTAGAATTGGAAGCGCAGAATATTTTCAAATCTTATTTGATGATAATGAATTCACTGAGCTAGATGCTAAAATGACGTCTAAAGATCCATTAAAATTCGAAGACACTAAGAAATACAAAGATCGTCTTAAAGATGTAATGGACAAAACAAAATTAAAAGATGCAGTACGTACAGCAGTTGGAAAATCTAAAGGAAAAGATTTAGTTGTTGCTTGTATGGATTTTGCTTTTATTGGCGGGTCAATGGGAGCTGTTGTTGGAGAAAAAATAGCGAGAGCTATTGATTATTCAATAAAAAACAAAGTGCCTTTTTTAATGATTTCGAAATCAGGAGGAGCTCGTATGATGGAAGCTGCTTTATCTTTAATGCAGTTAGCGAAAACCTCAGCAAAACTTGCTCAGTTAGCTGAAGCTAAAATTCCATACATTTCTTTATGTACAGACCCAACAACCGGAGGAACAACTGCTTCTTACGCCATGTTAGGCGACATTAACATAGGAGAACCTGGAGCCTTAATTGGTTTTGCAGGTCCGCGTGTTGTTAAAGATACTACAGGAAAAGATTTACCTGAAGGTTTCCAAACTTCAGAATTCTTATTAGAACATGGTTTCCTTGATTTTATTGTTCATAGAAAAGAACTAAAAGATAGAGTAAATCTTTATATTGATTTAATCGAAAACAACGAAATTAGATAATAAAATCCCGCTTAAAAGCGGGATTTTTTTTAGAATTTATATTGAATACTGCCATAAATATTTCTACCAGGCGCATTAATTCCAGAAGCAAAAACACGATATTGCGTATCTAAAATATTTTCGCAACCTACATACAAAATAACATTTTCAAATAAAGAAACACTCATTTTAAAGTTATAGGTTTCCCAAGCTGGCATTCCTCCCTTTGGCGCATATTGCTCATTATCTTCACCATTTAAATAGTAATCTTTAATGTCCTTTTTACCATGGTAAAGCATATATGCTTCGAGGTTTACTTTACTTACTTTATAAGTTAAACCTACTTTACCGAAATAAGGTGCTATATGATCTAATGGTTTATTTCCTTCCTCGTCTATAATTCTACCTAAAGTATAATTGAACGAAGCATTAAAATCAAATTGCGGCATTAATTGAGCAAAGAAATTAGTCGAAATTCCAGTTATAAATGCTTTTCCTTGATTTTGATTTGCTAAAACCTGACTCAAAGTTCCATCATACATAATTTCACTTTGACCTTCATAGTTAAAATTATCGGTCACAATTGCATCAAATAATCTTGTATAGAAATATGTGTTTTCGAATTTCACATTTTTAGAATCCGATTGAACTTCAATTCCAAAATCAGCAGTAACAGATTTTTCTGGCTTTAAATCTTCATTTGGCACCACTAAATAACCACCACCCGATTCGAATATTTTAGCTAAATCATCAATATTAGGTACTCTAAAACCAGAAGAAATATTTCCTTTAAGAGCAAAATTATTAGATGTTTTATGTTTTATTCCTAATGTTCCACTGTACGTTAAATTTCCTTGAGAAACATCATTAAAAGGCAACGGGAAATAAGCATCCTCACTAATTGAAGATTTTAAAGTAGTATAACCTACTCTACCGCCAATATTCCAAAAAGTTTGAGTTGAAATATTCTCGTTAAACGAAATATATAAATCATTTCTAAACATATTATTATCGCCATTAGGATAGCGAGAATCTAAACCAGAAACTTGTCCAGTATTAATGTTTTTAGCATACGCCGAAGAATTTAAAGTTTCAAAATACGATTCGAATCCATAAAACAATTCACCTTTTAAAAACTTATGCTCCATTTCTAATGAAGCCGAATAAACATTAACACTTTCTTCTCTATGTTGCAAATTATAATTACCAAATCTTCTGTTGTGACGACTTTCTTGAGCATTTTGATAAGCCAAATTAAACGTCATATCACTATTTAAAAATGCTTTTTCTTTAGATAACGAATAAATTCCTAAAATGCGCTGTTGCGGGCCATAATACCATTCGGCATGTTTTAAAACAGAACCAGAAGTTTCTGAAAGTCTATCATAACGAGGAACGTTCGAAGTAGTCGAAAATTGCAAATTCAATTGATGTTCAAAACCCCTATTCGTTTTATAAGCCAACTTCTGTAATGCATTGTATTGCTTATAACCTGTAAATTTTTGAACATATTTATTGTCATTTGTAACCACTTGGTCAACTCCATTTATGGTTTCAACATAAGTAGGTCTTTCACCAAAATAATCTCCATTATGATTCTTTTGTTTACCCATTTTTAAATCGCCAAAATCATTATAGCTAAAAATAGTAAGGGAAGCAAAATTATCTTTAGCATAATTTAAGTCAAATGCTACCGATTTCTCTTCATTTACTGAGCCATATCGTGCGTTAATTCCGCCAGAAAACTTTTTTTTAGCATCTTTTAAATATTTTACATTTTTTGTATTCATATTTACAGTTCCGCCTAAAGCATCACTTCCGAAAAGCGTAGATGATGGACCATAAAAAACACCTACATTACCTAACATATTCTCATCTACAGTAATTACATTTTGTAAATGTCCAGCTCTAAAAATTAAGTTATTCATTCGAATACCATCAACTAATAACAATACTCTACTTGCCTCAAAACCTCTAATAGATGGGCTTCCACCACCTTGTTGCGATTTTTGAACGAATAACTTTCCAGAATTTGAAAGCATTTCGGCTGTAGTTTGATAATTTTGAAATTCAATTTCTTTTTGATCAATAATTTCAACTTGATTAGGTAAATTATCGAAATCTTTAACGACTTTTTTAGAAAGAATCACTTCTTCCAAATTGACTGACTTTATGGTATCTTTATCTGTTTGCGAAAATCCCAAAAAAGGAATCATCGCAACAATAATTAAAATATTTTTTTTCATTATTTAATTTTAGTTACAATTCGAGGATAATTTTTTTCTTAGCAACTAAAGTTATTAGGAGGACGAAATAAAGACTTCTCCGCTAAAAACTTATATAAATTTGAACTAAAATAAATTTCTTCATTATGAATAGATTGAAAATTAAAAAGATTTAAATCTTTAGCTTCAAGGAAATAAAGTGATTTGTAGAATTGATAAAAGCTTAGTTTTTGTTTTTGCATTGGAATATCCTTTCGGCAAACTTCAACCAAAAGAGTATTTAATTTATTGTTTAATTCTGTTTCTTGTTTATCTAACCAACACCAAAATGAAATTGAATCTTTAGTCTTTTTCAATTGAATTATGTCGAACATTTTTCCTTCAAATTCAAACTCTTTTGAATGTTTCCAACGCACTTTTGCGTCAAGCTCATGATTTGAAAATCTTAGAAGAACTAAATCATCAAAGTTTAAATTGGCTAATTGAAGTTTTACTTCGCGTTTTATTTCCTTTCTTCGATATTGAAAATAAGTATAAGTAACGACTGTAGGTAATACCAGAATCAATAAAAATAATATACTACAAACTTGTCTTTTCAAAGGAAATTAATTTCCTCAAATGTAAACAAAATTACATTCCGGTGCGAATTGCTTCAACAGGATCTAACTTAGAAGCCGAAATTGCAGGAACAATTCCAGCTATTAATCCAATAAATGCAGCTAATCCTGATCCTAATAAAATATTTTTAGTACTCAATACAAATTCGAAATCTAAAGCAGAACTTAATATTATAGCAATTATCCAAACTAAAAACATTCCTATTAAACCACCAATAACAGACAGAATAACAGCTTCAAATAAAAATTGAAATAATATAAATTTATTTTTTGCACCTAAAGCTTTTTGAATACCAATTAAATTTGTTCGCTCTTTAACAGAAACAAACATAATATTAGCTATCCCAAATCCACCAACTAACAATGAAAAAATACTAATCCCCCAACCTATTTTAT
Source organism: Flavobacterium okayamense (assembly GCF_019702945.1). Lineage (NCBI taxonomy): Bacteria > Pseudomonadati > Bacteroidota > Flavobacteriia > Flavobacteriales > Flavobacteriaceae > Flavobacterium > Flavobacterium okayamense. The sequence continues at coordinate 367,984 of NZ_AP024749.1, forward strand.
TCATTTGTCCGACTATATTATCAATAAAATCAGTAAATCCAGATAAAACATTTAAAAAGAAATTATTTATTTCTCCAGGCTTAACCCCTCTAAAAGTTCTCAAATTTTGAGTGAGTTCAGCTTTAAATTCTTCAATATCAATTCCTCTTTCAGGCTTAATTAAAATAGCTGGAGTTAACATATCGCTATTGTCTCCATAAAGTCTTCTAATGAAATTCACCGGAAAAAATACTGCTACATCACTACTGTCTCCAAACATTCCTTCTCCTTGTTTTTTTAGCACACCAATAACTGTAAAACGTTGCCCATAAAGTCTAATCTTTTTACCAATTGGCTCAGTATTTCCAAATAATCCTTCAGCTACTTCATTCCCAATAACAATAACTGGAGTACCGGAATTAGATTCTGCTTCGTTAAAAAATCTTCCCTTTTCAATTTTAATTGGTTCAATATCAATAAATTCATCTGTTGAAGGCTTTACACGAATTGAACTAACTGTTTTATTTTCGTATTTAATATTTTCGTTTCTCGTAAAAAGATTAAAAGACATTTTATCTATTCCGTGAACATTTCTTCTAAGGTATTCGTATTCTTCGTAAGTTACATCTGGAAACTGTTCTCTCTTCCACCTTGGCACATCCGAAGGTCCGAATGAAAATCGAATTAAGTAAACAGTATTCAAATCCATATCGCTTAAATCTTCTTTAATTTTTTTATCCATTGAATCAACAGCTGCAAGTACTGCAATAATTGAAAAAATACCAATAGTAACCCCTAATAAGGAAAGAAAAGTACGCAGTTTATTAGTTCGCAATGCGTTAATTGCAAAACCAAAACTCTCTTTAAGTAAACGAAGGTATAAAAGCATGATTTAAATTTACTTCTTAATAAGTAGAACAAACGCTAAAAATGTTACAATTTACTTGTAATAATTTATTCTAAACCTTGAATGTTTTAAGAACTATAACTACTTTTGCAACTTAATTAAAAACAACACAATGAACACAACAAAAACCATCCAATCAGCATTAATTTCAGTCTTCGACAAGACAGGATTAGAACCTATCGTAAAAGCCCTTCATCAAAACCAAGTTATTATTTATTCTACTGGTGGAACTGAAGCTTTTATTAAAGATTTAGGTATTCCTGTTGTTGCAGTAGAGAGTGTTACTGATTACCCTTCAATTTTAGGCGGAAGAGTTAAAACTTTACACCCTAAAATTTTTGGTGGAATATTAAATCGTCAAGACAATCCAAGTGATGTTGAGCAAATGAATGAATTTAATATTCCTCAAATAGACTTGGTTATTGTTGACTTATATCCTTTTGAAAAAACTGTAGCTTCTGGAGCTAATGAAGCAGACATCATTGAGAAAATCGATATTGGTGGAATTTCTTTAATTAGAGCTGCGGCCAAAAACTTTAAAGACACTGTAATTGTAGCGTCTGTTAATGAATATAGCGAATTTTTAAAATATTATACAACTGAAAAAGGAGCTACTACAATTGAACAAAGAAGACTTTTAGCAACAAAAGCTTTTCACGTTTCATCAAATTACGATACAGCAATTTTCAATTACTTTAATACTGATGAAACCTATTTTAAAGCTAGTATTGAAAATGGAGAAACACTTAGATATGGAGAAAACCCTCATCAAAAAGGATTTTTCTTTGGAAACTTTAATGAAATGTTTACTAAGTTAAATGGTAAAGAATTATCATATAATAATTTACTAGATGTTGATGCAGCAGTCAATCTAATGAATGAATTTAAAGGAGATGCACCTACATTTGCTATTTTAAAGCACAATAACGCTTGTGGTTTAGCTACAAGAAGCACAATGAAAGCGGCTTACGTAGACGCATTAGCTGGAGACCCAACATCAGCTTTTGGCGGAGTTTTAATTGCCAATGGAAATATTGACTTAGCAACTGCTGAAGAAATCCACAACTTATTCTGTGAAGTAGTTATCGCTCCATCTTTTGACAATGAAGCTGTTACTTTACTTTCTGAAAAGAAGAACAGAATTTTACTAGTTTTAAATAATGTAACATTATCTGAAAAACAAGTTCGAACTTGCTTAAATGGATTGTTAGTTCAAGATAAAGACAATATAACAGACACAAAGGCACAATTACAAAATGTTACAAATTTAAAACCTAGTGATAGTGAAATTGAAGATTTATTATTTGCTTCAAAGATTTGTAAGCACACTAAATCAAACACTATTGTATTGGCAAAAAACAAACAGCTTTGTGCTTCAGGAACTGGACAAACATCGAGAGTAGATGCTTTAAGACAAGCTATTGAAAAAGCAAATTCATTTAATTTTGATTTAAATGGTGCTGTAATGGCTAGTGATGCATTTTTTCCATTTCCTGATTGTGTTGAAATTGCTAATAATGCTGGTGTTAAATCTGTCATTCAACCTGGTGGTTCAATTAAAGACGAATTAAGTATAAATTATTGTAATGAAAATAAAATGGCTATGGTTTTCACAGGAACACGTCATTTTAAACATTAATTTTGTAAATTAGAGCAATAAATTAAATCTCTTACGTTAATTTCTTTAAAGACGTAGAAAATTTCTACATTTTATTTAAGTTTGTAAGATTGATAATAACGGATTAATAATAGTTAAACCCTTTAACAAAGTATGGGATTTTTTGATTTTATGACTGAGGACATCGCAATTGACCTTGGTACTGCTAATACCTTAATTATTCATAATGACAAAGTCGTTATCGACAGCCCTTCCATAGTAGCTCGAGATAGAATTACTGGAAAGATAATTGCTGTGGGTAAAGAAGCCAATATGATGCAAGGTAAAACGCATGAAAACATTAAAACCATACGACCTCTAAAAGATGGTGTAATTGCCGATTTTGATGCTTCGGAAAAAATGATAAACATGTTTATCAAAAGCATTCCTGCATTAAAGAAAAAATTATTTACTCCAGCTTTACGAATGGTTATCTGTATTCCTTCTGGTATTACAGAAGTTGAAATGCGTGCCGTTAAAGAATCTGCAGAAAGAGTAAATGGTAAAGAAGTTTACTTAATACACGAGCCTATGGCAGCAGCTATTGGTATTGGTGTAGATATCATGCAACCGAAAGGAAATATGATTGTTGATATTGGAGGTGGTACTACAGAAATAGCAGTTATTGCTCTTGGTGGAATTGTTTGTGACAAATCAGTTAAAATTGCGGGTGATGTTTTTACAAATGATATCATTTACTATATGAGAACTCAACACAATTTATTTGTTGGTGAATCTACTGCCGAAAAAATTAAAATTCAAATTGGTGCTGCAACTGAAGACTTAGATAGTCCTCCAGATGAAATGTCAGTTCAAGGTAGAGATTTATTAACTGGAAAACCTAAACAAGTTGATGTTTCTTACCGAGAAATTGCAAAAGCCTTGGATAAATCTATTCAACGTATTGAAGACGCAGTAATGGAAACGTTATCGCAAACTCCTCCAGAATTAGCAGCCGACATTTATAATACGGGAATTTACTTAGCAGGTGGAGGTTCAATGCTTAGAGGACTTGACAAACGTATTTCTCTAAAAACTGATTTACCAGTTTACATCGCAGAAGACCCTTTAAGAGCAGTGGTAAGAGGAACAGGAATTGCTCTAAAAAACATTAATAAGTATAAAAGTATTTTGATTAAATAAAGAAAAGTAAATGCAGCAAATAATCTATTTTTTAGTAAAAAACAGCTATCGATTGCTGTTTTTGCTGCTTTTAGGCATCAGCCTTGTGCTTACTATTAAATCACATTCTTACCACAGGAGTGAATACATTAACTCTGCCAATAACTTAACAGGAGGTGTTTATGAAAAAATAAACTCTAGTAAAGAATATCTTAGTTTAAAAGAGAAAAACAAATCTTTAGCCGAAGAAAATGCTAGATTAAAAGAAATGCTATTTAACACAAAAGATACGCTTATTGGAAAAGAAACAATATTAAGTAATCTTGATTCTGTTTTTACTGTTAAAAAAGCTAAGGTTATAAAAAACGTATTCAATACTAGAGAAAACTATTTAACCTTAAATATTGGAAAAAGAGAGAATATTAAAACCGATATGGGGGTGATTAACGACAAAGGGATTGTTGGTATTATTGAAAAAACTTCTAATAATTACGCAACAGTCTTGAGTGTATTAAACACCAAGTCTAGAATCAATGCTAAGATTAAAAACTCAAATCATTTTGGAACTTTAGTTTGGGACGGAAAAAATGTTGGCTACGTTCAGTTAATAGATGTTCCTCGATTAGCTTCGCTACATAAAGGGGATTCAATTGTAACGGGTTCTGAATCGGAAATTTTTCCAGAGAACATACCGATTGGAAAAGTAGATAAAGTTTTTGTTGATAATAAAACTAATTATTACACCATTAACGTTAGATTGTTTAATGATATGACTTCTCTAGGATACGTCTACATTATTAACAATAAATTGAAGGAAGAAAAAAAGAAATTAGAAAACGAAACCATTTCAAAGTAGTTTGAATTCAACATTATTAAATATTTTCAGATTTTTAATTTTAATAATCTTACAAGTTTTAATATTCAACAATATTAATCTTTTTGGTTACTTAAATCCATATCCTTATATTTTATTCATTTTATTATTTCCAATAAATGGCAATAAAAGCTCGCTTTTATTTTTTAGTTTTCTTCTAGGTTTAATTTTAGATATGTTTTCTAATTCTGGTGGAATTCATGCTGCTTCAGCAACTATACTTGCATTTGTTAGGCCAAGTTTATTTAAGTTTTCATTTGGTATAAGTTATGAATATCAAACTATTAAAATTGTAGATAAAATCTCATCTGAACGAATTACTTTTTTAGTAACTTCAGTATTTATCCATCATTTTGTAATGTTTTCTTTAGAATACTTTAGATTTTCATTAATTTTAAATGTTCTTCTTAAAACTTTACTTTCAACCTTTTTTACAGTAATAGTTTGTTTGATATTAATTTTCTTAATCAAGCCAAATAAACGATGAGAAAAATTCTTTTACCTGCTATCGTTATTTTAACCAGTTTATTATTAATTGGTAAGATTTTCTATTTGCAAGTAATAGATGAATCATTAAAATTACAGTCTGAAAACAATGCTATTAAAAAGGTATTTGACTTCCCTGAAAGAGGATACATATACGACAGAAATGGAAAGCTTTTGGTAGCCAATCAACCTTCTTACGATATAATGGTTATCCCTAGGGAAATTAAAGATATTGATACTCTTGAATTTTGTAACTTATTAGGAATAACTAAAGAAACCTTTATTAAGAAAATTGAAAAAGCAAAAGTTTATAGCCCAAGATTACCATCTGTTTTTCTTCCACAATTAAACAAGAAAGAATATGCAGCCTTTCAAGAAAAAGAAAGAAAATTTGAGGGTTTTTATACGCAAAAAAGAGCTTTACGTGACTATCAAGTTGATTACGGTGCTAATATTTTTGGTTTCATTGCACAAGTAAACAATCATGAAATCGAAACCAACCCTTACTACAATAGTGGTGATTTAATAGGAAAACAAGGCGTTGAAAAACAATATGAAGAAATATTAAGAGGAATAAAAGGTGTAAAATATTTACTACGCGACAAGCATAATAAAATTATAGGCCCATATAAAGAAGGCAAATATGACACTATCTCTCAACAAGGAAAGGATTTAGTTCTAACTATTGACGCTGAATTACAAAAATACGGAACGGAGTTAATGGTTAATAAACGTGGTGGTATTGTTGCAATTGAACCTAGCAGTGGTGAAATTTTAGCCTTAGTTTCTGCTCCAACTTATGACCCGGCTCTTTTAGTAGGTAGGAAAAGGTCTGCAAACTATACGCAATTATATTATGACTCCATTGCCAAACCTTTGTATGACAGAGGCCTTTTAGCACAATATCCTCCTGGTTCACCATTTAAAATTGTTACTGGGTTAATTGGATTACAAGAAGAAGTAATTAATGAAGAAACAGGTTTTGTTTGCCATCATGGTTTTTATTATGGTCGCGGAGCATTCATGAAATGTCACGATTCTGGAGTTTCTAAATTAAACAATGGAATCTATCAATCATGTAATACTTATTTTGCGAATGTTTACAAGAAAACAATTGATAAATATAAAAACCCTAGTGAGAGTGTTGATATTTGGTCACAACATGTAAAAAGCTTTGGTTTGGGTCAATTCTTAGGAACAGATATGCCGATTGGAGCAAAAGGTTTAGTACCTGATTCTAAGACATATCAAAGAGCATATCCTAATGGTGGTTGGAGAAGTACAACAATTATATCAAATTCAATTGGGCAAGGTGAGGTTTTAACTACGCCTATTCAGTTAGCTAATATGATGGCTGCAGTTGCAAATAAAGGATTCTTTTACACACCACACATTGTCAAAAATATTAAAGGTGATACTATCGATAAAAAGTTTACAACTAAACATGTTGTAACAGTTAATAAAGATTATTTTGATCCAGTAATTAAAGGTTTGGCGGATGTTTACAATAAAGGTACCGCTTCTAGCTTAAAAGTCGACAGTCTACAAATTTGTGGAAAAACGGGTACTGCCGAAAATAAAATTCGAGTTGCAGGCAAAACATATCAACTAAAAGACCATTCAATATTTGTCGCTTTTGCTCCTGCAGAAAATCCTAAAATTGCCATTGCCGTTTTTGTTGAAAATGGTTATTGGGGAAACCGATGGGCTGGCCCTATAGCAACTTTAATGGTTGAAAAATATATTAGAGGAAAAATTACTAGAAAAGATTTAGAAGACAGAATGTTAAATGGAAGCTTATTGGATGAATACAAAAAGATTGAAGATATTATATTCCAAAGAAACACTTCAGTGAATTTAGATAAACAAAATTCTGAAGCAACACTAACTAATAAAGAGGAGGAAGTCAATTAATGTTAAATCAAAGTGTAAAAAAAGGTATCGATTGGTTAACACTTTTTCTATATTTTACTTTAGTAATTATGGGCTGGTTTACTATTTATTCTGCTTCATTACCCTTAGAAGAAACTTCAGTTTTAGATTTAAGTCAAATTTACGGAAGGCAAATGCTTTTCATATTTTTAAGTATTCCTCTTATTTTTATTTTACTCTTTTTAGATGCTAAAATATTTGAAAGACTTTCATTCGTTTTTTATGGAATAGGTATTTTACTCCTCATGGGACTTTTCGTTTTTGGAGTTACAAAAAAAGGGCAAACTAATTGGTATCAATTTGGAGGGTTTGGATTTCAACCTTCAGAATTTGTTAAAACAGCTACCGCCTTATTATTAGCAAAGTACCTTAGCTTTTCACAGATAAACTTAAAAATATTTAAACATCAACTACTTGCTTTTGCAATTATTGGTTTACCTATACTCTTAATTTTAATGCAACCCGATGCTGGTAGTGCAATGATTTTTTTATCATTAATCTTTGTACTGAATAGAGAGGGTTTACCTACTTGGTATATAATAGCGGGTATTTCAGCAATTGTACTTTTCATATTATCCTTAATATTTAACCCTCTTTACATTGGAATTGGATTTTTTGTAATAGCCTTAGTTCATTATTTTAATAATAAAAAGATTAGTCGAAATCCGTTTTTATATTTATTTGTAAGCTTACTAGTTTTTGGCTTTGTTTTTTCGGTAAGTTATGTTTACAACAACATACTAGAGCCACATCAAAAAGATAGAATTGACGTATTATTAGGAGACAATGTTGATTTAAAAAACGAAGGTTATAATCTAAATCAATCTATGATTGCGATAGGTTCCGGTGGTTGGACAGGTAAAGGATATTTAGAAGGAACACAAACAAAAGGCGGTTTTGTACCAGAACAACACACCGATTATATTTTTACTACTGTTGGTGAAGAATGGGGATTTGTAGGTTCAACTTTAGTAATTCTTTTATTTGCTTCTTTATTTCTAAGAATACTTTACTTAGCAGAAAATCAAAAAACAAAATTTAGTAGAGTTTATGGTTATTGTGTCGCCACCTATTTATTTACTCACTTTTTTGTAAATATTGCTATGCTAGTCAAATTGTTTCCTACAATTGGAGTACCATTACCTTTCTTTTCCTATGGAGGATCAAGTTTATGGGCATTTACGATTATGCTTTTTATATTTATAAAACTTGATGCGAATAAAGTGAATGAATGGTAATTAAAAACTCCAATCTTTATAACTAGAATTAGATTCCAGTTGACTTTCCAAAGTATCTTCTAATTCTGGAAAAAAATCTAAACCAGTTATTTTTTCAATTGAATCTACCGAAACCACAAATTCATATAAAGGCTTATTAGAATCTTTATGCGGAACTAAAAAACCGATCATTCTAGTTCTATCGTTAGTCAATAAAACTTTATAAAAGTATTTTGGAACAGCTACATCTTCATACCCGATAGTTTCCAAATCACTCGATAACACTCCTGCTGTAACAACATATAACCCATCATATTTACCAGCCCAATATCTTACTTTTTGTTCTAGGCGGTTCCAAATACCACTATTGAACTTATACTTTTGAGGAGAAATGTTAGAAGTTAAAAAAGTCTCTTCAAATTCCTCATAACTAGCTCTTCTATCTCCAGCTGGTAATAAATGACCTTTATTATAACCTGAGTTTTTAAAATTACGCCAATGCGCTGATCCAGTTATAACTTCATCATCCACTTCAAATAGAGGTCGTTTATAGTTTATGTACTTAATATCTTCTTTATCTAAATAGTAAGCTACCCACTCAGCTTGTTCAAACTCTTCCGCATAAGAAAGTGTATAAGTATTGTGTGTATAAACTGCATTGGTCGTATTAGTAGGTAAATAATTAAATTCACCTACAGTTTCATTACTAGAAAAACTAGAATCGTCTTCAACTATAATAACTTCTTTACAAGCAATTACAAATAGTAAAAAAACAAATAAAAGTAAAATCTTATTAAAATTCATTTAGGCATACAATTTGAGTGTGTATCTTTGTAAAATTAATTAAAACAGTCTAAAATGAAAACAAAATTTACTTTAATAACTGCTTTAGTATTGATGAATTTAGGATTTTCTCAAGAAGTAGTAAATGATTCAATAGCAATTAAGGAAAAAGCTTTAAAAGAACAAAAACAACAGCTTAAAGAAGAAAAAGAAAGAGAGAAAAAAATAGAAAAGCTAGAAAAAGAAAAAGAAGCTGCCGAAAAAGAAAGAAAGAAAGCCGAAAAAGAAGCTAGCAAAGCCGAAAAAGAGCTTAAAAAAAGAAAAAAAGCAGACGATAATATAAAAAGCATCCACAATAAAATAGATAAAAAAAGAAAAGATATCGAACAACATAAAAAGAAGCTTGCTAAACTAGAAAAGAAAGAAAAATTAAGTCCGGAAGAACAAATCAAATGGAATGAAAAAATCTTGAAAAAGGAAGAACAATTAAAAGATTTAGAAAAGGATTTAAGTAAAGCTGAAAAGAAACGCAGAAAATTATAATATAAAAAAAGCCCTATTTAAAATAGGGCTTTTTTTATATACTTAAAGTAAATTATTTTACTCTATTATCTTCAATATCAGCTTTATCTTTTAAAGCTTGGAAAACTCTCATTTGAGCTGCATTTTGTTGTTGTTGCATTTCTTGAGCAGTTTGTGTTTTATAACTAGTTACTGCAGGTTCATTAACAACTTGCTTCGTTCTAATTTTATAAACTCCCATTGTGCCATCAATTAAATCAGAAGTTTTTCCAGCTTCTAAATTAAATGCAGTTCCAACAACTTTAGTTTCTCTACCAATATTTGGAATTACAGCAGTACCTAAAGCAACATTAGAAGCTAAAATAACAGACCCTCCTGTTGATTTAGCAATATCTTCTAAAGTAGCAGCATTCATTTTCTCACGAATTTTTAATGCTTTTTTCTCGTTTCTTAAAATTGCACCCACAGACTCTCTTGCTACATCAATTGCTAATAAACCAGTTTCATTTTTGTTAGTAACTTTTGCAACAACAAATCCTTGAGGAACATCAAACCTTCTAACATCACCTACATTTGTATCGCTGTTAAAAGCCCACATTACAATTTGACGTTGTGCTCCTAAAGCACCAACGTACTCATCAGTAGCTTTTAAATTTGTAACTGGAGAACTCGTTAAATTCTCAGCTTTAGCAGTTTCAGAAAAATCTTTTGAGCTAACAGTAGCTTCAAATTTACTTGCTTTAGTATAATTTGCATCAACAGTTGCCTCAGACGGTTCAACTTTTTGAGATATAGTAGCTAATAAAACAGATTCGTATTTTGCACTCACTTTAATTACGTGGAAACCAAAATCAGTTTCAACTAAACCAATCGACCCAACTGGACTATCGAAAATAAAATCATTAAATTGAGGAACCATTTGTCCTGGCATAATGTTATCGTATTCTCCACCTTTAGTTTTAGAACCCGGATCATCAGAGTTTTCTTCAGCTAACTTAGCAAAATCTGCAGGGTTTGCTTTTGCTTTACCTAACAATTCGTTTGCTAAAGCTTCAGCTTCTTCTTTTGTTCTTGTAGCAGTTGAACGAGCAGCATCTTTATAAGCAATTAAAATGTGACTTGCTTTAACACTTGCATTTGCCTTACGATCTAACATTCTAGATACGTTTTGACTACCATTAAAAGAGTAAGGGCCGAAAACTTCTCCTTGAGACAAGTTAAATAATTGCTCTTGGTAATCTAAAGGCAATTCGCTTTTTGCTAAATAAATAGAATCGAACTTAACATCAGAATTTTTATTTACAAACTCGGCAACGTTTTCAGCTTTGATATCTTTGAAAGCTGGAATTGTATCATTTGAATTTGTTTTGTTATTAAACTCAACAATTCCAAACATAACTTTATCCATTGCTTTTTGCATTGCTCTTTCATCAGCTTCAGATGGCTTGTTTTCGAATAAAACAAACTCTAAACTTCTAGTGTTATCAGATTTGTAACGTTTAGGGTGTTTCTTCATGTAAGCAATAATTTCATCATCTGAAACTTTTACTTCATCATCATTAATTGTACTGTAAGGTACAGTTACATATTCAAAATCAACTTTTCTGTTATCTGAAACGTATTTAAATTTCCCTTCTGCTTGAGTTGTATAAACACCACCCTTAATCAAGTTGTAATACATTTGTTGAACAGATGTTTTTGCAACTTCATTCTCAAAACTTTTCCACTCATTCCAACGGTCTTGATTAGGATCATTTTGAATAGATTTCACAAACTCTCTAAATTTATTCTCATCAAACATTCCAGCTTCATTTAGAAACTGAGGGTTTTGAGAAAAATACGGGTTTTTCTTTATTTCGTTGATTAATTGATCGTTTGCAATACCTAAACCAGCTTTTTCAATTTGCTCGCCTAAAATAATGTTGCGAATTTCTTGTTCCCAAACACTATTCATTGCTTGTGCATTTGTAGTATTTTGGTTTTGCTGTTCAAGTTGAGCAACCTTTTGCATAAATTGTTGCGCATCGATATCTGTACCATTAACAGAACCAACATTGTTTGCATTTATACCAAAACTACCGTTTTGTACAACATCCCCAATAACAAACGCAAATAAACAGAATCCAATAACTCCAATTAATAATATTGAGCGCTGTCTAATTTTTCCTAAAACTGCCATTTTATATTAATTTACTTTTTTTCAGAGGGCGAAAATACAATTATCTATTCAATAATAAAATAGATAAAATTAGAATTTCGCTATTTTTTTGTAAAATTTTATTGTTTTTCTTCTAGAATAGAAAGTTTTACCAATTCTATCTTTTTATTTGAAGCCGAATGAATCGTAATCTCGAAGTTCTCTATTCTTATTTTTTCTTCATTTTGAGGAATTTCTTTAGTATGATATACAACAAACCCGCCCAAAGTACTATAAGAATCTGTTTCTGGAATATCTAAATTATACTTTTCATTTATAAATTCAACATCTAGTCGCGCTGAAAATAAATATGAATTTTCATCTAATTTTTCATCAATTAGCTCTTCATCTAAATCATGCTCATCTTCTATTTCTCCAAACAATTCTTCAATAATATCTTCCACCGTAACAATACCCGATGTCCCACCATATTCATCGAGAATTACAGCCATACTTTTACGCTTTTTGGTTAGAATATCGAGCAAATCTTTAATGTAAATAGTTTCAGGAACATACTCAATAGGAATCATTACTGATTTAATTGTTTTTGGTTTTTTAAACAATTCAAACGAATGTACATAACCTAAAACTTCGTCAACTGAATTTTGATAAACTACAATTTTAGAATAACCTGTACTAATAAACAATTCGCGGAGTTCTTGAACTGAATCTAAAATATCGACACCTGAAATTTCAGTTCTTGGCGTCATAATATCTCTTGCTTTCAAATCTGAAAACTCAAGTGCATTTTGAAAAATTTGAATTTCTGAATCAATTTCATCTTCATCAGAAACACCATTCATTTGCTCGGAAATAAAATTACCTAACTCTACTTTACTAAAATAATCTTGAACTTGATCACCTTCAGTTTTGAAAAATTTAATCAAAATAAAATCAGAAATCCAAATAATAAATCTAGAAACCCAATAAAATAATTGATAAAATACGTAAGCTGGAACAGCAAAAATCTTTACAAAACTATTAGCATAAATTTGAAAGAATACTTTAGGTAAAAATTCAGCTGTTATTAAAATAATTAAAGTTGATATTATAGTTTGGAGCATTAAACTTGCAAAAGATGTTAGTTCAAAATTGAAAGATTCAATCCATTGCATTATCATCTCTCCCGAAAAGATACCATAAACAACTAAAACCACGTTATTACCCACAAGCATTGCAGTAATAAACTGTGATGGTTTTTCAATTAACCGAGATAAAATTTTAGCATTAAAATTGTCTTGCTTTTTTTCGATAGAAAGATATACTTTGTTTGAAGAAACATATGCAATCTCCATTCCTGAAAAGAAAGCTGAAAGAAGTAAACAAATGAGTATGACGGCTATGTCCATTTGTAATTAACGCTTGGGATTTTGATGCTTATTGTAAAAATGCCTTCTAAAAAAAAACATACCAATTGCCACCAAAGCAATTATGACACTAAGCCAATAGTTTTCGCCATTCAATGCTTTAGTGTAAGCATCATAAATAAAAAATCCAGCAAAGACTAAATACATATACTGAACTATCTTTAAATAAGTCATAATTAAAAACTTGTTTTCTCAAAAGTAGTAAAAAAAAGTAAATTGGAAAGATTTATTCAGCAGCGTTTACTTCACCCGTACTGTTTTGCATGTTAAAGATTTTAAAATCTTTACTAAAATCCACACCTGGCCCTTGAAGATAACCGCCTTCACCGTCTGTAAATTTGAAGAATTTTTCGGTAAAAAACCACTCATTTTTTTGATCAAAGTACAACTGAGAAGTTTCCATTTTCTTTCCATCATTAGAAGCTATAACAACGTTACCTTGTAAATCTATAATATCTGTTTTCTTATACGAAATAGCATAATCAGATTTTATTGTAGTTGTTATTGTTCCATTTTTATCATACATCGAAACTAAAACCCCTTTGGGAAATTCAGTAAAAGGATTATCGATATTTGAATAATCAAGCATTTTTGGACTCACAAGAGTTGTAAGTATTTTGCCTGAATCGGTATATTTTAAATTTATAGAATCGGCTTCACCAACAGGCACAAAAGCAGACAAATTAGATTTTTGAACTTCTTTTAACGAACCTTCACATGAAAAAAACATAGCCACGATTAAAATCGTGACTATGCTTAAAATTATATGTTTTGATTTTTCAATCATTTTATAAACTAGGAACAACTATACTCTCACCTACCCAACAATCAAAAGCAAGTCTTTTTCCTGACATATTAGCTTGGAAAATTTCAGTTCTTGAAGGAGCAGAAGCTCTATAGCTTGTAGCCATTTTAGCGGCAGTAGTTTTTACTGATGGATCAACTGCACCCGCTTTATCTGCATAGTTAGCTGCTAACCAGTATACAGCTCTTTTTTCAAATGGGTTAGAACCACATTCATTTATACTACTTGCGTATAATTGAGCCATTAATAAGTAAGCCGCTCCATAAGATGGTTTAACTGCCAATGCTTTTCTTGCATAAGTTCTAGCTTGACTCTTACTTGAGTTTTTATAAGCATAAGCCATTTTCATATAAACTGCTGCTTTTTTAGAGTTATCTTGGAACATTGCAGCCGCTTGATTAAAATAATCCATAGCTTTAGAAGTATTCTTTCTTTGCAATTCTACAACACCTAATTTATAAGCCGCATCTGCACTTGGATTTAACTTATATAAAGCCTCAGAAATTTGAGAGAATAATGGATCATTATCACATTCTTTAGCCTCTAATCTATCAGCTGCACGTTTTAACCATTGCTCGTTAGATTTGTTAGCTTCAAATGATTTTTGATAGAATGGTATTAATTTCTCACAAGTAGACAGCTCAACAATAATTGCATCCATACTAGAACCTACAGTTGCGATATCTCCTAAATTAGCTTCAATTTTTGTTTTAGCTTTTTCTTCTTTAACATCTAAAGCTTGACCACCTTCAACTTTATTTAATAATTGATCTAAAGTATTTGAATCTTCTTTTGATAATTCAGTTAATTTTTCAGAGATATCATCATATTTATCAAAAACATGCTGTAAATCAATCCCTTTAACACCAGCTTTGTAATCATTTACAAAAATCTCAAAATAAGCATACAAAGCTCTCGGACTATCAAAATTAGCTAAATCATTTTTGAAAGCATTATCGAAATAACCAAAAGTTTGCTCTTTTGTACCTACTCCATAATCAAACAATGCTAATCCTTTTTTAACATCTACACCTGCTTTACCATATTGAGGGAAGTTAGTTGCATATTCATCATACAACTTTACTAAATCCTGAACATACTTAGCTTTTTCTGTAGGATTACCTTCAGCTCTTTCAATTTGTTGTTTAATTGCATACTCTCCATAAGTATAAACTGCTTTATGGATTGTAGGACAATCTTTTCTTAATTGTGTTAAATATTCGTATGCCGATGGATCTTTAGCCTTTACAGCTGTACCCATTAAACTTACAGTTTCAACACAATCTTGCGCTTGAGCAAAAAAGCCAAAAGCTGCTACAAATAATAATGACAATTTAGTTTTCATATTCAATTTCTATATTTAGTCAATTAATGTTTTCTTAAACCATTTATCTCCTAGAGATAAACCTACTCCTACGTTGAAATAATTCTCTTGAATTAGGCCGTTACTGGTTGTTCCTCTTTTACCAAATTCGAAGCTCAAATCAATTTTAGACAATCCAACTGGTAAACCTAAACCAAAATTCATGCCATAATCATTAATACTCTCATTGTTTATGATTAAACCTGTTTTTTCATATCTAAAACCTGCTCTATAAACCACTCTACTAAAGTAGCTCGAAAAAGAATCGTATTTTGGAATGTAATAACCTCCTAAAGAAACTTTTTGTCCATTTTCAAAACTTGAACTACCATTATCTCCAAAACGATTAATCATTTTTTTAGAACCAATAAAAGAAACTTCAGTTCCAATCATCCATTTATTAGTTTGCCCAATTCCAAAACCTAAAGCTAATTTCGATGGTACAACTAATTTTGAATCAGGTAAATTATATTCGTTAAAATCACTTACAAACTCAGTACCACCAAGACTGTAAGAAACCGTAGCAATATTTCTGTAATTTTTAGAATTTAATTTTGATTCAGGAGAGAAAGTCAAACTTGAAAAAAACTTTCGTTTCTCATCTAATTTCCCACTGTATAATAGTCCAAAATTTGTTGTTACTCCATTTATAGTATACTCATTTCTCTCTCTAGTAGTTAGCTGAACTCCCTCTATTGATTCTCTGATTTCATCACCAGATTTTCCAAAATTATATTCAAGATTCAATCCAAAACTAAAATTTTTATTAATCTTGTATGAAAAACCAAGAAAAACTCTATTGATACTTCCCGAACCTTCTTTTTCAATATATCTAGTTTCATCATCATCTGTAGTTGAAGGGTCATTTTCATTAAATACAGTGTTTTGAATTTGATAACCTGTAACACTGTAAGGCATTAAACCAAAAGACGCACCTAATTTACCCATTGGAATACCAACAGCGATATAATCCAGACTTGTCCTTCTAGCTTTTTCTTCCTGTTCTGTTGTTTTCAAATTATTAAAAGTTGAAGTACCTCCAACACTAAAAGTTGTTATTAATAAATTTGAATACGATGCTGGATTATTTAAATTAACTGACAAACTATCTCCTGTAATAGCCAATCCTCCCATAGCTCTTGCTTCTTGAGTGCCTTTGAATTTGATTTCTCCTAAACCATAATATGAATATGGTGAAGCAGTATTTTCTTGAGAATAACCAACAAACGATGTTAGTAAAATTCCGAAACAAAAAATAAGTTTTTTTAGCATTTTATATTTTTGTGATAATGAAATAATGCGTTCAAACTTTCAAGTAAAAAATTTGAATGGGCAAATATGGTGCTTTTTAAACTTTTAGCCAAAAAATCTGTATCTCCACCTGTTAAAATTATTGTTAAATCTTGAAATTTAAGAGAATATTGTGAAATAAACCCTTCAATTTCAAACATCAAACCATTTACAACACCTGAATAAATCGATTCATTTGTACTATTTCCAATCAAATCACTTGGTAATTCATTCTTTAATAACGGAAGCTTTTCAGTAAAAGTATGTAAAGCTTTGTATCTCATTTGTAATCCTGGTGAAATTGCCCCACCAAAATATTCTCCTTTTATACTTAAAAAATCATATGTAACACAAGTACCACAATCAATAACCAAAATATTTTTTCGGGGATATAAAAGCGCAGCCCCAGACATTAGAACCATTCTGTCTACCCCAAGTGTCTTTGGAGTACTATATTTATTTAAGAAAGGAAACTTTGAAGTATGATCAATGTTGATGTAATTTGTTCGAGATTTTAATAAATCTAATAACTCAAAATTATCTTTTCCTACTGAAGAACTAATCGAATACTTGATTTTTGAAAAATTTCGAAAAATTTTTTCAATAATTTTTAGAGCTTCGCTTTTATCAAAACTTCTCTTATCAAGTAGCTTATCTTGTTCAAAAACAGCAGTTTTAATTTTAGTATTTCCAATATCTATTACTAAAAGCATCGTTATTTTTTAGAGACGACAAATATACAAATAGATTTTTTTTGAAAATTGTTTTGGAAAATATAAAATTGGTTCTATATTTGCACCCGCAATCAGCAAGTACTACTTCTGATTCTGGAAGGTACCTTAGCTCAGTTGGTAGAGCAACGGACTGAAAATCCGTGTGTCCCTGGTTCGATTCCTGGAGGTACCACTAAAAAAAACCACTCAAATGAGTGGTTTTTTTTGTTTGTATTCTTTTTTATTTTTAAATTGGTTACCCCAAATTTAAAAATAGAATGAAAATAAAATTACTTTTCTTATTAATTACTAATATTTTATTTGCACAAATTCCTGCTTATTATAATAGCATTGATTTTACCCAAACTGGAAATGCATTAAAAACACAATTAGCTACATTAATTACAAATACTCATACAACAAATTTAAGTTACACACCAGGTGTATGGGACGCATTAAAACAAACCGATTTAAACCCAAACGACAATACAAATGTTTTTTTAATCTATGGCTTTAATGATTTTAATGCCTCTGTGATTGATGATAGAAATCGTGGGGTTAACAATAATGGTGGAAACGTAGGCGACTGGAATAGAGAACACTGTTACCCAAAATCTTTAGGCAATCCTGACTTAGGAACTTCAGGCCCTGGATCAGATGCGCATCATTTAAGAGCATCTGACGTTCAATTTAATTCTAACAGAGGAAATAGACCTTATGCTGATGGAGAAGGAGATGCTGGCCCAGTTGGAACAAATTGGTACCCAGGAGATGAATGGAAAGGTGATATTGCTAGAATGATGATGTATATGTATGTTAGATACGGAAACCAATGCTTAGCAACTGTTGTGGGTTCAGGCAGCTTAACTTACAGTGTTGAAATGCCAGACATTTTTTTAGAATGGAACGAAGAAGATCCAGTTAATTTCTACGAAACGAATAGAAACAATATTCTTCAATCTATTCAAGGTAATAGAAATCCCTTTATTGACAACCCTTATCTGGCTACATTGATTTGGGGAGGACCGCAAGCTCCAGATTCATGGAACACTTTATCATGTCCAAATCTTACAACATGGAATGGAAGCACTTGGGATAATGGGACACCTAACAAAGATACAAGAGCTGTTTTTAATGGAAATTTTACCTCTAATGGCGATTTAGAGTTTTGCTCTTTAGATATAACCGGAACTTCACAAGTAACACTTCAAACTGGAGATACATTTACAGTTGTTAGAAATATAAATGTAGATAATTCTGCCAATTTCACAGTAGAAAACAACGCCAACTTAATTCAAATCAACAATATTACAAATACAGGAAATATTACTCTTATAAAAGAGAGCGCACCAATACTTCGTTTGGATTACACTTCATGGTCTTCACCTGTAACTGGACAAAATTTATTAGATTTCTCTCCACAAACTGTAACAAATAGATTTTATGAATATATTACTAGTGGAACAACTCCATTAACAGCATATTCTTCGATAGACCCAACAGTAAATGACTTTATTCCTGCAAAAGGGTATATAATTAGAGCACCTAACAATTGGTCTTCGACAATAGCTTCACCATATATTGGTCAATTCACTGGAGTTCCAAATAATGGAAATTATGAAATAAATACTTCTACGGGATTTAACATGGTTGGAAATCCTTATCCCGCAACTATTGAAGGAAGCCATTTTATAGCTAGTAATAGAACTATTGAAACCTTATATTTTTGGACACATACCATTGCAGCATCAGGAGGAAGTTATCCGCAAAATAATTTTGCATCTTACACCACATTAGGTGGAGTTGCTGCTGCTGCTGGAGGACAAATACCTGACGGTAGTATAAAACCAGGGCAAGGGTTTTATTTTTATTCTGGTGAAGATGAAACTATATTGTTTCATAATGCTTTACGATATGATCTTAAAAACACGCAATTTTTCAAAAACAACAATGAGTTAATTTCTAAAAAAGACACTTACAGATTAAATCTTTTTGAAAATGAAACACCAACTAACCAAATTTTAATTGGTTATACTAATACATCTACATTAGATTTTGATTTAGGAATAGATGGAAAAATTATAGATACAACTCCTTCAATTATTTACACTAGTATAAATGATGAAAAATATGTAATCAATGGAAGAGGTGAATTCACTATTGATGATAAATTTAATTTAGAGTTTAAAGCTAATACTAATTCGATTTATAAGATTTCTTTACAAAACAGTGAAGGTGTTTTTGAGAACACACCTATTTATTTAAAAGACAATTTTAATGGAAATATTGTAGACTTAACAAACACCGATTATTCCTTTTTATCAAATGAAGGAACCTTCAAAAACAGATTCGAAATCCTTTACAAAAAAGAAGTAAAAACAAATATTTCTAGTAGCTTTTATGTTAATTCAATTGACAATACTATATACATAAGCTCAAAAGAAAGTATTTCTAGAGTTTTAATTTATGATGTTTCTGGAAGAAAAATTCTTGATGAAGTAACTTCGAGTAATCAAGTTGAAATAAACTCAATTTTAAAATCAAATTCAGTTTTGATTTTGAAGACATTTTTCAAAGATGGAACTTCATCTTTTAAGAAAATTTTACATTAAAAAAAAGCCGCTTATTAAGCGGCTTTTTTTTTAATGAATATATTCTGAATTATTCAAAATCTTTATCAGTTACACCTTCGTTGATTTTAACTTCAGAAGTTGTGAACTCTAAATCCATTCCAACACTTAAGATTGTTTTATATGGAAATTTCAAACCTTTAACATCTTTGTAATCTTCAAAATATGTCATTTGTGTCATTTTCTGACCAGCTTGCTCCAACTCTCTTGCTTCTGCAACTTTAAAACCTGAATTCATATCATAATAATATGTAGCATCACCTAATTGAACTGCATAAGCATCATTATCTTTGATTGTTTCGATTCCTTTTAAAACAACCTCTTTATTACTCAATAATTTCAATTCTTTAAAAGTTCCAGCTGCAGCTTGCATCTTTTTTAAATTATCACCTTCAAAAGTAGTTTTCTTACCTTGAGCTTCCATATAAGCTCCACTAGGACTAACTACATTTTTAGAAACTGTCATTCCCATAGCTTTTACTTCTACTGCCATTTTATTTGCAGCATATTTTTGATGTAATTCTAATGGAGTTCCTTGCACTGTTCCCGAAGCTATGCTATATATAGTTTTAACCTCTCTTACAGCTTTCTCTCCGCCTATAACATCAATATACTTTTGTAAAACCGATTGAGCAGTAACACCAGCTGGCACCTCTTTCTTCACAACTGGTTTCTCTGTTGGATTTCCATACTTATCAAAATAGAAAATAGGTAATTTATGTTCCTTACTCATTTTTTCTAGACTAGGTAAAACATCAGCAGCTTTACCAACCACAACAACCCTAGTATTATTTGCTAAGAAATATTTTTGAGCAGCATTTAAAACATCTTGAGGAGTTACTGCATTAATATTTTCCATGTATGTTTCATAGAAATTATCCGGTAAATTTTGAGTTTCCTTGTTTAAAGCATAACGAGCTACAGTTGCAGGTTTTTCAATTTGCATTACAAAATTACCTACATATTTCGCTTTAGCATTTTTTAAATCTTCTTCTGAAACTAGTTCCGTTCTAATTTTTTTCAATTCATTAAAAATCTCTACAATTGCACTATCAGTAACTGCATTACGCACAGAAGCGGAAGAACGGAATTTCTTAATATATTTATCAGCCCCTATTGACGAATAAGAACCATATGTCCAACCATGTTTTTCACGTAAGTTTAAAAACAAACGCCCTTCTCCACCACCACCAAGAATTTGGTTGGCCATTAATACTGCAAAGTAATCTTTGTCAGTCATTTTTAAAGAAGATAAATTCACTAAAGAAACTTCAGATTGTACTGCATTTGGCGCATCAACAAAGTTAATTTGGCTATACTGAACATCTTTTGGATCACTATATTCTAAATTAGGAGCAATTGCTTTTTTCCATTTTCCAAAAAGTTTTTCAACTTTCTTTTTAGTTGCTGAAAAATCTACATCACCTACAATTACTAGATAAGCATTACCAGGAACGAAGTAAGTGCTATAGTTTAATTTAACATCTGCAAGAGTTACATTGTTAAGTGTTTCTTCAGAAGTAAATTCACCATTGTAATGATTTTTACCATATGTTAGAACATTTTCGACTCTTCTCGCAATTGCTGGAACACTTTTTTCATCTGATTTTAGCCCCTCAATTAATTTAGCTTTTTCTTTGTCAAATTCTTCTTGAACAAACAACGGATTAAGTGCTCCATCCGCCATTAATTCTAAAATTCTATCTGAATATCTAGACAAACCATTAGCTGAAGCTCCCGAAGACCAAAAATTAATATTTGCTCCTAGGAAATCAATTTCTTCATTATATAAATCTTTTGATGTAGATGTAGTCCCATTACCTAACATTGCGCTAACTAAATCAGAAACTCCTTTTTTAGCACCTTCAGCATATGGAGGATTATCTAATGTTAAAGTATAAGAAACACGTGGTAATTTGTGATTTTCAACAACTAAAACCTTCATACCATTTTTTAAAGTAAATGTTTCAGGTTTTTTAATGTTGATTTTTGGAGCCGGACCTGGATTCGGCATTTTTCTATCTTGTGCTTGCATTGAAATAAAAAATAAGCAGGCTACTATATATATTATTTTTTTCATTGTAATCTTAGTTTTGAGTTTTCTCTTTAGCTGGCATATAATCCAAAATCATTCTTTGATTTGGCATTAAATATTTATTAGCAACCGCTTTAATCTCTTCTCTAGTAATTGATTTATACAAATCAATTTCTGTATTGATTAAATTAATATCGTCATACAATAAATAATAAGTCGCTAAATTACTTGCAATACCTTCTACACTTGCATTACTATTTACATATTGACTTTCAAATTTATTTTGAAGTTTTTGGTAGTCACTTTCAGAAATTAACTCAGTTTGTAATTTCACAATTTCTTCATCAATATTCTTCAGTATATCCTCTTTAGAAGTTTGCCCCATTGGCAAACTATATACAAAATACATTCCGTAATCTTCTTGACTATAATTAAATGCTCCAACTTGTAATGCATATTTTTTATCATCTACAAGTTTTTTGTAAAGTTTAGAGCTTTTCCCATCAGACAAATACGATGAAATCATATCTAAAACTCTAGCATCGCGAGTTTTCATTGATGGTGTTCTATAACAAGTTACATACATTGGAATTTGAATATTTGGATCTTCCCATGTCGCAGTAAACTCTTTTGTTATTGGAGCTTCTTCATACTTCTGGCGTGCCACTGGAGTACCTTTTGGAATTGCACTAAAGTATTTGTTAATCCATTGTTTTGCTTG
This sequence comes from Flavobacterium okayamense, assembly GCF_019702945.1. Lineage (NCBI taxonomy): Bacteria > Pseudomonadati > Bacteroidota > Flavobacteriia > Flavobacteriales > Flavobacteriaceae > Flavobacterium > Flavobacterium okayamense. Next base: position 390,584 of record NZ_AP024749.1, read on the forward strand.
TGCTGTATCAAATTGACCTGCAACTACTAAAACAGCATTATTTGGAATATAGAATTTTTTATTAAAAGCTTGGAATTCTTCTAAAGTAGCGGCATCTAAATGCTCCATCTCTCCAATTGTTGTCCAACGGTATGGATGAACTTTAAACATATTTTCTTTTACAGCCTTGATTAAATTTCCATAAGGTTGGTTGTCAACACGCAACCTTTTTTCTTCTTTTACAACTTCATTTTGCGTATCTACCCCAATTTGATTAATCACAGGATGCATTAATCTTTCAGACTCCATCCAAATTGCTAATTCTAAATTATTTGAAGGAAAAACTTCATAATAATACGTTCTATCATCAGTTGTATTAGCATTGTTTTGACCTCCATTAGCAGTTACAATTTTAAACCACTCACCTCTTTCTATATTTTTTGTTCCTTCAAACAATAAATGTTCGAAAAAGTGAGCAAAACCAGTTCTATCTGGTTGTTCATCTTTTGCACCAACATGGTACATTACTGAAGTAATTACAACAGGTGCAGAATTGTCTTGATGTAAAACAACATGTAAACCATTGTCTAAATCATACTCCTCAAATGTTACTTTTTGAGCGCTAGCAACGCCACCCAATAAAGCAGAAGCACTTAAAGCCATTACAAGTTTTTTCATAAAATTAATTTAGTTTATTCAAATATATTTTAAATATGTCGCAATTTCAGAAATTTGTTACAAATAAAACACTCTATTTAACAGTTATTTAGAATCCAATTAGATATTTTGTTTTTTTTAAACCTTTAGGTGTTGTGCATTAAATATTTAGTTGTATATTTGCACTCCTGAAATTTAAATTAAATTCATTGTATATGTACGCAATCGTAGAGATAGCAGGGCAACAATTTAAAGTAAGCAAAGACCAAAAAGTTTTTGTACACCGTTTGGCTGAAGAAGAAGGAAACAAAGTTTCTTTTGATAAAGTTCTTTTGTTAGACGACAATGGTACAGTAACTTTAGGCGCCCCAGCTATAGATGGTGCTTCTGTAGAAGCAAAAGTGTTACAACACTTAAAAGGTGATAAAGTAATTGTTTTCAAAAAGAAAAGAAGAAAAGGTTACAAAAAGAAAAACGGTCACCGCCAGTCATTAACACAAATTATCATTGAAGGAATTGTGGCTTCTGGTGCTAAAAAAGCAGCTCCAAAAAAAGAAGCAGCTCCAAAAGCTGAAAAATTAGTAGACGCTCCTGCAGCGGCTCCTAAAGCAAAAGCTTCAAAAAAAGGTGATGATTTAAAGAAAATTGAAGGTATTGGACCTAAAGCTGCTGAAGTATTAGTTGCTGCTGGTATTGATACTTTTGCTAAATTAGCTAAAACATCAGCTGACAAAGTTAAAGAAGTTTTAGATGCTGCTGAAGCTAAAGTTCAACACTTAGACCCAACAACTTGGGCGCAACAAGCACAATTAGCTGCTGATGAGAAGTGGGATGAATTACAAAAATTGCAAGACGAATTAAACGGCGGTAGAGCAGTTTAATTTTAATATTAACTTAAAAAACTTAAAACGTCATGGCTCACAAGAAAGGTGTCGGTAGTTCTAAGAACGGTAGAGAATCAGAATCGAAACGTTTAGGCGTTAAGATTTATGGTGGTCAAGCTGCAATTGCAGGAAACATCATCGTTAGACAAAGAGGTTCTAAACACAATCCAGGTGAAAACGTTTACATGGGTAAAGATCATACTTTACATGCAAAAGTTGATGGAGTTGTTCAGTTCCAAAAGAAAAAAGACAATAAGTCTTATGTTTCAATTGTACCATTTGAAGCATAATTAAATACATCTATAAAAAAGCCACTCATTGAGTGGCTTTTTTTATATCTAAACTTTATAAATTTTATTTTCTACTCGAAAAATAAACTCCTAGTAAAACTACCAAAGCTCCAATTGCCTGAATGAAGTTTAATGTTTCTCCCATAAAAGCAAATCCTAAAATAAAAGCTACTACTGGTATTATATAAGTAGTTGAAGAAGCAAATACAGGTGAGGAAATTTGAATTAACTTGAAAAACAAAATATTAGACAAACCTGTACCTACGATTCCTAAAACTCCTATATAACCCAAAGCTGTTTGCGTCTCAGTATTTGAAACTAACTCAAAAAAACCGGTACTATATAAAATAACTAATGCCGGAACAAACATTATAGCAAAATTTCCTACACTAATTGTTAAAGGTTTTAAATCTGAAAGATACTGTTTTATAAAGTTTACATTCATTCCATAAAATAAAGAAGCAATTGCAATTAAAATGGCATACATATAATTACTTGAATTACTATCATTATCTCCAAAAATCACTAATAGAACACATCCTATAAAACCGAGAGCAACACCAAATATTTGCCTTCTTTGGACAGAAACCCCGAAAACCAATAATCCGATTAACAATGTATTTACAGGTGTTAAAGAATTTATTATTGAACTAACTGATCCATCAATATGTTTTAATGCAGTCGCAAACATAAAAGCAGGAAGAAAAGTTCCAAACAAAGACGTTAATGCAATATACTTCCATTTATATGAAGGGATTTTTGCTAAATGTTTAAAGCCAATTAATAACAAAAAAGTTCCTGCAAATAAAATTCTTAAAGCTCCTAGTTGAATGGAATTAACACCTTTTAATCCAAATTGCATTAAAATAAATGAACTTCCCCAAACCGAACCTAATAATATTAATAAGAACCACTTTAAATTTTTACTTTCCATAGCTTTTTTCAAACTTCAAAATTCGAACTTTATTTTTAAATAAAAACATGATTTTTTAGTAATTTTGTTAGATAATAAAAAATAATTTTTTAAATCATGAAAATATTAAAAGCTATTTCTGCTTTATTTTTAATTGGAGCACTAACTCTAAGCTGTAAAAATGAAAGCGGAAACAAAATAGACGAGAGCGAGCAATTAAACACTGAAAACGTTATCCCTGAAGATGCAAAATTAGAAACTGCTAGTTTAACAATTGAAGGCATGACATGTGAAATAGGATGTGCTAAAGCCATTGAAAGTAAACTTTCAAGCACGGCAGGAGTTAAAGAAGCTAAAGTTGATTTTGAAGGTAAAGTTGCAATTGTAACTTTTGATTCAAACCAACAAGACTTAACTTCGCTGACAACAACAATTGAAGCTGTAGCTGGTGGCGATTCTTACAAAGTTACTGATTCAAAACTGAATGTGAATTAAAATAAAAATAAAAAAAGGAACTTATCGAGTTCCTTTTTTTATCTAAAATGTATAAGTTAAACCTACACCTAAAATCTGTTTTAATTGAACTTTTGGACCGACTTCAACTTGCTCACCGTTAATTTCCTCTTTTGCCTTTATATCATCATCATATACTAAATGGGTTCCTAAGTTAGCTTTAACAAAATCATTTACTGTCATTTCCAACAAAACTTGCCAATCTACATCTACATTTCCAAAATTATTTATATAGTCTGTATATAAACTCATTCTGTGTTCTAAATTGATATTTTTCCATATCTCTTTTTCCCACTGATTTGTAATTAAAATCCCTATTTCTGTCCTCGATCTTTTCCCTTCCGACAAAAGCTCACCTGTTACTGCATCGTAAACTGCTGGATCAACTCCAAATGAGCCTTTATTAGCCAAACGTCTATCTAAAACTAAAGTCGTTTTCTGAGTTAAAGGAGACATATAAACATTTAAATTTAAATCATCACGTTTATATTCAGAACCAATACCTAAAAAGAAATAAGCAGGTGCCATAAAACGAGAAATTGGGTCATCAATATTTGGGTAATTATAACCATTATAAAATTGAGTCAAAAAATTAGCTTTAGCTCCATAATACCAATTTGAAATCGTATCTGTTCTATAACCAAAAGTAGAGTTAATTTGTAACTGATCATCGGTTTTTCTAATTTCTTGTCCTTCTTGTTTATTTAAACCATAACGAGCAATTAATTCATTCTTCCAGTTTGTATTTTTTTTTGAAAACTCTCTAATAAATTTCCCTTTAACTAAACCAGAAATAGAATTATTACCACCGGCATTCCAGTTTACAAATGATATTTGAGAAATATCAAGACCAACTTTATTAGTTTTTTTCCAAAATGATATAGTGTCTTCTTTTTGAGTTCTAATTTTTTGTGAATATCCGTTTAAAGCAGTAAACAATAAACATACTGAGGTTAATATCAGTAATTTTCTCATAATAAATGTGTTATTTGGGATGCAAAAATCTTAAAAATTATAACTTGAAAAAAGTTTTTTCAAAGAATTAACGTCAAATTCACAGATTTCTTGTTGTTGCTGAACAGTTGCTTGTTCAATAAATTTATCGGGTACACCAATTTTATGAATTAAAATGTTGACTTTTTCTTCTGAATAAAAATTAGAAACTAAGCTTCCAAAGCCACCAATCTTAACTCCATCTTCAATAGTTATTATTGATTTGTGATTTTGTGCTATATTAAAAAGCAAACCTCTATCTAAGGGTTTAACAAATGGAAAATGATAGTGAGAATAATCATCTTTATTTGAAATAGAATGCAATGCTTTGGCAACATTGTTACCTATAGTTCCCGTAGTTAGAATCGCAACTTTTGATCCATCACTTAACTTTATCGCTTTTCCTACTTCAATTTTTTGAAACGGTTGCTTCCATTCTAAAATTTCTCCTCTACCTCTAGGATATCGAATTGCTATTGGATGTTCCAATCCTAATTGTGCAGTAAACATTAAATTACGCAATTCTATCTCGTTTATTGGAGCTGCTAAAACTAAATTTGGGATGCAACTTAAAAAAGCAATATCAAATACACCGTGATGCGTTGCTCCATCCTCACCAACAAAACCAGCTCTATCCAAACAAAAAACTACAGGTAAATCTTGGAGTGCAACATCATGAATTACTTGGTCATAAGCACGTTGTAGAAAAGTAGAATAAATATTGCAAAAAACAGTCATTCCTTGCGTTGCCATTCCAGCAGCTAGTGTAACTGCATGTTGTTCAGCAATCCCTACATCAAAAGCTCTATCAGGAAATTTATCCATCATAAACTTCATCGAACTACCAGTTGGCATTGCCGGAGTAATACCAATAATTTTCTGATTTTTTTCTGCTAATTCAACTAAAGTATGTCCAAAAACATCTTGAAATTTTGGTGGTAAATTATCTTCATTATTGGGGTGAATCTTACCTGTTTTCGCCTCAAACTTTCCTGGCGCATGATATTTTACTTGGTCTTCTTCGGCTAACTGTAAACCTTTCCCTTTGGTCGTAATAACATGTAGAAACTTCGGACCTTTAACCTTTTTTAATCGTTCTAATTCCGAAATTAATTTTGGTAAATCATGACCATCAATCGGTCCAGAATAATCAAAATTTAGCGATTTAATAATATTATTTGCTTTAGGATTTTTTCCTTGTTTGACGGCAGTTAAATAATCTTTCAAAGCACCAACACTCGGGTCAATTCCAATCGCATTATCATTTAAAACAACTAACAAATTAGCATCAGTAACACCCGCATGATTTAACCCTTCAAAAGCCATTCCGCTTGCTAAAGAAGCATCGCCAATAACTGCAATGTGTTGTTTTTCAAAATCTCCATTTAATTTTGAAGCAATTGCCATTCCTAAAGCAGCAGAAATTGACGTAGAAGAATGTCCCACACCAAAAGCATCATACTCACTTTCGTTACGTTTTGGAAAACCAGAAATCCCTCCTTCTTCTCTATTCTTATGAAATATATCTTTTCGTCCAGTCAAGATTTTGTGTCCATATGCTTGATGACCAACATCCCAGATCAATAAATCTTCAGGTGTATTAAAAACATAATGCAAGGCTATTGTTAATTCAACCACACCTAAACTAGCTCCTAAATGACCTCCTTTTTGTGAAACAATATCAATAATAAAGTCACGCAATTCTTGAGCAACCTGTGGTAATTGATTTACTTGAAGTCTTCTTAATTCAACAGGAAAATTTATTTGATCTAGTAATTTTGATTGCATGCAACAAAAGTAGTGATTGAATTTGTAATTTTGTACGTATGGAAAACATTTTCACAGACGAATATTTTATGAAAAAGGCTTTAGCAGAAGCTGAAACCGCATTTGAAAAAGGTGAAATTCCTGTTGGGGCTGTAATTGTTATAGATAATCGCGTTATTGCTAGAAGTCACAATCTTACTGAATTACTAAATGATGTTACCGCACATGCCGAAATGCAAGCCATAACAAGTGCAGCTAACTATTTAGGCGGTAAATATTTAAAGGATTGCACGCTTTATGTAACACTTGAACCTTGTCAAATGTGTGCTGGAGCATTATATTGGAGTCAAATTTCAAAAATTGTTTTTGGCGCATCTGATGAAAATAGAGGTTTTTCAAAACTAGGTACTCAATTACACCCAAAAACTCAGGTAGTTAGTGGTGTTTTAGAAAATGAATGTTCATTACTAATGCGTGCATTTTTCAGAACAAAAAGATAAAATTAAAAAAATCAATTTTATCAAAATTTTTCCTACCTTTAAGACAATATTTTTTCTTCCTTTTAAGTTTTAAAGGTATTCTCTATTTAAATTCTACTTTATCATGAAAAAACAACGAATCTTGTCGGTTGTAATAGCTTTGCTATTAGTAGTGAGCTGTTCTAAAAAAAAATCTGAAAATTTTGATTCTGATTATTCACTTTTTAAAGATTATATACTCAATTATAGTCCGGGAATCATTTCTAGTTCAGATGACATTAGAGTTGTTTTAGCCTTTGACAATCAAGATTGGTTAGAAAACAAAGAACTTGATAAAAATTTATTTGAAATAAATCCTTCTGTAAAAGGTAAAGTAGTTGCTTTATCTTCAAACACTGTTGCATTTGTTCCAGATGATAAATTTAATCAAAACTCAACCTATCAAATAAGTTTTAAACTAGGTAAACTTAAACAAGTTGACAAAAAGCTGAAAGAATTTAATTTCACGGTAAAAACGATAAAGCAAGATTTTATGGTTTCTGTTATAGATTTACAATCGTATAGCAAAGATTATCAATACATAAATGGTGTTTTAAATACAAGCGATAATTTAGATTTTGAAACCGCAAAACAATTGGTCCAAGTTTCTCAAAAAGACAAAAAAGTAAATGTAAAATTCAATAAAGAATTAAGCTCTAATCGCGAATTCAAATTTGTAATTGACAGTATTCAGCGATTTGAAGATGATAGTAAAATAAATATTTCTTGGAACGGAAAAGATTTTGATATTGACCAAAAAGGAGAATTAGAATTTGACATTCCGGGCAAAAACAATTTTAAAATAATCTCAGCAGAAGTAGAAGAAGGAGACAACCAAGTCTTATTATTAAACTTTTCTGATCCCTTAAAAAAAGGACAAGATTTTAACGGATTAGTGGAAGTAGAAACAGCTCAAAAATTAAAATTTGCAACTGCAGGAAATCTTTTAAAGGTATTTTTTAATGAGCCATTAAAAGGTGAATTATTAGTTGAAGTTTTTCAAGGAATTCAAAGTGAAGATGGTTATAAAATGAAACAAAATTTTTCCCAAAAAATTTCATTTGAACAAATTAAACCACAAGTTCGTTTCATTAAAAGTGGAACAATTTTACCAAGCTCTAATAATTTAAAAATCAATTTTGAAGCCGTAAACTTAAAAGCTGTCGATGTAAAAGTTTATAAAATATTTAAAAATAATATTTTACAATTTCTTCAAGACAATGAAATAAATGGCAATAATAACTTAAGAAAAGTAAGTTCGCCTATTGCAAAGCAAACCTTATACTTAAAAAAGAATAACCTAGCTAATTATAGTAAATGGAATGCTTACGCCATTGATTTATCTAAAATTATTCAACCTGAACCTGGAGCCATTTATAGAGTTGAGCTCACTATCTTAAAAAAATATTCACTTTTCAAATGTAATTCTAGTGATGAGAAAGAAGAAGAAAATGAAGACGATGTAGAAAATGAATCTGATGAAGTTCGTTCAACGGAATACTATTATGATGACGATTATTACTATTACAATTGGTATGAGCGTGAGGACCCATGTTCATCATCCTATTATTATAATAATACTATAGGAACGAATGTTATTGCTTCCGATTTAGGGGCGATTGTAAAAAGAGGTGAAAATGGCAGTTATCTTATTGCTGTGAATAACATTGTAGATACAAAACCTATTTCTGGCGCTAACGTAGAATTGTATGATTACCAACAACAAAAATTAGCCTCTACTGCTACCGATGTAGATGGATTCGCAAAAATAGAAGTTAATCGCTATGCCTATTTCGCCATCATAACAAAAGATAAAAGCACAACCTATATTAAACTCGACGAAGGAAAATCTTTATCGGTTAGTGATTTTGAAGTAGGTGGCGTTACTTTAGAAAAAGGATTAAAAGGATATATATATGGTGAACGCGGTGTCTGGCGTCCTGGCGACACTTTGCATATTGCATTTATGCTTAATGATAATGAAAGTAAACTCGAAAAATCGCACCCTATTAAATTCAAACTTTCAGATCCAAGAGGAAAACTTTCTTATCAAGCAGTTCAAAAATATAAAGAATCGAATCATTATAAATTTACGGTTGCTACAAAACCAACAGATATTACAGGTAATTGGGAAGCTAAAATAAGTGTTGGTGGTGCTAATTTTTATAAAAACATTAAAATTGAGACCATTAAACCAAATCGTTTAAAAATTAAAAACAGTTTTGCAGGCGCTACAATTTCTGGAAGTAATCCAAACAAAGGAACTTTAGAAGTCTCTTGGCTACATGGCGCAGTTGCTAAAAATTTAAAGGTAGAAATGCAGGCAAAATTTATGAAAGAAGCCACTACTTTTAAAAATTACAGCAATTATGATTTTGACGATGATGTAAGAGATTTTTACACTGAAGAAGTTAACGTTTTTTCAGGTAAAGTAGATGAAAATGGTAAAACAGATGTAACCTTAAAACCAACTGTTTCTAAACAAGCGCCTGGAAAATTAAAAATTGTAATGCAAACAAAAGCCTTTGAAACAGGTGGCGATTTTAGTACTGATGTTGTTTCGGCTTCATTTTCGCCTTACAAAACGTATGTTGGATTAAAAAGTCCAACTCCAAACAAATATGGTTTTTTAGAAACTGACAAAGTCAACAAATTTGAAGTGGTTACACTTTCTGAAAACGGAAAACCAAAAGCTGTAAAAGATTTAGAAGTACGGGTATATAAAGTCGATTGGCGTTGGTGGTGGAATTCATCTGGAAACGATTTATCAAAATACAATTCAGATAATGTAACAACTGCTTATAAAAACTTCACTATTTCAACTAATTCAAGTGGAAAAGCAAGTTTTCAATTTTCAGTTCCTGAAGGCGATTGGGGAAGATATTTAGTTCGCGTTGTAGATCCAAACGACGGACATGCAACGAGCACAACAGAAATTATCGATTGGCCTTATTGGTCGGGTAAAACTAAAAACGGTGATGCTTCAGCAGCAAACATGCTTGTATTTACTTCCGATAAAGAAAAATATGCTGTAGGCGAAAAAGCTATTGTTTCTTTCCCTTCAAGTTTAGGCAATCGCGCTTTACTTTCTCTAGAAAACGGAACTAAAGTAGTAAAAACACTTTGGGCAGATACACAAAAAGGTGAAACCAAAGTCGAAATTCCAGTTACTGCTGATATGGCCCCAAATGTATACATCAACATTACGTTATTGAAACCACATGCTTCAACTGTAAATGATGCGCCAATTCGTATGTATGGAATTTTACCTATTGAAGTGGTTGATAAAAACACGATTCTAGAACCTGTTTTAACCATGCCAGAAGTACTTCGTCCCGAGCAAAAAGCTTCTTTAAAAGTGAGTGAGAAAAATGGTAAAGCAATGAGTTATACTATTGCTATAGTAGATGAAGGTTTACTGGATTTAACCCGTTTTAAAACGCCAAATGCTTGGGATAAATTTTACTCTAAACAAGCACTTGGTGTAAAAACTTGGGATATTTATGATGATGTTATTGGTGCTTATGGAGGAAAAATAAATCAAATTTTCAGTATTGGTGGTGATGAAGATTTAGGTGGTGGAAGCAATAAAAAAGCAAATCGCTTTAAACCTGTTGTCATTTATCTTGGACCATTTAAACTAGAAAAAGGACAAACCAAAACACATTCGTTTGAAATGCCAAATTATATTGGTTCGGTTCGAACCATGGTAGTTGCAGGAAATGATGACGAAAATGCTTATGGAAGTACTGAAAAAACGACTCCTGTTAGAAGTCCGTTAATGGTTTTAGCATCTGTTCCGAGAAAAATTTCTCCGAACGAAAAAATTACCTTACCAGTTACGGTTTTTGCAATGGAACCAAAAGTTAAAAATGTTACGGTTCAAGTAAAAACAAACAATGGGATTAGAGTAGCTCAACCTTCACAATCGGTTAGTTTTAGTTCTCCAGATGAAAAAATGGTGTATTTCGATTTGAATGTTGGCGAACTAACTGGTTTAGGAAAAATTGAAGTAATCGCAACTTCTGGAAGTGAAAAAGCATCTTATCCAGTTGAAATTGACATCGTCAATCCAAATCCAGAAACTACTGATTTTGTAGATGTAATTTTAGAACCCAATAGTACCAAACAAGTTAATTGGACAACATTTGGTGTAAACGGGACAAATAAAGCATCAGTTGAAGTTTCATCTTTCCCGACAATTGATTTCAATAGAAGGTTAAAATATTTAATTCAATACCCTCATGGTTGTGTGGAACAAACTACTTCAAGTGTATTTCCTCAACTATACTTAAACGATATTGTATCGATTGATGATGGTAAAAAACAGCAAATTCAACGCAATATTAATATTGGTATTCAACGATTGGGTAATTTCCAATTAGCTAGTGGTGGTTTATCGTATTGGCAAGGAAATGCACATCCAGACGATTGGGGAACTTCATATGCAGGTCATTTTATGATGGAAGCTGAGAAAAAAGGTTATGTGTTACCTATTGGTTTCAAACAAAAGTGGATTTCACATCAACAACGAATGGCTAAACAATGGCGCTTCGATGCTCGTTATCATAATGATTTTGCACAAGCCTATCGTTTGTACACTTTAGCGCTTGCTGGTTCATCCGATTTAGGTTCAATGAACAGACTTCGTGAAACGGTTGGTATTTCTAACGAATCGAAATTCCGTTTAGCAGCTGCTTATGCTATAATTGGTCAGAAAAAAACGGCGTTAAATTTAATTAACGGATTAACTATTGAAAACAACAATTATTACTATTACTATGGTTCGGAAGAGCGAAATAGAGCGATGCTATTAGAAACCTATTTATTAGTTGGTGATAAAGCAAAAGCCTTTGACGTAGCTACTAAACTAGGTAAAAACTTATCTTCAAGTAATTGGATGAGTACACAAACTACGGCTTATAGTTTATATGCGATGTCTAAATTTGCTATGGCAAATGGAGGTAAAGGAATTTCTGTTTCATTAACTCAAAAAGGAAAAACACAACCTTTAACGACTTCAAAATCAATTTTAGATAAAACGTTAGATGTGAGTACTGGAAACAATGCCATTTCATTAAAGAACAACGGAAATAATACGTTGTATGTTCGTGTATTGAATAGTGGAATTTTACCTGTTGGCGAAGAAAAAGAAGTGTACAAAAATATTAGTTCTGTTATTACTTATAAAGCTAAAAATGGAACCACTTTAAATCTATCTTCAGTAACTCAAGGAACAGAAATTGTAGCACAAGTTACGGTAAGAAATACATCTTATGAACGTGTTGAAAATGTAGCTTTAACGCAAATTGTTCCTTCAGGATTTGAAATTTTGAACTCGAGATTTACCGATTTTGGAAATTCAACAGAAAACAAAGCCGATTTCATAGATATTCGAGATGATAGAACCAATTTCTATTTCGACTTAAAAGCAGGTGAAACCAAAACATTTACCATGTATTGGAATGCATCTTATTTAGGAAATTATTATTTACCTGGCGTTCAATGCGAAGCCATGTATGACGATAATTATCTAGCACGAAACAAAGGACAATGGATTACAATTGTTAAAGAATAATGTTTTTAAATCGTCTTTGGCAATATATAAAGCGTAATAAAATAAAAACTACCATAGGAATTATTCTTGTGGTAGTTTATTATTTTTCGTTACCAAAAGTGTTGTTTAAAAACGATTATGCAACTGTAATTGAAAGTAAAGAAGGCCAACTTCTAGGTGCAAAAATTGCAGATGATGGTCAGTGGCGGTTTCCAGAAAGTGATAGTATTCCACATAAATTTAAAACGTGTATTGTAGCTTTTGAAGACCAACATTTCTACAAGCATTTTGGCTTCAACCCTATTTCAATGTACCACGCTTTTTTACAAAACAGAAAAGCCAATAAAGTCGTTCGAGGGGGAAGTACGTTGACACAACAAGTAATTCGGTTACATCGAGAAAATCAAAAAAGAAGCTATTTTGAGAAATTCATTGAAATAATTCTAGCGACTCGTTTAGAATTTAGATGCAGTAAAGATGAAATTTTAGGATTATATGCCGCACATGCTCCTTTTGGAAGTAATGTTGTAGGATTAGAAATGGCATCTTGGCGTTATTTCGGATTACAACCACACCAATTATCTTGGGCGGAAGCTGCTACTTTAGCCGTTTTACCAAATGCGCCTAGTTTGATATATCCCGGAAAAAATCAACAAAGATTATTAGACAAAAGAAACCACTTGTTAAAGAAACTTTGGCAAGACAAAATAATTGATAAAGAAACGTATGAGTTGGCTTTATTAGAAAGCTTACCGCAAAAACCATTCGATGTTCCGCAAATCGCACCACATCTTTTACAAAAAACTGCAAAAGAACATAAAGGTGAAAAAATAAAAACGACACTATCAGTATATCATCAAGAACGAATAAATGATATCGTAAAACAATACTATAATTTGTACAAACAAAATGAAGTATACAATATTGCGGTTCTGATAGTCGATGTAAAAACTCGAAATATTGTTTCGTATGTTGGTAATAGTCCAACAGATAAAAACCATCAAAAAGATGTTGATATAATCGAAGCTCCAAGAAGTACCGGAAGTATTTTAAAACCTTTCCTTTATGCTTCTATGCTAGACGATGGCGATATTTTACCTGAATCCCTAATTCCAGATGTTCCAACACAAATTTCTGGTTATTCGCCACAAAATTATAACCTGACTTACGACGGAGCTGTTCCTGCAAATAGAGCTTTAGCGCGTTCATTGAATATTCCAGCAGTTTTGATGCTTCAAGAATATTCTGTAAATAAATTTTACGAGCAATTGCAGAATTTAAAATTACGCAATGTTAATCGCCAACCTTCAAATTATGGTTTGTCGCTTATTTTAGGCGGAGCTGAAACCAATTTGTGGGATTTGTGTCGTGCCTATGCCTTCATGTCAGGAACTGTTAATCATTTTACCACAACACAAGATGAGTATAGGACAAATGAATTAGCTAATTTGAATTATAATTGGAATGAAAAAGTAGATTTTGGAAAATCAATTCAAAGTAAAAATATTTGGAATACAAGTTCTATTTGGCAAACGTTTGAAGCCATGAAAAAAGTTAACCGACCAGAAGGTGATGAAGCTTGGCAATTTTACGATTCATCTATTGAAATTGCTTGGAAAACAGGAACAAGTTTTGGCGGAAGAGACGCTTGGGCAGTTGGGGTAAACAAAGATTATGTTGTTGGGGTGTGGGTTGGAAATGCAACTGGCGAAGGAAGACCTTTATTAACTGGTGTTGAAAGTGCAGCTCCTATTCTATTTGATGTTTTTAGAATTTTTCCAAGAAGTAAATGGTTTGAAACACCTTATAACGATTTAGAAGAAGTTAGTATTTGTAAAAATTCAGGATTTTTAGCAACAAATAATTGTCCTAGTGAACTAAAATGGGTTCCAAAAACGGCTAAAAAATCGAAAAACTGTCCGTATCATAAGTTAATTCATTTGAATCAAAACAAGCAATATCGAGTAAATAGTAGTTGTGAAGCAATTGAAAAAATAGTTACAGATTCTTGGTTTGTGCTTCCGCCTGTAATGGAATGGTATTACAAGAAAAAAAATATTGATTATAAACTACTTCCACCGTTTAAAGAAGGCTGCGAAAATAATGATGTAAGCAAAAAAATGGATTTTATTTATCCTACAAGCTTTACTAAAATCATTTTAACCAAAAACTTTGAAGGGAATACACAACCCGTTATTATTAAAGTCGCACATTCAAATCAGGAAGCTGAATTGTTTTGGTATTTAAATGAAAAGTACTTAGGAAGTACCAAAACCTTTCATGAAATGCCGATTATAGCTTCTTCTGGTATTTATACAATTACAGTAATTGATGAAGAAGGTTTCGAAATAAAACGAAAAATTGAGATTGAGAAATCATAATTCAGAAAGCGAAAATGTTTTTTCAGCAATACACTTTTAATTAAATAATTTAAAAGACTATTTTTGGTTTTGTGAATTCAAAAATAAAACCATACTTCATTTTAATTTTTCTATTTCTTTACTTCATAAGTATAGGGCAAAATCCGTATTACTACAGTTTATCTGATGAAACTGCTTTACCCGACACTGAAATATACTCTATTCTTGAACACAAAGACAACACATTTTGGATTGCAGCCAACAGAGGTTTATATCATTTTGATGGAGTTAATTACACGCATTATACGCATCCAGAAAAAAAAGGGTTATCAGTTTTTGGATTAAAATATGATACGAAAGGAAATATTTGGTGTAATACAATTTCAGGGCAGTTTTTCTACGTTGAAAATAATCAAATGAAATTGTTTATTGATCTTAAAGAAGAATTAAATGGCAATTTAGCAGAGTTTTTATTCCATAAAGATGAACTTTATGTTTTTACATCGTCTAAAATTATAGTGGTTCGTAAAAATAAATCCTTAGTTAAAATTTTCGATTCTGAAAAAAGAATTGGTTCACCTTTTCTATATAGGGATTCGATTTTGTTTGCTGTTGAAAATAAAGCGTATAAAATCCATAACAATACAATTAACTTAGTTGCATCTATTAATGGTGTAGTTCTTAATGAACCCAATAATTCTAAGTGGTTTTCATATAACGATAGTTTATATTTAATTAACTACGATCAAAAAAACAATCAAAATTTATTTTTTAAATTTCAAAACGAATCACTATCAATTAATAATAGTTTTAAAGAACTTGAAAAGCTTAGAATAGTAAGCGTTGATAATCATAATCACAAACTCTATTTTTCAACTTCAAAAGGAATATTTATTTACAATGAAAATAATAATAATATTACATTTTCTAAAAAGTTTTTTGTGAATCTTTTTATAACTGCAATTCGTAAAGATCAAAATAATTCGTATTGGGTTTCAAGTATTAACGAAGGAATTTTTATTGTTCCAAGCTTAGATTTTGAGTTTCATAAATTGCTTGACAAAGAAGATTATATTACTACAATTGAAAAAATTGATTACAATACAACTGCCATTGGTACTTTTAGAGGGAAGTTAATTTTTTATGATGCCGAAAAAAAATTAAAAACGTTAATTAAAACTCCTGAAAATACATCAAAAATAACGCGTTTAAAATACGTGCCAAATCTCAATCAACTATATGTAAGTTCTGAAAATAATTTCTTTAGTTATGACTTATACAACAATTCCCTTTTACCGTCAAAATTTGGTTTAAACAATGCTAAAGCATTATGTTATTCGAAATTTAAAAATGCGTTATTGTTTAGTGGTTTTGACAGAGCCTCGATTTTATACTTTGATGATTATAAAACAAAAATTTTAGAAAGAAAGAGAGCTTATTCGATTATTGAAAACGCTGTTACGAAAGACATTGTTGTTTCCTATAATGACGAAACAAAAGTTTATCCAGATAATAAAAAACCATATTCTTTAAAATATCAAAACGGTTCGTTATTTTCAAATTGGTTAACATCTTCAACTAATGGAATTATTTGGATAAGTACGTATAATAATGGTGTATTGGGGTTTAAAAACAACAAACTTATTAAAGAAATCAATCTTAAAAATGGATTGTCATCTAATTTGATTAAGAAAATTGTTGCTACAGATAATTTATGGATTTTAACTGATAAAGGTATACAACTTTATTACATTGAATCTCAAAAGTTAATTAATTACATTGAAAGCTCTAATGAAAATAGATTTATTGATATAATTGATTACGATAATAACATTTTTATTGCAACAAACAATTCACTTTTGCAATTACCAAAAGAAAATGTTTTTTTTAAATACAAACCTCAATCTTTAGAAATAAAGAGTATTACGGCCAACTCTAAACCAGTTAAAGTAAGTGATGGTTTAGAATTTGAGCATTATGAAAATCAACTTACTTTTGAAGCGTATTGCAAAGGATATTTTCCAAGAGGGGCATTAGAATATGAATATAGACTTTCTAATTCTAATGATGTTAGTTGGAAAACTTTTAAAAATAATAATATTTCATTTGAAGGTTTAGCACCTAACAAGTATACATTACAAATTAGAGCAAAAAACACTGCATCAAATGAATACACCTATTCTAAAACCATTAAAATTAATATATTAAGTCCGTTTTGGAAAAGAAGTTGGTTTATAAGTAGTTTGGTATTTTTTCTCTTACTATTAAGCTATTTGTTTTATCGATATCAAATAAAATTAAAAGAAAAGGAAAATATTTTAGCTGTAAAACAAGCAACTTATGAAAAAGAACTAGTGAGTTTACAGTTAGAGAATTTAAAATCGCAAATGAATCCGCATTTTATATTTAATGCTTTAAATTCCATTCAAGAATATATCATTATAAATGAGAAAAATTTAGCTAGTACCTATTTAGCAAAATTTGCTCAATTAATTAGAGCTTATCTCGATCATAGCTCTCAAGGAATGATTTCTATATACGAGGAAATAGAATGTTTAAAGAGTTATTTAGAACTGGAAAAACTTCGTTTTGAAGAGAAACTAAAATATGAAATTAAGGTCAACTCTATTAATTGCGATATAAAAATTCCGACCATGTTAATTCAGCCATATGTGGAAAATGCATTAAAACATGGTTTACTTCATAAAAAAAACAACCGATTCATAAAAATTGAATTTTCTCATAACCAATTAGAAAACGAAGTTATATGCTTAGTATTAGATAATGGTGTAGGCAGAGAAAAAGCATCCGAGCTAAATAAAAATAAACATAAATCGTTTGCAACCAAAGCAAACTTAAATCGACTTGAGCTTTTAAACAAAGAAAGAGATAAAAATATTGGAGTTATTATTGAAGATTTATATGAGAATAACAACCCAACTGGAACCAAAGTAACATTACGAATTCCAATTTTATAAAAAATGAAAATACTCATTATAGACGATGAACCAAAAGCAAGAAAATTGTTATCCATTTTATTACAAGAAAATTGTTCTGAAATAGATACTATTTTAGAAGCGGAAGATTTACTATCTGGAATAGAAATTATAAAAAAAGAAAAACCATCAATTGTATATTTAGATATTGAGATGCCGGAACACTCTGGACTTGAAATTTTAGATTTTATAGATAATAAAGATGTTAATTTCGAAATCATATTTACTACAGCGTATAATGAATATGCCTTAAAAGCATTTCAACTATCAGCTATAGACTATATTTTAAAACCTTTACAAGCCGAAACAGTTAAAGCTGCTACAGATAAAGCCATTAATCAATTAGGTAAATTAAATGTTGCATTTCAACTAGAAGAGTTAAAAAAAAGTTTAAAATCGGCTAATTTTGATAAAATTGGATTACCCTTTTCAGACGGCTTTAAATTTGTATCTATTCAATATATAATAGCATTCGAGGCCGATGGAATGTACACTAAAGTGAGTACAACCAATGATAAAGAAATTTTGGTTTGTAAACCTTTACGTCATTTTGTTGAAGCCTTAAACCATATTCCTAATTTTTACAAACCTCACCGTTCCTATTTAATCAATTTAAGGTTTATTAAAGAATATATAAAGAAAGATGGAGGCTATATTGTAATGGATAATAATTTAAACGTATCGCTTTCAGTCGACAAAAAAGAAGAGTTTTTAAACATTATACAAAACATAGGATAAGATTTCAGAAAGTGAAATCTTAAATTCAGAAAGTCGTTATAAAAACGGCTTTTTTTATGCTCAATTTTGGAGTATAAAAAATTAAAAATCATGAAAAAAATTTTACTATTAATTTTATTATCCACAATTTCATGGGCACAATTTCCAACGAATGGACTTTTAGCTCAATACGGTTTTGACAATGGAAGTTTAATTGATGGAGCAAATGGAATCAACTTTACTCAAACAGGTTCTTCATTACAAGTAGTTGAAGATCGATTTCATACGGCTTCAAATGCAATTCAATTAAATGGAGATTTTTTAACAAGAACCGATGTTAATTATTCATCAACTTATGATGATTATTCTATTAGTTTTTGGGTTAAAACTCCTACCAATTCATCAGATACAAAAACTATTTTTTATGATTTTGGAGGAACATTCCCAGTTGGTTACCATATCTTTCTGAAAGATGGGAAAATAACTTTAACTCAAACTTCCGCTTTTGGTTCAAGTTATGTAACTACTTCTGCTCAATCAAATTATATCGCAGATAACAATTGGCATAACATTGTAGCTATTTTAGATCAATGTGCGGCTAAAATATATGTAGACGGCCAATTACTAGCTACTGGACCAAATAACAATCCAAACTTATATCTTAACAGACTTGTAGATAGTGTAGGAAGTTTTATGGTTTCAAATAATAGAAATGGAAATTTATCTGCTTCAAATAAATATACTGATATCTTAGACGATATATTAATTTACAATAGAGTTCTTTCAAATTCAGAAATTAATGGTATAATTACTTATAACAATTATTGTTTTGCACCAAGTAATACTTTATTATCAATTAGTGGATTAACAGAAAATAATGCTACTTTAACTTTAAACACTTCAAATTCTGGCACATTTGAATATGTTTTAGTTGAAAAAGGACAACCTATTTCTTCAGGTCAAATATTAGTAATAAATAATGGAGTCCCTGTTTCTTTATCAGGACTTTTAAAATCAACAAGTTATGAAGTTTTTTTAAGAAAAGATTGTACATCAAATTCAAATACAGATTGGTCTTCTGCATTTAACTTTAGGACTAAGGGTACAGTATATGTTAATGCTAATGCATCAGGTGACAATACAGGATCAAACTGGGGAAATGCTTTTACCTCATTACAAAATGCTTTGAGTGTAATTAATGCTAATGACGAAATATGGATTGCAAGTGGTACATACAACCCTAGTACTTCAGATAGAAATTCTTCGTTTAACATCCAAAAATCTAACCTTAGAATTTATGGAGGATTTGCAGGTACAGAAACAAATATAAATCAAAGAAATTTTTCTTTAAATAACACAATTCTTTCTGGTGATTTGTTGGGGAATGATAATACTATTCTAGATTTTGTAAATACAACAAGAGATGATAATTCATACAATATTGTCTTAATAAATGCAAACGATATAGTTTTAGACGGACTAACAATTGCAAACGGACATGCAAACGGAAGCGTTATTGAAAAAAAATTGGGAGCTGCTATTTATAAGACTCCAACTACTACTAATTTAGATATAAAAAATTGTGTTTTAAAAAACAATGTATCACTTGAAGGAGCATCTGCAATCTTTTCAAGATATAGCACTAATGGTAATTTAAAAATTCATAATTGCAATTTTAATAATAATGTTTCAAGATATGGAACATCTATTTATAGTTATACTGATAATAATTTTACTGCAAATATTGAAATTGTAAATTCGTTGTTTTTTAATAATGTAGCTAAAGATAATTCAACTGCTTTAGGATATGCTGGAAGTGCTGGATGGTTTAGAGCTTACGGAACTTCATCAACCATGAATGTAACATTAGTTAATAATACTTATGCAAATAATATTGATACGGGTAGTACAAGTGGATTAAATAATTTCAATAGAGCAACTATCGGATTAGGATACACTAATGGAACGCTTAATGCAACCGTAGCAAATAACATCTTTTGGGGTAATACAGCAACAGGGGGGGCTGTTGCAAAATCTTTAGCTCAAATTGTTGACAACTTAGGCCAAAACATTACTGTTAAAAATTCTACTGCACAAGACAACTTTTCAAATATTCCTAGTGGAGGAGTTAGTAATGTTTTAAATACTGATCCAATGTTTACAAATGCTGGAAGTGATGATTTTACATTATCTAATGGCTCAACTGCAATTGATAATGGAGATAATACAAACGTAGTTGGAACAACCGATTTACTAGGAAACATAAGAATTTTTAACGGAACTGTTGATAGAGGAGCTTATGAATATGGTTCGACCTTAACAAACGATAGTTTTACAACTAATAATGAATTTAAAATGTATCCTAATCCAGTACAAAACGTTTTGACCATTGAATCAAATTCAGATATAGAAAATATTGAAATATATAGTTTAGAGGGTAAATTAGTTCTAAAATCAAATCAAAAACAAATTGATGTTCAATCTTTAGTATCGGGTATTTATTTATTAAAAATAAATAGTATGAATGGGGAAGTAATTTATAAGAAAATTATGAAAAAATAATGAAAAACAAAGAAGATTATAGAATTGAAGTAATGTTAATTCTATTCTATTTAGGCTTGTCTATTGTTATTGGATATCTACTAAACTAGTATTAAAAAAACGCTAATCATTTGAAAGGCGTTTTTTTATTTAATTAAATAAATTTGCTTTTAAACACAGAAATGGTATTCTAAATTCGTTTAAGTATTAAAGATTTAATATCAAAAGGAGAAAAACTTTCGACTTCAGCTATAAAAAAACCGCTTCTCAATTACGAAAAGCGGTTTTGTTTTTTTAACCGAATGTAGATTCAGTTATAATTTAATTTCATTTCCTTCTTTGTCAAAGAAATGGTATTCTAAATACGTGTAAGCGTCACGAGGTATAATTTTCACCCATTTTTTATGTTCGAAAAACCATTTGGTTCGAACAGATGGAAAACCTTTTGTAAGGTATGCTGCCACAAAAGGATGTGCGTTTAACACAACTTTATTATGGTCTTTCAAAATTCTTTCAACGTTATCGGTAATCTTGTCTATAATTACAATTGGAGCTTCAATTTCTCCATTTTCATTAGGGTCTTCTTCCCTAGTTTTTATAGCCACTTCCGGCCTAACGCGTTGTCTAGTAATTTGAATCAATCCAAATTTACTAGGAGGCAAGATCTTATGCTTAGCCTTATCGTCACTCATCTCTTCTTTTAAGAAATCATACAATTGTTTTCTATTGTCTGCATTTTGCATATCAATAAAATCGACAACAATAATCCCTCCCATATCACGTAAACGCAATTGACGAGCTATTTCAGCTGCTGCAATCATATTTACTTCTAGAGCAGTTTCTTCCTGACTTTGTGCTTTATTTGAACGGTTTCCGCTATTAACATCAATAACATGCAATGCTTCCGTATGTTCAATAATTAAATAGGCACCTTTAGGCATAGAAACGGTTCTACCGAAAGAAGTTTTAATCTGTCTTTCTATGTGATACTTCTCAAAAAGAGGTAATTCTTTACTTTGATAGTGCTTTACGATAGAAGCCTTATCCGGAGCTATTTCTTGCAAATAGTCCTTCGTTTGTAGATATAATTCTTCATCATCTACATGAATACCCGTAAAGGTATCGTTAAAAACATCCCTTAGTATGGAAGAAGCTTTATTTAATTCTCCTAATACTTTTGAAGGATGATGTGCAGTTTGTAACCTTTTACACATGGCCGACCAGCGGTCCATTAGATTTTGTAAATCTTTGTCAAGTTCGGCTACTTTTTTGCCCTCGGCTACTGTTCGCACAATAACCCCAAATCCTTTTGGCTTAATAGATTGAACCAATCGCTTTAGTCTATCTTTTTCTTCTTTAGACACAATTTTCTGTGAAACAGAAACTCTATCTGAAAAAGGAACCAAAACCACATATCTCCCTGCAAGAGAAATTTCCGAACTAATACGTGGTCCTTTAGTAGAAATAGGTTCTTTAACTATTTGCACTAAAACCGATTGATTTGCACTAAGCACATCAGCTATAGCGCCATCTTTATTAATTTCTGGCTCAAAAGGAAAGTTTTTGAGTGAATAATCTTTTACTTTACCTGCGCTTACAAGTTTAATAAATTTAAGCAAAGAGGAAAGATTCGGACCTAAATCATGATAATGCAAAAACGCATCTTTTTCATATCCTACATTTACAAATGCAGCATTAAGTCCTGGCACAGGTTTTCTAATTTTAGCAATGAAAATATCACCAACTTGAAATTGTGTACCTTTTTCTTCTTCTTTGTGTAATTCTATTAGTTTTCCATCTTTTAATAAGGCAAAATCTACTGCGTCTGAACTTGATCTTACAATTAATTCTTTGTTCATGCTGTACATTTATATCTGTAAGAGTTTTCGTTTATTGTTATGTTACAAGTAAAACTTCTAACTTCTAACTTCTAACTTCTAACTTATTTACAGATGGATTAATTTTTACAGGTAATTTACCCGAGAATCGTACTATACGATTCATTTCAAAGAACGATTTAAAAAAAGAAAAGTAGTTTAGAACTACTTTTTCTTTTTATGACGGTTAGCTCTTGCTCTCTTCTTACGTTTGTGAGTTGCTACCTTATGTCTTTTTCTTTTTTTACCACTTGGCATAACTAAATTGGTTTAGATTAATAAAAATTTTTATACTGTTACTTCAGTTTTTGTTTTAACACCTTCTACAAACACTTTTGCAGGTTTAAAAGCTGGAATGTTGTGTGCAGGAATTTTAATTGTAGTGTTTTTAGAAATGTTTCTACCAGTTTTTTCAGCTCTAGTTTTGATGATAAAACTTCCAAAACCTCTTAAATAAACATTATCACCTTCCTCTAATGAGTTTTTTACTTCTTCCATAAAAGACTCTACAGTTGCTTGAACGTCATTCTTTTCAAGACCTAATTTCTCAGAAATTTTCGCTACGATATCAGCTTTCGTCATTTTCTTTCGTATTTATTTTTAAGTGTTCATTTTTTTGAGAGTGCAAATATACAAATTAAAAAACCAATAAATCAATCTTAATTAATTAAATTTTAACTGTTAAAGTTTTTACTTTTGTCTTTTGAAAGGAATTTATGAATTTTTCTAAAGCATTAATTAGTTGGTACTTACAAAATCAAAGAGATTTACCTTGGCGCAAAACGGTAAATCCATACAATATTTGGTTGTCTGAAATTATGCTTCAACAAACAAGGGTTGCCCAAGGCCTACCCTATTATCTCAGTTTTGTTGAGGCATTCCCCACAGTTCATGATTTAGCAAGTGCCGATGAAGAAAAAGTTTTAAAACTATGGCAAGGCTTAGGCTATTACTCTAGAGCCCGAAATCTTCATGCTACTGCAAAATTTGTAAGCAAAGAACTAAAGGGAAACTTCCCAAACAGTTACAAAGAATTACTAAAACTCAAAGGCGTAGGTGAATATACAGCAGCTGCAATTGCCTCAATATCCTTCAATGAAAATGTTGCAGTTGTTGATGGTAATGTATTTCGTGTATTAGCCCGATATTTTGGAGTTGAACTAGATATTTCTAATAGCAAAACAAAAAAAACTTTTCAAGAATTAGCCAACTCCTTAGTGCCAAAAAATAATGCCGCAAATTTCAATCAAGCTTTAATGGAATTTGGAGCGATTCAATGTACACCTAAATCCCCTGATTGCAACAATTGTATTTTTAATAAAAGTTGTTTCGCTTTGCAAAAGAAGAAGGTTGACCAACTTCCAATAAAAACTAAAAAAACTAAAATTAAAGAAAGGTTTTTAAACTTTATTATTGTAAAAGATTGTGAAAGCAATTTTTTAATTGAAAAAAGGACTGAAAACGGAATCTGGAAAAACCTTTTTCAATTTCCTTTAATTGAAACAGAAAAAAAATTAAACGAAAATAAGATTGTAGAATTAATCCAAAAGGAGTTTTCTATTGAAAACGTTTTACATTTTAATTCTGAGCCGATAATTCATAAACTGTCACATCAACATTTATATATTCGCTTTTTTGAAATTACACAAAATACGAAAAACCCAAAAGCTATTTCTTTTGAGGAGTTAATAAAAAAACCATTCCCAATTGTCATCCATAACTTTATTGAATCCAATTATTTTTGAATTCATTAAAAAATAGTATATTTGATTTTAATTAATTACACGCCATGAACGGAACAGTTAACAAAGTCGTTTTAATTGGTCATTTAGGAGACGAGGTTAAAATGCATTATTTTGATGGAGGAAATTGTATAGGAAGATTTCCGCTTGCAACAAACGAAGTTTACATCAATAAAACTACAGGAGAAA
Source organism: Flavobacterium okayamense (assembly GCF_019702945.1). Lineage (NCBI taxonomy): Bacteria > Pseudomonadati > Bacteroidota > Flavobacteriia > Flavobacteriales > Flavobacteriaceae > Flavobacterium > Flavobacterium okayamense. The sequence continues at coordinate 415,077 of NZ_AP024749.1, forward strand.
AAATTACTTCTACCGAATGGCACAATATAGTTGTTCGTAATAAAGCCGCAGAAATTTGTGAAAAATACCTTTCAAAAGGAGACAAAATTTATGTTGAAGGAAGAATAAAATCACGTCAGTGGCAAACAGAAGACGGTACTACAAAATATACTACTGAAATTCAAGTGACCGAGTTTACTTTTTTAACGACTAAAAAAGAAACTGAAAATAATTTTAAACAAGAAAATAAAGGATTTTCTGAAGCTCCAAAAAGCAATGATTTTAGCTCTGATGGAGACGACAATAATGATGATTTACCTTTTTAATGTCTAACTAATTTTTTAAAATTTGGACCCAGACCCTTCCAGTTTTCTCAACTTCATAAACATTGAAATACTAATAGGTAGTATTGCAGTATTAGTATTACTAATTTGTTCTGCATTTATATCAGGTTCTGAAGTTGCTTTATTTTCTCTTTCTCAAAAAGACATTGATGATTTAAAAGAAACTGATTACAACAAAGGCAATTTAATTTCTAATTTACTTGACAGACCTAAAAAATTATTAGCAACAATTTTAGTAGCAAATAATTTCATAAACATTGCAATCGTAATCATCTTCACTTCATTTAGTGAAGAACTATTCGGGAGTATAGCCTCTCCAATTTTTCGATTTGTTTTAGAAGTTGTTGTTGTAACATTTTTAATTTTACTTTTTGGTGAAGTTTTGCCAAAAATTTATGCCAACAGAAACAACATTTCTTTCTCTAAAATAGTTGCTATCCCATTGTTAATTTTAGATAAGATTTTCTCACCACTAACAATTCCAATGCGAAATATTACGTTGTATATCGAGAAAAAGTTCAGTGTACAAAAAACAAATTTCTCAATTGATCAACTTTCGCAAGCTTTAGAATTAACTAATCAAGAAGAAACAACACAAGAAGAGCAAAAAATACTTGAAGGAATTGTAACTTTCGGAAACACAGATGTTAGACAAGTTATGAGTCCAAGAATCGATATTTTTGCTTTAGATTTTGAAGAAACTTTCGGAGAAATCATGCCAAAAATTATCGAAAAAGGATATTCAAGAATACCTGTTTATAAAGAAAATATTGATCAAATCGAAGGAGTCCTTTTTATCAAAGATTTAATTCCCCATATTGATGAAAAGAAAGACTTTAATTGGCAACAATTAATTAGAGAACCATTTTTTGTTCCAGAAAATAAAAAACTGGACAATCTTTTAAAAGAGTTTCAAGGAATGAAAAACCATTTAGCAATTGTTGTAGACGAATATGGCGGAACTTCAGGTTTAATTTCCTTAGAAGATATTTTAGAAGAAATTGTTGGTGATATTAGTGATGAGTTTGATGATGAAGATTTAATTTACTCTCAAATTGATGACAAAAACTTTGTATTCGAAGGTAAAATCGGTTTAAAAGATTTTTATCGGATTGTAGATGTTAACGAAGAAGAATTTGAAAACGCAAAAGGAGAAGCTGAAACTCTAGCAGGGTTTATTTTAGAAATATCAGGAAATTTCCCAAAAAAGAATCAGAAAATAAATTTCAACAATTGTACGTTTACTATTGAGAGTTTAGACAAGAGGAGAATAAAACAAATAAAAGTTACGTTAGAATAGAACATGAAAAAAGCACTTTTAGGTATCGGATTTTTTTTACTAGTTTCATGTGGAGAAGAATCCACACCAAAGCCTAACGCACAATTACGATTAGAATATCCTAATGCAACATACGGAGAATTAAATAGCGATTGCTCGTTCAATTTTATGGTTAATGATTTGGCCAAAATAAAATCCAAACAACCTTGCACATTTGAGATTAATTATCCAAAAATGAAAGGCACAATTTATATCACTTATAAAAATGTAAACAACAACATTGATAGTTTACTAAGAGACGCACAAAAATTAACATACGATCATGTTGTTAAAGCAGATGAAATAATTACACAACCTTACATAAATAAAGAAAGAAAAGTTTACGGTATGTTCTCAGAGGTTGGAGGGAATGCTGCCACAAATGCTCAGTTTTATGTGACCGATAGTACCAAAAACTTTATTTATGGAAGTATGTACTTTTATGCAAAACCGAATTTTGACTCAATTTTACCCGCAGCCAGTTATATTAAAGATGATATAAGAAAAATAATAGAAACTGTTGAATGGAAATAAAATAGTCTATAAATAAAAAAGCCTCTTGAAATCAAGAGACTTTTTTATTAAGTGCGGGTGAAAGGACTCGAACCTTCACACCTTGCGGCACCAGATCCTAAGTCTGGCGTGTCTACCAATTTCACCACACCCGCTGTACGTGAAATGTGGGTGCAAATATAGATATTAGATTGATATAAACAAAATAGTAAAGTAAAAATATTTTTATTAAACTTTTTTATTATTTTAGCACCTAAAACCCAAATTTCATGAAACTTAATAATGCTTTTTTAGTAAAAAATGTTTATTTACTATTTTTTACTCTAATTTATTCAACATTATCGATTTCACAAACCCCTGAACAGGTAAAACAAATTGTATCTAAATACGATTTGAAAAAAGCTGAAATATTATTAGAAAAAGTTCGTAAAAGAGAATCTGTCGAAAAACAGAAAGCAATTTCATTTGCTAAAACCAACAACATCCCTATTTATAGAGAAAATAAAAATGGTGGATTTGATGAGTTAATGTATCTTTTACCTAGTGGAGAACCAATTTATTATGCTTTAGACAATGCCAATGCAGCAACCTCAACTAGAGTTAATTTCCTTAGATCTGGAGGAGGTTTAGGTTTAAACTTAACTGGAACTGGAATGGTGCCAAGAGTTTGGGACGGGGGACCAATTAATGCAAACCACCAGGAATATGTTGGCAGAACAACATTTGGCGATGGCAATTCAACTGTTAACACAAACAGCTTTCACGCGATACATGTTACCGGTACAGTAATTGCATCTGGCGTTCAAGCTAATGCTAGAGGTATGGCATACCAAGCAACAGCAAGAACGTTTGACTGGAATGATGATGAATCTGAAGCTATTAGTGAAGCAATGAATGGCATGTTACTTTCTAATCATTCTTATGGCGTGCCAGTTGCAAATGCTCCAGGTAATTGGTATATGGGTGCTTACTCCTCAGAGGCTTATAATTGGGACGTTATTGCCTATAACTTTCCTTACTATCTAGCTGTAATGTCAGCGGGTAACGATGGAAACACTAACAACTCTCAACCTACAACAGCTGGTTTTGATAAATTAAATGGAAATAAAAACGCAAAAAATAATTTAGTAGTTGCTAATGCTCAAGATGCTACTGTTAATGCAACTACAGGAGCAATTACTGCAGGAGCAGGTATTAACTCTTCATCTAGTGAAGGACCTTCAGACGATAGGAGAATAAAACCTGATATTACAGGTAACGGTACTTCATTGTATTCAACTGGAAGTGGAACAGGAACTGGTGGAAACAACACTGCATATTCTACACTAACAGGTACTTCAATGGCAGCTCCTAATGTAACAGGTACACTAACCTTAGTTCAACAACATTATTTCAATGTAAACGGTTCATTTATGAAAGCTGCTACATTAAAAGGACTTGCTTGTCATACTGCAACAGATAGAGGAAATCCTGGACCTGACGCCGTATTTGGATGGGGATATTTAGACGCGAAAAGTTGTGTCGAAACTATTACAAACAATGGATTATCATCTTGGATATCTGAAGAAACACTTTCACAAGGCCAAACTTTTACTATGCAAGTTGTTGCTCAAGGTGGTGGCGTTCCTTTATTAGGATCAATCACTTGGACTGATGTGCCAGATGCATCTAAAATAAATAATGGAACTTTAAACGAATCTACTCCCGATTTAACAAACGATTTAGATATTAGAATTACTCAAGGAGCTAATACTTATTTCCCATGGAGATTACAAAATAACGCGACATCAAATGCAACTAGAAATAGTGACAACAATGTAGATAATGTTGAACGTATTAATATAGACACTCCAACTGCTGGACAGGTATATACAATAACAGTAACTCACAAAGGTACTTTAGCAGATGGACTTCAAAATTTTTCACTTGTTGTTACTGGAATTTCATCTCAATTTACATTTAGTACTACTGAAAGTAATAAAATTGTTTGTTCTAACTCAGGAAATGCCGTTTATAATTTTAACTTTCAAAAAATTGGCGGTCCAGCTGTGAGCTTATCAGCAAATAATGTTCCAACAGGAGCAAATATAAGTTTTAGTCAAAGTTCAATTAATACAAATGGTGCTTTTACAGCTACATTTAGCAATTTAACAAATGTTGCTGCTGGAGAACATCAGATTGAGATAATTGGAAATAATGGTATAGAAACTGAAACCAGAAAAATTTATCTAACTGTATACCATTCAGATTTCACAGCATACCCTCAATTGACAAACTTACCTTCAAACGGCGCAACTGGAATATCAACTTCACCAACAATTTCATGGACTGCAAATGATAATGCTGAAAGTTACAATCTAGAAATAGCAACTGATGCTGCATTTACATCAATTGTACACTCTTCAAATGAAAATGGAACTTCTGTGCAAGTTAATGGATTAACTGACCAAACAGTATATTATTGGAGAGTTACACCTACCAACAGATGTGGTACTGGAATTCCTTCAGAAACTAAAGCTTTTCAAACAGGTATATTAAATTGTTCATTTAGTTATACTAATGGCACAAACGTAGCTATTGATAACACTGTTGACAATTCAGGTTTTGGAATGGGCGCTGGTTGGAGTGTTTCACAAATAAATGTACCTGATAATTTTACAGTAGGTAATGTTGATCTGGATTTATTACTTCAGCATACTTATATTCAAGATTTAACAATGTATCTTGAAGCTCCTAATGGGACATACATAATATTAGCGCAAGAGCCTTGTGGAAATAATGATGATATTGATGCAAAATTTATTGATGGCGGAAATGCTATAAGTTGTTCAACAGGACCGGGTGCCGATTTATCAGGAAATGTCCAACCAAATCAACCAATGAGTACCTTCCAAAATTTAAATTCAAATGGAGATTGGTTATTATATGTCAATGATGCTTATGGTGGCGACAATGGAACTATTGATAGCTGGACACTTAACTTATGTAGTATTGCGGCAATTACAAACACTCCAAGTCTATTAAACAACGGAATCACTACATTAGTAAACTCTACCTATGATTTAACGAATTCTGACATTCAAGCATCTACTGTTGCTGAAAGTGCTTCGCAGCAAGTTTATACAATTGTTTCTACTCCAACATTAGGAAATTTAAGATTAAACAATACTATCTTATCAATTGGTGATACTTTTACACAAAATGATATAGATACTGGAAACTTAAACTACATCAATACTGAATCTTCATCTAATACTACAAATTTTATTGTTGATATTAAAAATAGTGTGAATGGATGGTTAGGTAATCAAGTGATTAATATTGCTATAATTTCATGCGGAGATATAACAACTACTTGGAATGGTTCGTCATGGAGTAATGGAGTTCCAGATAGAACTTCAGCAGTTACTTTTACAGGTAATTATTCTTCATCTTCAGATTTAGAAGCTTGTTCGGTTACTGTAAGTAATAATTCTCAAATTACTGTTAATTCAGGTCATACGTTGCTTGTTGGCGGAAATGTTACTGTGGACTCAGGCTCTTTAATTACAATTGAAAATAATGGAGCTTTACGCCAAATAGATGATTTAGCTACAAATACTGGAAACATTATAGTAAAACGAATTTCAAGTCCTATGATTCGTTTAGATTACACCGCTTGGTCTTCTCCAGTTTCTGGACAGCAATTACAAGCTTTTTCTCCTAATACGGTTGCAACTCGTTTTTATGAGTATTTATATACGGGTACTACAACTCCAACAGCTTACCAATCGGTAACTGCTACAAATAATTTTACATCAGGTAAAGGATATATGATTCGTGTTGATAATACTTGGTCTTCATCTACTCCAGCTGCATATAACGGACAATTTAATGGAGTGCCTTTCAATGGTATTGTTAACCAAAGTGTAGGTACTGGATATAATTTATTAGGAAATCCTTATGCTTCACCTGTAGATGCAGATACTTTCTTAACAGATAATGCTAGTGTAAGCACACTTTATTTCTGGACAAATACAACACCTGCTAGTGGTGGTGTATATCCTCAAAACAATTTTGCAGCATATACAACTTTAGGAGGAACAGCAGCTTTTGCTAGTGCAAAAATTCCAAATGGAACTATCCAAACTGGACAAGGATTTTATGTTCAATCTGGAGCATCTGATATCATTGAATTCAACAATGCGCAAAGAATTAATGCTTCTACAAGCACTCAATTCTTTAAAACAGGTAATTCAACTCTTACTTCTGTTGAAAAACACAGAGTTTGGTTAAACTTAAACGATTCAAATACTTCGTACAATCAAATTTTAGTTGGTTATATGGATGGCGCAACCATCGGAATTGATAATTTAATTGATGGAAAAGTAATTGATACTTCAAAACCAATGTTGTATAATGTTCTAAATGATGAAGCTTATGTGATTCAAGGTAGAGCTTTACCATTTAACGATGAGGATGTAATTGCTCTAGGTTTACAAATTTTAGAGGCAGGAAATTACAATATTAACATTGAGCAGGTAGATGGATTATTTGACAACCAAGATGTTTTCTTAAAAGATAACCAAACTGGAATAACACATGATTTAAAACAAGGAGCATATTACTTCACAACAAATACTGGAATGTTTAACAATCGTTTCGAATTAGTATTCAAACAAGGAACATTATCACAAGAAGAAATAGCTTTAAACAACAGTATTTTGGTGTATGCTAATAGCAATGGAATTGAAGTACAATCATCTGTACAAATCGATGAAATTGTAGTGTTTGATGTTTTAGGAAGAACACTATTTGAAAACAAATCGGTGAATGAAAACAATTATACGATACAATCGATACCACAAACTAAACAAGCATTGATTGTAAAAGTAAAAGACAACAATGGTAATACTAAAACACAAAAAGTAGTATTCTAATTATTAAAACATGCTAATAAAAAAGCCCATCGATTTCGATGGGCTTTTTTATGTTTAGCTTTCAAATTAAAATTTTAATTAATCAATTCTAGAAAGCTTAATTTTTTTATTCTTATTTTGAGCTACTTGCTTGTCTGAAAAAATAGTATTTAAATCTTCTAAAATATTTAATGCTTCATCTACATAAACATCTCTTTCCATTTCTTCATACCAACGAACTCGTTTTTCTTTTAATATTGAATCTTTTTCAAAAATAGCCTTTTCATAAGGCAAAGAATTGAAAGCTAATCCATTTTTATAACTTGAAATTGGTTTAAATTTCTTTAATTGAACATCCACAGAATCTAACTCAGCTTGGAATGACGAAATGTTTAAACTAAAATCATTATCATCTTTTCTATCAAAAATCCATTTTGCATTTTCTTTAATCAACTTAAACTGCTCGTTTTGGTCAATTCTTGATTTACTCTTAGCAATTATGTCTTGAAAACCATTTGTTACTGTTTCATACTTAGCTGGAGAAATTTTATCCCAAGGTAAAGCATTATCTTCATCTCTTTCTCCCATATCTAAATAAGAAAAACGATCTGGTAAAACAATATCACTTAAAACACCTTCTCTTTGCGTAGAACCACCATTAATTCTATAAAACTTTTGAATTGTAGTCTTTAAAGCGCCTAAATCTCCATAAGAACTTCCTCTAACAAATTGATTCAAATCAATAATGTTTTGAACAGTTCCTTTCCCATAAGTATGCTTACTACCAATTACAATTCCACGTTTGTAATCTTGAATTGCAGCCGCGAAGATTTCTGAAGCCGATGCAGAATAATTATCAACCATTACCACTAAAGGACCATCCCATTGTACATTAGGATCTTTATCCGATAACACTTCTTGTTTTCCTCCAGAAGTTCTAATTTGAACTACAGGTCCTTTTTCGATAAATAAACCAGTCATATTCACAACTGTCTCTAAAGAACCTCCACCGTTTCCTCTTAAATCTATAATTAATCCTTCAATACCTTCTTCTTTTAAACGCTCTATTTCTAAAGCAACATCTTTAAAAGCATCACGTTCATCTTTATTATCAAAACTTATGTAAAATTTAGGTAAATAAATAATCCCGAATTTTTTCCCGTCTTTATCTACAGTTGATGATTTTGCAAAAGTTTCTTCTGTCTCTACTTCGTCACGAATGATTGAAATTATTTCAATTGTTCCGTCAACTTTTTTAACCGTTAAACGAACTTCAGTTCCTTTCGGACCTTTAATTTTTTTAACTACATCATCAAGACGCATTCCCGCAATATCTAAAGGTTCTTCATCGCCTTGCGCTACTTTTAAAATAATATCTCCAGCTTCTAGCTCCTTGCCTCTCCAAGCTGGACCTCCTGAAATTAATTCAGAAATTTCAACTGCGTCATTTTTCTTTTGTAAGCGCGCACCTATTCCTTCAAATTTACCGCTCATGCTCACATCAAACTTTTCTTTATCATCAGGTGAAAAATAGAAAGAATGCGGATCAAAACGCTCAACTATTGAATTTAAGAAAATTGAAAACCAATCATTTCTATCCAATTCTTTTTCAATAAAATCAAAATATTCATTTAAGGATTTTAAAGAGCTTTCACGAGATTCTTTCTCAATAACTTCAAAAGTCTTTTTCGAATAGGTTGAATCTTTTTTAAACTTACTTTCTTCAATTTCTAACTTATCAGAAACCGATGTTAAAACTGAAAGTTTTAATTGTTTTCTCCAACGATCTTTTAGCTCGTTTTTATTTGCAGCATAAGGTAAGTTCTCATAATCTACATTAATAGTTTCTTCTTTATTGAAATCAAAAGGTTTACTTAAAATAGCTTCATAAACTGCTCTTGATTCATTAATTCTTTTTAACAATCTTGAATTTGTTAACTCAAAAAAAGTTAAATCCTTATTGTGAATTAAATCATCAATTTTATCTTCATACTTAACAAATTCATTTACATCAGATTGTATGAAAAATCGCTTGGTAGGATCAATTCCATTAATATATTTTTTATAAACCTGTTTAGAAAAACTATCATTAATTTCAGAAGGACTGTAATGCCCTCTTTCTAAGACATAAGTTAGTAATTCCAGTAACAATTTATCTTTTTCTGGATCTTCAATTTTTTTTGAAGGAATAAAACTCCATAACACAGCCGACAATGCTGTAACTAGCAAAATAATTTTATAATTTCTTTTCATATACTCCACAATTCGGTTCATTGCTAAATTTTCAACTAAGGTACATAAAAAATTATGCCACACTTATGCAATATACGATAAAATTTTGTTAAAGACTTCTCTAAATATTAACCTTGATAAAACTCATTTCAACTTAAATTATTTAATTTAGCAAAAAATAAAAATTCATGAAACGTCCTTTAATATTAGTTACTAACGACGATAGCATTGTTTCACCGGGCATTAGAACTTTAATTAGTGTAATGAAAGAAATTGGAGATGTAGTAGTTGTAGCCCCTGATAGTCCACAAAGCGCTATGGGTCATGCTATAACAATTAACAACACCCTCCATTTAGACAAAATAAATCTAGATCCCGAAATTGAACACGAATATAGTTGTTCTGGGACTCCTGTAGACTGTGTAAAAATGGCTGTACATGAAATATTAAAGCGTAAACCTGATTTATGTGTTTCAGGCATTAATCATGGTTCAAATTCTTCAATTAATGTAATTTATTCTGGAACAATGAGTGCGGCTGTTGAAGCTGGAATAGAAGGCATTCCTGCAATAGGATTTTCTCATTTAGATTATAGCTGGGAAACTGACTTTTCTCCAGTAAAAAGACATGTAAAAAAAATTGCTCTAGAAGTATTAAAAAATGGTCTACCTGAAGGCGTAGTCCTTAATGTTAACTTTCCTAAAAGTGAAAAAGGAGAGATCAAAGGCATAAAAGTTTGCAGACAAGCTAAAGCAATGTGGATTGAAGAATTTGATAAAAGAACTAATCCTCAAGGAAAAGAGTATTATTGGCTCACAGGCGAATTTGTAAATCAAGATAAAGGTCAAGATACAGATGAGCATGCTCTTGAAAATGGATTTGTTTCTATTGTACCTGTTCAGTTTGATTTAACTGCACATCACGCTATTCAAACAATTAATAATTGGGAATTATAACATGAAGAAAAAAGATTTATTTGTAGGCTTAGTTTTAGGTTTAATAATTGGATTATTAGGCACTTTAGTTGTAATCCTTATAATGACTAAAGGGAATCAATCTTTATCAAATGGTTTTCAATATATGAGAAACATTGGTTCTATTGGAAAAGTTATAACCTTGGGAGCTATTCCAAATTTACTTTTGTTTTTTTATTTACTTAAGAAAAACAAAGAAATGATGGCAAGAGGAATTATACTTGCTCTTTTTATCTTAACAATTGTGACTTTAGTATTATAATATGAAATATTATATCATTGCAGGAGAAGCTTCAGGCGATTTACATGGTTCAAATTTAATGAAAGCTCTATACAAAGAAGATACAGCAGCTGAAATTAGATTTTGGGGAGGCGACTTAATGCAAAATGTTGGAGGAACTTTAGTAAAACACTATCGTGAACTAGCATTTATGGGATTTATTGAAGTGCTTGCTAACTTAAAAACCATATTGAACAATATAAAGTTTTGCAAAAATGATATTGAAAAATTCCAACCTGATGTTATAATTTTTATTGACTACCCTGGTTTCAATATGCGTATTGCAACTTGGGCAAAACAAAAAAAGATTCCAACACATTACTATATTTCACCTCAAATTTGGGCTTGGAAAGAAAATCGAATTAAAGCCATAAAACGCGATGTCGATTTTATGTATGTAATTCTTCCCTTTGAGAAAGATTTTTACGAGAATAAACATAACTATGCAGTAGATTTTGTTGGACATCCTTTAATTGACGCCATTAATAATCGTAGCGCTGTAAATGAAACCGAATTTAGAAAAGAATATCAACTTGACGAAAAACCAATAATAGCCTTATTGCCAGGAAGTCGAAAACAAGAAATAAATACCAAACTAAAAATAATGGTTTCGGTTGTAAAAGATTTTCCAGAGTATCAATTCCTTATTGCTGGGGCACCTAGTCAAGATTTTGAACTTTATAAACCATATTTAGAAAACAAAAACGTTCATTTTATTTCAAACAGAACCTATGATTTGCTAAGTGTTTCACATGCTGCTTTAGTTACATCGGGGACAGCAACTTTAGAAACCGCTTTATTTAAAGTTCCTGAAGTGGTATGCTACAAAGGAAGTTGGATTTCTTATCAAATTGCAAAGCGAATAATAACGTTAAAGTTTATTTCTTTGGTAAATTTAATTATGGATAAAGAAGTCGTAAAAGAGCTAATTCAGGGAGAATTGAATACTAAAAATTTAAAAGTCGAGTTAAGTAAAATTTTAGAAGGCATAAATCGTAAAAAAATGCTTGAAAACTATACTATTTTAGAAGAAAAACTTGGTGGAATTGGAGCAAGTGAAAAAACTGCACAATTAATTGTTTCGAGAATTAAAAAATAATTTTACTTTAGCATAAAAGCCAAAATAATGCTTAAAAAAATACTATTTGCCTTACTAATTTCAATCGGTTTTGTAGCCTGTAAATCGAGTTCTAACATTGTAACCTCTAAAGATGAGGCTATTGAAAAAGGAATTTATGATTATGACTCTAAAACCACTTCAACTCCAAAAAAATCAACTAGAAAAAGTTCTTCTAAAAAAACTAGTATTCCTAGCTTAAACAGACAAATTGTTGAAGATGCATTAGACAATGTTGGGGTTAAATATCGTTTAGGAGGAACAAACAAAAAAGGTATGGATTGTTCAGGTTTGGTTTTTAGCACTTATGAAAATCATGATGTTCGATTACCTAGAACTTCAATTGACATGTCTCGACATGGCAAAAAGATAAAAAAACGCGAAGCACTTCCTGGCGATTTAATTTTCTTTAAAACTAACGGAAGAAGTGTAATTAACCATGTAGGAATTATCACGGAAATAAATGATGACCAAATTACATTTGTACACGCTTCAACCAGTAAAGGCGTTATAGTTTCATCTACTTCAGATGATTATTATAACAAAACATTTGCACAAATTAATAGAGTTTTAAATTAAGAATAGCTAGTGAAAGTTTTTGCTTATCCTTTAATTCCTTTCACTATTTCTTTAAGTTTAGGGATTGTGTTTAATTATTATTTAAATCTCAATTTCTTAGTACTACTACTATTTTTACTATTTTTTCTTATTACATTAGGAATATTCTGGATTAAAGAAAAAAGAAGTTGGAAACCAACAATTAATTTTGGAATAATCACATATATCCTTGCTTTTAATATTGGAACAATAATTCAGCATTTAAATTATAATCCAAATTCCGATTATCACTATTCTAAAAGAATTAATTCGAGTAATTCACAAAGTGTAAAGGGTACAATACTATCCAATCTAAAGTCAACCGCAAAAAACACTAAACATTTAGTAGCCATTACTGAAGTAAATTCTGAAAAAGTTAATGGGAAAATATTGATTTACGTTAGAAAAAACAATCAAAAAGGATTGGTGCCTGGCGATGAAATTGCATTTATTTCTGAATTTCAAAACATCCCGAATACTTTTAACCCTTATCAATTTGATTATGCTACTTATTTAAAAAACCAGAATATTTTCCATCAAGTTTTCTTGAATAACAATGATTTTATTGTACTGCATCATCATGAAAATTGGAATTCATTTTGGTATTCGGTACAAAATAAATTAATAGATAGTTATGCGATTCATCACTTTGATTCAAAAACAAATGCAATACTAAATTCGTTATTATTTGGACAAAGGAAACTATTAGACCAAGAAACGCTAGCAAAATATTCAAATGCAGGTATAATTCACATTTTAGCCATTTCAGGTCTACATGTCGGAATTATATATTTACTATTACTAACACTATTTAAACCCTTCCATAGAATTAAAAACGGAAAATTAATTGCTCTTATTTTAATTCTCATTTTCTTATGGAGTTTTGCTATCATAACAGGTTTATCGGCTTCAGTCACAAGATCCGTAACCATGTTTACAGTAATTGCCATCGGAAATTATTTAAATCGGAATTCAAATATTTATAATACTATAGCTTTTTCCGCTTTACTATTACTACTCTTTAATCCTAATTTTATTTTTGACGTAGGTTTTCAAATGAGTTATGCAGCAGTTTTAGCAATAGTTTCTTTGAATCCAATATTTCATTATTTTCATTTTTCAAATTCGAAAATTATTAAATTCTTTATCGATTTATCACTAGTTTCAATTGCTGCGCAAATTGGTGTTTTACCTCTAAGTTTATTCTATTTTAATCAGTTTCCTGTTTTATTCTTGATAGCAAATATTGTAGTTATTCCATTAACAATACTTATTTTATGGATAGGAATTACAACACTTATTCTTAACGTATTACTTCCTAAATTGTCTATTCTTTTTGGTGAAATTTTAGAATTTTTAATTTCAATCTTAAACAATTATGCTGAATGGATTTCAAAATTTGAACTATTTATAATTCGCAATATTTCATTTAATGAAATTTTATGTTTACTAAGTTATTTTATCATAATTTCATTCATCTTTTGGACTCATAAAAGAACCTTTAAAAACTTTAAAACGTTTTTACTTGGTATAATTTTCTTACAAGTAGGCTTTTTATTTACAAAACAAGAATCTACTTTTAAAAATGAATTAATAGTTTACAATAGTCAGAAACCTATAATAAGCTTGAAATACAACAACTCCGTTTCATTTTATACTAATGATATTGAGTTTAATTCCAATACGATTAATCACTATAAAAGAGGAAGCTTTGGGGATGATTTTAATATTTCAAGTTTAGAAAACATTTATTTATTTAAAAACAATAAAATTCTAATTATTGATAGTATTTACTATCCTATAATCGAAAAACCAACCCATTTAATAATTACCAATAATCCGAAAATTAATTTTGATAGAGTATTAGAAGAAACACATCCTAAACAAGTAATTGTAGACAACAGTAACCCATATTACAAAGTTGAAAAATGGAAAGCTACTTGCGAGAAAAGAAAAATCCCTTTTCATGCAACTGCTGAAAAGGGATTTTATAAGTTAAAGTAAAAAATTACTTATTAAGTATCTTATTTGATTTAGATATCCAAACTTCAGGACCTCCACGTTCATAACCAATATTTCCTAAAGCATCTAAATTTACTTTTTTACCTTCTTTTTGAACAGGATTAACAAACCATATTGTAGGATAACCCGTTACTCCGAACATTTGTTGCATAGAATAGTTTTGGTTTCTTAATTCTTCGCTTTGCTGTGTTTTCCTAGGAAAATCCAATTCTACTAAAACAACATTATCATTTGCCCATTTAGCAAATTCAGGTTTATGAAAAACTTCTTTTTGTAAACGAATACACCATCCACACCAATCTGAACCTGTAAAAAACATCATTAAAGGTTTCTTTTGCTCTAATGCAATCTTAGCAGCATCAGATACATCAGTATGCCATTTTAATTCTTGAGCTTGTGACACAAAACTTGAAACAATTAAAACCGCAATAATTAAAAATCTCTTCATTATATTTTATTTTTATTCAAAAGTAGACAAAAAGAATGCCATTTTTTGTAACCTACTTAACACCATGCATTAGTTTCTTAATCACTGGAGTCATAATTACCGCAAAAATAGCCATTACTATAGACACTATAGTCAACATCCAAAAGAAGTAACTTAATCCGTGTTCGTTTGCAATTTTATCAATGTTTTCTCCAAATTTACCTGCGCCTTTCATACCGATAGCAACCGCTAAATACCAAACTCCAAACATAAAAGCAATCATTCTTGCTGGAACCAATTTTGATACATAAGATAAACCTACTGGTGAAATACATAATTCACCCATAGTATGGAACAAATACACTAAAATCAACCAAATCATACTTACAGAAGCAGTCTTTGCTCCAGGCTCAATACCTGTTGCACCTATAGCCACACATGCCATCCCTAATGCTAATAATCCCATACCAATACCGTATTTCATATTCGCATTTGGATTGTATTTACTTTCCCACCATTTTGAAAATAATGGTGCTAATGAAATAATAAATAAAGAATTTAAAGTTGAGAACCATGTTGCCGGAACCTCAGTAATAGGGCTAGTTACTTTTTCAATTTTTAAGAATTCTAAAGTTGAATCTGAAAGTGCTAAATAACCTGCAGAATAAAAATCTTTTAGTAACATCCAAATTGCAATTGCCCAAATAATTACAAAACTCGTTGATAAAATGATATTTGCTACAGCGTAATTTTTAAAAGTTTGTTTGAACAACAAGTATAATACCCAAGTAATAATTGCTAATGGAACAACTGTAATTAATGAGTTTATAATTAAGAAGAATGTACTCCAATTCCCCTCAAGAACTCTATTTGTATAATCGCTGGCAAAAATGGTTAGCGAATTTGGTGATTGCTCAAAAATTGCCCAAAAGAAAATCGTTAAAAATGCAAAGAATGTAACAGCAATCATTTTTTCTCTTGTAATTTGAGAATAACGTAAAAGCCTAGAAATTAAAAGTCCAATAAAAATTACTAATGCTGAAACAATAGCGATATTATTCCCATTTTCACCTAAAAATCCAAAAATATCAATTTCTCCATTTGAAATTTTTGAAGCAGGATCATTCAAAATCCATAGTAATCCTAAAACAGAAGAAATACCGATTAAAACTAAATCGATTGTCGTAAAAGGGTTTCTTTTATCGGTATCACCAATTTCAGATTTTGCTTTACTTTCTGCAGTTGGCTTTAATCCAATATCTCCGAAGATATTTTGGGACAACCAAAATTGTAACATACCGAAGAACATAAAAATACCAGCTAATCCAAAGCCATATGTCCAACCCACTTTTTCACCTAAATAACCACATAATAAGATTCCGAAGAAAGCTCCTGCGTTTACACCCATGTAGAATAAAGTATATGCTCCGTCTTTCTTTTCTGGTCTATCCTTATACATTTCAGAAATAATAGAAGTCATATTAGGCTTAAAAAATCCATTTCCAAAAACTAAAAGAACCAAACCTAAATAGATTGAAAATTCAGTTTCTATTGCCATAGAGGCGTGACCTAAAGTCATTAAAACTGCTCCAACTACAACAGCCCATCTAAAACCAATTATTTTATCAGCAAAATAACCTCCTAACATAGTAGACAAGTACACTAACCCTACATATGAACCAAATAGAGCGGATGCATTTTCTCTAGTCCAACCCCAACCTGGCATTTCACCAAAGACTGAAGCTGTTAAGAATAATATTAAAAGAGCTCGCATTCCATAGAATGAAAAACGCTCCCACATTTCTGTAAAAAACAATACAAATAAACCTGCTGGATGTCCTAAAACAGGGTTTTTAAAAAATTGATCTGTTGAATTTTGACTCATAATGATTAATTATTTAGTTCTTTATCTACTCCTTGCATTAATTTCTTTATAAAAGGCGAAAATACTAAAAGTAAAGCACCAAAACCAATATGAAATTAATTTACAATTAAAATTTATTGATTTTTAATGAATTCCTTTCATAAGTTTTTTAAGCAATGGCACTAATAAAAGTAAAACTGCTGCACATCCTAAAACAACATAAACACCCCATTGAAGATAAACATCTACGTAAGGATTTATTTGCTCAGACATTGAAGCATTTTCACCAATTTCACCAACGGTAATTAATTTTCCAATTTCGGTAGCTACTTTATTTCCTACCGAATAAGATAAAAACCAAACTCCCATTGTAAAACCTACTATATGAGATGGTGATAATTTTGTTATCATAGATAATCCCACTGGAGATAAACATAATTCTCCTAAAGTGTGAAATAGGTACATGAAAATAATCGCCCAAATAACAATTTTATCACCTGAGGCCATTGCTGATTTTGCACCTAATACAATAATTAAAAATCCTAAAGCTAAAAGAACTAATGAATACACAAACTTTAATGGTGTACTAGGTTCTAATTTTAGTTTGTTAAGTTTCATCCAAAGCCAAGCAAAAACTGGTGCAAAAATTACTATAAACAATGCATTTAGAGCTTGAAATTGTGAAGCAGGAATTTCTGAACTACCAATAAATCTGTCCACAAATCTATCAGTAATTAAGGTTAATGAACCTCCTGCTTGCTCAAATAGAGCCCAAAACATTGCGTGGAATACAAACAATATTAAAACGACTAATAATCTTGAACCATTTTCGTATTTTGTGCTTAGATAAATCAAATATGCTAAAACAACAACTGTAATTCCAGTTAATCCAACTTTAAAAACATCGTCGTAACTAAATAATATAGCCCATAATGGAACTGCAAGAAAACTCAATAATACAATTATCTTATTAATACTAAGACCCGCAAAAACACTTTGTGTATCAAATTTATCATCAGGAACAAGTCCTTTATCTTCAAAATGTTTAAGATTTTTCCAAAAGACAATTAACCCAACAAACATCCCAATTCCGGCTAAACCAAATCCCCAATGCCAACCTACACTTTCTCCTAAATAACCACAAGTTAAAGCAGATAAAAATGCTCCTACATTAATACCCATGTAAAAAATATTATAGGCAGGATCTTTTCTAGGATCATCTTGCTCATAAAATTTACCTAAGAAACTTGAAATATTTGGTTTAAAATAACCTGTACCCACTACAATAAATGAAAGTGCAATAAAAAAGAAAAACTCATTAGTTTCTGCTACTAATCCTTGAGCAGCTAATACTATATGACCTATACTAATTAATACTCCTCCTAATAAAATAGATTTTCTAAAGCCTAAAAATTTATCTGCCATCATCCCTCCAATAATAGGTCCGAGATAGATTGAAGCTGTATAAGTCCCATAAATGGCAAGAGATTTTACATCTGCCTCCCCGCTAGCTATTTGTTGAAAAACAACCTTAACCATATACAAAGTAAGTAACGCTCTCATTCCATAATAAGAAAAACGTTCCCACATTTCTGCAAAGAAACAAACAAAAAGTGCTCTTGGGTGTATTTTAACATTTGCTTTGATTACCATAGGTATCCATATCAAGCAAAAAATCCATCCAAAAATTATTAGTCCTAATGAAAAATCCATATTTAAAAAATTAAAAATTATGAAGGCTTAAATTGCCTATTTTATAAATTGTTTATGATAAAATTGGTCATTTTTGTATACAATTGAAGACGTGTTTTTCCACCATAAATTCCGTGGTTTTTATCAGGATAAATTGCCCAATCAAATTGCTTGTTTGCTTGCACCAAAGCTTCAATCATTTTCATAGTGTTTTGAACATGTACGTTGTCATCAGCCGTTCCATGAACTAATAAAAAGTTTCCTTTTAATTTTTCAACATGGTTAATTGGCGAATTATTATCATAACCACTAGCGTTTTCTTGTGGTGTTTGCATGTATCTTTCAGTATAAATTGAATCGTAATATCTCCAACTTGTAACTGGCGCTACAGCAATTGCTGATTTGAAAACATCGGCTCCTTGAAAAATACAATTTGAAGCCATAAAGCCACCATAACTCCAACCAAAAATTCCAATTCTGTTGGCGTCAACATAATCGTATTTTGCTAAAACTTTTGCCGCATCAATTTGATCTTCGACTTCATATTTTCCTAATTCTTTATAGGTACATTTTTTAAATTCAGCACCTTTAAAACCAGTCCCCCTTCCATCTACACAAGCTACAATATAACCTTTTTGTGTAAGCATTTTAAACCAATAATCGTCGTAACCATTCCAAGAATTATCTACTTGTTGCGAACCTGGTCCAGAATATTGATACATAAAAACAGGATATTTTTTTGTAGCATCAAAATCTACGGGTTTTAAAATCCAAGCGTTTAATTTATTTCCCTTTTCAGTTGTTAGTTCAAAAAATTCTTTATCTGGCAGATTGTAATTTTTTAGTTTTTGCTCCAATGGATCATTGTTAACGATTTCCTTAACTAAACCTCCGTTTTTTGCATTGCGTAATGTAAAGTTGGGCGCTTTTGTAGCACTTGAAAACGAATTAATGAAGTATTGAAAATTTGGACTAAAAGTTCCTCGATTAGTTCCAGTTTCACTAGTTAAACGTTTTTTGTTTTTTCCGTTTAAACCGATACTGTAAACATCTCTATTTATCGAACCATTTTCAACCGATTGGTAAAAAACAGTTTTCGATTTTTCATCGAAACCATAATAAGAAGTTACTTCCCAATTTCCTTTTGTTACTTGATTTTTTAATTTTCCATTCTTATCGTAATAATATATATGATTGAAACCATCTTTTTCTGAAGTCCAAATAAAACTATTGTCAGCTAAAAAAGTTAAATTATCGGTTACATCGACATAAGCTTTATCTTTTTCGTTTAAAACCACTTTATATGTTGCCGAATTCCCATCAACAAAAAGTAAGTCTAAATTATTTTGATGGCGATTTAAAACTTGAGCACTTAATGTGTTAGCATCATTTGTCCATTCAATTCTGGCGATATAAAAATCATTATATTTTGACAAATCGACTTGCTTAGATTGTTTAGTATTTACATCATAAATATGAAGAGAAACCTCAGCATTTTTCTCTCCAGCTTTAGGGTATTTAAATTTAACTTGTGTAGGATATAGGCCCTGATTATACATATCCATTGAAAATTCTGGAACTTGAGATTCATCAAAACGGATATAAGCAATTTTATTACCTAATTTGTTCCAATCGAATGCTCTTACAAAAGCAAATTCTTCTTCGTAAACCCAATCTGTAATACCATTTATAATTGCATTTTTCTTTCCATCATTTGTAATTTGCATATGCTTTTTTGAAGCAATATCATAAACAAACAAGTTATTTTGATAAGCATAAGCAATTTTTGACCCATCAGGTGAAAAAGTTGGCTCTTGAATTTGGTAATCAGCTATTTTAGTTAGCTTTTTTGATGCCATATCATACAAATAATAATCGGCTGTAAAAGAATGACGAAATATTTGTTCAGAATTATTAGCAATTAAAATTTGATTTTCTTTTTGATTAAAAGTATAAGAGTCTATTCCGCTCAATTCTGAAAAATCTTTTGAATCAACTAAAGTAGAAACTTTTTCTAAAGTAGCATAATCAAACAAATCGATTTGCATAGAGCGAGAAGCACGATCAAAATTTAAAACTGTATATTGATTAGTGTTTTTCATAGCATTTAACTCATCCATTCCTTGAGTTCTAAATGCTCCTGACCAAATTTCTTCTAATGTGATACTTTTCTGAGCTTGAACAGAAAAAGTAATGAATAATAAAAATGAGAAGGTAATTTTTAATAATTTCATAATTTCTAAGTAAAAAAACCCCCAATTTTAGTGAAAAAATATGACACTTACACCATATTTTTTGTTAAAAGGCAATTTTTAATTCCCCTCCAAAAATTGTAAAACAAAAATTGATTTTAAAATAAATTTAATTTTACAATATAATTTAATTGATTTATCAACAACTTTTAGTAAATTCAAAGTCTTAAACTCATTATAATTTGTTTATGCTGAAGAAATTACTGCTAGTCATTTTTTATTTCTTTACATCACAATTGGCATTTTGCCAAGTCTATGACTATGAGTTGTATAATCAAGAAAATGGATTGCCCTCATCTACAGTAACTTCAATTATACAAGACAACAAAGGCTTAATCTGGATTGGTACAGCTGGTGCTGGTATTGTGAGTTATGATGGTGAAAAATTTAATACTTACAATAAATTTAAAGACTTAGAAGGTTTTAATATCTTGGATTTAATTCAAGATAGAAACAATAATATTATAGTATCAACTAAATATAAAAATGTTTTAGTGTTTAATGGAAAGCAGTTTGTAAAACAAATTTATTTCCCTTTTCCTATACAAAAATTTATTTCATCTCAAGAAGGCGTTTTCTGTATAAGTCATAAATCTATAACATTAATCAAAGATGACTATTCCATTGAAGAAGTTGCAAATTTTAACATAGACATCTCAAGTATAAACTCTTACTTCCAAAATGAAGATTCAAATATTTTTATTGCAACAGATAATGGATTATTTTTATTTAATAAAAATGAAATATCTCCTTTTAAGCCTTCCGAATTAGATGGTTATTTCAATATCTCTAAAACTTCAAAAAACAGTGCAATTATAGGAAGTTCAAATGGAGATGTTTTTGAACTAACCTGTAATAACAATGATTATAAATTAGATTTTTTAGAAAAATTAATAACTCCTGATGGCGAACCATTTTCAATAGCTTGTATGCTAACCGGAAAAAGTAAATTCACTTGGATTGCTGGTAAAAATGGACAGGGGTTATCTATGTATTCAAAAAACTATAACAGCTTTATAACCAAGAAAAATGGATTTAACGGCAAACATCCTAGTTGCATTTTTCAAGATAAAGCAAACCAACTATTCATAGGAACACTTGAGTCTGGATTATTAAAAACAAGTTTTCAAACCTCATATAATTATAATAATATTCCTGAATTGAACACATCTTCAATTTTTGCAATTGAAGCCACAAATAATGGCGTTTTTGTGAGCGTTTTAGATAAAGGTGTTTATTTTTTAGTTGAGGATGAAATTGAAGAATATAGAATTAAGAAAACCTTGTTAAAAAACAAACGAATTTATTGTTTTGAAAGTATAAATGATAATTTAATTCTAGCTGGCTCTGGTAAAGGTTTATATAAAATTGAAAATGGAAAAGAAGTATTTTTAAAGACAAATACTAGTTTAGATAATTCAAGAATTAATCTTATAAAGAAAGATAGCACAAGATATTTGGTTGGAGGCTATAGTGGTATTAGTTTTTTTGATAATGAGTTAAATTTAATTAAACAAATACAACATCCAAATCTAGTTTTAAATGTTAATTCCATTGATAAAATTAACGCCCATAGTTGGTATATAGGTTCTAATCAAGGTTTATTTATTTTATATGAAAACAACGACGGAAACTTTTACTTTTCTAAAACTATCATTAAAAGCAACATTGATACCTCAACTATTGATAGCTTTGGTAATTTATGGATTTCCGGAGGAAATAAACTTTACAGCATAATTGACAACAAAATAAAAACGTATAGTACCGATAACGGATTGTCTTCGGGCTTAATTTTTACACTTTCTGCCGACAAAAACTCAAACATTTACCTTGGTAGTAATTTAGGAATAGACAAATTAAATATATCTAAAGAAGGTAATATTTTATCTATAACAAACTTTAATTCTAAAAATGGCTTTAAAGGTTTAGAAACAAACATTAGAGCGCAAGCAACAGATGTTGATGGTACTTTTTTCTTAGGAACCGTAAAAGGTCTATTCAAATTTCTTCCTTTTTATGATATAAAAAAGAAATATTCTCCCAAGATTTCGATTACAAACATTGACGTTTTAAATCAAAATAAGCAATGGGAAATTAACAATTCTGAAAACTGTTTTAATTGTCCTCCACAAAATTTCATCTTCAAACCTAATCAAAACCAAATTTCATTTGAATTTACGTTAATAAATGCAGCACCAAAAAACAATAATTATTTTTCATATTTCTTAGAAGGCGCTGATAAAAAATGGTCTAAAGCTTCATCGCAAAAAAAAGTTACATATTCTAACTTAGATTATGGGAAATATTCTTTCAAAGTTAAAGAAGTAGATGCTTTTGGAAATCAACTAAATGACACAACTGAATTTAACTTTAAAATAGACACTCCTTTTTACTACAAATGGTGGTTTTTAATCCCATTTTTTATTCTACTTATTTTAGTTTTTAGAAAAATTATTAAAGCAACCTCATATTACAACAAAAACTTTGTTTTAAATTTCACAGAAAATAGTTTTCCTGACAGTGAATTAAGGTTAAACTATCTTTATTTAGGTTTAATTTTTCCAGTTGCTGAAATAATTTATTTAGCGTTTATGAATAGAGAGCCAATAGATACTTTTGCTCATTTTTTTATGGGCGCTCTTTGTCTTGGAGTCTATTTCTTTTATAACCTAAATAATTTTACAAAAAAGAATCTGCGTAAAATTCAATATGTTTATTTTTTATTTTTTACTGCCTTTACTTTCTCGAGGATTTTACTAGGTCATTTCGACATTGTAATTTATGCTGAAATGAGTATGATATTTTACTATTCTTATATAGCTATTCCGAAAATTAAAGAATATAACTATTTCATTTTATTCAGTCTTAGTTTTCTACTTGTTATATTCATAAGTGGAATTGTTGATTCGATTGAAATAATTTCACTTGCTGTTTTATCAATTGTTATTTTACTTATTAATTACGCTAGAAGAATAGGCACTTTAAATATTAATGAAAAATACATTTTTTCTAAAAATATTATAGACAATTCAAGTACATTAACTATTGCAACAGACAAGATGGGTAATGTAAATTATTGTGGCAATTCAATAGAAAAAATTCTTGGCTATACTGCAGAAGAAGTAATGGGCGAAAACTTTTGGAAATTGACTCAAGACAGTGACTTTAAAAAAGTAGACTATAATTTACAATTTAAACCAAATTCGATTTATGTTAGAAAATTAAAATGTAAAAATGGCGAATATAAATTTATTCAATGGATAGATTATAAATATTCTGATAATCTTTTTGTAGCAAACGGACAAGATATAACTCAAAAAGTAACGCTTGAAAAGAAATATTCAGACTTAGTTCAATCTGCAAGAGATGTAATCTATGAAATGGATAATTTTGGCAAAATTCTATATGTCAACTCGTATACTTTAAAACATTTAGGATATAAAGAAAAAGATTTAGTAGGACAACACTTCTCAAAATTTATCCCGGAAGAATTTAGAAAAGATGTTGTAAACTTTTATGCTAATCAAAAAGATGATGTAGATGAATTTGAAATTTTAGAGTTTCCTTTGAATAAAGCTGATGGAGATTTTATTTGGGTTTCTCAAAGTGTAACGATAAAGAAAGACGAACAAAATAATATAATTGGATTTTCTGCAATTATTAGAGATATAACTAATTCTAAACTTCAAGAATTAGAAGAACAAGAACGAATTGAAAGAAGCAATCATCTTACTACAATTTCAAACCGTCTATCCACATTAAATTTTTTAAAGTTTAAGGACTTAAAAACACTTATTGAACATATTTGTGAAGAAGCAGCAGTAGGTTTAAAAATAGATCGGGTAAGCCTATGGACGAACTCTAAAGACAGTATTGAACTTTTCAATATTTATGTTCGAAGCGAAAACAAACATTATAGTGATTTAACTTTAAATAAAAAAGATTTTCCATTATATTTTGAGTCAATCAACAGAGATGCTATAATTGTTGCATCTGATGTATTAAATCATCCTTCATTAACCGAATTTACAGATCCATATTTTTTAGAATTTAACATCAAGTCTCTCCTCGATATTCCTATTTATGTTTCTGGAAAATTAATAGCAATTACTTGTTTTGAAAGCACAAATGAAATTAAAAACTGGACTAATGAAGATATTAATTTTGTAAAAACAGTATCTGATATTATTGCCCTTGCTATTGAAACCATCAAAAGAAAAGAAGCTGAAGATGAAATACGATATAAAAATGAAATTTTATCAGCAATTAATGAAGCGACTACAGAGCTTTTAACAAAAAACAACTTAGAAGATGTTTTTAATGATACGCTTTGCAAAGTTGCAAAGGTAATTAATGCGGATAGATTTTATTATTTTGAAAACAATCAACAAACAAACTTATTAAGTCAAAA
This sequence comes from Flavobacterium okayamense, assembly GCF_019702945.1. Lineage (NCBI taxonomy): Bacteria > Pseudomonadati > Bacteroidota > Flavobacteriia > Flavobacteriales > Flavobacteriaceae > Flavobacterium > Flavobacterium okayamense. The sequence continues at coordinate 439,997 of NZ_AP024749.1, forward strand.
ATTTGAATGGGTTAAAAAAACAGATTTAGCAGAAATTAATAACCCAAAACTTCAAAACATCCGATTAGATTTATTACCAAATTTTATTGAACAATTATTAAAAGCAGTGCCTTATAATTCGATTGTTAGTAATATTAAAGATGAAGAACTAAAAGAAATTCTTGAGGAACAAAAAATAAAATCAATCTTAATTATTCCTTTAATCTATCAGCAAAAATTTTATGGATATATTGGTTTTGACGATTGTACAAATGAGAGAATTTGGAGTAATACTGAAATTCAGACGTTGAAAACATTAGCTACAAATATTTCTACTACAATAATTAGGATAGAAAATGAATCTAAGTTATATGAAAACCAGCAAAGAACAAATTATAAAAATGAAGTATTAGCACACTTATCAAAATATACAAATAAGCTAATTCAAAAAAACAATATCAATGATTTTTTTGACGATTCTTTAGCGGAATTAACAAGAGTAATAAATTCAGATAGAATTTGCTTTTACGAATTCATAAAAGAATCAAACGTAGTTAACCAAAGATTCGAATGGTTTAAAAAAGATAATATTTTAAAAATTAACAATCCTGAATACCAAGGTTTAAAATCTAATGACTTACCTGAAATGTTTACTTCACTACTAAATAAAGAAACTTTTCATCTAGTTGTTGAGAATTTAAAAAATGAAAAGCTAAAAGAAAAATTAAAGTCTAGAAATTTAATTTCTGCTCTAATTGTTCCAATTATTCACGATAATGAATTAATTGGATATTTAGGAATAGACTCCTATACAACTTCAGAAAATTGGGATAGTTTTACAATATCTGCACTTGAAACATTAGCAAACAACATAGCTATTTCATTAATCAAAATACAAAATCAGAATGCTGTATTAGAAAGTGAAGAAAAATTCAAATTATTAGCAAATAATATTCCAGCTGCTGTTTACTTGGTTAAATACGACGAAAAAAGAACAAAAATTTATCTTAATGACGAAATTGAAAAACTAACGGGCTACAGTAAAAAAGAATTTTTCGACAACAAAATTGCGCTTTATGATTTGTATCATCCTGAAGATAAAGATGAAGCTTTAGAAAAAGTTGCCACAGCAGTAAAAAATAAAAAACCATTTATAATTAGATGTAGATTAATTAAAAAAGATGGTAGTATAGTATGGATTGAAGAATATGGAGAAAGTATTCTAATAGAAGGTAAAATTGAATACTTAGAAGGTGTTCTTTTAGACATTACTGAACGTAAAAACGTAGAAGAAGCAATACTTGCAAAAGAAATTGCTGAAACTTCAAATAAAGCAAAATCTAATTTCTTGGCAAACATGAGTCATGAAATTAGAACACCTTTAAATGGAATTATTGGCTTTAGTAATTTATTACTAAACACTACTATAACGGATATTCAAAAACAATATTTAAATACTGTAAATCAATCGGCTATAAGTTTACTAGGCGTTGTAAACGACATTTTAGATATTTCTAAAATTGAAGCCGGTAAATTAATTTTAGACAACCATAAATCTAACTTATTTAAAATTATTAATGAATCCATTGATATGCTAAAATTTAGTGCACATCAAAAAGGAATTGAGTTAATAATTACTATTGACCCTGAGGTTGATTGTGCTATTTGGGTAGATGAACTTCGTATTAAACAAATCATTCAAAATTTACTAAGTAATGCTATAAAATTTACACATAAAGGAGAAATAGAAATTATTGTAAAAGGACTTGGTAAGGTTAATGATATCTCTAAAATAAAGTTTGCAGTTAGAGACACAGGTATTGGAATTAAAGAAGAAAATAAAGAGAAAATCTTAGAAGCTTTTACACAAGAAGATGGCTCAACAACAAGAAATTTTGGAGGAACAGGATTAGGACTAACTATTACTAATAATTTATTAAAAATGATGAATAGTCATTTAGAAATTGAAAGTATTGTTGGCAAAGGAAGCACTTTTAGTTTTGATTTATTATTGAAAACCGAACTATGTGAAAACCACAAAAAATTAACCTTTAATAAATTTAAACACGCATTAATTTTTGAAGATAATGAGCTTGTCATAAAATCTTTAGAACAAATATTTAAACAATTTAAAATTGATGTTTCATTTTCAAAATCTACAAAGGATTTAGATGCTAAAAAACATGATTTAGTAATGATAGATTATGAATTTATTGAAAACAAAAAAACAATTAGTCTTATTAAAGAAAATCCTAAAATTGAATTTTTAATCATGTTAAACTCTACAAGTAATTTTTCAGATTTTGAAAAATACAAAAACTGCCAAATTATAGTAAAACCTATCAAAGTAGACATTCTTCAAAATTTCATAAATAAATTAAATGCTCATGATGAAGCATCAATAATTGAATCTAAAACTACAACTTCAAATAATGAACCATTAACAATCCTCCTAGTTGAAGACAATAAAATTAACGCTTTACTTACTAAAACTTTAATCTTAAAAAAGTTTCCATCAGCAAGAGTAATAGAAGCAGAAAATGGATTAGAAGCAGTAAAAATTTACAATGATGAAAAACCTGAAATTGTTTTAATGGATATACAAATGCCAATAATGAATGGTTATGAAGCAACATTAGAAATTCGTAGAATAAATCCTAAATCTATAATAATTGCACTAACTGCAGGAGCCATAACCGGTGAAAAAGAAAAATGTATGGATATTGGTATGAACGACTTTATCTTAAAACCTATAGATAAAACAATTTTTGATGAAACACTTATTAAGTGGATAAACAAGCTTCAAAATTAAACTCTTTCTTATCTTTGCATTTCAATTTTGCACTCACATGACACAAAATATAAAAGGTTTTTCTAAACTCTCAAAAGAAGAAAAAATAGATTGGATTGTAAATACGTATTTCCATAATCCAAATGAAGCTAAAGAAGTTGTTTTACAATATTGGAACAATAATGAGAATATCCAAAAACTTCATGATGAGTTTATCGAAAATACTATTACTAATTTTTATTTACCATATGGAGTTGCGCCAAATTTCGTAATCAACGGAAAAGATTACACCATTCCAATGGCTATTGAAGAAAGCTCAGTTGTTGCTGCCGCTTCAAAAGCAGCAAAATTTTGGGGTGAACGTGGCGGATTCAAAGCAACTATTATTGGAACAGAAAAAATTGGTCAAGTTCATTTCTTGTTCAATGGAAACAAAGAAAAATTAAAACAATTTTTTAACGAAATAAAGACAAAGTTTTTCAGCGATACGGAAAATTTCACTAAAAACATGCAAAAACGTGGTGGTGGAATTCTCGATATCGAACTGCGCGATAAAACTTCAGAATTAGACAATTACTTCCAACTTCATGCTACTTTTAATACAAAAGATAGTATGGGTGCTAATTTCATCAATACGTGTTTAGAGCAATTTGCTAAAACTTTGGAAAACGAAGCACATCATTATGATAACTTTACTGAAGATGAAAAAAACCTTCAAGTTATCATGAGTATTTTGAGTAATTATGTTCCGAATTGTGTCGTTCGTGCAGAAGTTTCTTGTCCAGTCGAAAATATGAGTGATACCGCTTCTATCGATGGAAAAGAATTTGCAGAAAAATTCGTAAACGCTATAAAAATTGCCGAAATCGAACCGTATCGTGCCGTTACGCATAACAAAGGTATTATGAACGGAATTGATGCTGTAGTTTTAGCTACAGGAAACGATTTTAGAGCTGTTGAAGCAGGTGTTCATGCGTATGCAAGCAAAAACGGGCAATATTCAAGTCTTTCACATGCGAAAATAGAAAACGGAATTTTTACTTTTTGGTTAGATGTTCCACTAGCATTAGGAACCATTGGCGGATTAACGTCTTTACATCCATTAGTGAAGTTTTCTTTAGAAATGTTAGGCAAACCATCAGCCGAAGAATTAATGAAAATTGTTGCCGTAACAGGTTTAGCGCAAAACTTTGCTGCGGTTCGTTCGTTAACTACAACTGGTATTCAACAAGGGCATATGAAAATGCACATTATGAATATCTTAAACCAACATCACGCAACTAAAGAAGAAAAACAACAAGTTTTAGATTATTTTAAAGACACTACCATTTCACATAGTTTAGTGGTAGATTATTTAGAAAATCTTAGAAAATAGTTAGAAGCTTTTTCCCGCTTTCGCAAGTCGCTTTTTATTTATCAGTTCGAGCGGAGTGGACAACCAAAAAACAAATAAAAGAGCTCCAACAATTGCTCAATCGGGGCTAAAAAACAAATGATGGAAACTAAAAAATTCTACAGTAACGGAAAATTATTACTCACAGGCGAATACGTAGTATTAGATGGTGCCAAAGCATTAGCCGTTCCTACAAAATTCGGTCAAACCTTAGAAATAAAAAAAGATACTGGATTTGCTTTTCACTGGACGAGTTACGATAAAGATTTATCGGTTTGGTTCCAAGACATCATTACATTTGAAGAAGTAGTTTATAAGACAAAATCAGAAACTAACAATTCTATTAAAAACAAACTAATCGATATATTACACCAAGCGTATAAACTAAACCCAACATTTGTAATTAATTCGGAAGGATATCAAGTAAAAACACATTTAACTTTCCCTCGACTTTGGGGTTTAGGAACCTCATCCACTTTAATCAACAACATTGCGCAATGGTTAAAAATTGATGCTTTTGAGTTATTACGCAAAAGTTTTGGTGGAAGTGGTTACGATGTCGCTTGCGCACAAACTGATGCTCCAATTATTTACCATTTAGAAAATGAAAAACCCGTTTTTGAAAAAGTAAACTTCAATCCAGTTTTTAAAGACAATATACATTTTGTGTATTTAAATCAAAAGCAAAGTAGCTCAGCTGCGATTGCCAATTATTTAGCAAAACATCATCATGTAGATAAAACCATAGCGAAAATTTCTTCAATTACTGATGAAGCCTTAGCTATAACCGAAGGTCGTGATTTTGCACTTTTAATGGAAAAACACCAAGCCATTATGAGCGATGTTTTAGAAACTGAAACCGTAAAAGAAAAATTATTTCCCGATTTAAAAGGTGTTGTGAAAAGTTTAGGTGCTTGGGGCGGCGATTTTGTTATGGTTATTTCAAAACACAACCCTAAAGACTATTTTATAGAAAGAGGTTATACTACAATTTTGAGTTACGAGGAGATGGTGTTGTAAATATTTATCTTTTAAACTCACTAAAGACTTCAACAAATGATATTATCATTAATACAATAGTAATGAATGAGAAAAATAAATGTCCTATAAAAAATCTTACTCTTTTTGTTGAATTACCTTCTTTTAGACTTCTACTTTTATTTGCATAATATAATCCAATAGGCGCTAAAAAAGCTGTAATTAATAATGGAAATGCAATTAAAAAATCAAAAAGAGAATTATAATCAGTAAACAAAGGTTTCACAAAAATTGAAATCAGTGTAACTAATAGACTATAAGCATAAATTCTATATATAGTAACGGATTTATTTAAATATGGAGTGTCGCTTTTCATATCAACTATTCACTAAACTGATAGTCCGCATACACTTCTTCAATTTCTTTAAATACATCAAGCAATTGGTGTAAACCATCTGTAGTCACCAACTTTTGTTTGTATTCCTTAAATCCGTGAATACCTTTAAAGTAATTGGTATAATGACGACGCATTTCCACAACTCCTACTCTTTCATTTTTCCACTCTACACTCCAAATCAAATGATTACGAGCTGCTTCAATTCTGTCTTTCATCGTTGGAACAGGTAAATGTTCGCCTGTTTTCATGAAGTGTTTAATTTCATTAAAAATCCAAGGATAACCAATCGCAGCACGACCAATCATAATTCCGTCAACACCGTATTTATTTTTGTATTCCAACGCTTTTTCAGGCGAATCAATATCGCCATTTCCAAAAATAGGCATGGTAATTCTCGGATTGTTTTTAACGCGTGCAATATGCGCCCAGTCTGAATGTCCTTTATACATTTGCGCTCTTGTTCTGGCATGAATGCTCAAGGCTTGCACACCAATATCTTGTAAGCGCTCAGCAACCTCATCAATATTTATCGAATCTTCATCCCAACCTAAACGCGTTTTAACCGTAACGGGTAACGATGTACTATTGATAACTGCTTTTGTTAAGCGAATCATCAAATCGACATCTTTTAAAACACCAGCTCCAGCTCCTTTAGAAACCACTTTTTTAACGGGACAACCAAAGTTAATGTCTACTAAATCAGGCTGAACGGTTTCAACAATTTTAGCACTCATAGCCATTGCTTCCTCGTCTCCACCAAAAATTTGAATTCCCACTGGACGTTCATAATCGAAAATATCCAATTTCTGACGACTTTTAATCGCATCACGAATTAATCCTTCCGAAGAAATAAATTCAGAATACATTAAATCGGCTCCATGAAGTTTACACAATCTACGAAAAGGCGGATCGCTCACATCTTCCATTGGAGCTAAAAGCAAAGGAAATTCAGGTAAATCTATGTTGCCAATTTTGGGCATAAGTGCATTATTTTTTTGCAAAAATACGATTTTTTAAAACTTTTATAACTACTTCACAGAAATAGCTGTTTTTTAATGAAAACTTTGAATTATATTTGCAGATTGAATCCCATAGTATTTAGGGAAAACGATAGTTTTTTGAAGATGAAGAATATTAGAAATTTTTGCATTATTGCGCATATTGACCATGGTAAAAGTACTTTGGCAGATAGATTGTTGGCAGCTACACAAACGGTAACAGCTCGTGAAGAAAAAGCGCAATTGCTTGATAACATGGACTTAGAACGTGAACGTGGAATTACCATTAAAAGTCACGCCATCCAAATGGAATATGAATACAAAGGAGAAAAATATATTTTGAATTTGATTGATACACCAGGTCACGTTGACTTTTCTTACGAAGTATCTCGTTCTATTGCGGCTTGTGAAGGCGCATTGTTAATTGTTGATGCAGCTCAAAGTATTCAAGCGCAAACGATTTCTAACTTGTATTTAGCTTTAGAAAATGACTTGGAAATTATTCCAGTTTTAAATAAAGTAGATTTACCAAGTGCCAACCCTGAAGAAGTAAGTGACGACATCATGGAATTACTTGGTTGTGATTTAGAAGATATTATTCACGCTTCTGGTAAAACAGGTTTTGGTGTAGATAAAATCTTAGAGGCCATTATTGAAAAAGTTCCAGCTCCAAAAGGAGATCCAGAAGAACCGCTTCAAGCCTTAATTTTCGATTCACATTACAATCCTTTTAGAGGAATTGAAGTAATTTTCCGTGTTATTAATGGTGAAATTACTAAAGGCCAGAAAATCAAATTCATGGCTACTGGTAAAGAATATTTTGCTGATGAAGTGGGAACTTTGAAATTAAACCAAGTTCCAAAACAAAAAATATCAAGTGGCGATGTTGGTTACTTAGTTTCTGGAATTAAAGAAGCAAAAGAGGTAAAAGTAGGTGATACTATTACCGATGCAAAGAATCCAACAACTAATATGATTACTGGTTTCGAAAATGTGAAACCGATGGTATTTGCTGGAATTTATCCGGTAGATACTGAAGATTTTGAAGACTTACGTGCTTCAATGGAAAAATTACAATTAAATGATGCTTCTTTAGTATTTGCTCCTGAAAGTTCAGCCGCATTAGGCTTTGGATTCCGTTGTGGTTTCCTTGGAATGTTGCATTTAGAAATTATCCAAGAGCGTTTAGAACGTGAATTCGACATGACAGTAATTACTACTGTTCCAAACGTTTCGTATTTAGCGTATACTAAAAAAGAACCTGAAACAGCTATTATTGTTAACAATCCTTCTGACTTACCAGAACCATCAAAATTAGATCGAGTTGAAGAGCCTTTTATCAAAGCAACTATCATTACAAAATCGGATTTCGTTGGAAACGTAATGAGTTTATGTATTGAAAAAAGAGGAATTATTACCAATCAAACCTATTTAACACCAGAGCGTGTTGAATTAAATTTTGATATGCCATTGGCAGAAATCGTATTTGATTTTTATGATAGATTAAAAACTGTTTCTAAAGGATATGCATCTTTCGATTATCATCCAATAGGAATGCGTCAATCTAAATTAGTAAAACTTGATGTTTTATTGAACGCTAATCAAGTAGATGCTTTATCAGCACTAATTCACGAAGATAATGCGTATAACATTGGTAAAAAAATGTGTGAAAAATTGCGTGAATTAATCCCAAGACAACAATTTGATATTCCTATTCAAGCCGCAATTGGAGCTAAAATTATTTCGCGTGAAACTATTAAAGCGCTTCGTAAAGACGTAACGGCTAAATGTTATGGTGGAGATATTTCACGTAAACGTAAATTATTAGAAAAGCAGAAAAAAGGTAAAAAACGTATGCGCCAAGTAGGAAATGTAGAAATTCCTCAAGAAGCGTTCATGGCCGTTTTAAAATTGAACGATTAGTATATTTTTTACATTAAATATTTAAAATGGTTAAGAAAAATTCAATTCTTAACCATTTTTTTATTTTTAAATTAACCAGTAAGTATATATTTGCTAACTTTAAATTAGATTAACCCCAAATAATCGACATGAAAAACTTATATGTAATATTTTTCCTATGCTGTGGATTGTTTTCATCGTCTCAAACAGTTTCGATTGATAATTCAAGTTATAACGCCAATGATTTAGTAGATTTATTACTGAATAGTTCTTGTATTGAATATACAAATGCAACCTTTTCTTCAAATCAATCTGTTGCTTATTTTAACAACAATAGTGGTAGTTTCCCCATCGCCGAAGGTATAGTTATAAGAAGTGGAAATGTTATTGATTCACAAGGATTATATACCGATTCAAATTTAGGTTCGACCACAACTAATGGCGGAACAGATCCCTTCTTACAAAATTTAAGTGACACAAGTAGTGGGACAACAGGTAGTTTAACGGATTTAGCTTATTTGCAATTTGATTTTATATCGATTTCAACGTCCTTTAATTTTAGTTTTTTATTTGCTTCAAATGAATATGGTCAATACCAATGTTTGTCAAATGACATTTTTGCTTTTGAATTAGAAGATTTGGTAAGTGGCACAATCACAAATTTAGCTGTTATTCCTACAACTTCAACACCTGTATCAGTAAAAACTATAAAAAACTCAGCTTATAATAATACTTGTAGTTCAACAAACCCAACTTTATTTGACACTTATAATGTAAGTAACCCAGCGGCCTCAACTATTAATATGCGAGGTCATACTGTTGTTTTATCTGCTGGTTCGGCTATTATTCCTAATCATCCTTATCGCTTAAAAATGGTAATTGGAGATTATGTAAGTACAAACTTTGATTCAGCTGTTTTTATAAGTGCAGGAAGCTTTAATACTGAGTTTGATTTAGGAGAAGACCAAATTATTTGTAGCGGCGACGAATATCTTTTAGACACTGGCTTAGATAATACATACACATTTCAATGGCTTCTTAATGGAAATATAATTGCTGGTGCAAATAACTCAACTTACACCGTAAATCAACCTGGTATTTATCAAGTTCTAATTGACAAAGGAACTTGTCATATAGAAGATGAAATAATTTTTAATCCTTTACTAGTAAATTCACCTCAAGATTTATTCATTTGTGATACTGGGGCTTCAACCTATCCATTTGATTTAACACAAAACGATATAAATTTTTTAGGTTTAGATAGTTCAATTTATGAATTATTCTATTACGAATCTCCTGCCGACATTACTGCAAACAATCCTATACCCGCTAGTGATTTAGCATCTTTTCAAAGTAGCGGACAAACCATTTATATTAAGGTTTTTAATACCCAAACTTCATTGTTTTGTGATGCTACGAATCCATTTGACTTAATTATTACACCAACAGTTACAGCAGGAACAAATATTACAAATTCAGTTTGTGATACACCTAGTGAATTAAATTATGATTTAGCACAACATGACATTGCAGTGATTAATGGACAACCTGGAACATTTAATATTACATATTATAGTAACCAAACTGACGCGCAAAATGGAACTGGTGCAATTGGGAATAACGTAGTTATTCCAAGTGGAGCTGGAACTATTACATATTGGATTAGAATAGAAGACAGTAGTAATTCTAGCTGTTTTGATGTTACTAATGTAACAATAACCATTAATCCTTTACCAGTAGTTGACACAATAAATAGTGTTGTTGAATGTACTCAATATCAATTACCAACAATTACTAATGGGACTTATTATTTACTGCCTGGCGGACCTACAACTCCAGGTCAGGTACAATTTAATGCAGGAGATATAATTGATATTGGAGGAACCTATTATATTTTCATAGGACCTGATGCAAATGGATGTACAAATGAATCAAGTTTTACTTTAACTTTTATCGATGAATATGTACCAGTTTTAGATTACTGTGAAACATTTAATGTTCCACCTCCTCCTTATGGCATTGGAGGGTTTTATACAGATTTTGGAGGACCAAATGGTTCTGGAACTTTAATTCCAACCGGTACAGAATTCACAAATAATACTGGAGCAACCATAATTCAACCTATTTTTTATTATGGCGAAATTAACGGTGTAATGTGTAGAGATGAACAATTTGATATTTATATCCATCCAAATCCAATAGTTGACACCCCATCTGATGTAATTTCTTGTTTTTCTTATACCTTAGAAGCGCCGATATTAGGTGGAAGTTATTACTCTGGTCCAAATGGAACAGGAACCAACTATCCAATTGGGCATGTTATAAATAGTTCTCAAATAGTTTATATTTATGGTTCAGAGCCTCATGTTACCTCAAGCGGGAGTAATAGTTCTTGTACTATTGACATTCCTTTTGATGTTAAAATTGTAAATCCAAATTTTCAAGATGTTTATGCCTGTGGTGAATATTATTTAACACAACCTGAAACTGGAGGTTATTATACGCAACCGCTTGGACAAGGCACACAATTTGACATAAGTCAACCTATCACTCAATCTACAACTGTTTATTATTACGCAAATATAACTAATGGTACCAATTGTACAGATAATACTAATTTTAATGTCACAATTTACCCTCAACCTTTAATTGATCCTATTGATGACGGAACTTATTGTGGGGAATATATTTTACCTCAAAACAGTGGAACTTATTATATGTTATCTGGTGGACCTACAACTCCAGGACAAGTTCAATTAAATGCAGGAGATATTATCGATTTAACTGGAGGTTATTCACCAGGAACCTATTATGTATATAACGAAGAAACTCATAATTATCCGGGCGGAACAATTATATGCATAAACGAAAATCCTTTTACCATAACTATTGAACCTTTCCCTGGTCTAAACGATTATATAAGTACATCAGAATGTAGTCCGTATTCAATTGCTCAACCCACAACTGGTGATATTTACAATCAACCCAATGGTCCGGATGGAACGGGTTCAATTATAGACTACAACCAAGTTTATACAACAACCGAAACATTCTATTTTTATTACGAAGATCCAGTAAATGGTTGTAAAATTGACAAAGAGTTTCAACGTATATATAGTGCTTTAGATTTACCTAATTATCCAGATGTTGTAAAATGTAATAGCTATATGTTGCCTGCATTAAATAACCCAACTCCAAATCCAGAGCCGGTTAATTACGTTGGTTATTATTTTAACTCTGGAGGAAATCCAGCTGATGCTATTGATTTTACAACTTACGTTTTTACACCTCAAAACACCCCGCAAACAGTTTATGTTTATGGTGTTAATACTGACAATCACTTAACCAATTGTATTGAAGAAAGATCATTTGTTATTACAGTTTTAGAAACACCCGATTTATCGCCTTATAATTTCGGTGCTTTAAACAATCAAAACTATTGTGGTGATTATACTTTACCTACATTACCGAGTGGTAATTTTACTATAAATTATTATTCGCTACCAGGTGGTGACCCAGCAAATATTATAAATCCTAATGATTACACATTTAGCGTAAATTCAGGTGATGCTGCTCAAACTTTTGATATTTGGGTTTATGCCGAAAACTCTGGTTATGATGAATCTACAGATTCGCAAACAATATGTTTTGATGAAGAGCATTTTCAATTTACTATTTATCCGAGACCAACATTCACCGTTGAAGGAGGCGTAATTTGTGTTCATCCAACTACTAATGAAACTATAGAAAGTTTTATGCTTGTTTCTGGATTAGACCCTAATGATTTTGATGTTGAGTGGTATTTAAATGGAAATTTAGTTGGAACTGGAGTTAACTATGAAGCTGTAGAAGCAGGAACTTATACTGCAGTTCCTATAAAATTAACAGCTGAAAACGCTCCTGACTGTAACTATGAATCTACAACTGTTGTAGTAACTCAATCGAGCACTGCTATTGCCTCTGTAATTGTAAGTTCTCCTTTTGCTGAAGTTGCAAATGCAACGGTTATTATTGAAAATGGGTTTGGAAATTATATTTATGAATTAGATGATAATCAACCACAAACTAGTAACGAATTTTATGATTTAAGTTCTGGTGAACATATAATTACCATTTATGATACTCTTGGTAATTGTGGGAATTTTGTATTAATTTTTAATGTGATTAAATACCCTAATTTCTTTACTCCAAATAATGATGGTTTTAATGACACTTGGAATATTTGGGATATGAGAACTGATCACCCGGAAGCAGTAATTTCAATATTTGATCGTTACGGTAAGCTTATCAAACAAATTTCACCTTTAGGAAATGGCTGGGACGGAACTTATAATGGAGAAAAACTTCCTTCTTCTGATTATTGGTTTTTGGTAGATTATAAGCTAAATGGACAAGACAAACAATTTAAAGCCCACTTTAGCTTGAAGAGATAATTAAAAAGGCTGTTTCAAAATTGAAACAGCCTTTTTAATATTCTTATGATAATCATCTATCCGTGATATACTCTAGAAAAAATAATTTTATCATCTTTAATTTCTAAAACTTCAGCTACCAACATATCATCTTCACCTTCAACTTGTCTTATATACTCCATAAAAACCCTATCGGTGTTTGCAGTCAAACTCGTTACTTTGTAATGTAATGTAGGTAATCTATCAAAAGCATCTTGCCACCAAGTACGCATTGATTGCTTGCCAATTATTAAACCTTTGGTTTCAGGTTGACGAATTTTCAATTTCGGACTGAAATGTTGTGCTTCGTCGTCATATAAATCTAATAATTTATCAAGGTTTTTAGAATTAAAAGCATCAAACCATTTTATTGCTATTGATTGAAGTTGATTCGACATAAATAAGTATAGATAAAATTAAAAAAGACACAAAGATTAAATTCTGAGTGTCTATTTATTATGTAGTTAATTCTAATTAGAAATTTTTTAAATTAATCACTTCTTGATCGGTTAAAAATCTCCAGTTTCCTCTTGGTAAATTCTTTTTCGTTAATCCTGCAAAAGTAACACGATCTAATTTGATTACATTATAGTCTAATTCTTCAAAAATCTTGCGAACAATCTTAACATTAGCTGTTTTCATTTTTACGCCGATTTCTGATTTTGCTTCATTTTCGATATAATCAATTTCTTCTACAAATATTTTATGATCGTCAATGTATAACCCTTTTTTAATTTTTTCTAAATCTTCAAACTTTAGATTTTTATCTAAACTAACATGATACAATTTAGACGAACGTTGGTTTGCACTAGTGAACTTAGTAATCATTTCTGTATCATTTGTAAAAAGCAACAATCCAGTAGTTGTTTTATCCATTCTACCAACGGCTTGTAATTGAGATTTTGATGCGTTTTTCACTAGACTCAATACATTTTCATTACTTCTAACGCCATCAGCTGAAGTTGAAAAGTTTTTTGGTTTGTTTAATAAAACATATACTTTCTTTTCTGGCGTAATAGTTGCCCCATCAAATTTAACTACATCGCCTGGCTTTACTTTGTAACCCATTTCAGTTACTACTTCGCCGTTAACCATTACATTACCACTATGAATGTAAATATCAGCTTCTCTTCTACTGCACATTCCAGAATTTGAAATATAACGATTTAAACGAATTTCATCTGACTCAGGTTTCGCTTTTGCTTTTGGCTGTGCCGATTTGTTTTCATTTCTAGAAAAACCTGCCGAATTACTTCTTACAGGAGCATTTCCTCTTGAAAAACTATCTTTTTTAAAACCTCCTTGTCTTCCTGATCCTGGATTTCTTTTATCATTGCCTTGATGACGTGACATAACTTCTAATTTTGTGCAAAGATATGATTAATAAGTTGAAAGTAATTTTTTTCCGTGAATTAAAACCTGAGGCTCAATTAGCATAATGCAAAAAACACCGCTAACAATTATCAGTTTTAATAGAAAATGAAGTTTTATATAATCTTCTTTTAAAGTGGCTTTCCAAAGTCGGAGTAAGAAAAAAATCAATAAAACTAAGCTTATATAAAAGTAAATATCCATATAACCAACGTTATAAACATCGGTTAAAAAATAAACTGGAATTATAGTCGAAGACGTTAAAATTGTAATCATTGTTTTGGCAATATTTTCGCCAAATAAAACAGGAATAGTTTTGTAATTATTCGCCAAATCGCCCTCAATGTTTTCTAAATCCTTAATAAATTCACGTATTAAAATCAAAAGAAACAAAAAAGTTGCATGTGCAAAAATGACATGATAAAAATTTTTGAAATGCATTAGCACAGCAAAAAATGGTAAAACCGCCAAAACTGACGCGGTTAAATTCCCTATTAATGGATATTTCTTAAGCTTGTGTGAATAGAACCAAATTAAGAAAATATAAGCAGAAAAAAATAAAACGGCACGCCAAGAAATTAATGAAGCTAAAGCCGCAACAAGAAAATTGATTGCAAAATACACTTTCAACTTGGTTGATTGACTTACTAATCGATCAATCATTGCTTTTTTAGGACGATTAATTAAATCTTTTTTAGCATCATAAAAGTTATTAATTATATAACCCGAAGCAATACACAGCGAAGAAGCTAAAACCAAAACAAACAAGCGCCAATCTAATAAAATTGACAACGCTGATTTTTCTGGAGCCAAAATAAATATAGCCGATAAATACTGAGCTAAAGCAATAACCCAAATATTGTATCCTCTAATTACAGAGAAAAAGCTGAAAATTTTTGTAAGTAATAATTTTGACTTTCTTGTAAGCATTAAACTTAGAAATTATATACAACTTCTAATTTATAATCTTTTAAAGACTGTTTTGCTTTTTCTAAATCTTGAGTAAAACCTAAAATGTAACCACCACCACCAGAACCGCAAAGTTTCAAGTAATAATCGTTACTTTCAATTCCTTTTTGCCAAACTTGGTGAAATTGCTCAGGAATCATAGGTTTAAAGTTATTCAAAACAACTTTTGAAAGTTTTTTAGTATTCTCAAATAATGATTTCACATCACCGTTAAGGAAGTTCTCCACACAAGCATCAGTATGTTTGATAAACTGTGATTTTAACATTTTTCGGAAACCTTGATCTTTTAAGTTTTCCATAAAAATATTTACCATTGGCGCTGTTTCTCCAATAATTCCAGAATCAATTAAGAAAACGGCTCCTTTTCCTTGCGTGCTTTGGCTTGGAATTCCGGTTGGTTCAATATTATCTTTTGAGTTGATTAAAATTGGTAAACTTAAATAACTATTTAACGGATCTAAACCAGAACTTTTACCGTGGAAAAACGATTCCATTTGTCCGAAAATAGCTTTTAGTTGTAATAATTTTTCTCGCGTTAAATTCTCTAAAACTGTAATTTTGTTTAAAGCATACTTATCATAAATAGCTGCCACTAAAGCACCGCTACTTCCTACGCCATACCCTTGAGGTATACTAGAATCAAAGTACATCCCATTAGAAACATCTTGCTTTAAAGTATCTATATCGAAAGTAACCAATTCTGGTTGTTGGCTTTGTAATTTTTCTAAATACTCCGTAAATCTAACTAAACTTTCATTTGATTTTTTAGCTTCATTCGTCAGATTTTCTTCTGATTTTAAAGCGCCTTTATAAAAGTTGTATGGAATTGAAAGCCCTTTAGAATCTTCAATAATTCCGTATTCACCAAATAATAAAATCTTCGAATAAAATAGTGGTCCTTTCATCTAGAACTGTTTTAGTTTAGTAAAGATACAAATTATTTCAATTGATTTGCACCTGTTCCAATTTGGTCGCAAATATACTGCTCGTTTTGACAATATACAACCAACTCATTCTTAATAAATTGCAAAACTTTTTCTTTTACATTTACTGGATATAGAATATGAACATTCGCACCAGCATCTAATGTAAAACAAACCGGAGTTGCTGTTTCGTTTCTAAACTTCCAAATTTTATTTATAATTTCAAGTGTGTTTGGTTTCATTAAAATAAAATAAGGCATAGATGTCATCATCATGGCGTGTAATGTCAAAGCTTCACTTTCAACTATTTTAATAAACTCTTCTACATTACCTTCTTTTAATATCTGTTTTATTTGTGTTAGATTTTCGTGAGCTTGTCCAAAACGTTTTTCAGCGAAAGGATGGTTGTGCATTAAATCATGTCCAACAGTACTCGAAACTTGCTTTTCGCCTTTATCGACTAATAGAATCGTATCTTGATAATTTTGGAAACTAGTATGTAATTCTGAATACTCTACTCCAAATAAATCAGAACTATTGCTATTTTGATGTTCGCCCCAAATAACAACTTCACCTATTACGCTTCTACAAGCACTGCCACTACCTAAACGTGCTAAAAAAGAAGCTTTTTTAAAAAAATAATCATCAGAAATTTCAGGTTTCAAAGCTTTTTCTAAACTCATAATATTCATCGCTAAAGCCGCCATTCCTGAAGCTGAAGAAGCAATACCTGAACTATGTGGAAAAGTATTTTGCGAATCTATTTCAATATGATATTCTTTTAAATACGAACAATATTGCTCAATTCGTTCAAAAAACTTTTGAATTTTTGGTTTAAAATCCTCTTTAGGCTTCCCTTCAAAAAAGAAATCAAATGAAAAATCGTCTTTATTATCCTTTTTAGTGAATGACGCTGACGTAATTGTTTTACAATTATTCAATGTGAAACTTATCGATGGATTAGCCGGAATTTGCTTCGCTTTCTTCCCCCAATATTTTACCAACGCAATATTACTTGGTGCAGACCAACTAAAACATGCCTTTTCGATTGAATTAAATTGCGAAACTTCAAAATCCTTTTCTGAATACATATTGAAAATTTTAGGCAAAAATACCAATATTTCGTTACTTTGCTTTATAATAATGTATTTATGAGCAAATATCTACGAATTGTATACATGATTGCCATTTGTTTAGCAATTGGTTTTCTAGGAAGTCGAATAACTCAAATGACTATTGATACTTGGTACCCAACAATAGAAAAGCCAATTTTTAATCCGCCAAATTGGGTTTTTGCGCCAGTTTGGACATTGCTTTTTATTCTTATGGGTATTGCTGCTGGTTTAGTATGGAATAAACTAGAAGAAAATAAAGAAGACGTTAAAAAAGCTATGCTTTTTTTTATTATTCAGCTCTTATTAAACCTTCTATGGTCATACTTATTTTTTGGTTTAAACAATTTACTTTTAGCTGCTATTGAAATTATATTATTATGGCTAATAATCTTTGAAACCTTCATGTTATTCAAGAGAATAAACTTAAAAGCTGGATATTTATTAATTCCTTATTTAGCTTGGGTTGGCTTTGCATCTATTTTAACAATTACCATTTATATTCTAAATTATTAAATAAAACTACATTTTGTAAAACAAATTCTACAAAAAAATTTATTCTTTTTTGTTAAAATTTTATATTTTTGATAAACATCAAAATGTAAAGTTATGACAAAAAAAGTACTTTACCTTTTAGGAATAGCCTTTACTATCCTTCTTGGAACTTGGCTTCAATACAGTTTTTGTTGTAAAACTTGCAACGAAAATAAGTCTGTGAATAATGAAACAAAACAAATTGAAGTTGAAATTGAAAAGCCCAAAACAAATGAAAGTACTTCGCCAACCTCTGGTTTCTCTTTTACAACTGAAACAAGTTCTTTTAAAACTATTGATAACTTTTTATTTTTAAGTTCTGATTTTAACCTTTTATTACCGATTTCTGACTCTATAAATCTTGGAATTGAACAATTAAAATCCAGCTTAATCAATTCAACTTCAAAATTTAAAATAAATGGTTCATATACTTCTGAAGAAGAAAATAATTCAATATTTCCTGATCTAGGAATTGCCAGAGCAACTTCGGTTAAAAATTATCTAATTTCAAAAGGAATTCCTGAAAACAAGCTTTCAGTTTCAAGTTCATTAGCGAATAATCCAATTAAGATTGGTGACACTCTAACAAATTCTATTTCATATAGCTTATCCAGTAAAATCTCAACTACTGAAAACATATCTAACAATTGGGAAAGTGTTAAGAAAGAGATTAATTCAAATCCATTACGATTATATTTCAATACTGGGCAATCTAAAATTAGCTTAACACAAGCTGAAAAAGATAAACTAGGACAAATCATCAATTATATTAATAATGTTAGTGATTCGAAAATATTAATTACTGGTCACACCGACAACACAACTGGCCCCAATAACACCAATGAATATTATTCAGCTAAAAGAGCAGAATTTGCAAAAGAGTATTTAGTGACAAACGGAATTTCTGCTAACAAAATAGTTACTCAAGGAAAAACCGCTTCTATGCCTATTGCAGACAACAATTCAGAAGAAGGTAGAGCAAAAAACCGAAGAGCTGAAATATCAATACAATAACTAACCCAACCAAAACCTTAGATAAATGAACAGCTTACCATGTATATTAATTCCAGCTATAGTAGGTATACTATGTGGAATTCTAGGCTATCTTTTAGGAAGATTAGGAAAAGGAAATTCGAACGATGAAGTTACTTCTTTAAGAGATGATTTAGATAATTGTAATCGTATGAATTCGCAATTACGATCTGATTTAGAAAGATTACGTGCTCAAGGAAATTCAGTTGAAAATAAAAAACCAAGAACATCTCCGCAAGCTTTTAAAAGTCCTTCAATAGAAACCGAATTAGTTTTTGATGCTGCTTTTGCAAAATCAGTATTTGGCAAAAAAGTAAATGAAAACGACTTAAAAATAATTGAAGGAATTGGACCAAAAATTGAACAATTATTCAAAACTTCTGGAATATTAACTTGGAAATCGTTATCAGAAACTTCAGTTGATAGATGTAGAGAAATACTTATGAAAGCAGGCGAACGTTTTCAAATTCACGATCCAGGAACATGGCCAAGGCAAGCTAAACTTGCTTATGAAAATAAATGGCGTCAATTAAAAGATTGGCAGGATACTTTAGAAGGTGGAAGAGAAAAATAAAAAAAATCGGCAATTGCCGATTTTTGTTTTTATATATTTTGAGAAACAATATAACTTGTTGTCCAAGCATTTTGAAAATTAAATCCACCTGTAATAGCATCTATATTTAAAACTTCACCCGCAAAATATAAATTTGGTAATATTTTACTTTCCATGGTTTTAAAGTTTACTTCTTTTAAATCAACTCCGCCAGCCGTAACAAACTCTTCTTTAAAAGTACTTTTACCGTTTACTTGAAATTGCCCGTTTGTTAATTGTTCTGATAAAGTAGTTAGCTGTTTTTTTGACAAATCAGCCCATTTTGTAGTTAATTGAACACTAGAAGCCGTAAGTAATGATTCCCACAATCGCTTTGGAAAATCAAAAGGACAAAACTTATCAACTTGCTTCTTAGCATTTTCTAATTTAATACTATTTAATTCTTCTAATGCTTCTTCAAAATTGAAATCTTTTAGCCAATTTACTTGAATTGTAAATTGATAATTTAATCCAAAAAGTTCTCTCGCTCCCCAAGCCGATAATCTAAGAATTGCAGGCCCACTCATTCCCCAATGTGTAATAAGTAATGGCCCCGAAGCTTTTAAATTAGTCCCTTTTACTTTTACAGTCGCATTTGCACTCACCCCCATTAAGTTATTAATGCGTTCGTCTTTAATATTAAAGGTAAACAACGATGGAACTGGAGAAACAATCGAATGTCCTAATTCTGATAGAAAATCCCAAATTTTAGTACTACTTCCGGTAGCAATGACTATTTTTTGACAAGCAAAAACATCAGAATTGGTTTCAATTTTCCAAAATTCATCTGATTTAAATAATGACTTAACACTTTGATTGGTTAAAACATCTATTTTTTGTTTTTTTACTTCATTTAGAAAACAATCGATAATTGTTTGAGACGAATCTGAAATAGGAAACATTCTTCCATCTTCTTCGATTTTAAGTTCAACACCACGTTTATCAAACCATTCAATAGTGTCGCCTGAACAGAACTGATGAAAAGGGCCGCGTAATTCTTTTTCACCTCTCGGGTAAAATTTTGCTAAATCATTCGGGATAAAACAAGCGTGAGTAACATTACATCTTCCACCACCTGAAACCTTAACTTTAGACAAAACTTCTTTTCCCCGCTCTAAAATTGCAATTTTAAAATCAGGATTTTTATCAGCAATATTTATTGCCGAAAAAAAGCCAGCAGCACCACCGCCAATTATAATTATATCGTATTTTGAATTCATATTCTATCGGGAAAATCAGAAATTATTCCATCAATTGAAAAACGTTTAACGTGTTCAATATCTACTTTATCGTTTAGCGTCCATGTGTTAATTTCGAAACCTATTTTTTTTGCTTTGTTACAACTTTCTTCAGTTAATAAAGAAAAATGTGGATGAATAGCCTTCGCGTTAATTTGTTTTCCAAAATCTATGGCTTGTTCAATACTTGCTTGCGTTAAAACTGCTAAAGGAAATTTATTAGACAATTGAGAAAAGGTATTTAATTCATCAATTTGGAAACTAGAAATTAAAAAATTTGATTCCGAATAATTGGTTTCATTACAAAACTGCTCTAAAACAATATGAGTCGCTTCTGCAGAATGCATCCCTTTTAATTCAATGTTTAACCAACATTTGTTCTTAGTTATGGCTAAAACTTGGGTTAACAAAGGAATTGAATACGTATTCTTAACCTTAATTTCTTGTAATTCCTTAAATGTGAAATTAGTAATCGGTCCGATAGTATTAGTTAACCTATCTAAAGTAAAATCGTGAAAAACAACTACTTCACCAGATGCACAAACGTGTACATCTAGTTCAATTCCATCTACACCTAAGTCAATAGCTTTTTGAATTGATTCTAATGTATTTTCTACTTCATAACCTGAAGCTCCTCTGTGTGCAATTTTGTAAAACATTCCTACAAAGATATAATAGTTTACTACTTTGGTCGTTTAATTTTGTATAGAATAAATTTAAAGAAAAATGAAAAAGATAGTATTTATTTGTATAGCGCAATTTTTTATTATGTGTAGTACAACACAATTTCAAGTTCGTGATGACTTTAAAAGTGTAAGCGAAAACGAAAAAACTACATTCCTAAAAAAAGAAAATGCAACTGCAAAATCTAAAAGTGTTATTATTTTAACTCAAGGATTTAAAGGAGGAAAAATTACAGCTAAACAAAATAGTAAGACAATTTATTCTGAATATCCAATTACTAATTTAAAAACTCAATTTGCTGATAGTTTTAGTTTTTCAAATAGTTCAGACATTGTTCTTTATGATCAATTTTCAAAAGAAGAATTGTTGTTAGAAGCAAAAAAAATAGACTCTTATAAATTCGTTTATATCATGAAAATTTTAAAAGGAGAACAAGCTTCCTACAAAATAACTTTGAGTAATACATTAAGGCCATTGCAATAAAAAAAAAGAGCTTCAAAATGAAGCTCTTTTTTTATAATTTAATTTTTAATTACTTTCTGAGTAAATGTGAGATTGTCTCCTGTTAACTTCAATAAATAAACTCCAGATTGTAGAGAATTAATATTTAAAGATTTTTCAACTGAAAAATTCCCATCTGTATTTGAGAAAACTTTTCTTCCATTTAAATCAAACATTTCAACAGTTAACTCTCCTGAATAATTATTAACTCTTAAGTTTAACATCCCATTAGATGGGTTTGGATAAACTTTAATTAATTCTTTATTGTCAAAATAGTTTGCAGATAAAACACAATTAGGACCCGCTGGCGGAACAGTAAAATCTTCAACTTGGTCTGTTGAACTATTAGAACCACCAGAAGAAGCATTTTGTCCTAAGCCTCTTCTAGCAAAAACTTCCCAAATAAGGCAATAGTCTTGTCCACCTGTTGTAGCTTGATCAGCAGCAATTAATGCATCTCTTCCTGAAACAAATGTTGGACTACAACCTTGAAGTTTTAATCCATCTAAAACAAGTTGCATTACTTTATTATTTCCTCCAGTACCATTGTAAATATCAGGATCATAACCATATTTTCCAACATATGCCCACGCTAAATCCCATAACATAGTTGCCCAAACAGAACCTACTCCATGAGGAACAACTTCAGTATTTGTATCTGCAAAAGTGAATGGGTTAATTCCCATATCAGTTGAATAAGGATATGTTCTAATTCCAGTTCCACTTGTAGGCTCACTTACTACGTATGTTCCAATTCCTTTAACGTCCTCTGGTTGATCACCAGACTTCATTTGCATCATTAAACCAAAGAAATCTGACCATCCTTCGCCCATTTGTTCTTGATTATTTAAACAACTTGTAGCAGGCCCTCCTGTTAATCGAGTTGAAATTCCATGACCATATTCATGTGCAATAACTACGTTATCAAAATCTCCATCAGCATTTATAAATCCAGTATCTTGATTTCTTAATGTTACATTAACTGTATTTGATGACATTGCGGCAATAATAGCCTCTCCAATATTGTAGTTAACAAAAACAGCTGGTATTGTTATAGAAGCATCAGCTCCTGACATTCCAACGTATTGGTTAGGATCAATACAGCTAGCAGTGCAACCCGGATTAGTAGTTAAATGACCATAATCATTCACTACTATAACAGCCGCTGCACCTGCATTTTGTGCATTTAAGACTTTTTGAGTAAACGGACAAGTACCTCTTCTAACTATAACAATTTTTCCTGATATCATGGCAGAATTAAGTGCAGCTTCACATGCGTCGGTTTGATCTGGAGTTGCATCTTCATAAAGAACTAAATCTGTTGTTAAACCAGGCATAGCTGGTAAATCTATATGTCCTGGGCTAAATACATTATCTGCTACAAAATACTCTCCTGCAACTCCAGTAGGTGAATTAACAACTAAATTCATAGGTGTTGGTCCAACATCCCATAAAAACATTTGCATTCTTGGTCTAGTTCCATCAGAAGGCGTAGAGAAATTCGCATTATTAGTCCCACTTCCATCTTGAGAGTCAGCAAAAACATAATCTCCAAATGGAGAATTAGCACCACCATTCCCGTAATTATTTTGTTGAAAATTTCCATTTGGTTCATCAAAACCGTAATGATACCATACATCATGCATAATATTATTCATATAGAATAAATTTGTAGTAGCAGCATCAGTATAATTATCCGCAGTTACGCCATTACCTCCATAGGGATAATCAAACAATAATGAAGCACCACCATCTGGGCTCGCACCAGTTCCATTATTTCCATTAATATCTTCTTGCGCATGAACATTATTACCTCTAGTAATAGTAAATTCAGCCCCATCAGCCCCATTAGTATCATGCCATCCGTAAGGAGAAGAAGTTACATCATGAGGATTTGAGATTAATGATCTACTCCCGTGATTTGGACTTTCAATGTAGTAAGGATAAACTCTGTATGAACCCGATTGAATATCTAAAGCCGAAAGATTAGATTCTTTAAAACCTTTTTTAGTAAAGAAAAAATTAGTATGGTTATGATTCTTATGGTTAGTATCACCAAAATTACATGTTAAAACACCATCAAACTTCTCAAGTAAATCTCCATTTAAAGCATCAATTCTTACACTCCATAAATGTTTATAATCTTGAGAATAAAACTCATAATGCCATGCAAGTTTTAATTGATTATTTACATTTTGAAAAACTAATTTTGCATTAACAAAATCTTCAGTTAAAGCACCATTAGAAATCAAATATTTATTTTGATCTGACACCTGAATAATTTCATGAGAGATTAAACTTTCATTTAATGCAATATGAGCGTAGTTTAATCCTGACAAAACATCAATACTAGGTGAAATAGTATTTATTTTAGTTGCTAAATTATTTACAAAATTCATCTTTGCATCTAAAACTTCACCATTCTTATACCAAATATTTGAATTAGAACCATAAACTTCAATATTTTGAAATGTCTGGTTAATGTAATAATTAGTAATTCCAGTAGCTTTAGAACTAGTAGTGCTTTCAACCTTCCAGTTTGCTACATCTCCTACAGTCAATCCAAATGAAACTCTATGAGCATCAAGATAATCTTGAATTTTAGCAGTTGGAATTTGGGCAAAACATCCAAATGTTAGCATCCCAAACACCAAAAATAGTAATTGTTTTTTCATATTAAGTTTAGGTTAAATTTTTTATAATAAGCACAAATATAATTAATTAGCTCTTAAACAAAATTTTTTTTTTTGTTAAATTCCTTTAATAAGCCTATAAAGTTCGATTGCTTTTCCATCTGTTAATAAAGAAACATAGTGACATATATGTAACAATCGTTGATAAATTGATTCTTTTTCTGATAAAAATCTTTCCGGTAATAATTTTAAAACAATCTTGTCGTAATTAGATTCGTTACCTTCCATTTTATTGTTAAAAGCCGTACAAAATACATCTAATAAAGAACTGATTACTTTGTAACCCATTACTTCTTTTTCAATTACTTCTTTACTTTGATAAATACGCTTTACACTAACTTTAATTATGTCATCCATTTGCGCTTTATACTGACTCTTATCGGTTAATGCAAAAGGAAATTCACCTTTTAAAATCAATTCTTCATTTTGCATAAAAACGTTTACAGCATCACTAATTAAACTACCAATTGCAAGTGCTCGTAAATAACTAATCCTATCTTCTTTAGTCTTAAGTTCGTTATATTTTGAAGTATCAATATTGTTTTTAACCAGCTTAATTAAATATTCTAACGCAAATTCTTCGTCAATTAATCCTAAATTAATTCCGTCTTCAAAATCGATAATAGTATAACAAATATCATCAGCCGCTTCAACTAAATACGCTAATGGATGTCTTTCGTAACCAATATCATTTCCAGATTTATTTGAAATCAATCCTAACTCAAAAGCTACATCTTTGAAAAACGCTTTATCTTGTTGGAAGAAGCCGTATTTTTTGTCACTAATTTTTGAAGTTGGTTTTTTTGGCAAACTCTCTTTAGGATACTTCATAAAGGCACCTAAAGTAGCATAAGTTAAACGCAATGCGCCTTCAACTCCTTCACGAGAAGACGAAACCACAGAAAACCCGTTTGCATTTCCTTCAAAATCGATTAGATCTTGCCATTCCTTATCGGTTAACTTCTCTTTAAATTGCTGACCTTTTCCTGTTTTAAAATATTCTCCAATAGCTTTTTCTCCAGAATGTCCAAAAGGAGGATTCCCGATATCGTGTGCTAAAGCCGCAGCCGCGACAATTGCACCAAAATCATTCATGTGATAGCCATGAATTTCAGACAAATGCGGATATTTTTCTAAAATTTTTTTACCAACTAAACGTCCCAGTGAACGACCTACAACAGAAACCTCTAAACTATGTGTTAATCGGGTGTGAACAAAGTCGGTTTTTGATAAAGGAATTACTTGTGTTTTATCTTGCAAACTGCGAAATGCTGAAGAAAATATGATACGATCATAATCGACTTCAAAACCTAAACGCGTATCATCTTGTTCTTTTCGTAGTCTTTTTGAAGTGTCGCCTTGTCGTTTTAAAGACAACAGTTGTTCCCATTGCATCATACTATTTTATTTATTTTCGGGTTTATCATTCGCTAAAAAGAAATCACGTGATTTTTTTGGATAAGCATCGTAACTAATATCACTTGGGTTTTCAATAACTGATTTAATCGTTATTTCGTCACCAACATTAAATTTAGCCATTGCATATTTATAATCTAATAAATACTCTCCACAGAAAAAATTACCATTTTCATCTTTCTCAATAACTCCCGTATAAACACCTTTATTTGCTCTCGACATGTTTTTATGTATATTTTCTCAAATGTACGAATTGAAATGCAATTTTATAAAAATAAAAACAGCCTTCATTTGAAGGCTGTTTTTAAAAATATTTCTATACTTAATTTTCAGAACCAATTTCTTCCATGGCAAATTGCTTTTGCATTTCCATATCGAAAGTTTTAGCATCTACTACATAAGTATCAGATAATGAATCGTGCCATCCTCTGGCTTCATTTCCTAGAAAAGATAGCGCATTAAAAGGAATAAGCCTACACAAGGTTCTTTTCATAATATTTGCCGTATCTGGAGTTTCTCCTGACAGATTTACAACCTTTGTGTTAGTTATCAATTTACCAATGGTTTTACCTTTAGCTAAGCTTTCCATTGCAAAATAATAAATTACCATGAGTACATAACCTAATAAATACTCTTCAATTTTTCCAATGGTATCAAACCATTCGCCAATACTATTACTTCCGGTTATGTATAATTGTAACAATACAATAACCATCATTATTCCAGTAAACAAAACTAATTGAACTATATAGTCTACTATATAATTAGCAAAACGCTTTCCACCGTTTGCCTTACTTTTTTCGAGTATAGATTTATTAATTCTCTTTTGCATTGTATATTAAGAACCACACATTTCACAATCTTCTGGGCCAGCATTTTTAGAACGTTCAAGCATTGCTCTAAATTCAGCAGCGCTCATTCCTTCAGCTTCAACATTCACTGCATTAGCTTCTACTTCAGGTTTTGGCTGTGCTTTTTTCTCATTATTTAATGTAAACTTGATAGCATCAACGGCTGATTTTGTTCTTAAATAATACATTCCTGTTTTTAAGCCGCTTTTCCAAGCATAGAAGTGCATAGATGTTAATTTTGCCATTGTAGCACCTTCCATAAACAAGTTTAAAGATTGTGATTGATCAATGAAGTAACCACGTTGGCGTGACATATCAATTATGTCTTTCATACTCATTTCCCAAACTGTTTTATACAAGTCTTTAATATCTTGAGGAATCACATCGATATTTTGGATTGAACCGTTATTACGCATAATTTCTTGTTTTAGGTTCTCATTCCATAATCCTAATGAAACTAAATCGTGTAATAAGTGTTTATTTACTACAATAAATTCACCCGATAAAACTCGACGTGTATAAATATTTGAAGTATACGGCTCAAAAGCTTCGTTATTACCTAAAATTTGAGAAGTTGAAGCTGTTGGCATTGGCGCTAATAACAATGAATTACGCACACCATGTTCCATTACTTCTTTTCGTAATGAAGTCCAATCCCAACGACCTGATAAATCTGAATCGTTTAATCCCCAAAGGTTGTATTGGAATTCTCCTTGAGAAATAGGTGAACCTTTAAAAGTTGAATATGCTCCTTCTTCTTTAGCCATTTCCATTGAAGCCGTTACAGCTGCAAAATAAATAGTTTCGAAGATTTCTTGGTTTAATTGTTTTGCTTCATCACTTGTAAATGGCAAACGCATTAATATAAAAGCATCAGCTAGACCCTGAACACCTAGACCAACAGGACGGTGACGCATGTTTGAGTTTTCTGCTTCTTTAACCGGATAGTAATTTCTATCGATTACCTTATTTAAGTTACGTGTAATACGTTTTGTTACATCATATAAATATTGGTGGTTGAACTTCCCATCTTCCACAAACATTGGTAATGAAATTGAAGCTAAGTTACAAACTGCAATTTCATCTTCAGATGTATATTCTAAAATCTCAGTACATAAGTTAGACGAACGAATAGTTCCTAAATTCTTTTGATTTGATTTTCTATTCGCAGCATCTTTATATAACATATAAGGCGTACCTGTCTCAATTTGAGATTCTAATATTTTTTCCCAAAGTTCACGAGCCTTAATTGTTTTCCTTCCTTTTCCAGCCGCTTCATAATCCAAATACATTTTTTCGAATTCTTCACTGTGCACATCGTACATTCCAGGACACTCATTTGGACACATTAACGTCCAAGTGCTATCTGCTTCTACACGTTTCATGAATAAATCTGGAATCCACATCGCATAGAATAAATCACGAGCACGCATTTCTTCTTTACCATGGTTCTTCTTCAATTCTAAGAATTCCATAATATCAGCATGCCAAGGTTCTACATAAATAGCAAAACTACCTTTACGTTTTCCTCCACCTTGATCTACATAACGCGCCGTATCATTAAACACACGTAACATTGGCACAATTCCATTAGATGTACCGTTTGTACCACGAATATAGGAACCTGTTGCTCTTACATTGTGAATAGACAAACCAATACCACCTGCTGATTGTGAAATTTTTGCCGTTTGTTTTAACGTATCGTAAATTCCGTCAATACTATCATCTTTCATCGTTAATAAGAAACATGAAGACATTTGAGGTTTTGGAGTTCCCGCGTTAAATAGCGTTGGCGTAGCATGAGTAAAGTATTTTTTAGACATTAACTCATACGTTTCAATTGCCGCATCGATGTCATTTAAGTGAATACCCACTGAAACACGCATTAACATGTGTTGCGGACGCTCGGCAATTTTACCGTTTATTTTTAACAAGTATGAACGTTCAAGTGTTTTAAATCCGAAATAGTCATAGTTAAAATCACGGTTATAGATAATACTAGAATCTAAACGCTCAGCATTTTCCATGATAACATTGTACACCTCATCCGATAACATTGGTGCTTCTTGACCTGTACGAGGATTTACATACTCATACAAATCGGTCATCGTTTCAGAAAACGATTTTTTAGAGTTCTTATGTAAGTTTGAAACGGCGATACGAGCAGCTAATTGTGCATAATCTGGATGTGTTACCGTCATCGATGCGGCAGTTTCAGCCGCTAAATTATCTAATTCGGAAGTCGTAACTCCATCGTATAATCCTTCAATAACTCGCATAGCTACTTTAACAGGATCTACTAATTCGTTTAACTCATAACACATCATACGGATGCGGTCAGTAATTTTATCGAACATTACCGGCTCTTTTCTACCATCTCTTTTTACTACGAACATACCTTTATATTTTAAAATTAGAATTTTGAACTTGGAAGCAAGTCTCGCTCACTTCCAAATTCATTTTTATAGTTTCTCTTAATGTAAGACGACCTCTATTAAAAATCAGCGTCGAAGCTAATTTTATTTCCTTCTGAATCGTTATTTAAAACGCCAGCTTTTTGATATTCAGAAACTCTTTTTTCAAAGAAATTTGTTTTTCCTTGTAACGAAATCATATCCATAAAATCGAATGGATTTGTTACATTGTAAACTTTATCACAACCAAGTTCCACTAACAATCTATCAGTTACAAACTCTAAATATTGCGTCATTAACTTGGCGTTCATACCAATTAAACTAACTGGCAAACTTTCTGTTATAAATTCTCTTTCGATATCTAAAGCATTAGTTAAAATTTCAGTAATTCTAGATTTTGAAACCTTGTTAACTAAATGGTTATTGTGTAAGTGAACAGCAAAATCACAGTGCATACCTTCGTCTCGAGAAATTAACTCATTTGAGAATGTTAATCCAGGCATAACTCCTCTTTTCTTTAACCAGAAAATTGAACAGAATGCCCCTGAAAAGAAAATTCCTTCTACAGCAGCAAAAGCAATTAAACGTTCTGCAAAAGATTCAGACTCTACCCATTTTAAAGCCCATTCTGCTTTTTTAGCGATTGCTGGAAAATTTTCTAACGCTTTGAATAAAACATTTTTCTCTTTTTCGTCTTTAACGTAAGTATCAATCAATAAGGAATACGTTTCTGAATGAATGTTCTCCATCATTAATTGAAACCCGTAAAAGAATTTTGCTTCAGTATATTGAACTTCACTTACAAAGTTTTCCGCTAAATTTTCATTCACAATCCCATCAGAAGCTGCAAAAAATGCTAAAATATGCTTAACGAAGAACTTTTCATCATCGTTTAATTTTGTATTCCAATCTGTAATATCCTGATGCAAATCAATTTCTTCTGCAGTCCAAAAACAAGCCTCTTGTTTCTTGTACCATTCCCAAATATCGTGGTGTTTAATTGGAAAAATTACAAATCGATCTTTGTTTTCTTGCAAAATAGGCTCTACTACAGACATAGCTAATTGATTTTTATATTGTTATAAAATTGATTATTTGTGTGATAAGGGGATTACAAAGTTTGTCATTTGAATTAAAAAATCAAAGTCAAACTTATTCACAATTTGAGCAAGTTTTTAACAATATAAACATTTGCAAGAAAATCTTTTTGAGAGTCTAAAATATTGATAGTCAATATTTTAAAAATAATAAAAAGTTCTAAAAAAATCGCCTTAACAAGTGATAAATCAAGCGTTAAGACGATTTTTGATATCTTAAAAAAAACTAAAATTTACTTCTTCAATTCTTCCGCTACTTTTTCTAATTCGTCATACCATTGTTGACCAAATTTTCGAATCAAAGCTTCTTTTACAAATTTGTAAACTGGAACACTTAATTCTTCACCTAAAGAACAAGCATCTGAACAAATATGCCATTTATGGTAATTAACCGCTGCAAAATCTGAATATTCTTTTACACGAATTGGGTACAAATGACATGAAACAGGTTTTTTCCAATCTACCACACCTTGATTGTAAGCTTGTTCAATTCCGCATAAAGCAGTTTTTCCATCGAAAATTACATACGCACAATCTTTACCATCAATTAAAGGCGTTTCTAATTCACCAAAATCAGAAACCACATGTGTTCCTTGTTCTTCAATTGCTTTAATTCCTTCAGGACGAAGAAATGGTTTAACTTTTGGATAAATTTCAGCCATAATTTTTGTTTCCTCTTCATCTAAAGGCGCACCTGCATCGCCATCAACACAACAAGCGCCGTGACAAGCGTTTAGATTACACACAAATTCTTTTTCAAAAAGTTCTTCAGAAACAATTGTTTTTTCCAGCTGAAACATATACTAACATTTATTTTGCAAAGATACTTATTTAGATGTTTAGAAATTGAATTTTTATAATGTATAGTTAAATAACAAACGTATTCATTTGGTTTACTTTATCTTTGTTCAAAATTTACTGAAATGTTTGATTGGAAAGAAATTTTCACCATTAGCATGATTTTATTTGCTGTAATCGATATTGTAGGAAGCATTCCTATTATTGTTGATTTACGAAGTAAAGTTGGTCACATTCAATCGGAAAAAGCAACTTTAGTTGCCGCAATTATAATGATTGCTTTTTTGTTTGTAGGTGAAGAAATTTTAAAACTTATTGGAATTGACGCGAACTCGTTTGCTGTTGCAGGTTCGTTTGTATTGTTCTTTTTAGCGCTTGAAATGATTTTAGGAATTCGTTTATACAAAGAAGACAACCCCACGACGGCTTCGATTGTACCAATTGCATTTCCGTTAATTGCAGGTGCCGGAACGATGACAACGTTACTTTCTTTACGTGCCGAATACGAAAAAATTAATATTATTGTAGCGATTTTAATTAACATCGTATTAGTTTATGGTGTTTTAAAAGCCTCTGGAAAGATTGAAAAATTATTAGGCGCAAATGGTTTAGGGATAATACGTAAAATATTTGGCGTAATATTGCTAGCAATTTCAGTAAAATTGTTTGCTGCTAATGTAAAAGGATTGTTTATTTAAAAAATATAAAATGAAAATTTTCTCATATATTGTTTTTGCAATTGCGATTGCTTTAATCGGATTCAATTTAACTAAAGTTAATTTTAGTAAACCTTTTGAAGGCGATAGTACCATAGCGCTTATTGGTGTTATTGCTGGACTTTGTGCTATTGTTTTGCTATTAATTTTCAAAGCTTCTAAAGCTGTTGAAGAAAAAACCAAATAATGTTTGATGTTCTAATCATTGGTGGCGGTGCCGCTGGAGTTTCTACAGCTTTACTTTTAGGTTCGGCGGTTAAGAAACCTTATGCCGAAAATAAAAAAATTGGCATTATTACTCATCAACGCGCTTCTTATCTTCAAACAGGAATTTACAATAATGTTTACGGAATTAAAGCAGGAACTTTAGGAAGTGATTTACTTCGTGAAAGCTTAGAACAACTGACTGAACTTTATCCTCACCTTGAACAAATTGACAAAGAAAAAGTAACTGCAATTTCTAAAACCGATTTTGGCTATTTAATCACTACAAATAAAAATGAATACCAAACGAAAATTGTAGTTGTTGCCATAAACTCTAACAGTCCAATGACAATTGAAGGTTTAGAAGACTATATCATTCCACATGAAAAAGCGGCTCCTTCTAAAAACCGCATTCAACTGAAGAATACCGAAAACTTAGTAACTGAAGGTTTATATGTAGCTGGAACTTTGGCCGGTTGCAGAAGCCAACTTTCTATTGCTGCCGGAAGTGGTGCGAATGCTGCTGCTGAAATTTTGACTTTATGGAATAATGGTGAATTTGCACAAGTGCATGATGCTATTGGGAAGTAGTTTTTGTTGATTTGTTTTTTGTTTAGTCGTTGATTTGTTAAAACATCGTGAAAAATCCTTTAATTTTATTTTCATTTTTTTTATTCTTAAGTTGTCATAATAATGATAAAATTAATCTTGAAAACAAATCAAAAGTTAATCAACAACTTAAAAACAAAACAAACTCTTTAGTCATTGATACTTTGGTTTTCAGCGAAAGCATGAAAGGCGAATTATTAGATAAAAAAATTATTGAGAGTAAAAAGAAACTTAAATTTTATAAAAAATTCACTCACACAAAAGCAATCAATAAAATTCAAATAATTGAAGACAAACATTCAAAAACTGAATTAATATATTTAGGTGAAATATATGATATTGATAATTCAAACTCATATAAAGTTATATCAAATTTTAAACTAATTGGAATCAATGAACTTTTATCACCAAAAGGAAAAAGTGAAATTGCATTCATTGATAATAATTACAATATCATGGTTTACGATATGGGAATGCCAGAAAACCTACCAAAATATATTAATGACAATGTACTATATTTCAATATTAAAAATACAAAGATCGGAATTCAAATATCCGGCGGTCTATCTCCAATGTTTTGTATACCAAAAATTGGTTGTAATGAATAAATAAATTGAATACTAAAAATCTTGTTGTTTCTATTTAGAAAGAATCTTTTTCGATTATGAGATTCCTCGACTACTCTCGGAATGACAAAAAAAACATTATTTTAACTCCAAAACCTTTTTCACCATTGCGTCTTCTTGCAAAATGATTTTATAGTGCGCTTCGTCACTAAAAAGTTGGCGAACAAATTCAGCATACAAATACGTTAGAATTTTTTCTTTGTTAGAATAATCCATTAAGAATCCACCTTGCGCAACATAATTCTGAAAATCATTAAAATACTTATCGTTAGCAAAAATTTCAGTTTTTAAATTCTCTAATGATAGCTTTTCGAAGAAAGCACGATTTTTATCTAATTCTTCAAACACAAAATAATCAACCAAGCCCGATTGCATTATCATCGTAGTTGCTTCTTCGCCATGATTTGAACTTAATGGCACAAAAACATCAGGAATAATTCCGCCACCGCCATAAACAATTCGTCCTTTTTTAATGGTTTTGTATTTTAAACTATCGGCAACTTTAATGCTATCTGCTTCGTATAATTCGCCATTTGCAAAACGCTTTTCAAATTCGTTAAAGTAACCATCTGCTTTGTCTTCAAAAGGTTTTTGAATAGAACGACCTGAAGGCGTGTAATATCTCGCCACAGTTAATCGCACCGCCGAACCATCTCCAAGTGGCATTTCGCGTTGTACTAAACCTTTACCAAAAGAACGACGACCAACGATTGTTCCTCTATCGTTATCTTGAATAGCACCGGCTAAAATTTCACTTGCAGAAGCCGTATTTTCATCAATTAAAACATAAATCTTACCACTTTCAAAATCACCTTCTTCAGTGGCGAAACTTAAATCTTCGTTTCCTTTTTTGTTTTTTGTTTTAACAATTAATTCTTTGTCTTTTAAAAACTCATCGGCAATTTTTTCAGCCATTTCTAGATAACCACCACCGTTTCCGCGAACATCTACAATTAACGATTTTATTCCTTGTGCTTTCAATTTTAAAAGTCCTTTGTGAAATTCGTTATATGTCGTTTCAGCAAAGCGATTAATTTTAATATAACCCACCTCATCTGAAACCTTCAAAGCAACATCAACACTTTTAATAGGAATTACATCGCGCTTAACTTTCAGTTTAAATTTTTTATTGGTTGATTTTCTAAAAATGGTCAAATTCACTTCTGAACCTACTTCGCCTTTCAACTTAGAAAACAATGTATCGTTGGAAATCTTTTTATCGAAAAGTTGGAAATTTTCAGCAAAAAGAATTCGGTCACCCGCTTTTAATCCGGCTTTTTCAGAAGGTCCGTCTTTTATGGTTTTAATAATTGCAACGGTATCTTTATACATGTAGAAATTAACACCAATTCCCACAAAATTTCCATTCATACTTTCAGAAACGGCAACTAAATCCTTCTTATTGATATAGATGGAATGGGGATCGAGATTTTCGAGAATTTTATCTACCGTAATATCAACAATAGAATCGGTATTTACATCATCTACATATTCTCTGTCGATAAAATCGAGTAATCGATTTAATTTATTTTTACCAGAAACTGTTGAAGCAACATCGTTATTTCGAGACAATTTATTCCCGAGCAATAATCCGAATGCTACAGCAATGGACAAAGCTAAAGGAAAAAATATTTTACGAGAGGATGACATTATGTTAAATCTGTAATCAATTCAATTTCTACACCTGCTTTTCTTAGAAAATCTATTCCCGAACAATCTTTATATTCTTCGTGATAAACAACTCTTTTAATTCCCGATTGATGTATAAGCTTGCTACAATCTTTACAAGGTGAAAGTGTTATATACAACGTTGCACCTTCGCAAGATTGTGTAGAACGCGCTACTTTTGAAATTGCATTTGCTTCAGCATGAAGCACATACCATTTAGTTAAGCCCTCATCATCTTCACAACAATTTTCAAAACCAGACGGAGTTCCGTTATAACCATCTGAAATTATCATTCTATCTTTAACAATAATCGCACCAACTTGCTTTCGTTTACAATACGAGAGTTGGCCCCATTCTTTTGCTATTCGTAAATAGGCTTTATCGTATTTTGATTTCTTTTGCGACATTTTTATCTGTTCCAAATTTCACTTTCTATTATCATAGGCAAAACTACACCAATTATAAATGCCGACATCACTAATGCCCAATCTCTTTTTGAAAATCTGAAAAAAGTTTGCACCACATAAGCTAAAATCAACACTATAAATACTACGACTAACTGTGCAGCTTCAATTCCTAAAGCAAATTCTAACAAAGGCAAAAGCTTATCGGAAGCGTTCCCTGGTAAAATTGTTTTAAAATAATTTGAAAAACCTAATCCATGAATAATTCCGAAGAATACAGTAATTATAGCCACAAAAGAAATACTTTCTTTCTTTCCTGATTTTCCAGCAGTAAACAAATGAAATCCTGCAGTTGTCAAAATTGTAATTGGGATTAAAAACTCGACAAGACTCGGGTTTATATAAACTACTCCATAAACTGACAGCATTAATGCTAAAGTATGTCCAACTGTGAATAGTGAAACCAACAATAAAACGCGTTTCCAATCTTTAAAGGCATAAGGAACCATAAGCGCAATTAAATACAATACATGATCGTAAGCATGTATATCTAAAACGTGGTTAAGTCCTAACTTAAAATACAACCAAAATTCTGACATATAAACTGTTTTTATGGGGAAATCCAAACTTACAATATATTTTATAAAAATTGAACTTTCTTAACACAAAAAGAAAGGCTTTTGTTTTATACAAAATCAAAATTTACGTAAGTTTGCAAAACTAAAATTTATACACATGTCAATTTCAGATTTATTTGATAGCGGATTTAAAAATCGTAACAAAGGTCATTTTTCAGCAATTGTAAGAGTTGCCTTGTCTGATGGCGAATTAACTTCTGAAGAAAAACAATTCTTAGACAAACTTGCGGTTCGTCTTGAAATTTCTCAATCAGAATATGAAGAAATTCTTGAAAACCCTACAAAATATCCTATTAATCCTCCGGTTTTATATGTACACCGTTTAGAGCGTTTGTATGATTTAGCACGTATGGTTTATGCAGATCACGTTTTAGGTCCAAAACAAAAAGATATTTTAACACGTTTTGCTTTAGCTTTAGGCTTTACACCAAGCAACGTAAGCTATATTGTAGATAAATCTTTATCACTTTTAGTTTTAAATGTAGATTTAGATACATTTATCTTCGAAATGCAAAACATGAACAAATAAAAAAATCCCGCAATTGCGGGATTTTTTTTTATCATAGACACTTCGACTGCGCTCAGTGTAACAATTTTACTCAGCGTTTTTCATAAATTCTTCTGCTTTTTCGACCATGTTTTTACTTCCGCAAAAGAATGGAACTCTTTGATGTAATTCTGTTGGTTGGATTTCCATAATTCTTTTAAATCCATCAGAGGCTTTTCCGCCGGCTTGTTCTGCCAAGAAAGCCATAGGATTACATTCATATAACAAACGTAATTTCCCTTTTGGTGCTTTTGAACTTGTTGGGTAAATATAAATTCCGCCTTTTATCATATTTCTATGGAAATCGGAAACCAAACTACCTATGTAACGTGATGTATACGGACGATCACCTTCTTCCATTTGGCAATATTTCAAATAGTTTTTCACACCTTGTGGAAAATGAATATAATTCCCTTCATTAATTGAATATATTTTTCCATCTTCAGAATATCTCATGTTTGGATGCGACAAATAAAATGTTCCAATTGCAGGATTTAAGGTAAATCCATTAACACCAAAACCTGTTGTATAAACTAACATGGTTGACGTTCCGTAAATAACATATCCAGCCGCAACTTGATTCACACCTGGTTGTAAAAAATCTTCTAATTGAACTGGCGTTCCTAATGGTGTTACTCTTCTAAAAACCGAGAAAATAGTTCCTACCGAAACATTTACATCAATATTTGAAGATCCGTCCAAAGGATCCATCAACACTACATATTTATTGTTGTGACTGTTATCTGCACCAGCAACAGTAATAAAATCATCATTTTCTTCAGAACCAATTCCACAAACAATTTCTCTATTAATCAAAGTTTGAATAAAGGTTTCGTTAGCAAAAACATCCAGCTTTTGTTGGTCTTCACCTTGAATATTTTGTTCGCCAGCAGCACCAACAATATCCACTAAACCTGCCTTGTTCACTTTGTAGTTTACCACTTTCGCCGCTAAACGAATAGAGTTAATAATTCGTGATAATTCTCCTGTTGAATATTGAAAAGAGTTTTGATTCTCAATAATAAACTCACCTAAGGTGGTATTTCTTTCTTCCATTACGAAATCGTTGTAGTTGTTATGTTTGTGCAAATATCGGATTTTTTTGTTATTCGATTAAATATTTAGCAGAAGATGTTCTTCTTCGTAGTACATTTGTACAAAATTTTGAAAAATGGTTATACGAAAAGGAACAAAAGAAGACGTATCGAGTATTTTAAGCTTAATTACCGAATTAGCAGTTTTTGAGAAAGAACCTGATGCTGTAGTTGTTACTGAAGCTGATTTATTGCGCGATGGTTTTTCTGAAAATCCTTTGTATTATACATTTATTGCAGAAGAAAATGGAGAGGTAATTGGAATAGCGTTGTATTATTACCGCTACTCTACTTGGAAAGGAAAAACCATTCATTTAGAAGATTTAATTGTTCGCGAAAACAAACGTGGTACTGGTGCTGGTTTTGCTTTGTACAAAAAAATAATCGAACAAGGTAAAATAGATGGCGTACGAAGAATAGAATGGAATGTACTTGACTGGAATATAAACGCTATTAAATTTTATGAAAAGAGTGGCGCTAAATTGTTAGACGATTGGCGTGTCGTTCAAATGGATGAAAACGGAATCAATACTTTTTTAAATCAGAATACATAAAACTTTATACTTTGTCTTAATACGGATAGATAATGAGAATTTTTAAATTTGGTGGTGCATCAGTAAAAGATGCCGATGGCGTTAAAAACTTAGCCCATGTTTTAGAGCAAGTTGGATTTGACAACACTTTATTAGTAATTTCTGCAATGGGAAAAACAACCAATGCTTTAGAAGTTGTAATCCGAAATTACTTTGATAAATCGAATGAATTAAACGCATCATTGCAAGAAGTTCGAAAGTACCACAACCAAATTTTAATGGATTTATTCGATAATGAAGAGCACGAAGTTTTTTACGAAGTAACCAGTCTTTTAGACGATTTAGAATATTTCATAAGAAGCAATAAATCGCCAAACTATAACTTTGTTTACGACCAAGTTATTAGTTTTGGAGAATTAGTTTCTACGACTATTGTTAGTTTCTATTTAAAAGAAGTTGGCATTAAAAACAACTGGATTGATGTTCGCAATTTCATTAAAACCGATACGAATTATCGCGATGCGAATGTAGATTGGGAACAAACCCAAACGTTGATTAAAAAAGGCGTTAAGAAAAACATATTAAACATTACCCAAGGTTTCATAGGTAGTGACGAAAACAACTTTACAACTACTCTTGGTCGTGAAGGTTCCGATTATACGGCGGCAATTTTTGCCTATTGTTTAAGTGCCGAAAGTGTAACGATTTGGAAAGACGTTCCAGGTGTTTTAAATGCCGATCCGCGTTATTTTGAAAATGCGATTTTATTGAACCAAATTTCCTATCGCGAAGCGATTGAGTTAGCCTTTTACGGTGCCAGTGTAATTCACCCGAAAACCTTACAACCTTTACAACGAAAAGAAATTCCGTTGTATGTAAAATCATTTATAAATCCGCTTTTAGCAGGAACTTCCGTTTCAAAAGGAGCCGATTTAGAACCGCATGTTCCATGTTTTATTGTTAAGAAAAATCAATTGTTAATTTCACTTTCGTCGTTAGATTTCTCTTTTATCATGGAAGAACACATAAGCGAAGTTTTTGCTTTGTTCCACCAATACAAAGTGAAAGTAAATTTAATACAAAACTCGGCGATTAGTTTCTCGGTTTGTATTGAAGATAAGTTCAATAATTTTGAGGAATTGCGTAAAATTTTAGCAAAGAAATTTAAGGTTTCGTATAACGAAAATGTATCATTGTACACCATTCGTCATTTTGATGAAAAATCGACCGCTATTGTAGAAACCAACAAAACGGTTTTACTAAAACAAATCTCGAGAGAAACCTTGCAGATTATTACGAAAGAATAAAACAAAACCCTGCAAAAGCAGGGTTTTGTTTTATTCTTTGATTGATTGAAACTAAAATTACTCCATTATAAAATCTAGTTTACTTTTAAAGCGCTCTTAATTAAATCAAGTTTTTTATCATCTAAATATTTTTGGTTATAATATACACCTTTTATATTTTTTAAAGTCTTCAAATCCTCTAAAGGATTGTTTTCTATAATTATAAAATCGGCATCTTTACCTTCACTTAATTTACCATAATTTTCATTGAAAAATTCGGCAAAATTAGTTGTCGCCATTTGTAAAATTTCAAAATTGGAAAGATTAGCGTTTTTTAACAATTCCATTTCGGTTAACATATTAAATCCAGCACTCATGTATTTTGAAGAAGCATCGGGACTTAAAATCATTTTAACCCTTTCTTTTTGTAAACGAGCAATAACTTGATATTTTTCTTCCAAATCTTTTAATTCTTTAGCAACCTCATCTTTATAAGCTTGTTCACCAATTTTATCTCTATACTGTTTAGTTTTTTCAAGCCATTCTTTCATACTTTCATTTGAAACATATTCCATTCCTGGTAATTTTTGCAATTCTTCATAAGAGTATTGCCCAGAACCAATGCTGTACCAACTTAAAGTTGGGCAAATAAAAATCTTTTGCTTTTTAATTTCTGCAATTCTCGATTCAAATAAATTAGGTTCGCCCACTAAACCTCCTAAATGTTCAATTGAGGTATAATTAGAATTAAAAAATGTAGATTCCTCTATGGTGTTTCCTGAAGCTAATCGTGGAAAATGTCCACCTAATGAAACATTATATTTTTTACAAGTTTCATCTAATTGTTTAAAAATCTCCTGATTTTTTATACTTAGTATTTTAATAAAATCGAAACCGCGGTCTTTTGTTGCCTTCACAAAGCCCTCAATTTGCTCTTGTGTTAAATCGTAGCTTCTACTAATAGGTGGTGGTGAAAGATATAATTTTGGGTAAAAGCTTTCAGTTGTATTGTATTTATTTCTCCAATCTTTGTGTTTCCAATCGCCTCGCATTGATCGCAATTTGGTTACACCGTTTATTAAATTTAATTCGAAAAAACGCTGTAACTCTTCTTCCTTTTCTGGTAAATGCACGTGCGCATCGGCAAGTGAAGGCATAATAAACTGCCCTTTTAAATCGTATTCTTTTTCTCCTTTTAGTTTTGATTTTTTTGCATTTTCAATTACTATTATTTTACCCGCTATAATGGCAATGTTTTGATTGTACAAAACCTGCTCGTTTTCCATAGAAACAATGTTTACATTTTTGAAAACCACATCATATTTTTGTTGACTGAATAATAATTGAGTTAAAGTTAAAATGAGAAGTAAAATGATTTTTTGCATTGGAGTTGATTAAATTTAAGCTATTTGATATTCTTAATATTTTTGATTGTTTATAATGAACGTTAGCCCAAATTTATAACGTTCGAAAGTTTTTTTATTGCAAATCAACATTTTGTGGTTTATTTTTTGAAAATATTTAACAATTACTTTTGGAAAATTTATTATTAAACATTTATTTATTCATTACAAATACTACTTTTACAAATCGAGAGTTATAGTATTTATGAAGCAAATAGGTTTATTTTGGTTGTTGTTGTTTTTCATTTCGAGTGTACACGCTCAAGAAGTGGAAACTAACAAGTTAAACCTATCTCTTAAAAACATCCCTAAATTGATAGAGTAATCGTTCTATTAATCGTAAATCTTCAGTTATGATATCAGCAGTTCCTATCATTTCTTGTTGAAACTCGATATCTTTTTTATACGACGTTTGAAGTCCTTTAGGTAGTTCAATATCAATTAATAAATTTCCATCTTTATCAGGTGTGAGCGATATATTCCTCACTCTTCCTTCTAATATTCCAAATTCTCTATCGGGATAATTAGCTAATCTAATATTTACTTTTTGTCCAACTTTAATTTTTCCAGAATTTTGTGCTGGGGCTTTTAGTTTCCCTATAAAACTATTGGAATCAATTGGAACTATTGAAAACATAGTTTCACCAGATTGTATAAATTGATTTTCACTCCAAACTTGTAAGTAACTTACTTTCCCATTTATTGATCCAATAAAAGCATATTGTAATTCCCAATCTTTTAAAGCTTTTTTTAGCTGATAAAAAGACTGTAAAACACTTCGTTCTAAGTTAACATTCTCTTTGTTTTCGTTAATCTTTGTTACCTGACTGTTTCTATTTAAGTCGTTTAACGATGATTTTAACTGTGAAATTGAACTTAAAAGAGATTGATATGCTTTTTCAGCTTGTAAGTATTGTAAGCGTTGCTTTTCTATTTCTTGAGCAGAAATTATTCCTTTCTTATATAATTGCT
Source organism: Flavobacterium okayamense (assembly GCF_019702945.1). NCBI lineage: Bacteria > Pseudomonadati > Bacteroidota > Flavobacteriia > Flavobacteriales > Flavobacteriaceae > Flavobacterium > Flavobacterium okayamense. The sequence goes on from NZ_AP024749.1 coordinate 481,811, forward strand.
CATATCGATCAATATCCTTTTTTTGAAGTTTTAATTCTGCTTGGTTAATTTCTTTTTGATTGATCAATAAATTTAATCGTTCATTTAATTGTCTGCTTTCAAATGTTTGCGCCGATGATTCGACTTGAAAGGGTTTTAATTGTTTATTCAAATCACTTGCGATATATTCTTTTTGAAAAAGCGCAAATGGAGCTTCTAAATCTCCTAAGTTAGTATTATAAAAAATCTCGAAAGGAAAAACACTTTTACTTATCGAAATAGTATCTAAAACCGATTTTAATTGGAAAACCGCTGTATAATCGGCAGAATTCTCAATTATTGCAAGTGGAGTATTTGTTTTGACTTCTGATTTATCCTGAATTAATATTTTGTCAATTTTTCCACTTGTTCTAGCAATTAATTTTTCAGGAGGGGTTTGAGTTGTAATTAAAAGTTGACCTCTTATAATGTCTGGGTACTTAATATAATAAGCTAAAACAAAAATTAGCAAAACAAAACCTAACAATATTGTGTTACCCCATTTAAAAATTGATTTGGGAGGATCGTTCAACACATCTCTTACTTCCTCACTATATATTTTTAAATCGTCTTGTAGTTCCATTAATTACCTAATTCTAATTGATTTTTAACTAATTCGTAATATTTGCCTTTTTTTGCAGTTAATTCAATATGGCTTCCTTGCTCTGCTAACTCACCATTTTCCAAAACAATTATATTATCTGCATTTTTAACTGTGCTTAAACGATGTGCAACTATAACTGCTGTCTTCCCTTTTATAAATGAATTTAGTTTTTCCATAATTACTTTTTCATTATTAGCATCTAATGAACTTGTTGCTTCATCAAAAAAAACGTATTCTGGATTTTTATAAACAGCACGGGCAATCATTAAGCGCTGTTCTTGCCCACCACTTAACCGTATTCCTGATGTACCTAATTCGGTATTTAGCTTATTAGGTAATCGTTCTACAAAATCTTCAATATTAGCTATATATACAGCGTTTTTTAATTTTTCTCTATCTATGATTTCATTTTGTTCCGACTCGGAAATATTTCCTGCTATGGTATCGTTAAAAATAAAGGTTTCCTGTAAAACAGCTCCACAACTCATTCGCCAATAATCATTATTGATAGCGTTTAAATTTGTTTTATCGATTAAAATAGAACCTTCAGTAGGCTCGTAAAATTTTAAAAGTAATTTTATTAATGTTGTTTTCCCACTTCCACTTGCACCTACAATTGCAGTTGTTTTCCCTACGGGAATTTCAAAATTTAAGTTTTTCAAAACCATTTGAGACGATTTGCTTCCATATTGAAAACTTAAATTTTGTATTTGAATAGACTTATTTTCAGGTAATTCTTTGGCTTTTTGCATTTCAATAGCATCTTCATCTTCTTTTGAGTGTACTTGCCACAAACGCTCTAAACTAATTTTTGCATCTTGCCAAAGCTGAATAAAACCTATAAAATTACTTAGCGGTAAATTTAGTTGTCCTACTATATATTGTATGGAAAGCATCATACCTAAAGTAATATCTCCATTTACAACAGCCGAAGCCGATAAAAAAGTAATAAGAATGTTTTTTAATTCATTTATAAAATTAGAACCTATACTTTGATACTGCGCTAACTTTAAACTACTCATAGATGTTTTAAACAAACTAATTTGAACCTGCTCCCATTTCCAACGATTTTTTCGTTGTGAGTTGTTTACCTTTATTTCTCTAACACCATTAATTATTTGCAACAAAGAAGTTTGGCTTGCCGATTGTTCATCAAAACGTTTAAAATCTAATTCTGCTCGTTTTTTAAGAAAGAAAAACGTATAACTTACATATATAATAGCTCCAATTAAAAATGTGAAAAATATTTTAACATTGTAATAAAGTAATACACCGCTAAAAATTACAAACAAAACCAATGAATACAGCATGTTAAACGAAGAAGAAGATACAAAATTTTGCACCCTTGCATGATCTTGAATACGTTGTAGATGTTCTCCTGTATTTCGTGTATCAAAAAAGTTAACGGGTAGTTTAAGCATTTTAAACAAAAAATCGGAAATCATTTTTATATTGAATCTTCCTGTTACATGTAATAGTAACCATTCCCTAAAAATAGAAACCAAAGTTTGTGAAATAAACAACACTAATTGCGCTATTAAAACCAGATAAATAAAGGGAATGTCTTGGTTACTAACTCCAATATCTACAACAGATTCCATTAAAAATGGCATGATAAATTGTATACAAGTCCCTACTAATAAACCTATTAATAATTGATAAATTAACTTTTTATAAGGTTTAAGATACGGCCAAAGGAAACTAAAGTTTTTAGGTTTTGAGTTATCTTCATCTAATTTAAAAAAAGAAGCATTAGGCTCTAATAAAAGCACAAAACCTGTTTGGTCTTGAGTTGTAGTCCAAGCTTCTAAAAAATCTTGATGACTATACTCTAATAATCCTTGAGCCGGATCGGCCACAAAAATTTTAGTTGAAGTAGTTTTGTAAACCACTACAAAGTGTTTTTGTCTCCAAGGAACAATGAATGGAGTAGGCGCTTCATTAACTAAACTTTCTAATGAAATACGCATACCCAGCGTGCGCATTTCTATAGCTTCGGCAGCATCTGCAATACCTGCCATAGTAACACCCATACGAGTGATACCTGCTTTATCGCGCAAGAACTCTCTTGAAAAAGTTTTACCGTGAAACTTGGCAACCATTCTCAAACAAGTAGGTCCGCAATCGCGATAATCTAATTGACGGTAAAAAGGGAATTTATCTTTTTTTACCATCTTACCTTATAAGGATACGTTTCATAAATAGCATTATCTTCGTTTATGGTGTAACCAGTTTCAGCGTCATTTTTTGCTTTTTCAAAAAGAACTTTGCTTTCTTCTCTTTTACCCAAATGAGCTAAACAGATAGCTTTGTAATACTCTACCTCTGAAAATTGTGGGTATTGCTTTAGTGATTTATCAAACTCTACAATAGCTTCTTCCCATTTTTGTTGCTCGAATTTAGCTAAACCGTAATAAAATAAATCTAAAAAATGAGCTTCTTTCATTCTTTTCTCTTGGTCTTCAATATCGCTTTTAAAAATAGCTTCGGCTTTTTCAAAATCGTTTAATTGTAAATATGACAAACCTATATAAAAAGCATAGGTATGATCCATTTCATAACTATTGCCATATTTTTCTATGCATTTTTCAAAATCTTCAATAGCTCCAATATAATCTCTAGAAAAAATACATTTCATAAATCCTCGGTAAGATAACCATCGCTTTTCGTCATATTGAACCGCTTTATCTAAAAAAGGTTTCCCTACACTATATTTTCTTGCCTTATAATAAGGCATTGCTTTTTGTTGCCACAAATAAGCAATAGTACTGTCTTTTTTTAAACCAGCATCTAAACAATTTTGATATTCATTCATCATGATTCTATAGTTTATTTTATCTGCACAATCATGAATATGCTGTTTAATAATGGCTTCCTGTCTCACTTTTTTTTCTTCGGGTGTTTCATCCTTTTGGGGTTGACTTTGGCATTGAAAAAAACAAAATGAAATTAGAATAATTAATAATCTAGTCATTAGGTATTGGGTTTTTCTTTATAAAATCTCTAAATGTAAAATTATAAGGCTGGTTATTATAATTAAATTTAGAAACAATCTTATCGTATTTTTTATTTGTATCTACATATTTATTTGCAATCATTTTAAATAATGAAATTCCATCATTTGTAAGAATATTTCCAATAGATTTATAATGTTGAATTACTTTTTCAAAATTTAATAAATCAGATTTATATTTTAATAAGTAAAAGCCTATTCTCGCTTTTGCTTCATGTGTTTGTCTTTTGTTAAAACAGTTGTTTTCTAAACAAGCACCTAAACACAAAATGGTAGTGTAGTAAGTGTATAATGCGTGAAAGAGAATATAAAAACTTCTATATTCTGATTTGTTTTTTGTTAAACTTCCTATATTTTGATTTTCATCAATAATAAAATATTTTTTTCGTTCAAATAAAATAGTAGTCATAATAACATGACCTGTTTGATGGGCGATATCATCTACAAAAAACACCTCGTCATAATCGTCTTGATATACGTTAAAAAATGCAATTCCATGAGCATTAATAGTAGCAAACGAATTAGTGTTTTTAGGGTCTGTTTTAAATAAAACAATTTTTTTACAACATTGTTCTATCAAATCAAAATGTTCTTTGTTACTTGATTTTATATATAGAAAAGCATTTGACAAAGCATTTTCATGTCTTTTGCATAAATCTTTAGAAATTTCTATCTTAGATGTATCAATAGCGTTTTCATTAAAGTCTTTGAAAATATGTTTTAGATGAATTATAGGATGAATTAATAGCTCAATAGAAGAATTTTTAATTAAAAAAACATCATCAACTTTATTACCTTGCTCATCAAAATACCCTAAATTAGGCAAATAAGCAATACCTTCTTTGTTATATGATTCGTTTAATAATAAAGGTTCTTTTTCTACAAAATATCCTTGGATAATTTCAGTTAACATTGCTGTTGAAAACAAACTGCTTGTTTTGTTATTAAAATATGCAAAAAGCAAAGGCTCTTGAAAGACAGCTTCGTTTTCGAAATCTATTTTTTCTAATAATTCGGGGTTTTCTTTATAAAATAGCAATTGAATAGTATTAATAATACTCATAAGTTATTTTTATAAAATAGTTACTAAAAAATTCCAAAACATATGAGCTATTAAACCATAGTAAAAGCCGAATTTTAATCTAAGTTTACTAAAAATAAAACCCGCTAAAAAATAAGGTAATAACACAACTGGACTTAATAAAATATTTATTAAATTATTATAATCAGCATGAAAAACAAAATGAGAATACCCAAATAAGATTATTGATAAGTATAAAATAGCCTTTGGGTTATTAGCATAAAAGTTTTCAACTATATTATGATGCTTTTTTACAATTTGATATATGATAATATAAAGAAAAACAAAAGACAAAATAATCAATGGTGCTATAATGGGGTTTTGAAAATTCATGTTAGGAAAAAAAAGTAAAAATGTAAATATTATTCCAATACAATAAAAAGTAGCATTTCTTATTGAATATTTTAATCCCAGTCTATATAATAATTCTTCAAAAAAAGGGACAATTAGAATCAATATTAATTTATGAACAATAGTATCATTAAATCCTTTTGAAACAACAACTCTTTTTGTATTTATATTGAAAAAATCATCAATTTCATTTAAAAAAAATAACTTGTAATACTTTATTAAAAGTATTGCTATTGTAACTAAAACTATTGTAAATAAAAAAACTGATACTTTTTTCATTTTTATCTTATTGTAATTTTACTTGATAAATTTATATGTTTACTTTCACTAGGTAAATTAGCGAGACATTTGTCTCGCTAATAATTGTTTAGTTTGTTATAATCTGCCATAAATTATAAACACCTACAAAAATATCCGCAATTGGATTACCAGTATAATCAGCAGTATCAGGTAGGCTATCATGACAAGAATTCTCAGTACCACCAGAAATAGTTGCTAATAGCTCATTTGAAGTTGTTGCTTCTGCTCTTTCTTTAAGAGCATCTAAACTTAATTTACTCATTTTTTTAAATTTTAATATTGATTATAAATTTTACAACACCCTTAAGCTATTTTGCGCGCCAAATAATTTTAAGAATGCACTGCAAACATAACGTATCAAAAAAAAAAAAAATTACGGTTTTTACCTCTAATTGATGCGGTTTATAAATTTTAAACTAATTTTAACAATCTCGCTTTATCAATTAAATCTTTATCATTTCCATTTTCTCCTTCTAATAGATGAAATTTAATCTCTTTCTTTCTTTTTTCAATTGCACTTAATGAAATTCCTGTGAATCCTGGTAAATCTTTTGTTTTTATTCCTCTTTCAAGAAGTCTTATAATTTCAGCATCTAAATCGTCAAATCTAAATTTTGTTTGATTAAATTGATTCAAAGCATCTAACATGGTTTCAGAAATAAAAAACTCTCCATTAAAAACTTTTGAAAAGATTTCTGAAAAAGATTCAAAGTCGATATCCGATTTATTTATAATTGCATCAGGTTTTAATTCTTTAAATAATTTATTAACTATACAACCTTCAGCATGCATAGATATCATAAAAATTTTAGCATCGGTAAATTTTTTCTTGAAATCTAAAGCCAAATCAAGACCATCATAAATACTCATCTCTATATATTCGGGCATACTAATATCGAAAATAGCAAAATCAATTTTGTTATTTTCGTTGTAGTTAACTTTTATCAGATTATACGCTTCCTTAGTATTTGAACTTCTTAAAAATTCAAGTTCATAATTTTCTAATGAACAGCTTATCAAATTAATGTATGCATCTATTATAAATGGATGATCATCCACAATTAATATTCTAAGTTTTGTAGACATTTTATTTTTTTACAGCGTTCAAATATATAACGCTTTAAAGTTTTTTTATTGCATAAAATGTTATTTTTTTAAACTTATTTTTTATTTTGTTACAAATCAATATTATACAGCTTATTTGTTTAAAATATGTAACAATTACTTTTTGAAAATTTATTATTAAACATTTATTTATCTATTACAAATACTACTTTTACAAATCGAGAGTTATAGTATTTATGAAGCAAATAGGTTTCTTTTGGTTGTTGTTGTTTTTCATTTCGAGTGTACATGCTCAAGAAGTGGAAAAAAATTACCAATCGAAAAAAATTGCGGTTTCAAACGATACCATTTCGCTTGCTAAAGAAAGCTTAAACCCCAAACATTTTGAAGTTTTAGACAAACTGGGCAACAAAATAGATTCCGCCGCTTACGAAGTCAACTTTGAAAAAGGCTTTTTGCTTTTTAAATCGAATGTACAAGATTCGGTTACCGTAAATTATCTAACCTATCCAAAATTCTTAACAAAAGAATATGCTATTTACGATGATAGCAAAGTAGTTCCTAACGAAAGCGGTCAGCTTTTTGTAACGGGTAACGAACAAAAAAATAAATTTCAACCTTTTGATGGATTAAATACTTCGGGAAGTATTTCACGAGGCATTACGGTTGGAAATAACCAAAATACGGTGGTGAATTCCAATTTAGATTTACAAATCACAGGAAAAATTTCCGATAAAGTTAGTTTACGCGCTTCCATTCAAGATAGCAACATTCCGTTGCAAGATGGCGGCTATTCTCAAAAATTAGATGAATTTGACCAAATTTTCATCGAACTATTTTCTGATAATTGGAGCATTCGTGCAGGAGATTTATTTTTAGAGAATCGACAATCACAATTTTTAAATTTCAACAAAAAAGTACAAGGTTTATCAACCCGATTTAATTTTGGAAACACTACTTCAAAAACTGAAATTCAAGCTTCAGCGGCTTTAGTTCGCGGACAATATGCGCGAAGTACTTTTACCGGTCAAGAAGGGAATCAAGGTCCGTACAAACTAAAAGGCAACAATAACGAATTGTATGTTTTGGTTATTTCGGGTTCGGAACGAGTTTACGTAAACGGAATTTTACTAAAACGAGGTGAAAACAACGATTACACAATCGATTACAACGCTGGCGAAATTACATTTACATCGCTTTTCCCAATTACTTCTGAAATGCGAATTAATATTGAATACCAATATTCTGATAGAAATTTTACGCGATTTGTAACTTACGGTGGCGCAAAACGTGAAGGTGAAAAATTCACCATTGGTACTTATATTTATTCGGAAAATGATGTAAAAAACCAACCATTGCAACAAAATTTATCGCAAGAACAAGTTAGTATTCTTCAGAATGCTGGTGATGATATTAGTTTGATGACTGCGCCATCTGCTTATGAAGATTCGTATTCTGAAAATAAAATTTTATACAGAAAAATACTTGTTGGAACGGAAGAAGTTTTTGAGTTCTCAACCGATGAAAACGAAGTGTTGTACAATGTTCGCTTTAGTTTTGTGGGAACTAATCAAGGAAGTTATGCTTTAGCGAGTAATAATGCGATTGGAAAAATATACGAATATGCTGGTGCTGGCTTAGGCGATTACGAACCAACTATTCCATTGGTTGCGCCAACAAAAATTCAAATTGCAACCGTTTTAGGAGCCTACACTCCTACCGAAAAAACTAATATTGATTTTGAAATTGCGGTTTCTAATAACGACAGAAATCTCTATTCTGGAATTGACGATAATGACAATCAAGGAATTGCCGCAAAAGTGAATGCCAATCAACGATTGTATTCTGGAAGCTTTTTGTTGGATGGTTTTGCCAATTTCAATTTAATTCAGAAAGATTTTAGAAGCATTGAGCGTTTGTTCAACATCGAATTTAATCGTGATTGGAACTTGAACAATCCTTTAGGCAATCAAAGTTTGTTAATTACCGGAACCAATTTCAATTTTAAAAAGAACGGTTTTGCTAAATATCAATTGGAAAAACTAGACTTTTCAGAAAACTTTTCTGGAACAAGACATTTAGTTGAATCTAATTTACGATTCAATAAAACTACACTTTCAACCAATTTTAGTGCTTTATCAAGTGCGAGTGATTATGCCGATTCAAAATTTATTCGAAATCAAACCATTGGAAAGCATCATTTTGGAAAAAATTGGGTGGGTGCAAGTTTGAGTTTAGAAAACAATCAAGAAACCTTAGCTTCAACAAATGAATTGAGTAATTTAAGTCAGAAATTTACCGAATACGGAGCGTTTGTTGGCCGTGGCGATTCGACCAAAGTTTTTGTAGAATTAGGCTACTTAAACCGAGTTAATGATAGTGTTCAGGATGGAAATTTAAGTCGTGTAAATCGTTCTGATTCATATTATTTAAAATCTCAACTAATCAAAACTGAGAAAAGTAATTTAAGTCTTTTTGTAAAATACCGAAATTTAAAATATACTGATGAAACACGACAAAATGAACCTTCATTGAATTCGAGAGTTTTGTATAGCAATAATTTCTTCAACAATTTGTTACAAAGCACATCAACTTACGAAACGTCATCGGGAACGATTCCTCAACAAGAGTTTACGTATCTTGAAGTTGAACCTGGACAAGGTGTTTACACTTGGATTGATTACAACAACAACGGCATTCAAGAATTACAAGAATTTGAAATTGCACCGTTTCCTGATCAAGCAAAATATGTTCGTGTGTTTTTACCTAACCAGATTTTTATTCGAACACATCAAAATAGATTTTCACAATCATTAAACTTTAATGGATTGGTTTGGCAAAACGATAGTGGTTTCAAGAAGTTTCTATCGCATTTTTACAATCAATTTTCGTTTTTAGTGGAACGAAAAATTATTCGTGATGGTAATAATTTTGATTTCAATCCTTTTTCAAATTCTGATGAAATGATTGGATTAAATAATAGTTTTAGAAACAGTTTGTTTTACAATCGCGGTAAGCAGAAGCACTCTGTAACCTATACATACTTGAACAATCAATTAAAAAATCTTTTGAATATTGGAAGTCAAGAAACCAAACAATTTTCACATCAAGTAAATTACCAGCATCTCATTGCGAAATCTTGGTTAACACAATTAACTTCATCTATTGGAAATTCAAAAAGTGATGTTGAAAATTATGCCACTAGAAATTTTGACATTGACAACTACGCTATCCAACCAAAATTATCCTATATTTTTTCTAAAAATGCGAGTTGGGATATTTTCTACGAATTCAAAAATCAATTGAATCAAATAAACAACCAAGAAGAACTCAATCAAAGCCGATTAGGAACAGCTTTTAACTTTAATAGTGAAAAAGGATTTACACTAACAGGAGAATATTCTTATTATAATAATGATTTTACAGGCAACCAACTTTCACCAGTAGCTTTCCAAATGTTACAAGGTTTACAAGCTGGAAAAAATAGTGTTTGGCAATTTTTATTACAGAAAAATATTACACAGTATTTAGACATAAATATTAATTATCAAGGAAGAAAATCAGAAACCTCACAAACGATTCATACGGGTAATATTCAATTAAGAGCCTTTTTTTAACTTTTTATTCAAGTCTATTCCTTATAAAGTTTGTAAATTTGTGAAATTTTAACAAAAACAACCCTACACGTGAAAAAGTTAAATATTATATTTTTTTTATTAGTTTTCAGTTTATGTGTTAATGCTCAATTGAGTAACAAACACTGGATTCCGCCTTTACATGCTAATGAGACTTTTGATTCAAGTTTAATTAAGCAACATTATATTTATCTATCAACTCCAGAACCAACTCCTTTTCAAGTTACAATTAAGGATGGTTCAGGAAATCCATTTAATTTAGGAACTTATACTATTTCTCAAGGAAATCCTATTAGAGTTACAATTGGTAGTGCACAACCCTCTACCATGATGGTTGACAGAGAAGATGTTGGGCATGTTATTTCTGGAAAAGGATTAATTCTTGAAGCTCAATATGATTTTTATGTAAACTTTAGAGTCCGTGCAGATAACCATGCAGAATTTTTAGCTTCAAAAGGGAGAACTGGTGTAGGAAAAGTTTTCCGTTTGGGAAGTTTACCTCAAAATGATTTCGGTACTATTAGAAATTTTGTTTCTAGTTTTATGGCTACTGAAGATAATACAACTGTAAATTTATCTCAATACGACTCAACAATAATCTTTATTAACGGAAATAGTACTTTTAGTAGTGCTAATCAAACTTTTACTTTAAATGAAGGCGAAAGTGTTGTTGTTTCAGGTTATTCCGAATCTAATGTAGCCAATTTAAATGGATTTGTTGGTGCACTTTTAGAATCGGACAAACCTATAGTAGTAAACACTGGTAATTTAGCAGGAGGGATGAATAATGCTGGTATGGGGCAAGATTTTAATCTAGACCAAATTGTCCCATTAGAACAAGTGGGTCAAGAATATGTAATAATGAAAGGAAATGGAAGTGATATAACCGAACACCCTCTTGTTATAGCTCATGAAGACAACACTGAAATATACATAAATGGTAGTGCTACTCCAATTATAACAATTAATGCTGGTCAATATTTTTTAATTCCAACTTCTTCTTTTATAGGACCTGGAACAAATAAAAACATGTATATCTACACTTCAAAAAAATCATTTTTGTATCAAATTGTTGGAGGTAGTTTATCTGATGCAACTTCCGGATTTTATTTTATTCCACCATTGAGTTGTTTTTGGCAAAATAGTGTTGATTTAATTCCTTCTATCAATGAAATTGGAACTCAAACCGATTTTAATGGTAACTTAATCATTGCAACAGAAGCTGGATCTACAGTTAGTATAAATGGCACACCGACAACTTCAACACCTCTTATTGTTACTGGAAATCCGAATTGGGAAACCTACAGAGTTACTAACTTAACAGGTAATGTAAGTATTGAATCTACAGGTGCTTTAGCAGTAGGTGTATTTTCGGCAAGTGGTAATGCTGGGATTGGAGGTTATTTTTCTGGATTTGGAAGTACGCCTAGCGACACAACGATAGACGTATGTACAGGATCTATAATTGATTTATTCGACAAAATACCTGGCAACCCTGAACCAGGAGGAAATTGGGAATACAATGGAGCTCCAAGAAATCCAAATAATGGTCTTTTTGATCCTTCAACAGATCCAATTGGAACTTATACATATACATTTTCTAAAACCTGTGATGGTATAGTAAGAACAATTCCAATTGACATTGTTATCAATTCTATTCAGCCAGGGCCAAATGTTGGTGCTTCATCTTCAAAATCTTACTGTGTGACTGATACATCGGAAGATTTAACAAATGTTTTAGGAACAAATATCACAACAGGTGGTAATTGGACATTTAATGGAAATCCTCGTCCTGACGGTATAATTGATCCTTCTGTAGATCTGTCAGGGTTATACACTTATACAATTCCTGCCCAAGGTGTTTGTGATGCTGTTTCAGCAACAATAACAGTAGCAATAAACCCATCGCCTCAACTCGAGTCTGTTTCTGATTTTTTACTTTGCGATGACACAAACTCTGGTTCGGACACTGATGGAATGTCTGTTTTTAACTTAAACTTAAAAAACGCTGAGGTTTTTGGATTACAAACTAACGTATCTGTAAAATACTATGAAGACATTTCAGATGCTGAAAATGAAAACACTAATAACATTACTTCAATAACAGCTAGTACTGGGAAAATAATCTATTTTCGTATTGAAAATAATTTTGGTTGTTATCTAGTCGGTAATTTTTCATTAATTGTAAATCCAAAACCAAGTTTAACAATAACAACAATATCGCTAAAACAATGTGATAATGACACCGACACTATTGCCGATTTTGTTTTAACCGAAGCAAATGATTTAATTACTAGTGACACTAATGTAACTTTTACATATTTTACATCTTTCAATGGAGCAAACACTAATAATAGTTCATTACAAATTTTAAACCCTGATCAATTTTCTGCTGCTAATGGAAGTTCAATATGGGTTAGAGTTGAAAATCAATTTGGGTGCCATCGAGTTGCTCAAATTAATCTAGTTGTTTCAACAACTCAATTCCCTTCTTCATTTATTCCTCAAGAATATCCGGTATGTGATATTTATAGAGATGTAAACGATGTTGATAATGATGGTTTTGATTACTTTGATATTGATGATTTCTACACAAATGACATTATTAATGCTTTCCCATTATCACAACAACCATTTTTAGAAGTTTCATATTATGAAAATTATGACGATGCAGAATTAGTAATTAATCCAATTCTAAACATCAATAACTATAGAAATATTATTGCAGGTGGAAATTCTATCTGGGCAAGAGTGGATAGTCAATTAAATAACGACCCTGGTTGTAAAGGAATTCAAGAATTAGTTTTAGTTGTAAACCCTATCCCAGAAATAGATTTAGGTGTAAACTTTACACTATGTTTGGATCCAGTAGTGGGAACTGGCTCGCAAATAATAGATGCAACTCCTTCAAATGCTGGAACTTTTTCTTATGAATGGTTTTCAAATATACCGGGTCTGGATTTAACTGGAGAAACAAACGCTCAATATAACGTTACTGAACCAGGAACCTATAGTGTTTTGGTTACTAATCTTACAACAGGTTGTCAAAATACTGATGATATTACCGCTACATTCTCTTCAGAACCTGCAACATTTGAAGCTTCCGTTACTACTGAACCTTTTTCTCCGGGATTAAGTACAATTGTAGGTTTAGCATCTGGTGGATATGGAATTTATGAATATAGTTTAGATTTAGTTAACTGGCAATCAAGCCCAATTTTTAATAATATTCCTAATGGAAATCATACTATTTATGTTCGTGATATTCAAGGATGTGGTATTTTAGCTGTTAGCAATCTAATAGCAATAACATATCCTAATTTCTTTACACCTAATGGTGACGGGTATAATGATACTTGGAATATTTCAAACTTACCTGAAGAATATAATGCTCAAATTCACATATTTGATAGATATGGTAAATTTATTAAACAAATTAGTCCTTACGGATTAGGATGGAATGGCACCTATAATGGTGAGTTATTACCCTCTTCTGACTACTGGTTTACGATGAAATATACTGTAAATAACGAACAAAAAGAATTTAAGTCACATTTTACATTAAAGCGTTAATGGAAGGAAAAATCTCTGTAGAAATAAAAGAAAACATTGCTACGGTCAGTTTTTATAACCCAGCTAGTAATTCTTTCCCAAGTTCACAACTTCAATTGTTAACTGATACATTATATGATTTAAATAAAAATAAATCAGTTGTATTAATCATACTTAAAAGTGAAGGTGAAGGCGCTTTTTGTGCAGGCGCTTCATTCGACGAACTTCTACAAGTTACTAATTTAGAAGAAGGTAATAGATTTTTCTCGGGGTTTGCTAACGTTATAAATGCCATGCGAAAATCTAATAAATTAATTGTTGGTCGTATACATGGTAAAGCTGTTGGTGGCGGTGTTGGAATTATGGCTGCTTGTGATTATACTTTCGCAACTGAAAAAGTAGCTGTAAAATTATCTGAGTTAGCTATAGGAATAGGACCATTTGTTATTGAACCTGCAGTAAGTAAAAAAATTGGAAAAGCTGCAATGGCAGAAATGACATTAGCAGCAACGGAATGGAAATCTTCTCAGTGGGCATTTGATAAAGGACTTATTTCTAAATTATTTCATACAACGGAAGAAATGGATAATAACCTTAGTTCTTTTTCAAAGCAATTAGCTAGTTTTAATCCAGAAGCTTTATATGAAATGAAAAAAGTAATTTGGGAAGGAACCGAAGATTGGGATCATCTACTTTATGAAAGAGCTGCAATATCTGGTCGACTTGTTTTATCAGAATTTACTAGAAACGCTTTAAATGAATTCAAAAAATCATGATTCCAACTTTAATAAGTTTACTTCAAAAAGTAAACATAGAAGAGAAGATTAAAAATGCTCCTGATCAAGGGTATGAAATAGGTGTAGTTATTGGAACTTATTTACCTTTCATTGTCTTAATCATCATTGCGTATTCTACCTATTTTTATTTTAAGAAAAAAGAAAAAAACAAACCCGAGAACTAATTCAACTTTCGGGTTTTTAACCAGCCTGTAATACTTAATCGCATTTGCTCAACCTGACTAACTTCGTGTTCTAAAACCTGACTTTCAAAGATCACTACTCTCCCTTTTAATGGGTATACTTTAATTTCTTCTAGAGGCTTAAATATAACTAACTCACCTCCGTATTCAGGTTTCCAATCCTCATCATTTAAATAACAAACAATTGATAATTTTCTAGAATCATCGTTCTGAAATGTATCTAAGTGTTTTTTATAAAAAGTTCCCTTAGGATAAACTGCATAATGAAACTCCTTTTCTTGAATTCCAAGAAAACAAGTTCGGTTCATGTAATTAGTAAAATCATCAATTTTATTGAAAAAAACTTTTTCTTCAGGTAATAAATTGTTTTCGTCTATCCAAGAAATAAAATCTCCTCTTATAGATTTGATAATTTGTTCTGAGAATTGATTACCAATTGCTGCTTTTCTAAATTCATCTTCATTATATTTCTCTAACAAAAGTGCTCTTAAATCTTCAATCTCTTTAAAATTAAAGAAATCATCAACAATAGAAAATTGTTGCTCTAAAAGGTCAATAATAACCTTTTCATACATTGGATTCAATTCAAATTCACTCATAAAAATTAAGCGATAAAAGTGCGCAAATATACATTGAAATTGAATACAAAAAACAAGTGCATTAATTTATTAACTTTGCAAAATATTTTTATTAGAATGAGTACAATCAGAATTACAAAACAATTCAATTTTGAAACTGGCCATGCACTTTATGGCTACGATGGTAAATGTAAAAATGTTCATGGGCATAGCTATAAACTTTCTGTAACAGTTATTGGCAAACCTATAACTGATACTAAAAACGTAAAGTATGGAATGGTCATTGATTTTTCTGATTTAAAAAAAATTGTAAAAGAAGAAATCGTTGACTTATTTGATCATGCAACAGTCTTTAACAAGAATACACCTCATATAGAATTAGCTGAAGAGTTAAAATCAAGAGGACACCATGTAATCTTAGTAGATTATCAGCCAACAAGTGAAAATATGGTTATTGATTTTGCTTTAAAAATAAAAGCAAGACTTCCAGAAGACATTAAATTGTTTTCATTACGATTACAAGAAACAGAGAGTTCGTATGCCGAATGGTTTCAAAGTGATAACATATAAAAAAAGCCACTCAAATGAGTGGCTTTTTTTATTTAGAAATATTATTTCTTAACAATTAAGAATTCACTTCTTCTGTTTTGCGCATGTTCCTCTTCAGTACATTTTTTACAATCTACTTTTGGTTCAGTTTCACCAAAACCTTGTCCAGAGATTCTCTCTTTATCTATACCTTTTGAAATAATGTATTGAACAGTAGCTTTAGCTCTACGGTCAGATAAATTTAAATTGTACTTATCACCACCTCTACTATCTGTATGAGATTTAGCAAATATTACCATTTCAGGATGCTCATTCATTACATCAACTAAACGATCTAACTCTTCAGCTCCTTGTTTAGTTATATTACTTCTATTAAATTCAAAGAAAATAGGGTTTAGAATAACTTCTGTTTCTGTGATAATAGGCTTGATAGGATCCATTAAAATTTCAATAATTTCTTCTCCACCTTCTGATTTACTCATTGATGCTACAGCGTTTTCAAAACCTGAACGTGAAGCATTAAAGTTATAATCTTTCTCACAAGCTAATCCAAATTTAGCATTACCTTGGTCGTTAGTTGTGTTTGTTGAAACTACATTATTTTGATCATCTAAAACTGACACTAATACTCCTTCAATAACTGTTCCAGTTTTAGAATTTTTAACCAAAACTAAACCATTTACACCGCAAATAGGTGTTGCCATATAAATGTTATCAACACCAGCTCTATTACTAGAGAAAAAAGCTACCTTTTTATCGGTATTGAAAGCAAAAGAGAAATCGTCTTTTTCCGTGTTTACAGGTTCTCCAACATTTAATGGTTCATTATCTTTAGCTAAATCAATTTTAAAAATATCAAAACCTCCGAAACCTTCTCTAGCGTTAGATGCAAAATATAAGACATCTTTATTTGTAATAAAAGGAAAACTTTCATCTCCTTCAGTATTTACTTTATTACCTAAATTTTCAGGCGTGCCATAAGTATCTCCATCTACACTTACTTTATAAATATCTTCACCTCCAATTCCTCCAGGCATATCAGAAGAGAAGTATAATGTTTTACCATCAGCACTTAAAGCAGGGTTTCGTAATGAATACGCCTCATTGTTAAATGGAAGTGGCTTAATGTTTGACCATTTGTCTCCATTTTTTGTCGCTTTATAAAGATATATTTTACCGTATTTTAATCGTTTATCTTTATCTTTTACAAATTCACTTTCGTTAAAACTTTCACTACCAAAGAACATAGTATTTCCATCTGCTGAAATAGCTACTGGACCATCATGCCATTTAGTATTAATCTCAGAAACTAATGTTGGTTCACTCAAAGTACCATCTTCATTATAAATTGCTTTATAAACGTCTAAAAATGGCTCTTCGTTGAAACTAGCATTTTTTCTAGAACCATTTCTAGCACTTGAAAAATATACTTCGTTTGTATTTGACATTACTGCTCCAAAATCAGATTTGTCACTACTAATTGTTGCTGGAGTAATCTCAAATAATTTAGATTGATTTTTTAAATCTTGTAGGTAATTTGGATTACTCTTAAATTCAATTGCTCTTTGGTCTTTAGGAGCTAAAGCAGCAAACTTATTCATTTGCTTATCAGATTCCGTATAATTTCCTTGAGCTTTTAACATTTGAGCATATCTATAGTATGTTTCTGCATCGTTCTTTTGTTCAGCGATCTTACCATACCATTTTACAGCTTCACTTGTGTTAAAAACATTGTAGTAGCATTCTGCCAATTGACTTTCGATATATAAATCATCGTCATTTTCATCTACAATTTTTAAATATGCTTCAGCAGCTTCAACATATTCGTAGCGATCAAATAATTTATCTGCCGCTTTTGTTTTATTGTTTTGTGCGCTTATTAATCCTGAAGCGATTACAAAACTTAAAGTAAAAAATATTTTTTTCATTTCTTTATCGCTTTTAGGTTAGAAAAATCTTGGTGAACTTGAAACCTTCTTAGAGAAGTTAACATCCCACAATAAAATAATCTCGTGTGAAGATGGAGTTGTAACTTTTAAGTCAGAAACAATATGATCATAAGCATAACCTATTCTTAAATTAGGTAAAACAGCATAATTAGCCATTGCACCGAAACTATCATCAAGACGATAAGTTGCTCCTACTTCAAATTTATCATTAAATAAGAAATTAGTCGATAAATCTAAAGATGTAGGCGCACTAAATGCAGACTTCAACATAAAGAAAGGCTTGAATTTAACTTTTTCATTTAAATCAAAAACATATCCTCCAGTAAAGAAATAATGAGAAGTTTCTGAACCAAACTCATATTGATCTCCATTTACTGACAAATCTAAATGTTTAGATTTTAACATATTAGGCACTGAAAATCCAAGGTAATATTTATTTGTATAATAAAACAATCCTGAACCAATGTTAAAGTATGTATTACTGATATTTTCTGAAAATGCTGGATCATCAACATCCGGAACATAACCATTTCCAATTTCGCTGAATAAACCAACTTTATGTAATGTTAGCCCAGTTTTAATACCAAAAGCTAACTTATGCTCTCCTCCTAAACTTAGAGTGTAAGAAAAATCACCGTAAATGTTATTTTCTTCTACAGGCCCAATTTTATCAGAAATAACAGACAAACCCAATCCAACATTTTTCCCAACTGGACTGTGTCCAAAAAAAGTAGCTGTTGTTGGCGCATCTTCAATTTCTACCCATTGTTTTCGGTAAAGTATACCCAAAGATAAACTTTCTTTAGAACCAGCATAAGCTGGATTCATTACACTCATATTATACATATATTGAGTATAATGCGGATCTTGTTGAGCGTAACCTTCAAAAAGGGCTCCTGAGGCTAAAAATATAACTAATAATAGTTTTCTCATTTTTTTTATAATAATTGTTTAAATAACTCCGTCAAAAAAAAACGGAGTTATTTTGTTGTGTCTTTATTATTCTTGTCTGTTTATATAAACCCAACCAGTTTTTGAAGGTTGATCATTAAACTCTAAAACATAAAAATAAGTCCCTGTTGGTAATTCAGAACCAGAATCTGATTGTCCATGCCATTCATCAAGGTAATTAGTTTTAGAATAAACTTTTCTTCCATAACGATTAAAAATTTCTGCCTTTTTAACATTAAACCCTGTTAAATCCCATTCATCATTTTTATCATCACCGTTTGGAGAAATCCCTCTAGGAATTTCACAAACTTTAGTATCTACTTGGAATACTGCTTGAGCATAACACACATCATCTGGTGTAAAAATATAATCAAAAGGTCCTACTGATGTTGTCGTAACAACACTTGGACTCCATGTTCCTGACAATGTATAACCTTCAACTGATATAGTTGGGAAATCAACAATTGAACCTAAACATGCTTCTACACTATTAAATGTTACGATATCTTTAGCAATTATTTCTACATCTAATGTCCCTACAGTAGCACATTGGCCAGGATCTGGAGTAAATGTGTAAACTTGACTACCAATAATAGAGGTGTCAATATTAACCGCATCCCAAGTTCCAGTAAATCCTTCCAAAGAATTCATTGGTAAAGAATTATTTATATCTCCTTGACATAAAGTTATATTATTGAAAGTAGCTGGTGTACCAGCTGTTATTGTAACTTCAAATGTTGAACTTCCAGCATTTAAACAGATTGAATTATCTGCCAAAACTAAATAGGTAACTGTATAAACTCCAGGAGTACTTGCTACTACATTTATTTCACCTGTTACTGAATCAATTACTAAGCCCACAGGCGTAGCAGTATATTCACCTCCAGTTGTAAATCCAGGAGTAGTTGTATCAGGTAAAAGATTTGCACTTCCTTCACAAACAGGAGTATTATAACTAATTGTAGTAATTGGGTCGTTAAAAATAACAGGATTAATTACTATATCTAATGCCTCAGAATAACATCCAGTAGCTGTATCATGTACAACTAGCGTATAAGTTCCAGGTACTACTCCTGTGTAAGTTGTAGTCGTTTGAGTAGTTGATGTAGTACCATCACTCAAAGTATACTCATAATTTGCTGCATATAAAGTGTAAAAACCTACATCACTGTAATCACCAGTTGTAGCTGTTGGGTTACCCCAATCTGTAGCAGTCCAATCTGCAGGATTCCATGTAGTTGATGGAAGAGTTGTACCAGTAGTTATTCTTTGATAGTTGTATCCAATTCCACTTGCAGGTGTAAAGACAGAACCATCAGGAGTACCCCAAACATCTATATCAACGTTAGATAGATTTGATAAAGCAATTCTATCGTTATTATTAACTCCTGTACATGTTGTAAATGCTAAGTCAGCTACAATACCACCTTCATCTGCACTTGAACTTAATTTTACAACAAGTACATCATCATTTACTAAAACACCACTTAAAGGTAAATCACACGATAATGTAGTACCATTTGTTGTAACTCTAATTTTATAATTACTTAAATCAACATCTGATCCAGTTCCATTGTAAATTTCAACATATGTTAAAGATCCTGGTTGAGCATCAGTAATTTCAGATATAAATAAATCACCAGGGAAATTAACTTGTGATATTAAAGGTGAAGTAACTTCTACTGTACCTGTAGTAACTGAACAAGTTGGCTGAGTTATATTGGCTGTAGGCACAGGAACAACAACTATTGCAACATTTGCAACTTCGCCTAAAATTGTGTTAACACATCCAGTTGTCGGATTAGTCACATCAACTAATGTAACTTGAACATCAACATTAGAAGTAACATTTAAAGTATAACTTCCAGTTGCATCTAAAGTTATTGGTGAACCCGGTGCTCCTGTAAATGATACAATAGCTCCAGGTGTTCCAGTAATTGTAAATACTGCATCTGAACCAATACATGCGAATGTACTTGGAGCAGAAATAGTTGCAGTTGGCAATGGATTAACAATTACTGAAGAAGTGTTATTAACCACTATATTACAAACTGAATTATAAATATTCAATAACGCTAAATCAACGGTACCAGGTGCAGGGTTTGTCACTGTTACAGTAGCAAATCCTGAAGCATCTAAAGTTACCGCAGGCATTGGTGTACCATTAATAGTGTAATCTACATCAAAGTTTGGTGTACCTTCAATTACAAATACTGCATCATTTCCAAAACAAATAGGTGAATTATTTGTCACATTTGTTATAGACGGTGAAAAATCAGTAATAATAATTGGAGTAGCTTCAAAAATTGAACATCCATTAATTACAAAATCAAAATTATCATAAGTTCCTGCGTCTAAACCTGTAATTATAATTTGTCCATTAAAATCAGCTTGATAATCAACTGGACCAACAGGGATAGTATCGTCATTATACGTTAATGTATAAACATCTCCAGGATTAAATCCAGAAACAATTATAGTACCATTAGAACTTCCACACTCTTCATTTGTTTGTGTAAATGTAATTGCACTTTGGATTGTGAAATTTGAAATAAAATTATTTCCACCATTATTAACTAGGATTGTATCATCACATTGATTAGGAGCGTCATTATCTCCATTTACATCATAATAAACTTCCAAGATATAATCACCCGGAACAAAAGTTGTTAAATCAATAGCTTGAGATGAATTACCCCAAATTTGATCACCAGGAACACATGGAGCTCCTGAAGTAAAAGTTCCTGCTCCACAATCTTCTAAAAAAGTTAAAGGTATAGCAGTAAATGCACTAGGAACTGAAGAAACTTCATAAACTCTATAATACATGTTTGCTCCGCATACATTAGAAGTAGCATTTTTAAAGGTTTTAATTGCAGCACCTTGTAACATAAAGTTACCTGAATTTTGTACATAAGTACCAAAATCATTACCGCTAAAACTATTTGTAGCAGCTCCGAAAGCATTTGTTGAAGAACCAGTAGTATTAAAATATTCTCCTGGATCTGTTGTTTCGCAATTATCTACATAAACTGCAGAAGCAAAAGCGTTAAAAGTACATGTAGATAATATTTCTACCTGCATTGTTATTGCTGGTGAACATGGGAATGCAACAGGATCTGGTGTAAAAATATAATCATAAACACCTGCAGTTGAAGCATCTACCTCAGTTACTGGATTACCACCTAAAGTCCATGAACCAGTAATACCATTAGAATCAGTAGTATCTAATGTCACGTTTGGAGATCCAGAACATAATGGTCCTGGATTTGAGAAAGAAGGTGTTGTATTATCTAAAACTGTAACTTCTATAAAGTCAGCTGTTGCACATAATGAATTAGTATCAGTTGTTTGAACATTGATGATGTAAACTCCCGGTGCCGGTGGAGTAAATACCACAGAAGGACCTGTTGTTGTATCTAATCCAGTTGCTGGATCCCAGTTGTAAACTCCATTACCACCAGTAACATCAATAGTTAAAGTATCATCAATACATATCGTTTGGTCTTCTTGAGTGATAGTTACGTCTGTTGTAAATGAACCTCCAGAAGTTACTGTAACTGAATAGTCACAAATTGCACCTGCAAAACCATCAATCATTAAAAAATAAGTTTGTCCAGGCACTAAACCATTAAAAGTTAGAGCATTTGTTCCTGGATTCATAGGTGAATTACATCCTATTGAAGTAACAGCTCCACCACATGAACCAGAGAATATCATAAATTGTATACCTGAACCATTAGTACAGTTTCCAACTTCAACATTCATTGAAATTGAAGTTGAAGCGGCTTCAAATGTCAAGAATGAGTTATTTTCAATAGACCCACAGAATGCAGTATCTAAAGCTGGCCAAGAAGCATCAGTATAGGTTCCTGATGTATTTCCACAATATCCGTCTAGTGAACATACTGGTGTTGCATCAACACAAACATCCGAAGCAGGTGCAGAACCACCACAACCAGGGAATAAAGTATTAAATGAGAAAGGACCTCCCCAATAACTTACTCCATCAGCTGCGCCACAATCAGATAAAACATAAAATTCATATGTTGAATTTGGGTTTAAACCAGTAACAGTAAATGGGTTTGTTGTAGCATTAAATAAAATTGTAGAAGCTGTTGGTGGATAACCAGAACCCGCAGGTTGTACTGCAATTTGCCAACCCGTAGCTGGTGGTGTATTAGTATCTGTCCAACTTAAAGTCGCTCCATCAGAAGTGATACTACTTACAGACAATCCTGTTGGCATACTACATGTTGGTGGCGGACCACATACAACATTAGCAGTCCAACCAGGATTATTAACTGATCCATCACTTCTAAATCTGAAAGTCAAACATCCTGAAGGATGAGTTGAAACAAACGGACCAGGAATTGTAGTTCCCCAGAAACTTCCAGGAACACCACCAGGAACATTTCCAGCCCCATTACCACTAGCTATTTGAGGTGCAGTAATATCTGGACCATCAAAAACATATAAACCATCCCAGTTTGCCTCAGTATTAAAAGTATTAAAAAATACTGTTACAGCATCACCTGGAGTATCTGGACAAATAGTCCATGTGATATCTTCACCATTTGAATAGTTTGCTCCAGCTCCTCCAGAATCAGTAAAAATATCACCTCCACAGTAGTTTTTTGAAGTTGTGAAAAGTGTCGGACCTTCATAAAAACTTGGATCAGGTGTGCCAGATGCATCACATATTGCACTTATAAAAACTTCATATTGAGTATCTGAATTTAAACCAGAAAAAGAATAACTTGTTGAAGAAACAGTTGTATTTATAATTTCAGCACCAGATGGCGGATATCCTGACCCAGCCGGCTGAATTATAACTTGCCATTGTGTGGCAGGAACTGCTACTCCACCTGTGTTATCTGACCATGTAATTGTTCCTGAAGAAGTATTAACTCCTGAAATTAGAACATTACTTGGCTGTGGACATGTAGGCGGTGTACAAGCAGCAACACCAGAAAATATAGTTGTACCTGCCTGGCTACCACTACCTGAAGGCATAGTAAATATTGTTGCACCAAGTGGATCAACTATTGAAACACCTACCTCATTAGGGAATGTTCCTCCAGTAGTCCATACTAAATCAAATGGTTGACTACTACACAAAGGAACAGTAACAGTAATTGGACCACTTCCTCCAGTAAAAGTTGATCCTATTGTAGCAACAGGAACCCCAAATTGAGATATAGTCATAGAGGCCCCATTCCATCCATCTCCAAAACTATCTGTCATTACAAAATCAAAATCACATTGCTGTGTAATTGCACAGACTGCTGTTGTAAATGTTTCAGGACCAGCCCAAATTCCATAATTATCGTTAGGACAAATTGGTCTTACATAAAAATCATAAGTAGTAGCCGCTACTAAACCTCCTAAATTAAAAGGATTTGTATTAACAGGAGTTACTAATGTTCCTGTACCAGGTGTAAATCCAGTAGGACCCCATTCAATTTCCCACTGTGTAGCACCACTTGGATTATCCCAGTTTAAGTCAACTGAAGTATCGTTTACACTAGTAACAAATAAATTTGTAGACTCCAAACATCTCTGATCAACGTAAACATTGTCAACCAACCAACGATTACCATTGTCATTTGTCATAACAAATGCCAAGTAAACATTTTGTCCTGTGTAAGCAGATAAATCTATAACTTTCTGCTCATAAAACGGAGCTGTTTGATTGGTATTAATATTAGAGTCATCCCATGTTTGCAAAACTGTAAAGTCTGCTGGATTAGTTTGAGAAACAGTCGCAATCCTAACAGTATATTGCGTACCATTATTTGTTCCTACTGCTTTTCTAGTTTGAAACCTTAATTGTCCG
Source organism: Flavobacterium okayamense (assembly GCF_019702945.1). Taxonomy (NCBI): domain Bacteria; kingdom Pseudomonadati; phylum Bacteroidota; class Flavobacteriia; order Flavobacteriales; family Flavobacteriaceae; genus Flavobacterium; species Flavobacterium okayamense. The sequence goes on from NZ_AP024749.1 coordinate 506,275, forward strand.
TCAGTTGGAACTAAAACTTGAGGAGTAACTAACCAATCTTCTGCAAAAGTTCCATCTGTTACATTCTCACGAATTACATAAGCAGAACCAAGCGAAGCATTGTAAGTTAAACTCGAAATGGTTGTTCGTTGCCAACTTTGAACAGTACCAATTCCGTTGTCAAACTCAACCCATCCTGTCGGTGGAAAGGTGGGGTTTTCAAAATCTTCTGCCAATTGAGAAAATCCTAAAAACGAGAAAAACAACATAATTAGAAGTAAAAATTTTTTCATCAGTGTTGTTATTAATAAGTTATGGTTTGATTAATTTTTCAAAGATAATAATTTAATTTGCTAGACATACATCAATCGTTCAATTGTAACATTTCTCCGACAAAATGTTATTTTTGACTTTACAAATAATTATTACATTTGTAACAACAAATAATTTTAATAAAATTCCTTTTGAAAATATATTTTGCCTCTGACCAACATTTTGGTGCTCCAACTTCAGAATTGAGTTTTCCTCGGGAGCAAAAATTCGTTCAATGGTTGGATGAAATTAAAAAAGATGCAGATGTAATCTTTCTATTAGGGGATTTATTTGATTTTTGGTTTGAATACAAAACAGTTGTACCTAAAGGTTTTGTTAGAGTACTTGGAAAATTAGCTGAAATAAGGGATTCTGGAACTCCAATCTATTTTTTTGTGGGCAATCATGATTTGTGGATGCACGATTATTTTGAAAAGGAATTGAATATTCCTGTTTATCACGATAACAAAGAATTTACTTTTAATGGCAAAACATTCTTAATTGGCCATGGAGACGGAAAAGGCCCCGGCGACAAAGGCTACAAAAGAATGAAAAAAGTCTTTACCAATCCTTTTTCAAAATGCTTGTTCCGATGGTTACATCCCGATTTAGGTGTTAAATTAGCACAATATCTTTCTGTTAAAAATAAATTGATTTCTGGTGAAGAAGATGTTAAATTTTTAGGGGAAGAAAATGAATGGCTAGTTCAATATGCAAAACGAAAATTAGAAACTAAGCATTATGATTATTTTGTTTTTGGTCATAGACATTTACCTATGATTATTGATGTTTCTGAGAAATCAAAATATGTAAATCTTGGCGATTGGATTGGCTATTTTACTTACGGAGTTTTCGATGGTGAAAAATTCGAGTTAAAAGAATTCAAAGATTAATCCTCTTTACTTAATTCTTCCAAATCTTTTTCTAAATCTAATTGTCTAAACGAAGGCGAAACAATAGCAGTTCCAAAAACTGTTGCAATAGTCATACAACCACCAAAAACAACTGCCGGAACAACTCCCATCAATTTTGCCGTCAATCCGCTTTCAAAAGCGCCTAATTCATTAGAAGACCCAACAAATATTGAATTAACGGATGAAACGCGACCTCGCATATTATCTGGTGTGTGCAATTGCAATATAGTGCTTCTAATAACAACTGATACACCATCGGCTACACCACTTAAAAATAGTGCAACTACTGAAACCCAAAAAATGGTTGACAATCCGAAAACAATTATACATGCTCCAAATATAAAGATGGCTATTAAAAGTTTTTTTCCAGCGTTTCTTGTTAAAGAAATATGAGCTGCGGCTAGCATAGTTATTATTGAACCAACTGCTGGTGCAGCACGTAAAATTCCAAAACCTTCTGAACCTACTTTTAAAATATCTTGAGCAAAAATTGGTAATAAAGCAACAGCACCACCAAATAAAACCGCAAACATATCTAAAGATATAGCTCCTAAAATTGTTTTATTATTGAAAACAAATTTTACACCTTCTTTTAAACTTTGCATTATTGGCTCACCAATCTTAGGGTTTAAAATTGGCTTCTTTTCTATTTTAATTAACCAAAGTAATGCTATTAACGTACAAGCAAATACAAAACACATAGACCAGTGTACGCCAATCCAACTGATTAAAAATCCAGCCGAGGCAGGACCAAACATGGATGCTAATTGCCACGTTGAACTACTCCAAGTGGCTGCGTTAGGATAATCTTTCTTTGGCACAATTAGGGCTAATAATGAAAAGACAGTTGGACTAATGAATGATCGTACAATTCCACCCAGAAAAACCAATCCATAAATAGTAAAAAGAATTGTATTTTTAGACAATGAAGCAACTAAACTTGGCACAGTAATTAGAAACAAACCTAAACTAATTACTGAAAAACCTAACATAATTTTTAACAGCAAGCCTTTCTTTTCATTTTGATCCACAATATGTCCTGCAAAAAGCGACATTGCAACTGCTGGAATAATTTCCATTAAGCCAATAATCCCTAATGAAAGTGGATTTTTAGTTAAACTATACACTTCCCATTCGATGATTACAAATTGCATTGACCAAGCGAAAACTAATGCGAATCGCATAGCAAGAAAAAAACGAAATTCTTTAAAACGAAGTGCTGCGTAAGGATCTTTCTTAGTCATTCAAAGATTTAATGTCACGTAATTGCAATTGCAAAGTTACAACATCTCGCCATTCATTTTCTTCAATTGAAACGATAGCATCAAATTTTGAGAAATTTTTAACTATGTCTATTTTATTTCCTAAACCAAAACCAATTGCACCAAAAGAATCCGAATCATTTTGCTTTACATACGCTTTTAGATGTTCTCCCTCTGAACCTAAGGTTTTAGCATAACCAGAATCAGTTAAATCTTTTACTAAAAAAAGCGGTGTCATATTTTGTGGACCATATGGCTCAAATTGTTTTAAAATTCGAACTAATTTCGGATTAATGTCGGTTAATTGAATTTCTGCATCGAATTCTATCTCTGGAGTTTGCAAATCGGGATGCAAAGTTTGTTGGACTACTTCTTCAAAAGCTTGTTTGAAATTTTGATAATTTTCTTCCAAAAGTGTCATTCCAGCCGCATACATATGTCCGCCAAATTGTTCCAAATGTTCTGAACACGCTTCTAAGGCATTATAAATATCAAAATCTTTTACCGATCGAGCCGAAGCTGACAATTTATCGCCACTTTTTGTAAAAACAATCGTTGGACGATAATAATTTTCAACTAAGCGAGAAGCTACAATTCCAATTACGCCTTTGTGCCAATTTTCATTATAAACTACAGTTGAAAAAGACTTTTCTTCTTGATTTTCTTGTATTTGAAGTAAGGCTTCTTTAGTGATTTGTTTATCCAAATCTTTCCTGTCCGAATTGAATTGTTCAATTTCTTTCGCCACTTCTTCCGCTTGTTCCAAATTAAATTCGGTTAACAAGCGAACCGCATAATCACCATGATGAATTCTTCCCGCCGCATTAATTCGTGGTGCAACAGTAAAAACAACATCAGTAATCGTTAATTCCTTCTTTTTTACATTTTGGATGAGTGCTTTTATTCCTGCTCTTGGATTTGAATTGATAACTTCTAAACCAAATTTTGCCAACACTCTATTTTCTCCAGTAATTGGAACTATATCCGCAGCAATTGCTGTTGCTACTAAATCTAAATACGGAACTAAATTTTCAATAGTTTGATTTCTATTTTTCCCTAACGCTTGAATCAGTTTGAATCCGACACCACAACCGCATAATTCATCATAAGGATAGGAACAATCTTCTCTTTTTGGATCTAAAATAGCTACAGCATCGGGTAAAAATTCTCCTGGACGATGGTGATCACAAATGATAAAATCGATTCCTTTTTCCTTCGCATACTTTACATGGTCAATCGATTTAATTCCGCAATCTAAAGCAATGATTAGCGAAAATCCATTGTCGTCAGCAAAATCAATCCCTTTGTAGGAAACTCCGTAACCTTCAGCATATCTATCCGGAATATATGTTGCAATATTTGGTGTAATGGTTTTTAAATAAGAAGAAACAAGTGAAACAGCAGTGGTTCCGTCGACATCATAATCACCAAAAACTAAAATTCGTTCGTTATTGGTAATTGCCAATTCGATACGATTTACCGCTTTATCCATATCCATCATCAAATACGGATCGTATAAATCTTCTAAGGTAGGACGGAAAAATTGTTTAGCTTGTTCAAAGGTTTCAATTCCTCTTTGAACTAATAAAGTAGCGACGATTTCATCTACTTGAAGTGCATTTTGTAAGGCTTGTACTTTTTCTTTTTGAGGCTTCGATTTTAAATTCCAACGCATAATTAATTACGAATTATGATTTTACAATATTTTATTTTGGCTTATACAAATGCAAATGTATATAGAAAAACTTTAAATTGATTAATCTTTTTAACCTTCAGTCTAATTTAGTTACTTTTGAATTTACAAATTCAAGAAAATGCAAATTCAAGGACAAATTGTTGACATACAAAATAAACGAATTTTTTCAGGTGAAATTACTGTTGAAAACGGTAAAATAAAATCGATTATAGAAAAGGAACATGATGTACATCATTACATCATGCCTGGTTTTATTGATGCGCACATTCACATTGAAAGTTCGATGTTAGTCCCTTCTGAATTTGCAAAATTGGCGGTTTTACACGGAACAGTTGGAACGATTTCCGATCCACATGAAATTGCGAATGTTTTAGGAAAAGACGGTGTGTATTACATGATTGAAAACAGTAAAAAAGTGCCGTTGAAATTTCATTTTGGAGCGCCTTCGTGTGTACCGGCAACTTCTTTTGAAACAGCAGGAGCTGTTATCGATTCTGAAGGAATTAAAGAACTTTTGGCTACGCCAGATATTCACTATTTAGCGGAAATGATGAATTATCCTGGTGTTTTGTTTGACGATGAAGAAGTAATGAAGAAAATTGCTTGGGCTAAACATTTTAACAAACCTATTGACGGTCACGCCCCTGGTTTAAGAGGCGATGCGGTGAAAAAATATATTTCTGCTGGAATTACAACCGATCATGAGTGTTTTACTTATGAAGAAGCAGCCGAAAAATTATCTTTAGGCATGAAAGTCATCATTCGTGAAGGTAGTGCTGCAAAGAATTTTGAAGCCTTAATTGATTTATTGCCTGAACATTTTGAAAATATGATGTTTTGTTCGGATGATAAGCATCCTGATGATTTAATTATTAGTCATATTAACACGCTTTGTGCTCGAGCGGTTGCCAAAGGAATGGATGTTTTTAAAGTGTTGCAAGCCGCTTGTATCAATCCGGTACATCATTATAATATGAATGTTGGAATTTTACACGAAGGCGATTTTGCCGATTTTATTATTGTAGAAGATTTAGTCGATTTTAAAGTCCAACAAACGTACATTAATGGTGAATTAGTTGCCGAAAATGGGTTTTCAAAAGTTACACAAGTTGACTTTGAAACACCAAATAATTTCAACACTTCTTTCAAGAATACTGAAGATTTTGAAGTTAAAAGCTCAGCTTCTAAAATTAGAGTAATTGAAGCTTTAGAAGGACAATTGATTACGAATGAAATTCATCACACATCTTTAGTTCAAGATGGAAATTTGGTTTCCAATACTAATGATGATATTTTAAAAATGACGGTTGTGAATCGCTATCAAGAGGCACAACCTGCAATTGCTTTTATTAAAAATTTCGGATTAAAAAAAGGCGCCATTGCGAGTTCAGTAGCGCACGATTGTCATAATATTGTTGCGGTTGGGACTTCGGATGAAGAAATTTGCAAAGCAGTTAATTTATTAATCGAAAACAAAGGAGGCGTTTGTGCCGTAAATGGTGCCGAACAAAAAGTTTTACCCCTTCCTGTAGCAGGAATTATGAGTGATAAAGACGGCTGGACTGCTGGAAAATTGTATCAAGAAATAGATGAAATGGCAAAAGAACTAGGAAGCAATTTAAAAGCGCCATTTATGACACTTTCGTTTATGGCTTTATTAGTAATTCCCGATTTAAAACTTTCTGATAAAGGATTGTTTAGTGGGAATACTTTTTCTTTTGTAGATTTAGAAATGGAATAAATGAAAAAAATTTCTATTCTTATTTTTTTGATTTTTGCCATCCTTTGCAACTGTAAATCGAGCAAAGAAAATATATATTATCTATTTCCTACTAAAATGAAAAAAATCACTTCTAAAGAAATAGATACTTTCTATAATAAGACTTTTTATGTTCAAGGCAGCACTTTTGATGACAAAAATTTAAAAAAAATAAAATTCGATTCTATAAACTTTAAAAAAGATGGAAGTATTTATTCTTTTAACAACAAAGTTGGGACTTGGAAAAAAGATAGAACAATTTATTTATCAAATTACAAAAGAAAGTTCTTTTTCAACCATATATCAAATAATACTTTAAGAATTAATTCTAGATATTCTAGTAAAAAAGATACTCTTATAAAACAAATAAAAATTATATTGGTAAATAAAGAATTTAAAAAAGATAGTGTAGCTACTTTTATTGACTTTTAATAAAGTGAAGTATTTGTATTGTACTATTCTTTATGAAATAAAACCTTAATGTCAATTTTCGCAAACTGACGGAACATTTCCATTACACCACAATATTTTTCTACTGATAAATCTACGGCGCGTTGCAATTTGGCTTCGTTTAAATTATTTCCGTAAAAATGATATTCTACAGTAACAGCGTCATACACTTTTGGATGTTCTTCGGTTAAATTGGCAATGGTTTCAATTTTGAAATCGGTTACTTCCAACTTCATTTTCTCGATTAAAGAAGCTACATCTAAACCGGAACAACCTGCTAAAGCTGACAACATCATCGCTTTTGGACGCAAACCAGCACCTTCGCCACCATGCTCTGCCGCAGCATTTATTAAAAATGTTTCTCCACTTGGGTTAGTAGATTCAAATTGCATTTTGCCTTTCCAAGTTGTGGTTACTTCGTGTGTTGCCATGATATTTTTTAATTTTTTACAAATTTAATTGATAAAAATTGAAACAAAAATGATTGTTTCTGGTTTTAATTATAGTTAGTTAATTATTAATATAAAAAACAATTTAAAATGGTAAAAATTATTGATAAAGTAAAATTACTTGAAGTAAACGAAGATGATTTGTTAAATGAAATTATAAATGAAAGTTTTATTGGTTTAAAGAAACTTTTAAAAGCTGAAATTTCAAAAATTGACTCTAACGGAATTATTATAATTGAAGGGACACCTGAAAATTATGATTTTAAAATAAAATCAGAAGATGAAAGTTCTATTTTCACTATAGAGACAATCATTAATAGATTGATTGATTAATGTTTTAATTAAAAGTGGATAGAGTAGTTCTATTCACTTTTATTCAATCTTTTCTTTCGTCCAATTAATAAATACAAAAACGGTCCAAGAAATGGAACAAATAATAAAACTAAAATCCAAATCAATTTATCATTACCATTAAATGAATTTCTTAAAACATCAATTATACAAAACACCCAAAAAACTAAGTTAATAAAAACAATAATTTGCCAAATCATTAATCCAATTGAAAAGTTATCAACTTGAAATTCCATGTATAAATAATTTTATTTTTTAATTAAATATTAATTCAATCATTATAAAGTTTAACTGCTCCTACTATGCCAATTGAAAATATAACAACTCCAATTATTATTAAATATGACTTCATTTTCTCAAAGCCTAAGTTAATAAGTGCTATTCCAAGGAAAGTTGAAATTACAATTATCAAAAGTAGAATTATTGATTTTTTACTCATCTAGTTATTTTAAATTCTTCCCTCCAACACAAACCACAATTTCGCCTTTTGCGGGTTTGGCTTCAAAATGTTTTAATACTTCTTCAGCTGTTCCGCGAACGGTTTCTTCATGTAGTTTTGACAATTCTCTTGAAACAGAAACAGGTCTATCGGCACCGAAGTATTGCACGTATTCAGCTAAGGTTTTATTCAATTTATGTGGGGAAACATAAAAAATCATGGTTCTGGTTTCTTCAGCTAGCGCTAAAAAGCGTGTTTGACGACCTTTTTTATCGGGCAAAAAACCTTCGAATACAAATTTATCGTTTGGCAAACCACTATTCACTAAAGCAGGAACGAAAGCCGTTGCTCCAGGCAAACATTCCACATCAATACCATTTTCAACACAAGCACGCGTTAATAAAAACCCAGGATCGGAAATAGCTGGTGTTCCTGCATCGCTAATTAAAGCAATGGTTTCGCCGGCTTGCATGCGTTTTACCAAATTTTCAACGGTTTTATGTTCGTTGTGCATGTGGTGGCTTTGCATAGGTGTACCAATTTCAAAATGCTTCATTAATTTTCCGCTGGTACGCGTATCTTCGGCAAGAACACAATCGGCTTCTTTTAGAACGGTAATCGCTCTAAACGTCATGTCTTCTAAGTTGCCTATTGGTGTTGGTACAATATATAGTTTACCCATTATTTTTACTAATTTGTAAATGCTCGTCTATATAACGAATAACTTCTTGTTGTGTTAATGCTGTGAACTTTGCATATCTTTTTTCGCTATGCACATCTACTATTTCATCGATTGCATCTTGAACTAACGCTTTGTTTTTCCAAGTATTTAAATGCGAAACAACTTTTTGCAAACAGCCTTTTTTATAACTAATCTGTCCTAAAACATGAACCAAAGTTGTTCTTACCCGTTTTGTTTCATCAAATTGTAGTTCTTTCAACAATGGTAAAATATCTTCAGGATGTTTTCTTCCTCTTAGTTCAATTCCATGGCATATTTCTCTTCGAACTTCTTTATCTTCATGATGCAAATAGTTCTTTGCCCATTCCAAAACAGGTTTGGGGTTTTTCTCTCCCATTTTTTTAACGGAACCTATAACTGCATTTCTTATGGAATGGTGATCGTCAAACAAACCGATATCGAAAAAGGAAATAACATCTTCAAAATAATACATTCCTATTTCACCTGCCGAATTTATTGTTGTTTGACGAACTTTTTCATTTTCGTTTTCTAACAATTCCTTTAAATATACAAGGATATCTTTTTGCAATCGAAAATTAGAATTATAAATTTTACCTACCGATTGATATGCAGTTTTTCTAATGTAAGTATCTTCATTAGAAAAATGAACCAATAACTTTTCAAGATTTTTTCTTTCAAAAGAGGTTAAACAATCTTCGTAAATATTATTTACAACAAGCTGCCTTTCTTCTTTGTTTAAATCATAAAAAGCCATAAAGAAATTTAAGAAAACTTACGTTCTACAAATTCTAAGAAACGATTTTCAAACTCCTCTTTTCCGTCCCAATTATTGTAATCAGGTTTTACAAAATCTTCAATAAAACCTTTAGCTTCATCAAATGATTCAAACGTATTCAATTGTGACAGAACGCGATTGAAGTCATCAGCACTTCCTCCAAATAATTTTTTTTCAAAAGCAATTCTATCATTTAGTCCAATGTTGATTCCGTTGTTTAGTCTATCGTTAAGCGATTTTACTTTTGGCTCTTCAAAAACAACTTCAGGAACTTTTTCTATTACAATTTCCTCTTTTATTTCTTCTTTAGTTTCTTCAATTGTTTCAACTACTTCTTCAATAATTGGTTCTTCTTCAACTTTTTCAAAAGTAATTTCAGCAACTTTCTCTACTTCCTGCGGAACATCTTCTACTTTGACAAAATCTAACTCTTTGAAATCATCAATTGAAACCGTATCAAATAATGCAGGTTGTTCTTGTTTTATATCTTCTTCGTGTTGAATGTTTTCAACTTCTTCTTCAATAATTTCTTCTTCTATTTCAGGCTCAAAAGTTGATACTTCTTTAAGAACTGGCTCTTCTTGAACATCTAAATCAACAGCCGCTTCTTCTTGTAGTTTTGCTTCTAAAGCTTCAACCGGAATTTCTTCTTTTACCGCTTCAAAATTTTCCTCATAAAAACGCAAAATGGTTAATTGCTCGTATAGCTTTTTAGCTTCTTCTTGTAATTGCTTTGTTTCGGAACGATTTTTTAATTTTAAAACTCTGTGTGCAATGCTAATTAACTCGGCTTCTAACTTTTTCTTCATAACTTTATTTCTTGCAGTTGAAATTATGGTTGGTTTTTCACTATTTTTGTTTTGCTTACAAAAGTAAAGCAAATTACAAATAAACGTCCGAAAGATACAAAATGTTTCTCGAAAATACAGTAAATCAGCAAGAACAATTTGGGTGGATTGAAGTCATTTGTGGCTCTATGTTTTCTGGTAAAACGGAAGAGTTAATTCGCCGACTAAAACGTGCCCAATTTGCCAAACAAAGAGTTGAAATTTTCAAACCTGCAATTGATACGCGTTATCATGATGAAATGGTGGTTTCTCATGATGCGAATGAAATTCGTTCTACACCAGTTCCTGCAGCAGAAAGCATTAGAATTTTAGCGCAAACCTGTGATGTCGTTGGGATTGATGAAGCACAGTTTTTTGATGATGAAATTGTAGCGGTTTGTAATGATTTAGCTAATTCTGGAATTCGGGTAATTGTGGCTGGTTTAGATATGGATTTTAAAGGAAATCCCTTCGGACCAATGCCTGCTTTAATGGCAACTGCCGAATACGTAACTAAAGTTCATGCGGTTTGTACGCGAACTGGAAATTTAGCTAATTATAGTTTTAGAAAAGCGCAAAATGATAAATTGGTTTTATTAGGAGAAACCGAAGAATATGAGCCATTAAGTCGTGCTGCTTTTTACAAGGCTTTGAAAGAACAGAAAGAAGAAAACAAATAATTTGACGTTTTCCATACAAAATATTATACAACACCTAAACGCCAAAACTTCAGGTTCGTTTAGCGATTTTATAGTTGAAAATGTTTCTATCGATAGTCGTTCGCTTCAAAATAGTAACGGCACACTTTTTTTTGCACTGAAAGGTTCAAACCATGACGGTCATGATTATATTGAAAGTCTAATTACAAAAGGTGTTCGAAGTTTCGTAGTTGAATATATTCCAAATAACTTAGAAGAAAAAGCTAATTTTATAATTGTTGAAAACACTAAAAAAGCACTTCAAGAAACCGCAAAATATTACCGCAATTTATTTCAATTTCCAATAATTGGAATTACAGGAAGCAACGGAAAAACTATTGTAAAAGAATGGTTGAATTTTCTATTAAGCCCTGATTTTTCAGTCGTTAGAAGTCCCAAAAGTTATAATTCACAAGTGGGTGTTCCGTTATCAATTTTCGGAATTAATGAACATCACAACTTAGGTCTTTTTGAAGCTGGAATTTCCCAAAATGGTGAAATGGATATTTTGGAAGAAATTATCCAACCTTCCATTGGAGTTTTTACGTATTTGGGAAGTGCTCACGACGAAGGATTTAGTTCGCCATCAGAAAAATTACTTGAAAAAGTAAAGCTTTTTAAGAATTGTAAAGTTGTTGTTTTAGAACAAAATGATGAAATTGAAAATCACATCGCTTGTAAAAAAATTACTTGGAGTTTTACCAATAAAATTGCAACTGTTTTTGTAGAGAAACTTCTGGAAAATCAATTAAAAGTTAATTACAATAGCGATTCTTTTGTAGTAACTATTCCCTTTTCTGATGAAATAAGTATTAAAAATTGTGTGACTTGCATTGCTACACTTTTACATTTAGGAATTAGTCTTGAAAAAATCCAAGAACGCGTTGCCAATTTATATCCAGTTGAGATTCGTTTACAAGCAAAAAAAGGAATTAACAATTGTGTTTTAATTGACGATTCATATTCTTCCGATTATCAATCGCTAAAAATTGCGCTTGATTTTCTGGAACAACAAAAATTACACCAAAAGAAAACGATTATACTTTCTGACATCTTTCAAAGTGGTTTACCTACAGAAAGATTATATGAGAAAGTTACTTCTGTTCTACAACGAAATAATATCGATAGAATTATTGTAATTGGCGAAACTATTTCAAAATATTTAAGTGAATTGAATAATGTAATCGGATTTCAATCAACTTCTGATTTTTTAAAACAATTCAACACACAATCGTTTCAAAATGAAACCATATTAATTAAGGGTGCTCGTAGTTTTAATTTCGATGAAATTGTAGTACTTCTCGAAGAGAAAAACCACGAAACTGTTTTAGAAATTAACTTAGATGCTATCAGTCATAACTTAAATTTTTACAAATCGAAACTAAAACCAACAACCAATATTATGGTTATGGTGAAAGCTTTTGGTTATGGAAATGGCGGATTTGAAATTGCAAAATTACTCGAACACCATAAAGTTGATTATTTAGGCGTTGCATTTGCTGATGAAGGAATTGAACTGCGTAAAGCAGGAATTACATTGCCCATCATGGTTTTAAATCCGGAAAATAGTAGTTTTTCGGCAATGATTGCCTATGATTTAGAACCTGAAATTTATTCACTTTCAGGTTTACAAGAATTTATAAAAGTTGCCCAACAGAAAAATGTAAATTCTTATCCAATTCATTTGAAATTAGATACCGGAATGCATCGTTTAGGTTTTGAAAACCACCAAATTCAAGATGTAATTTCCATTTTAAAAGAAACTAATTTAGTTACCATAAAATCGATTTTTTCACATTTAGCAACTTCAGATGATACTTCATTTAGAGAGTTTACTTTGGAACAATTTTCAAGATTTGAAAAAGCAACTTCTACAATATGTAAAAGTTTGAAAATTTCTCCAATCCAACATATTTTGAACACATCAGGAATTTTTAATTATTCAGAAATGCAACTTGATATGGTTCGTTTAGGGATTGGTTTATACGGAATTGGTAATTCTGAAGAAGAAAATAAAAAACTACAGCAAGTTGGCACTTTAAAAAGTATTATCTCTCAAATACGAACTTTGAAAAAAGGCGAAAGTGTTGGTTATAGTAGAAAATTTATGATTTCTAAAGAAACCAAAGTTGCTACAATTCCAATTGGTTATGCTGACGGAATTCGACGATCTTGGGGTAATGAAAAGGGCTATGTTTTTATCAATAATCAAAAAGCTACAATTCTAGGTAATGTTTGCATGGATATGCTAATGGTTGATGTAACCAACATTGAATGTTATGAAGGTGATGAAGTAATTATTTTTGGCGAACACCCATCAGTAATTGAAATAGCAAACGTTGTAAACACTATTCCATATGAAATTCTTACAGGAATTTCGCAACGTGTTAAAAGAATTTTCTTTAAAAACTAACTAACTGTTAAAATATTTTATAAATTCGTAATAAATTAACTAACACTAATCATTATGCTAAAAGAATTTAAGAATTTTATTATGACTGGAAACGTTGTTGAGTTTGCAGTTGCAGTAATTATGGCAGGCGCAGTAGGTGCTGTTGTAAATGGTTTTGTTAACGATATTGTTATGCCTTTTGTAGGTTATTTTACAGGTGGTGTAGATTTCGCTGACAAAAAAATTGTTTTAACCGAAGCCATTGCTGCTTCTGAAGGAGTAGCTGAAGTAGCTGAAGTAGCTATTCGTTATGGCTCTTGGGTAAACACTTTAGTAAACTTAGTAATTGTTGGATTCGTAATGTTCATGATTGTTAAAGCTTATAACAAAACAAAAAAACCAGTATTTGAAGAAGCTCCGGCACCAGCAGGACCAACTCAAGAAGAATTGTTAGCAGAAATTAGAGATTTACTAAAAAAATAATTTAGTTACATAACGCTACACTATATATTCTAACAAAACCCCGACAATAAATGTCGGGGTATTTTTTTATAAAAATTTATAAAGTATAATCTTTTGTGAAATTTTGAATCCGCTTACGTGGTAATTCAAATAATATCTACTTTTGCATATCAAATTTAATCTTTATGAAAATAGCAGTTGTTGGTGCTACCGGAATGGTAGGCGAAGTAATGCTTAAAGTTTTAAGCGAAAGTTCTTTACCCGTTACAGAATTAATCCCTGTTGCTTCTGAGAAGTCTGTTGGAAAACAAATTGAATGGAGAGGTAAGACATATAGTGTTGTAGGATTGGTGACTGCTGTTGAAATGAAACCTGATGTTGCATTATTTTCTGCAGGTGGACAAACCTCTTTAGATTGGGCACCAAAATTTGCAGCTGTTGGAACAACTGTTATCGATAACTCTTCAGCTTGGCGAATGGATGAAACAAAAAAGTTAGTGGTTCCAGAAATCAATGCGAATGTTCTAACTAAGGAAGATAAAATTATTGCTAACCCTAATTGTTCAACTATACAAATGGTTATGGCTTTAGCTCCACTTCATAAAAAATACAAAGCAAAACGTGTCATTGTTTCAACCTATCAATCTATAACAGGAACTGGTGTAAAAGCGGTTGAACAATTAGAAAACGAATATAAAGGAACTCAAGGTGAAATGGCTTACAAATACCAAATTCACCGTAATGCAATTCCCCAATGTGACGTTTTTGAAGAAAATGGCTACACTAAAGAAGAAATGAAATTAGTTCGCGAAACTAAAAAAATATTAAACGATAATACCATTGCTGTCACAGCTACTGCAGTTAGAATTCCTGTAGTAGGTGGTCATAGTGAAGCTGTTAATATCGAATTTGAAAATGATTTTGACGTAAATGAAGTGCGTACATTATTAAGCGAAACTCCTGGAGTTACTGTCCAAGACAATTTAGAGGCGTTTTCCTACCCTATGCCTTTATACGCAGAAGGGAAAAATGATGTTTTTGTAGGAAGAATTAGAAGAGACGAAAGCCAGCCCAACACTTTAAATATGTGGATTGTAGCCGATAATCTAAGAAAAGGAGCAGCAACAAATACCATTCAAATTGCAGAATATTTAGTTAAAAATAACTTACTATAAAAAAAGAGTCTCAATTGAGGCTCTTTTTTTTAACAAATTTTTTAATTTATACTTTCTATCTTTGTAAAAATGATGAGAAAGTATCTATTAGTAAACCTATTTTTAATGTTCGCTGTATTATTTGCAGTGAGCTATCAATCGGTGCATGCATTTTCACATCATGAACACAATTTTCCTTCTTGTCATCATGAAGGAGATAAAAACAAAAATACTTTTGAAAAAACAATTTCAGAAAAAGAAGATTGTCCCATTTGTGAATTCAAGTTTGCAACCTTCTTAAAAACTGAAATTTTTACCTTTAACTTTTATGCTCCATTTAAAGAAAGTCCGTATTCTTTTAGCGTAAAAGAAGCTACATCGTTCTTTTGTGGCAGTTTATTTTCTCATCGCGGTCCGCCAATTAATTAATTTATTCTAAAAATAAAATTAGAGTTTAATTAATTATAAATTGTAAATGCAACGTTTATTGCTTTGTGTTTTCTTATTGTCGCATATTATAGTAAGTGCTCAATATTCTTTAAAAGGTACAATTACAAATGAAAATAATGTACCCATTAACGATGTGCATATTCACTTAGGCAATAAGATTACAACAACAAATAGTGAAGGAAAGTATTCGATTGAAAATCTTATAGAAGGAAATTATAAACTATACATTTCCTACATTGGTTATGAATCTATCTCTAAAACTATTTTAATTACTGAAAATACTGAATTTAGCATTCAATTATTTCCAAGTGTTACTAATTTAGAATCTGTTGTGGTTAGCGAACGTATTATGAAAAATAGTACAATTGATAACGAGCAAAAAATAAATTCTGAAACTATTGAAAATTATAGCAATGTAACTTTAGGTGATGCTTTGAAAGAGATTTCGGGTGTAAGTACATTAAAATCTGGAACAACTATTGTAAAACCAGTTGTTAACGGCTTACATAGTTTTAGAGTACCCGTTATTAGTGACAATGTTCGACTAGAAGATCAACAATGGGGCGTAGAACATGCTCCCAATTTTGATGTAAATGCCGCTAATTCACTTTCCGTATTAAAAGGAGCGTCAACACTTCAATATGGAGGAAACGCTATTGGCGGAATTGTTGTAATCGAACCAATTTCTTTAAAAAAAGACACAATAATAGGAAAAACCATTATTACTGGAGCTTCAAACGGAAGAGGTGGAAGTATCAGTTCGAGCTTAACAAAAGGAACTCGAAAGGGTTGGGCATGGAACATTGTTGGTACTGCTAAATATTTTGGCGACCGAGAAGCTCAAAATTACGTCTTATCTAACACTGGCAATCGTGAACAAAACTTTTCGGGAAACTTAAAATATGTTCAAGATAATTATAGTATTTCTGGTTCTTATAATTTCTATAATGCGCAAATGGGTATTTTAAAAGCTTCTCATATTGGTAATGTAACCGATTTGTATAATGCGATTACAAACCAAGAGCCATATATAGTAGAGCCGTTTAGTTACAATATAAATCGCCCTAAACAAGAAGTGCAACATCATTTGGCAAAATTATTTTACGAACAAAAGTTAAATGATTTTTCAAAAATCGATTTCCAATATGCTTTTCAATTTAACAATAGAAAGGAATTTGATGTTCGTAGAAATAGTGAAGATGAAAGACCCGCTTTAGATTTAAATTTAGCTTCGCATAACTTTCAAACGAACTACAAATATTCTAAAGAAAGTTGGAAATTTACAAATGGTATTAATTTTGGTTACCAAAACAATGTTGCAAATCCTAATACAGGTGTCAGACCATTAATTCCAAATTTTGACAAATTTGATTTTGGTATCTATTCAATTACGAATTATAAAATTGACAATTCGCTTAAAATTGAAGGTGGAATTCGTTATGATTTTTCAAGGATTATGGCTTCGAAATATTATTTGAAATCGAGATGGGATGAACGTGGTTACGATGAAGATTTTTCGCAATTCATTGTTGAAGACTATGGAACACAATGGCTAACAAAACCAACTTTTGATTATCACAATTTTGCTGGAAGTATTGGTTTTAACAAACAGTTTCATCATGAAATTAATTGGCTGTTTAGTATTGGTTTAGCAACAAGAAATCCAAATGTTTCTGAACTTTTTAGTGATGGTTTACATCATGCTATTGGTCAAATAGAATTAGGTGATTTACGTTTGCAACAAGAAAAAGCTTTGAAAATCAATTCAACTATTCGAAAAGAATGGAAAAAAGTAACACTTGAAGCTAATCCTTTTATCAGTCGTATAGCCGATTTTATTTATTTACAGCCAACTGGATTTGAAACAACAATTCGTGGAGCATTTCCTGTTTGGGAATACAATCAAACCGATGCTTTGTTAACCGGAATTGACGTTAGCGGAAGTTGGATTATCAATAAACATTTTAGTTATAGTGGAAACTTAGCTTATATAATAGGTCGCGATATAAAAACAGATGATTATTTAATCGACATGCCTCCATTTAACACAACGCATAGTATTCAATACAAAAATGAAAAATGGAATAATTTATTGTTAGGATTAAAGTCAGAAACGGTTTTAAAACAAACTAATTATCCAAATTTTAATTTTGAAACGAACATAGTTGTTGATGGAAATTTAACTCCTGTTACTGTTGATATTAGTTCGCCAACAAAAACTTATAGTCTTTTACATTTTCAAGCCGAATATCAATTTTCAATATTTAAAAACAAAACACTAGCGACTGCTTTTTCTGTTCAAAATTTATTAAACACTAATTATAGAGACTACCTAAATCGCCAAAGATTTTATGCCGAAGAAATGGGTAGAAATTTTCAAATTCAATTAAAATTTAATTATTAAAAATTTAAAAAAATGAAACATTTAAAATTAACATCATTCGCATTATTAGCATTTACATTATTTTCTTGTTCAAACGATGATTCTGGGCCAGTAAACGAAGAAGAAGTAATCACTACAATTAGGGTTACTTTAACAAACGGTGGAAATACTATTACTTTACAATCTCAAGATTTAGATGGAGACGGGCCAAACGCTCCTGTAGTTACAGTTTCTGGAAATTTAGATACGAGTACAACTTATTTAGGTTCTGTAGAATTTCTAAACGAATTAGAAAATCCTGCTGAAGACATTACAGCAGAAGTTGAAGAAGAGGGCGTAGATCACCAGTTATTTTTTGACTTAACAAATTCTTTAGGAACAATTACTTATGACGATGTAGATGATAATGGTAACCCAATTGGTTTAGAGTTCAATTTAGTAACTGGTAGCTCAGGCTCTGGCACTTTAACTGTTACTTTACGTCACGAACCAAACAAAGAAGCTTCTGGTGTTAGTGATGGAGACATTACAAATGCAGGAGGCTCAACAGATGCCGAAGTTAGTTTCCCAATAACAGTTTCGTTATAAATTTTTAAAACCCTTTGAAATTTCAAAGGGTTTTATTTTAACAAAACTTAACAAATCTATTTAGTATTTTTGTTTTCAACCAAAAATTTTTAGAACGAAATGCCTAACTACAAATTTTTAAACATATCAAAGATTTTAATAAAGGCATTACATCTTCATTAATCTAAAATATTTTATAAAGATGAAAAAAACAATAACACTTCTTTTTGCTGCTACCGCAATTATTGCATGTAAAAAAGAAGAAACTAAAACAGAAGAATTAGACATGAGTGTGGTTTATCCGCAAACAAAAAAAGTTGATACAATTGATGTATACTTTGGTGATTCCATTAATGATCCTTACCGTTGGTTAGAAGACGACAGAAGTGCAGAAACTGAGGCTTGGGTTAAAGCTGAAAACGAAGTAACATTTGGTTATTTAAACAAAATTCCATTTCGTAATCAAATTAAAGAACGTTTAGAAAAACTTTGGAATTACGAAAAGATTTCTGCACCATTTAAAGAAGGAAATTATACTTATTTCTATAAAAATGATGGTTTACAAAATCAATCTGTTTTATACAGAAAAGACGCAAGTGGTAAAGAAGAAGTTTTCTTAGACCCAAATACTTTTTCAAAAGATGGTACAACTTCACTAGGTGGTTTAAGTTTTACAAAAGATGGAACAATGGCTGCCTATGCTATATCTGAAGGAGGAAGCGATTGGAGAAAAGTAATCGTAGTAGACACACAGACTAAAGAACAAATTGGCGACACAATTGTTGATGTAAAGTTCAGTGGAATGTCTTGGTATAAAAATGATGGTTTTTATTATTCAAGCTATGACAAGCCAAAGGGAAGCGAGCTTTCGGCTAAAACAGACCAACACAAACTATACTATCATAAACTTGGCACAAAACAAAGTGAAGACAAAGTTGTTTTTGGTTTAAAAGAAAAAAGAAGATATGTAGGTGGTTATGTTACTGAAGATGAGAACTATTTAATTATTTCGGGCGCAAATGCCACAAACGGAAACGAATTGTATATTAAAGATTTATCAAACAATGGTCCTATTGTTAACATTATCAACAACTTTGATAGCAATAGCGATGTGATTGATAATATTGGCACAAAATTCTATGTTGTAACCGATTATCAAGCGCCAAACAAAAAAATTGTAACTTTTGATTTAGCAAAACCTCAACAAGAAAATTGGGTTGATTTTATTGCAGAAACAGAAAATGTATTATCACCATCAACTGGTGGCGGTTACATCTTTACAAAATATATGAAAGATGCTGTTTCTCAAATCAAACAATACGATTATGAAGGAAAACTAGTTCGTGAAATCGAACTTCCCGGAGTTGGTTCTGCAGGTGGATTTGGAGGTAAAAAAGAAGAAACAACTTTGTATTATTCGTTTACTAACTATGTTACTCCAGGGACAATATATGAGTTTGATCCAAAACCTGGAGCTTCAAAAGTTTACAACAAACCAAATGTAGATTTCAAATCAGAAGATTACGAGTCAAAACAAGTATTTTACACTTCTAAAGATGGTGCTAAAGTTCCAATGATTATAACTTATAAAAAAGGAACTGAATTAAATGGTAAAAACCCAACTATCTTATATGGTTATGGCGGATTTAATGTTAGTCTTACGCCAAGTTTTAGTATTGCTAATGCTGTTTGGATGGAAAATGGTGGAGTTTATGCCGTAGCTAACTTACGTGGAGGTGGTGAATATGGTAAAAAATGGCACGATGCAGGAACTCAAATGCAAAAACAAAACGTATTTGACGATTTCATTGCTGCTGCAGAATATTTAATAAAAGAGAAATATACTTCATCAGATTATTTAGCAATTAAAGGTGGTTCAAACGGAGGTTTATTAGTTGGTGCAACGATGACGCAACGTCCTGATTTAATGAAAGTAGCGATTCCACAAGTTGGTGTTTTAGATATGTTACGTTATCATACATTTACAGCAGGAGCTGGTTGGGCTTACGATTATGGAACAAGCGAGCAAAGCAAAGAAATGTTTGAATACTTAAAGGGTTATTCTCCGGTTCACAATGTAAAAGAAGGAACGCAATACCCTGCAACTTTAGTTACTACTGGTGATCATGATGATAGAGTAGTTCCTGCACACAGTTTCAAATTCGCTGCTGAATTACAAGCGAAACAAACGGGACCAAACCCAGTTCTTATTAGAATTGATACCAATGCTGGACATGGTGCTGGTAAATCTACTGAAGCCATTATTAATGAGCAAGTAGATATTCAAGCATTTGCTTTGTATAATATGGGGATTAGAGAATTGAAATAATTTGATTTATAAAATAAAAAAACCGCTCATATGAGCGGTTTTTTTTATAACTTGCCATAACTAATAAAATTGTTATGAGTAATAAATTCTATTTAAATATTGACTCTCCTTGTTCAGAAGATTTTAATTCATTTACTCCTACTAAAGAAGGTGGCTTTTGTAGTTCATGTACAAAAAATGTTGTTGATTTCACAAAATTATCTCATGAAGAAATTAACACTTATTTCAACAACAAACGAAACAATAATATTTGTGGACGCTTTAAAACGGAGCAATTAAATACTATTCGTGACCCACAATATAAAAGAAGTAACTTTTTTGGATATCTAAGTGGAATTGCAATAGCCTGTCTTACATTTTTTAATAGTTCAAATTTACAAGCACAAGAAATTAAAAATCAAAATGAAACCAACGATAAAACTAAAATAAAAACCGAAGACACAAAAGAACAAAAACTAATTACTGCTAAAGGAATAGTGTCAGATGATTTAGGGCCAATTGCTGGAGCAAGTGTTACATTAGAAGGAACTAATATAACAACAACAACGGACTTTGATGGTAATTTCGAATTCCCTAAAAAGCTTAAAGTTGGTGATGTCTTAATCTTTAGTTATGTGGGTAATACCTCCAAAAAAGTAATAATGAATGAAAATTCTGCTTCTAATGTAGAATTAAAAGTAGATTTAATTGAGTGCGGTGTTATGATAATGGGTAAAGTAGCCAAAAAGGGAGTTTACTCTTCAAAAAAACAACTTTATAGGTGAGAAGATTATTTATCATTTTATTTTTTTTTACAACTTTATCACCTAAAGCTCAGGTATCAGATTTTGATTCAATAAATTTTACAAGAGCAGATAATATTGCAAAACTCAATGAAGGTGAAAGTTTAGATAATTTGCCAATTCTTGCTTATAATCTTACTCACAAACTCAACACTGATATTGAGAAATTTAGAGCAATTTTTTATTGGGTAAGTAATAATATTAATGCTGATGATGCACTTAATTCAAAAGTCTTACATAAAAGAAGAAAATTTAAGAACGATAGCTTAGCTTTTATTAGTTGGGATAAAAAAAATAAAAAAAAATTCTTTAAAAAACTTATAACCCAAAAACGAACTGTTTGTACTGGTTATGCTTATTTAATAAAAGAACTTTGTTTTTTTTCAAATATCGAATGCGAAATAATTAATGGTTATGGAAGAACATTTGAAAGCAATGTTGAATCATTAGACTTAGTTAACCACTCATGGAATACTGTAAAATTAAACAACAAATGGTATTTATGTGATGCTACTTGGGCAAGTGGGTATTTAGCAGAAAAAGGAAAGTTTATAAAGGAATATAATGATGGTTATTTCTTGACTGAACCTCACTTATTTGAAAAAAATCACATTCCTGAAAATAAAAAAAAGGAAATAAATCAAATCTTTCCTCTTGTTTATGGTGAAACTTTTAAATTAAACATTGACCCAATTTTACCTAGTACTTTAAAATTAAATTGTAAAATAGGAGAAGTAATTACTTTTAGTTATAAAAGTTTAAACAATGAATATATACCATCACTCATTCAACTAAAGGGAGTTAAAGAAATTCCATTTAAAATTTTTGATGTTCAAAAAAAGAATAATATAACTTCTTTTAAATATTCTTTTACAAATAAAGGAAATTATGATGTACATCTTAAAGCAAATAATGATATAGTTGCTACTTATATTATTAATGTAGAATAAAAAAAACCGCTCATATGAGCGGTTTTTTTATTATGATTAAAACCTATTATCTCCATCTAAAAGATTTCCAAGTCCGCCAAGTAAACTTCCTTCTCCTTTATCCTTTCCTCCCATTTGTGGTGCCGCCTGAATTACTCTATCAGCTAAACGGCTAAACGGTAAGGATTGTATATATGCCACTCCAGGTCCGCGAAGTGTTGCGAAGAAAACACCTTCGCCTCCAAAAATGGTATTTTTAATTCCGCCTACAAATTCAATATCGTAATGTACGTCTTTAGTAAATCCAACAATACAACCCGTATCTACTTTTAAAACTTCACCTGGTTGAAGTTCTTTACGTGCTAATGTTCCACCTGCATGTACAAATGCCATTCCATCTCCTTCTAATTTCTGCATGATAAATCCTTCTCCACCGAACAATCCTCTACCTAACTTTCTTGAAAAGTCAATTCCTACCGAAACTCCTTTTGCCGCACATAGAAAAGCGTCTTTTTGGCAAACAAATTTACCACCATATTTCATTAAATCTATCGCCACAATTTTCCCAGGATAAGGCGATGCAAAAGATACTTTGCGCTTGCCCATATCTATATTTTGGTAAGCCGTCATAAACAAACTTTCGCCTGTTAAAACACGTTTCCCTGCCGATAACAACTTACCGAAAATTCCACCTTCTTGTTTGCTTCCGTCTCCAAAAATAGTTTCCATTTTGATACCGTTTTCCATCATCATAAAACTTCCTGCTTCGGCAACAACAACTTCTTGCGGATCAAGTTCTATCTCAACATATTGCATTTCTTCACCATAAATATGGTAATCTATTTCATGTGCTTGCATAATTTTAAGTTTTTGTTTTATTAGTCGGGAAACGAAATAAATTGTTACTTTTTGAAACTAAAAAATCCCGAACAAGTCGGGATTTTAATTATTTAACAAACTTTGAAAGTTTTATTGTTTCGCCACACATATCGCTGGTTATTTTAAAAACAACATCTCCTTTCTTACCTTCATTTGCCCAACGAACTTCTTTACCTACATTACAACCAATACTTGTTTTACCACTTTTATTTATACTTACAAAACCTGTACCTGTATGAATGCTTACTTTTTCTTTTGTATCGTTTATCAGTGTGAAGCTTTTTTCTAATGTAACTTCTTTCAAAAAAGATTCAGTTTCATTAATATTAAAAACATTTAAACCAATAACTACAAAATAGAACGAGATTAATAGTGTTTTCATAAATTATAGATTAACATAAATAGACGAAACTAAAGTAGATTAAAAAAAATTAAAAAAGTGGGTGGATTTGTGAAATGGCATTTTGAGTTTCTAAAAACATTATTTAATATGTTAAATCTACATACCCAATATATTTGGTAATAGTAGCTTTTCTACGATTAATATAGGGCCCAGAATTTACAGGTTTATATTTTCTGGGATTAGGTAAAATTACTGCAATTCCAGCTGCTTCATATTTCGATAAATTTCGCGCCTCTTTATGGTACCAATGTTTTGAAGCTGCTTCGGCGCCATAAACACCATCACCCATTTCAATGCTGTTTAAATAAACTTCCATAATACGTTCTTTACTCCACAAGAGTTCAATTAAAACTGTAAAGTAAGCTTCAAAACCTTTACGAATGTAGCTACGTCCTGGCCAAAGAAAAACGTTTTTAGCCGTTTGTTGTGAAATGGTACTTCCCCCTCTAATTTTTTTCCCTTTTTGATTTTTCTCAAACGCCTTTTGCATAGAATCAAAATCGAAACCATTATGCTCTAAAAACTTGCCATCTTCGCTAGCAATAACCGCTTTTTGAAGATTGGGAGAAATATATTCAATATCAACCCAATCGTGTGAGCAAGTCATTTCTTTCCCGGCTTCCTTTTGCTCTAAAGCTCTTATCGCCATCAACGGTGTATAAGGTACAGGTACAAATTTGTATAATAAAACAAAGAAAACACTAATGATATTAAACCATAGAAAAGTTTTCCAAACAAAACGGAAAATTTTCTGACCCATGCTTCTTTTTAAAGGTTTTTTTGTAGGTGTAGTTTTCTTTTTTAATGTAGTTTTTTTTGCCATAAACTAAAGTAAGTCTGCTAATTCTTGTCCTATTAAACTTCCTATTGCAACTCCCATTCCTCCCATTCTTACACCACAATATACATTTTCAGTAAGTTGTTCTACTATAGGCTTTTTATGATTTCCTACACCCATTATTCCGCTCCAACGATGTTCTATTTCGAAATCATATTTTGGCAAAATTACATTTTTAAGCAATTGCTCTAACGAATCTTGAATAATTTTTGTCTGATTCAAATCGGTTGTTGTTTCACCTTCGAAATCTAAATTTCTTCCGCCACCAAAAAGTATCCTATTTTCAAAATTTCTAAAATAATAATAGCCTTTATCGAGATGAAATGTTCCTTTTATATCTAAATTTTCAATTGGCTTAGTAATTAAAACTTGAGCTCTTGCTGGTTGCACTTTACCTTCGGTAAGTTGGGTAGCAAATCCGTTGGTAGCAAAAAGTAATTTATTGGTAGTAAATGAAATTTCATTGGTAACTACCTCAACTTTATCATTTAAATCTTGATACGAAGAAACATTTTGCTGATTTAAGATTAAAATATCCTTTGAAGTTGCTTCTTTTAGTAAAGCTTGCATCATATTTCCGGTATCGATTTGACCTTCAAACGGATTGAAAATTAAATAGTCGAAAATATTTTGAAAACCAAATCGGTCTACTTGTTTTTCGAAAACATCGGTTTTAAAAACAGGTTTTAAAACCTCGTTAATAAATGGAATTTTTTGAATACATTCTTCAAAAAAAGCTTCGTCGTCTTTAAGGAAAAGCTCGTAACCGCCATATGGTTTAAAATCGATAACTGAATCGCCTAAATTTTTACGAAGTAATTGTAAACCTTTCCAGCGTTTTTCAACCAACGCTACAACCTCATCTTCAGAATGTGTTTTTAAATCATCTAAAATTTCCGAAATACTTCCAAAACAAGCAAAACCAGCATTCTTCGTACTTGCTCCTTGAGGTAAAATTCCTTTTTCGAGAATTAAAATTTTGGAAGTTGGAAATCTCTCACGCAAAGCCAAAGCGCAATGCAAACCGACAATTCCACTACCAACAATAGTGTAATCGACATTTGAAAACCAATTTTTTAACTCCCAATAACTAAGTTGCATGCTAACTGAATTTAAAAAGTAAATGTAGTAATATTTTAGGTTTAACTGCAACGTTTAGTTCAACAAAAAAGCCGGCAATAGCCGGCTTGAAATTATTTAAAATAAATAAACATCCCTAAAGAAAACAAAAGAATATACACCAATAGTAGTGTAAACTCAAGTCTTTTATCTTCTGGAATTTTCATTATTATCTTTTGATTAATTTAAAAGTTTTTAAACCTCCGCTTTGGTTAGTCACCGTAAGTAAATAAATACCATTAGCATAATTAGATAAATCTAAATTGCTTGAACCAATTGACACTTTAGTAGAAAGCACTTTTTTACCAATCATATCGTAGACAGTAACTAAGCTTTCTTGTTGAGATGTTATACTAAAAACACCATTTGAAGGATTAGGATAAACAGTTAATATATTATCATCATTAATAGCGAAATCGTTATTACTTAATGTAGCACAATTATTTCCAGTTGTTACAATAGAACCCGCTAACCAATTAGAAGTTGCACTGTTTAAGGTAAAATTATTTAAAGTTCCATTATTACCATTAGAAGATGTATCTGATAAAGTTGTTTCAGTTGAATTATTTGAGCCATCATTCCCTTGATTGAAATTATAATATGCAACCAATCCAGTTTCTGATCCATTTAATTCGCAATCTTTCGAATTATTAATTTCAACATTTGATCTAGCTACATTCCAAAATCTTACATCATCAATATCTCCATGAAATGCTCTTACTGGGATATAGGAATCTATTTGACTTCCAATTCTTACATTATCATTATTTGTTGCTAATGGAGTACTTACTGTTTGTGTCCCTTGTAACACACCATCTACATACAAAGATTTAAACCCATTATTACATGTAACAGCAATGTGATGCCAATTTCCATCATTAACGGAAACTGTAGAAGCTAAATCATCTCCAGGACCTGTACCAAATGCTATTAAATTTGTTGAACCAAAACGATGAATTCTTGGGCCTTGCTCTCCTTTTGAAATAACGGTTTGCCATTCTTCTGTAAAAGATGTAACACGTACCCATGCTTCTATAGAAAAACTAGTAGTAAAATCAAAATTTGATTCATTTGCCAATTCAACTCGATCATTAACCCCATCAAAATTTAAATGTGTTGCTGGTGATGCTGGCGGAGAAACAAACGTTTTAAACCAAATATCATAAGTATTATATAATCCTGGGTTCCCACTACCAAAATAATAGCCCCCAGGCCCATAACCTCCAAAATTTGCGCGAAAATTAATACTTGCTGAGCCTAATCCTCTAAAATCAAAAGTATACATGTTTCCAGCGGTTATACTTACAGGTGAAGATAAAACTATAGCATACTCTTCTGTTAAGCCCGAAGATGTCGAACTAATATTTAATGTTGTAGTATTTAAAACAGCTCCGGCGTAACCATTACCATTATATATTGTTAACTGAAAGTCTCCAGGAGTAAAAGCTCCAGTATCACCAAGCCTTAAATTAATTTGACTTAAATCACCTGTGACACCTGCTGTAAAGGACTGTCCTTGAGGATTCGCTGCATTAGCGCCAGAATCTATACCTGAAGATGACACACTTGACTGATCTAGTGTTTGCCCAAAAGAAAACAAACTAATAAAAATTGCAATTAATAAGTAAAGTTGCTGTTTCATAAATTTATTTTTAAGTTTATGAAACAAACCTATTAACTATATTTTTTTTTTGTAAAAAAATGGTGTGAAAGCACGCAAATTTGTATGTGAATGATATTTAAAAAAAATACCTCAAAAATAAATTTACTTCTGAGGTATTAAAATTATTTTGATATGGAAATCTTATTTTTTAAAATATAAAAAGCATATAGAGCAGCAAATAAAAACAAAACAAACAACCATTGATTAATTGGTGCTGGTGGTGGATCATCATCTGCCGGTGGATCTACAGGTTGTGCTATAACAGTTTGGCATATAAAAAAAAGGCCAAGTAAAATTTTTAAACTTATGTTTTTCATTTTATTTCAATATTTTTTTAGTGAAAACTGAGCCATTTTCATTTGCAACTCTTACTAATAATACTTGATTCCCAAAGGTATTAGCAATAGAAAATTGATTCGCATTTATTTCATTTTGAGTAAATAATTGTCTTCCTGAAATATCAAAAATCTCAACTTTACTCAATTCAATTTTCATGTTTTGAATTTGAATTTGATTTGTTCCATCAATAAAAACTTTAAGATTATTCTCCAAATCAATATTATCACTAGAAAGAACTGAATTATTAGTATAAACTACTGAAAATCTGTCATTATAAGTTCCGGCAGTTGCATTAAAGATATAGTCTGCTTGTTTAATATTAAATCTAATATTTAAAATTTTATCCCAAATAAAAATATCTTGATTGACAAATAATCCATCAAATGAATCTAATGAAATTCTATAATCTCCATCTTGATTGACTGTAAAACTTAATGCAACTTCATCACTATCAACAAAGTTTTCACTTCTACCTTGAATTACATATTTTTTATTATCAAAAATTGATGATAAATGAGTAGACGAATTTGTGAATAATTCACCATCTATACCTTGATCAAATCCAATAGTAGCTCCGGTCATATAAGCAATCATCATTTGATTATAGTCTTTAGTATCATCAGATAAATTTAACCATAAACGATGTCTTTCAATTGTGTTTACTGTTCTAAAGAATTGTCCAAAACTTTCTACTTGTCTTAAACTATTTTTAAATTCTACATTACCTACAGAATTTATATTTGTAATAAATCCTTGTCCTACCTGAGTTAACCCGTCAGGCTGTAAGCCACCAGCTGCTGCAGCAACTCCACCCGCTATTGTGTAAGAAGCGTAGTTATTTAAAGGATAAACACCACCACTTGCAGGAACTGTATGAGTCCAATAATACAGCACATTAACTCCAACATCTTGATTTTCAGATATAAATTGAAGATTATCTATTGGTGAAGGATATGGGTTTCCTAATAAATTATAACCTACCGTTACTGGAATTGTAATATCACCATTATTTGGAACTCCTTCAAAAAGACCACTGAATGGTGATGCTAAAGTTGCATTCCAATTATTTGCCGCTCTTATTAAATATCCTTTACCAGGTGTAAATATTGTAGTACTTGGATCTGCAACTGAAATCCATGCAGAAGCTGTAGTTGTTCCTGACGGATCATAAGTATAAAAACGATTAGTAAGTGTTAGCGGAGAAAATCCTAATAAATTTTGATTAGCAACTGGCGATGACCAAGCTGTGTAATCTAATCTTATAATTGGTGCACTATCACGAATCATTTTTACATTTCCAATATTTGGTATATTACTTACTTGAACTAAATATGCATTGTTTTGAAATTCTAAATTAGCAGTTGCAGCAACTATAACAGTTCCTTGCACATGTAAAGTTTCATTAGAATTAATTATTACTTCAGCTGTTCCATTAACCTGAAGAGAACATGCGCTAAAACCAATACCAGTATAATTACCATTAAAAACAACTTGTTTAGTTTCATCTGGAAATCCATTTGACCATGAAGAACCGCTCCAAACAGTTGTTGAAGTACACGGACAAGCAATCTGCACAGGAGAATTTCTATTAGTAAAATCTCCTAAACCTAATTGTCCAGCCCAATTATTTCCTGTTGACCAAATTTCTCCAACAATATTTAATGCTATTAAAAATCCTTCACCACCATCAACATCATACCAATTTGTAGCTGTTCCAACTTGTGTTGGCACTAATCTATTAGAATTATCACCTAAACCTAATTGCCCCGAATTATTTCTTCCCCAAGTATATAAAGTTCCATCGCTCTTAATAGCCATACTATGAGAATTTGCGCTTATAAATTTATACCAATCTGTAGCTGTTCCTATTTGAGTAAATTCATTTAAATTGGCAGTATTATTCTGTCCTAATTGTCCAAATTGATTGTTTCCTGTCCCCCAAAGCGATCCATCAATTTTTTGTGCTAAAGCAAAAGCACCTAATCCTACTTGTACTTTAGACCAATTAGTATCTGTTCCAATTTGTACAAAACTTAATCTTTGAATATTATCACCTAAACCTAATTGCCCATCAGCATTAGCTCCTGTTCCCCAAAGAGTTCCATTTGATTTAATTGCATAGGTACTTTGACCTGCACCATTAATGGCAATCCAGTCTGTATCAGTACCTATTTGTGTTGGCACTAGTCTTTGAGTTAAATCTCCCAAACCAAGTTGTCCTTCATTATTTCCGCCCCAAACCCATAAAGTTCCATCTGTTTTAATAGCCAAAGAAGTGTTAGATCCACAATCAATTTTATCCCAATCGGTTGCAGTACCAAGTTGAGTTGGTACATTCCTTTGTGAAGTATCTCCTAAACCTAAATGTCCTTGTGTATTTCTACCCCAAACCCAAAGCGTACCATCTTCTCTTAGGGCTAGAACGTGTCTGTCTCCACTAGAAAGTGTTTTCCAATTTGTTGCAGTTCCTATCTGAGTTGGTACTAATCTATTCGAAGTATCCCCTAATCCTAATTGAGCTTCGGCATTAAAACCCCAAGCCCAAAGCGTACCATCATTTGCAATTGCATACGTTTGGTTTACTCCTGTATAAATATTTTTCCAACAGCCAGAAATTGAAGCAATAACTGTAACCACAATCTCGACTCTTTCACTTTCACAACCATTTGTATTTACACTAGATACCCAATATGACATATTACCAGCAGTTGACGTACTTGGTGTTGGCGCTGTTGTTGAACCTGTTCCTCCTGTTGCTGATGTATACCATAATAAATCTGTGCCGTTTGCTCCAACTGTTGCTGTTAAAGGTGTTGCAGTATCTCCTTGATTGTAAACCACTGGAGTTGTTACGCCTGGATTACTTGGCATAATTGAACCTGATACAACTGGCGAACCTGCTAACCAATTTGATGTTGCTCCGTTTAAGGCAAAATTATTTAAAGTTCCGTTATTACCATTAGAAGACGAATCTAATAAAATTGTTTCTGTTGAATTATTTGAGGCATCATTCCCTTGATTAAATTTATAGTAGCTTACTAAACCTGTTTCAGTACCTTCTAGCTCACAATTCATATTATCTTGAATATCCGATTGTGCTCTTGCTATATTCCAAATACGAACTTCATCAATTTCTCCATCTAATAATTCTCCCCAAAATGTTGTTCTATAAGTTGAACCAATACCCATTAAGTCACCATTTGTAGCATATGTTTTATTTGTTGTACCAACATTTACACCATCAACATAAACAGTTAATAAATTACCATCAAAAGTTACTGCTACATGATGCCAATTATTATCATTAATAGATGTAGTAGTGGTATAATCGTTAAACTCGCCAATTACAAGCACTCTTCCAGAACCATCTAATAAAACACCAAATCTTTGATTAGTAGATTGATTTCCATAATTAACTATTGTTCCAACATTTGATGTACTTGTCTTAACCCACGCCTCTACTGTTCTAGCACTATTTCCAAAAGGTAATAAATTATTATTAGCAGAAACATAATCATTTACGCCATCAAAATCTAAATGTGTTGCTGGTGTAACTGAATTTACAGTTACCACAATCTCTACTCTTTCACTTTCACAACCATTTGCGTTAGTTGAAGAAACCCAGTAAGAAGTAGTGCCTACTGTTGCAGTGCTTGGCGTAGGAGCAGTTGTAGAACCAGTACCACCTGTTGCACTTGTATACCATACTAAGCCTGTTCCATTTGTGCCAATTGTAGCTGTTAAAGCAGAAGCAGAATCGCCTTGGTCATAAACTATTGGAGTTGTTACTAAGGCATTTGAAGGAACAATAGAGCCAGTAATTACAGGAGAACCTGCTAACCAATTTGAAGTTGCTCCGTTTAAGGCAAAATTATTTAAAGTTCCGTTATTACCATTAGAAGACGAATCTAATAAAATTGTTTCTGTTGAATTATTTGATGCATCATTCCCTTGATTGAAATTATAATAAGACACTAAACCTGTCTCATTACCTTGCAATTCACAGTTCCTAGAGCCATTTATTTGGTTTATAGTTCTAGCTATATTCCAAATACGAACTTCATCAATATTTCCTGTATAAAAACGAACGGTGTAATCTGAATTATTACCAATAAATACAGGAAAATTTGAATTTACAATACTTCCTGTTGCTAGAACTTGATTTTCTAAAACTCCATCAATATATATTTTTATTGAAGTCCCATCATAAACACCTGCCACATGATGCCAGTTCCCATCTGTTATTGAAGTAGTAGATACAGCTCCAACTCCTGATGTTCCAGAACAAGTAAAATCTACAGTTCCTGTATTATTTAAATGCAACCTCCAACTGTTATCCCCTTTTGTAATTAATGGATCCCATTGTTCTGGCATTACATTTGAATTCATCCAAACTTCGACAGTCATAGCGGTTGTAAAATCATATAATGATTCATTTGGCAGCTCTACTCTATCATTTACACCATCAAAATTTAAATGTGTGGCTGGTGATGCTGGCGGAGATACAAACGTTTTAAACCAAATATCATAAGTATTATAAAGTCCTGTGTTTCCACTAGCAAAATAATAGCCTCCAGGTCCATAATTTGAAAAATTTAAGCGAAAATTAATACTTGCTGAGCCTAATCCTCTAAAATCAAAAGTATACATGTTTCCTGCGGTTATACTAACAGGTGAAGAGAGAACAATAGCAAACTCCTCTGTTAATCCCGAAGATGTAGAACTAATATTTAATGTTGTAGTATTTAAAACAGCTCCGGCGTAACCATTACCATTATATATTGTTAACTGAAAGTCTCCAGGAGTAAAATTTCCATTATTACCAAGCCTTAAACTAATTTGACTTAAATTACCTGTGACACCTGCTGTAAAGGACTGTCCTTGAGGATTTGCTGCATTAGCGCCAGAATCAAAACCTGAAGATGATTCACTTGACTGATCTAGTGTTTGCCCAAAAGAAAACAAACTAATAAAAATTGCAATTAACAAGTAAAGCTGTTGTTTCATAAATTTATTTTTAAGTTTTGAAACAAACCTATTAACTATATTATATTTTTTGAAAAAAAATGGTGTGAAAGCACCCAAGTTTGTATGTGAATAAAATTTAAAAAGAAAAATCGTATTTTTTTGAAAATGGAATTTCATGATTTTCAATA
Organism: Flavobacterium okayamense; assembly: GCF_019702945.1. Taxonomy (NCBI): domain Bacteria; kingdom Pseudomonadati; phylum Bacteroidota; class Flavobacteriia; order Flavobacteriales; family Flavobacteriaceae; genus Flavobacterium; species Flavobacterium okayamense. Next base: position 538,734 of record NZ_AP024749.1, read on the forward strand.
AATAAACTTGATTTTGTTTTTTTCTGAATTTTAGAACCATTTACAATGTAAGAACGATGTACTCTAAAAAAATTTGAATTTGCTATTTCTTCTAAAAAACCTTCTAATGATTGACGAATAGAATATTTTTTTGATGTAGTTTGAATATCTATGTAGTTGTTGTCACTTTTTATAAATAAAATATCATCATGATTGATTTTTATATAATCGTATCCATCTTTAATTGAAATAATATTCAGTTGTTTCTTTAAAAGCACCAACTTTATTGCCGCCATTAAATCATCTTCTTTTATTGGCTTAGTTAAATATGTTTCTGGATTAGTTGCTAATGCTTTATTCATTAAAACCTCATCATTTTGTCCTGTAAGAAAAATAATTGAGGCGTTTTTATTCGTGTTTTTTGCCAATTCAATCCCAGCATTTTCTCCATTTAAATTAATATCCATTAATACAATTTCGGGCTCAAAGCTTTGAAAAAATTTGACTGCAACTTCGGGCTTATGAGCCATTTCTATATCAGAAAAACCTTTCATTTTTAGAAAGTCTGCAATAAAATCTGCAATTAATATTTCATCTTCAACAATTAGTATTTTAGTATTTAAACTCATTATTTTAAGTTTATAGTGATTTAGTAAATGTAAACTGAAACCCGCTTTTATTTTCTATACAACAATCTACTTCTAATTGCCTGCATAGTTGATGAATTAGTTTGGGCTTAGGAATTGTTTTAGTTAAAATTGAATTTCCATTGTCTTTGTAATAAAATTGGATTTGATTCTCTTCAACTTTTAAGATAAAATTAATTTCTTTTTTTTCTTGATCAGTAAAAGCGTGTTTGATTGAATTTATATATAATTCAGTTAGAATTAGTCCAAAATATAAAGCATAATCGATTTTTACAAGTATTGAAACCGCACTTATATTTGATTGAATTTTATTTTCATTAAATATATCTGAAAAGCTAAAATGCACATCAAAAAGATAATTTCTTAAATCTATTTGCTGCTTATTTTTAGATTTATATAGCTGTTTGTGCAAGGTAGCAATTGAATTGATTTTTTTTAATATTTTTTCAAATTCAATTTTCTCAGTATTATTTAATTTTTCTTGTTGATTTTTAATTAAAATCAGAATTAACTGTAAATTATTATTAATTCTATGACTTGCCTCACTTAATAAAAACTCATTTTCTGCAGACAAAATTCGAAGTTCATTATTAGATTTTTTCTCTCTTTTGAAAAAATATGTCAATGTAAGAATTCCGATAGTTACTAAAATAAAAATGATAAAAACCAACCAAAACTTTTTTGAACTATTTTCAATTTCAAGATTTTGAATTTTGATCTTGTTTTCATTTTCTTGAATTTGTTTTTCTTTTTCCGCTAAATCATATTTTTTTTCGAGCTTATTAAGTTTAAAATAGACTTCTTGATTATTAATGTCTTGAGTATATTTGTAAACTTTATCGGCTGCATATAATGCTTTTTTAATTTGGTTTGTTTCTTTATAGTATCCCTTTATTTGTAGATAAAAACTACATTTTTGTCTTATGTTTGATCCACTGTCAACTTTTTCAATTAATTTTTCTAATATTTCAACTGCTTTTTTATTATCATTTCTATATCGCGCATAAAGTGCTGCCAAATTATAGGAAATATCAATTTCTGCATTTAATAATTTGTGTTTTTGAGCATACTTTAAAGCTATCTTATATTTAGCAAACGCCTTATTTCTATCACCTTTATAATCTTCAATTTGAGCAACTTCATTTAAGGTATAAGCAATAATTTCTTTGTTGTTAATTTGCTTTTCTAAACTAATAATTTGCTTCGCTATTTGTTTTATAATTTCTAAAGTATCTTTGCTTCCATGATGATAACCATTAAAAATTGCCATTTTTCTGTTTAAAGCATAGGCAACAATATCTTTATTCTTAATTTTATCAAGATTGAATTTTTCAATATTTAAAAGACAAGTGTCTGCTTTTTTTCTTTCACCAAAGTATCGATAAAACTCAGTTTTAAGTGTATATGTGTAAAGTAAACTATCATCAATTTTTCTGTTTCGGTAATCATTTTCTGCTTTAGTAATATAATAAAAACTTGAATCTGATATATTTTGATATTTCAAAATAGTTGAATATAAAAGATGGTATTTAGATTTATTACTTTTGGCTTTACGAATTGCAATTTGAATAGATGATGTAGCCTCTTCTATTTGATTGTTTTGTAAATAAACAACAGCGTTATTGTATTCAGTTTTTTGAGAGAAAATTGAAAAAGATAAAAACAAGAAAAGTAAAACTACTCTCTTCATAATTTAAATTAAACTATAAAATTAATTCATTTTACTTTACAAATAAAAAAATGATGTAAAAGCAGTTAAGTTTGTATGTAAAACTAAGCGAGTCGTTCTATTAAGCGTAATTATAAAATTATAATTCTTCATTATTCTTAGTTTTCCTTCTCGATTTAATAGCTTTCATAGCTAAAGGAAAAGTAGTAACAGCAATTAAAATCAAGATTATTTTTTCAATGTGTTCCTTTAAGTCTAATCCAAATTCATCTTGGAAAAAGCCATATAAATAATGTCCAGCAAAAACTAATGCAAAAGACCATAAAATTGAACTCAAAACATTATAAAACATAAATCTCGGTTTGTCCATATGAACAATTCCAGCAATTATAGGAACAAACGTTCTAACAATAGGAAGAAAACGAGCAAAAATTATTGCTTTACCGCCATGTCTTTCAAAAAAAACTTGAGACTCAATTAAGTACTTTTTCTTAAAAAAGAAGCTATCTTCCTTTTCATATAAGAATTGACCACTTCTTGCACCAAACCAGTAACCAAAAATATTACCTAAAGTTGCAGCAGCAGCAATTAAAAGTGACAAAATAGTTACATTAGAAAAATCACTTGGAATATAAAAAAAGGTTTCAACAAGTTCGCGCGAATAAATTCCAGACAAAAAAAGTAAGCTATCTCCAGGCAAGAAAAAGCCAGCAAACAAACCAGTCTCAGCAAATACAATAAATAAAACCATGTAAATTCCAATAGGAACTCCATTAATTTCCATTGTTATATAAAACTCTGGATTAAATAATTTGGTCCAATGAAAATCTTCCATTTCTATTCTAATTTATCTACTGATTTTGCAACAACCATTGAAACAGCAGCGTCACCAGTAACATTTACAGTTGTTCTGCACATATCTAATGGTCTATCGATTGCAAAAATTAAAGCTAAACCTGCTTCAGGAATTCCTGCTTGCGCTAATACAATTACTAACATTACCATACCAGCACCCGGAACAGCAGCACTACCAATAGATGCTAAAGTTGCTGTTGCTATTATTCCAAGTTGAGCGCCAAGACTTAAATCCATACCGAATGCTTGTGCAATAAAAACTGCAGCAACTGCTTGATACAAACTTGTTCCATCCATATTTATCGTAGCGCCAATTGGCAATACAAAACTCGCTACTTCATCGTCTACACCTAAATTATCAACTACTCGTTCCATAGTTACAGGTAAAGTAGCTGCACTTGAACTTGTTGAAAATGCTAAAAGTTGAGCTGGCGAAATCCCATTAAAGAAGAATTTTGGACTCTTCTTAGCTAATAGTCTAACTAAAAGCATATAAACGCCAATCATTAATACTAGACCAATAATAACTGAAAGTCCATACATTCCAAGAGCTTTAAATAAATCTAAACTTGGAGATTCAGCAATTAGAGAAGCTAAAAGTGCAAAAACACCATACGGAGCTGCTAGCATTATGATGTCAATCATTTTGAGAATAACTTCGTTAAATCCATCAAAAAAGGCTTTAACTGGCTGTGCTTGTTCTTGTGGAATAAGTATTAAGGCAATACCAAAAAATATTGCAAAAAAGATCACTTGAAGCATATTACCATTATCTGAAGCTGCTTTTACAATATTGCTAGGAACAATATCTTCTAATGCTTGTAAAGGACCTGCTTGTTTTTGATTTTCTGCCGCTGCAATTTTAGAGTTTGCATCATTAGCATAGCTTCCCACTAATTCAGTTCGAGTGTCTTCTGAAATATAACTTCCTGGTTTTACAATATTTACAATTACCAACCCAATTGAAACAGCAAATACTGTTGTTAAAATATATAAACCAATAGTTCTTCCTCCCATTTGAGAAAGCTTCGAAATATCTTTCAAATCAGAAACACCTTTTATTAACGAAGCTAAAATTAAAGGAACCGCAATTAATTTTAACAAATTAATAAAAATGTTTCCAAAAGGTTTTATCCAATCAACAATGAATTCTTTTCCCCAATCAAATTGTATCAATAAAACTGCAAATAATACCCCAAATAGCATTCCTAATAATATTTGCCAGTGTAAAGCTAATTTCTTCATTCGTGTAAACCTTTTTGAAAACGTGAAAATACGGATATTTTTCTAAAACTGAAGCCTAAAAACTAGAATATTCAAAAGCAATTAATCCTTTGCAATTATTAGGGAACTCTAAATTTTACAATAACAAAAAAGTGATTTTTGTTATATTTTAACATTTTTTACAGAAAATCTGTAATTAATGTAACAAAAATATATATACATTTGAATTCAACAAACCTTATACTATATTATTATGAAACAAAAACTATTAGCTATTCTATTAATAGCTGTTACGAGTTTTTCGTTTGGACAAAATGGAGATTCATTTTGGCGAACGACCTCAAAAAAAAGCAACGCTAAAGTTGTAGCCAATAAAAACGTTATTGGTAATCCAAAACTTTTTGAATTAGACATTCAAAAACTTCAACAAAAATTGGTAAATCTACCTGAAAGGAATTCCAATTTAAAAACTTCTAAAACAATTATTTCATTTCCAAACGCAGAAGGTAAAATGGAAAATTTTCAAGTTTGGGAACAATCTAATATGGATCCAGACTTAGCCGCAAGATATCCAGAAATTAAATCGTATGTTGGTCAAGGAATTGAAAATCCTTCTGCTACAATTTATTTTAGTATTTCTCCACTTGGAATCCAAACAATGACTTTATATGGAGATAAAGAGGCTACATTTATTGAGCCTTATACAACAGATTTATCTTCTTATACAGTTTATAGAAAATCAGACAAAAGACAAGCTTTTACAAAATTTGATTGTTTAGTTGATGATAATTTATCAAGTCAAATTCCAACTGGGGCAAACTTAAGACCAAATGCAGACGATTCTAAGTTAAGAACATTCCGTTTAGCGATGTCGGTTACAGGAGAGTATACAGCTTATTTCGGAGGAACAAAAGCAAATGCTCTAGCGGCAATTAACAACACTATGACAAGAGTTAATGGTGTATTCGAAAAAGACTTTGGCGTACGTATGGTTTTAATTTCAAATACTGACGCTGTTATTTATACAAGCGCTTCATCTGATCCTTATTCTCCATCAAGTTCAATGTCTAATTGGAATTCTCAATTACAATCAACTTTAACATCTGTAATTGGTGAGTCTAACTATGATGTCGGACACCTTTTTGGAAGAGATGGTGGTGGTGGAAATGCTGGTTGTATTGGTTGCGTTTGCGTTAACGGTCAAAAAGGATCTGGATATACTTCACCAGCAGATGGCGTTCCACAAGGTGATAATTTTGATATAGATTATGTAGCCCATGAATTAGGACACCAATTTGGAGCAAACCATACTTTCTCTATGAGTAATGAAGGAACTGGAGCAAATATGGAACCTGGTTCTGGATCAACAATTATGGGATATGCTGGAATTACTTCTCAAGATATCCAAGCGCATTCAGATGCTTACTTTCACGCAGTTAGTATTCAACAAGTGACCAATAATATTAAAGGAAAAACTTGTCCAACGGTAACAAATACAGGAAATAGTGTTCCAACTGCAAATGCTGGTTCAAATTATACAATTCCAAAAAGCACTCCTTTCATGTTAACTGGTACAGGTACAGATGCAAATGGCGATGCTTTAACTTATGTTTGGGAACAATTTGACAATGCCTCAAGTTCACAAACTGGAGCAAGTTCAGCAGCTAGTGCAACAAAAACATCTGGACCAAACTTTAGATCATATTCTCCTTCTACATCACCTACAAGATATTTTCCACAAATGTCGAGAGTTTTGGCTGGTGCAACTACAACTTCAGGGTCTGAAATTACTGTAGAGGCATTATCATCTGTTGCAAGAACTTTAAACTTTAGATTTACGGTTCGTGATAATAGAGCTGGAGGTTCAGCAAATAATAGTGATGATATGGTAGTAACGGTAAACGGGACTGCTGGACCTTTTAGTGTAACCGCACCAAACACTTCAGTTTCTTACGTGGGCGGAAGCTCACAAACTGTTACTTGGAACGTTGCTGGAACAACAGCAAATGGAGTAAACTGTGCTAATGTTGATATCCTATTGTCTACAAATGGAGGTTCAACTTGGACAACAATTTTAGCTTCAACACCAAATGATGGTTCTCAAGCTGTAACAATTCCTAACACACCATCTTCTCAATGTAGAATAATGGTAAAAGGAACTAATCATATTTTCTTTGATGTTTCAAATTCAAACTTCACCATTACAGCTGGAACAGGTGCTGATAATACTGCACCTTCTACTCCACTTAATTTAACTGCGTCTGGAACAACACAAACAACTACATACTTATCTTGGTCTGCTTCAACAGACAATGTTGGTGTAACAGGATATAATATTTACAGAGGTACAACCCAAATTGGAACTTCAACTTCGACAAATTATAATGTTACTGGCTTATCGGCTGCTACAAATTATAGTTTTACTGTTAGAGCTAAAGATGCTGCTGGAAATTTATCAGCTCAAAGTAATACTGCATCAGTAACAACATTATCAAGTGGAGGAACCGGACCAACTTACTGTACATCTCAAGGAAATAGCGTTGCAGATGAATATATTAGCCGTGTTCAGTTAAACACAATTAATAATAGTTCTAATGGAGGAAATGGTTACACTGACTTTACAAGTATTTCAACAGGATTAACTAAAGGAAATTCATACACGATTACAGTAACACCAACATGGACAGGTTCAACTTATAGTGAAGGCTACGCTGTTTGGATTGATTATAATCAAAATGGCAGTTTCGATGATTCTGGTGAATTAGTATGGAGTAAGGCAGCTTCAACAACAACTCCAGTTAGCGGAAGTTTTTCTGTGCCAGCTACAGCTACAAATGGAGCTACAAGAATGCGTGTTTCTATGAAATATAACGGAATCCCAACCTCTTGTGAAACATTCTCATACGGAGAAGTTGAAGATTACACAGTAAATATTTCGGGTGCAACAGCAGACACAACTGCTCCAACTGCTCCAACAAGTTTATCAGCTTCAGGTACAACTCAAACCACAACAAATTTAAGTTGGAATGCTTCAACTGACAATGTGGGTGTAACAGGTTATAATGTTTACCAAGGCGCAACTCAAATTGGAACAGCTACAACTACATCTTACAATGTTACAGGTTTAACAGCAGCTACAACATATAGCTTTACGGTTAGAGCTAAAGATGCGGCTGGAAATATTTCAAATTCAAGTAATACAGTTTCAGTTACAACTTTACCAAATGCAAGTACAGGATGTACTTCTACAATAACTTCTTTCCCTTATAATGAAGGATTTGAAAGCGGCTTAGGTGCTTGGACGCAAAGTTCTTCTGATGATATGGATTGGACAAGAGATGCATCTGGAACGCCATCAAGTGGAACCGGACCATCTTCAGCGGCAGAAGGTTCATATTACATGTATATTGAAGCTTCAAGTCCTAACTATCCATCTAAAGTTGGTATTTTAGAAGGGCCTTGTTTCAACTTAAGCGGTTTATCTAATCCTACAGTTTCTTTCCAATACCACATGTATGGTGCTGCTATGGGAACTTTAAAATTAGAGGCGAGAGCTAATGGTTCTTCAACTTGGACAACAATTTGGACAAAATCTGGTGATCAAGGAAATGCTTGGCAAACAGCCACAGTTAGTTTAGCAAGTTATTCTACAGTTCAATTGCGTTTTAATAATACCACTGGAACAAACTATACTGGTGATGCAACTATAGATGATATTTCAGTAAGCGCTACAGTTACAAATCCTAATCCTGTTTCATATTGTACTTCTCAAGGAAATAATACAAATGATGAGAGAATCTCAAGAGTAGTTTACGGAAGTATTAATAATTCTTCAACTGGAACTGCTGGATATGAAGATTTTACTTCAGTTTCAACAAATGTATCAAGAGGAAGTTCTCAAACGATAACGATTACACCATTATGGACAGGAACTGTTTATAGCGAAGGATATGCAGTTTGGATTGACTTTAATCAAGATGGTGATTTTACTGATGCAGGTGAGCAAGTGATTTCAATTGCAGCAACTAAATCAACACCTGTAAGTGGAAATATTACAATTCCTACATCTGCAAGTTTAGGAGCTACAAGAATGCGTGTTTCTATGAAATATAATGGAATTCCTACTTCTTGTGAAGCTTTCTCTTACGGACAAGTTGAAGATTATACAGTAAATATTCAAGCTGGAGGTAAAGAAATTGAAGATAATTCAACAATTACTTCTACTCCAGAAATTAGAATTTATCCTAATCCTGCGGTTGATATTTTAAACGTAACTTCAGTTTCAGAAAATGCAACATTTAGAGTGTTCAACTTGATGGGACAAGTTGTTTTAAATGGAAAAATTTCAAACGAAATGATTAATGTAAGTAACTTACAAGAAGGAAATTACATTTTAGAAATTTCAAACAACGACAAAATAACAACAAAACGTTTCTTAAAAAAATAAGAAATTAGAGTTAAACTTTGAAAAGCCTTCCAATATGGAAGGCTTTTTTTATTCTATTTAAATGAGTAATTTTAACTCAAATTTTTATTAAGATGAAAAAACAGTTTTTACTTATAGTATTGATTATGGCAGGACTTTCAGCTTCAGCTCAAAATATAATGACACCAGAGTTATTATGGAAATTAGGGCGCGTTTCGGTTTTAGGTATTTCTAAAGATGGAAAAAACATTGTTTACAAGGTAAGCACTCCTTCGGTTGAAGAAAATAAATCGCACTCGAAGTATTATACCATTTCAGTAAATGGCGGTAATGCAACTGAAATCGAAAAAGACAAAGCCTCAACTTTAGTTCACGATAAAAATGTAAGCGCTACGGGTTCCATTTTATCCAACAAAGAAGTAAAAACAGAAAAAGTTTTAGGAAGCGATTTCTATCCAGAATTAGATAAAAGTCAAGCACAAGTATATGATAATCTTGATTATCGTCATTGGGACACTTGGAATGAAGGCAATCATAACCACGTTTTTGTCACCAATAATAAAGGAATAGAAATTGATATTTTAGCTAACGAACCTTATGATTGTCCGCAAAAACCATTTGGCGGCGATGAAGATTATATTTGGTCTCCTGATGGTTCGAAAGTAATTTACGTTAGTAAAAAGAAATTCGGAACGGAATATGCAATTAGTACAAATACTGATTTATATGAATACGATATTGCTTCAAAAACAACCAAAAATCTAACTGAAGGTAATTTGGGTTACGATGTTGCACCACAATTTTCACCAAACGGAGATTTGTCATGGTTACAAATGAAACGCGATGGTTATGAAGCTGACAAAAACGATATCATTGTTCATCATAAAGGAATGGACATTAATTTAACTGCTGCTTGGGACGGAACTGTAGATAGTTTTACTTGGAGCAAAGACGGCAAAAAAGTATATTTCTTAGCACCAGTTGATGGAACCAAACAATTATTTGAAGTTAATTTTCCAGGTTTAACCAAAATTGCTGTTCATGTTAATCAAATTACAAAAGGACAATTTGATGTGAATCAAATTATTGGTTTCAACGGAAATACCATTTTAGTTACTCGTAGCGATATGAATCATGCAAACGAAATTTTTAGCTACGACTTAAAGAAAAAATCGTGGAATCAAATTACGAATATCAATACCGAAACCTATTCGAAATTAGCGTTGCCAACTGTTGAAAAGCGCATGGTAAAAACAACTGACGGAAAAGACATGTTGGTTTGGGTAATTCTACCCCCAAACTTCGATAAAACTAAAAAATATCCAACATTATTATATTGTCAAGGTGGTCCACAAGGAGCACTTTCACAATTCTATTCGTTCCGTTGGAATTTCCAAGTTATGGCATCACAAGGTTATGTTGTTGTAGCTCCAAATCGTAGAGGAATGCCTGGCCATGGTGTAAAATGGAATGAAAATATTAGTAAAGATTGGGGCGGACAAGCGATTGATGATTATTTAAGCGCTATAGACGATGTTGCTAAAGAATCGTATGTAGATAAATCGAGATTAGGGGCTGTTGGCGCAAGCTATGGTGGCTATTCGGTATTTCAGTTGGCTGGAATTCACAACAATCGTTTTAAATCATTTATTGCTCACGATGGAATTTTCAATTTGCAAAGCATGTATGGTACAACCGAAGAAGTTTTCTTTACCAATTGGGATATGGGTGGTGCTTATTGGGAAACTGAAAACAAAGCCGCACAAAAAACCTACAAAGAATTTAACCCAATTAACTTAGTAAACAATTGGAATACACCAATTCTTATTGTTCAAGGTGGAAAAGATTACCGCGTACCAATTGGACAAGCTTTAGAAGCTTTTCAAGCGGCACAACTAAAAGGGATTAAAAGTCGATTACTATATTTTCCAGAAGAAAACCATTGGGTTTTACAACCACAAAACGGAATCGTATGGCAACGTGAATTTTTTAAATGGTTGAAAGAGACTTTATAATTTTTAGAAGCAGAAAATTCAAGATAGAAGATAAGTAGTCCCGCTTTCGGTAGTCGCTTTAAACGTCAGTTCGAGTGTTTTGTTTCACTTCTCGATACTTTCGCATAGCGAAAACTCGAAGTGACGAAACAAAATGTATCGAGAACCGTTTAAGAGCTCCAACAAAACCTCAATCGGGGCTATAAAACAAAATTTGTAGTTTTAATACATGATTGCACTTTCCGAAATAGAAAAAACAATAAAAGGTTTTGCTCAATTGGGTTTAACCATTGAAGCGGCGCATTGGTTAGTAAAAGTATATGAATTAGAACAAGAAAACTTTTCCCATTTTGAATTAACCGAAAAAGCGGAACCAAGTTTTATTCTGTTAACTACAAATGGAGTAATCGGAAGCAAACAACTAATTAAATTACCTGCAAATGCTTTTGAGTTTCCATTGTTCTTGATGCTGAATTTATTAGCGCATGAAATGTTGCATGTAAAACAGAAATCGGAGAAATGTAAAGTTGAAGATAAAAACGAACGCGAGTTTCAAGCGTATTATGAGAACTTGTTTCACAAAGAATTTCCTTTAATTCCAGAATTATCAACATTTCAACAAAAAGCTTTTGGCAATAAAGCCATAGAATATTACAACCGAATGAAAGAAGGTTCTGATGTACAAAAAAAATATGCTAAGCAGAAAGAGGAAGTTGAGAAATTATTAGTTAAACTTACTATAATGTAAATTTTAAATGAAAAATTTTTTTAACAAAATTGCTCCGTGGTTTGATAGAGATAAGTATGGAATTGTTTCACTTTCTTTTTTTTTAAGCATGACCTCGTTTTTATTTTTTATAACAAAAAACAATGTTAAAAGTGAAAATGATTTAATTACCCTAAGAAATAAAGTTGAATATTATTCTTTCAAAAATGAATCAAGAGGACGAAGATTATATTATATCAAATTAGTTGATTATTCTTGTCACTTTATAATAAAAGCTGATTTTATAGACGATTTTAAAGCAGGAGCGTTTTATTCTATACAAAAAGGAGATATTATAAATATTTCAATACCAAAAAAGAGTGATGTTTTTAAACAGAAAGATATTTTAGTTTTTGGAATACGAAATAAAGATTTTGTTTTTTTAAATGAAATTGATACAATAAAAAAACACAACAATAAAATTGATTTATATGCAGGCTTGATATTCTTATCAATCTCCATTATTTCTTACATTTATAAAAGACAAAATATTAATACTTAAATAATCCGATAACGCGTAAATGTTTATCGTGCAAACAAAAAGAATCGAAAAGATTGCTTCGCTTCGCTCGCAATGACAAAAAAACACAACACCCCTGAATTCAGTTGTATAAATCATTTTAAGTCAGCATAATTTTGGATAAAACAACAGAATTATGAATATTGACAAATTTAATTTTAAAAAGCTAAGACTGTTACGAAAGTTTAACGGTTACACGCAAGAAGATTTTTCAAATCTACTCGGAATCTCTCAATCTGCTTATGCTAGATTAGAATCAGGCTATACGCATTCATGGGAATCGCATTTGAAAAGAATAACCGAATTGTTGAACGTAAGTCCAGATTACTTTTTTACTATTGATGAACCTATGAACGATAGAAGGATTAGTAAATATGAGCGAGAATTACGTGAAAAAGAGAACTTAATTCAGGAACTTAGACAACATATTAAATTTCTTGAAGGATATAAAAACAAAAACCTACACTTTGTTTAAAACAAAAATCCCGAGAAAAACTCGGGATTTTATATTTTTTAAATTTCTTTCATTTTAAAAGTTTCCATAAACTTAGTGGTATAATTACCAGCTACATAATCTGGTTCATCCATTAACTGTCTGTGGAAAGGAATGGTAGTTTTAATACCTTCAATTACGAATTCATCTAAAGCACGTTTCATTTTGTTAATTGCTTCTTCACGTGTTTGTGCAGTCGTAATCAACTTCGCAATCATAGAATCATAATTTGGTGGAATAGTATATCCAGCATACACATGTGTATCTAAACGAACTCCGTGTCCTCCTGGCGCGTGTAAAACGGTAATTTTACCTGGCGAAGGTCGGAAATCATTATACGGATCTTCCGCATTAATACGACATTCTATTGAGTGTAATTGTGGGAAATAATTTTTACCCGAAATTGGCACTCCAGCCGCAACTAATATTTGCTCACGAATTAAATCGTAATCGATAACTTGTTCTGTAATAGGATGTTCTACCTGAATACGCGTATTCATTTCCATAAAATAGAAATTTCTATGCTTATCTACTAAGAACTCAACTGTACCAGCGCCTTCATATTTAATATATTCTGCCGCTTTTACTGCTGCGTCACCCATTGCATTTCTTAAATCATCTGTCATGAACGGAGAAGGAGTTTCTTCCGTTAACTTTTGATGACGACGTTGTACTGAACAATCTCTTTCTGATAAGTGACATGCTTTACCAAATGAATCACCCACTACTTGAATTTCAATGTGACGTGGTTCTTCAATTAGTTTTTCCATATACATACCATCGTTTCCGAAAGCAGCAGCAGCTTCTTGACGAGCACTTTCCCATGCTTTTTGAAGCTCTTCTTCTTTCCAAATGGCACGCATACCTTTACCACCACCTCCAGCAGTAGCTTTCATCATTACAGGGTAACCAATTTTCTTAGCTGTTTTTTTAGCATCTTCATAAGAAGCTAAAATCCCTTTTGAACCTGGAACACAAGGAACTCCTGCCGCTTCCATAGTAGCTTTTGCAGTAGCTTTATCTCCCATTTTTTCAATCATTTCTGCAGAAGCTCCGATAAATTTAATTCCGTGCTCTTCACAAATTTTTGAAAACTTAGCATTTTCAGATAAGAATCCATATCCTGGATGAATTGCATCAGCATTCGTAATTTCTGCTGCTGCAATGATATTAGACATTTTTAAATACGATAGGTTACTTGGTGGAGGTCCAATACAAACCGCCTCATCTGCGAAACGCACGTGCAAACTATCTGCATCAGCTGTAGAATATACTGCTACAGTTTTAATGCCCATTTCTTTACAAGTTCGAATTACACGAAGTGCAATTTCCCCTCTATTTGCAATTAATATTTTTTTAAACATAATCTTCTAATTTAGATTGTTAGACGTTTAGATTATAGACAGATAGACTTTTCAGATGTTTCTGAAATCTAAAATCTGGAAATCTAAAATCTAAAATTAAGATGGATCAACTAAGAATAATGGTTGATCAAATTCAACTGGAGAAGAATCGTCAACTAAAACTTTAACAATTTTACCTGAAACTTCTGATTCAATTTCGTTGAACAATTTCATTGCTTCGATAACACAAACTACATCTCCTTTTGAAATAGTAGAACCTACTTCAACAAACATTGGTTTGTCTGGAGCTGGTTTTCTATAGAATGTTCCGATGATTGGAGATTTTACAGTGATATATTTACTATCATCTGAAGCAGATTCTGTAGCAACCGGCGCTGCAGCTGGAGCAGCTGGAGCAGTTGGCGCAACTGGTTGAGGAGCCGCCGCCTGTGGTAATGCTGCCGAAACTGGAACTTGATGAACATAAGTCGTAGTTGCTTCTCCGTCCGGAGCAGTTTTAATAGTGATTTTAAAATCATCCATTTCTAACTTCACTTCTGTAGCTCCTGATTTTGCTACGAATTTAATTAGGTTTTGAATTTCTCTAATATCCATAATATTGAAATTTGGTTTAGTAAAGTTTGTTTGTTATTTTTTTGTATATGCCCATTTTAAGTAGATAGCTCCCCATGTGAAACCACCACCAAATGCAGCAAAAATTATATTGTCTCCTTTTTTTAATTTGTCTTCAAAATCAGTTAGTAACAAAGGTAAAGTAGCTGAAGTTGTGTTTCCGTAACGGTGAATGTTTACTAAAACTTTAGACTCGTCTACACCCATTCTACTTGCAGTAGCATCAATAATACGCTTATTTGCTTGATGAGCTACTAACCAATTTACATCATCGTGAGTTAAATTATTACGTTGCATAATCTTCTCACTTACGTCAGCCATCCCCGAAACAGCATATTTAAAAACTGTTTTTCCATCTTGAAAAACATAATGTTGCTTGTTTTTTACCGTTTCTTCAGAAGCAGGTAAAATTGAACCTCCTGCATCAATTTTTAAGAATTCACGACCAATTCCATCACTTCTTAAAAACTCATCTTGTAATCCAAGACCTTCAGTGTTTGGTTCAAATAAAACAGCGCCTCCTCCATCACCAAAAATGATACAAGTTGCGCGGTCTGTATAATCAATAATTGAAGACATTTTATCAGCTCCAATTAGTAATACTTTCTTATATTTTCCTGATGCTATATAAGCAGAGGCAGTTGACATTCCATAAAGAAAACTTGAACAAGCGGCATGCAAATCATAAGCAAAAGCATTTGTAGCGCCAATTTGTGTTGCAACATATACTCCAGTTGAAGCCACAGGCATATCTGGAGTAGCTGTCGCCATAATAATCAAATCAATCTCTTTTGGGTCAAGATTTGCTTTTTCTAATAAATTTTGGGCTGCTTTTATAGCAAGGAAAGAAGTCCCTTGTCCTTCTTCTTTAAGTAATCGCCTTTCTTTAATTCCTGTTCTTGTGGTAATCCATTCGTCATTAGTATCTACCAATGTTTCTAAAACTTGGTTAGACAACACATAATCAGGAACATAAGATCCTATTGCAGTTATTGCGGCAGTTATTTTACTCATAAAAAATAGTTTCTTTTCGACTTATAACATCAAAAAAGTGGTGGAAATTACGAAAAAAAATCCAAATGAGATGAATTAAACATAGATTTTGTAAATCTAAAACATAATAAAAAAACCCTCACAATGTGAGAGTTTTATTTAATTCTATCTCTAAAACAATTAAGCAACTGCTTCTGTTTTATCCACAACAACTTGTCCTCTGTAGTACAATTTACCTTCATGCCAATAAGCTCTGTGGTATAAATGTGCTTCACCAGTTACAGGACATGTTGCAATTTGAGGAGCTGTCGCTTTGTAGTGCGTTCTTCTCTTATCTCTTCTTGTTGACGATTGTCTTCTCTTAGGATGTGCCATTTTTATTTATTTTTATCTTTATCCGTTAATAGTTTTTTTAATTCTGCCCATCTAGGGTCTATTTCATCTTCTGGTTCTTTTTCTTCATTAATTTTTGGAGAAAGTTTTTCTAATGCTTCAATAGCTTCTGACTCTAAAGTTCCATCTTCAACTCCTGGATGAATTCTTTTAGCAGGTACTGACAACACTATCATTTCATAAACATATTGTGAAATATCAACCTGAAATTCTCCATGAGGCAAAATTAACAACTCTTCGTTTTCGTTATTAAATTCTTCTCCAAATTTCACGATTACCTTTAATTTACCTTTAATTGGCAAATCGAAATCCTCACCTGTGATATCGCAAGGAACATTTACAGTTCCACTATGTTTAAAATACAACTCTAACATTGTACTTTTCTTCTCTAAAACTAAATCTACTTTGATTTCTGCAGAATTAAATTCCACATATTCAAAGCATTCAAAGAACGAATTATCTATATGATAATCAAACTGATGCTTCCCAATTTTCAATCCCGTAAAAGGAATTAAAAATGCTTTTAAATTTTTCATAACAACAGTCGACCCCTTTATTTTGGGTTGCAAAGATATTAAAATTATTATAAAACAAAACTTGTTATGAACATTTTTTTGTTCAAAACTAATTTTGGCTCACTTTTAAAGGATTTTCGGTTAACTCCTTGTACTCGTTTCGATTAGCAAAAACATCTAAAGCTAAATACAAAGCCTCTTTAAAAGAATCATGATTGGCCATTCCTTTTCCAGCAATTTCAAAAGCTGTTCCATGATCTGGAGATGTTCTAATTTTTTCTAAACCTGCTGTATAATTAACCCCTTTGCCAAACGACAGTGTTTTAAAAGGTATTAATCCTTGATCGTGATACATTGCTAAAACTGCATCAAAATTTTGATACATATTACTTCCAAAAAAACTATCAGAAGAATAAGGTCCGAAAACCATTGTTCCATTATCAAAAAGTTTTTTTAATGTAGGCTTTACAACCTCTTCGTCTTCTTTTCCTATAACACCATTATCTCCACTATGAGGATTTAATCCTAAAACCGCAATTTTAGGTTTAGCAATTTTAAAATCTTTAATTAAAGTATTCTTTATTGTTTCAACTTTTTCCTCAATCAATTCTTTTGAAATCTTAGAAGCAACTTCATTAACAGGAATATGATCGGTTAAAAGGCCTACCCTTAACTTATCATGAACCATTAACATAAGTGCATTACCATCCAACTCTTTATCTAGATAATCTGTATGACCAGGGAATTTAAATTCGTCAGACTGAATATTGTATTTATTAATAGGAGCTGTTACTAAAACATCAATTAAGCCGTTTTTCAAAGCTTTGGTAGCCTCAACAAATGATTTAATTGCATATTTACCTACATTGTCGTCCAATTTACCATGCTCCAGATTAACACCTTCTTTCCATACATTTAACACATTAAACTTACCTGATACAACTTGACTTAAATTATCAATGCCATTAATATGAATCTCTATATTCAAATTTTTTCTTAAAAAAGAAATAATCTTAGCGTTTGCAAAAACTACAGGCGTACAAAGTTCAAACATTCTAGAATCTTCAAAAGTCTTCAAAATGACCTCTGCACCAATTCCGTTTAAATCACCAACAGAAATTCCTACAATAATATTTTCTGATTTTTTAACCATTTTTGGTTTTTTTATTGCTTAATTTTGAATTGCAAATTTAGTAATAAAATTCTAGTTATGTTTACAGGAATAATAGAGACCTTAGGAAAAATAACCAAAATTGAAAAAGAACAAGATAACTTACACATTACAGTCAATTCTGAAATAACTTCTGAGTTGAAAATTGACCAAAGTGTCGCACATAATGGCATATGTTTAACTGTTGTTGCAATTGAGAATGATTTATACACAGTCACAGCTATAAATGAAACCATAAAGAAAACAAATATTGGAAGCTGGCAAACTGGAGAATTTATTAATTTAGAGAGAGCGATGAAACTTGGCGACCGTTTAGATGGTCATATAGTTCAAGGTCACGTTGATCAAATCGCTACATGTAAAAAAATAGAAACCGAAAATGGAAGTTGGGTTTTTACTTTTGAATACGACAAAAATTTAAGCAATATTACCATTGAAAAAGGTTCAATTACTGTAAACGGAACAAGTCTTACCGTTGTAAATTCAAAAGAAAACGAATTTAGTGTTGCTATAATACCTTACACGTTTGAACATACAAACTTTAAATATTTTAAGACTGGTACTATAGTTAATCTAGAATTTGACGTTATTGGAAAGTATGTAAAAAGAATTTACGAATTACAGAAATAAAAAAAAGAGCTCCTATAAAGAGCTCTTTTTTGTAAACAAATATTTTTTTGAAATAAAGTATCCTAAAACTAAGGCCACAAAAAACATGGCAACCAAACCACCGTCAATTGGTAAACCAGGTGGCGGCGTTGGTGGCGGAGGCGTTTGAGCCATAGCAAACTGGCTACTTAATACTAACATTACCACAACAACTATTTTTTGTACTGCTATTTTCATAGGCCGTAAAAGTAAAATTTATTTTTTAATTACAAACTAATTTATGTTTTCTTATTGATTCATTAACAATCTCTAAACATCACAATATTAGTTCTTATTTGTAAAATACGAAAATATAAATATTTTTATATTAATCAATACTTTTATAAAAAAAACTTAAAAAAAACTTAATTTTTTAAGTTCGCTTCGAAAAAAATAGCCATTCATCGGCTATAATTTCCTTTGTGGTCCCACCTGGGCTCGAACCAGGGACCACCTGATTATGAGTCAGGTGCTCTAACCAACTGAGCTATAGGACCAGTTTAGCATTTCACTAAATTCAAACAAAACCTTGGTTTCATTTGAGTGTGCAATATTACTACTATTTTTTAATTCAACAAAATTATTTATTTTATTTCCTGACAAAGTTCAATCAAAACACCATTTGTAGATTTAGGATGTAAAAATGCAACCAACTTGTTATCGGCACCTTTTTTTGGTTTTTCGTTTAAAACAATAAACCCTTCTTCTTTTAATCTTGAAATTTCTGCTTCGATATCATCTACATCAAATGCTATATGATGAATTCCTTCGCCTTTTTTGTCGATAAACTTTGCAATTGGACTATCTTCCTTAGTTGCTTCTAACAATTCAATCTTGTTTGGTCCGTTCATAAAAAATGAAGTTTTAACCCCTTCACTTTCTACTTCTTCTTCTTTATAAGCAGGTTGTCCAAATAATTTTTCAAAAACTAAATTTGATTCTTTTAAACTTTTTACAGCAATCCCTATATGTTCAATTTTATTCATCATAACTATTTTATGGTTTACAAACTAGCCCCGATGGAAGCGAAAATCATTTTGTTTTGTTTTTTTTAAAAAGATGTTTCGACTAAGCTCAACATGACAAAACAAAATATTAAAGCGAACAGCGGGAAAATGGTTTACAAAAATAAAACAAAGTTTCGCTACTAAAAACTAAATCACCTTATTATATTATTATGTACTTTTGCAGTATGGAAACAAATAGACAAAAAAAAATAGGTCAGTTATTACAAAATGACTTGGTAGATATATTACAAGGTGAAATTAGAAAGAACGGAATTTCTAATCTTATCATTTCGGTTTCTAAGGTTAATGTTACAAGTGATTTGTCGATTGCAAAAGTTTACTTAAGTGTTTTTCCATCAGATAAAGGTGGCGAAATTTTAAATGCAGTTAAAACAAATAACTCTTTAATTAAACACGATTTGGCACAACGTGTTAAAAACCAATTGCGAAAAGTACCCGATTTAATTTTCTATATCGATGACAGTTTAGATTATATTGAGAAAATCGACAATGCGCTTTCGGGCAAAGAAAATCCAGTTGAAAATCCTGATTTATTAGCCAAAAGAAAGAAATCGTAATTTGAATTTTCCTTTCTACATAGCAAAACGTTATGCAATAAGTTTTAGCAAAAATTCGGCAATTAATATTATTACGTTTATTGCTTCTTTTGGAATTATTGCTGGCACTATGGCTTTGTTTGTGGTTTTGTCGGTTTTTAGTGGTTTACGTGATTTTAGTTTGAGTTTTACAAACGCCACTGATCCCGATTATAAGTTAGAACCTACAAAAGGAAAATTAATCACACTATCAGAAGACCAACTTCAAAAAATTAATTCTAATTCCTCAATAGCTTCGTATAGTAAAATTGTTGAAGAGCGTGTAATGTTTTCTTTTAATGATAAAGAGCAAGTTGCGTATCTAAAAGGTGTTGATGAAAACTTTATAAACGTATCTAATTTAAACGAACATTTATATGTTGGCAATTGGTTAACCCCAAAATCTAGCGATGTTGTTGTAGGTGCAGAAATTAGCCGAAAACTTGGTTTAGGATTATTCAGTTACACTTCTCCGTTAAAAGTATATGCCCCAAAAGCAGGAAAAGGATTAATTGAAGATGAAAACGACGCTTTTTTAATTGCGAATTTAAACACTGTTGGCATTTACAACATTAATGAAGATGTAGATAATAAATATGTTTATTGCGAATTAGCTTTGGCACAGCAATTATTGCAATTGAAGAAAAATCAAGTTTCTTCAATTGAATTAAAAACAAAACCCGAAACAGAAGAAAACACTTTTCGCAGTGAATTACAATCGATTTTCGGAAACAATATTCTTATTAAGAATAAAATTCAGTTGAATGATGCTTTGTATAAAATGTTGAATACTGAAAATATTGCTACGTATTTAATCTTCACTTTAGTGTTAATTATTGCTCTTTTTAATTTAATTGGTGCATTGATAATGATGATTATTGAAAAGAAAACCAATTTAAAAACACTACTTAATTTAGGAACTTCAATTAGTAATATTAGAAAAATATTTCTTTTTCAAGGTTTACTTTTAACTTTTATTGGCGGAATAATTGGAATCGCTCTTGGTGCTTTATTAGTTTTTCTTCAACAAAAGTTTGAATTATTAATGATTACTTCAACTTTAGCCTATCCAACAAAGTTTGAATTTGAAAATTTACTAATTGTAGCCGTTACTATTTTATTGTTGGGCTATTTAGCTTCGTTTTTAGCAAGTAGAAGTGTTACTAAGAAGTTGTTGGAGTAAGACAAGACCTCAACTTTTTAGTAATGCAATGTTATTGTTTTTGTGTAATTCACAAAAAAAATTATTATAACTATATTAATAATAATTGAAAAATAGATTAAAAATCTTATTCTTAAACTTTGTTCAAATTCTTTCACAGCGTAATATGTTATTTTTTCTAACTTTAGATATAATAAAAAATTAACAGCAATATAAAATATAATAAAATAATAAAACGGAAAAGTAGTAAAGAAAAAAGATAAACACATTATATTCAAAGTAATTATTGTCCCTATCATAAAAAGCGGTAAAAAAAACCACTGGCCTTGATGCTCTTTATAAAATAAAGCATATATTTTTGCTAATGAAATAAAAATTTTATCAAGAATATCCATTATAATCTGTAATTAAAAATTTAAAACATACAAAAAAACTCAGAAACAAAATTGTCCTGAGTTTTCAATGTACCTTGGGTGGGAATCGAACCCACACTCCGAAGAACACGAGTTTGAGTCGTGCGCGTCTACCAATTCCGCCACCAAGGCTTTTAAAGGTGAGTGCAAATGTATTGAAATTTTCTAAAATCAGAAGCAAAATAGTTTAAAAATTACTTCCATAGTAAAAATTAATTCCTAAATTTGCACCGCATTTAATGCAACACACAACTAACTAACTACATCCGAGACGTTTATCTTTTTAAGCAACTAACTTAAATAGTATCTTCGAACCGGTATAAAAACAAAAATTAGATGTCATACCAAGAGCCAGAAGCAAAAATATTTGCATGTTCTCAGAGTGTGTACCTAGCAGAAAAAATAGCTGAAAGCTATGGCGTTCCACTAGGTAAAGTTACGTTCTCAAAATATAGTGATGGAGAGTTTCAACCTTCGTTTGAAGAGTCAATAAGAGGACTACGTGTTTTCTTAGTCTGTTCTACCTTTCCTAGTTCTGACAATTTAATGGAATTGTTGTTAATGATTGATGCAGCCAAAAGAGCTTCAGCAAGACACATTACAGCTGTAATTCCATATTTTGGTTGGGCAAGACAAGATAGAAAAGATAAACCACGTGTTCCGATAGGTGCTAAATTAGTTGCTAAATTATTAGAAACTGCTGGTGCCACTCGAATTATGACCATGGATTTACATGCAGATCAAATTCAAGGATTCTTTGAAAAACCTGTTGACCATTTATTTGCTTCTACTATCTTTTTACCATATATAAAAAGTTTAGGACTAGATAATTTAACAATTGCTTCACCAGACATGGGGGGTTCAAAAAGAGCCTATGCTTATTCTAAATTTTTAGAGTCTGATGTTGTTGTTTGTTACAAACAACGTAAAAAAGCAAATGTTATCGATACAATGGAGTTAATTGGTGACGTTAAGGGTAGAAATGTTATTCTAGTTGATGACATGATCGATACTGGAGGAACACTAGCTAAAGCTGCTGACGTTATGATTGAAAAAGGCGCTATAAGTGTAAGAGCAATTTGTACTCATGCTATCCTTTCAGGAGAAGCTTATGAAAAAATTGAAAACTCTCAATTAGCTGAATTGATCGTAACAGATTCTATTCCTTTAAAGAAAGAATCGAGCAAAATAAAAGTAATTACTTGTGCAAATTTATTTGCCGAAGTAATGCACATGGTGCAAAACAACAATTCCATTAGTGGAAAGTTTTTAATGTAAATTATTAATTATTTATATATTTTAAAATGAAGTCAATTACAATTAAAGGACAAAAAAGAGAAAGCGTAGGCAAGAAAGCTACCAAAGCCGTACGCGATGCTGGATTCGTCCCTTGCGTTATCTACGGAGGAGACCAACCAGTTCATTTTTCAGCAGATGAAAGAGCATTCAAAGGGTTAGTTTATACTCCAAATGCACATACTGTTGTAGTTGAATTAGAAGGTGGTAAAAAAATTGATTGTATCTTACAAGATATTCAATTTCACCCAGTTTCAGACAAAATTTTACACATCGACTTCTTCCAATTAGACGACAATAAAGAAATCGTTATGGAAGTTCCTGTAAAAGTTACTGGAAAATCTCCAGGTGTTATGGCAGGTGGAGTTTTACGTTTAAACCAACGTCGTTTAAAAGTAAAAGCGTTACCTAAACATTTACCAGATTTTGTTGAAGCTAATATTTCACCATTAGAAATGGGTAACAAGTTATATGTAACTAAAATTGCTACTGATAACTTTAAATTAATGCACCCAGAAAACACTGTAGTTTGTCAAGTAAGAATTTCTCGTGCTGCTATGAAAGCTGCTCAAGAAGCTGCAAAAGCAGAAAAAGCTGCAGGAAAGAAAAAATAATTTTCTATCAATTTTATACAAAGGCACCTTTTTGGTGCCTTTTTTATTTATAAGCAATTAGTACATTTGTAAATGCATTGGTTTTTAAAATATTTTAAACAAAAAGAAAAAGTAACGACAATGAAAAAATTTCTGATTGTTGGATTAGGGAATATTGGAAGTGAATATGTAAACACCCGCCATAATATTGGTTTTAAAGTATTAGATTATATTATTAATCAAGAAAACGGCAGTTTTAATTCTGTTAAGTTAGGCGATTTAGCTGAGATAAAAATAAAAGGTAAAACGGTTTTCTTGTTGAAGCCAAATACCTATATGAACCTAAGTGGAAAAGCTGTTAAGTACTGGATGGATAAAGAAAAGATAGCCAAAGAAAATATTTTAGTTATAACTGACGATTTAAATTTACCCTTTGGAACGATTCGAATTAAAAGTAAAGGAAGCGATGGAGGACACAACGGATTAAAAAACATTCAGTTATTACTTAATACAACTGAATATCCAAGATTTCGATTTGGAATAAGCGATGATTTTAAAAAAGGAAAACAAGTAGATTATGTTTTAGGTGAATGGGATGAAGAAGAAAAAGAAAAATTGAAAGAACGTCTGGAAATCTCATCAGAAGTGGTTAAATCTTTTGTCTCAGCAGGGCTTAACAATACTATGAACACTTATAATGGAAAATAAAAAAGAGCGCTTAAAGCGCTCTTTAAATTTATGTAATCTCTAAAAATTATTCAACAATAATTTTCTTAGTAATTTTTCTAGACCCATCTTGAATAGTAACTAGATAAATTCCCGTTTGAGCATCTGCTAAACTAATTTGCTCATTAACTAATCCTGAAGCTTGTAAATCTTTAGATAAGATTAATCTACCTCTTAAATCATGAACGCTTAAAGCAACTTCATTAGTATTAGCTGTTAACTGAATATTAAATGTTCCGTTATTTGGATTTGGATAAATAACAAAATCATTAGTTTCAAAAGATTCATTTGTTAAAACTGGAACTAATTCTGAACGACATAAATTAAATGTAACATAATTTATAGTTCCTGTTAATCCATCTGTCGTATTAAGATCTACAAACCAAATATACCAACTACCAGCTGAATTAGTGCCATTATAATATACGGTTGAAATATCATCAGCCGGGATTGTCGCTGCACCATCTATTGTATTTGAACAATTTAAAGCTGCACCAGACATATCAAAAAACTTATTTAAATTTACTCCGCCAGGACATCCAACAGAAGCTCTATAAACTCTACTTAAAACAGGTGTAGGGGTTACTGCATATCCACTTGGAGAAGAAATTGCAAATTGAGTTGTACCAATATTTGGGTGAGTTGCATCAACTACAACATTAACATCAGTAATTGTGAATGAATCTGAAATTGGTAAAGAAAAACCACTGTAAGAAGTTGTACTTTCAGTAATTGCAGCATTTAAATTAAATGTATAATCTGTACAAACATTCTGAGATTGATAAATATAATCTCCAATTGCAATATTTTTAGTATTAACATTAAAGAAAATATTACCAGAAGCCTTAACCATAATTCTACAATTTGGAGCACTTACAGAAGGCACAGTAATATCTTGAGATCCATCATTTAGCGTGTTTGTTAAGATTGTATTCCAAGTTGCTCCTCCATCAGTAGTATATAAAATATCAACATTATTTCCACCAGAACTTGTATTTGTATTATTTACCGCCCAAGTCACAGTTTCAGTTGTTCCCGGAGTCCAAACAATACCATCAACATTTTGAGAAGTAACAAGTAACGGTCCTCTTGTTGCGTCAACTGTCACAATCATATCATCATAATTAGTTTGTCCTTGTCCAGCAACATTATCTCTGGCTGTTAATCTAAAATTTAAAGTTCTTGCAACTGAACTTAATGCTTCCATTGTAACATCTACTCCTTGAGTTGTAGAACTACCATTCATAACAGAAGTCATTGTTGGGAAATATCTTGTTGGGCTAGATGTGTCTGGATAGCAAACAAAATTAGGACCAACTGTCTTTGTAGCACTAGCAACACTATTAGCTCCTGTATTAGCCCCTGCATCATCATTTTGCTCCCAAGTATAAGTCATTAATCCAGTTCCCCCAGCATCAGTTGCAGATCCCGTTAACATAAATGGAGTACTTCTAGGTATTGTATAATCTCCACCTGCATTAACAACTGGTGTACCATGAGTTATAGGCGATGACGTTGGACATGTTTTACCAACCATATTTGTTTGCACTTGTGCTATACTTGCCGAATGAAAAACATCAATTGAATTCATATGAGTATTGTAAGAAGTGATACCTGCATAACCCATAATAGTTACACCTCCACCAACTTCTTTATTTACTCCTGTACCCTCTGAAGAATGCGAAAAAGTATGATTTGCTCCAAATTGATGTCCTAACTCATGAGCTACATAATCTATATCAAAAGAATCCCCCATTGGCACACCATCTGCAGGAGAAGTAATTCCTCTACCTTTTGTAGAACCTGTTCCTGAAGCTGTACCATTCACACAAACACAACCTATACATCCTGCATTACCACCTCCGCCAGAAGCTCCAAACATATGTCCTACATCATACGCAGCATTATTAGCAGCTAATGAAGTAGATGGACCCGTTAATGTAGTATTTAATGCTTGTTGAAGTTGGGTATTCCAGCTAGCCATTGTTGTGTAAGGATCCGTTACTGGGTTGTAATAAATTACGTTAGTTGTTTGAGCGACAATATTCATATGAATAGCAAAATCTTTTTCAAAAACACCATTTACTCTTGTCATAGTCGCATTAAAAGCAGCTAATACTAATCCCGATTGAGCAGAACTTGTAGCGCCAAAATAATTAGCATACTCTCCATTACAAGACAGTGCTAATCTAAAATTTAGTAATGTACCTGAACTAGAACGAGATGTTATTTCTGGTGTAGAGATATCATTAACTAAGACTTGTTCTGGTGTTGAACATGTAAAAGGAAGTTTACCTTTAGTTCTAGAAGAAGAGTAAACCGCATAAACTGCTTTATCATCAGAATAAGGTTCCATAAACTCTGTTGGCCTGTTTGCTCTGAAAACCATAGTTTGTATTCCACTTGGATCTAAACTTAATCTTAAAGTAGCATATGGGTCATCAATACCAATACCAACATAAGATCTAATGTTTGGATACTGAGCCTGTAAATCCGCATCAAAGTTAGATGCTTCATACATTCTAAAATTTTCTAGTTCACCATTAACATTTGGGATAGAAATAATAACATCAGAATAATCTCCTGAGTTTCTGTCTGGAGCAGTCATTAAAGAATTCTTTAATTGCGCCATGTTAAGTTGCATTAGCTTAAAATTAACTGGAAAGCTTTCACGGCTAGCCGTTTTTGCAACTGTAAAATCATTGCTTTTTACAGAACCCCAAGCCTTATCCGTTTGAGAGAAAGCTTCAGAAGTAAAAAATAATGAACAAACAATAATAAGTAAAAGTTTTTTCATTTTTGATTAAATTAAATATTCTCAAAATTAATTATATTTTCCCAATAAAAATATAATTTAACATTTAAAGTCTATTTTAAACAAAAAAAAGGAGTGACAACGCACTCCTTTTCAAATACTTACATCTAATCCAACTATTTAACAACTATTTTCTTTGTTACTTTTCTTGAACCATCTTCTATATTAACTAAATAAATTCCCGATTGAGCATTTTGAAGGCTAATAGTTTCATTAACCATTCCGTTACCAGAAATTAATTTATTTAAAATTAATCTTCCTCTAGTGTCAAACACTTCAACTTTTACATTTCCTGAAGTAGTATTTAAACTTAAGTTAAATACTCCATTATTTGGATTAGGATATAATGTAACTCCAGTTAATTCGAAATTATCATTTCCTAAACTTTGTTGTCTAGCAAAACTGAAGACACCATCAATACCTGTTGCAAAAGACGCAGTTAACGTAACATCTGAACCAAATGCTCCAATTGAACAAGGTTGGATTTCTTCCGATCCGTTGTCTTTAACTACATATAACGCAGTTCTAGAATTACCAGTTGCAGCTTCCCAACCAGCAATTTCAGCTTCTGTGAAATAGAATGTTATAGTTGAACTTCCAGCTACTATATTTGAAGGAACAATTGTAAATTGTTTATCCATTCTAAAATCTAAAGGATTTGTTGAAGGACCATATTGAGTAGCTCCGGTTCCAGCACTTGAAACATACATGTCTGAACAACCATAATTAGAAGCGTCGTTTACTTGTACTCTTCCAATAATATTTCCTGATGAACTATCTCTGAAATAAGTAGAACCACTTCCATTTAAATTGTTTTGCCCTGCAGTAGCAACATCAGTAGCAGTTTGTACACTTACTGTAACATCTGCACTTACTTCAACTTCATCTACACCTAAAACCCACTCTCCAGTTGTATTGTAATGTCTAAAAGTAATATAAACTGTTTGACCCGAATAAGCTGGAGGGATTGCTAAATTATAATATGCTCCACCCATTGCTGGTATTGTTGTATCAACAAGTAATGTACCGCTCGTAATATTTCCAAATGAACCAATTGAATTTGAAACCCAAACTTGATAAGATTCACTAAAGAAGCCAGAATCATTTCCAGAACCAGCAAAATAATCTAATTGAATATTAGAAGCTCCTACAGGAATATTTATAGCTGGAGTACTCAAGAAATTATCTGGAGAGTAGTCCACTCCATTCCAAGAATAAGAAGCCATAAAGAAATCTGTATAAATTCCAAACGGAGAAGCCCAATTTGCTTCTTCTGCTAAAAACCAATCATCTGCTGGTTCAGCATTATTATCCAAAATTGACCAGTCTGAAGCATCTCCATCTGAGAAATCATCATAGAATAAACTCATATTTGAATTTGCAGAAATTGTAGCATCATCATTTAATATACTTAAAGTATAAACATTTCCTTTAGGATTTTCAAGTGCATTTCCTGATGTTGTTACAGTAAAAGTGATCATTAAATCTTCATCTGCTTCTACAATACCGTCATTCAAAACTCTAAATACTAAATTTTGATCTGCAGTAGACCCCGCATTAAAAGTTACACTTGGAGTCATTATTTGTACATCCCCTAAATCAGCAACAGACATTCCATCTAATGCAAAAGTAGCTGTGGCATTTTGTGAAGGAGCCATGTCTATACTTAATGGGATTGTAAATTCAGTATAAGAACATCCATTACCTTCAATAACTGATTTTGGCTGTCTATCTAGACACGCTTCTCTTTTAAATTGAATGTATGGTGTATTAGGAATTGCATCACAAACATTTGACATTAACAAATCATCACGACGTGGAGAGTTTGCCATAACTGCTAACATTCTATCTGTTTGATCTTGCGTGAACATATTCATACAGGTATCATCAGTATAGTCCATATAATTTTGAACTTGATCATTATAATCTATAGGAGAATCCGTACAACTATTAGTTGTAGGACAACCAAAGTTAGAAGCATCAGATAAAGGTGTGTCCGCACAATAATCATCTACGCCACAACCACCATCACCCCAAATGTGACGCAATCCTAACATATGCCCTACTTCATGAGTCATAGTTCTACCTTTATCATATGGAGCTCCATATGTTCCTGCTGGATAAATAGTACTAGAACCCCATGTATCAAATGCACAAACAACTCCATCTGTAGAAGCGCCAGAACCTGAATCATCAACACAATTGTCTGATGGCATTCCTGCCAAACCAGAACCAGTTGGAAATTGAGCATATCCTAAAACCCCATTTAAATCACCACCAAATCTAAATGTCCAACAGTTTAGATATTTAGTAGGATCCCAAATTGTTGAAGCTTTTGCTGCCTCAACAGCCGCACTATTAAAATTTGCAGTACCTAAATTAACTCTATCAATCCCATTAGTTGCATTCCCATTTGGATCTACTGCAGCTAAACAAAACTCTATTGTTGTATCAACACCTGCACCATCACCTGGAGTACCAGTTAATTTTCTAAAATCCTCATTAAAAACTTGAATTTGCGACAAAACTTGACCATCTGCAATATTTTCACCAGAACCAACTGCATCTCCATTATGGATTACGTGAACAACTACTGGTATTCTAATTACAGAAGGAAGCATTTTTGCTTGTCTAAGTTTCTTTATCTCTTGAATTTTTGGAGCTAACCAATCTTCAAAAACTTTATCCGACACGGCTCTACCGTTTAACTTTCTAGAGTTATTATACTCTACTGTAGCACAACGAACTACACCTTTAGGGGAGAACATTTTTGCCTTTGAAATCTCAGCTTCAAAGCCTTCTAAAGATTTGCTTTTTGAAGCTTTTCTTGTTTGTGCTTCTGCAAGGTTTACTAAAGCAAAAACAGAAAAAATTAATAGTAATGTTTTTTTCATTTCTGGGTATATTTAAAATATTTTTTTGGTCGTCCAATATAAAATAATATTGCCTATTTACAAAATGATTAACATAATAAATTAATTTAATTAAAAAAAGCGGCAAAATTTTGCCGCTTTTTTTAATTATTTTCAAGAAAAATTATTCAACAATAATCTTTTTAACAATTTGCTTCGAACCATCTTTTATTGTAACTAAATAAATTCCTGTTTGCGCATCTTGTAAATTAATGGTTTCATTGAACAATCCATTTGCATCAAAAGTTTTTGAAATAATTTGTCTACCTCTTACATCATGAACATTTACATAAACTTCATCAGACGTTGCAGTAAACTGAATAGAAAATGTTCCGTTGTTTGGATTTGGATACAAAACTAATTCGTTTATATCTGAAAAAGTATCATTAGATAACGTTGCTGTTTGAGTACAAATTTCAATTGACCAAGAATTTATCTGACCAGTATCTCCATTCCAAAAGTCTGCCGTATACAAATCCCATGTCCCATTTGAGGCTAGACCATTAAATACAGACAATGGAGATGAAGGGGCAAAGGTACCTGTCATATTAGTCGCACAAACAAAAGCAGGAGCACCATCACTTAAAGTTACATTGAAATTATCTTGTGATCCACAAGCTCTATTCCAAACTGTACTAAAAGTCGTATTATCTGGATGTTCTATTTGAATAACTAAATCATTTATATAAGTATGAGTTACATCTAATGAAATATTAACATCTGAAATTGTCCCAGTAGCAGGAACATTAATTGAATTAGTCACAACAGGCCCTTGTGTATTAGCAGATGGTCCGTCAGGAATTACTAAAGGAGTGTTGTTTGAATAAGTATTACAGGTAGTCGTAACAATGTAACCAACCGCAAAAGTTTCTGTATTTACATTAAAGAAAATATTCCCATTTGCTTTAACCATTAAACGACAATATGGGGCTGGCGTTGCAGGCATCGTAACATTTGCACTACCATTATTTGTTAATCCTGTTGCTAATGGCGTCCAAGTAACACCATTATCAGTAGTTATTAAGATATCGACCGTTCCTCCACCTGGGATTGTATTTGTATTATTTACAGTCCATGTTACCGTTTGCGATGAACTTGTAGGATATGAAATCCCAGTTGTATTTTGAGAAGTAACTGTTAAAGGGCCTTTAGTTGCATCTACTGTTACAACCATATTGTCAAAGTTTGTTTGACCTTGACCTAACACATTATCTCTAGCGGTTAATCTGAAGTTTAGGGTTCTACTTATTGAACTTAAAGCTTCAGCAGTTACATCAATACCAGCTGTTGTAGTACTGTTGTTTAAAACAGAAGACATTACTGGAAAATATCTCACACCACTTGGCGAATCAAGGTAATTAACCCAATTAGGACCACTTGTTTTTGTTGCAGATGCAGCCGATGCAGCACCAGTTTGCCCTGAACCATCATCAAACTGTTCCCACGTGTATGTTAACCCACTTGCACCACCAGCATCTGTAGCAGAGCCTGTTAAAACAAAAGGGGTTAATTGAGGAATAGTATAATTATTTCCAGCATCTACTACTGGAGCAGAATGTGTTATTGCAGTAGTAGTTGGACAAGATTTACCAGCCATATTTGCTTGAACTTGTGCAATACTTGCTGCATGGAAAACGTCAATTGAATTTGAATGAGTATCTTGAGCGGTAATCCCTGCATATCCCATAACTGTTACGCCTGAACCAACTTCCATATTTACACCTGTACCTTCATTTCCGTGAGAAAATGTATGGTTAGCACCGAACTGGTGTCCAATTTCGTGAGCAACGAAATCAACATCAAAAGCATCTCCATATGGAACAGTACTTGTAGTATAACCACTACCTTTTGAACCATTTACACACACACAACCTATACAACCAGCATTACCATTATTCCCAATTCCCGCCATTAAGTGTCCTACATCATAATTAGCTTCCCCAACTACAGACGTTAGAGTAGACTGTAATGCAGAGTTATATGCAGCATCTGATGTTCCACTGTAAGGATCTGTTGCTCCATTATCATAAATAATAGTCATATTATTGACTAAAGTCATATGAATTGCAAAATCAGTTTCAAAGATACCATTAACTCTTGTCATGGTAGTATTAATACCAGATAAAGCACTAGTTTTTGGGGTAGCTAAACCTAAAACACCATGTAAAATTGTAGTATATTCAGCAGTAACAGACATTGCTAACCTAAAATCTAAAAGCTGACCTGTGCTAGATTTATTAGTCATTAATTTTTGAATTACATCAGCCTCAATTTTTTCTTCAGGCGTACTACAAGTAAAAGGTTGCTTACCTTTGATTCTAGAAGACTTATAAACGGCATAAACTTTCTTATTTGCCGAATATGGTTCCATATACTCAGTTGGAGCACCCGCCCTTTTCACCGTAGTATGAATTTGTTTTGGATCTAAACTAATTCTGATAATTGCATATGGGTCATCAATCCCTTTTCCAACATAAGATCTAATCTCTGGAAATTGCGCTTGTAGTGAAGGTTCAAAATTAGAAGCTTCATACATTTCAAATTGCTCCATTTGACCAGATGCATTTGGCATTGAAATCACAACGTTACTCTTTTGAAGAGATTCTCTCTGCGGAGCATTTTTTAATACATTAGACAACATTGTCAAATCTAATTCCATAGTTTTAAATTCAGCAGGAAAAGACTCTCTTTCAACTGAACTCAATTTTTCAAAATTATTATTAGTAACAACTTTCCATGCTTTT
The DNA here is from genome assembly GCF_019702945.1 of Flavobacterium okayamense. NCBI lineage: Bacteria > Pseudomonadati > Bacteroidota > Flavobacteriia > Flavobacteriales > Flavobacteriaceae > Flavobacterium > Flavobacterium okayamense. Next base: position 571,267 of record NZ_AP024749.1, read on the forward strand.
CCCGTTTGAGAAAAAACAGAAACTGTTAAAAACAATAAACATAAATTAAAAAGTAATGTTTTTTTCATTTTTGGCAAGTTTAATAGTAAATATCTAACAAAAATAATAATTTATTTTTGTTTTCATAATATTATCAACAATAAAGTATTTTTTATGTAATAAAATTTATAAAAAGATTGTTTTACTTTTGTAAAAAATTAATTTTGAAAATTTACCATAATTTATCAGACTACAAATTTAATAACAAGAGTATTCTTACCTTGGGAACTTTTGATGGGGTTCATTTGGGACACTTACGTCTACTTAAGAAAATAGTAGGCGATTCAAAGAAAGAAGAGCTAGAGAGCATAGTTCTAACTTTTTTTCCACATCCAAGAATGGTCCTTCAAAAAGATACTGATATAAAACTTCTCAACTCAATAGATGAAAAAGCCCAATTATTAGAAGTAATTGGAATTGACCATTTAATTATTCACCCTTTTAACCAAGAATTTTCAAGACTATCAGCCGAAGATTTTGTAAGAGAAATTTTAGTCGAAAAATTAAATATTAAAAAAATAGTTATAGGGTATGACCACAGATTTGGTCGTAATAGAACAGCCACAATTGAAGATTTAATCGAATTTGGCAAAAATTATGGCTTTGAAGTTGAACAAATTTCTGCAGAAGAAATAAATGATGTTGCCATTAGTTCAACAAAAATTAGAAATTCATTGAAAAAAGGAGACGTAAAGCAAGCCAATAAATTTTTAGGATATAATTATATGATATCTGGTAATGTTATAAGTGGAAAAAAAATTGGAAGAACGATTGGTTTTCCAACTGCTAATATAAAAATTAATGAGGATTATAAATTAGTCCCAAAAGATGGTGTTTACATTGTTTCTTCAGTTATTAATAATACAACTGTATATGGAATGATGAATATTGGAAAAAATCCAACTTTTTCCGAAAATGAAAATTCTCTTGAAGTCTACTTTTTCAATCTTAACAAAGATTTATATGGTTTAAATCTTACAATTTCTTTTATAGAGCGAATTAGAGATGAAATTAAATTTAAATCAATTGAAGAATTAAAAAATCAAATTGAAACTGATAAAAAATTTAGCCTTTCCTTTTTAAAAATAAAAAATGAATAACTATTTATTTAAAAATATAGATGGCTCAGCATTAATTGTTTTTAGAATTTTTTTTGGATTCCTTATAGCTTGTGAAAGTTTTGGCGCTATAATAACTGGTTGGGTTAAAAATGTTTTTATTAATCCAAATTTCACATTTTCATTTATTGGTTTTGAATGGCTTCAACCCTTGCCGAATAATTGGATGTACTTTTATTTTGTGATTATGGGGCTAACAGGACTTTGCGTAATGTTAGGCTATAAATACCGTATAAACATAATCTTATTTACTATTCTATGGAGTAGTGTCTATTTTATGCAAAAATCTTCATATAACAATCATTATTATTTATTAATATTAATAAGTTTTTTAATGATTTTTATGCCTGCTAATCAAGAACATTCATTAGATGTAAAATTTAGCATTAAAAAGTCAAAAAAAACAATCCCTAATTGGATTCCCTTGCTTTTTATATCAATGATTGGAATCGTTTATTTTTATGCTGCAATTGCAAAATTTTACCCAGATTGGCTAAACGGTACATTCACCAGAAATCTTTTACTTGGAACTGAAATGCCTGCATTCCTAATAAAATTGTTTAAACAAAGATGGTTTTACCTCTTTATTGCATATGCAGGAATATTATTTGACTTATTGATTATTCCTTTATTACTTTTCAAGAAAACAAGAACAATTGCTTTAATAGCATCGCTTATTTTTCATATTTTTAATTCAATTACTTTGAAAATCGGTATATTCCCATATTTTGCATTAAGCTTTGCATTGTTTTTTTATGATCCAAAGAGAATTAGAAAAATATTCTTTAAAGAAGAAATTCATTTTGAAAATTTAGAAAACTTATACGGAAAGAAAATTTTGAAATTTTTAATCATTCCTTTTTTAATTATTCAAGTTGTTCTTCCATTAAGACACCATTTTATTGAAGGAAATGTATTGTGGACTGAAGAAGGCCATCGATTAAGTTGGCGAATGATGTTAAGAGAAAAAACAGGTTATATAAAAATTAAAATTACCGATAATAATACAAACGAAACTTTAATTTATAATCACCATAAAAACCTGAGCATTAAACAAGCGAGGCAATTAGCAATAAAGCCTGATTTTATTTGGCAATATTGTCAACGAATAAAAGAAGAGTTTAAAAATAAAAATATATCAATTTTTATAGAGTGTAAAAACTCTGTTAATAGAGGTGTATACTTACCTCTTATTGACCCTAATTTTGATATGGCTAAAGCTAAATGGAATTTTTTTGAACATAATGAATGGATTTTGCTCCATGATTAATTGTTTCACGTTATTAGAATGAATAAATTTCTTTTTAAAAATATTGACGGTTCTTCCTTAGTATTATTTCGAATACTTTTAGGTTTCTTGATAGCCTGTGAAAGCTTAATGGCTATTTTTCATGGTTGGATTGATGCAATATTAATTAAATCTCAATTTACATTTAATTTCATTGGCTTTGATTTCCTTCAACCATTACCAGGAAATGGCATGTATTATTATTTTGGATTGATTGGCCTAACTGGTATTGGCATCATGTTAGGTTTTAAATATCGAATGAACATTATCCTTTTTACATTTTTGTTAAGTGGTGTTTACTTCATGCAAAAAGATGTTTACTACAACCATTATTACTTATTACTCATCATAAGTTCTGTGATGATTTTTTTACCTGCTAATCAAGAAAAATCTTTAGATGCTAAATTTGGATTTGTTAAGATAGGCAACACTATTCCTCAGTGGATTGTTTTATTTTTTATATCAATAATTGGTATTTTATATACTTATGCAGCATTTGCCAAATTTTATCCCGATTGGCTTGATGGAACGTTTACCAAAATTTTACTTCAAAGAATAACTGCAAGACCATACTTGCTTGAGTTATTTTCACAAAAATGGTTTTATGTTTCGTTCGCTTATGCTGGATTATTATTTGACTTATTTATTGTCCCTCTTCTTCTCTATAAAAGAACAAGAAAGTTTGCATTTGTAGTTTCTGTTTTATTTCATTTATTTAACTCTTATACGCTACGAATAGGTGTTTTTCCATATTTAGCTTTGATTTTTTCAGTCTTTTTTTTCGAACCGAACAATATAAGAAAATGGTTCTTTAGAGAAAATATAGAAGTAGAAAACAATCTAAATTTTTACAAAAAAAAGCTTGTATATTGGCTTGTTATACCACTTTTAATATTGCAAGTTTTATTACCATTAAGACACCATTTTATTAAAGGTGATGTATTTTGGACAGAAGAAGGTCATCGATTAAGTTGGCGCGTAATGCTTCGTGAAAGAACAGGAGAAATAAAAATTAAAATTGTAGATAATAATACTAATAAGGAATCTTTTTATGACTATCATAAAAATTTGACTTACATTCAATCGAAACAGTTGGCTGTTAAGCCTGATTTTATTTGGCAATATTGCCAGCGAATTAAAAAAGAATACCTAGGACAGGACATTTCTATTTATATTGAATGCAAAAACTCAATAAACAATAAGCCAGCTAAATTTCTAATTGACCCTAAATATGATATGGCAAAAGCTAAATGGAATTACTTTTGGCATAATGAATGGATACTCTTAAATTAAAAAAGTCCCAATCAAGATTGGGACTTTTACTTATTTATTCATTTCTGTAAAATACTTGTAGAATAATGGAATCGTTTCAATTCCTTTTAAATAATTGAAAACTCCAAAATGTTCGTTTGGCGAGTGAATTGCATCACTGTCTAACCCAAAGCCCATTAAAATAGTTTTACTCTTTAATTCCTTCTCAAATAAAGCCACAATAGGAATACTTCCACCAGAACGAACTGGAATTGCAGGAACTCCAAAAGTTTCCGTATAGGCTTTATTTGCTGCTTGGTATCCAATACTATCAATTGGCGTTACATAACCTTGTCCGCCATGATGTGGGGTTACTTTCACTTTAACTGCTTTTGGGGCAATACTTTCGAAATGTCTTTTGAATAATTCAGTAATTTCTTCCCAATCTTGATTTGGCACCAAACGCATCGAAATTTTAGCAAAAGCTTTACTTGCAATAACCGTTTTTGCTCCTTCCCCTGTATATCCACCCCAAATTCCATTAACATCTAATGTAGGACGAATAGAGTTGCGCTCGTTTGTTACATAACCCGTTTCTCCGTAAACATCATCAATATCTAATGCTTTCTTATAATTCTCTAAAGAAAACGGTGCTTTTGCCATTTCTGCTCTTTCTTCTGCAGATAATTCCTCTACGTTATCATAAAAACCAGGAATGGTAATATGGTTGTTTCCATCATGAAGTGAAGCAATCATTTTGGCTAAAATATTAATTGGATTAGCAACTGCTCCTCCATATAAACCTGAATGTAAATCACGATTTGGACCTGTAACTTCAACTTCAACATAACTCAATCCACGTAAACCAGTTGTTATTGACGGTTGTGTGTTAGAAATCATTCCTGTATCGGAAATTAAAATAACATCATTAGCTAATTTTTCTTGATTGCGTTCTACGAACCAACCTAAGCTTTTCGATCCAACCTCTTCTTCCCCTTCAATCATAAATTTTACGTTACATGGCAAGCAATTATTTTGAATCATATATTCAAATGCTTTTACATGCATGTACATTTGACCTTTATCATCGCAAGCTCCACGAGCAAAAATTGCACCATCTGGATGAATTTCAGTCGCTTTAATTACGGGCTCGAAGGGTGGCGAGGTCCATAAATCCATCGGATCTGGCGGTTGTACATCATAATGCCCATAAACTAAAACTGTTGGTAGGTTTTTATCAATAATCTTTTCTGCGTAAACAATTGGATATCCTGGCGTTTCACAAAGTTCAGCAAAGTCAACACCTGCTTTTTCTAAACTTTCTTTAACAGCTTCTGCGGTTGAAATAACATCATGTGCATAAGCACTATCAGCACTTACCGAAGGTATTTTTAAAAGATCTATTAATTCATTTATAAAACGCTCTTTATTTTCTTGAACGTATTGTTTTATATTTTCCATTGTGTTTTTTTGAATATCATCAAAAATACAAAAAATGTTAGACTTGATGGATACAAAAAAAGTCCAATCATAGATTGGACTTTAATATCTTATTTAACTTAATTAGAAAATAATCTTTTTTGTTATTTCTTCTTTGTTTTCAAGAGTAATTTTAACAATTATTGCTTGATTAGAAATTGTTAAATTTTGAATTCTGTAATCTTTTACATTTAATTCTTTTTCAAATAATTTTCTCCCTTGTATATCGTAAACAATTACATTAGAAATTTTAAGGTTAATAGAATTTAAGACTAAATCGTTATTATTTTTGAAAACTAATGTTTTGCTATCAACTATTTGATCTTCCCTATTTGGAATTTTATATACTAATTCAAATCTATTTTTGAAATTACCAGCATTTGAAAGAAATGTATAAGGTCCTTCTTTAATATTATGTAGATAGTTTAATTGATTGTCTTTAAGGTAAATATTTTGGTTACCAAATAAGCCATCTACATTATCTAAATTTATAGTATATGTTCCTTTTTCTAAGGCATTAAAACCTAAATGTACTACATCATTATCATTAAATGGTAAAGCTCTACCTTGAATAACATAAGACTCATCATCAATGATATTGTAAAGAATTGTTTTTTCGGTTTGTAAAGTCTTTCCATCAATATTAGCATCGGCATTATTAGTAGCACCTAACATATAACCTACAAGAATTTGGTTGTATTTAGATTCGTCTACTCCATTTAATCCTAACCAAATTCTACTTCTGTCAAATCCAGCATTATCTTCTAAACCAGAATTTTTGAAAAATTGAGTACTAACAGAAGCATCTAACCTATATTCATTTCCAAGTTCAAAATCTACAGCTTCTCTAGCTTCAACAAAAAATCCTTGTCCAGTTTGAATGTAATCATTTGGAGTTGCTCCTCCAGCAATTGCGGCAGTTCCACCTAAAATTGTATATGAAGCATAATTTGTTTGTGCAACATATGAACCATCTTGAGGAACATTATGAGTCCAATAATATAATGCATCAATTTTTGGATTTCTTAAAAGCACCATATTTGCATTAATAGGAGATGGATAAGGGTTACCGATTAAATTGTATCCAATTCCAACAGGAGTTTTGTAAATTCCATTATTTGGCACACCAGAAAATTGTCCATTATATACTGTAGGGGTCGAAGATGACCAATTGTTAGCAACGCGAATCATATATCCTTTTCCTGCTGTAAAACTATTTGTTGGCGTAACCGATTGATAAGCAGTTGGAGTTGTTGTTCCTGTATATAAATACTCATAAAAACGAGTAGAAACTGTATTAGGTGAAAACGCTAATAATTGCTGACCAGCAACTGGTGAAGACCAAGCCGTATAATCTTTTCTAATCATAGGCGTTGAATTTCTTTTTACAATTATATTTCCTGAATTTGTTGCAGTATTAGAAAACTGAACTAAAGCTGCATTATTTTCAATTGTTAATGTTGCTGTAGGTGCAACTGTAACACTTTCACCTACTTTTAATGAATGCCCTGAATTAATAGTTACTTGAGCTGTACCATTAACCGTAAACGAACACGCTTCAATATCACTTGTTGAAGATAAATTCCCATTTATAATAGCTGCAACTCTTTTTGTAGGAGTACCATTTGACCAAGCTGAACCATTCCAAGTTGTTGAAGTACTTCCACATTGCCAAAACTCACCTGTAAACATACCTCTACCATAAGTTGCAGCTAAGATTGTATTATCTGAAGAACGATAATCAAATGATAACACTTTAACATCTTTCATTCCATTATTAGAACGATACCAATTTGGTGAAGCAGTATTAAAGTTGGTAGTATACCAAACACCAAGTTCAGTTCCTATAATAACTTCATTGCTTGCAAAAGGGTTTGCTAGGATGCATTTTACAGGTATATTAGGTAAATCACCTTCTTTATTTTGCCATGAGGTTCCACCATTATTTGTATACCATACACTTGTAATTCCATAATTATGAAAAGTTACATAAATTTCATTTTCAGATGATCCATATCGAATATCAGAAATTGCACCTAACCATGAACCATCACCAATTTGTGTCCAAATTCTAGCACCAGCATTTCCATTTGCATTGTCTAATCTTAATAATCTACCATTAGCCAATCCAATTAAAATTCTATTATTTGTAAAAGGTGATGCTTCAAAATAAGTAGGAACATCATTTAAAAGTGCGTTTGTAAGTGTAGTTCGTGTAGTTAAACTAGCTCCAGAATACCTGTAAACCTGAAACGTTCCAGTTGAACCACTAGTCCCATTTGCATATAAAATATTGGCATTACTATCTAATCCACATTGATTTACAAAATCTCCATCAGATTGATTTGAAGCGATAGCATTTAAATAATTACCATTCATATCAAAACGGTAATATACATTATAAACATAAGACCCAATCATAAAATTATCTTGCTTATCTACAAATGACCAACAGCCATCGCCTCCAGCAATTCGAGTTGCGCTTCCTATTCCAGATGGAGCATTATTTATAAATTGAGTCCCATTATCCTGAGCCCCAGCAATTAATTTATGTGCAGAACCAGTTTGATTAATTCCGGCTTTATAAAACTGCGTTACATTAAATCCGTTATTTCTAACTCCAATACTATTACCCGAATTATTCGAATAATATACTCCTCCATCATTACCAAAAACCACTCTAGATGTTAACCCTGGAGCAAATGCCATACAATGGTGATCGGAATGAACACCATCACGAACTGTAGTTGTACTTCCATTCGCTGTTGGAGTAATCGTCCAATCTGTATATTGTGTCCACATACCGGAAGCGTTTGCAGTAAAAGCTGAAGTAGTCCTGAAAATTTCTATCCCACCAACAAAAACTTCATTATCGTTAGAAGGATTCATTCCAATCATTAAATCATAAAAAGCTTGCCCTCGACAAAAATCATTTGCTGCTGGGGGTTGGTTACCTGTACTTACAGGCAAAGCAACTGTTACATCAGTTGAAACCCAAGCATCAGTGGTCCTTTTAATCACTGGCAAACCAGAACCTTCACATAGTGCAAACATTCTTCCATTAGTTTGTTGTGAAGCCACTAATCTAACTCTACTATCAACGCCTGATAATGTTCTAACTAAAGTCCAATCATTTGTGTTTAAATTATTACATCTGTATATTCTTCCTCCACCTGCTCCAGAAGCATAAGAATATTTAGTTCCCATATATAAATCACCATTGGCAGAAATTGCAAATGATTCAGGAGCAACAGAAGTAGATCCAGTAGCTATTAAATCGGCATCTGATAACCTAATAAAATCTAGACCATTTGTACTTTTATAAAGTCCTACTGTATTTAAACCTAACCAAGACCAACCAGCGCCTCCTGAGGCAGAGGTAACTTCTTCTGTGTATGCCATAGCATCTGCGCCAAAAAAAACTTCCGTTTGGTTTGTGTTTGGATTATTCCAAGCAATAATATCTTGTATGTAAACCAAATTATTATTTACATTATTTCCAGATGCACCATAAATATGTCTCCAATTCACTCCTCCATCTATAGACTTATATACTCCATTTCCATTAACTGCGCCCCAAGTATAAACTTCACCAGTACCAATATACATTATATTAGAATTGTTCGGATCAATTGTCATACACGATACCGCTAAATTTGAAGGTACACCATTTACTTGCTGCCAAACACTAGTTGAAGATGTAATATTTTCATTTACCCAAAGGCCACCACTAACACCACCAGCAAAAACTTTAGTTGTACTACCTGGGGCAAACATTAAAACACGCGTTCTTCCTCCAACATTGTCTGGTCCTCTTTCAACCCATTGATTATCCATTCCATCACCAGGAACTCTTCCAGTTTGTTCTAGCTGTTCTAACTGCATTTGAAGTTGCAATGTTACTTCAGGTGTTGGTCTTCCTAGTGATGGATCAGCTGTATATAGCCACTCTTGTTCGTAAAAAGCATTAGGTGGAATACCTAAAGCTTTACGTTCCTTCTTTGGCAAAACTTTAGTTTTAGCAAAAGGGTGATTCCTTAAAAAGTTAGAGTACTTCTCTTTTAATTCATCTACGGTTAATTCTTTTACAGAATTTTCAGTTTGAGATGTAACAAGATTACTAAAAAAAAGCAATGCTAAGCAAATAAAAAAATTCTTATTCATATTGATAAATTTGGAAAGTCAAATATAAATTATTTTTAATAAAAAAAACCCCTGATAATCAGAGGTTTTAAAATTTATTTTTACTATTCCAATTAGTAAATTATTTTTTGTGTTTTTGTGTTACCGTTAACATCTTTTACTTTAACAATCAATGCTTGATTCGTTGAAAGAATTGATTGAATTGTAAAGTTAGATTCTTGAATTTGAGAAGCTTCAAAAAGTTTTCTTCCAAGTACATCAAATACAATGATTTGATCTAATTTTTCTGAAGAATTAATTTGAATTCCAGAATTATTAGCATAAACAGAAATTGTATTTTCAAAAACATCATCTGCAGATAAAGTCCCTGATTTGAATACTAATTCAAATCTTTCTTTATAATTACCTGATTGAGTTGTAAATTGATAATCTCCTTGTTTTAAATCATGAATAATGTTTGTTTCTTTATCTTTTAAGTAGATTTCTTGCGAAGCAAATAATCCATCAACTTGTTCAATACTTAATGAGTAATTTCCGCTTTCTAATACTTGTAATCCTAAAGGAATTATATCATTATCATCGAATGGTAATCCTTTACCTTGAATTACATAAGCTTCATCATTTAAAAGATTATATACCATTGGTTTAGAACCATCTAAAACTTTTGCGTCGATTAAATTGTCAACACCATTAGAAGCTCCATTCATATATCCAACTAAGATTTGATTATATGATGTATTATCATCATTTAAGTTTAACCAAATTCTATGTTTCTCAACATCTATTGAGCTAGACGATGATTTAAAGAATTGTGTGCTTGCTGAGGCATTAACCCTTTGATCGTTTGAAAAATTAACTAATCCAAAATCAAATGATCTTACAAAAAACCCTTGACCATTTTGAATAATTCCATTAGGGACTTTTGCACTTGCAAATGCTGCTGTACCACCTAAAGTTGTATATGATGCAAAGTTATTTTGAGGATAAACACCTCCACTTGCAGGTGTTGTATTTGTCCAAAAATATAATGCTCCAACTAGTGTTTCGTTGTCTAGTAAAAATCTATCTGCGTCTATTGGAGAAGCATAAGGGTTTCCAAATAAGTTATAACCTATTCCTGCTTCAACTGAATAATCTCCATTAAAAGGAACTCCAGAAAACTGACCATTAAATACAGCAGGAGTAACACTTGACCAGTTATTTGCAGAGCGGATCATATATCCTTTTGCAGCTGAGAAATTATTAGTTGGAGTTACAGATTGATAAGCTGTAGGTGTTGTTGTGCCAGTATATAAATACTCATAAAAACGAGTTGACACTGTATTTGGCGAAAACGCTTGTAACTGTTGCCCAGATACCGGAGAAGACCAAGCTGTGTAATCTAAACGAATCATCGGAGATGAAGAACGTTTAACAATTATATTTCCAGTATTTGACACAGATCCATTAATTTGACGTAGTGCAGCATTATTCTCTATTGTTAAAGTACCGGTACCGTTAACTGTTACTTCATTTCCAACAATTAAAGTATGATTTGGATTGAAAACAACATTAGCCCCAGAATTAATAATAACAGAACATGCTTCTAAATCAGATGAAGAAGAATAGCTTCCATTAAAAATTGCTTGTACATTTCTTAAAGGAACTCCATTAGACCAAGAAGAACCATTCCAAGTTGTTGTAATTACGCCGCATGCATTTGGTGTTTCAATCAATTCTTTATAGCAAATCTCAAAAGAAAAACTGTTTAAAACCCCATCTCTAGTGTCAGCATTTACATCCGCTGCAGCAAAAATCCAGTTTCCTTGTGAAGATTCTCCATTTAAAGTTGCTAAACTTCCTACTGGTTGCATCGTTCCCGCTCCAAAATTACAACTTCCAGAAGCAGTACCTGATTGATCATCCCAAGTTCCTACTAAGTTTGCTGATGCATTATTACATCCACCTGTTTGAAATAAAGCTACAAAAGTTCCATTAGGACTCTGCATTGCCGTATATAATTGATTTCTTCTTGAATGTGTTATGTTTGTTGATACATTTACATCTGTAATAATAACATTATCTGGAATATTTAATGCCCATGCCTGATATGCTAAAGGATTTTGAGCAGTAATAACATTACCAGTAGTCAATGTTCTAGTATAGGTTTGACAAACATCATTAACAGTATAACCAATTGCAAAATCATTTGTATTTATTGCATAATAATCATTCCCTGTAGGCTCTATTAAAATTCTACAAAACGGCGCAGAAACATTAGGAATGGTTACCGTTTGAGTTCCATCATTTGGTGTATTTGCTGCTAATGTTATTGGAAAAGTTTTTCCACCATCTGTTGATAATTTAATATTAACATTATTTGAACCTGCAAGCGAAGTAGTGTTATTAACTGACCAAGTAACTGTTTGTGTTGATCCTTGAGTATAATTAATTCCAGTAGTGTTTTGAGATGTAACTAAGAAAGGTCCTGCAGAAGTTGTAAAAGTTACAGCTGTGTTCACGCTCTCATTTGTACCCCCTCCAGGTCTGTTATCTCTAACGGTCATTCTAAAATTTAAAGTTCTATTAATTGTTGGAACAATTTCCCACTGATTTCCAGCAACTCCATTTGCAACGTGGTCTTCTAATCTAGGAAAATATCTTGTACCATTATTTTTAGGTAAATATGATCTAAAGTTTGCTCCATTAGTTTTTGTTCCTGAAGGATAAGAGGCTGCTGCACCTACTGTTGTAGCATCATCAACCTGCTCCCAACAATATGATAATATATCATTTGCATCAGCATCAGTTGCAGTTCCAGTTAACTTAAAAGCCGTTCCTATTGGCAAAGTTTTTGTTGCTGGAGCCGATGGATTTGGAACTGCATTTCCAATATTTATTGTTTGCAAACAAAAACCTGAATCAGCGCCACCACAATCTTTTGTTTTAATATTGTTTGTTACTTGTTGTATAGTTCCTGCATGAAAAATAGGAATAGAATGTGCTGCAACATCAGTTGCACCAGTAATACCAGCATAACCCATAATTGTTACACCTGAACCAGGTTCCATATTAACTGAATTGTTCTCTGTACTAAATGAAAAAGTGTGATTACCTCCCATTTGGTGGCCAATTTCATGTGCTACGTAATCAACATCAAAGAAATCTCCTTCAGGGATTGCATCAGCTGGAGAAGTAATACCTCTACCCTTTGAATTATCAGCTGAACATACACAACCTATACAACCTGCATTTCCACCTCCACCATCAGCGCCAAATAGGTGACCAATATCATAATTAGCGTTACCTATAACACTCTGTAATGTATTCCCTAATTGTGTATTCCAGTTACCCATTTGAGCAGAATCTGAATATGGATCTGTTGCTGGATTATAATAAATAACAGCAGTAGTGTTAGCAATTAATTGCATAGTTGAGTTAAAATCCATTTCAAAAATTGCATTACATCTTGTATAAGTAGCATTGAAAGCTGCTAAAACAATTGCCTCATCAGCTGCTGTACCAGCAGTAGAAGCACCAAAATAATTAGCATACTCACCTGTACAAGATTGTGCCATTTGAAAAACTCTTAGTAAACCATCATCAGCATTTCTAAGAACTGAAGTATTTTCTCCTTCAATATTTCTTCCAAACTCTCTTACTGCTTCTTCAGTAGTACAAACTAATTTCCCAGTAGAATCTCCTCTTTTTGCTCTATCAAAAACAATAAACGTTTTATAATCCATTGAATAAGGATCAATAACATAAGTAGAGCCATTACTGTTTCTAACAATAGCATTTAAGCCATTGAAAGGAGAAACACTAAATCTAATGACAGATCCTGGGTCATTAACTGCTTTTCCTGCAAAAGATCTAATGTTAGGGTGTTGTTGTTGAAGCGCCTCTTCAAATGTTGATGCTTCGATAATTCTGTAATCTACTAATTCTCCTGTAGGAGAAGGAATTGATACAATTACATTTGATTGACCGAAAAACTGACCTCTTTTAGGCACATTTGTCAAATCATTGACAAAATTTTGATAATCAAATTCAAATAATTTATAATCGATTGGCAAAGAAGAACGTCTTATTTTGCCTTCTGAACCTAATCTAGGTTTTTCAACCTCTCTCCATGCATTTTCTTTCTGTCCAAAAGAAATTAAAACCGAAAAAAGTGCAACCAAACATAGTAGTGTTCTTTTCATTTTTTATGATTTGGGTTAATGATTTGGGTAATTAAATAATATTTCTAATTGACAAATATATCAATTAATTTATAAATTAAAAGATTTATAATAAAAAAGCGACTTTTTTTTAAAGTCGCTTTTTTATTGAATATGTACTAATTAATAAATTACTTTTTTAGTAATTTCTTTATTATTATCTAAAGTTATTTTTACAAGTAAAGCCTGATTATTCTTTATTAAATTTGAAATAGTAATGTTATTAGAATTAACATTTTGTTTTTGATATAAAATCTGACCTAATACATTATGAATAGTTACTGATTTAATATTTTCATAAAGAGAACTTATTGTAAATCCATCTTGTAAAGTTGCAATTGTAATATCATTCACATCAACTACTTCATTAGTATTAAGTAATTGGTTAGTATATCTTAAAACAAATCTATTTTTAAACTCTCCAGAATTAGAAATAAAACTATATGGCATTTGTTTTAAGTCATATATAATATTTAATTCTTTGTCTTCTAAATAAATATCTTGAGAACCTGCAAATAAACCATCCAAAGCACTTAATCCTATCGTATAAACTCCAGGCACAGGAATTTTAACTCCAATTTGTACTTTATCTTGATCATCAAAAGGTAAAACTCTACCTTGAATTAACATTCTTTCGTTATTTATTATAGAATAAATACTCATTTCATTAGATTGCGCATTTGTAATTGCATCGTACAATCTGTCTTTATCGTTTGTTGCATTTTCCACATACCCAACTAAAGTTCTTGTAGAATTATTTTGTGTATTTGCTAAGTCTAACCAAATTCTATGTTTCTCCTGGTCAACAGCAACTTTATTGCTGCTTGCTTGTTTGTAAAATTGCTCATTATTATGACCAATATTTCTCATTGAATTATTAAACGTTAAAGTTTCAGAAGCCGCTGCTCCATCATTCATGTTAACCATAAAACTCTGCCCACCCGCAATAAAACCATTAAATCCTCCAGGACCACTTACTGTACCGGTACCATTATATACAATATAATCATTAACTGTGTAGTTATAAACAAAATCATCGTAAACGGGATCAGATATTGAAGTTGATGGTGTAGTACCATGTGTCCAAATTCTTACCGCTCCTTCTATATTGGTATTTAATGTTAAAAAGTCTAACGCACTAATTGCTGATGGATAGGGATTACCAATTAAATTCCAGTTGTCGTCAAATCTTGTAATTGTAACATTATTATTTCCTAGGAAATCAGCTCCAGTATAATTAGCTCTTGCAATTGATGGTTGAATAACTCCATTTCTAGGAACCCCTGTAAAGTTTCTTGAAAATACATCTCGCATAATATAACCAACACCAGAAGCCATTGAAGTATTTGTAGAAAACACCCAATAACCCCAACCTGCGTTTGGATTAGCTAAAACAGGATTCCAAGAAAAAACATAACCAGTTCCAGGAGTGTTAACTCCATCAACAGGTGAAGACCAATATACATAATCTAAAGCTGCACCAGTTGTAATTCTTTCATAATTAATATTTCCTACGTTAACTCCACTATCATCAACTTGCACCAATGAACCATCATCCCATACATTAAGCGTTCCATTTACAGTTAAGTTATACTGTATTTCAACATAATCAACTGCCTGAATATCTAAAGTATAAGTTGCGTTTACTAATAAACTACAACAAGAAAAACTTCCATCAATTGCTGTATCATAATCTCCATCAATTATTGCTAACATTCCAGAGTTTGGAACACCATTAGACCAAGAAGTACCATTCCAAGTTGTTGATGCTCCTCCACCAATTTGCACAGCAGCTGATGCAATAAAACAAGTAGCAGTATCT
The DNA here is from genome assembly GCF_019702945.1 of Flavobacterium okayamense. Taxonomy (NCBI): domain Bacteria; kingdom Pseudomonadati; phylum Bacteroidota; class Flavobacteriia; order Flavobacteriales; family Flavobacteriaceae; genus Flavobacterium; species Flavobacterium okayamense. Next base: position 586,609 of record NZ_AP024749.1, read on the forward strand.
TCCATTACTTGACAATAATACTGGTATTCTTCTAAACCTGTAATATCTGAAATATTTAATGTATCAGTAGTTGCACCAGAGTACACACCACCATTTGAAACCATTGTCCAACCTGTATCACCAGGAGCACTAAAATACCATTGATACGTTAATGGTGCACCACCTGCGACAGCTTCAGTCCCAGTAACACTTACTGATGCTGAAGTACATGAAGCACCATAGGTAGCTCCCAAAGTAGTAGCTGATGGAGGTGTTCTAATTCCTTGATAAGTATTAATTAAATCATAATTATCGCTACAACTATTAAAATCAACGATTGTCCAATCAGTTGACACGAAAGTAGTAGAAGGAATTGGTGTTGCGGTTGGGTTTCTTTTAAAATCATACCCTTGTGACCCCAAACCTAAAGCATTAATCCAAGAAGAACCGTCACAAACTCCCCATGTGTCTATAATTGTACCTAATTTATCTAAGTGAATACAATCATTATTATTAACACCACTTGAAACATCATTTTGATCGGCATATGTCCCATCTCCACCAGGAACTGCACACGCTGTACCAACACTAGTCGCTAAAACAAAAGTTCCTCCACTAACTAATGTGCCTGTTAATGGAATATCATCACCTGTTCCACTTCCATTATTTCTAATTAGTACCGAATAGTCTGTCATATCAACAGTAACACCAGTTCCATTAAAGATTTGAATATAACTTAAAGAACCCGATGAAGCATCTGTTACTTCTGAAATAAATAAATCTGTAATCCCATTTGATGTTGGATCACATGTTGAATTATCTTGAACAATTACAGTAAAAGAAGAATATGACAAATCACATGCACTTGCATCTTGAATTATTATATTACCAGTCGTTGCATTAGCAGGTACAATTGCTTCAATAACAGTATCTGAAATAATTGTAAATGAAGCTGAATACGCTCCAAAATGAACTGAAGTAGCTGTTGTTAAACCACTACCGTTTATTGTAACAACTGTTCCAACAGGACCAGAAGCTGGAGATATTGAGCTTACAGATGTTGTAGGCGTACAAGTAATAACTTCACCCGTAATATCAAAAGTATAAGGATTTTCATCACTATCATTATTTGCTATATTAACTGTAGCATTACTAATTCCTACTGTAGCTGAATTAAAAGTTATTTCAAAAGTTGTTGAACCTCCAGATGTTACAGTTGTTCCCGGAGGAATAGACACATAGAAATCAGCAGCATCAACACCTGTAATTGTTATACCAGAAATACTTAAATCATCTGGCCCTGCATTTGTAATCGTAAATGTATGCGAAACATCTACTCCTACAAGCGTTGTTCCAAAATCGGTATCATCTGTTAACGAAGGAGTTGTATCTCCATCTACAATTGAAACACTATTTCCTAAGACATCTATCTCATTATTTACATTATAACATGTCCATTGAATATCATCAACAATAACCTGGTTAGCAGTTATATTTCTAATCTCAATAATTACATTTCCAGAAATATTAATGTTATTTACTGTAAAAACGTGTGGAAGAAAATCATCAAATGGAGTAGATGTACCTTGAGAAACACCGTTTACAAAAAGCTCAACTTGTCTGTTTCCAGCACCAGTAAAACCTTTATATAGAGTAACGCTAAAATCTTGTATTCCTGTGGTAAGTGTAGAAGAAGTTACACTACTATTATCAGCAACTCTTCTTAACATTAATGCACTTCCATTTATTCCAGAACCATTAGCATCACCATTTTCATCTCTTGATTGTACATATGTCCAAGTAACACCATTATCACCAACAAATGACCCGTTAGAATATGACGCTGTTGCGTTTGAATTTGTAAAACTTTCACTTCCACAAGGCCCAGTAGTAATTGTAATTACCAAAGTTTCTGTATCTGTACCATAAGCATTAGTTGCTGAAATTGTAACATTGTAAACTCCAGCTGTTGCAACAGCTCCTGTGATTTGACCCGTTGTTGTATTTATTGACAACCCTGCAGGCAAACCTGTTGCACTATAACTTGTAGGTGAATTTGTTGCAACAATATCATAAGTATAAGCCACCCCAACAATACCAGTATCCGTTAAAGAACTTGTAATAACTGGTGGCGAAGTATTTAACCACTGTGCATATAAAGTTGTATTGGCTGTAATGTTAAAAGTATCACTCGCCACATAAGAAGTTCCACTTCCATCTGCAGCAGTATTCCAACCATTAAACGTATAACCTGTTAAACCTAAACTACCTGTATTTCCTAAAACTGTTACTGAATCACCAGAATTATATGCATTTCCATCTGTTGGAACAGAACCAGAATCATTTCCATTTCCATCATAAGTTACTGAATAAGTTGATGCACCAGAATAAACAGAACCATTTAATGTAAAGTCATCTAGCCTAAAAGTCCCTGTGCCAGAAGCTCCACTTAAAGAAATTACAACAGTTACTGTTCCTGATAAACCAGTCACAGGGCTTGCAACAACTAAATTTCCTGTATCTGCTCCTGTTGTTGGAACAGCCCCAGAACCAACATTAATCCCATTTACAGTCATTGACCAATTTTGTGCTCCAGTATTACTTCTTCTTCTCCAAAAACTAAAACTTGTTACATCAACTTGGTAAGTTGGTGCAACATCAAAAGTTAAAGTAATAGTTGGTGTCCCAAAAGAATTGCTTAAAGAAATAGCTTGACCAGCACTTCCTGCAAAAGAAACCCAAGACCCGGTACTATTTACCCATGAAGAATTTGAAAGATTAGCATCAAAAATACCAGGTGCAACTATATAAGGATGTGCCGTAATTGAAGTTGTACCAAAATCATGTTGATAAATTTGCCCCCAAGAAAGAGCTGAAAATAAAAAAGTTAAAAACAGTAATCTTAATTTCATTATTAAGTAAATTTAGGTTATGTTTATTGCTCTTTCTTTAAAAAAGAAAAAGCCTACAAATTTATGCAAAAATATTTGATATTCAGTAGCTTTGTTGAAAAGTCATTTTATTAAAAGGTTAAGAAATTGAAATCAAAAAACATGAAAAGTCTTACCATTCAAGAGATACAAAACAAAATGGAGTACTTTTGTGCATATCAGGAACGTTGCTATAAAGATGTTAATAACAAGCTCAATAGCTTCTCTTTGATTCCTGAAGCTCGTGAAAAAATTCTGACTTATTTAATTGAAAACAATTTCATAAACGAGGAACGTTTTGCTAAAAGTTTTGCTCGTGGCAAAAACAATTATAAAAATTGGGGCAAAAACAGAATTATTCAAGAATTAAAGTTTCGAGATATTTCTCAACGAATTATACAATCGGCTTTAGCTGAATTATCTGAAGACGATTACTTAGAAAAGTTTAATTCATTAGCGGAAAAGCATTGGAACACCATAAAAGAAAGGAAAGGTCCAAAAAAAAATAAAAAGTTTGTCGACTTTTTACTCCGTAAAGGTTATGAGTCAAATCTAATTTTTGAAAAGTTAAATGAATTGAACAATAATCAATGAGACAATGTGGCAATGTGTTGATGTACTAATAAAATAATTGACTCATTGGTATATCGTCAAATTAACACATTAACCCTATCTTTGCAAAAAATTTGAACGTATGTTAGAAGATAAAAATCAACCGAAAACACAACTAGAAAACTTAGGTGAATTTGGTTTAATTGAACATTTAACTAAAAACATCAAAATAAATCGTAAATCTACCGTAAAAAGTATTGGAGACGACGCTGCTGTTTTAGATTTTGGAGCAAAAAAAGCGGTTGTTTCAACTGATTTACTAATTGAAGGTGTTCATTTTGATTTAGCCTACATGCCGCTCAAACATTTGGGATATAAGGCAGTCGTAGCTAATATTTCTGACATTTGCGCTATGAATGCTACGCCAACACAAATTACTATTTCAATTGCAGTTTCCAATCGTTTTCCACTTGAAGCCGTTGAAGAATTGTATGATGGAATGAAGTTAGCTGCACAAATTTATAATGTTGATATTATTGGTGGCGATACAACTTCTTCTCAAAAAGGCTTAATAATTAGCATTACAGCTATAGGAGAAGCTAATTTAGATGAAATAGTATATCGCAATGGTGCTCAAAATAATGATTTATTAGTAGTTACTGGAGATGTTGGTGCTGCATATATGGGCTTACAAGTTTTGGAACGCGAAAAACAAGTTTTTCAAGTTAATCCAAATAATCAACCTGATTTAGATGCCTATACATATTTAATTGAAAGACAATTAAAACCCGAAGCTAGAAATGATATCAAAGAGATTTTAGAAAAATTGGAAATCAAACCGACATCTATGATTGATATTTCTGACGGGCTTTCATCGGAAATAATTCATTTGTGTAAGCAAAGTAACGTGGGTTGCAATTTATTTGAAGAGAAAATCCCTGCTGATCCTCAATTAATTAATGTTTGTGAAGAATTTAATCTTGACATAACGACTGTAGCTTTGAGTGGTGGTGAAGATTACGAATTACTGTTTACTATAAAAATGGAAGGTTTTGATAAAATAAAAGCCAATCCAAACTTTACAGTAATTGGCCACATGACTGAGGCAAAAGAAGGCATTCATTTAATCACAAGAGCTAATACAAAAATCGCATTAAAAGCTCGCGGTTGGAATGCTCTTGAAAGTTAGAATTTAGATTTCAGAATTTAGAAATAAAAAAATCCCAAATGATTAAACATTTGGGATTTTTAGATTATGTATATTTTGCAACTGTTACTTTTAAATTACATTTTCATTAACCAATTTCGCATAGAAACTTCGTTATTGATTATTCCTCTTAATTCAGAAATAGCAACACGTTGTTGTTCCATAGTATCGCGGTGGCGAATAGTAACCGTTTTGTCTTCTAATGTTTGATGATCTACAGTAATACAGAAAGGAGTTCCTAAAGCATCTTGACGACGGTAACGACGACCTACAGCATCTTTTTCATCATATGCAACATTGAAATCCCATTTTAAATCGTCCACAATTTCTCTAGCAACTTCTGGCAAACCATCTTTCTTAACTAATGGTAATACAGCTGCTTTTGTTGGTGCTAAAACTGAAGGTAAACGTAAAACTGTACGTGTAGAACCATCTTCTAAGGTTTCTTCTTGTAAAGCTTTTGAGAAAACTGCCAAGAACATTCTATCTAAACCAACCGAAGTTTCTACTACGTAAGGAACGTAGTTTCTATTTTCCTCCGTGTCGAAATATTGTAATTTTTTACCTGAGAATTGTTCGTGCGCTTTTAAATCAAAATCTGTTCTTGAGTGAATTCCTTCTAATTCTTTAAATCCGAATGGGAAGTTGAATTCGATATCTGCTGCAGCGTTTGCGTAGTGTGCTAATTTTTCATGGTCGTGGAAACGATAATTTTCAGCACCTAAACCAAGTGAATTATGCCATTTTAAACGTGTTTCTTTCCAGTATTCATACCATTTCATTTCTTCGCCTGGCTTCACAAAGAATTGCATTTCCATTTGTTCAAATTCACGCATACGGAAAATAAACTGACGTGCTACGATTTCATTACGGAAAGCCTTACCTGTTTGAGCAATACCAAAAGGAATTTTCATTCGACCCGTTTTTTGAACGTTTAAGAAGTTTACGAAAATCCCTTGAGCCGTTTCTGGACGTAAATATAAATCCATAGCCGTATCGGCAGAAGCTCCTAATTTAGTTCCAAACATTAAGTTGAACTGACGAACTTCTGTCCAATTTTTAGAACCTGATTCTGGACAAGCAATTTCTAATTCTTCAATTAACGCTTTAACATCGGCTAAATCTCCAGAATCTAAACCTTTTGCCATTCTTTGAAGAATTGCAGTTTTTTGGTCTAGATATCCTTTAACTCTTTCGTTAGTTGCAACATATTGTGCTTCATCAAAAGCATCGCCAAAACGCGCTTTTGCTTTTTCTATTTCTTTTTGTGCTTTCTGATTTAATTTTTCAGCATAATCTTCAATTAAAACATCGGCACGATATCTTTTTTTAGAATCTTTATTATCGATAAGTGGATCGTTAAAAGCATCAACGTGACCTGATGCTTTCCAAGTAGTTGGATGCATAAAAATTGCAGCGTCAATACCAACGATATTTTCGTGCATTTGCACCATTGATTTCCACCAATAGTCGCGTATATTTTTCTTTAACTCTACTCCGTTTTGTGCATAATCATAAACTGCACTTAAACCATCATAAATTTCGCTCGACGGAAAAATAAATCCGTACTCTTTTGCATGCGAAATTACATTTTTAAAAATGTCTTCTTGTTTTGCCATGCTGCAAAAGTAAAAAATAGGAAGTCAATTTAGAAAAGAATTTTAAGAATAAATTGAATTAATTGTAATCATAAGACGTTGAACCAATTTTAATTGAATTATAAAACAAGTTAACTTTATAAGTTCCTTTAATAGTTTTATTCTTTTCAAGATCTACGTAAGTACAAACATCTGTGTCTTTTTGATTGTAGGCAACATCTGTTTTTGAACTGTAAACTACTTTATTTCCTTGAGTGTCTTCAAAAAAATCTTTTTCTAATGAAACAATTTGGTTATTAGGGTTAATTATTTGAATGTATACTTTTTTGTTTCCTATACCTACAAATTCGCTTCCTTCTAAAGTGAAGCAAACTCTTAATTCTTGTATTGGTTGAACTTTATTTTTCTTATATAAGTCAGTTAAAACCCTAACCCCTCTAGCATTCACGTTTACAGCTTTTAATTGTTTTACCACTGTTTTTTCTTCAACTGAAAAATTGTGTTCTTCAATTTGGTGAATCTTAATCTTATTTCGTTCTATTTTTGTTTCTAATTCAGCTATTTGGTTTCTGAAATTCTCATTTTGAATTCTTAAATTATGAACTTTTCCTGCTGGACTTTTATCTGTAGTATATTCTAATTCGGGTGAAGCTGTCGAAGCTAGACTACTATAATTTTCAAAAATTTCTGCTTGATTTTTCTTTAGATCAACATTTTCAGCATTAACTTTATCATAACTTACTAAAATTTCTTGTAATTGGGTTTGTAAAATTTGTTTTTCAGCATTAAACAATTCTGATTTTTTTTCATTTTCTGAAACTGCAGTGAAGTATTTATATCCACAGAAAACTGAAAGAATTGTAGTGATTGCAATCCCAATTAGGAGTACATTATTTTTTATAGTTGGCATTTGGCTAGTTATTTTCTTCAAATTAAAAAAAATACTCTATTTTTAACAACTATATAGGTAATTTTTCGATGAAATGCTTAAAAATCTGATAAACTTAATTTATCCTCAAACTTGTTTTGGGTGTAAAAATTTACTTTTAAAAAACGAAAAAACACTTTGCTCTGATTGTCTGCATGAATTACCTAAAACGTATCATCATAACATTTTTGAAAACGATTTAACAAAAAAGTTTTATGGAATAATTCCTATTGAATTCGGAGCCTCCTTTTTATATTTCAAATCCTATGGAATTGTGAAAGAAATAATCCACAATTTAAAGTACAGAGACAAACAAGAAATTGGAACCTTATTAGGAAATCTTTATGCCTATGAATTAAAAGAAGTAATTGAACAAAATAATATTACCGAAATAATTCCAGTACCACTTCATCCAAAACGATTAAAAAAAAGAGGATACAACCAAGTGACTACTTTTTGTGTATCGCTTTCAGAAAATTTAAACATTCCTTTAAACGAATCACTTCTAGTTCGTAATCTATATACAGAAACTCAAACACACAAGGATAAAGTTGCAAGACAATATCAAACTAATTTATTTGAGGCTAGATTTAGCGAACAAGATTGTGGAAAACATTTTTTATTAGTTGATGATGTAATTACAACTGGTGCCACACTAGAAAAATGCGCTAATGCTTTACTTAAAATTCCAAATTCTAAAGTAAGTATTGTTACTATTGCATTTACACAATCTTAAAAAAAATTAAAAAATTGGTTCAGTAGAATTTTAGTTGTTATTTTGTACTAAATATCGTTTCAATGAAGAATATTTATTTTGTTGTTTTTGCACTTTTTTTCGCAGGATTTTTAACATTTACAAGTTGCGCTAAAAGAGGTACAATTACTGGTGGACCAAAGGACACAATTGCACCTGTTTTAGTTAACGCTTATCCTGATAATTACACAACAAATTTTGATGGAAATGAAATTAAAATTACCTTCAATGAGTTAATTAAAGTTAAAGACATTAATAAGCAATTAATTATTTCGCCTCCTTTAAAAAAGAATCCAATCATAATTCCACAAGGAAGTGCAAGTAAATTCATATCCATAAAAATTTTAGACACTTTACAGCCCAATACAACTTACAGTTTTAATTTTGGACAAAGTATAACTGACAATAATGAAGGTAATCCATATTCTCAATTTAAATATGTTCTTTCAACAGGAAGCTATATTGATTCACTAGCTATTATGGGTAAAATTAAAGATGCTTTTGAAGAAAAACCTGATAATTTTGTTTCAGTTCAATTGTATGATGCTCAAACTTTTACTGATAGTACAGTTTATAAAGAAACGCCTCTTTATGTTACCAATACGCTTGATAGTTTAAAAGTATTTGCCCTAGAGAATTTAAAAGCTGGCGAATATTACATAGTTGCTTTAAAGGATTATAATAACAATTATAAATTTGATCCAAAAAAGGATAAAATTGGTTTTCTTAAAAACAAGATTTCTGTTCCTAATGATACGTTGTTTGAATTAGAACTTTTTCAAGAAAAAACTGTTTTTAAAGCTGTAAAGCCAATCCAACAAAGTAATAACAAATTGTTTATGGGGTTTGAGGGAAATCCAAAAGACGCAAAAATTACAGCAACTGATGGAATAAATAACGTTCCTCTTACAATGACAAAATTCCCTGAAAAAAATAAAGATTCGGTTCAGTTATTTATGCCTTTAATAAAAGTAGATTCTCTTGTTATATCGGTTGAAAAAGAAAACTATAAAAAAACCTTTACTACTAAAATTAAAGAACAAAAAGAAACCGATTCTCTTTCTATAAATGCAATTCAAAAAGGCACACTTCATTTTAGAGATACATACAAACTAACAACCGCAACCCCTTTAAAAAATATTGACAAAAATTTAATCACATTATTGAATAAGGATTCTGTGAAAGTTGATTTTGATTTTGCTTACGATGAATTTGAACAAGAAATTAAAATTGATTTCAAAAAAGAAGAGGGTCAAAAATATCAAATTGAATTTTTACCAAATGCATTTGAAGATATATACAATCTTAAAAACGATACGTTAAGTTTTGTTTTCGATACAAAAGCATTAACCGATTATGGAAACTTACGTGTTAATTTAACTTCTGCAAAAAAATTTCCTTTAATACTTGAAATTATTACCACTAAAGGTGAAGTAAAAGCAAGTGCCATTTCTAATGGTGAAAGAACTTTAAATTTTGATGCATTAGAACCAAATATTTATAAGTTACGTATTATTTATGATGATAACGGAAATGGAGTTTGGGATACAGGAAGTTACTTAGAAAAACGCCAAGCCGAAGAAATTCAATATTATCCTAAAGAAATTGATGTTCGCGCCAATTGGGATGTGGAACAGGAGTTTTAGATTTAAGTCAAAAGAGAAAAGTCGAAAGTAAAAAGTTTTACTTCAAATCAAATTCATCTTTATCATTCAAGAAATTAAGTTTAGCTCGTGTTTCGTGCATTTTCTTTTTGTTTAGCGAAACTACTTGTAAATCGCTTTCTTCAAAAGGAGCGATTAATTCGTTGCCTAATTCATCAATAACTTGAGAATGACCTATATAATCGTGTCCGTTTGCATCTTTTCCAACTCGGTTAACTCCAATGACGAAACTCATATTTTCAATTGCTCTCGCTTTAAGTAAAGTATCCCAAGCTTGAGTTCTCACTTTTGGCCAATTGGCAACATAAACCAATAAATCATAATCTTCTACATTTCTAGCAAAAACAGGAAAACGCAAATCGTAACATACTTGTGGACAAATTTTCCAATCTTTATATTCAAAAATTACTTTTTCGGTTCCTTTAGTATAGACTTTTTCTTCACCAGCTAATGTGAATAAATGGCGTTTATTATAATGTTGGATTTCACCTTTTGGCGTTACAAAAACCAATCGGTTGTAATAATTTCCTTCTTCTTCAATAACCAAACTACCAATAATAGCTGTTTTCTTTTGTTTTGCTAGACTTTTTAACCATTGTATCGTTTCGCCTTGCATTGTTTCAGCAACGCGCTCAGGATTCATTGTAAAGCCAGAAGTAAACATTTCGGGCAATACTAATATATCAAACTTTTTATCGCTTGAAAGCACTTTACTTTCAATGGTTAAACGGTTATATATTGGATTTTCCCAAACTAAATCGGTTTGTAGAATAGCTACTTTCATGAATAGATTTTTTTACAAATGTAATAGAAAAAAGGAAACCTGTTAACAGTTAAGCTAACAGGTTTATATTGTAAGATTCCTTCGCTTTGCTCGGAATGACTTATCTAATTATTTTACGCTTGCTTTTAAATACTCACGATTCATACGTGCAATATTTTCAAGAGAAATTCCTTTCGGACATTCGATTTCACAAGCACCAGTATTTGTACAGTTACCAAATCCTTCTTCGTCCATTTGGCGAACCATATTTAATACACGTTGGGTTGCTTCTACTTGTCCTTGAGGCAATAATGCATATTGAGAAACTTTAGCTCCAACGAATAACATTGCAGAACCATTTTTACAACTAGCAACACAAGCTCCACACCCAATACATGCTGCAGCTTCAAAAGCTTTATCAGCATCTACCTTAGGAACTGGAATTGAATTTGCGTCAATTGTATTACCTGAAGTGTTTACAGAAACGAATCCACCTGCTTGTTGTATTCTATCAAAAGAACTTCTATCGACAACTAAATCTTTAATTACAGGGAAAGCTTTACTTCTCCATGGTTCAATGTAGATTGTATCTCCATCGTTAAATTTACGCATATGCAATTGACATGTTGTAGTACCCGTTTCTGGACCGTGTGCTCTACCATTAATATATAATGAACACATACCACAAATACCTTCACGACAATCATGATCGAAAGCTACAGGCTCTTTTCTTTCACTTACTAATTGCTCGTTTAATTGGTCCAACATTTCCAAAAACGAACTTGCTGTAGAAACATTATCTAACTTATACGTTTCTATACCACCTTTAGTTTTAGCATTTTTTTGACGCCAAATTTTTAAGGTTATATTGATGTTTTTTGCTGTACTCATAATCTCTTATTTATAGTTTCTAGCTGCAATTTTAATGAACTCGTATTTTAAATCTTCTTTGTGAAGTACCGCTTTAGTAGTATCTTGACCTTTGTATTCCCATGCACCTACGAACGACATGTTTTCGTCATCACGAAGTGTTTCTCCTTCAGCATCTTGATACTCTTCTCTAAAATGTCCACCACAAGATTCTTTACGTTGTAAAGCATCCATTGCCATTAATTGTCCTAATTCTAAGAAATCGGCAACACGAAGTGCTTTTTCTAATTCTGGGTTCATTTCATCTGCGCTACCTGGAACGTAAACATCTTTGTAGAATTCATCACGAATTTGACCTATTTCTTCAATTGCTTCTTTCAATCCTTGCTCGTTACGTGCCATACCCACTTTATTCCACATAACGTGTCCTAATCTTTTATGGAAATGGTCAACTGTTTTCGTACCATTATTGTTCAAGAACATATTGATTGAATCTTTTACGTTCTTTTCTGCTTCAAGAAATTCAGGTGCATCAGTCGAAATCTTACCTGTACGAATTTCGTCAGCTAAATAATTCGAAACCGTATAAGGTAAAACAAAATAACCATCTGCTAAACCTTGCATTAAAGCAGAAGCACCTAAACGGTTTGCTCCGTGATCAGAGAAATTCGCTTCTCCAGCTACGAAACAACCTGGAATAGTAGATTGTAAGTTATAATCAACCCAAACTCCACCCATTGTATAGTGAACCGCTGGATAAATCTTCATTGGTGTTTCATATGGATTTTCGTCTGTAATTTTTTCATACATCTCGAATAAGTTACCATACTTTTCTTCCAACCATTTTTTACCTAATGTGATAATTTCTTCTTCAGAAGGGTTGTGATTTCCTTGTGCATAAGCCACTTCCTTACCTTTACTTTTAATTTCAGAAGAGAAATCTAAGTAAACACCTTCGTTTGTATCATTTGCTTCAATACCATAACCAGCATCACAACGCTCTTTTGCAGCACGAGATGCCACGTCACGAGGTACTAAGTTACCAAAAGCTGGATATCTTCTTTCTAAGTAATAATCTCTATCTTCTTCTGCAATTTGTGTTGGCTTTAATTTACCAGCGCGAATTGCTTCAGCATCTTCTTTCTTTTTAGGAACCCAAATACGACCAGAGTTACGTAATGATTCTGACATTAACGTTAACTTTGATTGGTTTGTTCCATGAACTGGAATACATGTTGGGTGAATTTGCACATAACATGGATTTGCAAAAGCAGCCCCTTGTTTGTGAATTTTCCAAGAAGCAGTTACGTTACTACCCATTGCATTTGTAGACAAGAAATAAACGTTTCCGTAACCACCAGAAGCAATTACAACAGCGTGTGCAGAATGTCTCTCGATTTCTCCTGTAACTAAGTTACGTGCAATAATTCCACGAGCCTTTCCATCAACTTTTACCAAATCTAACATTTCGTGACGGTTGTACATTTTAACACGTCCTAAACCAATTTGACGAGATAAAGCTGAATAAGCTCCTAATAATAACTGTTGTCCCGTTTGTCCAGCAGCATAAAAAGTACGTTGTACTTGAACCCCACCAAACGAACGGTTATCTAACATTCCTCCATATTCACGAGCAAAAGGAACTCCTTGTGCCACACATTGGTCAATAATATTACCAGAAACTTCAGCTAAACGATGAACATTAGCTTCACGAGCACGATAATCTCCCCCTTTGATTGTATCATAGAATAAACGATAGATTGAATCTCCATCGTTTTGGTAATTTTTTGCTGCATTAATCCCTCCTTGTGCTGCAATAGAGTGAGCACGACGTGGAGAATCTTGAAAACAAAATGCTTTTACATTATATCCCATTTCTCCTAGAGAAGCTGCAGCCGAAGCGCCAGCTAAACCCGTTCCTACAACAATTACATCAATCTTTGGACGGTTATTAGGAGCAACTAATTTTAAATGATTTTTATGATTGGTCCATTTGTCTTTTAATGGTCCTTCAGGTATTCTAGAATCTAACTTCATACTACTATGTGTTGATTATTTTGAAAAATGAATATATAAAGGAATTATAGCAAATAATATTGGTACTATAACTGCAAAAGCTTTACCAATAAATTTAATTGTTGGTGTAAACTTATTATTAATTCCTAACGATTGAAATGCACTCTGAAAGCCGTGCCATAAGTGGAATGCCAAAACAAACATTGCTAAAACATATCCTAAAGTTGCCCATAAACCAATTTTAGGGTTTTTAAAGAAATCGAAAGTGATTTTATGTAAATCTTTATATAAACTACCTATTTTAACATTTGCTCTTGCATCAAAAACTTCAGTTCCATTAATCACTTTTAATTGTTTAGGAACCATTTGATTTACTTGATTTATAGAATCGTTTACTGTCGCCACTTGATCAACAGCAAAGTACTGTCCTACAGATGTTCCTACATAATATTCTCTAGGTTCTTGCCCTGGAGTTTGAACTGTTGTTGTCATTAAAGGCATATTTTTGTCAAAATGCATTTTTGCCCAAAAATTAACCATGTGAGTCACAATAAAAACTAAAATTAACGTTCCTAGAACTGCCATATTTCTAGATGCAATTCCGCTATTAGCTGAAGGATTTGTTTTAACATAACCTACTGGTCTTGCTTTTTTATTTTGAATGGTTAATAAAATTCCATCCACCGCATGAAAAAGAATTGAAATGTAAGTTAAGTACGATAATATTTTTACCGCCGGATTAGTAGTCATAAACAAAGCATACTCATTAAATTGTTGCTTTGTACCGAAAATTAGTTGTAAATTTCCTGCTAAGTGACCCGCTAAAAACAAGCATAAAAATAAACCTGTAAGAGCCATCCAATATTTCTTTGCAATAGATGACTTTAAAAGCGCTGATTTTGCCATAATTTTATTTGATTGTAATAGTTTTATAAAAAATCAAACAAAAATAAGGTTATTTCACTTATACTACAACCTTTTAGTTCTAATTTATAATGAATTTAAAATGTGTTTAACCTCAACAAAATCAATATATTGTAAAACCACAATCTTATGCATATATTTTTTTTTTAGACTTTTAAATATAATCCATAAAACTATTATAAAAAAAGTAGCAATTCAAAGCTCTAAAATTGTGCTTTTAAAGTAAATTTACTTTTTCTTCTCATTAATTTCAAAAACTTTGTTTTTGTCTTCAATCGCAATTTTATACTTTCCTTTTAAAAGGTAAAAATTTCCATCATCAGCTTTTATAACTTTCTCTTGACTAAAACCTTTCTCTTTCGAATAGATTAAATCGTATTGAACTTTATTTAACCCTCTCTTTAATTGAACATCCTTTTTGAAAACTAATTTATCCTTTGAATTGTATATATTCAATTGAGTTTTTCTGTAACTTTTACTGTAAATCCAAAAATCAGTCTTTGGCTGATAATAATCACCCCAAGTATACATTTTCTTACCCCAATTTTTTGAAAAAATCACATCTTCAATGTCAAACAAATGCAATTCCGAATCTAGTATTTCATTAGTTAACTTTTCTAAGTATGAAACATCTACTTTATAAATAGAGCGTCCATGAGTTCCTACAATTAATTCTCTAGCTTCAGATTGCAGTTTAATATCATGAACTGCTACATTTGGCATATTTTCAGAGAAATCGAACCATTTTTCACCTCTATTTATGCTTGCAAACAAAGAATTATCGGTTCCAACATATAAAACATTTTCATTACTATCATCTTCATAAATCACGTTAACTGGTGAATTTTCAATTCCATGAGTTATTAATTTCCAAGTATCCCCATAATCTTCCGAAACATATATATAACTTGTAAAATCATCATTTCTATAACCATTTAAGGTCGCATAAACCCTTTCCAACCTATGTGAAGAAGCAACAACTCTTGAAACCCATAAATTTTCTGGAAGATTGTTACTTATTTTTTTCCAAGTTTCACCTCCATCCTTTGTCACATGAACATATCCATCATCTGAACCAACATAAATTAATCCGAATTTAAATTGACTCTCAGATATTGTTGTAAGTGTCCCAAAAGCGACATTTCCTTCTACTTTCCCTTTGGTTAAATCTTTAGAAATTTTTTCCCAAGTTTCACCTTTGTCCATAGAACGGTGTAAAAAATTAGACCCTAGATACAAAATGTCTTGATTATGACTCGACAATAAAATAGGAGTTTGCCAATTGAAACGGTAGGGTTCTTCTTTTGAATCTTTAAGTAATTTTGGAGTGATTTTATTAAAATCATTAGTCTCTCGATTTATTCTAAAATAATTACCAAACTGATATCCTGTATAAACAATATTTGAGTTGCGATTATCAATTTGAATTTGCATCCCATCACCCCCAATTAACTCTTGATAGGGATATTTTCCTTCTTGATGCCACGCTACATTTTGCTCAAAATCATTAGGCCCAACCCAAACTCCATTATCTTGTAAACCTCCATAAACATTATACGGCTTTTGATTGTCTACTTGTACCGCATAAAACTGACCAACTGCCTCATTATTACATTTAATCCAATGTTCGCCATTATCATAAGTTATATTTACACCTCCATCGTTCCCGTTAATTATGTGTTTAGGGTTTTTTGGGTTTATCCAAGTTACATGATGATCCGCATGAACATTCTCTTTATTAATCATCTTGAAAGACTTTCCGCCATCATTTGAGTTTAATAAGGGTACACCTCCAATATAAATTTGGTTCTCATCGCTTGAATTAACGGCAATATTTGCAAAATAATAGCCGTAAGAATAAAACATATCATCGATAAAATTATCGTGTGTTTTACTCCAAGATTTACCACCATCAACAGATTTGTATAATTCACAACCAATTACTTCTGTTTCAAAAAGTGCAGCATTTGCATCTTTCGGTTTTTCTTTATTGGCATTTGGTCTTTTATTTTGATTGTCTAAAACTGCATAAATCATTTTTTCATTAACAACTGCAAGACCTATTCTACCAACCCCTTCATCATGAGGAAATCCGGAGTTTTCAGTTGAAATTAATTGCCAAGTCCCACCGCCATCTTCACTTTTATAAATAGCCGATTCTTTTCCGTTACCTGAGAAATTCCAAGCTTTTCTGTCTTTTTCCCACGATGCTGCAAACATAATTTTAGGATTTTCAGAAACGACTTGTAAATCTATAATTCCGGTTTTATCGCTTATAAAAAGTGTTTTTTTCCAAGTTTTTCCACCATCGATAGTTTTAAAAATTCCCCTTTCTTCATTTCTGGTATACAAATGACCTAAAGCCGCCACAATAATTTCATTGGAATCAATTGGATTTACCCAAACTCTCGAAATATGATGTGAATCTTTTAAACCTAAATTTTGCCAAGTTTTACCTTTATCTGATGATTTTAACAAACCTATTCCGGCATATGAAGAGCGCGAAGCATTTACTTCTCCCGTACCCACCCAAATTTCATGTGTTTTCCAATTTACAGTTACCGAACCACAATTTAAAGTTGGCGCAGTATCCATAACCGGTTGAAAACTGGTTCCGTTATTATTGGTATACCAAAGTCCACCCGAAGCATACGCAACATAAAATTCTGTTGGGTTTTCTGGATTAACAGACAAATCAACCACACGACCACTCATGATTGTTGGTCCGATATTTTTGAATTTTACTTCAGAAACATCAATGACTTGACTATTAGCGAATGCTATTAAAAAAAGAAGGAGAAAAGTGAATTTGTTTTTCATTTGTGGAAATTTTTACCAAATTAATCAAATCTTGATTTTAATTCAAATTTTTCATTTCCTTTAACAGCATTTCAATACATTCTTTTTAAATTTGGTACAGAAAAAAATCAAACCAATGAAATATCATCAAATAAACCGTGACTTGTTCATTAAAAACAGAAAAAAGTTCACGGCTCAAATGAAACCTAATAGTGTAGCCATTTTTAATTCTAACGATATTTATCCAGTAAGTGCTGATAGCACTTTACCTTTTGCGCAACATCGCGACATTTTTTATTTAAGTGGTGTTGACCAAGAAGAAAGTATTTTATTACTTTTTCCAGATGCGCCTTATGAACATTTGAAAGAAATTTTATTTCTAAAAGAAACAAACGAACATATTGCGGTTTGGGAAGGCGAAAAATTAACAAAAGAACGTGCTTTTGAAGTGAGCGGTATAAAATCGGTTATTTGGTTACAGGATTTTCATAAAACTTTGAAAGAAGTTATGGCTTATGCTGAAACCATGTACATTAATACTAATGAACATTACAGAGCTTCAATTGACACAGAAACTCGTGAAGCGCGTTTTGTAAAATGGTGGAAAAATGAATATCCAGCCCATAAAGTTGAAAAATCAAATCCAATACTTCAAAAATTACGTTCGGTTAAAGAGCAAGAAGAATTAGATTTAATCCAAAATGCATGTAACATTACAGAAAAAGGTTTCCGTAGAATTTTAAACTTTGTGAAGCCAGGCGTAATGGAATATGAAATTGAAGCTGAATTTGCACATGAATTTTTAAGAAATCGTTCAAAAGGGTTTGCTTATACGCCGATTATTGCCTCTGGAAATAATGCTAATGTTTTACATTACATTGAAAACAACCAAGAATGTAAAGCTGGAGATTTATTATTACTTGATGTTGGTGCTGAATACGCTAATTATTCAAGTGATATGAGCAGAACCATACCTGTTTCTGGAAAATTTACTGATCGACAAAAAGCGGTTTACAATGCAGTTTTAAGAGTAAAAGATGAAGCCACAAAAATGTTGGTTCCTGGAACACTTTGGAAACAATATCATGTCGAAGTTGGTAAACTAATGACTTCTGAATTATTAGATTTAGGTTTAATTGACAAAGCTGATGTTCAAAATGAAAATTCAGATTGGCCAGCCTATAAAAAATATTTCATGCACGGAACTTCTCATCACATGGGATTAGATACGCATGATTACGGCTTACTTCATTTACCAATGGAAGCCAACATGGTGTTTACTGTTGAACCTGGAATTTATATACCACAAGAAGGTTTTGGTATTCGATTAGAAGACGATGTGGTAATTCAACCAAGTGGAGAACCATTTAACTTAATGAAGAATATTCCTATCGAAGCGGAAGAGATAGAAGATTTAATGAATCGATGATAATCAAAACTTACAAATAAAAAAAAAGAGCAACACAATGTGTTGCTCTTTTTTTGCTCCCCCTCTTGGGCTCGAACCAAGGACCCTCTGATTAACAGTCAGATGCTCTAACCAACTGAGCTAAGGAGGAATAACCTTATAGGTTAATTCCGTTACAAAAAAGTTAGCTCCCCCTCTTGGGCTCGAACCAAGGACCCTCTGATTAACAGTCAGATGCTCTAACCAACTGAGCTAAGGAGGAAGGTAGTAACCTTTTTTGCGAGTGCAAATATAACTTGAAATTTTATTTTAGCAAATAAAATTCTAATTTTTATTGGAAAAATTTATCTGCTACTAATTGAAAGATGTCTTTTCCAAAAGTTAAAGCCATTAATGTTAGCAAAATAATCATTCCAGCTGTTTGTACATAACCTGCTGCTTTATCACTTAGTGTTTTTCCAGTAATCATTTCAACAATAGTAAACAAAGCATGTCCACCATCTAAACCAGGAATAGGCAGTAAGTTCATAAACGCCAAACCGATTGAGAACAAAGCGGTGAAATTCCAAATGTATTCCCAATTCCAAGTATCTGGTAAAGCTCTTGCAATTCCAACAGGGCTTTTAACTTGTTTGTAAGCACCAGTTGCGGGACGAAGAATTAATTTAAAACTCTTAACATTATACACTAATAATGACCAAGATTCTTTAATAGCTGCTGGAATTGCTTCAAAAACACTCATTTTATTTTCAACAATAAAGTCGTCTTTAATAAATGATTTGAATAGGAATCCAAGTTTTCCAACTGAATCTGTTTTAGCTTTTAAAATTTTTTCATTATTATTTCTAATAACTGCTATAGAAACTGAATCATTTTTATGTTGGCTAAGAAAACTCGTAAATTCATCCTTAAACTTAAATTTTTGTCCATTCACAGCAACTATAGAATCTCCTTTTACTAAACCCGCTTTTGCCGCTTGTGAACCTATCAAAACAGAATCAACTGAAGAACCATGAAAACGAGGTTCGATAAAACTTCTTCCTTCTTTATCTAAAATTTCGCCAATTTGTTCATCTGTTAGATTTAATTTTACTTGTTCGCCATTTCTATCTACAACAACTTCTTCACTAAATAAGATGTCCATTACCATTCGGTTGAAATTTTCTTGAAATTTCCCATCAACAGAAACAATTTTATCTCCATTTTGAAAACCAGCTTTTTGACCAACTTCTCCAAAAGCTAAACCTTCTTTTTGAATAATTTCTGTTGCAACATATTTTTTCCCAACTGTTGTATACATTACTGTATAAATTACCCACGCTAAAAGAATGTTTACAATGATTCCACCAAGCATAATAATCAAACGTTGCCAAGCAGGTTTTGAACGAAATTCCCAAGGTTGAGCTTCTTGTTTCATTTGCTCAGTATCCATACTTTCATCAATCATTCCTGAAAGTTTAACATACCCTCCTAATGGCAACCAACCAATCCCCCATTCAGTTTCTCCAATTTTTTTCTTAACTAATGAAAAGCCCGCATCCATGAATAAATAAAACTTCTCAACTCTAACTTTAAACCATTTTGCAGTGATATAATGTCCAAATTCATGAAGAATTACTAAAACTGAAAGTATAAATATTATTTGCGCTAATTGAATCATTTTTAAAACTCTATTATTTATGTAAACGACAAAAGTAAGGTTTTCACCTTACTTTTTATCAATATTTTATTTTGGAATTATTTTTTTATAAAATTTTTATGAATTAAACCTTCACTTGTTTTAATTTTTGCATGATAAACTCCATCATTTAATTTTAAAATTGAGAAACTTGTATTTTCTTCTTTCAAAACTAATTGCCCTAATCCATTATAAATCTCAATTGATTTTAAAAGAATAGTATTTGGCAACTTTACATTAAGAATGTTATTTGATGGATTCGGGTACAAGCTAATCGATTGATTTAAATCAAAAGTGTCATTCCCAAGTGTTGTTGTATTATTGTTTTTGGAAATAATGTGTTTGTTCGGATCAAATTCTGAGCTTGTAACTACAAATGGAGAAGCAACAATAAATTCTTGCCCATTAAATGTATTATTTACAACTACATCATGTGAACTTCCTCCTGAGTCGAACAATCTAATCTCTAAGGGCATTTCAAAGAAACTAACTGAGGCATGAGATTGTGTTTGGTTAACAGTAATTTTTACTTGTCCTGCTCCCCAGTTTTGTACCGTTATGTCATACGATGGATATCCTTGATTATAAACCCAATCATTAAAAAACTCGTTTAAACTTGAACCATGAACCGCTTCCACATGAGATTGAAGATCACTAGTTATGGCATAAGCATACGAAAGATTAGGATCGGTTAAATAATTTTGAAGTGCTTGAAAGAAATTTGTATCTCCCATTACCCAACGCAACATATGAGTTACCATTGATCCTTTGTTATACGACAATCTACCGCTGAAAATTCTATTTACATTCAAAGCTTCAGAATCTGTTAAATAAAGAGCACCACCCGGTTGTGAAGTAATATTGTTAATTTTAGAATTTTTCCAAGACACAAAACTTGTTGCCCCATCTAATTCTTCCACAACAATGCCTGCGGTATACTCTGTAAGCCCTTCATTTAACCAAATATCTTTCCATGTTCCGCAAGTAACTCTATTCCCAAACCATTGATGTCCTAATTCATGTGCAATTAAACTTCTTGGAAAACTTACCATTGAAGACATGGTAGCGTGCTCCATTCCTCCTCCCCAACCAAATTGAACATGACCATATTGCTCATTTCTATAAGGATAAGGTCCGAATTTATCCTCAAAAACATTCATAATAGGAACTGTTTGATCAATTTGTGCTTGAACTGAACTATTATTATTTTCGGGATATAAATAATTATTGATAGGGAAAAATGGACTTTGAGTTGTACCTAATCCCGCTTGAATGTTATAAGAAACATAATTAGTAACATTTAAACTGATTAAATAAGCTGGAATTGGATACCCGTGGTGAAAATGACGCGTTACCATTCCTCCGCTAGTAGTTTCACTTTGTAATAACCCATTAGTTACTCCTATATAACCTGTAGGACAAGTGATATAAACATCAATATTATCAATTTTATCATTTAAATCTTGTTTACAAGGCCACCAATCTCTTGCTCCAAAAGGCTCAGAAAGCGTATAAATAACAGGTGTTCCACTATGAGTACTTGTACTAAAAGCTTGTTCATCTGTATCAGGAGCTCCTGAATAGTTAATTACAACTGTAGCAGAACTACCATTGGTAATAGTTGATGGAAAATTAATTTCTAACTCTTCCGTGTTATATTGCGAAAACGTTAAAGAAGTAGCTCCCATCATTACTGAATTAACAGTTAATACATCTGTTAAATCAAAAATTATTGAGTTCATATCTTCTAAAGCAGTAAAAGTAGTTGCAACCTGACCAACAATATTGTAGACAGCAGGGTTTACTGTGAAACGCAATTCATGATAGGTAATATCATAATTTTGCGTATTAGGGTTTACTTGAAAATTTTGAATTGAAGCAGCTGATTTCATTTCAGCTTCTATCATATGTTCAAAATCTTCTTGCTCAGTTTGGGCTGCCGAAAAAAGACTTGAAACTAAAAGTAAGGTTAAGTAAATTTTTCTCATTTTTAATTAAAATTTAGCTAATATAGAAATATTCAATTAGTTACAGAAAACAATTAACGTAATATTCATTTTTTATACTTACTTTTTTGTTCTTAATACTGTTTAATTTTGTTAAATTTGCGACTTAAATTTTTTAAAATCATGTTACAGGTAGCTTACATTAGAGAAAACAAAGAAGAAGTTATCAAAGGTTTAGCAAAGAGAAATATGGATGCTAGCGAATTGGTAAACTTAGTAATTGAATTAGATGAGAAAAGAAGATCTACTCAAGTGGAACTAGACAATATTCTTGCTGAATCGAATAAGCTATCCAAAGAAATTGGCGAATTAATGCGTAATGGTGAAAAAGAAAAAGCCGAAGCAACCAAAGCAAAAACTGCCGATTTAAAAGAAAAAACAAAAGAATTAACTGATGTACTTAATGAAGCAACAGCTTCATTACAAGAAGAATTATACAAATTACCTAATATTCCAACAGCAATTGTTCCAGAAGGAAAAACTGCTGATGACAACTTAAATGTGTATCAAGATGGTGAAATCCCTACTTTACATGAAGGAGCAATGCCTCATTGGGAATTAGCAAAAAAATACGACATTATTGATTTCGATTTAGGTGCAAAAATTACGGGTGCCGGGTTTCCTGTTTACAAAGGAAAAGGAGCTCGTTTACAGCGTGCCTTAATCAATTATTTTTTAGATAAAAACACGGCTGCGGGTTATCAAGAAACTCAAGTTCCACATTTAGTGAACGAAGCTTCTGGTTTTGGAACCGGGCAATTACCAGATAAAGAAGGGCAAATGTATTTCGTAGGTGAAGATAATTTATATTTAATTCCTACTGCAGAAGTTCCAGTAACTAATATTTATCGTGATGTTTTATTAAACGAAAGCGATTTACCTATTCTTGTAACTGGCTATACGCCTTGTTTCCGTAGAGAAGCAGGTTCTTATGGAGCTCATGTAAGAGGTTTAAATCGTTTACACCAATTTGATAAAGTTGAGATTGTTCGCATTGAACATCCTGAAAAATCATACGAAGCTTTAGATGGAATGGTAGAACATGTAAAAGGAATTTTAGAGGATTTAAAATTACCTTTCCGTATTTTAAGACTTTGTGGTGGTGATATGGGATTCACTTCTGCATTAACGTATGACTTTGAAGTATTTTCAACAGCACAAGACCGTTGGTTAGAAATTTCTTCGGTTTCAAATTTTGAAACTTTTCAAGCAAACCGATTAAAACTACGTTTCAAAGACAAAGAAGGTAAAAACCAGTTAGCACATACCTTAAACGGAAGTTCATTAGCATTACCAAGAGTTTTAGCAGGAATTTTAGAAAACTATCAAACACCCGAAGGAATTGTAATTCCAGAAGTGCTTAGACCATATACAGGGTTTGACATTATCAACTAATCGTTAATCTTATTTTAATCGTGCACTATTTTAACGCAAATGTGTTAACTTAGTGCATTATTGTTTTATGCGAAAAATACTCTTCATATTTCTATTTCTATTCCAAAACGTTTTGTTGGCTCAAAACGAGCAATTGGCATTGGATTATATTGAGACAGGTCAATATGAAAAGGCTATTAGTTTGTTGGAACCAATCTTAGAAAAGCAACCATCAAATTATTATTATTTTGATAAGCTTTTAATCTGCTACCAACAAACAGAGCAATTTGAAAAAGCTTTAAGTCTAATACAAATTAGAATTAAAAAATACAATCAACCACAACTTTTAATCGAAGAAGGTTACATTTATCAATTACAAGGCAATACTCAAAAAGCGGAAAAAAAATACAATGAAGCAATTAATCGAATTTACGAACACCCTATATATTCACACAATTTAGGAGCTACTTTTCAAAACAAAACGCTTTTAAATTGGGCTTTACAAGCTTATGAGTTGGGTCAAAAAGAAAACCCAAACCTTAATTTTGATTATCAAACCGCATTGATTTATGGGCAAATGGGGAATTTAGAAGGAATGACCAATAAACTTTTAGATTATGCGTATTCTAATCCAAGTAACACACCAACCGTACAGAATTATTTTTCAAGATTTCTTTTAGAAAACACGTCAGAAACCTTTCAAAACGATTTAAAAAAAGCCTTACTAATTCGTACTCAAAAAACACCAGATATTTATTGGAACGAGTTTTTAAGTTGGTTTTACGTGCAGCAAAAAGATTTTGGCAAAGCATTCATTCAAGAAAAAGCAGTTTATAAACGCAATCCAGAAACTTTAAATAATATTATTGCTTTAGGTCAAATGTCAGTTGATGACAATCAAAAGGAAACAGCGCAATCTATTTTTAGTTTCATTTTAGAAAACACGCAAGATATTGGCCTTCAAATTAAAGCGAATGAGTTTTTAATGCGAATAAAAATTGAAGAAAGTGAAAAAACAGCATATCCAAAACTTAAAGAAGAACTAAATCTTCTATTGAAAAAATTCGGAATTTCACCTTATTCATTAGACTTACAATTATTAACTGCCAATTTTGAGTGTTTTTATTTGAACAACCCTAATGAAGCTTCACAATTATTGAACAAATCATTAGAATTGCCACTTAATCCACGACAAATTGCAACTGTTAAATTAGAATTGGCAGATATTTTATTGTACAGCGAAAAATTCAACCAAGCCATTTTATTTTATGCGCAAGTAGAAGACAACATGAAGAATGATGAAATGGCACACGAAGCAAGCATGAAAATGGCGAAAGCTAATTATTTTAAAAACGATTTCGATTGGGCTTTACAGCAAGTGAAGGTTTTGAAACAGTCGTCTAGTTTATTGATTGCTAACGATGCATTAGAGTTATTTTTGCTGATTCAAGATAATTCAGTCGAAGATAGTTTACGAAAATCATTAACTGCTTTTTCAAAGGCTGATTTAAAATTATATCAAAAGAAAAAAACAGAAGCTTTACAAGATTTCAAACAAATTTTAACCGATTACAAAGACGACTCAATTGTTGATGAAACGCTTTTAAAAATTGGAAAAATCCAACAAGATTTAAAACAATACACCGAAGCAATTACAAGTTTTAATGAAATTATCGAAAAACATACCGAAGGCGTTTTTGTAGATGAAGCTTTGTACTTTTCTGCCGAAATTTGTAGAAGATTTCTCGATAATCCCGAAAAAGCAAAAGCTTTGTATGAAAAAGTAATTTTCAATCACCAAGATAGTATTTACTTTACCGAATCGCAACGTCAATACAGATTATTACGTGGTGATACCAATATTTAAAAATCAAATTCAAATAAACGAATAACAGATAAACATGATCATATACAACGTTACCATAAATATAGAAGAAACCGTTCATGATAAATGGATTGATTGGATGCGCAACAAACATATTAACGATGTTTTAGCAACAGGTTTATTTATAAGCGCACGATTAGTTAAAGTTTTAGTGGATGAAGAAATGGGTGGCGTTACCTATTCGGTTCAATATTTAGCACCTTCACGTGAAAATTTAGAAATGTATTACAAGCATCATGCTCCTAGATTGCGCCAAGAAGGTTTAGAACTATTTGCCGATAAAATGTTAGCTTTTAGAACGGAGCTTGAAGTAATGAACGAATTTTTCCACGAAAGCAACTAAAATGAGTGTAAAAGCCAAAAAACATTTAGGTCAACATTTTCTAACCGATGAAAATATTGCTAAAAAAATTGCCGATAGTTTAACACTAAACGGTTACAAAAAGGTATTGGAAATTGGTCCAGGAATGGGTGTTTTAACCAAATACTTATTAGAAAAACCCATTGAAACTTTCGTCATTGAAATCGATACCGAATCGGTTGAATATTTAGAAGCGCATTACCTAAAGTTACGTGGAAATATCATTTCTAAAGACTTTTTAAAATACAACTTAAACGAAGTTTTCAATCACGAACCTTTCGCAATTATTGGAAATTTTCCATATAACATTTCCTCACAAATTGTTTTCAAAACACTTGAAATGCGAAACCAAATTCCTGAATTTTCAGGAATGTTTCAAAAAGAAGTAGCCGAACGCATTTGTGAAAAAGAAGGAAGCAAAACTTACGGAATTCTTTCCGTTTTAACGCAAGCTTTTTATGATGCCGAGTATTTATTTACAGTTCACGAGAATGTTTTTAATCCGCCACCAAAAGTAAAATCAGGTGTATTGCGATTAATTCGTAAGGAAAATTATAAATTACCTTGCGACGAAAAATTGTTCTTTTCGGTTGTAAAACAAGCTTTTAATCAGCGAAGAAAAACCATGCGAAATAGCTTAAAAAGCTTCATCCATTCTGATATTTTAAAAGAAGATAGTATCTTTGACCTTCGTCCGGAACAACTTTCGGTTGAAAAGTTTATCGAACTAACTCAAAAAATAGAGGCAAATGGAGTTCAAAATCAGTAGAGAGCTTATTCAAGAACTTGAATTACTAATTCAAGACAATAAGGAGCAAGATGTTTTACACTTGCTTCAGGATATGCACTATGCTGACGTGGCTGAAATTATGGAAGAACTAAGTGATGAGCATGCTATTTATGTTTTCAACACTTTAGATTCTGAAAAAACAGCCGAAATTCTACTTGAACTTGACGATGAAACTCGTGTTAAAATCTTAAAAAGCTTAACTGCTGCAGAAATTGCCGACGAGCTTGATGAGTTAGATACCGATGATGCTGCCGATATTATTGCCGAACTTCCTCAAGCTAAAAAAGAGCAAGTAATTTCGGAGCTTGAAGACGTTGAACACGCTAAAGACATTGTTGATTTATTACGTTACGATGAAGATTCTGCGGGTGGTTTAATGGCGAAAGAGTTGGTTAAAGTTAATGAAAACTGGAATGTTTTAACCTGTGTAAAAGAAATGCGTGCGCAAGCCGAAAATGTTACGCGAGTGCATTCTATTTATGTGGTTGATGATGAAAACCGATTAAAAGGCCGACTTTCACTTAAAGATTTATTAACGACTTCTACCAAAACACCTATTAGCGAGGTTTATATTCCAAAAGTAGACTATGTTAAAGTTGATACTGAAAATGTGGAAGTAGCTCGTATTATGCAGAAATATGACTTGGAAGCTATTCCTGTAATCGATGAACTTGGGAGATTAGTGGGTCGTATTACCATTGACGATATCGTAGACGTTATTAAGGAAGAAGCTGATAAAGATTACCAGTTAGCGGCAGGTATCTCACAAGACGTAGAAGCCGATGATAGTATTTTAGAACTAACAAAAGCACGTTTGCCTTGGTTGGTTTTAGCGCTTTTAGGAAGTTTCATTGCGGTAACAATTGCCAGTAATTTTCAAGAAGCTATAAATAAATTTCCGGTAATTTTCTTCTTTACACCACTTATTGCCGCAATGGCAGGAAACGTTGGTGTACAATCTTCAGCTATTATTGTGCAAGGTTTAGCTAATAACACCATAAGCGGTTCACTTTTTAATCGATTGATAAAAGAATTAAGTCTGAGTTTGCTAAACGGATTAATTTTAGCTGTTATCCTAATTCTTGGAAGTCATTTTATTATAGGAGTTGATTATGAAGTTGGTGTAACCGTTGCGGTTTCATTAGTAGCTGTAATTATTATAGCTGCGCTTGTAGGGACATTTATTCCAATTATGTTAAATCGTTTTGGAATTGACCCAGCTTTAGCAACAGGGCCTTTTATTACTACCAGTAATGACATCTTTGGGATTCTAATTTACTTTACAATTGCAAAAGTTATTTTAGGTTTTTAATTTCCTTTTTTAGCTAAAACTTTAACAAAATATACAGAAAATCTGTATCCCAATTAAGCTTTGTTTAGTTTATTTTTGTTGTTTCCCAACCTTTTGGTCCCAAATCTACTCATATTATAATGTACAACTAATTTATTAATTTAATAAACAATCAATTTATGAGTAATTATTTTAAAATTTTAATCGGTTTTCTTTTATTGTCTTTTGTTTTTATGTCCTGTGAAAATGATATTGACCATCATGATCATTCACACGATTTTCAAAAGCAAAATATTAAAGTTGTCAAGTTCAATAATATCAAAGATAATGGTGTTAAAGAAAGACTTCAAAATCCTAAATTAAATAAAAATGTCAATTGAAGAACAGTTTTTGACTCAATTAACAATTTTACTATTGATTTAGATAAAGGTGTTTTAATTGAAAAAGAAGGGTATGATAGTTATACCTTCAATATAATTAGAGAAGATAGTTTAAGCAACTATTTAGAAAATCTAGTAATAGGTGTATATCCAAATAATGAATATAAAACCTTTTTATACAGATACGAAGTAACTCCAGCTGAAAGAGAAATGATTAAGAATTTTCAATTTGTAGATGTAACACAAAAATTAAATATTTATGTTATTGAAAACACTTCAATTATTTCAGAAATGTCAAATAAGGAATTATATGAACCATGTTATGAAACGGTAATTACACAAGTGCCTTCTTATTATGTTTGTCCAGAAGGAAACCATGATATTACAAATTATAGTGCGTGTCCTTATTATCAAGATGGTAGTGCAACAATAAGGGAAGGTTATTTTACAATAAGTACTTCAATTGTTTCTTGTAATGATACAGGTGGTAGTGATACAGGTAATAATGATTCTACTGCAAGTGGAGATACGGGAACAAATTCAACTTCAGATGGCTCTTCAAATACATCTTCAGGGAGTAATACCAACAACGAAATTACAACCTTGCCTTATGAACCATGTACTGATTGTTTAGAACTGACTGAAGATTTAATTAATTTTATTGCTGAATTTGATAGTATTCAATCAAATTATTGGGATTTACTAACAGATAGAGACAAAAAGAGAATTGTAAGTTTTTTGTTTAGTGAAAATTATTCTGAAGAAGCAAAAAGTTTTTCTAAAGAAGCAATTTTAGCAATTGCAACAGGTGGAGAAGTTGATTTTGCGTTGAATATTATATATACTATTAATAAACCCTGTCAAAAAGAAATAGTTAAAAAAATAATGTCCGTTTCTTCCCCTTTAACTAACTTAATTAAAAATACATTTAATACTTCAGAAAATATCAATGTAAAGTTTTGGAATGGAGATATTTCTTCATATAATTCAAACACTAATGCATATACAAGCCCTATATATAATGGAAATTCAAGTAATTATATTATTAATATAGGCTTTGATGATGCTTTTTTAGATAATTCTACAGATTTAGCAATAGTTGCAGTAACTTTACATGAATTAACTCATGCATACTTTATTAGTCAATATTTGCAAGGTAATTTAAATGCTAATGATTCAGATTATGAAAATTTATTGAATGCTTTTATTGCATTTTATGAAAATGTTTCTCCAGATACCGCAGAACCTTTGGACAATGAAATTCATAATGCTATGAACAATTATATAGATCAAATAGCAAATGGAATTTACAATTATTCCCAACAACAAAATATTGAGAATGTAAGTGTTGATTACTGCATTTTTCTTGCATGGGGAACAATGCATAGTACCGATTTATTTGAAGAAATGTTAACACCAAGTCAACAAGCACTAGCTAATAATATATTCCTAACCGAACAAAACAATCAAGTTTATGATAATGCAATACCAGTCAAAGGAACGCCTTGCGAGTAATTTTCTAAAAATTATTCGATTTTTTACTATAATGATTCTTTTTTTTTCTTGTAATAGAAACTTTGTTAAAAATTCAAATCAAGACGATTATTTAATTGCAAATGATATATTAAAAAATAGAGTATTTAAAAAAATGAAGGAACTCAATTTATATTCCAAAAATAATAATGAATATGTAATATCTGTTTTTGAAAAATTAAATGATTTTTCAAAAAATGAAAACACCATAAAATCTGACAGTATAAAAGCGGTCATAGGTGTTCAAAATGTAAAAGATTCAATAATTGAGAAAATTTTTAATGCAAAGGACTATAAATTTTTAATATCTCAAAAATCAAATTCAAAATGGATAAACAAATATATAAATACCGAAAAAATCAAAACTTCTGATATTCTAAAAAATTCAATTTACATTTCCAAACCAATTTATACCAAAGACAAAGAGATTGCTATAATACAAACTGAAACATCAACTCAAAGTTCAATACTAATTTATATAAACAAAAATAATACTTGGCATTTTTATAAATTAATCTCACCAAGATTTAAGCAACCTAAGGCTGAATATATTAAAAACAAGATTAATTAGTAAAAAACCCGATCACGCAGATTTTTAATCTGCGCGAGTCTAAGTTGAATTTGCACGGAAAACATTTCCGCGCCATCGGATAAATTTGGAGAACATTTAAGAACCATAACATTACCTACTGGTGCAACTAGACAAACAACAACAAATAGTAGTGCTTCTTCTAACGTAAAAACCTGTTTTTAAAATGAAATATTTGAATTTTTTTAAAATAATTTTAGTTTTATTGTTTCTTTTTATTTTATTACCAAATAATAAAGCAATTATTCCAAACATTTTAATGTTATTATCCTCTTCAATGATGTTAACAGGAGAAAATTTAAGTATGTTTGAAGTTAGTATGTCTGTTTTGAGTGTTTTATCGTTAATGTCTATTTTTTTAATTTTTTTAAAAAATAAATTTTTAACCCTTTTTGGAATTTTATTTTTCTGGTTATGGATTTTTTATTTTTTTTTAAATTATGATAGTAATAG
The DNA here is from genome assembly GCF_019702945.1 of Flavobacterium okayamense. Classification (NCBI taxonomy): domain Bacteria; kingdom Pseudomonadati; phylum Bacteroidota; class Flavobacteriia; order Flavobacteriales; family Flavobacteriaceae; genus Flavobacterium; species Flavobacterium okayamense. The sequence continues at coordinate 617,341 of NZ_AP024749.1, forward strand.
ATTTATAAAATTTTCTATTCTTTCATATATAAGTTTGGGGATGTTTTTAATTTTGAGTGTATTTATAGTTAAAAGCATTTTTGATAAAAAAAATAAAGCTGGATCTAAAATTTGATGAAGATTTTTATTAAACTAATTGTTTTTTTGATGTTTTGTTTTTCTTTTGGACAAAAGAATACAAATAAAATAAAAGTGTATGTAAAATTAGAAATTGATGACACTTGTTTTAGAAAGCAAAAATTTTTTTCAGAAGAAGAACAAGGAATTATATTTAATAATCAATGCAAATCAGGTGATAGTTTTTTGTTTAAAAAAACTAGTACTTCAGATACAATTTGCATAACTAAATTGAAAAAATATAAAATTTCTTCAAGCGCAAAAATAAAGGAAATTGAGAAAAAGTGGAGAAAAGATAAATTTACTGAAGTTCAACAAAAGAATAAAAGAGAAGGAAGGCTCACTTTACCTTATCATACCTTTGATAAAAATTATATATTTGAAACCTACTTAATTGAAAAAATTTCAGATGATAAATTTGTCGTTTATCCTGTTATTTGGAGAGGTCAAAATGTTAAACAATGAAAAATTCAATTTTAATATTTATCTCATTTTTGTTTTTTACAAATTTTTTATTATCACAGGAAAATACTTATTTTCTTAAAATGGATGAAAATTTCAAAATTATAAAATCTGAAGATGGTAAAAAAGTTTTACAAGCCTCACTTTATGTTGAAAACGGAACAAATTTTGACGTTTATTATTTCATACTTGAAGATTCAAATTTTGTTGAGTTTAAAGAAAATGGAGAAGAATTGAATTTTAAAGGTGCTAAAATAATAGATAAAACTTTTTATAGTAAAATGTCTCCTTGTGAACTTCACTATTTTCTTAGTTCTAATAGAAATTTATATTTAGTTAAAGAAAGTGATAATAAATTTTTTGGCTGGTATTTGTTTTATCAATATACTTCCAAAAACACGATAATATCTGTTCAGACTACAAGAATTTAGTGTTTTATTACTATCACGATTTATTCGGGATATTTTATTTTGTAAATTTGAAACTTCAAAATTTACACCATGCAATACACGTTTTTACCCAATACCCAATTAAAAGTTAGTACGATTTGTTTAGGTACCATGACTTTTGGTAACCAAAACACCGAAGATGAAGCACACCAACAATTAGATTATGCTATAGACAGAGGCATTAATTTTATCGATACTGCTGAAATGTATCCAATAGGTGGAAATGCTCAAATTTTTGGAAGTACAGAGAGGCATATTGGAAGTTGGATAAAAAAAACAGGGAACCGTGATAAAATTGTTTTGGCTACTAAAATTGCGGGTCCAAATCGTGGGATGGAATATATTCGTCAGCCTTTAGATTTTTCTAAAAAGAGTATTACTGAAGCGGTAGAATTGAGTTTAAAAAACTTACAAACTGATTATATTGATTTGTACCAAATGCACTGGCCAGAACGGGTAATGAATATGTTTCAAAAACGTGGTGTGCAAGAATTAGATACACAATGGGAAGACAATATAGTTGACGTTTTACAAGTTTTTGATGGATTAATTAAAGATGGAAAAATTAAGCATATTGGAGTTTCTAACGAAAATCCTTGGGGCGTTATGAAGTTTTTAATGGAAAGCGAAAAACATGGTTTACCAAGAATTGCTACCATCCAAAATCCTTATTCATTATTAAATCGCTTATATGAAGTAGGTTTATCTGAAATTACAATGCGAGAAAATGTTGGTTTATTGGCTTATTCGCCACTTGGTTTTGGTGTTTTAACAGGTAAACATTTAAACGGATTTGAAAAAAACTCACGTTTAGATTTATTTCGAAACTTTGTTCGCTATACCAATGATAATTGTACAAAAGCAACCAAACTTTATAAAGATTTAGCCGAAGCGAATGGTTTATCGATTACAGAAATGGCCATTGCTTTTGTGAACCAACAACAATTTGTGACATCGACCATCATTGGAGCAACTTCAATGGAACAATTAAAAGAAAATATTGATGCATTTTCAGTTCAATTGTCACCTGAAATTATTCAGGAAATAGAAAAAATTCAAGAATTAATTCCAAATCCAGCACCGTAATGAAGTTTACGCATTACAAAAATGCTGAAATTGCATATTCAGATGAAGGAACAGGAAAAGTTGTGGTGCTTTTACACGGCTTTTTGGAAAACAGCAAGATGTGGCAATTTCTTCAACCTGAATTAGTAAAACAATATCGTGTAGTTTGCATTGATTTATTGGGACATGGAAAAAGTGAAAGCATAGGTTATGTTCATACTATGGAAGAAATGGCTGATGCTGTTTATGAAGTACTAACACATTTACAAATTGAAAAAGCTACTTTCATTGGTCATTCTATGGGCGGTTATGTTAGTTTAGCCTTTGCCGATTTATACCCTGAACATATAAATGGGCTTGTTTTACTTAATTCTACATCCTTTGCAGATAGTGATGAGCGTAAGGCAAATCGCGATAGAGCAATTAAAGCAGTCAAACATAATTACAAAGCTGCGATAAGCATGTCGATTGCAAATCTATTTAGTGAAGAAAACCGAGATAAACTTATTGATGAAATCAATTGGGCAAGAGAAGAAGCGCTAAAAACCCCATTACAAGGTATTGTAGCGGCACAAGAAGGAATGAAACTAAGAAAAGACAGAGAAAGGCTGCTTCATAATACTTCGTTCTCTAAATTGCTTATTTTAGGCCAAAAAGATCCTGTTTTAAATTACGAAGAAAATGTTACGCAAATAAATGACACTAATGTTCAACTAGAGACTTTAGCAGATGGACATATGAGTCATTTAGAAAACAAAAAAGAACTTGAAGTTATACTACTAAACTTTCTTCAATCTATTTAACCATTGTATTGTTTAATTTCAACAATATCTGACGGTAAACTAAAGCCTTCTTTTACTAATTTTTCTAATACTTGTTTCATAACTTCGGTTCTAATTCCAGAATGGTAGGTTTTAGAAGTAGAGCTAAAAGTGTCAATCCAAAATAGCACTTTCAAGTTTATTGTACTCGTTGCAAATTCGTCTAATGCAACTGTAGGCTTTTTTTCACCATCAATAACACCCTCAACACTTTTTACAGTTTCTAAAATAACATTAATTGCTTTAGATATATTACTGCCATAATCTAAACCAATTAAAAAATCGTATCGTAAAAAACCATCAATAGTAAAATTAAACAAGGGGTTTTTTAAAATTTGCCCATTGGGTATAAACACATCTTTCCCGTCAAGTGTTTTAATTCTAGTTTCTCGAACCGATAAATCTACAACATATCCTGTTATACCATTCGACTCTATTAAATCATTAATTTTAAACGGACTTTTAAAGGCCAGGATAATCCCCGCTAAAAAATTTTCTCCAATATCTTTAAATGCAAATCCAATAACAAAAGTTAAAATACCAGCACCTGCAAGTATGTTTGAAGTTAAGTCTTTAAACCCAATTATTCTAAGAAAAATCACCAAAGAAATTAACTTTATAGAGATACTAACGATTTGAGAAATTAAAGTTTTTGTTAATGCCGCTTCTGGTTTATTTTTTATTCTATTTTCAATTAAAACTTTCACTTTATTAGCAATAAAAAAACCCACAACTAGTATAATTATCCCTATTACAATTGATGTAAGATTGTTTTCAATTTTTGAAAAAATTTCGATAAAACTTTCTTTTAAATTTACCATTGTATTTGCTTTAAACTATTTCAACAATATTCTTAGATTCATCCAAAATATCATTAATTAATTTTGTTAGTTCTTCTGTAAAGTTACTCAATATTTGATTATCAATTCTTCCTTGTCCTTCAATTTGAAAAGGAAGAAATCCACATTTAAGATTTTTAAAGGATATTATTCCCGCTTCAATGCCTTCATTAGGTAATCCAAATTTATCTTGGTACATTAATGCGTAACAAAGCAGTTGAATTACTTTATCGTTCTTGATTTCGCTTGTTAAACCTTCGAAACCTGATGTTTTTAAATTACTTCCAATAACTTTACCGGTTTTGTAGTCTATAATTCGGATAATTCCATTTCTTTCTTCTATTCGGTCAACTTTACCAGCAATTTTAACAGGATAAGACAACGCTTCGTTTTGAAGAATACATTCTAAACTTGCTTCTGTTTGCAAAACTTTTATCGTCTCACCATTTTCAATTGAAGCCTTTTCCTGTTTCAAAAAATTAAAAATATTTCTTTTTGCTACTTCAAAAGCAATATAGTTTTTCCCTCTTGTAATATTACCTTCTTTATATGTTTCTTTGAATCTCTCTAAAACAACACTATTAATATTTTGAAACATCTCTTTGTTGATTTCTAAAGTCAATACGTGTCCTAAATAAGGTTCATATAGCTTTTCCAAAGAATCATGTATAATTGTTCCAAGAGTATTTACAGCAATATTTTCTTCAACATCATCAGCTTCGTTTATTCTTAAAATTCGTTGAAAATAAAATTGCATGGGATTTCTAATATAACTTGTTAATGATGAAGGAGAAAAGCCTTTTTCTGTAGCAATTTCTTTTAAACGCAAAAGTAAACTCTCAGTTTTTTGAATTTCCATTCTATCGTATGACTTCTGAGGTAAAACCGCATTATAACTTAATGTTTCAATGCTATGGCTTGACAATTTTTCAATTTCTAATTGCTGTAAAAACCTACTTTTCTCACCAGCATCAATTCCTTCACTATCCGTATTGTATAATAAGAAAATATTTTCTGCTCTAAATAATAGATGATAAAAATGGTAACTATAGATAGCGTCTTTCTCTTTATAGGTAGGCAAACCCAATTCTTTCTTTATATCATAAGGTATAAAAGATTGTTGCGATTTACCAGATGGAAACTTACCTTCATTAACTGATGTAACAATAATGTTCTTAAAATCTAAAACCCTAGATTCTAAAACACCCATTATTTGAAGTCCAGAGAGTGGTTCACCTTCAAATGAAACTTCTGAAATATCTTGAAGTTGTTTATAAAGAGCTAACAATGAATCAATTGAATCAATTCGATTGTATTTACTATTATAACTCTCAATTTTATTTACTAGACTATATACAGAAAAAATAAAGGTTTTATTTAGTTTCTCAACATCTTCATTTGGTTGCAAATAATATTTGATCTTCGATAATATTAGTTTTAACAGTTGTAGAATATCACAAGTACTATAATTTATCCAAGGTTTTAATAGTAATTCAAACAACTCTTCGTTAATGTAGCTTTCAGCTTTTTTGAGTTTGGTTAATGTGTTATAATTGAAAAAAGTAAAATTATTATTTCTAATTTTTTGAATTATGTTTTCACTTTTAAGATAAGGTTCAATTAATGGGTGATTAATAACTGAAATAACATCTTTATAATAAAAGATATAATTTGACTCGCTTCTTTTTAAAGCATTGTAATGAAGCTTTAAGATGTTTAAAACTAATAGGTTGGCTGGATTATTCTTAGTAGGATAACCCATTGTAATATTTAAACTATCCGCTTCATTAGGTAATGAGTTTAAAACGGGTAATAATAAATTTTCATCACCTAAAACAATAGCACAATTATCTAGTTTTTCTCCATTAGACAATAAATTTTCAATGGTTTTACCTACAATTTTCGCTTGTCCTATTGATTTAGGTGTACCAATAATTTGAATTGATTTTTCTTTTTGAAATTCTTGAGAAATCCATTCAAATGGTTTAGTGTAAAATGTTTTCCAATCTTTTTTATATCGTCTTATAAAAAGACCTACATCATGATATTCATTATTTAAAAAGTATTCATCAATATCCCAAAAAACATCTGCATTATTAAATTCATTTAAATGCAAAATAATCTTCTCTTCAGCATCATTCAAGGCATTAAATCCGACAAAGTAGAATTTGTTCTTGTTATTTTCTTTTGAAAATAAACTCAAGTTCTTAACAGCTTCTCTGTAAATTAACCCTTGGTATCCAATCTTCTTATCTAGTAATGATAAATATAATACTTCATAGTACTTAGGTAATAATTGCCAAAATTTCAAATGCTTATCAACTAAATCTGTTTTCTTATTTGGTTGGACATTCCATCGTTCCAATGCTTTAATTTCAGTTAAATAAGTAAAAACATTCTTTGGAGAAATTAGATATCTATCAATTTCATTAAAATCTTGAATTGCAGTTTTAGCCCATGAGGAAAAAAGATCAAATGATTGAGCTTCTTCTTTATCAGTTAATCTTAAATAAACTTCATAGAACTCAAAAAGGATTTCTATAGCATCAACAGATCGTATCTCAGAAATTTCTTGAATTAATTCTTCAATACTTATAATATTTGGAGAAAACAAGGAAACATTAGAAACTTTTCTAATTTCATTTAACAAAAAGACCTTAGCTCTTTTATTAGGTAAAACTACTGTTGTATTCTCAAGTGAATTATTGTTTCGTTTTAATAATTCAATAGCAATCTGCTCTAAAAATGAAGATTTATTCATTTTATAAAAATAAAAAAAACGTCCCGAAAATCGGGACGTTTTAAATATTTATTTAGTGTAAATTATTTTACTAATTTAACTTCAACTCTACGGTTGTTAGCTCTACCTTTAGCAGTTTTGTTAGTATCGATTGGATACTCTTCACCAAAACCTGTAGCACTTAATCTTGTAGCGTCAATACCATTTTCAATTAAATAAGCTTTAACAGCATCAGCTCTTGAAGCAGATAATTTCTTATTGAATTCTGCAGCACCTTGGCTATCAGTATGTCCTTCAATAGAGAACTTAGAAGATGGATACTCTTTTAAGATAGCAGTAATAGCTTGTAAAACTGGCATTGTTTGTTTTTGGAAAGATGATTTACCAGAATCAAACAAAATTGTTTTAGCATAATCATTTAATTTTTTCATTGCCTCTTCAGAAACTTCAGGACATCCGTTATTAGCAACTGTACCAGCAACTGTTGGACACTGATCATCTTTATCAGCTACACCGTCACCATCTGTATCAGGCCAAGGACAACCATTGTTTTCTTTTGGACCAGCAACGTCAACACAGTTATCATCTTTATCAGCTACACCGTCACCGTCAGCATCTGGACAACCATTCATGATTTTTGTACCAGCATCATCAGGACAAGCATCTTCTGAATTGATGATTCCGTCACCATCGTTATCTGGACATCCATTTAATTCTTTGCTTCCTGCCTCTTCTGGACAAGCATCATCTTTATCTGCAATTCCGTCACCATCAGAATCAGGACAACCTTGGAATTCTTCTAAACCAAATACATCTGGACAAGCATCATCTTTATCATAGATACCATCTCCATCTGTATCTTTACCTCCAAATTTGAAAGTAAGACCAGCCATGTGTTGAATATGAGTTGGAACGTCTGCATCAGGCATTCTCTCGTCATCAAATGAATATTTAAGAGTAGATTGTAATTGTAAACCAACTTGCTCAGAGAACCAGAAAGTTAAACCTAATCCACCATTTACAGTACCTGCAGAAGCATCACCAACAAATTGGTAACCTCCTCCTAAGTTTAATGAAGGATCAAACCATTTTGTTCCTATCATATCCATAAAGCTATACTTAACCATAGCATCAATACCATAGTAAGATAAATTTCCTGGATTGTAAACTGAATATTGATGTGTTGCTTTTGTTCCAAATTCTGGATTATCAAGAACAACCCATTTGTCAATTTTATTAACTGAAGCTGTTAAACCTACTGAGAAACCATCACCCATGTGTCTAGACACGTTTAGGTAAGAAACAGAAGGTAAAATATTCCAGTTTCTATCAGCGTTAACTAATTGTTCAAAAATTAATTTGTCGTTACCGTACATACTAATTTTTGTGTCGACAGCATTTACACCAAATGATACTGCCCATGGATTGTTGCTGTCTTGCGCTTGAGCTGATAAACCAGCAAACATTAAAGCAGCAGCAAAAATTTTAAGATGTTTCATACTTTACTAAATTTAATTACAATGCGTTATAATTAGCACAAATGTAGGGTTTTTTTTTAAATACAAAAAGTTTTGTTAAAAAAAAGAAAACTTTCACACTGATTAGTTGATTATGTTTAAGTCTTTTCCAACCTCCGTAAAAGCTTTAATTGCTTTATCCAAGTGTTCTTTAGAGTGAGCCGCTGATAGCTGAACTCTAATCCTAGCTTTTTCTTTTGGTACAACTGGAAAGAAAAATCCTATAACATAAACTCCTTTCTTAAGTAACTCATCTGCCATGACTTGCGAAAGCTTTGCGTCATACAACATTACTGGTACAATTGCAGAATCTCCATCTATTATGTCGAAACCTGCTTTTTTCATTCCTTCTTTAAAATAATTTGTATTCCATTCAAGTTTATCACGTAATGAAGTGTCCTTTTCTAATAATTCAAAAACTTTTAATGAAGCTCCTACAATTGAAGGTGCTAATGAATTTGAAAACAAATATGGACGTGAACGTTGGCGTAAGATTTCAATAATTTCCTTTTTTGCAGTTGTGTATCCACCCATTGCTCCACCCAATGCCTTACCTAAAGTTCCTGTGATAATATCTACACGTCCCATCACTCCTTTTGCCTCAAGCGTTCCCTTTCCTGTTGCTCCAATAAAACCTGCAGCGTGACATTCATCTACCATTACCATTGCATCATATTTGTCAGCCAAATCACAAATTTTATCTAAAGGTGCTACTAAACCGTCCATTGAGAAAACACCATCGGTTACAATTAATTTAAAACGATGCCCTTTTTCAGTTGCAACAATTAATTGTGCTTCCAAATCGGCCATATCGTTATTTTGATAACGATAACGCGCCGCTTTGCACAAACGAACGCCATCTATAATTGAAGCGTGATTTAAACTGTCCGAAATAATACAATCTTCCTCACCCAATAATGGCTCAAAAACACCTCCATTAGCATCAAATGCTGCAGCATAAAGAATTGTATCTTCAGTACCGTAAAAATTAGCAATTTTTTGTTCTAATTCTTTATGAATATCTTGAGTACCGCAAATAAAACGCACCGAAGACATTCCGAACCCATGAGAATCAAGAGCATCTTTTGCTGCTTGAACCACTTCAGGGTGAGATGACAATCCTAAATAATTATTCGCACAAAAATTCAATACTGTTTCGCCTGTTGAAATTGTAATTTCTGCTCCCTGTGGTGAAGTGATAATTCTTTCTTTTTTATAAAGACCATTTTCTTTAATGGTTTCAATTTCGTTTTGTAAGTGTTGTTTAATTTTACCGTACATGATTATTATTTTTTACAAAATTACTACTTCTACTTTATCTCCTGTATAAACTAATGCTTTTTTTATAACATTAAAGTTCATCCGCTCTAACACATTTGCATAATTATTAATTTGATAAATATGTGATTTCTTTTTATCTCCTGTTTTATAATCCAATATCATAGCACTATTTTCATAAAACACTATTTTATCTGGTTTAATATTTCCTTGTTCACTATCAATAATAGTTTGCTCATTCATCACTTTTGCTTCATCAGAAAAGAATAATTTTAAACTATTGTGATTTAAAATTTCATGAATTTTCGATTGAATAAAATCAATGTCATTTAACGAAATTAAACCTGTTTCAATCGCTTTATCAATGGCTAGATTTATATCTTTTTTTGTTTTAATGTTTGCTAATATTTCGTGAAAAACATTTCCGAAATTAATTGCTTCTTGTTGTTCTGTTCCCCATAATAGAGCCTCTTTTTGTGCAATTTTAATATTTTCGAAAGGAAATTTATTTTGAACTAATTCAATATTCTTACTTGAATTTATTTTGGGTTTAAACTCTGATATTCTCTTAGCAAGTCCAAATTCAAATTCTAAATCACCATTAAACTTTCCTTGACTGTCAAGAAAATCAATAAAATAAAAAGACAAATTATTAGTCACAATATCGCCTTTTTTGGTTTGCAATTTATTTGAAATAACGTAAAGTTGCTCTTCTGCTCTAGTTAAGGCTACATATAAGACATTTATTGTGTCTAAAAGTTCTTCTTGAGTTTTTTGTTCAAAAACAATTTTTGCACTCTCACTATAAGTTTTTACATCGTTTTTAGAGTTAACAAAAGCTTTGGGAAAATTAATTTCATCCGATTCTTCAAAATCAACCCAAAGTTTATTGCCTTTATTTCTTGAAAAATTTTCTTCTGCAAATGGAATAATTACTACTGGAAACTCTAAACCTTTCGATTTATGAATAGTCATAATTCGAATTGCATTAGAACCTTCTGGTGAGGGAATACTTTTTTGAAAACCTATTTTATCCCAATAATCAAGAAATTCAGTTATTCCCAATTGCGATTTACTATCCTTCTCCAAAACCAAGTCCATAAAATATTGGACATACGAAGTGTTTGCTTTTTCTTTTACAAATGCATTTACTAAGATTTCAACAGCATCATAAAGCGATTTTGTTCGACAATTTTTAAACGAAATCATTATACCTAATCCCTTTAATTCATCTTCAATTTCTAATTCCGATAAATTTTTATTTTTTAAAATAAAATCGTGAATTGGTAATTTGTTTTGACAATATCTTCCTACAAAATATAAAATAAAAGCCTTAGACTCTTCATCTTTGCTGTTGTTCAAATACCTTAACAATGCAATTATTAGTTTTACTTCCGTTGCATTTTGGATTAACAAAGTTTCCGATGAAAGAATCGGTATGTCGTTCTCGGTAAGATAATTTGCTAATAGAACACCTTGATCTTTTCTTCTTGTTAATAAAACAATGTCACCATAAGAAAAACCTTGTTCGACAACTTTTTGAATTGTTTCAATTGTTTTTTCTAAATATTGAATGTTTTTATATGAATATCCAATTTCGTTTTCATCAAAATCTTCATATTCTTCTTGATTAGATTCAATAAATGAAATATTTACATAGCCTCCTTCTTTTTGGTTTGTATTTTGAAAAGATGTGTTTTTATATAATTCCGAATAATTTTCATTTTCAAACTTTTGAGATAGAAACGAAAAAAACTTGTTATTAAACTCAATTACTTCACTGTAACTTCGGTAGTTAGTGTCTAAATTTTCTACCTTTTTATCCTTATTTGAAAAAGGATTCTCGTCTTTACTTAATTTAATAAATTGCTCTGCTTTTCCTCCTCGCCATCGATAAATTGATTGTTTAGGATCGCCAACAAGCATTAGTGTTCCTTTTATTCCATTTTCTTCAGAAGCTAAAGCATTATCTATTAAAGGAATTAAATTCTTCCATTGCATTTCAGATGTGTCTTGAAATTCATCTATAAAATAATGTCGGTATTTTTCTCCTAATCTTTCATAGATAAATGGAGTAGGTTCGCCTTGAATTTTATTAAAAATAATTTTATTGAAATCTGAAATAGACAAAACATTTTGCTCTTCTTGAATTCTTCTGAACTCTTTATTTACGGTATTTAATAATGAAAGTGAATTAATATTTTGTAAAAAAGCTTTGTAAAAAGCGGTTTTTCCTACTTTACTGTTTATTATTAAAATTTCATGTAATATTTTATTAGCATTTTCATCTATCCAATCTTTTTCATTTTGTGAAACTGATTTTGAATATCTTTCTTTTTCACCATCGAGATATTTAATAACAGTAGTATTAATTGCTAAATCTCCTTCGCTAATTTTTTGAATAAAATTAGTAACATAACTTCTGTAAAAAGATTTCGGATTAACATTCTTATTGATGTTTTGCAAACACATTGAAGCTATTTCAACGCAACTTGATTCTATTCTCTTTATGTTTTGTTCGAGCTTTTCCTTTATTTCTACAAAATCATCAAAGTTTTTATCCTCAAAAGCCTTTATTTCTTGAACGTTATTTTCATTGGTAATTAATTTAGACACTTCAAAAAGCTCATAAGAAATATCCCAATTCTTATCATCGTCTGTTTTGTTTTTTGTAAACTCTAAAATAAATTGAGTCAATTCTTCGTCTTCCCCTACTTGCGCAATCACACTGTCTACTGCTTCCTGCAATAAAACATCAGTATCTAAAGCAATTTCAAAATTTGAAGGTAATTCCAAATCTTGAGCAAAAGTTCTAATAATCTTGTGAGTAAACTTATCTATAGTTGAAATCCCAAAAGCCGAATAATTATGAATTATATCTTTTATTATTTTTTTTGACTTTTCTTTTATAGTATTTATTGAAAAACCTGTCTCTATAGAAAGATCTTTCAACAAAGACATGCTTTTTTCACTTGTATTGTCTTTAGAAAATTCAAACAGACTATTAACAACTCTGTTTTTCATTTCTTCAACCGCTTTATTGGTAAACGTAATAGCTAGAATTTTTTTATATGCATCATTATTCCTAGATTTTATAAGAATCTTTAAATATTCTTTTGTAAGGGTATACGTTTTACCCGAACCTGCAGAGGCATTATATATAGTAAATGAAGATGTATTTGACATATAAAATTTATAGTAGCATAAGAACAATTTATTATAACCGTTTTCAATTCGCTAGTTTAATTTGTAAATTTGGGAAAAATATTACTAATCTAAAAATTAATATTATGACATTCGAATTACCAAAATTACCTTATGCATACGATGCATTAGAACCACATATTGATGCTAGAACAATGGAAATCCACCATACTAAGCATCACAACGCTTATACTACAAACCTTAACAACGCTGTTGCCGGATCTGATTTAGAAGGAAAAACCATTGAAAACATTTTAATTAATTTAGACATGAACAATGGAGCAGTTAGAAATAACGGCGGAGGTTTTTATAACCACAATTTATTTTGGACAGTAATGTCTCCAAATGGAGGCGGAAACCCAACAGGAGATTTAGCTGCTGCTATTGAAAAAGACTTTGGCTCTTTCGATGCATTTAAGGCTGAGTTTGCAAAAGCTGCTGCTACAAGATTTGGTTCAGGGTGGGCTTGGCTTTGTGTTCATAAAGGCGGAAAATTAGAAGTTTGCTCTTCAGCAAATCAGGACAACCCATTAATGCCAGGTATCGGTTGCGGTGGAACTCCAATTTTAGGCCTTGATGTATGGGAGCATGCATACTACCTTAATTATCAAAACAGAAGACCAGATTACATTGAAGCATTCTTTAATGTAGTTAATTGGGAAGAAGTTTCTAGAAGATTTGCTACTGAAAAATAATTTACTTGCTACCAATTAAAAAAGGGATTTCTAATTGAAATCCCTTTTTGTTTTCTACATCTATATCAAAATAAAAAGGTGAAAGATTACTTTCACCCTTTTTGCCCCAAATCTACCATAAAACTTAACCTACTAATTTTCTGGTAAGGCTAAAGTAGTGCAGAACTTATATCGGTTCATAAAAAAATTGACAACTAACTAAAATACTCGACGAAATACAAAAGTTGTAAGTGTTTATTGATTTAACTTTAATAAAAATAAAAAGGTGAAAGATCACTTTCACCCTTTTTGCCCCAAATCTACCATAAAACTTAACCTACTAATTTTCTGGTAAGGCTAAAGTAGTCTAGATTCTTAATATCATCACAAAAAAATTGACGAGAAACAGAAAAAATCGATAAAAAACAAAAGTTGTAAGTATTTATTGATTTTTTTAAATAAAAAAGGTGAAAGATTACTTTCACCCTTTTTGCCCCAAATCTACCATAAAAACTTAACCTACTAATTTTTCTGGTAGGGCTAAAGTAATATAGGTAGCTTTATGTTTTTTAAAAATTAGATAAACTTCTTAAATAATCGATAAAATGCACTTTATTAGTATGCTCTTGCATCTTTTCCTTCATAAAAATTCATAAAAGCTCTGTTTACAACTCGGTTTCCTCCTGGTGTTGGATAATCACCAGTAAAATACCAATCTCCTAAATTTTTAGGACATGCTTTATGCAAATCTTCAACCGATTGATAAATTACTTTAACTTTTGCTTTTGTTCCTTCTGGAGTTAACATTTCAGCAATTTTATCTGATATTTCTTCATCAGTAAATGGTGCATATATTTCTTTTACAAAATTTACAACATCTACATCTTTATAATTTTCTTGCGCTACTGATTTCTTATAAACCTCTTCAACAATATGGTAAAGATTTCTCTCTTTCAATAATTCTAAAGCTGCTCTAAATGCTACCAAACCTTCAAGCTTAGCCATATCAATTCCATAACAATCTGGATAACGGATTTGTGGAGCCGATGAAACTACAACAATTTGTTTTGGAGAAAGACGATCCATCATTTTAATGATACTTTGTTTTAAGGTTGTACCACGAACAATACTATCATCAATAATTACTAAATTATCATTGGGTTTAACTACACCATACGTAACGTCATAAACGTGAGCGACTAAATCATCTCTGCTGCTATCTTCTGTAATAAAAGTTCTCAATTTAGCATCTTTAATAGCTACTTTTTCGGTACGAATACTTTCTCCTAAAATACTTTTAATTTTATCTTCGCTTAAGTTTTCTGTAGAAAGAATTGCCTTTGTTTTTTTATTATCTAAATACTTATGAGCTGCTTCTACCATTCCGTAAAATGAAAGTTCTGCTGTATTTGGAATATAAGAAAAAACCGTGTTTTGAGTATCATTATCAATAGATTCTAGAACCTTAGGAAATATTAATTTTCCTAGATCTTTTCTTTCCTGATAAATTTCTGCATCGCCACCTCTTGAGAAATAAATTCGTTCAAATGAACATGCTTTCTTTTCTAGTGGTGTTCTCACTTCTTGGATTGAAACACTTCCATTCTTTTTAATGATGATTGCATTTCCTGGTTCTAATTCCTGAACTTTTTCAAATGGGACATTAAAGACGGTTTGAATAACTGGTCTTTCTGAAGCTACAACAACAACTTCTTCATCTTCATAAAAGAATGCTGGACGAATTCCAGCAGGATCACGCATAACGAAAGAATCCCCATGACCGAAAAGTCCTGCCATAGCATAACCGCCATCCCAATTACGAGAAGCACGTTCTAAAATTCGCTGAATATTTAAACGCTCAGCGATAAATGCTGAAGCTTCTTTTTTAGTCATTCCTTCTTGCTTACACTGCTGATAAATATCGGCAACTTCATCATCTAAGAAATGACCTATTTTTTCCATTACAGTAACAGTATCGGCCATTTGTTTTGGATGTTGACCAAGGTTAACCAAATCTTGGAACAACTCTTTAACATTCGTCATATTAAAGTTTCCAGCAACAATTAAATTACGATGCATCCAATTGTTTTGACGTAAGAATGGATGAACACTTTCGATACTATTTTTACCAAAAGTTCCATAGCGAACATGACCAAGAAATAGTTCAGCAACATATGGAATATGCTCTTTTTGTAAAGCAACATTATTCACAAATTCTGGATTTTCTTCTAAACCGCGACTAATGCGGTTATTAATTTGAGCAAAAATATCTTTAATAGGTTGTGCATCGTTTGAACGCACTCTGCTAATATACCGTTGACCAGGCTGAACATCAAGTTTAATACTTGCTAAACCCGCACCATCTTGTCCGCGATTGTGCTGTTTTTCTAAAAGCAAATACATTTTTTGAACACCATAAAAAGCAGAACCATACTTTTCTTTGTAGTATTCTAATGGTTTTTTTAATCGTAGTAAAGCAATACCACATTCGTGTTTAATTGCGTCGCTCATATAGTTGTGTTGTTTATTGTTGTTTTTATAAAAAATGCCCCGAAAATTCGAGGCACACTTTTATTCTTCTAATTCAATTTCAAATTGTGTTAACGCTTTAAATTGTTGTAAGCGCTCTTGAACTTCCTCCTTTGCTAAATTTTCCATTCTTTCAGTACCAAATCTTTCTACACAGAAAGAAGCTAAATTAGAGCCATAAATGATTCCGTTCTTCATATTATCAAAAGAAATATTTTCACTTTGCGCAATATAACCCGCAAAACCACCTGCAAATGTATCACCAGCACCTGTTGGGTCGAATACTTCTTCTAATGGTAATGCTGGTGCAAAGAACACATCTTTATTGTGGAACAATAAAGCACCATGTTCACCTTTCTTAATTACCACATATTTAGGTCCCATTGCATGAATTTTTTCAGCAGCTTTAACTAAAGAATATTCTCCTGAAAGTTGGCGTGCTTCTTCATCATTAATAGTAATAACATCTACACGTTTAATTACATCCATTAATTCGTTCCAAGCACAATCCATCCAAAAATTCATTGTATCTAACACAACTAACTTTGGTTTTTCAGTTAATTGATCTAAAACTCCTGATTGTACAATAGGATGTAAGTTTCCTAAAAGCACCACTTCAGAATTTTTATAATTTTCAGGAACAATTGGATTAAAATCAGCTAATACATTTAATTCTGTTACTAAAGTATCGCGAGAATTTAAATCGTTATGATATTTTCCACTCCAAAAGAAAGTTTTCCCGCCTTTTACAACTTCAATTCCTTCAATATTTACACCTTTATTTTCTAATAAGTCTAAATATTCTTTTGGAAAGTCTTCACCAACTACAGAAACTATAGCCGCATCTACATTAAAAAAGTTTGAAGCTAAACCAATGTATGTTGCCGCTCCGCCTAAGATTTTATCAGTCTTTCCAAAAGGTGTTTCAATTGCATCAAAAGCAACTGTACCTACTATCAATAATTTATTCATTCTTTTTCTTTTGAAATAAGGCGCAAAGATAAGTTTTTAGTTGCAGAGTTGCAAAGTTTGAAAGTCACAAAGTTTGAAGCTATAATAACTTCCCTTCTTCTTTTTCGTAAAAAGTATCGATATTCAATTTTTCTTGTTCTGAAGCCATTACTGCTAATTGGTCACAGCGTTCATTTTGAGGATGATTGTTGTGTCCCTTAATCCATTGGAAATGTACTTCATGTTTGCGATATACTTTTAAAAAACGCATCCATAAATCAGGATTTTTTTTACCTGAAAAATACTTTTTTTCCCAGTTAAAAACCCAGCCTTTTAAAACAGCGTCTACTACATATTTAGAATCGGAAGTTACTAAAACTTTTGTATGCGGCTTTTTTAATTTTTCTAAACCTACAATTACCGCTAATAATTCCATTCTGTTATTTGTAGACAAACGAAAGCCTTCAAAAAACTCTTTCTTATAAGATGTTCTAGCCATTTCCATCACAATACCATAACCTGCAGGACCAGGATTTCCCTTTGCAGCGCCATCAGTGTATATGTAGACTTCGTAACTCAAGTAAATAGTGATTAGTTATTCGTAATTAGCTTTTCAATTACTTGGGGGAAATATTTTTGTTCTAATTCGTGAACTTTTTCAGCGATTTCATCTGCAGTTTTGCAATTTTCAATATTGGTAGCTTGCTGAAAAATAAATTCACCTTCATCATAATATTCGTTCACAAAATGAATCGTTATTCCAGTTTCTTTCTCTTTGTTTTCTAAAACGGCTTGGTGAACAAATTTTCCATACATTCCTTTTCCTCCATATTTTGGTAACAATGCAGGATGAATGTTAATTACTTTATTAGGATATTCTTTTATAATGGCTACAGGAAACATCCATAAAAATCCAGCCAAAACAATTAAATCAGGTTCAATTTTATTGAGTTCGTCTAAAACAAATCCACTATTAAGTTGTTCTTTGTCAAACAAAATCGACTTAACGTTTTGGTTTTTAGCTCGTTCAAGAACTTTGGCACGAGGATTGTTTACAAACACAGCGACTACAGTTCCTAGGCTTGAATTTTTGAAATGTGTTATAATGTTTTCAACATTGGTACCATTACCAGAAGCAAATAGCACTATTTTTTGCATTATCCTGTAATTTTTATTACGCAAAAAAAAGAATAATAATTGGTAAAAAATAGAAAATTAAAGTCTTTGTGAATTATTTTTTTTAAATTCGTAGTCACATTTAGTAACAAAAATGTTGTTTTAAAATAAAGTTTTTTATTTTTGCCAACAAATTAAATTAAAAATTAAAAGATTATGTCAGACATTGCATCAAGAGTAAAAGCGATTATCGTAGACAAATTAGGTGTTGACGAAAACGAAGTTGTAGCTGAAGCAAGCTTCACAAACGATTTAGGAGCTGATTCATTAGACACTGTTGAGCTAATCATGGAGTTCGAAAAAGAATTCGATATTCAAATTCCAGATGATCAAGCGGAAAACATTGCTACTGTTGGTCAAGCTATTTCTTACATCGAAGAAGCTAAGAAATAATATTTAAGCACCCGTAAGTTAACTTGCGGGTGTACTTATTTAGTATTTCTGCTAATTTGATTTTTTTACTAGATTTGTAGAAAACATTGATTGTATTACAATCATTAACATACACATGTAATACCCATTGTTTCTTTTGGTTTAATAAAGGCACTATGGGTTTTTTTATATAAACTTAAATTCTATTCTATGCAATTAAAGCGTGTTGTAGTTACTGGACTTGGAGCCCTAACACCTATTGGCAATAACTTACAAGAGTATTGGGATGGGTTAGTAAATGGGAAAAGTGGTGCTGCGCCTATTACATATTACGATACTGAAAAGCACAAAACTAAATTTGCTTGTGAAATTAAAAACTTCAATGTTGAAGATTTTATTGATCGCAAAGAGGTACGTCGTTTAGATAAATTTGCTCAATATGCTATAGTTGCAAGTGATGAAGCTATTAAAGATGCTGGAATTACACTTGAAAATGTAAACAAATATAGAGTTGGAGTAATTTGGGGGGCAGGTATTGGTGGTTTACAAACTTTTCAAGATGAAGTAATGAATTATGCCGCTGGAGATGGAACTCCACGTTTTAATCCATTCTTTATCCCTAAGATGATTGCTGATATCGCACCTGGTCATATTTCTATGCGTAATGGTTACATGGGACCAAACTATACTACTGTTTCTGCATGTGCATCTTCTGCTAATGCCTTAGTAGATGCGTTCAACTACATTCGTTTAGGAATGTGCGATGTTGTAGTTTCTGGTGGTTCAGAAGCTGCTGTTACAATTGCAGGAATGGGAGGTTTTAACTCAATGCAAGCATTATCTACTCGAAATGATAGTCCAGAATCTGCTTCAAGACCTTTCGACGCTACTCGTGATGGATTTGTTTTAGGTGAAGGAGCTGGAGCTCTTGTTTTAGAAGAATATGAACACGCCAAAGCGCGTGGTGCAAAAATATATTGTGAAGTTGGAGGTGGCGGATTATCATCTGATGCGTATCACTTAACGGCTCCACATCCAGAAGGAATTGGTGTTATCGCTGTAATGGAAAATTGTTTACGCGATGCTGGAATGAAACCGGAAGACGTTGACCACATCAACACTCATGGTACTTCAACGCCACTTGGAGATGTTGCTGAATTAAAAGCAATTAGTGCTGTTTTTGGAGAACACGCAAAAGACATTAATATTAATTCCACTAAATCGATGACTGGCCATTTATTGGGTGCTGCTGGTGCTATTGAAGCAATAGCTTCAATTTTAGCTATGCAAAATGGAATAATTCCTCCTACAATTAACCACACTGTTGTTGATGAAAACATTGACCCATCTTTAAACCTAACTTTAAACAAAGCTCAAAAAAGAGAGATTAAAGTAGCTATGAGTAATACTTTTGGTTTTGGTGGACACAATGCATGTGTTTTATTCAAAAAAATTGAAGATTAATTCATGCGTCGTTTTTTAAAAAAAATATCGAAAAACTCCCGTTCTAATGAAGACGGGATTTTTTTTGAAAAAATAACTAACATACTTGGGTTTAAACCTAACAACATTTATTATTACAAAAAAGCATTTACTCATAGTTCAATTAACAAAGTAGACGACAAAGGAAACCCTTTTAATTACGAACGTTTAGAGTTTTTAGGTGATTCAATGTTAGGAAGTGTAATTTCAGCTCATTTATATAATGAAGTACCAACTGGAGATGAAGGATATTTAACCAAAATGCGCTCTAAAATAGTTAGTAGGGAGCATTTGAATGAACTGGGACGAGATTTAAATTTAATTCAGTTTGTCGAAAGCAAAGTTAACCCACAGCACTTTGGTGAAAATATACATGGCAACATTTTTGAAGCGCTTATTGGAGCAATTTATCTTGATAAAGGGTTTAAGCATTGCGAAAGTTTTATTCAAAAAAAAGTTATTAAACCCTATGTAGACATCCCAAAACTTGAAGGTAAAGTTATTAGCTATAAAAGTTTAATTATTGAATGGTGTCAAAAAGAGAAAAAACCTTTTCAATTTGAAACTTTTGAAGACACAGGCAATGAAGAACAAAAATATTTTGGCGTAAAACTTCATATTGACAATAAAATTGTCACAAAAGCAAGAGCAACTTCAAAAAAGAAGGCTGAAGAAAAAGCTGCTCAAAGAGCATATTTTGTATTTCAAGACCAAATAGTTAAAAAATAAAAGTATTTTCTGCTATAACGTTTTCGTTAATAAATTAACCTTTTTTTTAAACTATTTATTAAAATCTATCTTTTTTAAACACTATATTTGAATAAATTTTTAAAGAAATGGCTGTTCATAAGATTCAAATAAATGAATTTTTAGATGTTGATTATGAGTTAATTGCTATACATTCTTCCGTTGAAGATTATAGGTTGGCTTTTTTTTTGAATAAAATATTAGGTATTGAACTCTACAGAGATAAGTTAACAGTAGAGTTACGAACTAAAAATGGTAAAAGTTGTTTCGAACATTTTCTTTTTAATGATGAAAAAAACGATGTTTGTTGGCATTTAATTTCAAACAAATCCGAGCTTAAAGCAAATGATTCACAAAACATCGGAATGTTTGACACTATTACCTCATCAACATATTTAGTTCCAGAATTTAAAACTGCAGATTATGTTTTAAAAATTGAAAATGTTGATCCGCTCTTTAATATTGACAGTGTAATCAAATTAATAAAAGAAATTCCTTTTATAACACTAGTTTACACAATTGAACAAAACAAACTAAAATCAAAAAATAATTTAATCTTTTAGGATAATGCCAATAAGCAAAAAAACTAAAATTGTTGCAACATTAGGACCTGCTAGTAATGAGAAAAGTACTATGCAAGCTATGATAGAAGCAGGTGTAAATGTATTTAGAATTAACTTTTCTCATGCTGATTATGAAGATGTAAAAACCCGAATTCAATACATTAGAGAATTAAATGAAGAATTTGGATACACAACATCTATTTTAGCTGATTTACAAGGTCCAAAATTACGCGTAGGTGTAATGAAAGAGGACGTTGTGGTTAGCAAAGGTGATAAAATTACATTTACAACTGCAGAAGATGTTTTAGGAACAGCTGAAAGAGTTTACATGAACTACAAGGAGTTTCCTAAAGATGTGAAAGCAGGAGAACGAATTTTACTAGACGATGGTAAACTAATATTTGAAGTTGTAAAAACTGATAAGAAAACTGAAGTTGAAGCAATTGTTGTTCAAGGAGGCCCTTTAAAATCAAAAAAAGGAGTTAACCTACCTAATACAAAAGTATCATTACCTGCATTAACAGAAAAAGACATACGTGATGCTATTTTTGCAATTGAAAATCAAGTAGACTGGATTGCTTTATCTTTTGTTCGTACACCAAAAGATTTAGAAGACTTACAAGATTTAATAGCAAAACACACAGATCATAAAATTCCAATCATTGCTAAAATTGAAAAACCTGAAGCGGTTGAAAACATAGATAAGATTGTTGCTTTTTGTGATGGTCTAATGGTTGCGCGTGGTGATTTAGGTGTAGAGATGCCTGCAGAAGCAGTTCCTTTAATTCAAAAGAAACTAATTCACAGGGCCAAAACTGCTCGTATTCCTGTAATTGTTGCCACACAAATGATGGAAACGATGATTACAAGTTTAACACCAACAAGAGCCGAAGTTAATGACGTCGCTAACTCTGTTATGGATGGTGCAGACGCTGTAATGCTTTCTGGAGAAACTTCTGTAGGAAATTATCCTGTTCAAGTTATCCAAACTATGTCGCGAATTGTAGAAAATGTTGAACATTCACCTTTAATTAAAGTACCGTTAAATGCTCCACATATTCGTACTAAACGTTTTGTAACAAAATCGATTTGTTATCATGCGGCAATTATGGCTGATGATATTGATGCTAAAGCAATTACAACTTTAACAAATTCTGGTTATACTGCATTTCAAATTTCAGCGTGGAGACCAAAATCTCACATCTTAGTTTTCACTTCGAATAAACGAATTTTAACACAGTTAAACTTGTTATGGGGAGTTCGTGCATTTTACTATAATAAATTTGTAAGTACTGACGATACTATTGATGATTTAAATCAAATATGTATAGATAAAGGTTATGTAAGTAAAGGAGATATGATTGTAAACCTTGCCTCTATGCCAATTATGAAAAAAGGAATGGTTAATACCTTAAGGGTATCAGAAATTGAATAGTTTTTGAATATAGTTTATGTTTAAAGAAGGCCAGCTTATTTAAGCTGGTTTTTTTTATTCTTTAAACTCAAACTTCAACTGAACGGAAATGCTTTTCTGTATTGGTTCTTTCTCTTTTTTAGATTCTGTGTTCAAATTATGCAATGAAAGTCCGAGCAATCGAACGGAATTTTTTAATCTTTCTTGGTATAATAATTCCTTCCCAACATCAATAATTAAATTTTTGTCAGCTATAAAATAAGGTAAAGTTTTACTTCGCGTTTGTAAGGTAAAATCGGAATATTTCAATTTTAAAGTAATTGTTTTTCCAGCAACTTTACTTTTTTGCAAACGCTTTTCAAGTTCGTTAGCAATACTTATAATCTTATCTTCCAAAAACACTTCCGAAGTTAAGTTTTCAAAGAAAGTGCGTTCAGCACCAACTGATTTCAAAGTTCTATTTGGTTTAACCTGACTTCTATGAATTCCGCGACAAATTTGGTAATAATAATGTCCGCTATTGCTAAAATGCTTCTCTAAGAATTCAAGAGGCTTTTGTTTTAAATCGTATCCAGTAAATATCCCTAATTGATACATTTTTTCAGCAGTGACTTTACCTACACCATAAAATTTTTTAACATCTAGTTTTTCCAAAAACTCTTCAACTTCATCAGGGTTTACAGTTTTTTGTCCGTTTGGTTTATTATAATCGGAAGCAACTTTGGCAACAAATTTATTCACAGAAATTCCTGCTGAAGCAGTTAAGCCAACTTCATCATAAATGCGTTTTCTAATTTCTCGTGCAATTAAAGTGGCGCTCAGTAAATTCTTTTTATTTTCAGTTACATCTAAGTAAGCTTCGTCTAAAGAAAGCGGTTCAACTAAATCAGTATAGTCTAAAAATATCTTTCTAATTTTCTTTGAAATTTCTTTGTAGCGATCAAATCTTGGTCGAACGAAAATTAAATCCGGACATAAACGTTTCGCTTGAGCTCCACTCATAGCACTTTTTACACCAAATTTACGAGCTTCGTAACTTGCAGCCGAAACTACACCACGAACTTCGCTTCCACCGACAGCTAAAGGTTTTCCTTTGAGTTCAGGATTATCCATTTGTTCTACAGACGCATAAAAGGCATCCATATCGATATGAATAATTTTTCTTTGTTTTTCTTCCTGACTCATATCACAAATTTAATTTATCTTTGGTTAAACTAAATCAAAAATGATTGAAATTGAACGTAAATTTTTAGTCAACAACAATTCGTTTTTAGACGATTTTAGTCGCAGTAACAGAATTGTGCAAGGTTATTTGTCGTCTCATCCAGAAAGAACCGTTAGAGTACGAATAAAAGGCGAAAACGGCTATTTAACCATAAAGGGGAAAAGTGAAGGTTTTTCTCGCTACGAATGGGAAAAAGAAATCGATATTGAAGAAGCCGAAAAATTATTGCAATTATGTGAAAGCGGTGTAATTGATAAAATTCGTTACGATGTTATTGTAGGAACACATGTTTACGAGGTTGATGTTTTTTATGGTGAAAACGAAGGTTTGGTTTTAGCAGAAATTGAGTTACAAGCAGAAGATGAAACTTTTGAAAAACCAGATTGGTTAGGAAAAGAAGTGACAGAAGACATTCGCTATTATAATTCTTATTTGAGTAAAAATCCGTTTAAAACTTGGTAAAATGAAATACTTTTTTGGAATACTAATCATTATTTTTTGTTTTTCTTGCGGTTCTAACACTGTTATTTATCCTGATAAAGCTTTAGAAAAGAAAACGAATCACGAAACTTTTTCCTATAAAGAAGGCGATACAACTTATGTAATGCAAAAATACTTTTTGGTATTATTAAAAAAAGGTCCGAATAGAAATCAGGATGAAGAAGAGACAACTGAAATTCAAAAAAAGCATATGGCTCATATTTCTTGGTTAGCCGAACAAAATTTTATTAGTATCGCTGGACCTAGTGAAAATCATGAAACTGTTTCTGGGTTTTTACTTTTTAATACTGAAACCATGAAACAAGCGGATAGTTTAGCTAAATTAGATCCTGCGGTTAAAGCAGGTCGACTTGAAGTCGAAACTTTACCTTGGTGGGCTGCAAAGGGAAGTAAATTAAAATAATTAAAGAGAATCCTGAACGATTTCAAGCTTAACTTCAAGAAACCCTCTACGAGAGTTGTGCGTAATTGCTGTAAAAGCTTTTTTTGATAAATCAATTTCACGACCTTTAACAAATGGCCCACGGTCGTTTATTCTTACTATAATAGACTTATTGTTAACAGGATTTGTTACTAAAACTTGAGTTCCAAATTTTAGTTTTTTATGCGCTGCAGTTAATTTAGAATTATCAAACCGTTCTCCTGAAGCTGTTTTTCTGCCATTAAATTTATCGTGATAATAAGAAGCATGAACGCTATCTTTAAATAGTTTAACGATTTTTCCAGAAATTGAATCTATTCGTATTGAGTCAGATTGACTATTATAACCAAAACGAGTAGCTTTTAAACTTTCTCTAACGTTAGGGAAAATTATAAAACTACTCGCAATGATAAACAATACAAAAAAAGTGGTTAGTATTGTTATATTTTTTTTCATATTAATTCATCCAATTAGACCAAGGTAATCTTGATAAAATTAGAATTAAACCTAAAGTATAAAACACAGCAATTTTTTTGAATTTGCCGTTATTACTTTCTTCTTTTTTATGCTTAGACCAACCTATTGTAATTAAAACAATAGCAATAATATTAATTAAAGGATGTTCTAATGAAGTCAATCGTAATGCACTATCACTCATTTGCCCCATTGATTTAAGTCCTAATGGAGAAATAAAATAAATAATAATTCCTAGAAGCAATTGCAAGTGCGAGACTATCAATGCAAATAGTGACAAACGTAAATCTTTGTCTTTAAATAATCTTTTTCCTGTAAGACCTGTTATGGCATTAACAGAAGCTAAAAATAACAAAGCTAAAACTATGTAGGCAAAAATAGAATGGGCGGTTTGAATTGCTGTATACATAAGTATTTTTTTTTATGTGTTTAAACAAAGATACTAAATAAATGTTTTGTTTGTAAAATCTTACGAAAGATACCTTCTAATCAAATTAGAAGTTGATGAATCATGGTTTTTAACTTCTTTAGATTCAATATCACTTAGAATCGAATTTGCAAGTTCTTTACCAAGTTCAACTCCCCATTGGTCATAACTAAAGATGTTCCAAATAATACCTTGTACAAAAATCTTATGTTCGTATAAGGCAATTAATGAGCCTAAAGTTTCTGGTGTTAAAGATTCGATTAGAATTGTATTTGTTGGTTTATTTCCTTGGAAAACTTTAAAAGGTAAAAGATAGTCAGCAAATTCGCCAGAAATACCTTTCTTCTCAAATTCTGTTTTAACTTGAGCTTCTGTTTTACCCATCAATAAAGCTTCTGTTTGTGCAAAAAAGTTTGACATTAGCTTATCGTGATGATCTTTATTTTGGTAAAGAGAATTTTTAAATCCAATAAAGTCGGTAGGAATTAATTTTGTGCCTTGATGAATTAATTGGAAAAATGCATGTTGAGAATTTGTTCCTGGTTCTCCCCAAATAATTGTACCCGTTTGATAATTTGTAATATTTCCATCCCTACCTACACTCTTACCATTACTCTCCATAATACCTTGTTGAAGATAAGGTGCTAATTTTTGTAAGTATTGTGTATAAGGAATTAAAGCTTCTGTTTCCGCTCCAAAAAAGTTATTGTACCAAATACTTAATAAAGCTAGTACAACCGGAATGTTATTTTCAAACTTCTCATTTCTAAAATGAGTATCCATTTGGTTAGCCCCAAAAAGTAATTTATCGAAATTATTAAACCCAACTGCTAATGCAATAGATAAACCAACTGCACTCCATAAAGAAAACCTTCCTCCAACCCAATCCCACATTGGAAAGATATTGTTTTCAGCAATACCAAATTCGGTAACTTTTTGAATATTTGTTGAAACAGCAACAAAGTGTTTAGCTACATCTTCTTGTTTTGCCGATTGTAAAAACCAACTTCTGATTGTTTGAGCATTTGACAAGGTTTCTTGTGTTGTAAATGTTTTAGATACAATTACAAAAAGTGTCGTTTCAGGATTTATTTTCTTTATTACTTCATTTACGTGGTCGCCATCTACATTTGATACGAAATGAACATTTAAATGATTCTTGTAAAATTGAAGTGATTCCACAACCATTGCAGGGCCTAAATCTGAGCCACCAATACCAATATTAACCACATCTGTAAATGGCTTTCCGGTAAATCCTTTTGACGAACTAGAAATAATATTGTTTGAAAAGGCTTTAATTTTATCTTTCACAGCATAAATTTCAGGTATAACATTAACACCATCAACCAAAACTACGTCTTCTTTATTTGCTCGTAAAGCTGTGTGAAGTACTGCTCTATCTTCAGTTTGATTTATTTTAGCCCCTGAAAAATACAATTCAATGGCTTCTTTTAAATTCATCTCATTTGCTAATGATAAAAGCAAATCAAGTGTTTTTTCAGAAATTTTATTTTTTGAATAGTCTACAAAGAATTTATTCCATTCTATAGAGAATTTTTCTGCACGAGTTGCGTCATTTTGAAACAATTCTTGCATTTTGACCGATTGCATCTCTTCAATGAAATGTTCACGAAGCTTTTGCCAGGCTAATGTTCCCGATGGATTTTGGTTATTTAGTTTCATCCTTGTTAAACTTTAGTTTTATTATGCTGTCTAATTCTTTCTTTAATGGCTTAATGTATTCTAAGTATCTTAACCTTTCATTTTCTGGTAATGGTTCTGCATTAGGCAAGTTTTGTCTGAAAGGATCTACTTGAACTCCATTTTTCCAAAAACGATAACATACATGAGGCCCTGTTGCTAAACCGGTACTACCAACTTTACCAATTACTTGACCTTGTGTTACATGCTGACCTTGTTTTACCAAAATTTTAGACATGTGTAGATATTGTGTAGAGTATGTTCCATTATGGCGAACTTTAACATAGTTACCATTCCCAGCTGTATAACCAGCTCTTTCAACAACTCCACTAGCCGTTGTTTTAATTGGAGTTCCTGTTGGTGCAGCATAGTCTGTACCATTATGTGCTTTCCATCTTTTTTGAACGGGATGAAACCTTCTACCAGAAAAACGAGATGAAATTCTAAAATAATCTAGTGGTGCTTTCAAAAACATGCTCTTTAATGCTTTACCTTCTTCATTATAGTATTGAGCAACTTTTTGAGAAGCATCTGATTTAAATGGAAATGCGAAGAAATCTTTACCCCGATGCTGAAAATAAGTAGATTCAACTTTTTCAATTCCAGCATAAATTGAATCATCTATAAATTTTTCATATAATGTTACGGCAAACTTGTCCCCTTTTTGAATTCGAAAGAAGTCAATTGAAAAAGCATAAACTCCGGCTAACTTCGGAGCTAAACCAGCACTAACACCTGCTTTATCTAAGGTTTCAGACAATGAACCTTCTATTTCGGCAGCAATTGTTCTTTTACGAATAGTTGTCGGTTTTGATTTATTAACAACTTGTACAGAATCTCTTAAATCAATTACAGTATAGTCGATATTGTTCTTAACGTATACAAATGCTTTAAGGTTATTTGTATTGTCTTTATCAAAAAATAAAATGTATGGTTTACCTGCTTTAATTCCCCTTAAATTGAAAGAATCTTTTACTTTTTCAGTTAGTTGATGAACATTCATGCTATCTGGCAAAATATAATTTTGTAAGATTGTCCCGAAAGTATCTCCAGATTTTATTGTATCGTTAACTACATGAAAATTATTATAAACAAACCCATAGTTTTTAAATATGGGTTCTTTAGGTAGGTCTAAATTAGTTTGTTCTTCTTTTTTGTCGGCTTTTTTATCGCAAGAGATAAAAAATATAATCGTGGTTAGTATAGCTAATAGGTATTTCAATTCAATTCGATTTTATTCTTAAACATTTTCTCCCCAATTGTCAAACTCTTCTTTTGTCCATAATTCTGGAAAAAAGATACGTTTTTGATACTTTGGCAACATGTATTTCTTCCAGTCACTTCCTCCTGTTGCTTCTCCTGTACCCGTTTTGTCACTTTCAATATACTTTTTTGCAGCATTAAAATGGCCCATTACCCAAGTTATGTTTACCGTTTTGTCATAATGACGCATTGCTTCAACTAATTCAGGATTTTTTTGATCTGATTCTGGTAATTGCTTGAATTTTCTCCAAATATTTATGGTATTATATTCTTCCATAAAATCTAGAAATTCCTTTTTGTATTTCTTTTCAAACTGTTGAATTAAATAAGACTTTTCTCCTGTTTTGTAATCTTTTCCAGCAGCTTGCCAATACAAGTGTTCAAAAGCATGTTCATAAGGAGTATTTCTATCAATTGTTGCTCTAAAACGATAATCAATAAGATTAATTAAATCTGTAGAAGCAAATTCTATTAAACGATATTGTGCACTTTGAAAACCACTAGCTGGTGTTAATGTATGACGAAATTTTAAGTATTGTTCGGTTTCCATTCCATCCATCATTATGGTGAATGAAGTAGTTAGCATGTCGAAATAACGGCTAATTCGACCTAGCTTTTCAGTAAAATATGCTGTTGAAGGAACTTCAGTATGACACAACTGATCTATTTCCCACAAAATCATTTTAAACAATAACTCATTTACCTGATGATACATGATAAAAACCATTTCATCAGGTAATGTAGTCCTTTGTATTTGTAAATTTAGTAAAGCATCTGTTTGAATATAATCCCAATAGGTAATTGGTTTTGACCATAAAAGACCCTCAAGATGAGTTTCAGTATTTTGATTTATTCCCTTGAATTTTTCTTCAAGCTTTTCGATTTGGTTTTGATACTTTACTCCGGTTTCCATTTAGTTTGCTATTACTTTAAAAGAATTCTTTAATCCTTTAAAAGCTTCAAGATCTGCCTTAAGTGAACCTACGGCTAAACTCGCTTTCAAACGTATCGGAATTCTATTATCATCATCTGATATCCAAACAGTTAAACTCTCTTCTTCTTTAAAAACTCTACCTGCTTGAACGTATGGTCTAAATACCATACATGAAATTTTACCAAATTTAGTACTTATATTTTCTCGACCAATGAATTTTAACTTAAACTTGGTAGTTTCATCATCAAAAAACATATCAATACTTACTGACTCACCAACTTGAAGTTTATCTATTCCTGGGTAATTTCTCAAATAATAAAATGAAGAAACAATATCTTGAACGTTTTCTGGGACTGAAAATGTTTTTTCTGTTTGTTTTTTATAGTCTTTAACTAAAACCGTGTTTTTGTCTTGATTAAAAAAACCTTCTTGATTTTTAGTATACCCACCTTCATCAATTTTTCTTAAAAATTGATACGGCTTACCTGTTTCTTTATCAAAAAAACTTTGATAGTCATCTTGAACTTTAAAAAACATTTTGGTCATTCCGGTTGTCCAACCTTTACCTACAACATGATGAACCTTTTTATTATTTCTAGTTGCCTCTTTAATTTCTAAAGTAGCATAACCTGCATTAACAAAACCATAATGAATTCTTAGTTTAATCCACTCACCTGTAGTAAAGGTTTCGCTTTGCTTTGAAACAAAGGAGTTTGTACTGATAAATACAATAAGAAGTAATGCTATTTTTTTCATAATAAATTCCTTTTTGAAGGTATAAGTACAATTTCCATTCCAAAAATAGTAAACAAAAAAACCCAGCCAAAATAAATGACCAGGTTTTTATGCTATTAACCAACCAAAAACTATAAATTATGAAAACTTATAAGCAAAATGAGAGAATTATTTTCCTTTCAATTTGCGAGTGCAAAAGTATTATGATTTTTGAATTATTTTCAACAAAAAATTAACTTTAACACTTTTAACACAATAAATGTTTTTTTTAAGGCAGTTTTATTAAATATTATTCAACTATTTGAGATATTTATAATGTTCCTCTCAATTCTTGTTCTCTTTCAATTGACTCAAAAAGCGCTTTAAAATTACCTGCACCAAAGCCTTTTGCACCCATTCTTTGAATAATTTCAAAGAAAAGTGTAGGACGATCTTCTACTGGTTTAGTGAAAATTTGTAATAAATAGCCTTCTTCATCAGCATCAATCATGATTCCTAATTTTTGCAATTCATTAATATCCTCTTTAAATTTAGACATGTGATCTTTCAATCTTTCAGGAATTGCATCATAATAAGCCTGAGGAGGCGTACTTAAAAATTCAACACCTCTAGCGCGCATATCTGTAACTGTTTTAATAATATCATCCGTTGCAACCGCAATGTGCTGAACACCTTCGTCTTCGTAGAAATCTAAATATTCTTCAATTTGAGAACGTTTTTTACCATTTGCAGGCTCATTAATAGGGAATTTAATACGTCCATTTCCGTTTGACATAACTTTAGACATCAATGCCGAATATTCGGTAGTAATTTGCTTATCGTCAAAAGAAAGGAAGTTTACAAATCCCATTACATCTTCAAACCATTTAACAGCTTCATTCATTCTATTCCAACCCGTGTTACCTACCATATGGTCGATAAACTTTAATCCAACAGGTTCTGGATTATAATCTGATTTCCACTCGTTATAACCTGGCATGAAAATACCGTTATAATTCTTACGTTCAACAAAAACAAAAACAGTTTCACCATAAGCGCCATAAATTCCTGCACGAACAACTTCACCATTTTCATCTTTTTCAACCATTGGTTCAAAATAAGATTTAGCTCCACGCTTTGTCGTTTCTTCGTATGATTTACATGCATCTTCTACCCAAAGTGCAATTACTTTTACACCATCACCATGCTTCTTTACATGTTCTCCAATTGGGGAATTACTATTTAAAGCAGTGGTTAAAACTAAACGAATTTTATCTTGTTTTAACACATAAGATGCTCTGTCCTTAACACCAGTTTCTAATCCTGCATAGGCTAATGATTGAAAACCAAATGCTGTTTTATAAAAATGAGCGGCTTGTTTTGCATTACCTACATAGAACTCAACATAGTCTGTTCCTAATAAAGGCAAAAAGTCTTGCGCTCCTTCAAATATTTTTTCTAAACCGTATTCTACTGATTTTATTTCTGTACTCATGATTTTATTTTTTTTGGTATAAATACCTTGTTGTGTTTGTGTAATTAATCTTCTAACCAAGATTGGTAATATTTTTCATCTGCAATTTTCATCGCTTCTTCAGTAACCATTAATGGCTTGAATGTATCTACCATTACAGCTAATTCCAAAGTTTCTTTCTTACCAATACTTCTTTCCGTTGCACCTGGATGCGGTCCATGTGGAATTCCTGCTGGATGTAACGAAATATGACCTGCTTCAATATCATTTCGACTCATAAAATCTCCATCTACATAATACAATACCTCATCGCTATCAATATTACTATGATTGTATGGTGCAGGAATCGATTCTGGATGATAATCATATAATCGAGGAACAAATGAACAAATTACAAAAGCATCTGTTTCAAATGTTTGATGAATAGGTGGTGGAAGATGGATTCTTCCTGTTATTGGTTCAAAATCGTGAATTGAAAAAGCATATGGATAGTTATAACCATCATAACCTACAACGTCAAATGGATGTGATGCATAAACCATATCGATTATTTCGTCTTTCTTTTTGATTTTAATTAAAAACTCGCCTTTTTCGTTATGTGTTTCTAATTCTTCAGGTCGACGAATATCCCTTTCACAAAATGGTGAATGTTCTAGTAACTGACCAAACCAGTTACGATATCTTTTAGGTGTATATACAGGTCTGTGTGATTCTACAATAAATAAACGATTGTCTTCTGTATCAAAATCTATCTTATAAATCATTCCTCTAGGAATAACCAAGTAATCGCCATATTTGAAGTCTAAATTTCCTAACATGGTTCTAAGTTTACCTGTTCCTTTGTGAATGAAAATTACTTCATCAGAATCTGTGTTTTTATAAAAATATTCTGTTGTTGACTTTTTTGGCGCTGCCAAAACGATATGACAATCAGAATTAGTTAAAACGATTTTTCTACTTTCTAAAAAATCATCTTGTGGTGGCACCTGAAAACCTCTTAATCGATAGGATTGAATGTTGTTTTCTTTTGCAATCTTAGGCGCAACCGAATACTGTCCCTTAATTTCCTTAACCATTGTAGGACGATATTCATGATACATATTGGTTGACATACCATCAAAACCTATTGTACCAAATAATTGCTCATAATATAAATCTCCGTTTTCTTTACGGAATTGAATATGACGCTTGTGGGGAATTTTTCCAAGTTTATGATAAATTGGCATAATTTCAATTTTTAATTAAACAATGTTAAAATGTAGCAAATGAATGTTACATTGAATAATTGACAAATTGACTTACTCACTCAGGATTTCTCTTGATGAGGAATTTAAGATGTGCTAGTAAACCTTTCCAATTGGTTTTCATACTGTACAAATATCGGAAAAAAATTTGATTTTTTAAAACCAAAAACCAATTGCAAACCAAGTAAAATGATCATGGGTTTCTGGAGACCAAGAGTGTTTGATTTCTAAAGGACCTATTAAAGATTCAATACCATATCCTACTTGATAACCTGTGTATGTAGGTTTTGAAAACCATTCCTCAGTATTAGTGAAAATTTTATCACCAACATTCGCAAAGTTTCCTGATACATTTATATGATGCTTTTTAAAGATTTCATAATCTAATGTAACATCTCCTTTCACATAGCTATCACCAACTAAACCGATAAAATCGTAACCATAAAATGGCCTTAAATTATTTACTTGTGTAAAACCGTAACCTCCCAAGGCAAAGTCAAAAAAACCTACTGTATTCTCTCCAACATGAAAACCTCCTTCACATTGTAATTTAACCGTAAATTTTTCTAAAACATTTAAAGCAATACCCATATCTGCTTTTGCAAACAGAAAATTTTCATAATCATTATTATAGTCTGATGAGTAAACAAACGATTTTATTTCTCCATTAAAATTCCAACCTTTTTTTGGAAAATACTTTTTATCAAAAGAGTCAAATTTTGCATACCCAAAAAACGAAAGGTAATCGCTATCCTCAAAAACGGGTGTAATATTGGAAATCGTTTCAGATGTTATTCTCAAATGCTTCAATTCAATACCTGCTCCAATTGAAAATTTCTGAGCAAAAATAGTTTGTAGATATGCTTGGTTTGTCCAATCTAAATAATCAACATTTATTGATTTAATACCAAGATTAGAAAGTGTGATTCCGTTATTAAAATCATTAGGTACATTTTTATTAAATC
Organism: Flavobacterium okayamense; assembly: GCF_019702945.1. Lineage (NCBI taxonomy): Bacteria > Pseudomonadati > Bacteroidota > Flavobacteriia > Flavobacteriales > Flavobacteriaceae > Flavobacterium > Flavobacterium okayamense. The sequence goes on from NZ_AP024749.1 coordinate 651,084, forward strand.
TTTGTAATTTAGAGTTAACTCCAAAACTCCAATAAAAACCATTATCTATATAATAGTTAAGATTATATCTGATATTATCTCCTACAATTCCATCAAAAGAAAAAACATCATTCTTAGCCAAAATTCTTTTTTTAGTGTAATTAATCAAAACACTACTTTTGAACAACTCATCGTAATGTAAACCGAATCGTAAAAATGCTGTGTTTTCTTTTTCAGTTAATTTAATATATAAAACATCCTCTCCTTCACGAATTTCTTCAAAAGAGTAACTAATCGAGCTAAAATTTTGAGTCGCATTTAGATTGTTAATTCCTTTTTCTAAGTCTTTAAAACTAATTTTAGAATCCGCTTTAAATTTTAGTTTACCAATCACATATGAGCGAGTGTAATTTTTCATGGAATTAATAGCGATTTCCTTTACATAGATAGAGTCCTTTTGTTTCACTATTAGAGGTTCTCTTTTATAATTAGGCTCACTTAATCTAATCAAATCATTAATTACTTTTTTCGTGGCTTGTTCTCCTTTTGGAATTATCTCTTTCCCCTGATCAAATGACAAAACCGTATAACCTTGAATTTCTGGTTTTATGTAAATTGTTGTTAAAGCTCTCTTTTTCTCCATTTTTTCAATCATGGAAAAATTTGTGATTTGTACTAAAACACTAGTTGCTCCTTTTAATTCCTCTCTGTCTTTTAATCCGTCTTGTACATCTACACCAATAATTATATCTGCCCCTAATCTTTTAATTTCCTCAATAGGGTAATTATTTACAACACCCCCATCTACTAAAAGTTTTCCGTTAATCTCAATTGGATTGTAAAGTGATGGAATAGCACCACTCGCAATCATTGCTTGGGGCAAAATCCCTTTATTTAAAACCACCTCAGTTCCTTTTTCTACATCAGTTGCAATGCAAAAAAAAGGAATTGGTAATTCATCAAAATAATTAATGTGAGCAACATGTTTTGTTAACCTCGAAAGCAAGTTAAAGTTGTACATTCCTTTTGACAATGCAGTTGGTAATCCTAGCTTAAATTTATCAAAAGGAAGCGTGAACGCATAGATTTCATCATTTCTTTTTTCGTAAAAATTTTTGGAACCTCTAGGGACGTAATCTTGAACCAAGGCATCTGTATCAATATTTTGAAATATAGAATCTAATTGTTTACCGGAATAACCAGAAGCATATAAGCCCCCAATAATAGCACCCATACTTGTACCTCCAATGTAATCAATTTTTATTCCCAAAGAATCGATGACTTTCAGCACGCCAATGTGTGCCAAGCCTTTGGCTCCACCACCACTTAGTACGAGACCAATTTTTGGTTTTTGGTTTTCTTGGATAATTTCTTGTCCTAAGCTGATTTGGGTTAAAATTAGTAGGCTTATAAACAAGAATAGTTTCTTCATTATTTTTTTTGTTGTTGTATTGTTTTGTAAAAGTCGGAAATTTTTTTTGCTTTTGACACTCCCACGACCTCAGAAATTTCATTTTCTGATGCATTTTGCAACCTTTTAACACTTTTGAAATGTTTTAATAACGTAATCATGGTTTTTTCTCCTATTCCTGGAATCGTTTCTAAAGAAGTTTGAAGTGCCGATTTACTTCTTTTATCACGATGATGTGTAATTCCAAATCGGTGTGCTTCGTTACGTAAATGCTGAATAATTTTCAAGGTTTCCGATTTTTTATCTAAATATAACGGAATTGGATCTTCGGGATAAAACAATTCTTCTAAACGTTTTGCAATTCCTATAATAGCAATTTTTCCTCGTAACCCTAAATCATCTAAACTTTTTAAAGCCGATGATAATTGCCCTTTTCCTCCGTCAATGATAATTAATTGAGGTAAAGGCTCTTTTTCGTCGAGTAATCGTTTATATCTGCGATACACTACTTCTTCCATGGAAGCAAAATCGTTTGGTCCTTCTACCGTTTTTATATTGAAATGACGATAATCTTTTTTGCTTGGTTTTCCATCTTTAAAAACCACACATGCTGCAACCGGATTTGTTCCTTGAATATTAGAATTATCAAAACATTCAATATGGCGAGGTTCAATCGAAAGTCGTAAATCTTTCTTCATCTGCGCCATGATTCGATTCGCATGACGATCTGGGTCGACTATTTTAATCTGCTTTAATTGGTCTAAACGATAATGTTTCGCATTTCGAATCGATAAATCTAAAATTTGCTTTTTATCGCCTAACTTAGGAACCGTCACTTTTATATTTTCGCCTAAATCAACTTCAAAAGGAACAATGACTTCTTTAGAAAGTAAATTAAAACGTTCTCTTAATTCGACAATGGCCAATTCTAAAAGCTCTTCATCAGTTTCCTCTAATTTCTTTTTTAATTCTAATGTATGCGAACGAATAATTGCTCCATAAGAAATTTGCAAAAAGTTTATATACGCAATGGTTTCATCTGAAACTATTGAAAACACATCAACATTTGTAATCTTAGGGTTTAGAATAGTCGATTTTGCTTGATAATTCTCTAAAATTTCAATTTTTTCTTTAACTTTTTGTGCCTCTTCAAACTTCATTTCCATTGCCAAATCTTGCATCAATTGTTTAAAATCCTTTAAACTTTCTTTGAAATTTCCTTTTAGAATTTCACGAACAGCTTGAATTTGGTCTTGATAATTTTGCAAGGTTTGAAAACCTTCACATGGTCCTTTGCAATTTCCAATATGATACTCTAAACAAACTTTATATTTTCCGGAATCAATATTTGCTTTCGATAAATCGTAATTACAGGTTCGTAACGGATACAATTCTTTAATTAAATCGAGAAGTGTGTGAACGGTTTTTCCACTGGTATATGGCCCAAAATATTCCGAACCGTCTTTTATCATTCTTCTGGTTTGAAAAATTCGAGAAAACGGTTCGTTTTTTATACATATCCACGGATAACTTTTGTCATCTTTCAACAAAACATTGTACCGTGGTTGTAATTTTTTTATCAGATTATTCTCTAAAAGTAGCGCATCTGTTTCCGTAGGAACAACAATATGTTTTATCGAAACTATTTTCTTTACTAAAACTTTTGTCTTGTAATTATCGTGACTTTTGGTAAAATACGATTGCACTCTTTTTTTTAAATTTTTAGCTTTCCCAACATATAGAATTTTCCCATCTTTATCATAATATTGATAAACACCTGGACTATCGGGTAAAGTTTGAATTTGAAGTTCGAGTGGTGATTGCATTTTTTAAAAAAAGTATATAAAACAAAGATAAGAGAATTGTTTTTTTAATTGTCTATTTTTATACTTTTGGCAATATGAATGCTATAAAACCTTTACATCTTTTTGGCGAAACCATTTTAGCTGGCGAAAGCAAAACAATTTCTATGGAAATTGCAAAATTGCATACCATGAACAAATTAAAAGTTCCAATTATTGTAGAACGCTCTAAATTAGAAGGACCAATAGTTTTATTTTGCGCTGGTTTACATGGAGATGAAATTAACGGAACGGAAACCGTACGCCAAATCATTACCAAAAAAATAAACAAACCAAAAAAAGGAACTATTATTTGTATTCCTATCATTAATATTTTCGGATTTATTAATCAAACAAGAGAATTTCCAGATAAACGTGATTTAAATCGTGTTTTTCCTGGAAGTAAGACAGGCTCGTTAGCAAGTAGATTTGCCTATTATCTTGTTCATGAAATTTTACCAAACATAGATTACGTAATAGATTTTCATGCTGGCGGCGCCCAACGATTTAATGCTCCTCAAATTCGAATCGAGCAAGGCAATTCAGAATTAAAGAAATTAGCCGAAGCCTTTCATGCACCATTTACATTATACTCAAAAAACATTTCAGGTTCTTTTAGAAGTACATGCGATAAATTAGGTGTTAAAATGTTGCTTTTTGAAGGCGGAAAATCATTGGACTTGAATGAAGATATTACTCGTGAAGCTTTAGAAGGAACCAAACGCTTTTTAGAGCATTTAGACATGTTGAACTCCCGAAAAAAAGCAAGCGAGCCTAAACACACTTCTGTTTATATTGAAAAGTCGAATTGGTTACGCGCTAAATATTCGGGAATGTTTCATGGCATTGCAAAAGCAGGTTCATTTGTAAACAAAGGCGATTTATTAGCTACCATTTCCGATCCGTATGGAAAAGTAGAGCACAATGTAAAAGCACCACACGAAGGCTATTTAATCAACGTAAATCACGCACCTTTTGTATATCAAGGTGATGCTATTTTTCATATTTCAACACAATTGGAAACCTAACAAATATCATATTTAGAGATTTTCAAAATTGTAACTTTGCAAAAAAGATTAGGTATGCAATTTTGGAAAAAACTAACCCACGAACAACGCAAAAATAGAATTCAGCAAGCATTACATGAAAACGTAAACTTTTCTAACGATGCTTCTTTAGGTTATCCCGCTTCTAAATTAGATGGAAAAGTCTTTTATGATGATGCGCCATTTTTGAAAGATGCACCCACTTTACAAACCTATGTTGCCAATCCAAATAACATTGGTTGTCACACTTTTGGCACATCCGAAAAAGCATTTAGCGGAACACAAGATATCGAACGTGAAGTTTTAAATGTTTTAGCTGTTGATGTTTTCAAATTAAATGAAAACGAGTTTGATGGCTATATTGCTCCAGGTGGAACGGAAGCTAATATTCAAGCACTTTGGGTTTTTCGTAATTATTTCTTCAATAAGTATAATGCAAAACTTGACGAAATTGCCATTTTAGCATCAGAAGATACGCATTATTCTATTCCAAAAGGTTCTAATCTATTGCAAGTCGAATGGCTTTCTATTCCTGTCGATTTTAACACACGAGAAATCAACAAAGAAAAGTTAGATGAAATTATAGCTAATGCTATTTCAAAAGGTAAAAAATACTTTATGGCGGTAGCCAATATGGGAACGACAATGTTTGGTTCAGTTGATAATCCCGATGTATATACTGATGCCTTAGAAAAACACAATGCTATTTATAAACTGCACATTGATGGCGCTTATGGCGGATTTGTATATCCATTTAGCAATAAAGAATCGAAAATTAACTTTAGCAATCCAAAAATTAGTTCGATTACTATTGATGCGCATAAAATGTTACAAGCGCCTTACGGAACTGGAATTTTCATCTGCCGAAAAGGTTTAATTGAAAACGTATTGACTAAAGAAGCCGAATATGTAGAAGGAATGGATTTAACACTTTGTGGAAGTCGTTCTGGAGCTAATGCTGTTGCCGTTTGGATGATTTTATTTACTTATGGCCCGTATAGTTGGTATGAAAAAGTAAGCATTTTACAAATGCGTACTCATTTTTTATGTCGAGAACTTGACCAATTAGGTGTTTCTTATTTCCGTGAGCCCAATATGAATATCGTTACCATTCATGCTGAAAATATTCCAGAAGCAATTGCCGAAAAATACGATTTGGTTCCACAACAACATAACGAGCACAACAAATGGTATAAAATTGTCTTGATGGATCATGTAGAAATTGATCATTTAACTACCTTTATAGACGATTTGAAATTGGCTATAAATGAATAAGAAAACGTTAAGACAAAAGTATAAAGAGAAAAGGCAAAAGTTAAGTATAGAAGAAATTGAAGAAAAGAGTTTAGCTATAGCAAATAATTTACTTCAACTCAATATTTGGAATAAAACCTATTTCCATATTTTCTTGCCAATTGTTGAACAAAAAGAAGTCGATACTGAGTTTATTCTTCAAATTTTAGCAGGAAAAGATAAAGAAATTGTGATTTCGAAAAGTGATTTTGCAACTCGAGAAATGTTGCATTTCTTATTAACTGATAACACTAAAATTGTAAAAAACGAATACAACATTCCTGAACCTGTAAATGGTTTACCCGTTCCTGTTGAAATGATTGATGTCGTTTTTGTGCCGCTTTTAACGTATGACAAACAAGGTAATCGTGTAGGTTACGGAAAAGGGTTTTACGATAAATTTTTAAGTCAATGCAAACCAGATGTTATTAAAATTGGGTTGTCATTTTTTGAACCTGAAGAACAAATTGACGATGTTTTAGAAACCGATGTAAAATTGGATTTTTGTGTGACGGGTGAGAAAATTTTACAATTTTAATTTTTATCTTATAAAATCAATATTATATTTAGGAAATACTTTTATGAGTATCCATTTTTCATTCTTTTTAACAAATATAAACTCTATTTGTTTTCCTTCTTTAACATTATAATTAATGTAATATTCTAAAAAGCCTTTTTTATAGTTACCACCTTTTAAAGTTAAATAGTTTTCTTTTTGATCAAAAAAATCTTTTGAACTTTTAAAATACTGACTTGGTTTATTTACCAAAACAGAATCCAAATAAAAATCTGTTACAGGTCTATTCTTTTCAAGTATACTATCTAAATCTTCAACTGGGCAATTAACAATATCCTCTGCTAAATCTAATGCGACCTTATTTTCATCACATGATATTAAAAAGTAAGTTGAAACAATTAATAGAAATATTTTTTTCATCTAATAATTAATCTTCAACTAAAACCTCTTCATTTTTTGGTGCTCCAAAAGCCTTTTTATTGAAAACAATTAAAATTCCAACACCTGTTGAAATGGCCATATCGGCTACATTAAAAATGGCATTAAAAAATGAAAAATGCTTTCCTCCCCAAATAGGCAACCATTCTGGTAAATTACCTTCCCAAAAAGGAAAATAAAGCATATCTACTACTTCGCCATGAAACCAAGTTCCATATGGGTCGTCTGAAAATAATGTCGCTACTTGATGGTAACTATCGTTAAAAATAACACCATAAAAAACAGAATCGATTATATTACCAACTGCACCAGCTAAAATTAAAGCAATGGCTGTAACTAAATAGCTCGATTGTTTTTTACGAACTGAATCCCATAACCACCAACCAATTCCACCAACAGCTACAATTCTGAACAAGGTTAAAAACAACTTGCCATATTCTCCTGGAATTACTGCACCCCAAGCCATTCCTTCGTTTTCAATAAAATGAATACGAAACCAATCGAAAACACGAACTTCTTCATTTATAAAAAAATTGGTTTTGATATAGATTTTCGAAACTTGGTCAACTAGTAAAACTAGAAATACTAAAATGTAAGCCTTTTTTAACGACATGTTTTAAAATTTGAGCAAAAATATAGATTTATTCCATAAAAAACGCTCCTTTCGGAGCGTTTTGGTTAATTTTTATGTAGAAATTAACGTTGTAAGTTCTTAGCTTCTATACTCATAGTTGCATGAGGAACCACTCTCAATCTTTCTTTGCTAATTAATTTCCCCGTTACTTTGCAAACACCATAAGTTTTATTTTCAATACGAATTAACGCATTTTTTAAATCGCGAATAAACTTTTCTTGACGAATCGCTAATTGCGAGTTGGCTTCTTTAGACATTGTTTCGCTTCCTTCTTCAAACGCTTTAAATGTAGGTGATGTATCATCAGTTCCATTGTTTAAGTCGTTCATATAAGCACTTTTTATCAATTCTAAATCGGCTTTTGCTTTTTCCATTTTAGCTAAAATCAATTCTTTGAATTCTGCTAAATCTGAATCTGAATATCTTAATTTTTCTTCTACCATAATTTCATTTATTTAGAAATTAATACTACCGTTTTTAAATCATCAAACTCAATTTCTGTACCATTTTCAATTTTAGACACAAAAATAAGTTCGTTTGTTAAAGTTTCCGATTTAATGTAACCTTCATTTGCTTTTACAGCCGCTTCAATTATTGGCTCACTCTCTAATTGAACTTTAATTTTATCGGTTACCTCAAACCCAGAATCTTTACGGATATTTTGAATTCTATTCACTAACTCTCTGGCAATACCTTCGTTACGTAATTCATCGGTTAAGGTAATGTCGAGAGCAACTGTTATTCCGTTTGCGTTAGCGACTAACCAACCTGGAATATCTTGTGATGAAATCTCTACATCTTCGGTTGTTAAATTAATACTTTTTCCTGAAATATCAAGTGTTAATGCACCTTCACGCTCAATTTTGTTGATTTGCTCTTGTGTAAAATTTTGTATCTCTTTGGAAATCAGACCCATATCTTTACCGAAACGAGGTCCTAAAGCTTTAAAATTAGGCTTAATTTGTTTCACTAAAACACCAGAAGCATCGTCAATTAACTGAATTTCCTTCACATTTACTTCTGCTTTAATCAAATCAGAAACAGCGTTAATTTCAGCTTTTGAAACTTCGTCAAGTACCGGAATCATTACTCTTTGCAATGGTTGACGTACTTTTATCATCTCTTTTTTACGAAGCGAAAGTACTAATGAAGACACTGTTTGTGCTTTCATCATCTTACTTTCCAATGATTTATTAACAAAGTTTTCAACCGATACTGGGAAATTTGCCAAATGTACACTCTCTACATTTTCCTTATTTGTAGCACGATTTAAGTCTTTATACAACTGTTCCATAAAGAACGGAGCAATTGGTGCTGAAAGCTTCGCAACCGTTTCTAAACACGTGTAAAGTGTTTGATACGCGGCAATTTTATCTGTTCCGTATTCACCTTTCCAGAAACGACGACGACATAAACGCACATACCAATTACTTAAATTCTCTTGAACAAAGTCGGAAATAGCACGAGCAGCTTTCGTAGGTTCATAATCAGCATAAGCTTCATCAACCAATTGAATTAATGTATGTAATTCTGATAAAATCCATCTATCAATTTCTGGTCTATCTTCTATCGCTACTTCGGCTTCACTATATTTAAACCCATCAATGTTTGCATATAACGCAAAGAATGAATAGGTATTATAAAGAGTTCCAAAGAATTTACGACGCACCTCAGCAACACCTTCGATATCAAATTTTAAGTTATCCCAAGGATTTGCATTGGAAATCATGTACCAACGCGTAGCATCTGGACCATATTCTTTTAACGTTTCAAATGGATCGACAGCATTTCCTAAACGCTTCGACATTTTTTGCCCGTTTTTATCTAAAACTAATCCGTTTGAAACTACATTTTTATAAGCAATACTATCAAAAACTAAAGTCCCGATGGCGTGTAACGTATAAAACCAACCACGCGTTTGATCAACACCTTCTGCAATAAAATCAGCAGGAAATGCTTTATTTGCATCAATTAACTCTTTGTTTTCAAAAGGATAATGCCATTGTGCATAAGGCATAGAACCTGAATCGAACCAAACGTCAATTAAATCGGTTTCACGATTCATTGGTTTACCTGATGCAGAAACTAAAACAATGTTATCTACAATATTTTTGTGTAAATCCACTAAATCGTAGTTCGATTCCTCCATATTTCCGATTTGGAAACCTTTATATGGATTATTGCTCATGAAACCAGCAGCAACTGCTTTTTCGATTTCATTATACAATTCTTCAACAGAACCAATGCAGATTTCTTCTGTTTTATCTTCCGTTCTCCAAATTGGTAATGGAATTCCCCAATAACGTGAACGTGATAAATTCCAATCGTTTGCATTTTTCAACCAATTTCCGAAACGACCTTCACCAGTTGCTTTAGGCTTCCAGTTAATCGTTTCGTTTAAATCGAACATTCTGTCTTTAACTTCCGTAATCTTGATGAACCAAGAATCTAACGGATAGTATAAAATTGGTTTATCAGTTCTCCAACAATGTGGATAACTATGCACATATTTTTCAACCTTAAAGGCTTTATTTTCTTCTTTTAAACGAATAGCGATTTCAACATCTACTGATTTTTCAGGCGCTTCATCTTCACTATAGTATTCATTTTTCACATATTTTCCAGCGAAATCACCCATTTGGCTTACAAAACGACCTTGTAAATCTACTAAAGGCACCGGATTTCCGTTTTCGTCTAAAACTAACATTGGTGGCACTTCTGGTGTAGCTTCTTTGGCTACTTTCGCATCATCAGCACCAAATGTTGGCGCGGTGTGAACAATACCTGTTCCGTCTTCTGTGGTAACGAAATCTCCAGAAATTACACGAAACGCATTTTCAGGATTTTGATACGGTAATGTGAATGGTAATAATTGCTCGTATTTGATTCCAACTAAATCAGCTCCTTTTGCTTCCGCTAAAATTTGATATGGAATCTTTTTATCTTCTGATTTATAGTTAGTAAAATCTTCTTCCGATTCTGCTACAAAATATTTACCTCCAAATTGTTTTCCAACTAAATTTTTAGCTAATACAACATTGATTGGTTCAAAAGTATATTGGTTAAATGTTTTTACTAAAACATAATCGATTTTTGGTCCAACTGTTAAGGCTGTGTTACTTGGCAATGTCCAAGGTGTTGTTGTCCAAGCTAAGAAGTGAACAGTTCCAAAACCTTGTAAAAAACTTGGCAGTGTATTTTCAATTGTTTTGAATTGCGCTACAATAGTTGTATCTGTAACATCACGATACGAACCCGGTTGGTTTACTTCGTGAGAAGACAAACCAGTTCCTGCTTTTGGAGAATACGGTTGAATTGTGTAACCCTTATACATTAAATCCTTATCGTAGATTTGTTTTAACAACCACCAAACCGATTCCATGTATTTTGATTTGTAAGTAACATATGGATCTTCCATATCTACCCAATAACCCATTTTTTCGGTAAGGTCGTTCCAAACATCCGTATAACGCATAACGGTTCTTTTACACGCTTCGTTGTATTCTGTAACCGAAATCGTTTTTCCGATATCTTCTTTAGTAATACCTAATTCTTTTTCCGTTCCTAATTCAACAGGAAGTCCGTGCGTATCCCAACCCGCTTTACGCTTAACTTGGTAACCTTTTTGGGTTTTGTAACGACAAAAAATATCTTTAATAGCACGAGCCATAACGTGGTGAATTCCAGGCAATCCATTTGCAGATGGTGGCCCTTCAAAAAACACATAAGGTTGGTTTCCTTCACGAGTGGTCACACTTTTTTCAAAGATGTTTTCTTTTTTCCAAAAATCAAGAACTTCATCAGCTACTTTTGGCAAGTCAAGTCCTTTGTATTCAGTAAATTTCGTACTCATTTTGTCGTTTTCTTTAATCAATCTGCGAAAGTAATGATTATAAGTAAAAAGGCAAAAGCAAAAAGGTAAAAGTTAATGGTTTATTAATTGAAAACTTCTTTTAAAACATCAAGCGATTTCGGTTTTTTAAAACCATCGATGTTTAAAGTATAATAATCGATAAGTATTTTGAGTAAAATTTGGCGTTGGTTTGCTGAAAAAACCTTTTGATTGTCGTCGAATTTTAGTTGTAATAATTTCTTAAATAATTGTGTTTCCTCTAGCGACAAGCTACTTAAACTTGAATATTCAGAAAAAACACCTTCCGTTAATTCAAAATAAGGCTTTTCTGAATCTTGCTCCGGGTAAAAACCTAAATATTTAGAGATTTGAATTAAAGTAATTAAGTGAAAATTAGAAACCTCTTCGTGATGATCTAACCAAGTAAGTGCAGCTTCTAAAAAAGTAAAAAGTTCTTCGTTTTTCCCTTCTTCTTTTATCGCGTTATGCAAAACTTCTGAAAGAAAAAGTACAATCGTGGTTTTAAAAATATCGGCTGAAATGGTTTGATAAGGATTTACTAATTTTAGCTCTTTAAAACGCTCTAAAGTTCCTTTGTTTTTATGATAGGCTTCAATTTCAAGTTGGTTTAATGGTTGAAAAAAAGCGTTTTTTTGTTGGTTCTTTTTCCCTGAAAATGCATTATTAACAAAATACGTTTTTAAACCGTCAGAAAAAGTAAGACATTTTACTATCAAGCTTTTTTCTTGATATTTTAATGCTGAGATAACTATGGCTTTTGTTTTAATGAGCATTTTTCAAAGTTTTATCATTAAACCTACTTATAAATCTTTTCTCAATAAAGAACCAAGATAAGATTGCAAACAGAATTGACATTAAAACAACAACAATAGCAACTAAATAAGGATTAAATCTTTCAAACAAATTCAAGCTTCTAAACAACTGAATTAAAGGAAAATGAAAAATATACAAACCATAGGTAAAGTCTCCATACTTTCCAAAATTATTCAAACTTGAAAAAGTATAGGCCGATAAAATTACTGTAAAACCAAAAGAAACAGGAAATAGAAAATAAAACGAATATATGTAAGAAACAACTGAAAGAGTTGAACAGAGTAACAAAAATTTAATTTTATGCTTTATTATTTCTGGAAAATATAAAAATATAAAAACACCTGTTCCAAAATACGTTAACACCCCTGGCATTTGTTTAGCTATAAGCGGCTTATCTAAGTAAAATTTAAAATATGAATAAAAACAATATGAAACTATGTAAACAATAATGAACCCAATCCATTTAGATTTAAACTTTTTAAAAAAATAAAAAATAACAGGTAGTATTAAATAAAAACTTTCTTCAACTTTAATTGTCCATAATGCACCATTTACAGCGCATATTAAGTTTTCTTGAAACAAACCAGGCAAACAAGGTTCCATAAAATTTAAAAAAATTAAATTCCAACCTAAATAACTGTACAATTGAAAAGATGAAAAATACTCTATAATTGATAATGTAGAAAAAAATGAAAAGATTACAACAAAAAATAAGATTACAAAAACATAAGCTGGAACTATTCTTTTTATACGTTTTACAAAATATTTTTTTATTGATTTTGAACTACTATAACTCTTTGCTACTAAAAAACCACTTATAATAAAAAAGCCATTAATTGCTAAAAAAGAATTTGAAATATTTTGTAAAAACGATAACTGTTTAGATTGTGAGAGTTCGCCTACATGTGATAATAAAACATTAAATGCGAAAAATGCTCTTAAAAAATCGAAACAATTTTTGTTTAAATCGTATTCCATTAACGTATTACCATTATCTTCTTAACTGTAGTTTCAAGACCATCTTCGGTTGCAACAAAAACCATATACACTCCTGAAGCAACTTTGTGTTTGCCAAATGCTCTTCCATCCCATTCAATAGTTCCACCAGCAGAAGTTGTTTCGAAGACTAAATTTCCTTCAATATCAGTAATCTTTACATTACATTTGTCCATTAATCCTGATATTTTTATAGTTCCAACATATTCAGGACGAACGGGATTTGGATAAACAAAAACATCTTCTAAATCTTCACTTGGTTTTGTGGATGTTCCTAGAAAAGAGACCAAGCCTTTGTCGCTTGCAAAATAAACTTCTCCTGTTTCTCCGTTAATTTCAATATCTAAAACATTATTACTAGGTAAAGGTGAATTTAACTTATCAAACCTATAAATTGTTTGTTGCCCATTTGGAGACACCAAGAAAACTCCTCCATCAGCTATAGAAACCCATTTCCTATTTGCGCCATCAACTGCAATGTCAATTATAGGTTGCTGGTAAAATAATTCTTGAGCTAAGTCGCCTTCTTGAATTATAATGTTTGTAGCTGTTAATTCATTTTCTGATAAAAACCGATTAGCACTTGAAATGATTCTCAAGCCTTGCATTGTGCCCATCCAAACTTGATTATTGTTGTCAATGGCAATACTTTGAACTATTGTAGTAGGTAGGCCATTCGTATCATCAATTACAATAAATTTATTATTTAAATCATCATTAAATGCTAAAACTCCGTCGTTACGGGTTGGCAGCCATTTAGTTCCATTTTTATCGATCGCAATTGGTGCAAAACGAACAACTTGAGCTTGCTCTAAAATATTAGCTAATTCATACGATTGCCATTGTCCATTAGAACGCAATACTTTCAATCCTTTAGTAACAAATGCGCTTGTTAACCATAAATTTCCATCTTTATCAAAAGTTGGACTATTCGTTCGTATTGAACCATCAAAAATATTGGTTACAGAGTTGGCTGGTATTTGTTCTAAACCATTGGTTCCTGTATTTGTATGATTAAATAAAGTAAAACTGTTATCTCCTTCTAATTTTAAAAGTCCGCTATTGTAAGAACTAAAATAAACTTCACTTGGATTATTGGGATTATAACCAATATCAGAAAAACACTTCACACCTAGCAAGTCATCAATTGGATAAGTAAACCATCCTGTTTCATTTTGAAAATAACTGATTCCGTAATCATTTATTATAGGATTATATGAAAGTGTATAACTTCCATAAACCGCCCATAATTTGTTTGGCGCACTTTTTACCCGAAATACATAATTCCTTTCTGGGCCATTAGGTGTAATATTTTCAAAAATAGATTGGTTAGAAATAGCACATGAAAACACGCCATCTTTTTCAGTTCCAATAAATAAATTATCATTTACTATTATTGAAGATGAAAATGTTACACTATAATCTGGTATTCCAGTTATATGAGCTACTTGTACTAAACTAGTATTTAAAACAAATACATGGTTCGGTGTTGTTATAATGATATAATCGTCTGTAGCTTTTATAAAATTTGCATTTTGAATGGTGTTTAATATTTCCACAAACGATGTTCCATTGTATCTATAAGTTCTTGAATTAGAATTTTGTGCAACAATTTGATTATTAAATGTTACTATACCTGTCCAAAAACCTGTGTCAAAAGTTTGCCATTGACTAAAATCGTAAAGAAATGGGTTGTTTAAATTCCCTTTTCTTATTCCAATATTTTCAGTAACCGCATAAATTTCATTATTAAATACTGTCGTTTGAAGAACTTTTATTTCTTCACCTGCGGTTCCAATGAAATAAGTAATTTCAAATTCTAACGTTTGTAAATTAAGAACTGAAATTCCATAATCTGTTGAGATGTAAAGTTTATCATTAAATTCATAGAAATGATTAACTTTTTTTTGATTTGGTGGTACAGGTACTTCTTCAATTATATCAACTTTAGTTACAATATCTCCATTTCCTTTAACCGCTAAAATTAATCCATTGGTATTACCAGCAAAAGTTATATTATGTTGAGAGGAATGATAAATACAAGAGATAGCTTCAGGTTTAAATCCGTTTATAGAATTCACTTGACTTACATCTCCCAAAATTAAATCTTTATAAAAAAGGCTATTTTCGGTTGCAGCAAAAACCTTATTGTTTCCATTTGCAACATCTACAATCTCTTTATAAGAAAAATAACCTTTCCACAATTGATTCTGTTGAGAAAAAACAATACTACTTAAAAAAAGCGTAAGTAATAAGTACTTAAATTTCATTCTAGCAATTTTATACAAATATAATATAAACGTTAAAAATAAAGTTTTATGCATATATAATAAAAAAAGAGCGTTCTTTTGAAACGCCCTTTTTATTTTTAGATATAGTTTTAATTAAACTACGCCTTGACCTAACATTGCATCAGCTACTTTTACGAAACCTGCAATATTTGCACCTTTAACATAATCTACAAAACCTGTACTATCTTTACCATATTTTACACAAGCCTCATGAATATCACCCATAATTCTTTGTAACTTTTCGTCTACTTCTTCTCTTGTCCAACTTAAACGTAAAGAGTTTTGTGACATTTCTAGACCAGAAGTTGCAACCCCACCAGCATTAGATGCTTTACCTGGAGCAAATAATATTTTAGCTGCAATAAAAGCTTCAACTGCTTCAGGAGTAGATGGCATATTAGCACCTTCTGCAACACAAATACAACCGTTAGCAATTAACATTTTTGCTTCCTCTCCATTTAACTCATTTTGAGTAGCACATGGTAACGCAATATCACATTCAACTTCCCATGGACGTTTTCCTTCTACAAATTTAGCATTAGGATATTTAGCAACATACTCATTAATTCTACCGTATCTTACATTCTTGATTTCCATGATATATGCTAACTTCTCAGCATCAATTCCATCAACATCATAAATATAACCTGATGAATCAGAAGCGGTAACCACCTTTCCTCCTAATTCAGTTGCTTTTTCTATTGCGTATTGCGCAACGTTTCCAGATCCTGAAACAACAACTGTTTTACCCTTAAAACTTTCTCCTTTTGTTGCTAACATGTTTTGAGCAAAATATACATCGCCATAACCTGTCGCTTCAGGACGAATTAATGAACCTCCAAAAGTAATTCCTTTACCAGTTAAAACTCCAGTAAATTCATTTCTTAATTTTTTATATTGACCGAACATATAACCAACTTCACGTCCACCTACTCCTATATCTCCAGCTGGCACATCAGTATCTGCACCTATATGTCTTTGTAACTCTGTCATAAATGCTTGACAAAAACGCATGATTTCCACATCCGATTTGCCTTTAGGATCGAAATCAGAACCACCTTTACCTCCACCCATTGGAAGAGTTGTTAAACTATTTTTAAAAACTTGTTCAAAAGCTAAGAATTTTAAAATACTTAAGTTAACTGAAGGATGGAAACGAATTCCACCTTTGTATGGCCCAATTGCTGAATTCATTTGGATTCTAAAACCTCTATTTACTTGAGTATTACCAGCATCATCAATCCAAGCCACTCTGAACATAATAACACGTTCTGGCTCCACCATTCTTTCAAGTAACATTTTCCCTTGATATTTTGGATTTTCCTCAATAAATGGAATTACTGTTTCTGCAACTTCTTGTACAGCTTGCATAAATTCAGGTTCGTTTGCATTTCTTTTAGCAACCGAATCAATAAAAGATTTTACACTTTCTTTCATTATTTTGTGGTTTAATTTCTAATTTGATAAAAACAAGGTTTATTTTCGTAGCAAATATATATATTATTAAATCATCAGTATCTTTTTTTACTATTTTTTTAACTAATATTCAGCAAATAATTTTGTTAATTTTTTTCTTTTTTAAACATAATTTTAAGATTTTTTTTTGAACTGAACTTTGTTTTTATATATTTGTCCGATAATAGAAAACTTTTAGCGATGACTAAAAAGATAAAATCCCTACTTTTTTTGTTGCTTCTAGCCCCTATTATGAGTCAAGCACAATTTGGTTTTTCTCATGAAATTGGAGCTTTTGCAGGAGGTGTTGCCTTCCAATCTGACTTTGGAGTTCGTCATGATTTTGAAACGAATGCTGGAAACACTGGTTTTGGAATTGGTCTTGTTCATTACATGAACTTCTCATATCGAGCTGAGTGTAATTGTTATACACCAGACACTTACTTTAATGATCACTTTAAGTTGCGTTCAGAATTATCTTACAACAGCACTAAACTTGAACATTTTGGTAAATGGGTAGATAAAGAAAGTGTTTATGGTGAGCAACTTAGAGCAATGAAAGGTGAGGCTAAAGTAACTGATATTGGTATGCAACTAGAATATTTCCCATGGAGTATTAGAGAATTTACTGCACGACCTGGTGCTTGGGGACCATTTGTAGCATTAGGTGCACACTATTCAATTTATGACAACAATACATATTCAACTTTACCTGGAGGTTTAGGGAATCCCGGAAATGTTTATCCTGATTATTTGCCTGATGGCTGGTCAACAGAAGGAGGGAGTACATGGTCAGTAGTTTCATCGGTTGGAACTCGATACAAGTTAACAGAACTTTCTGATTTATTTGTTGAACTAAGATGGCAATATTATGGTGATGATTGGGTTGACGGATTAAAAAAAGACCCTAAATTAAATGAAGAAAATAAAGCTAACGATTGGAACGTTTGGTTTCATTTTGGTTACATCTACTATTTAGATTAACCTTAAAAATATAATAAAAAAAGCCTTGAATATTCAAGGCTTTTTTTATTATATTAGAATTTAACTTAATGCTTGTTCCAAGTCTTGCAATAAATCTTGAATATCCTCAACACCTACACTTAATCTTACCATATCATCTGAAATTCCAATTTCTGCTCTTTTTTCTGCAGGAACTGAAGCATGTGTCATTAATGTTGGATGATTTGCAAGTGATTCTATACCGCCAAGAGATTCTGCTAATGTAAATACTTTTACTTTTTCTAGAAATGAAATAGCGTCTTCCATTTTTCCTGAATTAAACGTAAATGTAACCATTCCGCCATATCCTCCTATCATTTGTTTTTTTGCAATTTCATGATTTGGATGTGACGCTATACCTGGATAATATACTCTTTTTATTGCAGGATGTTTTTCTAAATATTCTGCTACTTTTTGCCCGTTTTCAGAATGACGTTGAACTCTTAAATGTAAGGTTTTGATTCCACGTAAAACTAAATAGGAATCCATTGGACCTAATGTTCCTCCAGTGGCGAATTGTGCAAAATGTAATTTTTCTCCTAATTCTTTGTCCTTAACAATTAAAGCACCAGCAATAACATCTGAATGTCCTCCTAAATATTTTGTAGCCGAATGCATTACGATATCAGCACCTAAATCTAATGGCTTTTGTAAGTAAGGCGTTGCAAATGTATTATCGACAGCGAATAACAAATTGTGTTTTTTTGTGATTTTTGCAACTTCAGCAATATCCGCTAATTTCATTAGTGGGTTTGTAGGTGTCTCTACCCAAACCAATTTTGTGTTTTCATTAATTAACGATTCCAATTTTTCCAAATCGGTCATGTCAACAAAATGAAATTTTATTCCAAAATCTTGATAAATACGAGCAAACATACGATACGTTCCTCCGTATAAATCATCCATTGCTATAACCTCATCATTTGGTTTTAACAATTTCATTACTGAATCGGTTGCCGCTAAACCTGATGAAAAAGCCAATCCACGTGTTCCATTTTCGATACTTGCCAAAGCATCTTCTAATGCCGTTCGCGTAGGATTTGCTGCTCTACTGTATTCATATTCACCAACAGGTTTTCCGGGAGAAACTTGTGCAAACGTCGATGTTTGAAAAACAGGTGGCATAACCGAGCCTGTTACTTTTTCATGATGCTGACCACCATGTATTACTTTTGTATTAAACTTCATTTCTTTTTATTTTTTGCAAAGGTAGTAATTAAACAAATTTTCTTAACTGCAGAATAACACCGATATGAATTCCTTCGTGAAAATTATTAAACTGCATAGCATCTTCTATATTTTTTAATGTAAAATTTGCAGTTGAAACTGTGTATTCATAATAATTTTGAAACAATCCATTATCTAAATCTTCTTGAGTTTTGGTAATGGTGCTAAACAATAAGTTTTTAATGGCATCCACTTCTTCTTGAGATACGTTCCCTTGAGGTGCGGTTCCTTTTTGATATTTTTGAACCATTTCGTCTGTAACCATCATAGATAATCCAGAAAGTTTATAAGCAAGCAATTGTTGTGTCACAACAATATGTCCAACATTCCAAATAATATTGTTTTTGAATCCCTGAGGGATTTTATTTAATTGTTCTAAAGTGCAACTTTCAATTAATTTTTTATATAACTCTCTACTTGCTATAGTAACTTGTAAACTTCTATTCATTTTTATTGTTTTTTACGAAGGTACAAAAAAGAACAGTTAAGATTTTCCTAAAGTTAACAATCTAGCCCCGATGGAAGTAGGCTACCGCGTATTACTAACAGCGGGAATAGGGGTCAAAAAAAAGCCTAAAGATTCGCTTTAAAATTTTATATTTTTGTAAAAAATTAGCCATGAGAAAAATTTACTACTTAAAGACTTGTGACACTTGTAAACGTATTTTAAAATCTTTACCTAAACTGGATACATTTATACTTCAAGACATTAAGGAAAATAATATTACTGTTAAGCAATTAGAGGGAATGTATGCATTATCTAAAAGCTACGAAGTTTTATTTAGTAAACGTGCTAAATTGTATAAAGAAATGGGGTTGAAAGACGAAAAATTACAAGAAACTGATTTTAAAAGATACATATTAGAACATTACACTTTTTTAAACCGACCAGTTATTATCATTAATGATAAAATATTTGTAGGTAATAGTGCAAAAAACGTTGATGCTGCAATCGATTTACTTAATCATGAATAGTAGAAACTGGGCCTTACTAGGCGCTACATTTGTGGCATTAATTTATGGCGCAACTTTTACCATTGCAAAAGATGTAATGCCAACTTATGTGCAGCCTTTTGGGTTAATTTTAATTAGGGTTTTAGGTGCTTGTACATTATTTTGGATTGTCTCTATTTTTCTAACTAAAGAAAAAGTTGAGAAAAAAGATTTTCCAAGAATCATGGCAGCCGCTTTTTTTGGCGTTGCTTTTAATCAGTTGACCTTTTTTAAAGGATTAAGCTACACTTCACCCATAAGTGGAGCAGTTCTTATGGTTACGGCGCCAATATTAGTGCTTATTTTATCCTCTATCTTACTCAAAGAACGTTTAGAAATTAAAAAAATTCTGGGGATTCTAATTGGTTTAACTGGAGCTTCAGTTTTAATACTTTACGGAAAATCAATTGAAAATGCACCAAATGCTAATTGGGGAAATTTTCTCGTTTTTATAAATGCTTCTTCCTATGCTGTTTATTTAATTTTAGTAAAACCAATTGCAGCTAAATATAGTCCACTTACATTTATAAAATGGATTTATACATTCGGGTTGGTTTATGTCTTGCCTTTTGGTTTTAGCGAATTTTCATTGATTGAATGGCAAGAGATTCCAACAACCATTTATTTTGAAATGGGCTATTTAGTCGTTTTTACAACATTTTTGGCTTACTTAATAAATCTTTCGGCAATTCGTATTTTAAAACCAACAACTCTTTCGGTTTTTATTTATTTACAACCGCTATTTGCAAGTATCATTGCAATCAGTTTAGGAAAAGATAGTTTAAATGAAATCAAGATAATTTCAGCATTACTCATTTTCGTTGGTGTTTATTTGGTTACCAAAAAACCTAAAACTATTACATAAAGCCTTTTTGCCTTTAATACTAAGGAAATTCTTATCTTTGAAACCTTATTTAAGAAATACTGTATGATTGTATCGATGACAGGTTTTGGTAAAGCTTCTAAGCAATTGCCAACAAAAAAAATTACCGTTGAAATAAAATCTTTAAATAGCAAAGGTCTCGATTTGAATGTTAGAATGCCTTCAGCATTTAGAGAAATGGAGTTGAGTTTGCGCAATACTATTTCACAAGAACTAGAAAGAGGAAAAGTTGATTTTTCCCTTTTTGTAGAAATATCTGGCGAAGAAACTACTGCAAAAGTAAATGCTCCTATTGTGAAAGGTTATATTTCTCAAATGAAAGAAATTCTTCCAAATGCCGATGAAACCGAATTAATGAAAATGGCGGTTCGTATGCCTGACGCGCTTAAAACGGAACGCGAAGAAATAGACAAAGAAGAATTAAAAGAAATTGAAAGTTTAGTTCGAGAAGCCTTAACAAACATTTCAACCTTTAGAAAAGATGAAGGCTTGTCTTTAGATAAAGAATTCCGTTTTCGAATTGAAAACATTCGTAACTATATGAATGAAGCGGTTGCATTAGCTCCTGAAAGAATTTCTGCTATTAAAGAGCGTTTGCAAAATGCAATTGATGAATTAAAAGTAAATGTAGATGAGAACCGATTTGAACAGGAGTTGATTTATTATCTTGAGAAATTAGATATTACTGAAGAAAAAGTTCGTTTAGGTAACCATTTGGATTATTTTGTTCAAACCATGGATGGAAAAGAAGCAAATGGTAGAAAATTAGGTTTCATTACGCAGGAAATTGGTCGAGAAATTAACACTATGGGTTCAAAATCGAATCATGCCGAAATGCAAAAATTAGTGGTAATGATGAAAGACGAATTAGAAAAAATAAAAGAACAGGTTTTAAATGTTCTGTAAATAGATACAACACAACTCATGACTAAAGGAAAATTAATAGTGTTTTCTGCTCCTTCTGGTTCTGGAAAAACAACTATAGTTAGACATTTATTAGGAAAAGAAGATTTAAACTTAGAATTTTCAATTTCGTGTACTACGCGTCAACCAAGAGGAGAAGAAGTTAATGGTAAAGATTATTATTTCATTTCTTGGGACGATTTCAAATCGCACATTAAAGCAGAAGATTTTGTAGAGTGGGAAGAAGTGTATACTGATAATTTCTACGGAACTTTAAAAGCCGAAGTGGAACGAATTTGGGCTCAAGGTAAACACGTTATTTTTGATATAGATGTAGCTGGGGGATTGCGTATAAAACGTAAATTCCCTGAAGAAACTTTAGCTGTTTTTGTAAAACCACCAAGTGTTGACGAACTAAAACGTCGTTTAAAAGAGCGTTCTACTGAAAGTGATGATAAAATTAACATGCGTATTGCAAAAGCGCACGTAGAATTAGCAACAGCCCCTCAATTTGATGTAGTGATAAAAAACTACGACTTAGATACCGCTAAGGAAGAAGCATATCAGTTAGTTAAAGAATTTTTAAATAAATAAAAAGATGAAAAAAATTATTTTACTGGTATTGCTTTCAGTTGGTTTAAATAGTAACGCCCAAAAGGAAAAAGGAACTGTTATACTTAAAGATAATACTAAACTTGAAGGATTAGTGAAAATTTCTTCTAATAAAATTATTTACAAAAAGGATAAAGCTTCTAAATCAATTAATTATGATTATAGCTCTGCACTTTCAGCTGAAATAATTAATAAAGAAAATATAACAACAATTTTTGAATTTGTTCCGGTTGAGTATAAAAAAACACCTTTATTGTTACGAGTTGAAATTGATGGATTTTTAAGATTATATTCTGAAAGCACTTCTACATTTAATGGTGTCTCAGGAGTTGGTTTTAGAAGTTCTTCTACTTATCATTTAAAAAGAAAAAAAGATAAATTTGGACAGTACTACGTAGCATTTGGATATATTCCAAAAGTGAGTTTCAATAAAGTAATTGAAGAATATTTTATCGACTGCCCAAATCTTCAAAAAAAAGTAAAAAAAGGAGAATTGAAAAAAAATGACTATGCTGAAATAGTAATGTTTTACAATGAAAATTGTGCTCCAGAAGAATAAAAATTTAAAACTAATGACTCGTTACTAAGATTATGAAAATCGGACTTTACTTCGGAACGTTTAACCCTATTCACATTGGTCATTTAATTATTGCCAATCATATGGCAGAGCATTCCGATTTAGATCAAATTTGGATGGTGGTTACACCGCATAATCCGCATAAAAAGAAAAGCTCTTTACTAGACGATTACCATCGTTTACACATGGTACATTTAGCGACCGAAGAGTATCCAAAAATTCAACCTTCCGATATTGAATTTAAATTACCGCAACCCAATTATACGGTAAATACATTAGCACATTTACAAGAAAAATTTCCAACTCATGAGTTTTCATTAATTATGGGCGAAGACAACTTGAACTCGTTTCATAAATGGAAAAACTACGAAGTCATTCTTCAAAATCATGATATTTATGTGTATCCAAGATTAAACTCTGGAGAGATGGATGAGCAATTTGTCAATCATCCTAAAATTCATCGTATAGGCGCACCAGTTGTCGAATTATCTTCAACATTTATTCGCAACAGCATTAAGGAAGGAAAAAATATAACACCTATGCTACCTTCAAAAGTTTGGGAATATGTAGAACACAATTTATTTTATAAGAAATAAGTTTTATATATTTACAAAAAACAAATTGTCACTTTTTTAAAATGAAAAAATATTTATTTCTTCTAGTTTTAATAAGCTTAGTTTATTCTTGTTCAAAACAAAAAAACAATGTTGAAATCAAAACAAAAAATTTAACAATAATTATTAATGAATCTACTTCACTAATAGAAAAAAAGTTAAATATTGAACCCACTAAAGATTCAATAATCAGCAGTGAAAATTTTAGTATTTCAAATGTTTCAGATGTTCTAAAAACTTATTATAATGCAAATTCTAAAACTGATAAAATTACTTTTACAAACGCTTCTTCAAATAAATATGACATTTATGTCATCAATCATAATAAGAATGAAGACTTCAATAATTTAATAATTGAATTTTGTGAAGTTTTGAAAAAGAAAAATCTATTAGAATATAAAATTGAACCTTAACATTCCTTTACAACCTGTTCCCAATAGCTTTTTGTAACTTTGAGTCAAAATAAACACTTCGACATGCTCAGTGTGACAAAAAAGTAATATTATGAACAATTTCGAATTATACAATCCTGTTAACTATGTCTTTGGAAAAGGACAAATCGCAAAACTTTCTGATTTAGTAACTTCAAAAAAAATTCTGCTAACGTATGGTGGTGGAAGTATTTTTAAAAATGGTGTTTACGACCAAGTTAAAGCAGCGCTTTCTGGAGTTGAAGTAATTGAATTTGGTGGAATTGAACCCAATCCACGCTTCGAAACGTTACTAAAAGCCATTGAAGTCATTCGTAAAGAAAAAATTGATTTCATTTTAGCTGTTGGCGGCGGAAGTGTGATTGATGGAACTAAATTTATTTCGGCAGCAGTTCATTTTGAAGGTAACGAAGCTGATATTTTACATAAACGCATCTTATTTAAAGATAATTCAAAAGTAGTTCCTTTTGGAACGGTTTTAACCTTACCAGCAACGGGTTCTGAAATGAATTCTGGTGCTGTAGTAACTATTGAAGCTACACAAGAAAAATTGACATTAGGCGGAAGTGCTTTGTTTCCAGTTTTCTCTATTGTGGATCCTACAGTAATTGAATCATTGCCAAAGAGACAATTGCAAAATGGTGTTGTGGATGCTTTTACACACGTAATGGAACAATATTTAACCTATAATCATGATGCGTTACTTCAAGATAGAATTGCAGAAGGCATTTTACAGACTTTAGTAGAAATTGGTCCGAAAGTAATTGAAAATCCAACCGATTATAAATTGGCTTCCAACTTTGTTTGGTGTGCAACAATGGCGTTAAATGGTTTACTGAATAAAGGTGTTCCAACCGATTGGGCGACGCACATGATTGGTCACGAATTAACCGCTTTATACGAAATCGATCATGCCAGAACATTGGCTATTATTGCTCCAAACTTATATAGAGTAATGTTTGATTCGAAAAAAGAAAAATTAGTACAATACGGAAAACGCGTTTGGAATTTAACTGGAACTGATGAAGAAATTGCACAAAAAGCGATTGAAAAAACTACAGAATTTTTCCAAAGTGTAGGCATGAAAACAAAACTATCTGAAAACACCGAAAACTATCAAGAAACAGCTTCTTTTATTGTAAATCGATTTGAAGAAAGAGGTTGGAAAGGTTTAGGCGAAAAGCAATTGGTAACCTTAGATAAGATAAAAGAAATTGTAGAAATGAGCTATTAAGCTCATTTTTACTTTTTAATTAATTGTAAAGTTTCTGTTTTAGAATCAAAATTTAGTTTTACAAAGTAAACTCCACTATTGTGATTTTTAAAATCAATTTTAGTAAATAAATCTGTTGGTTGTACTTCAACTATTTTTTGACCGAAAGTGTTATAAAAAACAACTTCCTTTGGAATTTCATTTTTAAATTCGAAAACTACATCATTCTCAAAAGGATTGGGATAAACTTTAAACGCTTTCTGCTGAAAAGAATTTGCAGACAATGTTGCAACTTCGATACTTACAATCGTTGAAGATGTTCCAAACTGATTAGAAATTGAAACCGTGTAATCCGTCATTGGGCTCAATTGTGTTGGTATCCCAGAAATTTCTCCTGTATTTTCGTTAAAGATTAAACCCACAGGTAAATTAGGTGTAACAGAGTATGTGAAATTAAAAACAGTAGTTTTTTTAATTGTATGATTACCGTAATCCGTTATAAATAACTCTCCACTGTTATTAAATGTAACGGCAGACGGTTGCTTGAATTTAGCCAACAATAATTCATCATCTCTATTCCCAATTGTTCCATCTCCAGCAAATGTTGTTACATTTCCAGAAGTGTCAATTTTTTTTATTTTATGATTTCCATAATCAGCTACAAAAATATTTCCAAAACTATCCAGCGCTGAAATTGTTGGATTTTTAAATTTAGCTAAAGTTCCAATTCCATTTTCATCACCAGCAACTGAACCTGCTATAGTTGTAACATTAGCTGATGTATCGATTTTTTTTATTTTATGGTTCCCATAATCGGTCACAAAAATATTTCCGTTCCCATCTAAACAAACTCCTGTTGGCCATTTAAATTTTGCCAAACTTGCAATACCATCCATATCACCACTCACTCCAGAACCAGCAACTGTTGAAACAATTCCTAGAGGAGTAATTTTTCTAATTCTATTATTTAAATAATCTGCAACGAAAATATTATCTAATGCATCAATTGCAATTTCATCAGGATAATAAAATCTTGCAACATTTCCTGGCCCATCTTGAAACCCTCCAACACCAGTACCTGCAAATGTTGTTACATTACCACTTGCATCAATTTTTCTAATTTTATGATTACTTTGATCACAAACAAATAAATTCCCTTGAGAATCTTCCACAATACTTGCTGGATAATTAAATGTCGCAACAGCTAACGATCCATCTAAAGCCCCTAATGCTCCGGTACCCACAAAAGTTTGTACAATTCCGCTAGCGTCAATTTTTTTTATTTTATGATTTCCTCTATCAACAATTAATAAATTATTATTACTATCAAAAATTGAAGCAGTAGGCAAATTAAATTCTGCTACTTCTAAAAATCCATTAACATCACCTTGAAGACCATTACCTACATGTCTTATTATTCCAGGTCCATTCGGGATAGCACCTCCAGAATTGCCTGGAAAAAGAGGTGTTATCGGTTGATTAATTTCAAAACTATTTGGTGTAGTATAACTGATATTAGGTTCTTGCGCTAGCACAAGACTAAAATTTAAAATAATAAAAAAATATAGTAACTTATTGATATACATACTCTTCATTAAAAAACAAATGTAAAACAAAAAACAGGATTTAAAATCTTTAAACCCTGTTTTTTTACCAACCAAAACTAAATAGACTTAACCCAAAAAAAACTATTAGTGTTAGCTTTAAACATAAAACATAGTTACAACGTTAAGTATAAAGAATAAATTGTCTTTATATTCATTAAATAAATGTTAATTTTATTTTTTTCAATAATTCAGTACCTTTGAATTTCCTAATATTCAAAACGAATGGAAAATAAACCAAAATTTGCCGTAATAGGCGGCGGAAGTTGGGCTACTGCTATAGCTAAAATGTTATGTGAAAACCAAGAAAAAATTGCTTGGTACATGCGTAGTACTTATGCTGTTGAGCATTTAAAGCATCAATACCATAATCCAAATTATTTAAGTTCTGTAGAGTTTGATATAAATCAACTTGAATTAACCACTGATATTAATGTAGCTGTAAAGTTTGCTGATTATTTAATCTTTGCCATTCCATCGGCATTCTTAAGTGGTGAATTAGAAAAACTAACGGAAAGTTTAGAAGGAAAAGTAATTTTTTCAGCAATTAAAGGAATTGTTCCAGAAACAAGTTTAATTGTTGGTGAACATTTTCACAAAGAATATAATATACCTTACGAAAATATTGGTGTTATAACTGGGCCTTGTCACGCTGAAGAAGTTGCACTTGAGCGTTTATCTTACTTAACCATTGCATGTGGAGATAGGACTAAAGCTAAATTAGTAGCTAAAAACTTAAGTAGTTATTATATTAATGCCAAAACTACAGATGATATCATAGGAACTGAATATGCTGCAATGTTGAAAAATATTTACGCTATTGCAGCAGGAATTGCTCACGGATTAGGTTATGGCGATAATTTCCAATCGGTTTTAATGAGTAATGCCATTCGTGAAATGAAGAAATTCATTAAAGAAGTTCATAAAATGAAACGTAACATAAATAATTCCGCATATTTAGGCGATTTATTAGTAACGGGTTATTCTGTGTTCTCAAGAAATAGGATGTTTGGTAACATGATTGGTAAAGGTTACACTGTAAAATCGGCACAAATGGAAATGAGTATGGTTGCTGAAGGGTATTATGCTACTAAAAGTGCATACAAATTGAACCAAAAATATGGTGCTAAAACACCAATTATTGATGCCGTTTACGAAATTTTATACGAAAATAAAGAGCCTAAAAAGGTTTTCAAAAAATTAACAGACAAATTAAATTAAGTACGTCTTTTAATTTTAAAATATATACCATTGTAATTCAATGTTTTATAAAAATTTGTGTATTTTAAAAAACACCTTTAAAGTATTGATTTACAAAAACATACACAAACCCTCTCTTGGTTAAAAATACAGACCTTATCTTTGCAAAAAAGTAATGCATGGACCATTTAGTTAATCACCCAGTAATCATAACAGTTTTTGCTGTAACAATTATAATAATGTTGTTACTAGACTTGGGGATTCTAAATAAGAAAGGACATGCAATTTCAAGTAGAGAAGCGGCTATTTGGAGCGCTATTTGGATTTCACTTGCAATGGGATTTAGTGGAATTATATACCACTACATGGGGCTTGAAAAATTCACGCAATTTCAAGGTGCCTATTGGATTGAAAAAGCACTTTCTATAGATAATTTATTCGTTTTTATTTTAGTTTTTGGCTATTTCAATGTTGCCAAAGAAGCACAACACAAAGTTTTATTTTGGGGAGTTTTAGGTGCTTTATTATTCCGAGCAATTTTCATTTTTTCAGGTGTTTGGATTTTAAATTACACCTATTTACCTGAAATGCATTTATTCGGACACGATGTTCAAATCAATTACTTATTGACCCTATTCGGTTTTATTTTAATTGTAGCAGGATTCAAATCTTGGTTCAGTCACGGAGAAGACGATGGTGATAAAGATTTTTCTAAAAGTCCAGGAGCTAAGCTAATTCATCGCATTTTTAAAGTATCTGATAAATTCGATGGAGACAAGTTTTTTACCATTCAAAACGGTATAAAAATGGCTACTCCACTTTTAGTTGTTGTAGCCATAATAGAATTTACCGATTTATTATTTGCTGTAGATAGTATCCCTGCAATTTTCGCCATTGCACCCGATGATCCTTTTATTTTATACACTTCAAATATTTTTGCCATTTTAGGGCTTCGTTCGCTTTATTTCTTGTTGGCCAACTTCATGTATATGTTTAGCCGTTTACACTTCGGATTAGCTCTAATTTTAGCTTTTATCGGAACTAAAATGTTAATAGCGCCATGGGTTCATATCTCTTCACCTATGTCATTAGCTGTTGTTGGGTCAATACTTGTTATTTCAGTGCTTTGGTCGATCTTATTTCCGTTTAAGAAATAGTCTTCAGTGTTCAGTCGCAGTGTTCAGAATAATACTTCTAGATAAATTGTGATGAAATATTATTATCTCATTTTCTGATTTCCACATTATCTAATTAATTGACACATCGCCTTATTGTCAAATTATCTAATTAACCTCAATTTCATCAATAAAGATAAACGCATTTCCATCTTTATAACCATACCCTTGATGCCATTCAGGTAATGCGCCAAAATTTTTAGCAACTACCTTCACATATCTGGCTTTTGCTGAAACTTTTGTAGTTAACTTTTGTAGTTGCACTTCATAATTTTGTGGGTCAACCTCATTGCCTACGGTTCCTACTTTTGTAAAATTCTTATTATCACTAGAAACATAAAATTCTACTTGAGTTGGCATTAAAATCCAAGCGCGGGTATCTTGTAAAAAGTTCGCCGAAAACTCATTCACTTGCATTTCTTTTTGCAAATCGATTACAGCTTCAAAATCTTGGTTTTGATAGCCATGCCATTCCCCTTTTCGCCAGTTTTCATTTCCATAAATTCCATCTAATAAAGCATCTGGACCGCCAGCGTGATATTGTGGATTGTATTTTGATTTAATATTTATTGTATAGTTGTTTGGCTTTTTGAAGAATTGAGCGGAAACTATATTGCTTTTGTAATATGTTTTTGGAGACTCTATTCTTTGAGGTTCTCCATAATTTTCTTGAATTTTTGAAAAAGCATATACCGTAGAAGATTTGTCAATTTCAAAAGGTGAAGTATATTTTTTAACGTTATTACTTATGATTAAACTATCTTTTAAATTTAAATCTGAATCTACCCAATAATATAATTCATCAATTTCGGAATTTAAATCTGAATTTATTTCAATTGTCATATGATCTTTAAAAGACTTACTATTTGCTTGAATAACTGGTACTCGAGGATAAGGAGTATGATTAATAATTTGGTCAGGACCATTAGGAAAATAATCTAAATTATGATTTATAAACTTATTTTCACTTTCATCAGTATTTAGAACTACAATTTTATTTTCATTTATTCTAATTTTTGCATTATTATAAAATGATTTACATGTGTTAAAATATTTTTGCCCTGGCGTAACTTGATAAATTCCCATCGAACTCAACACATACCAAGCGCTCATTTGCCCGCAGTCTTCGTTTCCTATTAAACCATCAGGTGAGTTGGTATAAAAATTATCTAAAATATATTTTACTTTATTGTTCGTTTTTTCAGGTTTCCCTATGTAATTGTACAAATACGCCATGTGGTGACTTGGTTCGTTTCCGTGAGCGTATTGCCCAATTAATCCTGTAACATCAACTTGTTCTCTTCCTGTTGTTTTGCTTTCACTATTAAACATTTCGTCTAATTTGGCTTCAAATTTTTCTGGTCCACCGTACGCTTCAATCATTCCTTGTATGTCTTGTGGCACAAAAAAAGTATATTGCCAAGCATTTCCTTCTGTAAAATTATTGTTTACTTCACGAGGGTCGAAAGGTTTGTCCCAACCTCCATTTTTCTTTGGTCGGATAAATCCTGTTTCCCAATCAAAAAGATTTTTCCAGTTTTGCGAACGCTTCCTGAAATAATTAAAATCTTCTGGTTTATCTAAAATATAAGCCATTTGTGCAATACACCAATCGTCATAAGCATATTCCACTGTTTTGGAAACACTTTCATGGTCGTCATCAATCGAAATAAAACCTTGTTTTTTGTAGGCTTCTAATCCTAAAACATCGCGCATAGCCGAAGCTTTACTCGCTTCATATGCTTTTTCATAATCAAACCCTTTAATGCCTTTTACCATCGCATCGGCAATTACCGAAACTGAATGATAACCAATCATACAATCGGTTTCATTGGAAGCCAATTCCCAAACAGGTAATCTTCCACCTTGTTCATATTGTTTAATGAAAGTATTGATGTAATCGGCAGTACGCTTTTTATCAATCAACGTATACAATGGGTGTGCAGCTCTAAAGGTATCCCAAAGTGAAAAAACTGTATAATAATCGAATCCTTCTGCTTGGTGAATTTGGTTGTCTCTACCGCGATATTTTCCATCGATATCTTGTGCGATGTTCGGTTGTATCATCGTATGATATAAAGCCGTATAGAAAATCGCTAATTTGTCTTTGTCATCAGAAGTGACTTCAATTTTAGATAATTCTTTGTTCCAAAGTGCAATAGCTGCTTTATGTGTTTTATCGAAATCCCAATGTTTAATTTCGGAACTATTCAATTTGGCTCCTTCATAACCCGTTGGAGAAAGCGACACTTTTACTAAAATTTTTTCGCCTTTTTTGACTTGTTTTGAAAAACTTAAAGCCAATTCAACGCCTTCATAAACTTTTCCTTCGCTTTTATAATTGGTCTTTTCTTTGTTGATTTTCATTGGAACATTAAACTCAATTCGAGCGTAAACGTATTGATTGGTTGCCCAAGCTTCGCTTCTTCGAAATACTTCAATGGTTTTATTATCAATGACTCTAATTCTTCCTTCTAATAATTTATCACGATGGTTTAAATCGAGAATAATATTCGCTTGTCCAGCTCTATTAAAAGTATATTCATGAAAACCGACACGAGTTGAAGTGGTTAAACGCACATCGATGTTGTATTTGTCTAATTTCACGCTGTAAAATCCAGTAGAGGCATTTTCATTAGCATGTGAAAATGACGAAGAATACACTTTATTATCGAACGAAGGTTCGCCCATGGTTGGCATTAACATAATATCGCCATAATCGGAAACGCCTGTTCCGTTTAAATGCGTATGAGAAAACCCATAAATCACAGTATCGGAATAATGATAACCCGAACAACCATCCCAACTACCATCTATACGTGTATCTGGAGATAATTGTACCATTCCGTAAGGCACTGTTGCGCCAGGAAACGTATGGCCGTGACCGCCTGTTCCAATAAATGGATTAACGTGTTTGGCAAAGTCTTGTGCAAAAAGAAAACTTGATGAAAAAAATAGTATATAGAAAAACTTCTTCATTTTACAGTTTTTTAGAAACTATAAAATTGGTGATTTTCTGTAAAGATTACAATTAACTGGGATAAAATAATTGTATTTGTGATGAAATGAATTCAATAATGAGACTTCTCGACTTCGCTCGAAGTGACACAAAGTATTTCAAAATTTTTGTTCGGAATGACAATTACACAGCTAAAACTCCACGACGAGCGATAACCGGCAAATCGGTTTGGGCTTTTTCGTTGATGCTATTGGTTTTGAAAAGGAATTTTTTATCGTACAATTTCCCATCAAGGAAATACGTAACCATAAATTCATTGTTCAATTGTAAAACATTGTTTTCTAGCAATTCCACTTTTACAGCTGTTTGCGGTGCAACTTCTTTAAAAGCGTGACGAAAGGTTGCTGTTTTACGATTTTCACCATTAATTAATCCGTATGCGCGTGAAACTACCATTGCCATTTCCAATGTTTGTTCGGTTTCATTCAATAAATAGGCATACCAAGAGTTTTCCTGAAAATCATCGTTCCACTCTTGTATAGCAACGATTTGAACACCTTCTACTTTAGGAATAATAATATCTTTTTTCATATATAAGTCGAAAGTCAAATGTCAAAAGTTATAAAGTAATCTTGAAACTTTAAAACTTTCAACTTTAGACTAAAAAATTATAAACTTGATTTAAATTGCTCTAAGAAACGTACATCGTTTTCATAGAACATACGAATATCACCAATTTGGTACAACAACATTGCAATACGTTCGATTCCCATACCAAAAGCAAAACCTGTATATTCATCTGGATTGATGCCGCAGTTTTTCAAAACATTAGGATCTACCATTCCACAACCCATAATTTCTAACCAACCTGTTCCTTTTGTGATTCGGTAATCGATCTCATTGTTCAATCCCCAATAAATATCCACCTCAGCACTTGGCTCCGTAAAAGGAAAATAAGACGGACGTAAACGAATTTTAGATTTACCGAACATTTCTTTAGTGAAATACAATAATGTCTGCTTTAAATCGGCAAAAGAAACGTCTTTATCAATGTATAAACCTTCTACTTGGTGGAAAATACAGTGCGAACGCGATGAAATATCTTCATTACGGAAAACTCTTCCTGGAGAAATCGTACGAATAGGCGGTTGATTATTTTCCATATAACGCACTTGTACAGATGATGTGTGTGTACGCAATAAAATATCAGGATTGGTTTGAATAAAAAACGTATCCTGCATATCTCTCGCTGGATGATATTCAGGTAAATTTAATGCGGTAAAATTGTGCCAATCGTCTTCAATTTCTGGACCTTCCGACACGTTGAAACCAACATTTGAAAAAATATCGATGATTTGATTTTTAACAATCGAAATTGGATGACGAGAACCTAAATTTAAAGGTTCACCCGGACGCGTTACATCGCCGTAAATTCCTTTAGCAACTTCTTTGCTTTCTAATTGCTCTTGCAAAGCAGAAACTTTTTCTTCAGCTGAAGTTTTTAACTGATTAATTACTTGTCCAAATTCTTTTTTCATTTCATTTGGAACATTCTTAAAGTCAGCAAAAAGATCTCTTAAAACTCCTTTGCTTCCCAAGTATTTAATACGGAATTCTTCTACTTTCTCTTTGTTGTCGGCATGAAAAGCTTTTACTTCCTCAATATGACTTTTAATCTTATCTATCATGACATTCGTTCTGAAAGGTGCAAATTTAATCTTTTTTAGTGACAAGTAAAAAGTAATTAGTGATTAGCATAAAGTGTTTAAACGAAAAGCTAATTACTTATCACTCTTCACTAATTACTTTTTACTTGATTAACTCTTTTTCAAGGAAATAATTTACAATGGCTTCTTTCATTAAAATGGTTTGTTCACCAGCTTTTAAAGGTGGTAATTCCTCTTTAACTTTGTAATGTGGCCAACCGTCGTTATCGAAAAAATCAAATTCGTAATAACCATAAGGTTCCAATAATCGGCAAATGGCAATGTGCATTAAATTGACTTTTTCGTCTTTTTTAAATGCTTGTTTGAATTTTCCTAGTTCTTGAATTCCGATTAAATAGATAATGCCATCTAAATCGAGTTCATCACCATCGGCAAATTTTTCTGAAAGTATTTTGACCACGCTTTCCCAGCGCTCTTTTAATTGTTCGTCTCTAGACATTTTATAAAATTATGAATTATGAATTATGAGTTTTGAGTTCATTATTCAAAAAATGAACTGCAAAGATACGTTTGAAATTTCAAGTTGAAAAAAACTTTTACCTTTGGACTTTTACCTTTTAACTTAATTTATGAGTTTTATCGATATCATTTTTGCTGTTTTATTGTGTATTGCCTTGTATAAAGGAATTAAAAATGGACTTTTTGTTGAACTGGCTTCTTTAGTTGCTTTAGTAGTTGGAATTTTTGTAGCGATTAAATTCTCCTATTTAATAAAAGAAATATTAGAAACCAAAGTAAGTTGGGAGCCTAAATACATTGAAATAACCGCTTTTGCTTTAACTTTTTTGATTGTGGTAGTTGTCATTCATCTTTCGGCTAAGTTATTGACTAAAATAGCTGATTTTGCGTATTTAGGCTGGTTAAACAAATTAGCTGGTGCGGTTTTTAGCTGTTTAAAAACAATTCTAATGTTGAGCATTGTGATTCTTTTTTTTGAAAAGATAAACCTCAACAATATGTTGGTAAAGAAAGAAACGCTAGACGAATCTATTTTTTATAATCCAACAAAAGAAATCTCGTCTTTTTTATATCCAAAGATTGAGGAATGGTATACGGATATAAGTGAAAAGGCAAAAGGTGAAAGTGAAAAGGATGAAGTTGAAAACACTGAAAAACTATAATTGAAAATTATCATAATGAGAACAAATAAATACTCATCTTGTCAAATAATTGTATCTGTAATCAGTATTGCTATTTTAATTTGTTCTTTTACTCAGCCCGCTTTTTATATTGATAGACAAGGGAGTCAAGATGCTTGGTCTAACAGTTTATTTTTATTTTTTTTAGGTTGGCTATTTCTACTAGGAGGAGGCTTGATACCCTTTTTAATTTGGCTTGCAAACCCTATATATTTTTTGTCATTAGCTTTATCACTTAAAGGCAAAAAAATCGGAATTTACTTAAGTTTAGTTTCGGTAATACTCGCAATAATTTTTTCTCTATTGGAATCTATAATAACAAGCGAATCTGGTGCTCATTCTAAAATAGTTTCGCTTGAATTAGGATACAAACTTTGGCTAACAAGTTTTTTGGTCTTGTCGTTTGGGACAATTATCTGTAAATATTTTAATGACGATTCTAATTCTCAAAATCTTTAATCACCGCCACAACCACCACATCCGCCGCCGCATGAACTACCGCATGAACTACAACTAGATCCGCAGGTAGAATGTTGGATGTTGTTATTTACATGCATATAGTTTTTAGCCATTTCTAAAAAAGTCACAGATAATAATGAAGTCCCTAAAAGAAAATAATTCCAATTCCATGAAGAATATTCAGATTTATTCTTTGAAATAATTTGTTTTTTATAATAATTCGGAATTAGACTTGATGTCATTTTATTTTTTAAAACTGTTAAAAAAATATATGAAATTACTACTATAATTATAGTTATCACTAAAAGTAAAATGATTTGCTTTCCTCTAGTTAAACCAATTATAATTCTTGATAATGCAAGTGAAATAAAAAAACCTAAAACACACAAATTAATTATAAATAACTTCATAAAACTAGTAGACTTTTCGACTACATCCTTTATGCTTAGCACACTTCTTGAGACACAATTTAAAATAGGCTTACTTAATAAATTATCTAACAATAACTTATAATTTATACTTCTATATTCTTTAACTGTATTTAAAACTATTTTTGCAATTATATCATTAGTCTCTAAATTATCATCTACAAATTCAATAGTTTCATTTTTTCCTGTTTTTAAGTTTTTACTCACAATCATATAATTTACATAACCATGTATTACAAATTTTAATTGATTGTAATCCATAAAAACAAGTTCGTTTGATGAAAGGTTTTGAATAATAAAATTGTCCTTTATTCTGTTTAAAATATCATCTAGTTTTTTATTATTAAATATATTTAATAGAATAATCGATATTACAAACAAACTAATAAGTACAATTAAGAAATATGGGTTGTTTATTGAGATAAATATTTTTTTAAAAAAAAGAACATTAAATACCGTTAAAATAAATATACCTAAAACACCATAAATTAAACTTAATTGAAAATTATATTTCGAAGCTTTTAAATCAAAAATCTGATCAATTGAATTATATTCCCAAAATTCTTTAGGTTGCTCTCCAAAATTTTGCTCGTAAAGCTCTTTTGTTTTTTTTCTAGCAGATGAAAATATTTCGTTTTCTTCTTTTTTATGAGTAGATGGTATATGATTTATCTGTTTTCCTAGAATTTTACAAAAGTCAGTGTATGATTCTGTAAAAATTAAATGCTGATGCCATACAATATCAACAATTTCGGAAGGAGAAACCATAACGCCTGAAGTTGCAGCCAAAAACATAAATTTCTTATATTCTTCGATTGCCTTTTTGGTGTAAGCTTCAGTCCAATAATTTTCATAAGCTAAACGAGTTGAAAAACTATATTCAGACAAAGGAAAGTCAAAATCAAATTTTTCAATTTCATGCCACAAAGTTGTGTTCATTTAGATAATTTTATTATCAAAAGTAGAAAAAATTACTCCTTCAATTCTTTAATCGCATCTTTTTTAATCCAACCTTCGGTTTTATCGGTTAGCTGAATGCGTTTCCAGTTATCGAGTTCTTCTTTTACAAACACTTTTGTTCCTTCGTGTAGTTCAAAAGCATTTTCAGCACTGTTTTTAGGTTCTGCTTTTACAAATGTGCTTTCAGCGAAAACAATAGCTGGACGAATATTGGTATCAAATCGTTTTTGTAAATATGCTGAAAATATACTTACAAGTAAAACAGTCAACAAAACAAACATTCCCACAAAAAATGTACGCTTGATATTGGTATATGATGAGAAATAATAGCCAATAAAAAACAACAAAAAAGTAATCGCGCAACCAACGCTTGTCCACGCCCAAGCATCATACGAAAGCATAGAAGTGAAATTGTAAACTAATTTCGAAAAGCCAACTTCTGGAACTACTTTAATATCGTCAATTGCCATTTTTTGAGCAAAATGTAAATTGGTTTGAATGGCTTCATCATCAGGATTTAACAACAACGCTTTTTCTAAGTTAAAGATAGCTGGAGCAACTTTTCCTAATTTGTAATAAGCGTTTCCAAGATTATAATACAATTCTGCAGAGGCTACTTTTTGATTTTCTAAAATCGATTCGTATTGAGAAGCTGCTAATTCAAATTTTTCTTGACGATAATTTTCATTTGCTTTTTCAAAAAGAATTTGTGAAGCATCTTGTGCCCAAATAATTTGGGTTATTATTAATACTATGTAAGTAACTATTTTGTTCATAATAATTTGTTTTCTTTGATGTTCGTTTTTGTCTTGACACAAAAACGAACCAAAAAAGTCAAGAAGGTTTTAAGGAAATTTTTTCGAATTAAAATTCTCAAAACCTAAGTCAAATCTGCTCTTCATGCTCTTTTCGATTTCATCGAAACGCAATTTCGATTGATTTGCTTCTATTTCTGAAAAACCTTCGTTTTTCATTATTCTTACAACTGTTTTTCTAAATCAGATATTAAAGTAACGGCTCTATCGTAATCTTTTTGCATCGCAACATCAGAAGATGGTGTATATCGAGCAAATTCGCAATCATTCATTAGTGCAATAAATTCTGAAACAATTTCACTGTTGGCATTTTTAGCTAACAATAATTCTTGAATGTTTTCTTTACTCATTTCAGAAGTTTCCAAATGCAATTTTGCCTTCAAAAAGTTGTGCATTGCTTTTTCCATTGCCATATAAAAAGGCACTTTATTACCCAATTGTTTTTTAGCTTCGGAAAGGAATTTTTTAGCCAATTTCGTATTTCTACGAATTTTGTTTCCAACCACATCGGCATCAATTGCTTCTTTTTTCTTCTTCGCTAAAATGATTATTGGAATTAACAAAAATGGAGCAAAAAGCAACATGTAAAATTTACTACTTCCAAAGAAATCTTCTTTAGCTAACGCCTGAAATTCCGAATTTAATTTGATGAATTGAAATGTATTGTACTTTTCAACTTTTTGCTTGTTAGCCGAATTATTTTCATTTGAAGCTACATTTTCTTTTCCTTGTAAAACATTAATTTCAATGGCTTCTGAAGTAATTGTTTTATATGATTTTGTAGCTATATCAAAATAGGAAAACTCGATAGGTTTTATTGTATATTTACCTTTTACTTGAGGAATAAGTGTATATGTATCTGAAATTTTTCCTGTCATTCCAGAAAGTGGTGTTTGTACTTGCTCTTGATGTTGCGGATCGAAAACTTCGAAAGCACTTGCAAATTCAGGTTTAGGTAAGTTGAATAATTTTAAGTTTCCATCACCAGAAACACTAATTTCTAAATCGAGTGACTCTCCGCTTTTTAATTCTGTTTTTGATGGTTTTACTTTGAAATCGAAATTTCCGACAGCACCTTTAAAACTTGATGGTTTTCCTTCTTCTGGTAATGGTTTTACTGTAATTGATTTAGCACCAGCAGACACTGTTTTTGAAACGTTTTCATAATCGCGAACCGTAAAAAATCCGCCCATATTTTTTTGAACTGGAACCAATACGTCCAAATCAATTTTCAATGGTTCTAGTTCTTTAACTCCAGTTTCTTGTGGATACAATAATACTTTTCGCCAAACCACCATTGCATAATCTTGTCCGTTATAGGTTCCTGGAACAGCTTCTAACTTAGCAATATCTATATGCTGACTCCAAAAGCCATTGTATTTAGGGTTTTCAACTTCACGAACATTTTGTACCGTAAATCGTGGATCGAAGTATAATTTGTAAACAACTGTAATAGGTTCGTTTAAATATGGGTTTCCTTTGGAAACCTCAGCAACTAAATGAATTCCTTCTCCGGCTTTATAATCTGGACTATTTGGATCTTTAGGCATTTCAACAGCGTTAGTAACCGTAATTTTAATAGGTTGGGTTTTATACGTTTCACCATCGTATTCTATTGTAGCCGATTTTATCGTTAACGTCCCTTTTTGTCTAGGCTGTAAAACATAAGAATAACTTCTGTTAAACGATTTTACACCGTTAACCCAAGAAAAATTGGTCGACTGAAAAGGTCCGCCAACAACTTTAAATCCTTCAAAATTTGGTGGTGAAAAATTATCTCCATCTTGATTTATAGCAAAAGAAACTTGAAGTTTTTCATTTAAACCTAAAGCAGACTTGCTAACTTTTGCTTCAAATTTTACTTCTTGAGCAAAGGTTAATGTTGTGATTAAAAATACTATGTAGAAATATATTTTATTCATTTTATTTAGACTCATCACTTCGTTTTGAGATTCCGAAATTAACGATTCAGCTTAGCTAAACGAGTTCGGAATAACAAAAAATGTGTTACCAATCTTTATCGTTTGTTGCGGGTTGTGCTTTTACTTTTTGGGCATTTATTTTATCTTGAATTTTCTTTTCGGCATTGTTTACTGCTTCCAATAAATTCTCTATTTGTTGTTTATTGGCTCCACTAGGTTTTGGTTGAGGCTTTTGTTGGTCTTCTTTGTCATCGCCTTTCCCTTTATCTTCTTTATCCTTTCCGTCTTCTTTTTTATCCTTTTCGTTATCCCCTTTGTCGTTTTCTTTTTTATCTTGATCTTTCCCTTTATCTTGCTTGTCTTTATTGTCTCCTTTATCCTTGTCTTGATTCTGTTTTTGGTTTTGTTGGTCGTTTTTATCGTTTCCACCTTTTTTGTCTTTGTCATTATTCCCTTGAGGCGGATTTTCTTTTAATTTTTGTTTCGCTAAAGCATAATTGTAACGCGTTTCTTCATCATAAGGATTATTGCGCAATGCATTTTTATAAGCCGTTACCGCATCTTGATAATTTTCTTCCAACATAAATGCATTACCTAAATTATGATACGCACGATGTTTTTCTTCTTTAGTTTTTGCAACTTCAACTGCGTTGTAAAATTTATACTTGGCTTCACCAGGATTGTTTTGGCGATAAATACTGTTTCCTAGATTATATTCTGCAGTTGCTTTTTGTTCTTTATTTTTAGATTGCGAAATTCGGAAATCAGATTCTGATTGAATGTAATTTTTTTCATCAAAAGAAACTACTCCATCATATAACTTTTGATCTTTGTTTTGTGCAAAAACCAATGATGAAATTAAAATTGCTATTCCTACTATAATCTTCTCCATACTATCTCTCGTTGAATAAATTCAATTTTTGTAACCAACTTGTTTTACGTTCTAAAAAGAATATATCTAATAACAATAACACAAAAGCTATTCCAATAAACCATTGATATTGCGTTTGATATTCTGCTATTTGTTGGGTTTCAAATTCTGTTTTTTCAATATTATCTAAGGCATTTTTAATTTGGTTTACCACGTCTTTTGTCGAATTTCCAGAAACATATCCGCCACTAGCGTTTTCAGCAATAGTTTCTAAAGTTTCTTGGTTCAACTTAGTGATAACTACTTCGCCTTCTTTATCTTTTTTATATTCAGTAACTTGACCGTT
The DNA here is from genome assembly GCF_019702945.1 of Flavobacterium okayamense. Classification (NCBI taxonomy): domain Bacteria; kingdom Pseudomonadati; phylum Bacteroidota; class Flavobacteriia; order Flavobacteriales; family Flavobacteriaceae; genus Flavobacterium; species Flavobacterium okayamense. The sequence continues at coordinate 691,732 of NZ_AP024749.1, forward strand.
GTATCCTTTAATTGGAATTGGTCCACCATTAGGAGTTCCAACACCAATTGTAATGATTTTTATACCTAATTCTTCGGCAATTAAGCTGGCGTCTTCTGCTCCATCTCCATGATCTTCCCCATCTGAAATTAAAACAATTAGTTTGCTTGTTTCATCAGAATCGAAAAACTGAGTCGCCATACGAATCGCATCGTTTAACGCTGTTCCTTGCGATGAAACCATATCAGTATTCATGTTTTGCAAGTACATTTTTGCAATGCTGTAATCGGTCGTCATTGGTAAAACTGGATAAGCACTTCCAGCATAACCTACAATTCCAATTCGGTCGTTTCCTAAATTATTAATGATTTGGCTAACCAATTGTTTTGCTTTTTCTAAACGGTTTGGCGCAACATCTTCGGCCAACATACTTTTTGAAATATCTACTGCAAAAACAATATCTATACCTTGTCGCTTTACAGTTTCCATTTTGGTTCCGATTTTTGGATTAACCAAAGCAATAATTAAAGCAACTAAAGCTAAAGCAACGGTAACAAACTTTAAAATTGGTTTAAACGTAGAAGTATCAGGTGCTAATTTGCGCAATAAATCGTCATTAGCGAATTCGCGTTGCTTTCTTCGTTTCCAAATTAATTGAAACAAAAACAAAGCTACGAGTATGCCTACCAGCGCTAAAAGATATAAATATTTTGGTTCTTCTAATTGATACATTTCTTATAAAAATCCTCTAAAAACAGTATTTTTTAATAGTAATTCTAATGCTAATAATAACAATGCTAAACCAACAAATGGTTTAAATTTTTCGTCGTAATTAAAATACTTTTGTTCTTGAATTTCTGTTGTTTCAAGCTTATTAATTTCGTTATAAATTTCTTCCAATTTTTTATTTGTTGTTGCTCTAAAATATTTCCCTTCAGTCGTTTTTGCAATCTCTTTCATTAAAGCTTCATCAATTTCCACAGGCATATTTCGGAACAAAAACTGACCTGTTCTTGGGTCTTTTGCATAAGGAAAAGGCGCATTACCATTTGTTCCAATTCCAATCGTGTATACTTTAATTCCATACTCTTTTGCAATATCAGCCGCCATACGAGGATCGATAGTTCCTGCATTATTTACACCATCGGTTAATAAAATAACAATTCTACTCTTTGCTTTGCTATCTTTTAATCGGTTAATGGCTGTAGCTAAACCAACACCAATTCCAGTTCCATCGGCTAAAATTGAATCGTCGTACTCGATAGTCTTTAAAGATTGTAAAACCATTTCTTTATCAGAAGTAACTGGAGTTCTCGTATAACTTTCTCCTGCGTAAACAACCAATCCAATTCTATCGTTAATTCGGTCTTGAATGAAAGTGGAAGCAACTCGTTTTAGCGCTTCTAATCGATTTGGTTTTAAATCTCTAGCTAACATACTTCCGGAAACATCAATTGTCATTACAATATCGATTCCTTTGGTAACTCGAGATTTAGCTGAAACATCTACGCTTCTTGGACGAGCCAACGCAACAATTATTGAACTTAATGCTAACAATCGTAAAACAAATAAAAAGGGATATAGTTTTGATAAAAAAGTTCCATTTTTAAAGGTTTCGGTTGAACTAATTTTTAAAGTTGCATTTAGCTTGTTTCTTTTGAACCAATACCAAACTATTGCTAATGGCAAAGCCAAAAACAACCAGAAAAATTCAGGATGTAAAAAAGTTACATTATTCATTTGGTATTGCTTTTTTCAGTTCAATAGAATCTAAAACTCGTTTCATTATTTCGATTGCATATTCATCATCTTCCTTACAAACCAACCATAATTCTTGTCCACCGCCACTTTGCGCAAAAACCAATACTTGGTAAACCATTTTAGCCGTTTCTTTAGTAATTGGATTTATAGCTACAAATGTTCCTTCCGCTTTTTTACCCGTTAAACCTTTTGGGTCTTCAAAATCATCGGTTTTAACAATTAAATTGTTAGCGCCCATTAATTCCAATTGCTTTAAATTATTTTCTAAAGCAAAGTCTAAATCAACTTTAGTCGTATCTTTAAAAGCAACCGTTTTTAAAACAATTGAAAAATTATCGGTTAAACTTCCGTACATGAAGTTTGCCGTTGATTTTACGTTGGCTGGCAAATTGTTTTGAACTTTTTCGTCGATATATCTTTTTAAAACTTTAGGTGTAGAAACCGTTATTGCAGGATCTCCGTAATCGGATGTAATCCATTCTTCGTTTAATAATGATTTGGCATTGTGACCTAAAAAGTTTTCTCTGGCAAATTCAGTTCCTTTGGTAACTAAAAAGAATACACCTACAATACCTAATAACATAACTACAGTTGTAATAGGAATCCAGATTCTTTGTAATTTTTGTTTACGGTCTTTTTTGCGTTTTAATTCTTCTGCAAACAAATCTTGCGTTTCGTCTTCTGTTCTAGGAATAGCCTTATCTAAAGACATTAAGAACGTATCGATTGTTTTTTTATCGTTTTCAATTTCGAAATCAAGCGGTTTAGATTTCGCGAACTTAACTAAATCAGCATTAGACATTACTTTTTTGAATTGTTCTAATGTTTCTCTGCTCAGTTTGATTTTTTTATTTCGAATGGCAACCACTAAAGCATCGTATAATTCTGTAGAAGTACTTTCCATGGCAGGAACATCTACCGCCTCTTCGATATAAGTTCGTGTTATATCTGTTAGTTCAGAATAATATGCTTTGGTTTCACCATGTTGCCACAATTCTTTTTCCTCTAATTGCTGTAATTGTGCTAAAGCTTTTTCTATTGGTGATGCATATAAAACCGCTTCTTTTTCATTTTGTTTCGTTTGTCTTTTCTTTATAAAATAATACAAACCATAACCTAATGCGCAAGCAGCTAAGACAAATAACAACAACCATAACCACCAATAACTCGTAGGCTCTTCAACTTTAACAATTGGTTTAATATCAAACATTTGTTGTTTTATAGTATCGACTACAACATTGTTTACAACAATTGGGAATGAATCGGTTTTTATAGCTTTTTCGTTAATGATAACATTTAATGGTGGAACCACATATCGACCGGAATCGAATTGTGTTAATCCGTATTTTTTTATCAATTCGAATTTCCCTTCAAGCTTTATTGTATCTACAGGATTTGATTCTAAAACTTCTAAAGCACCAAACATTTGTCCTTCAGGAAAAACCACTCTATCGGTTGGTTTAACATTCGCTTTTATGGTTAAATTAAATTGAGAACCAATTTTAATCTCTGTTGAATCAATTGAAGATGTTATCGATTGAGAGAATGAAAATGAAGTTGCTAAGAATAATAAAATTATGAGACATCTCAACTTCGCTCGATATGACAAAATCGTGTTATTTAGAATACTACTATTGAAATCTTTATTTAGTTTCATTGTCTTTCTTCTTCTTTTTTCTATTCTCTAAAGTCTAATTTCTTGCTTTAAAATATCCTAAAAGTTTTGTTACATAACTTTCATCAACCCTTGAACTTACTGCTCCGGCGCCACACTTTGAAAAAATACTTGTAAAATAATTTACATTTGTGCGGTAATTTATCTCGTAGTTTTGGCGTAACTTTTTAGATGAAGTATCAACCAACATTGTTTTACCCGATTCGGCATCTAACATGTTTACTAAACCTAAATTGGGTAGGCTTTCCTCACGTTTGTCAAAAACTCTAATTCCTGTTACATCGTGTTTTTTTGATGCAATTTTCAAAGTATGTTCGTAATCTTTCGACATAAAATCGGAAATCATAAACACAATTGCTTTTTTCTTCATGACACTTGACAAGAATTTTAAAGCTTGAGCAATATCTGTTTTTTTACTTTTTGGTTGAAATTCTATCAATTCACGAATGATCCTCAACACATGAGATTTTCCTTTTTTAGGCGGAATAAATAATTCAATTTCATCTGAAAATAGAATTAAACCTACTTTATCATTATTTTGAGTAGAAGAAAAAGCTAAAGTTGCTGCAATTTCAGTAACCACTTCACTTTTTAATTGATTTTGCGTTCCAAAACTCTCCGAACCACTACAATCGACCATTAACATCATGGTTAATTCTCTTTCTTCTTCAAAAACTTTTATATAAGGTTCATTGTAACGAGCAGTTACATTCCAATCAATAGCTCTAACATCGTCTCCGTATTGATATTGGCGTACTTCAGAAAAAGTCATCCCGCGTCCTTTAAAAGACGTATGGTATTCTCCCGAAAAGATATGATCGCTCAATCTTCGGGTTTTTATTTCAATCTTACGTACTTTTTTAAGAATTTCTTTAGTATCCATTTTTTAGTGTTCAGTGTTCAGTTTAAAGTGTTCAGTTGGCCAAAACTTCCAACTAATTACTGTTTACTGCCAACTAGTTTATGGCACTTCTACTTGATTCACAATTTTGTTAATAATTTCAACTGAAGTGATATTTTCAGCTTCGGCTTCGTAAGTAATCCCAATTCTGTGACGTAATACATCGTGGACTACTGCACGAACATCTTCTGGAATTACATAACCTCTACGCTTGATGAATGCATAACATTTAGCAGCTGTTGCTAAATTAATACTTCCACGTGGAGAAGCTCCGAAACTAATTAATGGTTTTAGACTTTCTAAATTGTATTTTTCTGGATAACGAGTTGCGAAAATAATGTCTAAAATGTATTTTTCGATTTTTTCGTCCATGTAAACCTCTCGAACCGCTTGTTGTGCTCTTAAAATTTGTTCTAAAGAAACCACTTGGTTTACTTTTTCGAAACTTCCTGCCAAATTTTGACGAATTACTAAACGTTCGTCTTCCATTTTAGGGTAATCGATAACCACTTTCAACATAAAACGGTCAACTTGCGCTTCAGGTAACGGATAAGTTCCTTCTTGCTCAACAGGGTTTTGAGTTGCCATTACTAAAAACGGTTTATCTAACTTAAACGTTTCATCACCAATGGTTACTTGTTTTTCTTGCATGGCTTCTAACAATGCAGATTGTACTTTTGCTGGAGCACGGTTAATTTCATCGGCTAAAACGAAATTGGCAAAAATAGGTCCTTTCTTTATCGAGAAATCGTTGGCTTTAATGTTGTAAATCATCGTTCCTACAACATCGGCAGGTAATAAATCGGGTGTAAACTGAATTCGGCTAAACGTACCGTGAACCGCTTGTGATAATGTATTAATTGCTAAAGTTTTTGCCAAACCAGGAACACCTTCTAACAAAATATGTCCTTGGCCTAACAAACCAATTAATAATCTTTCTATCATTTGTTTCTGCCCAACAATAACTTTATTCATTTCCATTGTTAGCAAATCAACAAATGCACTTTCTCTTTCTATTTTTTCATTTATTGCACGAATGTCTAAAGTAGCAGTATTCTCTTCCATTTCTTAAATTTTTAGCGTGTCAAAAATTCAAAATATTTTTAACATTTCAAAATTGAAAATTTATTTAGGACTACGATGTTAACATAGCGTTAAAAAAAGCACTAAGAGAAGCCATCTTGTTATTATTTATGATTTTCTTTTTATACTTTTAAGAAAATATTTAAAAAAAGCGCAAAAAAATGAAGTTTACACCAATAATCGCTGGCGTTATGAATTGGGGGGTTTGGGATAAAAACCTAGACATAAAATCAATGGAAAAACTGATTCATACTTTTATGAATCAAAATATTACCAGTTTTGATCATGCTGATATTTATGGTGGTTATACAACTGAAGAAAGTTTCGGGAAAGCCTTTAAAAGTTCTGGAATTCAAAGAGAAGCTGTTCAATTAATTTCAAAATGTGGAATTAAATATTTATCTGAAAAACGAAGTTATCAAATAAAACATTACGATTACTCCAAAGAATATATCTTATGGAGTGTTGATGAATCGTTAAAAAATTTACAAACCGACTATTTAGATTTACTTTTATTACATAGACCTAGTCCACTTCTAAAACCTGAAGAAGTTGCGGAAGCCGTTTCAATTTTAAAAGAGAGAGGGAAAATAAAGCACTTTGGATTATCTAATTTTTTACCTCATCAAACCGACTTAGTAAAGCAATATGTTGATGTAGAAGTAAATCAAATTCAATTTTCTGCAACCCATCATTTTCCTTTAACTGATGGACAGTTAGATTATATGCTTTTAAATCAAATAAAACCGATGGCTTGGAATCCTTTAGGAAGTGTTTTTAAAGAAAATAATGAACAAACTTTATGTCTTAAAAATTTACTTGCCGATTTAATTATTAAATATGAAGTATCTGCTGACATTATTCTTTTAAGATGGATTTTACAACATCCTTCTCAAGTAATTCCGGTTATTGGTACTGCCAATCATGATAGAATTGAGAATCTAAAGAAGTTAGATTCATTTCAATTAGAGACTGAAGATTGGTTTAAAATTTGGACTACGAGTTTGGGACACAAAGTTCCCTAATTTTCAGAAGATTGGAATATGATAAACAAGCGCTTACTTATCAAAAATTTATTAGCTCACAATGATGAGAATTCCTTTTATGATAAAAAGCGTCAATTGAATCTTCACACAAAAGAAGGTAAAGCAAAGTTTTTAAAACATATTTGTGCTTTATCAAACTCTAATCCAGTAAATAATTCCTATATTTTAGTTGGCGTAGAAGATGAAACTAATGAAATTGTAGGTGATGATTTTTTTGATGATAGTCGTATTCAAAATTTAGTAAATGCTTATTTAGAAAATCCTCCAAAAATTCAATACGAAAACATTCCTTTTCCAAATTTAGACAAATCTAAAGTTGTGGGTTTAATAACCATTAAACCTAAAAGTAAAACATCTTATTTTAAAAAAGGAATTTACACTATTCCTGCAAAAACACACTTTGTTAGGGTTGGTAGTAACTCTATGCCAACAGAAGATAAAATTCCGTTTTCAAAATTAAATACAGAAACTGTTATCAGTATCGAAAATAATTCAAGAAACAGCATTGAACACACTTTAGATGGTGTATTAGATTTTATAAATAATAGACATAACGATCTACATCATAAATACAAGGTTTTTAAGGAGCTTTTTGTTGTATGTTGGGCAGGAAACAAACGAAAGGTTCGCGATAAAATTTTTTATTCTAGAGTAGATATTGAATTAATAAATGAGCAAGTAAAATTATTTTATTCGGCTCAAGACGATGTTGTAATTGAATATGATGAAACGTCTTTTACAACTATTGAATATGTTCCGCTTGGTATAAATGATAAAACCAGTTATTATCCTTTGGAAAAAGTAACCATTACATTTTTTGACAATGGTTATTATAAAATTGAAAACGAAATGCTTTTTGAACCGCCTCAATACAATAGAAAATTACTGCATCATATTTACAATGCTAATCTGAGTTTGTTAAAAAAACTTGAAAATGGTTTAAGTCTCACTCCAAGAGAAGCTTCTGACTTACTAATTTTACCTTCGACTTTGATGATTTGCTATTTAAATGGATTTGATGAAGCGAAGCAAAAACTAATTGAGGCAAAAAGAGTTTTAAAGGAATTAGAAAATCAAGAAGCTTACATTGCCTTTAAAGAGGCTATGAGAGTGTTGCGAAAAATGAAATATAACTAAAAAAAATTATTAAACTTTTGTGAAATTAACATATAGGCATAACTAACAAATAATATTATACCTGAAGCATAAATTACTTTAAACTGAATCGCTACGTTTTTAAAAAGCAACTTTGATTCATTATCAAAATCAAGATAAAAACTTGCTGCATTCATAATAATTCCTAACCAAATTAATGTAAGAACTATTAGTGCCGAAATTACAATTACAAATCGTTTCATGTCTTCTCATTATTAAAGTTAACCTCATTCCTAATAATGTAAAGTTACGGCAAGATAGTAATTGAGTGGATACAGGTTTTCTGTATATTTTGTTAAAGTTTAGATACAGAAATACTAGATGAAACCGTGCTTTTTAGCTTCTCTTACTATATCTTCATCACTTCCGCCTACGATAGAAAAGCATTCTTTTATTTGTGCTTTTCGTTTATCAACAGCACTTTGACCAAGATTTAAATACTGTGGAATATTTTTAGTTAAAACACCTTGAGATAGTAATCTAATTATTTCTCTGTTTTGCTCATCTAAAAGTACATTATTTGATCCTGTTGAAAGAATCTCATTTATACCTTCAGAAACCGTTTTACTTTCATAAATTTTACCTTGGATAATATGCTCAAATGCAGACAAAAGTTCTTCTGCAGAGAAATCACTTTTAACCAAAAGTCCGTTAGGTTTTATTTTTTTCTTTAAATCATAAAGCATAAACGCTTCAGCATGAGAAGTAAGTATTATTATTTTAGTTTCAGGAAGTTTCTGTTTTATGATTGCCGCTAAATCTTCACCCGAAAGTATTTTCTCTTCTTCATATGGTGGTAGGCTTAAATCAAGAAAGACAACATCAAAAGTAGAAATCGTAGATTTTTGAAGAACTTGATAAGCTTCTTTACAGGAAAAAGCAGTTGTGTAATTAAATGTTAACCCCATTTCATTAAAAGATAATATACTTTTATAACCCTCAATTATCATGGGGTGATCGTCAATCATAAAAATATTTAACTTGTTTTCTTCCATAACTAATATATCTTATTTAAAACTAACGAAATTTGTGTGCCTTTATTGGGTCCTGATTTTAATTTAAATTCTGCATTTATATCATCGGCTCTTTCCTGCATGTTTTTAATACCAATTCCTTTTTTCTTTTTAGAAGTATCAAAACCCTTTCCATCATCACTTATATTGACCAGTAAAGAATTTTCATTCTTAATGAATTCTATAGAAATATTTTTGGCTTCGGCATATTTGTTTGTATTAAAAAGAGCTTCTTGTAAAATTCTATATAAGTTCATTTTAATTTTAGTCTCAATAGTTTCCCATGGAATGTTTTCATCAATATTATATACTAAATTTGATTCCGTTAGTGGTTTCTGTTTTTCAAGGAAATCAACTAAAATATTTTTAAAGTTATTATTTGTATATGATTCGGCTGTTAATTCGTGAGCTATACTTCTTACTTCTTTTTCTATATTTTGAATTTCGTTAATATGTGGTAAACATTTTTGGATTGTTTCTTCGTCAGTTCTTTTATTTAAAACAAATAAATTTAGTCTTGTACTGGCTAATTTATTCATAACTCCATCATGTAATTCTCTTGCAATTCTCTTCTTCTCTGAATTTCTAGCTTCGTCTATTTTTACTTGTTGCTCAATCATCATTTGATAGATCTTCTCGTTTGCTTGTTGTTGTTGATGTGCAAAAACTAATTGCTTTTGTCTGCTTCTTAAATAAAGAACTATGTATAGTAATGATCCTATGGAAAACAACACAAGAAAAACTAGTACAATTGTAGAAAGCTTATTAGTAATCGCTTCTTTTTCAATTATAATTTGATCGGTTTCAAATTCAATTCGCGCTAATTTATTTCGAGTATTTCTCTCTTGTTCTTGTAAACTGTCGCTAAGTTTTATGTATTCTTGGGCGTATTGTAAGCCTTTTTTGGGCTCTATTTTGGTAAAAAAATCTAAAGTAGTTAAGACTTCTTTGTTGTAGTTAGATTCTTTGGCGAGTTGATAAGCCTCTTGGTTTAATTTTTTGGCATTAAGGGTATCTTTTTTTTCTAAATAATATTCTGTAAGGTGGATACGGCTGTTGATTTTTCCTGCAACATCGTTAATACTATCTCTAATTTTTAATGCTTCATTAAAGTCATTTATAGCATCTTTTTTTAATTTAAAATTTGTATAGGCATATAAACTAAGAACAGATGCATATAGTCCTGGATGTAACTCTTTTGTTTCTTTAACCTCTAAAGCCTTGTTGTATATATTCAAAGCTCTGTTATAGGATTTTGCATTTAAATATACATGACCAATATTATTATAAGCTTGAACTTCTAAAAGACCTGTATTTATGTTTTTATCTGATTTTTTTAATTCTTCAAGTGATTTAAAATAATACTCAATTGATTTTTCATAATTTTTTTGACCTTCTAGAACTCTACCTAAATTATCATAACATTGATGAATTATTTCATTGTCATTTATTTCTTGAGCAATTTTTAAAGCGTTAATTGTTTCAATTTCACTTCCTAAAAAATCTTTTTCAAATAATAAGACTCTTGCAATATGTAAGGTCGTTATTGCTAAATTGTATTTATCAGTCTTTTTTTCATATTTATCTTTAGCTCTTAGATAATAATAATATGCACTATCATTTTTAAAATTATAAAAATAATAATCTCCTATATAATATTCTGCTTTAGCAATTTGAAGAGTGTCTTTTAAGGCTTTAGATAAACTTAAAGCCTCTTTTGATACTTTAAAATAATTATCATATTCTAACAAAGTAAAATACCTGTTAGCTACTTTAAAAATATTTTTTAATTGTAAAGAATCTCTTTCATTTTTATTGTTAACAATTGAATAAGCTGAATCAACATGCTTAATTCTATCGTCTCTATTTAATTCAAGATTGTATGCTTCAATAAAATGATTTTCTAATTTACTTGAATTGGGTAAATTATTTTCATCTCTTTTACATGAAAAGAAAATTAATACTAGGGTAAAAGCTAATAAATATTTCAAATCAGATCCTTTTCACAAAGCTAAACAAAATTACCATTAATCTCTTTTTATACTGATAATTGGTAATTGCTCTCCTGAATGAATAGATGAATTTACTGTTTTAAACTCTTTTTCAAAATAAATTTCATTTTTTGGTTGTTTCATAACTTCTTTAGAAATCATTGATAATAGAGTAATTAATATTACTAATCCAAATAAAACTGTTGAATTTTTCATGTTTTTGTATTTTTATATTCTATTAATCTTTTTTTGGTGGTACTAAAACTGGTTCTGTGTTGTCTGACGAACCTGTTGTATCCTCTTCTCCATCTTTAGCTGCCCAATTAGATTCGTTGTCATCTATTGGTAAAATGTCATCATAAATAAGGTTTAATTGTTCATTCATTCTGTGAACCTTTAATTCTTCTGTGTCTGGCATGTCATAAGCATCTGTTGAACACGACACAGATACCAATACTAAGCTAACTAAGCTTAGAGCAAAAATTACTTTTTTCATAATATTTAATATTGGGTTATTTTGTATTTTTGATTTCCTTAAAACTCAAATAAATTATAATTATTTGATAATCAAATAATTCGACTAGAAACAAAGTTAAGAAAGAAAGAGTTTTAGTTGGATACAGATTTTCTGTAAAAATTGTTAAAGTTTCTCTATGCGTAAATTAGTTGTTGGTGATGTTCATGGAGGTTTAAAAGCCTTAAAACAAACTCTTGAAAGGGCAAAAGTGACTCCAAATGATCTTATTATTTTCTTAGGTGATTATGTTGATGGTTGGAGTGAGTCGTCTAAGGTGATTGATTTTTTAATCCATTTTCAGTCGACACATAATTGTATTTGTTTATTAGGAAATCACGACGAATTACTATTAGAATGGTTGGAAACTGGTGAAGAAAATTTGGTTTGGCTTCAACATGGAGGACAAGTTACTGTAAATGAATATCAACTATTAAGTCCTGATAAAATTCAGCAGCATATCAAGTTTATTAAGTCTTTGCCAACTTTTCATTTGGATGATAAAAACAGATTGTTTCTTCATGCCGGTTTTACGAGTTATAAAGGAATTGAATTCGAATATTATAAAAAGCTTTTTTATTGGGACCGAACACTTTGGGAAACAGCTTTGGCTTTAGATTCAAATCTTTCTAAAGACGATTTATTTTATCCTAAAAGATTCAATTTGTATAACGAAATTTACATTGGCCACACACCAGTTACCCAAATTAATGAAACAATTCCGGTTAACAAAGCTTGTATTTGGAATATAGATACTGGTGCTGCATTTAAAGGAAAACTAACAATTATGGATGTAGACACCAAAGAATTTTGGCAAAGTGATGTTTTACCTGAATTATATCCAAACGAAAAAGGTCGGAATTAAGCCTATTCCTTATCTTTGTTCAAAATTTACAATAATGAAAAAAATAGTTTTTATACTTACTTTTTTTTCTGCTTTTGCTCAAGGGCAAGTTTTTAGTGGAAAAGGAGATCAAAAATTTCAAATTGGCGCTAATTTTCAAGATCACGGAAATGGTATTATTGGCACTTATGATCATGGTTTAGGAAAAAACTTTTCAATTGGAGGAGTAGCATGCTATTTGTTAGGAGTTGAAGAAGTTTTAGGAGATAAACCAAATTTTGAAGATCGTTTTGATTTAAAAGCCCGTTTTAGTGCTCATATTGCAGATATATTTGATATTGAAGAAAAGTTTGATTTTTACCCTGGTTTAGATATTGGTTTAAAAAACTTTGGTGCACATTTAGGTGCTCGTTATTTCTTTACCGATGGAATAGGAATTTATTCGGAAGTACAATTCCCAATTGCGCAATATGATACCGATGTTGTGGGATTTGAAAATTATAATAATCAATTTAACTTCTCAATTGGAGCAAGTTTTAATTTATAGAAAATGAGTATAGTTACAGAAAAAAGATTAAAAGATAGAAGCGGTTCGGTTTGTGAAATTAGTGGAAGCGATGAAAACTTAGTGGTTTATTTAGTAGAACCAAAAACAGAAGATATTCCTGAAAATTGCATTTTAATTACAAAGTCGTTAAAAGAGCAAATCGAAAACAAAGAATTGATGAATCCTAATGATTGGAGAGGTTTATCAGATAGTATGTGGAATGAAAATTTACCCGTACAAATCGTTTCTTGGCGAATGTTAGCTCGTTTAAAAAATTATGATTTATTAGACATGATGTATCTTGATGAAGAGGCATTAGAATGGGCAAAAGCAACTGGGGAAGACGAAGATGAGGAAGGTAAAATTGTACATAAGGATTCTAATGGAAACATTTTACAAGATGGCGACTCGGTAGTTTTAATTAAAGATTTAGACGTAAAAGGTGCCAACTTTACCGCAAAACGAGGCGCCCCTGTTCATAACATCAAATTAGTTTGGGACAATGCCGAACAAATTGAAGGTCGTGTGGAAGGCCAACATATCGTTATTTTAACGCAATACGTAAAGAAAACGAAGTAAAAAAGATGAGGAAGTTTATATTACTATTAATCCTAATGGGTGTAAATTTTGGTTTTGCCACAGAGTTTTTTAGTGTTTCATTAAACGAAAATGAAAAGCTTGAAGGATCAATGTCTAATAATTTTAGCAATAATGAAAGTTCTCATTTTATAATTATTAGAAACACACAATCAAGTAAATATATTGTTAGATCATTTTTAATTAATAATGAGAAAAAAGTAATTCAGTTGGAGGATGCTATTTTTAATGAAATGCCTAATATTCTCTCTCAACATAAAAATGAAAACACGTTAACCTTTACTAATTATAGTAAAAGAAACAAAACACTTTTCATAATAGATTTAGATACAAAAACAGGCAAAAAGAGCTTTGATAAAATTGAAAATATTGAAAATCCAGATTTAATTTTTACTGAATCTAATTTTTCTATAGCAATAAATTTAGATCCTTCCGGAAAAAGTATAACGGTTCAAAAAATAGAATCTAGCGCGCTAAAAACAAATAAAACTATTTATGTTCCTGAAGAGTTGATTAAAGAGTTTAAAACTATTGTTAAAAATACTCCTGATGCAATTAATCAAAATGAATTTGTAAAAAATGGCTCTATAAACCCATTTAAAGCTTATTGTATAAACGAAAATATTTTTTTTACCGACAATTCAAATAGAGAATTTAGTAATGTTTTTCAATTAAATTCTAACTCACAAAATCCTATTACTAAATACAAATTCAAAACTAATTTTGACAAAGAATTAAAGGATATAAATAGTTATGTAGTAGATAACACATTTGTGGTTTTAGGAAGTGGAAAGGAAGATTTTAGTGTTAATGCTTTTAACTTAGATAATCAACAATTTATAAATAAGATTTCCTTTTTAAATGACTTAAAAGAAAACTTCAATTCAAATGAATTAGATATTTTTCTTAAAGAAGCCAAAAAATCGATTTTAAAATCGACAATTACTATTAATAAAACTTTAAACAACAACTTAAAAGTAAGAATAGATAAAGTTAATAAAAATACTTATCAATACAATTATAACTGGTGGTTTCATACATGGTTTATGCAACAACAACAAATAATGATGCAACATATGATGATACATAATCAAATTAGAGCTGGAGGTTTTGGTCCATCAGATAAATTTGATGCTTACTTCGATTTTATATTAAGTCTTAAAGATGATAAATACCAATCTTTGGAGTTTGTAGTAAATCCAACTGATTTCAAAATTATTACATCCTCTAATGAGGAAACTATATTTAAAAACGTAGATAAAGAAGCCTTATTAAGCCCTTACGAAGAAAACAACAACTTTAAAGAGTTTTCTTGTGCATTCACCGATACAGAATATCACCTTATCTACTTCAACAAGAAATCTAAAAAGGTTCATATCGAAGTAAAAAACATAAATTAAACAAAAAATCCCGCCAAAAGCGGGATTTTTTCTATTCTCTATATTCTATTTTCTTTAATCTAAAGAAAATTATAAATCAAACTTAATTCCTTGTGCTAAAGGTAATTGGTCAGAATAGTTAACCGTGTTCGTTTGTCTTCTCATGTAAACTTTCCAAGCATCTGAACCTGACTCACGTCCACCACCAGTTTCTTTTTCACCACCAAATGCACCACCAATTTCAGCACCAGAAGTTCCAATGTTTACATTGGCAATACCACAATCTGAACCGGCAAATGATAAGAATTTTTCAGCTTCTTTCATACTGTTAGTCATGATTGAAGACGATAATCCTTGCGCAACTCCATTTTGAATTTCAATTGCATTTTCAACTTCTCCGCTATATTTCATTAAGTATAAAATTGGTGCGAAAGTTTCATGTTGTACAATTTCAAAATGATTTTCAGCTTCGATAATCGCAGGTTTTACATAACAACCACTTTCGTATCCTTCGCCTTCTAAAACGCCACCTTCAACTAATACTTTTCCACCTTCAGCTTTTGCTTTTTCAATAGCCGATAAATACGTGTTTACTGCATCTTTATCGATAAGTGGACCAACATGGTTTTTCTCATCTAAAGGATTTCCTAATTTAATTTGTTTGTATGCACCAACAATTGCATCGCGAACTGTATCATAAACTGATTCATGAATAATCAAACGACGCGTTGAAGTACAACGTTGTCCGCAAGTACCTACTGCTCCGAAAACTGCTCCAGGAACAACTACTTTTAAATCTGCTGTTGGTGTAATGATAATTGCGTTGTTTCCACCTAATTCTAATAATGATTTTCCGAAACGTTCTGCAACCTTAGCACCTACAATTCTACCCATTCTTGTAGAACCTGTAGCTGATACTAAAGGAATACGAGTATCCGTAGTAATCATTTCTCCTACTCTATAATCTCCGTTAACAATACAAGAAATACCTTCTGGTAAACCGTTTGCTTTTAAGATATCAGCAATTATATTTTGACAAGCTATTGAACATAAAGGTGCTTTTTCTGAAGCTTTCCACACACAAACATCACCACAAATCCATGCTAAAGCTGTATTCCAAGACCAAACAGCAACTGGGAAGTTAAATGCAGAAATGATTCCAACAACACCAATTGGGTGCCATTGCTCACGCATTACGTGACCTGGGCGCTCAGATGGAATTACTTGTCCGTTTAACTGACGAGATAAACCAACTGCAAAATCACAGATGTCAATCATTTCTTGAACCTCTCCGTAACCTTCTTGTAAAGATTTCCCCATTTCATAAGAAACTAATTTCCCTAGAGGTTCTTTTAATTCTCTTAACTTATTTCCAAACTGACGAACAATTTCTCCACGTTGTGGCGCTGGCATAGCTCTGAAAGTTTTAAAAGCTTCAGTTGCTTTTTGCATTACTCTCTCGTAATCTTCCGCAGTTGTCGCTTTAACTTTTCCAATTAATTGTCCATCTACAGGAGAATAACTTTCGATAATTTCTCCGTTAGAAAACCACTCACTTCCTGTTGAAGTCCCTTCATTTATTTCTTTTACGCCTAAAACTTGTAATGCTTCTTTCATTCCAAATTGCTCGGCAACTGTTGATTGTGCTATTGTTGACATTTTTAACTTTTTTACGTGTTTTGGTTAAATTTTTGCAAATTTAAGAATTTAATTTGACTCTTATTTTAAAGATTATGTAATTAATTATTTTGTAAATCTTTTGTCTGATTCCATAATTGTTCCACATTTATCGCAGGTTCTTAATTTTTCTGAACCATAAAAATCTTTAAAGTGTGGCAAAAAGTCTTTTTCTATATCATGCAACTCGAAAAAAACTTCATGCAATTTATGATTACAATTATCGCAATACCATAGCAAGCCATCAGTAAACCCTTTTCCTGCTCTTTTTCGTTCAATTACTAAACCTACAGAGCCCTCTGTTCGAGCTGGCGAATGAGGAACTTTTGCAGGGTGTAAATACATATCTCCTGCCTTTAATTTCATTGCTTTTTTCTTTCCCTTTTCTTGAATAAAAACTGTAATTTCTCCCTCTAACTGATAAAACAGTTCTTCAGTCTCGTTGTAATGGTAATCTTTTCGGGCATTAGGTCCGCCAACTATCATTACAATGTAGTCCTCAGAATCTACATATAAGTTTTTATTTCCAACGGGTGGCTGAAGAAGATGTTTGTTTTCTTCAATCCACTTATTCAGATTAAAAGGTTTTGCAATTGCCATAAATTATACTTTTTGTAAAGTTACTAAAAAGAAAAAAGGTTAGTTGTAATTTTTGTTACGAACTAACCTTTCTATTAATTTAAATTATTTTGCCTGCTTAATCAAATACACATAAACTGCAAAGTGATCACTATAACCAGGGATACCATTTGAATTACGTTTAGGATAACCTTTCCATTGTCCTTCATTTTGGATTAAATAAGGTTTAATAAAACGTCCTACTTTCCAATATGTCCACGTAGAAAAATCATTTTTCTCATACTTCTCTTTTCTTACCAAGGGTTCAGAAAGAATTATTTGGTCAAATAAATTCCAAGCATCGCGATAGCCAAGGGTTCCTTCTCCATTTTTGTAAAGTTTTTCCATCGGATTATACATTCCAAATGGTTCAATATCTTCTTTATGTGAAACAGTCCCCACTTCTTTTTTAACACTTTTATTAACTGGATCGTCATTCAAGTCGCCCATAGTGATAATATTAGCATTAGGATTTAACTTGTATAAAGAATCAATAATTTTTCTATTTAGTTTTCCTGCAGCTTCACGATAAGGACTACTTCTTTTTTCTCCGCCTGAACGTGATGGCCAGTGATTAACAATAAAGCTAATTTCTTCACCATCAAGTAAACCAGTAACTAATAATTGGTCACGCGTATAAACTCTATTTGAACCTTCTTCAGCTATTGATTTGTCGTCAGTATCAATATCGTCCTCTTTTTTAGACTTTTTATTGTCCAACATATCTTTACTAATCATTAAAGGAATATTAGTATAGCTTGTTGGAGTAAAATATTTAGATTGGTATAAAAACCCAGTATCGATACCTCTTTTATCTGGAGAATCAAAATGGATGATACTATATCCTAAGTTTGCTAATTTTGGATGATTTACTAAATCTTCAAGCACTCTTCTATTCTCAATTTCACAAGTACCAATTACAACTGGCGGATTCTTTTGCATATCACTAGTACCCAATTCAGAAATCACTCTAGCTAAATTGTCTAATTTTTTGTTATAGTTTTTTGAAGTCCAACCTCTTGAAGGAGTATATTCCTCATCATAATTTACAGGATCTTTTATAGTATCAAATAAATTTTCAAAATTGTAAAAAGCGACTGTGTGTAGCTTAAATTGTTTTTGTTGAGCTATTGAATTAATCGCAATAAAAGTGGCCAAAAACAGGCATAATTGTTTAAATTTCATAATTAGAATGTTATGTTATTGTCAATTTTAAAACAAATTGGGTGCCAAAGTTATTAAATTATGTCAAAAGTTGTACATTTGTGGGCTGTTAAGTTTTTAACGCTTAACCTTTAAATTATTATTAATTATAACTTAGTTTATGAAAAAACTTTTATTTAGTGCTGTTTTGTGCTTATTAGGCTTTATTATGCATGCACAACAAAACCCTGCTCTAAAAGGTAAAGTAGTTGATTCTAAATCACAAAAACCACTACAAAATGTTGTTGCTACATTAGTTAGTACAAACGTTTCTGTTGTATCTGGTGTAGATGGTACTTTTGTTTTTCAAACTTTACCAAGTAATGAACCTGTTTTAGAAATTTCTACTACTGGTTACAAAACACAAACATTTGTTCTAGAGCCTGTTGAAGGAGAAACTTTAGATTTAGGTGTAATTGCTCTTGAAGAAGATATTACTTCTGAACTACAATTAAGTTTAGTAACAATTACAGAAAATGATTTAGGAGATGAAAATACTGGTTCTGAAAGTACTTCAGGATTATTACAAGCTTCTAGAGATACATACCAACAAGCTGCTGCCTTTAACTGGGGACAAGCTCGTTTTAGAATTCGTGGTTTAGATAATCAATATGGTACTACAATGATTAATGGTATCGTAATGAATAAATTATATGATGGTAGACCACAATGGAGTAACTGGGGAGGATTAAATGATGCTACTCGTAATCAAGAATTTACTATGGGTTCTGCTCCTTCAGATTATACTTTTGGGGGCATTTTAGGTACTCAAGAGATTAACACTCGTGCTTCACATTATAGACCAGGAACACGTTTAACTTTCTCTGGAACAAATACAAACTACAGTTGGAGAGCAATGGCTACTCACGCTTCTGGTTTGAATAAAAAAGGATGGGCTTTTGTAGTTTCTGCTTCAAGAAGATGGGCACAAGAAGGTCATTTCGAAGGAACAGATTATAGTGCAAATTCACTTTTTGCTTCAATTGAAAAGAAATTTAATGATAAGCACAGCTTAAACTTTACATCAATTTATGCTGAAAACAGTAGAGGTAAATCTTCTCCAAACACTAAAGAAGTTACCGATATTATGGGTATAAAATACAACTCTTATTGGGGTTGGCAAGATGGTCAAAAACGTAATTCAAGAGATAAAGATATTGCTGAGCCAATTAACATGTTATCGCATTATTGGAAAATTAGTGAAAAAACTTCATTAAATACTAATGTTGCCTATCAAACTGGATCAATTGGAAATTCTAGAATTGATTTCCAAAATGCAAACAATCCTGATCCTACATATTATAGAAACTTACCTAGTTACTATTTAAATCAATTTTCTGGTGATACTTGGACTCCAGATTATGTAGGTGCTGCTAACGCATTAACTTATTTTGAAGCAAACCCTCAAATAAACTGGAATGCAATGTATGTTGCAAATCAAAATTCTTCAACTCCTGGAAGAAGTGTATATGTTTTATATGAAGATAGAACTGATGATACTCAATGGAGTGCAAATTCAATATTAAATTCTAGTTTGTCTGATAATATTTCAATGAATGCTGGCGCTAGTTTCAAAAGACTAAAATCACATAATTTTCAAAACTTACTAGACTTAATGGGTGGTCAGTTTTTCTCTGACATTGATCCATTCTTCATAGGAGATACTTCTCAATCTGATTTAAATAATCCTGATCGACAAGTTGTTGAAGGAGATACTTATGGTTATAATTATAATTTATATGCTACTGTATTTGATGGTTTCACTCAATTTAAATTCAATTACAAGAAAATTAATGCATATTTAGCACAAAGTTTCTCTAGAACTGAATACCAAAGAGAAGGTTTATATAGAAACGGAATTTATGCAAATAATTCTTACGGTAAGAGCGATAAAGTTACTTATGAAAACTTTGGTTTTAAAGGTGGTTTAACTTACAGAATCAACGGAAGACACATGTTAGACTTTAATGGTTTATACATGACAAAAGCACCTATTATGAGAAATGTTTTCTCTAATGCTAGATTAAACAATAATATCACTCCAAATTTAACAGACGAAAATATTATAGCTACCGATGCAAGTTATATTATTAAAGCTCCTAAATTTAAAGCTCGTTTAACAGGTTTCTTTAATAAGATACAAAACAGTTCAGAAATTTCTTTCTATTATGCTGAAAGTATCGGAGATGCTGATGGTGAAGAAGATTCATTTGTTAGTGAAATTGTTACTGGTTTAGATAAACAATCTTTAGGGGGAGAATTAGGATTAGAATATCAAATTACTTCTACAATTAAAGTTAATGCTTCTGCTTCATATGGTCAATACATTTATTCAGATAATGCTAAACTTATAACTAACGATGATAATAGAGCAGCTGCAGGTCTTAATCCACTTCGTGATTTTGGAACTGTTTATATTAAAGATTATCGTCAACCAGGAATGCCACAACAAGCCTATTCATTTGGTTTAGAATATCGTGATCCACATTTCTGGTGGGTAGGAGCAAATATTAATTATCTTGCAGATAGTTATGTGGATGTTTCAAGTATTTTAAGAACAGATAACTTCACGATTGATCCTTCAACAGGAGTAAATTATGATGGTGCAACTGAGTCTTCAGTGAGAGATATATTAAGACAAGAAAAATTTGATAGCTTTATGTTATTGAACTTAATTGGTGGTAAATCATGGAGAATTAGCTCGAAAAACAGAAATACTTTTGGATTCTTTGCTTCAATAAATAATTTATTGGATGTTGAATATATTACTGGAGGTTTCGAACAATCTAGAAAAGCAACTTATCCTGATTTAGCAAACGACCAAATAAATGGAACGCCATCATTCGGTTCAAAATATTTCTATGGTTATGGAAGAACATATTTTGTTAACTTCTATATTAATTTCTAAAAAATTGCTTTATGAAAAAAATAGTTAAAACTTTAATCATTACCATGTCTTCAGCACTTGTGTTAACAAGTTGTGTTAAAGATGATGATTATGCAATTCCAACACTTAGAGAAGTTTTCTTTTTAGAAAACTTTGAGAGCATCCCAGATGCAAATACTGGAAACAATCAATTTATATCGCTTACTGGTTGGTCTAATGTTTCTTTAAATAGTGGAAGTGAATTATGGGAAGCAAGAATGTTTGACGGTGAAAAATATGCTCAACTTTCAGCATTTGGGACAGGTGAGCCAAACATGGATACATGGTTAATATCACCAGCTATAAACCTAGATAATACTTCAAATGAAGCATTTTCATTTAGTTATAAGGCTGCATATTATAATGGTCAAGCGGTATCTGCTTTAATATCTACAGACTATGATGGAAGTGGAACTATTACAGCAGTAAATAATGCAACATGGACAGATCTTGATGTTACATTATCTGATTATTTAACTTCAGGATATCCAAGTAACTTTTCAAACTCTGGGGCTCTTGATATTTCTGGTTATAATGGTGATGTTTATATTGCTTTAAGATACGTAGGTGGTTCATCTGGTGTTACTACTACATACCAAATTGATAATTTTAAATTATTTGAAAATAATTAAGCTATGAAAAACATAAAATTATTATTATCGACTGCTATTCTTACATCTCTTACTGCATGTGTGAATGGCGATGACTACAACACTCCAGATTTAACTGGAGAGTGTGTAACAATGACAAGCACAATTGATGTACAAGACGTTACTTCTGTCGCTTCATCAACTCCTACTCAATATATATCTAATGATGTAATTGAGGCATATGTTACTTCAAGTGATGAAGGAGGAAATTTTTACAAATCAATTTCATTGGTTTCAACTGATGAGCAACAAGGTTTCACTATTCCTGTTGATTCATATAATTTATATACAAAATTTGAGCCAGGAAGATTAGTTTATATTAATATGGAAAATTTATACTATGCATATGATTCTCAAACGAGTTCATATGAAATAGGAAATTTATACGAAGGAACTCAAATTGGTAGACTTTCAGGTGTTGAGTTTGAAAATATTATCTTAAGAAGTTGTACTAAGGTTGATGAAGAGGATATAATGGTTTCAAATATGAGTATCAATGACATTACTGCAAATAATTCTTATATGCATAAATTAATTGAATTGGACAATGTTCAATTTACGGATGCATCACTAGGAATGACATATTATGATACGGATTTAAATAGTTTTGGTGGTGCTACAAATCATGAAATAACTGATGAGTTTGGAAATACTATTATAGTTCGCGTAAGTGAATTTGCAACTTTTGCTGGAAATGAAATTCCTTCAGGAAGTGGTAAAATAAGAGGTGTTTTAACCAAATATAACAGTGATTTCCAATTTATGGTTCGTACTTTAAACGATATTGATTTAAACAATACGAGAATGGATATCGATTTTTACCCTCCTCTAGTAGGAAGTTCAGTGTCATATGTTAGTACTCTAAATGAACCTTTTACTTCTTATAGTACAAACACTCAGAATTTCCCAGCATATATTAATGACGCAGCTATTGGTAGTAGATATTGGCAAGTAAGGGCATTTAGTGGTAATCAATATATTCAAATGTCCTCTTTTGGTGGTACTCCAGAAGAAAACCGTTCTTTGTTTATTGTACCTGTTGATATGACTGCAGCAAGCACTCTTTCATTTAAAACTAAAGCTGGTTTTAACAATGGTGCTCCTCTAAAGGTATATTATTCAACCGATTATGTTATCGGAACCCAAATTACTACAGCTACTTTAGTTGATATTACTTCAAATTTCACTATTGATGCTGGCCCAACAAGTGGATATTCTACTAATTTTGTAAATAGTGGAGTTTATAATATCCCAGCTGGAATAACTGGAAATGGTGTATTTATTTTTGAATATACTGGAAATGGTAATGGTGGAGTTACTACAACAATGCAAATTGATGATATTTTAATCAATTAATGTATATAATTAAAATAAAAAAACGCCTTCAGATTGAGGGCGTTTTTTTATTTCAAATAATTGTACTTTTGTAATGATAAAGTAAGACTATGTTAGAAAAAGAAAATCACGTATTTGAAAAAACAATTGTTGTTGGTATCGTAACTCAAAATCAAGATGAAGATAAATTAAACGAATATCTTGACGAGTTAGAGTTCTTAACTTTTACTGCTGGAGGGGAAGTTGTGAAAAGGTTTTGGCAAAAAATGGACAAACCCAATCCAAAAACTTTTGTGGGAACAGGAAAACTTGACGAAATTAAATATTACGTTAAGGATAATGATATTACAACCGTAATTTTCGATGATGAATTATCTCCTTCACAACAAAAAAATATCAATAGAGAGCTTGGTGAAGATTGTAAAGTACTAGACAGAACCAACCTTATTTTAGACATTTTTGCGCAACGCGCTCAAACCTCTTATGCAAGAACTCAAGTTGAACTAGCACAATATCAATATTTATTACCACGATTAACAGGAATGTGGACACACTTAGAACGCCAAAGAGGTGGAATTGGTATGCGTGGTCCTGGTGAAACGGAAATTGAGACTGATAGACGTATAGTAAGAGATAGAATTGCCTTGTTAAAGGATAAAATCAAGACTATTGATAAGCAAATGGCAATTCAACGAAGCAATCGTGGTGCTTTAGTTCGTGTGGCTTTAGTTGGTTATACTAATGTTGGAAAATCAACATTAATGAATGCAATAGGTAAAAGTGAAGTCTTTGTTGAAAATAAACTATTTGCTACTCTTGATACTACAGTCCGAAAAGTGGTTATTAAAAACCTTCCTTTTTTATTAAGTGATACAGTAGGTTTTATTAGAAAATTACCTACCCAACTTGTTGAATCATTTAAAAGTACATTAGATGAAGTCCGTGAAGCTGATTTGTTACTTCACGTGGTTGATATATCTCATCCTGATTTTGAAGATCATATTTCTTCTGTAAATGATATTTTAAAAGAAATTAAAAGTGATGATAAACCTACAATAATGGTTTTTAATAAAATTGATGCTTATCAACCGGTTTATTTTGATGAAAATGATTTGTCAGTTGAAAAAACGTCTAAACATTTTACACTTGACGAATGGAAAGAAACTTGGATGAGTAAAATGGGTGAAAATAATGCATTATTTATTTCAGCAACAGACAAGCTAAACTTTGAAGAATTTAGAGAGAAAGTTTATGAAGCTGTTCGAGAAATTCATATTACTCGTTTCCCATATAATAACTTTTTATATCCAGAATACAAAGAAGCTCAAGATAACGAATAAAAAAACGCCTCAAATTGAGGCGTTTTTTTGATTTCTATAAAAGTTGTATTAAAAAGTGGCGTTAAATCCAACTCCAATAACTTGACGTGTTTGAAAGCCTCTAAATGCGTTATCGTCGTAAATTGTTTGGAATGCAAAATTTGTAGATAAATATTTATTGATTTTCATAACGATGTTCAATTGATAATCTAAATCAACATTTTGTGGGTCTTCTGAGTAATTAGAATATAAATTTAAAATATTCTCAACAGAAACATTTTCCATTACATTAAATTTATAGTAACCATTTAAAGCAAAACCAAGTTCATATCGAGAGGTATCTCCTTGATCTACACCAAAGGAAGGGCCAAATTCTGTAAAGTGATCGTGAACTATAATTAATTTTGAAGTTGCTGGTGCAATATTGACTTTTAAATTATCACTTTTTTTCCATAACATCCCAGGTCCAAATTGAAAATATGCTGGGGAAAAGAAATGAGAAATTTTAACTGTTTGTGTTTCGGGATCAAAACCAGAATCCATTTGGGTTTTAAAGTTGAAAAAAGCAGAGTAAAACCAATTTCCTGATGCTTTTTTACCTAATAATGA
This sequence comes from Flavobacterium okayamense, assembly GCF_019702945.1. Lineage (NCBI taxonomy): Bacteria > Pseudomonadati > Bacteroidota > Flavobacteriia > Flavobacteriales > Flavobacteriaceae > Flavobacterium > Flavobacterium okayamense. Next base: position 716,554 of record NZ_AP024749.1, read on the forward strand.
GTTAAATTCGATTCTATCATCAGTTTTTTGAGTATCTGCTCCCTTAATCTTAGTTAAACCATAAGCGGCAATTAATTTGTTATCCCAATTCCAATCGCCATTCTTATAATTAAAATCGTAGTTTATACCTGCATTTCCTGCAAAGTTATTTTGCCCACCCGCTAACCAATTGTTGAAAGAAGATTGGTTTGCTAAAACTGTAAATGTTCCTTTTTTTGTCCAGTGACTTGTAGAGTCTACCACTTGCTCTTGAGCGAAAGCACTTAAAGTAACAAAACTTAATACTAGTAAAATTCTTTTCATCTTTATTAAATTAAATTTTAACAAAGATAAAGAACTTAGTTATAATTCCACTTTAAAATAAAAACTCTAAGAAAATTATTTCCTTTTATACAATGGAACTGCGGAACAAGCTTCACCAAACATTATACTTTTAGCATGAGGCATTAATTTTTGTATGGCTAATGTATAAACTTCTTGCGGAACTTGCTTTTTTGAACAACCCTTCAAAATAACTGGTTTATCTTTATAAGTTGAATAATCTACTTTTGAAAGTATATCTTCATACCAAACAATAGTTATCGCTTCTAAATTTCCATTAATAACTTTTAAGGCTACAGGGTTTAAATATACCGCAACTAAAGAAAATGCCCAAGCAGGCAAAACCGCTTCGGTAGAACAGTATATACCAACATATTTATCTTTATAAATTGTCCAATCAAAATTCTTTAGCTGTTCTCTAAAATCTTTCTCTTTTAATAAAAATCCTTCAAACAACCATTGTGAAATATCTAATTGAACTACATGTTCATCTGGAAAGTAATCTTCTAAATCGAAAACTTCCAGAGAACTTTGTGCTACTTTATTAATAATTTCATCCATAATTAAAGCATTCCTAGCTCTAATTTAGCTTCTTCACTCATTAAATCTTTACTCCAAGGTGGATCGAATGTAATTTCAACTTCACAAGATTTTACCTCATCTATAGATTTTATTTTCTCTTCCACTTCTTGAGGCAATGTTTCAGCCACAGGACAATTTGGTGATGTTAATGTCATTAGGATTTTTACATCATTATCTTCATTAATCATTACGTCATATATTAAACCTAATTCATAGATGTCTACAGGTATTTCAGGATCAAAAATTCCTTTTAAAACCTTTACTACGTTTTCACCTAAATTTATTGTATCGTTATAATCTTCCATTTTCTTAATTTTTAGCTTGAAATGCTAAGGCATACATTTTAATTTGCTTAATCATTGAAACCAATCCATTTGCACGAGTTGGCGACAAATGCTCTTTTAATCCAATTTCATCAATAAAATCAGTATTTGCTTCTAAAATTTCTTTTGGTGAATGATTCGAAAAAGTACGAATTAAAATTGCGATAATCCCTTTTGTTAGTATAGCGTCACTATCAGCTGTAAAAACAACATTTCCATCTTTTTCTTCTGCATGCACCCAAACTTTAGATTGGCAACCTTTGATTATGTTTTCTTCTGTTTTGTATTTTTCGTCAATTAAAGGTAGAGATTTCCCCAGCTCGATAATGTATTCGTAGCGCTGCATCCAATCGTCGAACATTGAAAATTCATCTACAATTTCTTCTTGAATTTCTTCTATTCTCATTTTACTTCTTTCTGAGTAACTTCAATTACTTTTTCTACAATTTCTTTAATTTCAGCTGGTGGAAATCCTCCATCAAAATCAACTGTTTGGTATTCTTTATCTCCCTCAACAATTTTAAAATGAGCTATTGGAGCACCATCATAAAAACGTTTTTGAGTAGGATCTTTTAAGTCTTTTAAACCTTCTTTATTAACTGCAGCATATAATTTAGCTAAAATTTCAAAATCTTCTTCAGAAATATCAAAGGCTATAGGTTTAGAATCTCTACCAGCTGTTAAAACAGCTCTGTTTTTTTCAATTACAATTTTTCTATATATACCACGCGACATCTCTTCGTACTCTAAAACGGGCGCTTCTTGACTTTGTTTCATTGTTTCCGTTGTAACTAAATTTGACTTTTCTGTTGTAACTTTTTGACAATTACAACTTACTAAAGCAACTATTCCTATAAATGTATAAAATAAAGTTTTCATAATCTTCCGATTTTAGGTTAACATCATTTGAGCTTTTTTAACCGCTTCTACAAATATATCAATTTCTTCTTTGGTATTGTAAAAAGCAAAGCTTGCTCTTATAGTTCCTGGAATATTGAAATATTGCATAATAGGTTGTGCGCAGTGGTGACCTGTTCGCACTGCTATACCTAATTTATCTATAATCGTGCCAATGTCGTACGGATGAATTCCTTCTATATTAAAAGAAATTACAGAAGCTTTGTTTTCACTTGTCCCATAAATGCGTAATCCTTCAATTTGTAACAATTTTTCGGTAGCATAATCAAGTAATTCTTGCTCATAAGCGGCTATATTATCGAAGCCGATTTCATTCAAATAATCAATTGCAGTTCCTAATACAATTCCTCCAACAATATTTGGTGTTCCGGCTTCAAATTTATGTGGTAAATCGGCATAGGTTGTTTTTTCAAAAGTAACCTCAGCAATCATTTCGCCTCCACCTTGATAAGGAGGTAATTTATGTAACCATTCTTCTTTACCATATAAAATTCCAACACCTGTTGGTCCGCAAACTTTATGTCCAGAAAACACATAAAAATCGCAATCTAGTACTTGAACATCTGGCTTTAAATGCGGCGTTGCTTGTGCTCCATCTATTAAAACTGCTGCTCCTACTCCATGTGCTTTTTCAATAATCTCTTTAATTGGATTAATAGTTCCTAATGCATTCGAAATATGATTGACCGCAACTATTTTCGTTTTGCTAGAAAGTAATCGGTCAAATTCAGCCATCACCAACTCCCCTTTTTCATTCATTGGAATCACAACCAATTTTGCTCCAGTCTTTTCGCATAAAAACTGCCAAGGCACAATATTGCTATGATGTTCTAAATTTGAAACCATAACCTCATCACCTTCGTTTAATAAAGCAGTGAATCCATTAGCTACTAAATTAATCCCAAAAGTTGTACCTGAAGTAAAAATAACTTCGTGATTGTGTTTGGCGTTAATATGTTTTTGAATGGTATTACGAGATGCTTCATATGCATCTGTTGCTAATTGACTCAACGTGTGAACGCCACGGTGAATATTTGAGTTTATCTCACTGTAATATCTTGAAATAGCATCAATAACCACTTGAGGCTTTTGTGCTGTAGCTCCGTTATCGAAATATACAAGCTGCTTTCCATTTACTTTTTGGTTAAGAATTGGGAAATCAGCTCTTATTTTTTGAATATCAATCATGTTGCAAATTTACAACTTGATTGTTTATAATAAGAATAAATAAAGGTTAAAATCACTTATATTCCTTTTCTATTTTTCGTCCAAATTTTTCAGTCGCTTTTAATATTACAACCCCGCATAATCCTTTATTACCATAATATACTGCACTATCAAAATCATTTAAAATTACAACTTTATATATGTTTTTATTATTCAATTTATTGATATAGGATAAAAGATAAGGTCTTTCTTGTAAGTCTAAGTTATAATGCTTTTCCTTGCTTTCAATAACAATAATTGACTTACATATCATACTGTCGCCACGTTTATTATGTAAAAAAATCCTTTTTGGGTCTCTACAAAAAAGAGTGTCTGAATAAATTTTTCTTTTAATTAAATATAATTGATCTTGAAGAACTTTCTTACTTTTCAAATGATTTATCCATTCAAGATTTTCCTTTTTGGTTTGACAGATTTTTTCTTGACCATAAGCTGAAATTAAGAAAAGACAAAAAATAAGTTTTACATAAAATTTCATATATGCGTGTTTCTATATATAGAGTACATTTTTTGTAAAAAGGTTGGAATTTAAAACTTTTCTCCTGCTCCACCGCCACTAAAGCCTCCTCCTCCAAATTCCATTGCACTACTTTGAGTAGGGGCTGGTGTTGTTGCATTTGCTAAGGCCATCACTGCTTGTGCATTGAAAAATATGGAATTATCAGCATCTCTATCAGGTTGAAAAGTAACCCCTTCTGCTCTGCATTTTAATTTCTGAATTATTAAATATGCCATTCCAAAAAGTAAAATACCACTCACAACCATTACAAATTCAATAGGGAAAAAATGATAATAATATCGAATGGATGAAAATCCAATAATTAACGTCAAAACCCCTGTATACAAAACCAATTTATCTTTCCATTTTATTCCTAAGAACAAATAAAACAAAGGAATCAAGAAGGTGAAAACATAAAAAACTACAGCAAACGGAATATCTGAATCTTTGGTAACTGTTATTTCCATTAAAGATTCTGACAACTCTCTAACCACATAATAGTTCATTGATAGATAGCCTAAAAGTAAACTTACAATTTTAAGCGTTTCAAAAGTTTTAAAATAAGGATATAAGTTTTGATTTTTAGCCATGTTAACGACTAAAAAATAAACTAAAATTGCCAAGAGTAATCCAATAAACGGTAAATATACTTTAGATAAAAAATTGTGTTCAACAATACTATTAAATAAAAAAGCAACTAAGCCTGAATATGCGATTAAAGCCGATATTGTATGTATAAATCGAACTGCGAAATAAATTCCTAAAACAAACATAGCAAGGAAAACGGGAAAAACTGATTCTGTGAGGATTCCTATTCCTATAAAAAAAGAAACTTGAGAAGTAAGGATAAAAGCATCATCTAATCCGTGTCGGAAAAATTTCATTTTAACCAAAACCTCTGTTCCGATATATGCGACAATTGCGTACAAAAAGAAAATGATTTGATAATCGTGCGTAATAATTTGCATTAAAATAACAGCTATAGCACTTACTACAGTAGAGAATAAAAAATTTCCTAAAAGGAAAAATCCAATTCGGAAAAAAATATTAGCGTTACATTTCAATTGCACCAATTGAGAACTTATAGCACTTAATTGTTCTTTGCTCAAAAACTTCTTTTTGTAGAGATTTTTAGCTTCTTCAGCCAAGAAATAATTCTCAATATCTATTTTATCGTGTGCTTGCATTTTTTTCAGAATTAAATTGTTTAACTAAACGAATGAATAAATAGATACTTGCTATTACATAAAAGGGAGATAACACAATTAAGAGTTGTAGAAAAGTATCTATTATTCTTAATAATTCTATTACTTTTCCCATTAAAACATTAAACCCAAAATAACTATACAACAGCATAAAAGCAAAAATTGAAGTTGCCATAGCTTTATAACTAAACCTATAGAAATAATAAGCAAAACCTATTAAAATGGGAATAAAAAAGAACCAATGCTGTGAAAGTAATCCCGATAAAACACAAACGCCCAATAAATGCAAAGCGAATGTGGCAAACACAAAATGGAAGTGAGCTTTTATTTTATTTTTAAAAGTATATTCCATCCATACCAGCAAACCAATTCCTAAAACCAATCCTGAATAAGTCAATTGCATATTAGAATAAACCTCATTTTCAAATACTGTTTTTGGAGTTATTGTTATTCCAATAAAAGTTGCTAAACTGGTAATTGCTATAGAAAGTACAATTCTATTGTCGAAATAATAGGCTACAAAAAAACAAAACAATGCCGATATCAACGAAACATAAGCATACGATTCATCAAAAATGTGGTATTGAAAATTAATATATCCTAAAAAGATACAAGCCAGTAAACTACCTGTTAAGACTAAATAATCATACAATGGATTATCGAATAAAACTTCTTCATTAGAATAACCTTTCGCCTTTTTAAAACTAAAATAAAAACAAGCAATCATTAATAGAAAATTCGCTGAAATTATAGCTAAATGCCCAATTGAATCGATATTATTATAAATGATAATGCCTATTCCAGAAGTAAATACAATTACTGAAAAATAAATTACTAGAAGTAATTCACTACGTAACGAAAAAATGCCTTTCTTTTGATATTCAGCAATTTCTTCTAGGTTATTGTAATTCAAAAATTCTTTTTGATATAATTTTTGAAGCAAAATCTCTGAAAAATTCGATTTCCCCATGAATTAAAGTTTAACTAAAGGTAAGTAAATTATAATTTATCAACATAAAAAAACCGCTTAAATAGCGGTTTTTTTATTATAAATCAAATCCTAAATTAACACCAAGTTTGTTGGCGATTATCTTTGTAATTCGTTGTTTTAATTCAGGAATTTTAACGCTTTCCATAACCTCATCTGTAAAGGCATACATTAACAATGCTCGTGCTTCTTTTTTCGGAATTCCACGTTGTTGCATATAAAACATAGCACTTTCATCTAACTGACCAATCGTACAACCATGCGAACATTTTACATCATCTGCAAAGATTTCTAATTGTGGTTTTGCATTAATGGTCGCTTTTTCGCTTACTAAAATGTTATTGTTTTGTTGGAATGCATCTGTTTTTTGTGCTTCTTTTTCTACAAATATTTTCCCATTGAAAACTCCAGTTGCACTATCGCCATAAATTCCTTTGTAATTTTGGTGGCTTTCACAATTTGGCTGCGCGTGATGCACTAATGTATAATGATCTACGTGTTGTTTATCGCCAATGATTGTAATTCCTTTCAAAGTAGAATCGATACGTTCACCTTGATGATAAAAATTCAAATTATTACGTGTAATATTTCCTCCAAATGAAAACGTGTGTACCGCTACTCTACTTTCTTGCTTTTGAGCAATATATGTATTGTCGATTAAGTTTGCCGATTGCACATCGTTTTGAATTTTATAATAATCGCAAATTGCTCTTTTTTGAGCAAAAATTTCGGTAACACTATTTGTTAAAACTGGATTTTCATTCAAACTTTGATGACGCTCAATAATTTGTACGTGTGCATTTTCACCCACAACAATCAAACTTCTTGGCTGCAGCATAATAGCCGATTCATTTCCAGTAGAAAAGTGAATAATTTCAATCGGTTTGTCTGCAACTTTACCTTTAGGAATATTTACAAATGCTCCTTCTTTTGCAAAAGCTGTATTTAACGTAGTTAATGATTCTTCTTTACTTGCTACTTGGTTAAAATAAGTGTCTAATACCAATTTGTATTTTGGCTTATTTAAAACCGAAGACATTAAACAAACGTCAATACCATCATGTGTAGTTTGCGATAAAAACGAACTGAATTTTCCATCGATAAACACTAATTTATAAGTATCGACATCATGTAAAAAGTATTTTTTTACATCTTTAAATTCAATTGCATTTTCAGTCTTAGGAAAAACCGAAAAATCATTCTTTAAAACCGCATTTAAGGAAGTATATTTCCAAGCTTCCTCTTTTTTTGAAGGGAAACCTTTACTTTCAAAGTTTTTTATAGCTTGATTTCGTAATTCATGCAAGTTTGAGTTTTCATCAATCTTTTCCTCAAATGCCATGTAAGACGAAAGTAATTTATCTTTTAAATCCATATTTCAGTCGAAAGTCGAAAGTCGAAAGTCAAAAAGACAATCATGTTTCGACGTTTATTTTTGTAAATATTTTATAAATCCACTAATTAATTTAGAAATCTCTGTAATTGATGAAAGTAAATTTTCAAATTCTTTTTGAGATAAATATTCTAAATCAAATGCAATATATAATTGTGAACGAACTTCTCCAGCTGATGCTTTTGCAATGTGCAAAAAATGAATAAACTCTTTATCTGTGTTTCTTTCAAATCCTTCAGCTATATTTGAAGAAATTGAAATTGAAGCTCTTCTTATTTGTCTTGTTAAATCAATATCTTTTTTAAAAGTTTCTTTGTTGGTAATTAAATAAATGCTTTTATTGAATTCTCTTGCTTTTTGCCAAGATAAAATTTCTTCGAAAGATTTAAAACTACTCATTCTTCTACTTTCAAACTTTAGACATTTGACTTTAGACTAACTCGTTTTTTATCCAATCGTATCCTTTTTCTTCTAATTCAAGAGCAAGTTCTTTTCCTCCCGATTTAACAATTTTTCCATCCATTAAAACGTGAACGAAATCAGGCACAATATAATCTAATAAACGTTGGTAGTGCGTAATTACAACTACAGCGTTATCAGCGGATTTTAATTTGTTAACTCCGTTTGCAACAATACGTAAAGCATCAATATCTAAACCAGAATCAGTTTCGTCAAGAATAGCAACTTTTGGTTCTAACATTGCCATTTGGAAAATCTCGTTACGTTTCTTTTCGCCACCAGAAAATCCTTCGTTTAAAGAACGAGATAAGAACTTCTTATCCATTTCTAATAATTCAGACTTTTCACGAATTTTCTTCAACATCTCGTTAGCAGGCATTTCTTCTTGTCCTTTTGCTTTACGACTTTCGTTGATAGCCGTTTTAATGAAATTAGTAACCGAAACTCCTGGGATTTCAACAGGATATTGAAATGAAAGAAAAACACCAGCGTGAGCTCTTTCTTCAGGAGCTAATTCAGCAATATCTTCACCGTCAAGGATGATTTCTCCTTCAGTTACTTCGTAATTTTCATTTCCAGCGATAATTGAAGCTAATGTGCTTTTTCCAGCACCATTTGGCCCCATGATAGCATGTACTTCACCCGCTTTAATTTCTAAACTTAATCCTTTTAAAATTTCTTTATCTTCTACAGAAGCGTGTAAATTTTTTATTGTTAACATTGTTTAAATGTGTTTTTATTCTTCTTTATGATTATCCTACAGAACCTTCTAATGAAATCTCTAATAATTTTTGAGCTTCCACTGCAAATTCCATTGGTAATTTATTCAATACTTCTTTGCTGAACCCGTTTACGATTAATGCAATTGCTTTTTCCGTTGGAATTCCTCTTTGGTTACAGTAAAACACTTGATCTTCTCCAATTTTTGAAGTGGTTGCTTCGTGTTCAATTTTTGCAGATGCATTTTTACTTTCTATGTAAGGAAAAGTATGTGCACCACACTCGTTACCCATTAACAAAGAATCACATTGTGAAAAGTTACGTGCATTTTCAGCTCTTGATGAAATTTGAACCAATCCTCTATAACTGTTTTGTGATTTTCCAGCAGAAATACCTTTAGAAATGATTGTCGATTTGGTGTTTTTACCCAAATGAATCATTTTCGTTCCTGTATCGGCTTGTTGGAAATTATTGGTAACGGCAATCGAATAGAATTCACCAATTGAATTATCACCTTTCAAAACACATGAAGGATATTTCCATGTTACTGCCGAACCTGTTTCTACTTGTGTCCAAGAAATTTTTGCATTTTTCTCACACAAACCTCTTTTGGTTACAAAATTGTAAACGCCTCCTTTACCTTCTTTATTTCCTGGATACCAGTTTTGTACTGTTGAATATTTTATTTCAGCATTATCTAAAGCAATTAACTCTACAACAGCTGCGTGTAATTGGTTTTCATCGCGACTTGGAGCTGTACAACCTTCTAAATACGAAACGTAACTTCCTTCATCTGCAATTACTAAGGTTCTTTCAAACTGACCTGTTCCACCTTGATTGATTCGGAAATACGTTGATAATTCCATTGGACAACGAACGCCTTTTGGAATATAACAAAAACTTCCATCTGAAAATACTGCTGAATTTAAAGCAGCGTAAAAATTATCTTGTTGTGGCACAACAGTCCCTAAATGTTTACGAACTAATTCGGGATGATTTTGAATCGCTTCAGAAATCGAACAGAAAATAATCCCTTTTTCGGCTAAGGTTTTCTTAAAAGTAGTTGCTACAGAAACTGAATCCATTACAATATCCACAGCAACACCTGCTAATTTCTTTTGTTCATCAATAGAAATACCCAATTTTTTGAATGTTTCTAACAATTCTGGATCTACCTCATCTAAACTTTCGTACTTATCTTTTTTCTTGGGTGCAGAATAATAAGAAACCGCTTGAAAATCTGGTTTTTCATAATGAACATTTGCCCATTCTGGTTCTGTCATTTCGTTCCAAATACGGAATGCTTCTAAACGCCACTCGGTCATCCATTCGGGTTCGTTTTTCTTTTTTGAAATAGCACGAACAATTTCTTCATTTAGACCCGCAGGAAACGTCTCCGATTCTATATCAGTATAAAATCCGTATTCGTATTCTTTTGAAGCTAATTCTTCTTTTAAATGTTCTTCTGTATATTTTGACATTATAATCTAATATTTATAGTGAAAACGATTCACCGCAACCACAAGTTCTGTTCGCATTTGGGTTGTTAAAAACAAATCCTTTTCCATTTAAACCACCTGAATACTCAAGTGTGGTTCCAATCAAGTATAAAAAGCTTTTTTTGTCGACTAAAATTTTTACACCATTATCTTCAAAAAGTTTATCTTCATCTTTTTGCTGGTTATCAAACTTTAGTTCATAAGACAAGCCACTACAACCACCACTTTTAACCCCTACGCGAATAAAATCGATAGTTGCATCAAATCCATCATCCGTCATTAACTCAATGGCTTTCTTTTTTGCCGAATCTGACACTTTAATCATAACCTCTTTGTTATTTATTTTTAATCGGTGTTATGTAATTCGCAATAAAAAAATTAATTCTTCTTATTGCTAATTTCATAGCTAATTTTGATTTTGTCTAAATTAACCGCAAAGATAGTTTATAAAATACGAAATGCAATGAATCGTAACATTTTTATAACTTATTGTAGCATAAAAAGAACTTATAGTAAATGCTATACAAAATTTGTAACTTGCAGAAAATTTAATTCAAATGAAAATTTACCCTATTGAAGCTGGAAATTTTAAGTTAGATGGAGGCGCGATGTTTGGTGTTGTACCTAAATCTATTTGGAATAGAACTAATCCCGCCGACAGCAATAATTTAATTGATATTGCGGCTCGTTGCATGTTAATTGAAGATGGTAACCGATTAATTTTGATTGATACTGGAATGGGTAATAAACAATCAGATAAATTTTTTGGTTATTATTCACTTTGGGGAGATTTCTCTTTAGAAAAATCACTTAAAGAAAAAGGATTTCATCCAGATGATATAACCGATGTTTTTATGACGCACTTGCACTTCGACCATTGTGGCGGTAGTGTGAATTGGAATAAAGACAGAACGGGTTATGAAGTTGCGTTTAAAAATGCACGTTATTGGACAAATGAAAATCATTGGGAATGGGCAACTATTCCTAATGCTCGTGAAAAAGCTTCTTTTTTACATGAGAACATAATTCCTATGCAAGAAAGTGGTCATTTGCATTTTATTTCAAGACCCGAAAGTGGTTTTTCTGAAACTTCTGAACTTGATCTTGGCATTTTCTTTGCAGATGGACATACTGAAAAGCAAATGTTGCCACATGTAAACTACAAAGGTAAAACGATAGTTTTTTGTGCTGATATGTTGCCAACAGCAGGGCATATTCCTATTCCATATGTAACTGGTTATGATACAAGACCTTTATTGTCTATGTCAGAGAAAGAAATTTTTTTAAAAATCGCAGCAGATAATAATTACTATTTATGGTTAGAGCACGATGCTCACAATCAAATTATAACCGTTCAAAACAGAGAAAAAGGAGTTCGTTTAAACGAAGTATTTACTTGCGATGAAATCCTAAATTAGTGTTAAATAGTAAATATAGTGTAACAAAATAAAAGCATATTTGTCAAATTAAATTAGTTATAAACATAAAACTTTATAAATGAGAACTTTAAAACCTATTTACATTTCTGCAGTTGCTGCTTTAGTCTTATCTAGCTGTGGATCTTCAAAAATGATTTCAACACCAATTGAAAATGTTGATAATCAACCGTTAAAAATTACTCCTTTAGCTGAAAATGATTTAAAAAGATGGAGTCATTTAGATCTTGTTAAAGATACTGTTCCTGGAATGAGCGTTGATAAAGCTTATGCAGAATTATTGAAAGGAAAAAAATCAACAACGGTTATTGTTGGTATTGTAGATTCTGGAGTAGATATTCGTCATGAAGATTTACAAGGCCAGATTTGGACAAACTCTAAAGAAATTGCGAACAACGGAAAAGATGATGATAACAATGGTTACATCGATGACATTCATGGTTGGAATTTCCTTGGAGATAGTAATGATGAACAATTAGAAAAAACTCGTATTGTTGCTAAAGGACCTGGAACTCCAGATTATGATAAAGCAAAAGCAGAACTTGATGAAGATATTGCTGGGGTAATGCAAACAAAACAACAAATCGATATGATTGTTGCCGCTGACAAAGCAATCAAAGAACATTTAAAGAAAGACAACTTTACTTTAGAAGATGTTAAGGGAATTCAAACTGAAGATCCTACTTTGTCTCAATACAAAGCTATGTTTACTCAAATTTTAAGTAGTACTACAAAAGAAGCTTTCGATAAAAGAATTCAAAGTGGCGTAGATTATGTTTACGATCAATTAAACTACAACTTAAATGTTAATTTTAATGGACGTAAAATTGTAGGTGATAACCCTAACGATATTAACGATACTAAATATGGTAACAACAACGTAATTGGTCCAGATGCTGAAGATGCAAAACACGGAACTCACGTTGCTGGAATTGTTGCTCAAGTAAGAGGAAACGGAAAAGGTGGAGATGGTGTTGCTAAAAATGTTAAAATTATGGCAATTAGAGCGGTTCCAAATGGCGATGAGTATGATAAAGATATTGCATTAGGAATTCGTTATGCTGTAGATAATGGAGCAAAAGTAATTAATGGTTCATTTGGTAAATACTTCTCTCCAAATAAAGAATGGGTTCAAGACGCTTTAAAATATGCTGCTGAAAAAGATGTATTAGTAATTTTTGCAGCTGGTAACGATTCTAAAGATTTAGATGTAGTAAACAAATACCCAAGTGATTCTTACGATGGTGCTCCTGAAATTTCTAACAATGTGTTAATTGTAGGTGCATTAAATGTTGAATACGGTTCTAAAATGGTAGCTCCTTTTTCAAACTACGGAAAGAAAAACGTTGATGTTTTTGCTCCTGGTATGAAAATTTATGCTACAACACCTAATCAATCTTATGAGTATCTACAAGGAACTTCTATGGCTTCTCCTAATGTTGCTGGTGTTGCAGCTTTAATTCGTTCATATTATCCTAATTTAACTGCTGCTCAAGTGAAGCAAATCATTATGGATAGTGGTTTACCACTTAAAAATGACGTAAAAGTTGGTGAAGATCAACATAAAGCTAATTTCTCAGAAGTATCAAAAACAGGTAAAATTGTTAATGCTTACAATGCTATTATAATGGCAGAGAAAATGTCTAAATAATTCAATTTTTTACAATAAACTAACCACAAAATCGATTTATATAAAAAAAACGGTTTTGTGGTTTTTAATTTATAGCAATGAAGAAATTATTAATTATTACTTTGTTTTCGACTATAGGATTTAGTCAAAACAATCCAAATTCTGGTTATTGGCAACAACATGTCGACTACAAAATGGATGTTGATATGAATGTTAAAAATTACCAATATAAAGGACATCAAGAATTAGTTTATACTAACCATTCTCCAGATACACTAAAAAAAGTTTATTATCATTTGTACCCTAATGCCTTTCAACCTGGAAGTGCTATGGATGTTCGTTTACAAACTATTGCCGATCCTGATAAAAGAATGGTACGATCTTTTAAAAAAGGAAATGAAGATGTTACTGAAAGTAGAATTAGCACATTACAACCAAATGAAATTGGCTATTTGAAAATTTCAAACTTTACTCAAAATGGTAAACCTGCTTCTACTAAAGTTGTTGGAACTGTTATGGAAGTTGAGTTAAACGAACCTATTTTACCTCATCAAAAAACAACTTTTGTTTTAGATTTTGATGGACAAGTTCCTTTACAGGTTCGTCGTTCAGGTAGAAATTCAGAAGAAGGTGTAGCGCTTTCAATGACACAATGGTATCCTAAAATGGCTGAATATGATTTTGAAGGTTGGCATGCCGATCCATACATTGGAAGAGAATTTCATGGTGTTTGGGGAAATTTCGATGTAAAAATTACACTTGATAAAGAATATACTATTGGCGGTACAGGATATTTACAAAACAAAAATGAAATAGGTCACGGCTATCAAGATAAGAGTGTAGAAGTAAAGCTTCCTAAGAAAGCAAAAACATTAACTTGGCATTTTGTTGCGCCAAATGTTCACGATTTTGCTTGGGGTGCTGATAATGAATACCTTCACGATATGGTTTTAGGACCAAATAATGTAGAATTACATTTCTTCTATAAAAACAAGAAAGAAAATATAGAAAACTGGAAAAAACTTCAACCCAAAACTGTTGAATTATTGGCGTTTTTCAATAAAGCTGTTGGTGAATATCCTTACAAACAATATTCTATTGTACAAGGTGGCGATGGTGGAATGGAATATGCGATGTGTACATTAATAACTGGAAACAGAAGTTATGGAAGCTTAGTCGGTGTAACGGCACACGAATTTGCGCATTCTTGGTTCCAACATATTTTAGCATCAAACGAGAGTAAACATGAATGGATGGATGAAGGTTTTACTTCATTTATTTCAGATTTAGCTATGGAACAAGTTTTACCATCTAAAACTAAAGACGGCGAAGAAGTTAACCCTTTCGAAGGAGCCTACCAAGGTTATCGTTATTTAGCTAAAAGTGGTAAAGAACAACCGCTTTCTACCCATGCAGATCGTTATGATTTTAATATGACATATGGAATTGGAGCTTATAGTAAAGGTGAAATCTTTTTATCGCAATTAGGATATGTTATTGGGGTAGAAAACTTAATGAAAACTTTAAAACGTTATTACAACGATTATAAGTTTACACATCCAACTCCAAATGATATTAAAAGAACTGCCGAAAAAGTTTCTGGAGCTAATTTAGATTGGTATTTAGTAGATTGGACACAAACTACCAATACAATTGATTATGGAATAAAAAATGTTTCCGAAGAAAATAATATGAGTAAAGTAACTCTTGAAAGAATTGGAAGAATGCCTATGCCAATAGATTTATTGGTTGTTTATGAAGATGGAACTCAAGATACTTTTTACATTCCAAATACTTTAATGCGTTGGGAAAAACCAAATCCTTTTCCAATAGAAAGAACTGTTTTAGAAGGTTGGGATTGGGCATACCCTACATTTAGTTTTACAACTAAAAAAGGTATAAAAGCAATTGTTATCGACCCTAGCGGCTTAATGGCTGACGTTGATTTAAACAACAATACTTGGGAGAAAAAATAATTTAATTTCCTCATAAAAACAAAAGCCATCGTTTAGATGGCTTTTTTTATACCTTTGCCTCAATGAAATTTACGTATCCCAAACACGAAAAATTAAAAAGTCAAACGGCAATAAATTTACTTTTTTCTGAAGGTAAATCGGTTGCAAAATATCCCTTACGTTTGGTTTATGTTGAAAATCCAAATGCAGAAGAGAAACTACAAATTGGAGTTTCAGTTTCAAAAAAATATTTTAAAAAAGCTGTAGATAGAAATCTTTTTAAACGCTTACTCAGAGAATCGTATCGTTTAAATAAAAATTTATTAAAAATTGATTCAGAAAAAAAGTACAGCATGATGCTTTTGTACCAAACAAAAGACCGCTTATCATTTGAAGAAATTCAAGAAAAGATGATTCTTCTATTCGAAAAATTTCAAAAAGAAACTGAAAAGTAAAGTTTGGCTAAATTTTTGTAAACGTATAGTTTTCACAAAACAATTTTAGGTTTTAAATCAATAATACTTAAATTAGCAGTTAATATATTTAATTCTTAAAGAATTAAGAAAATTTTGGATCAAAATGAGACTACTTAAAAAACATTATATCATTACAATTTTTTCAGTTGTATTTCTATTTATTGGAGCCAGCTTTCGAAATGACTTTTTCGAAATCGCTAAGCAAATAGAAATTTTTACAGAAACCTTTAAAACGGTAAACCAAAACTATGTAGATGAAACAAATCCTGGCGAGTTAATGGATGTGGCATTGAAAAGTATGCTTTCAGAATTAGATCCGTATACTGTTTTTTTTAACGAACAAGATGTTTTGCGTTTTAAGATTAATAATACTGGAGAATATACAGGAATTGGCGCTTTAGTTCAACGTATTGATGGACATGTAATTTTAAAAGAAGTCTATAAAGGATTCTCTGCTGATAAAGCTGGACTTAAAGCTGGTGACGAAATTGTCCAAATTGATGACATCAATCTTAAAGAATACAAAGAAGACGCTTCTCAACTATTAAGAGGCTCTAAAAGTAGTAAAGTAAACATTCAATATTTACGTCTAGGAAAAAAACAAACAACTGAAATTATCTTAAACGAAGTAGAAATAAAAGCAGTTCCCTTCTTCAAATTACTAGATGATAATGTTGGGTATATTGTTTTAACTAAATTTACAGAAACAGCTAGCAAAGAAGTGCGTTCTGCACTGATAGATTTAAAAGGTAAAGGAGCAACAAAAATCATTCTTGATTTAAGAGGAAATCCAGGTGGTTTACTTCATGAAGCAGTAAATATTTGCAATTTATTTGTTCCTAAAGGGGAAATAATTGTAACTACAAAATCAAAAAATGAAAAACATAACAATACCTATCGTACACAAAATCAGCCTTTAGATTTAGATATTCCTTTGGCCGTAATTGTAGATGGTAAAAGTGCTTCGGCTTCTGAGATTGTTTCAGGTGCTTTACAAGATTTAGACAGAGCTGTTGTTTTAGGTAGTCGTAGTTTCGGAAAAGGATTAGTTCAACGTCCTTTAAACTTATCTTACGGCACTCAAGTTAAAGTTACTATTTCACGTTACTATACGCCTTCAGGACGCTGTATTCAAGCATTAGATTATTCTAGAAAAGATGAAAACGGAAAAGCTATAAAGAAAACGCAAGAAGAATTTAATGCTTTTACTACCAAAAAAGGAAGAACTGTTTATGATGGCGGAGGAATTCAACCTGATATTGTTATTGCAGAAACTAAAACAAGTTCGATAACTGATGCGTTACTAAAAAACAACGCAATTTTTGATTTTGCTACGCAAATGTACTATCAAAAGCCAAATAACACTTCAGTTTCAGAAACAGATTTTAACGCTTTTAAAAATTTTGTAAAAAATGACAAGTATAAATTAGACACGGAAACAGAACGTGCTTTAGAAGTCCTTTTAGAAAAAGCTAAAAAAGAAAAAATTGATGTGGTAATCGCTACTCAGTATGAACAACTAGAACAAAAGATTAAACAAAGCGAAGAAGCAGAAATTGTAAAGTATAAAGCTGAGATTCTTAAACAAATTGAAGAAGAATTGATTATTAGAAATCATTATAGAGAAGGGCTTTATTCTTCTTATACTGATAAAAATACTGAAATTAAAAAAGCTAAAGAAGTACTAAATAATTTAGCGCAATATAAATCTATTTTAAAACAATAATCATGCGTAAAATTCTACTATTCTTTATTGTAATAATTCCTTTTTTAGGGTTTTCACAACAAGATGAAGAAGTACACTCTATATATTTTGAATTTGATAAATACAATTTAAAGCCTGAACAAGCTGATGGAGTTGTCAATTTCGTAAAAAAATTAGATACAACCAAAGTTGAATCTATTGAAATATTTGGATATTGTGACGATAGAGGTAAAGATGCTTATAATTATAAATTATCGACAAATAGAGCTACTACAGTAAAAAACAAACTTGTTGAAAAAGGCATAAAAAATAAAATTATAATTACAATAGAGGGAAAAGGGCGTATTTTAATTGACGAAGATGTATTAGATAATGTTCCTGAAGTCCGTTCAAAAAACCGTCGTGTAGATGTTGTTGTTAATTACAAGCCTGTAGTTGTGTCGCATTTAGGCATACCACATTTGTATGAACAACTCCCTAAAAATCCTGTTGTTGGTGATCGAATTTATTTAGACGATGTGTTATTTGAACGAGGTAGTAGTAATCTAACGTTTAAAGCAAAAAAACAATTAGATTTTATTGCAAGACAATTATATCGATTTCCTAAACTTGAATTTGAAATTCAAGGCCATGTTTGTTGTACACCTTATCATACAGAAGCCATTGATCGTGCTACAAAAAAGCGTGAGTTATCTATTAACAGAGCAGAACGTGTTTTTAAATACTTTTCTTCAAAAAAAATTGCTAAATCAAGAATGAAAACTATTGGATTGGGGAACAGTCAACCTCTAGGCAAAGGTTCACAATTTGATAGAAGAGTGGAATTAGTTATTACGAAGATTTAATATAAAAAAAGGCTGAAAATATAATCAGCCTTTTTTCATTCTTATATGCGGAATATCGTCTTCTAAGTACATTTCGCTGATTTTTACAAATCCGTGAGACTCATAAAATTTTTGCAAATATTCTTGAGCTGAAATTTCAATAGTTGTTTCGTTGAAATTTTCTTTTATCGCTTCAATAGAAACTCGCATTAAATCGTGTCCGAATTTTTTATCGCGACATTTCTGTTTTACTACCACTCTTCCTATTGAGGTTTCCTCAAAATAATATCCTTTATCAAATAAACGCGAATAAGCCACCAATTCTTCGTTATAATATCCTAAAACGTGAATTGCCTTTGCGTCTTTGCCATCTACATCTTGATAAACGCAATTTTGCTCCACCACAAACACTTCTGAACGCAATTGGAGTAAATTATATAGTTCGCTTATAGAAAGCTCGTTAAATCGCTTTATTTTGAATTTAATTTCCATTGTAATAAAATTGTCATTCCGATGTTAGGAGGAAACTCATAATACATAGATTTTTCGCTTTGTTCAGACTCGAGGCGTTGCCGAACAGAGCGAAGCTGATAACAAAAAATATGAAGTTAATATTACTTCAAAAACTTAACCGACTGTATAATCGCTTCGAGTTCGAAAACTAAATCGCGTTTTGCTTTCGACGGATTGTAAGTAAATCCTTCAAGAATTAAGTAGCGATTATTTCTAGTATCTTTTATAGCGTAATTTACAAAAGGTCCAGCCATGAAATCGTTCTTCAATTCCCAGGTTCCTTTTGTTAAGAAAGTTTTTCTACCTTGAATTTTAGTATCAAACAAATACGGCGCATAAGCTTCCTCAGTAATCATCCAAGTATTTGGTAAAACTCCATGAATATTTTGTTTACCAATTGAATCACGCATTTTAATGATGTTTCCAATTACTGCACTATCATTTTCAATTTTGTTAATGGGAACCTGATAAACTAAAATACTGTTATAACCAGATGAAAATTCTTTTCTTATCCATAGAAAATCATCCTTTAACATGTCGTATTTATATCCATATCCAATTTCTAAACTAACACCAAAACGATCCTTTATGTTTTTGTCGCTTATTAGTGATTTTCTAATTCTTTTTTGGTTTTCTGTAATTTCAGAAGCTTTTAGAGATTGAATAATTTCAGGTGTTTTTTCTTCAAGAAGTTTTAAGATTTCTTCATTGTTTTTACCCGAAATAAAAAAAACTTTTTGAGGTTTTGCGTACTGATTGTCTTTTGCAACATACGAATTTTGTCCACCTTTTGAGATGTAAACAATGTTTCGACTTTTACGTGCAAAACCTTCAAAAATTTTAGTTGGATACTGATTTAGGTTGAACAATGGCTCTTCTTGAGGTAATCCATCAACTGGAGCAGCAAATTTCTTACGTATTGAATCGCCAATTTCTCCATTCCATAAATTTTCATCTATAAAAAATGAGACATTATTAATTTTCCCGTTCGAGTCAGACAAAACCGCTTTTTTATCGGCTTCGGTTTCTTGGCATGCAATTAAAATTAGGGCACAAACAAAAACTAAAAGAAATTTTTTCATCAGTAAATTGGTTTTTAAAATTCAAATTTGGGTGTGAAATTAACCATTTGTTTTTAATTTCATTCCCGGTTGAATATTATCACCACTAATATCGTTCCATTTTTTTAAATCTTCTGCAGAAATTCCTGGAAATTTTCTAGCAATTGAATATAACGAGTCCCCAGATTGAACAGTATAAGTTCCATTATTACTAGTATTTTTAGAATTTGAGACTGCCACAGGTTTACTTGAATAAATTTTTAAAGATTTACCTGCGTGTATTGTATTTCCTCTTAGATTATTCCATCTTCTCAAGTTTGCTATTGAAACATTATACTTATCTGCAATTAACCCAATACTTTCTCCTCTTCTAATTTTATGATAAATCACATTTGAAGATGATGAAGAATTACTTACAATAGCTTCTGTTTGAATACCTTCTTTTTTAGTTGCCAAATAATCTACATAAGCATAAACTTTATCTTCATTTGACACAAACAGGCCTAATTTATTTTTAGGCAAACGTAAATAATGTTGTTTCCCCTCTACAAACGGAATAATATTTAATTTGTAAATAGGATTTAAAAATTCGATTTGCTCAACGGGAATATCTAATAAATCGGAAACTTGTTGGAACGAGATTTCTCTTTTTACAGCAATTGTATCCGTTTCAAAATAAGAAGCAGTTGCTTTTTGAGGTTGTAAACCATGTTCTTTTTTGTATTCGAAAATATACATAGTTGCTAAAAATGCTGGAACGTAATTTGCTGTTTCACGTGGAAGGTTTCTGCGAATATTCCAGTAATTTTGACTTCCACCCGAACGACGGATTGCTTTTGATACATTTCCTGGTCCGGCATTATAAGAAGCTAAAACCAAACTCCAATCACCAAAAATTCCGTATAAATTTGATAAATATTGACAAGCAGCTTCTGTTGCTTTTAACGGATCGTAACGTTCGTCTACATAAGAATTTACTTCAAGATTGTATTGTTTCCCTGTTGGATACATAAATTGCCATAAACCTGTTGCGCCAACTCTTGAACGTGCTTTAGGATTTAATGCTGATTCTACAATTGCCAAATATTTAATCTCTAACGGAACATCGTATTTTGCTAAATGTTCTTCAAACATTGGAAAATAATATTCAGAAATTGCCATCAAACGCTCCATTGAACTTTTTCTGTTTTTTAAAAATGCTTTAATCACATTTTCTAAAGCCGGTGTATGTTCAATATTAAATGGAGACTGTGCGTCTAATTTTGCTAAACGTTTCTTTAGAACTTCAGTAGACAAATCATAATTAACGTTTCCTAACGAATCGATATCTATTTCGGTAACGTCGTTTTGCATTTCTTCAAAAATTTCTTCATTAGAAAGTTCTGCCATCCATCGTTCATCAATACAATTGCTTGTATTGTGATTTACAAATGTAGCTTTTAACGAATCGATATATGAAACTTTTGGAAGTTCTAAATTTGGTTCTACTTGTGCTTCTTCTTGAGCAAAGCTTGCAAAAGAATAGCTTAGTAAAATGGAAGTAATTATATGTTTTTTCATTAGTATAAAATTTAAATTTGGGGAAATTAAATTATACTATAACTTGTTTATTTTCAAATTATTGTGCTAATAGTAGCAAATATAACTTTTTATTTTTAAATTAATCTAAAATTGCAGCAATTCCAGGAAGTACTCGTCCTTCTAACATTTCTAACATTGCACCACCTCCAGTTGAAACATAACTCATTTTATCTTCAAATCCGAATTGTTTTACTGCAGCAACACTATCGCCACCACCTACAAGTGAAAAAGCACCATTTGCAGTTGATTCGGCTATGAAATCACCTAGTTTTATAGTTCCGTTTGCGAAACTTTCCATTTCAAAAACTCCTAAAGGTCCGTTCCAAAGTATCGTTTTCGAATCTAAAATTAATCTTCTGAAAATTTCTAATGATTTCGGACCTGCGTCTAAACCTTGCCATCCATCAGGAATTTGATTCACATCAATAACTTGTGTATTGGCATCGTTTGTAAAAGCATCTGCTGCGATAACATCAACAGGTAAGTGAATTTGAACTCCTTTTTCTTTGGCTTTTTTCAAGATTTCAATCGCTAAATCTAATTTATCATCTTCACAAATCGAATTTCCGATTTTTCCACCTAGCGCTTTGATAAAAGTAAAAGTCATTCCACCACCAATAATCATATGATTAACTTTATCTAAGATATTCTCGATAATAGTAATTTTTGAAGACACTTTACTTCCGCCTAAAATAGCCGTTACTGGTTTTTCAGAATCGCTCAATACTTTATTAATACTTTCAATTTCTTTGGCTAACAAATAACCAAAACACTTATCTTTTGGATAAAATTGAGCAATAATTGCAGTTGAAGCATGCGCTCTGTGTGCCGTTCCAAAAGCATCGTTAACATAAATATCACCCAATTTTGCTAATTTTTCAGCAAATGCAACATCCCCTTTTTCTTCTTCGGCATGAAAGCGAAGATTTTCTAATAATAAAATTTCACCTGCATTTAGACTAGCCGCTGCATTTTCAACTTCTGATCCAATACAATCGTTCACAAATTTTACTTTTTTACCTAAAACTTCTTCAATTTTATATACGATATGACTTAATGAATATTTTGCTTCAACACCTTTTGGTCTTCCTAAATGACTCATTAAAATAACACTTCCTCCATCATTAAGAATTTTATCTATTGTTGGTTTCGCAGCTTCAATTCTTGTAGCGTCAGTTACTTTAAAATTATCATCTAATGGTACATTAAAATCTACACGAATAATAGCTCTTTTGTTTGAAAAGTTAAAATCATTAAGGGTTTTCATGAATTCTATTTTAGGTTATATTGCAAATATAAAATATTGATGCTAATAAAATTATAACATCCCTCATATTTGCTAAAAAATTAACCGTTAACGTTTTCGTAATTGAAATTAAGCACTGATTTGTTCTCTTTACGTATATTTACAGCTCTTTTTACACATTTTTATGTATTAGCTTATGCTTTTTTCTGAGATTTTAGGACAAGAACATATTAAAAACCATTTAATTAAAAGTGCCAATGCTGGAAGAATTCCGCATGCACAATTATTTGTTGGTCCTGAAGGAAGCGGAACTTTACCTATGGCAATTGCTTATGCACAATATATTTTGTGTCAAAATTCAGCAGAAAATAATACAGGTAACGAAGCTTGTAATTTAAAATTCAATCATTTATCGCACCCTGATTTACATTTTGCTTTTCCCGTTGCTACTAATGATGAGGTTAAGAACAAACCAGTTAGTGCCAACTTTTTAACATCGTGGCGAGAATTTGTTTTGGAAAATCCGTATGCGGGATTGTTTGATTGGTACAAAAAAATAGGAGTAGAGAAGAAGCAAGGCCAAATAGGTGTTGATGAAGCCTCTGAAATAAACAAATCACTTGCCTTAAAAGCTTATGAAGGTGGTTATAAAGTTATGATTATTTGGATGGCTGATAAAATGAATACTTCAGCTTCCAATAAATTACTTAAACTAATTGAAGAACCACCTGCAAAGACAATTTTCATTCTTATTACGGAACATTTAGAAGATATTTTACAAACTATTTATTCGCGTTGTCAAGTTTTAGATTTTATTGGTTTACCTGAAAGTGAAATAGTAAAAGGATTAGTTTCACGTGAAAATTGTGAAGAAAAAATAGCGCAAAAAATAGCGCATCAAAGTGAAGGAAACTACAATAAAGCATTACACATTTTAAGAAATGATGCTACTGAATATCCTTTTGAAGAATGGTTTATTCAATGGGTGAGGAGTGCATTTAGAGCAAAAGGAAATGCAGCTGCAATTCAAGATCTTATCATATGGAGCGAAACTATTGCAGGACTGGGTAGAGAAGTGCAAAAGCAATTTTTAAACTATTGTATTTTCTTTTTTAGACAAGCGTTATTACACAATTATCAAACAAAAGAATTGGTCTATTATGAATCAAATGTTTCAAAATTTGAGCTTGAAAAATTTGCGCCATTTGTAGATGGAAATAATATTTTACCTATATTTAAGGAGCTAGAAGATGCTATTTATCACATCGAAAGAAACGGAAATAGTAAAATAGTTCTTACCGATTTATCTATTAAATTAACACGACTTATTCATAAAAAATAACTACTATGATTACACAAACGACTCCAATTTTACTTTTAGCTTTATTAGCGGTTACTTTTTTACAATCTGGTTATGATAAAATAAAAGATTGGAAAGGAAATGTAGAGTGGCTAAAAGGTCATTTTGCTGAAACTATTTTAGGAAAACAAGTGCCTATTGCACTTTTTATTATCCTAATTCTTGAGATTTTCTCTGGTGTTTTTTGCGTTGCGGGTATTATCGAATTATTCACGACTAGTGACACTATGGTAGGTTACTATGGTGCTGTTTTGTCTTGTATTACACTTATTTTCTTATTATTTGGACAACGAATTGCGAAAGATTATGATGGTGCTCGAACTATTGTTATTTACTTTGTTCCAGCAATTTTTGCGGTGTTCCTTTTAAGTTAAATATCAATTTTTAAATAGAAAGCCTCGCAAATGCGAGGCTTTTATAATTTATAACTAATCGACAACATTACTATTCTTGGTAAAATATAAGTTGTATTGTTTGAGATTAAGAAATCGGAAAAACTATTGTTTACTTTAGTTCCATTGTTGAGATAGTTTTGTGCAGACAATTCAAAACGGAATGGATTGTTTTTCTTTTGATAGCTTAAAAATGCATTGGCAATAGCAAACCTGTTATTTTGATTATTACTATTTTTATTAAACGTTACTTCGTAATCGGTTTTAAAGTTGAAATTCTTCAAGAAGTCAATATCTACATCAAATGAAATTCTATCGTTAGTAAAATTCGATTTTGTTAAACCCGAAAACTGACTAAAATCTTTATTGTAACCAATACTCGCGCTTGGCCATTTCTTGGTAGCTGTTCGCAATTTTAATCCGAAAGATTGATTGTTTCTATCGTTTGAAGTTGTAGTTCCGTTTAAGGTTTGAACATAATTAAACCAACTTAAATTGGTTGTAAACTGTAAACGAAAGCGATATATTTTCTTCGAAATATTAGCATTTACACGCCAATTCGTTTCAGGATTATCGGTTAAAATAGGAGTAGAGAATTGATTGATTCCGTCGAGTTCAATAACATTACGAATCGTTCTTATTTTTTTATTGAAGCTCGCATTTGCAAACAACATTAAACCGCGATACATACTCGATTTTGTGTAACGCAAACTTGCCGAATGAAAACGCTCATTTTTCAACAATGCATTTCCTTTGTAAACCGAATTATAACTTTGCAAAGTATAACGCTCTAACAAACGAGTAGCATCGGGAAAATCATTACTTAACTTGTAATTAAACTTTAAACTTTCCGATTGATTGAATTCGTATTCACTATTAAATTGTGGCTCAAAATAGGTTCTGTTTAACGAATAATCAGAAGTAATTTGTTTGGTTTTTAAATGATAAAAGTGCGTGTAAATAGCAGGTTTATTAATCCATTTTCCAATTTTAAATTTGTATTCCAATCCTACATAAAAATCATTTAAAACATAGTCTAAATCGTTACCAAATCCGTTAGCTGCAAAATCATTAACTGAACCATCGGTTAAAAATTGTTTTTCGGAAATCGTTAACTGCGTTGTGCCAAAGTTATTTCCAACATTCGTGTACAAATGATTGAAGTTATTCAGAATCCAATAATGTTTAAACAATGCATCAACACTATTGTTTTTTACTTTTTTAACTTGTTGAATGTTGTATTCACTATCGTTTTGCAATGGAATTAATCCCGCTAAAAATTCGGTATCGGTTAACCAAGTGTTTTGTGGTTTGTTGTTTTCAAAACTATGATTTACAACAAAAGTTGTCGTGTGGTTTTTATTTTTAAACTGCTTATGCCATTCTAAAAATTGTTTCCATTGCGAATTATCGGCATTTTGAATATTTTGGAAGTTATTTTGGCTACCATCACGCACCGAAAGTATTTGATTGGTAATATCATTACTGCTCGCTTGAAATTGGCCGTTATAAAACCATTTCGATTGATTGGTAGGCGAGAAGTTTAATTTAACGTTTCCGATTCCTAAAAGCGCTTTATTTTGCGTTGTGCTGGTTTTATCTTCGAAAGTAAAGGCACTATTTTGCAAATATTCATTTTGAGATTCACTGAATGATGCTGTAAAAAGTTTTGAAAAAATCCCGAAACCTTCGATATCGAGCTTTGAATTAATTTCTTGGCGGAAATTTAAGGCAGAAAATTGCGATTTATTTTCTACCACATCAGTATTATCGGAAGCAAAGTTATATAAATTCGTTAACGATTTTCTACCTGAAATAAAACTGCTCACACCGCCTTGAAAACGCATCATGTCTTCAAAAGAAAAGGTTCGTTTTCCGATGTTATTAATATCGCCTATATAACTCACATTGGTTTTGGGTGCGTAATAAAACAACCCTGCGTGACCCAGATAAAACCCGTTATCGTTTGCCACTTCAGCACCTGCTTCTACATCGCCAAAAATAAATTTCTTTTTGTCTTCTTTTAGTTTCACGTTCATCGCTAAATCTTCGCTATCGGAAACTTGTTTTAAAAAGCCTACTTCGTTAAAATTATCAATTACTTCAACTTTATCTAAAGCATCGGCAGGAATATTTTCGACAGCTAATTTCGTACCGCCACCAAAGAACGATTTGCCTTCGACCAGCATTTTCGTAACTTTTTTGCCTTGCACCGTAACCGAACCGTCTTTGCTTACTTCAACACCAGGCATTTTCTCGAGCACTTCTTTCATTTTACGTTCGTTGCCGTTTGCAAATGCTTTTACATCGTAAATAAGCGTGTCTTTTTTTACAATAACAGGTTGGTAATCGTAATTGATTACAATTTCTTTGAGTTCTTGCCCTGTTTCTTTGAGTTTAAAAATGTGTTCTCGTATGGTAAAATTAGCGGGAAGCTGTAAAACTTCTTCTTTAAAACCAAGATAAGAAACCTTAACCTCATAAGGTGTGTCTTTTTCAAGCTCTAACTTGTACCGACCTAGATGATCCGCAATAGAAAATTTAAGCCCTGCATTTTCTACTAACGGTTTTGCCATAACATTAGCATTTTGCAACGGATTGCCAATGCTATCTTGTACAACGCCTGTTAGGGTTTGGGAAAAAGTAAAAAATGGTAATAAAATAAATGTAAATAAGAGATTACGCATTAATTCATTTTAGTTTTTTCAACAAATTCATCTTGAGTAATTACCTTATTATTTGGAATGTAGATTTTAATTTCTTCTTTAAAAAATTCTATTTTTTTTGCAACTAACTTTGTTTTATTATATTCTAATTCTAATATTAAACCTGGTAATCCCATATAACCATTTGGTCCGTAATTAAAATTTATTTGAGGTGTATACCATGCCGTTATCTCTCTTGAACCTGCATTACCATGTCTTGTCGTAAAATTAATAGTACACATTGCTTTGTAACAAACATAATTATCTATAGTTTTTGAATCATCTAATAAAATCCAATTAAAATCATTATCAACTTTCAAATTGACATCATCAATAGTCCTAAAAAGCTCATTGTTAACCTTTGAGAAATAATAAGAGTTTATTAAATATATAGCATTTGCAAGTTTTTCTATTTTTTCTTGTTTTTCATCTTTTTGAATGGTTTTTTCTTCGTTAAAAACAAACCCCTTACTATTTGCTTGAAGTATAAATTTCTTGTCGTTAAAACTTGAATTTATTTTATCTGTTAATGCGTTAATTTTTTCATTATCAGAGTTTTTAGTCAACATAGGTTCTACCGAAGTAGAATATTCTACTTTTAAAGATTTGTAGCTCTGTGAGTAAATAGAATAGGAAATAAAAAATAAAAACAGTATAGTCTTTTTCATAATTTTATAAATAAAAATCAAGGGCATTTTTCATGCCCTTGATAATAGTTGATTAATTGTCACATAAATCGTATGCCGCCAATATAATTTGCCCTGCCTCAACGTCAGAGTATTCACAACCATGTAACGCTTCTAAATCATCTAATACTTGAAAAGAAAATGCAATACAAGGATCATTTCTTAAAACTTCAACAGATTCAATTTTTTCATTATTTGCCATACCAGCAAAAGATAAAGTCACAAGTGCAACTGCACTAAACATTAATTTCTTCATTTTTTAAAATTTTGTTTTTGAAATTGTTTCTTTTTACGATTTCAATTGTTAAACATTTCATTACTGGTGCACCGTTACAAACTTAAAAGGTTTTCTTACAAAGTTGGATACAGATTTTCTATACATTTTGTTAAAGTTTCACTTTTTGTAACTTGTTGTTTTACAAAGAAAAAAGAAAATTAAGCGTTAAAATTATATTGATTTTAATCGTTTTTTGTGTTTTTTAAAACAAAATAAAGTTCATTTTTATTGCATTTAATATTATAAATTAAGTTAAAGAAGTTGCCTTTTTGTTTTAATCTGTCAAAGTATTTTTTAAATCAGCCATTCTTGTTCTAATGATTTCTTGATATTCCTCGTGAGAAATTAATTTCCCTTCTTTACTAAATTCGACATTAATATTTTTAGAAAGAACAATTTTATTTGCTATAAACGTCGTATTTCTATCTGTTAATTCTAAAATTAAACCCGGCAAACCAAAATAGCCTTTTGGTCCAAAAGAATAAGGTAATTCAGGACAAAACCATGCTGTAATCGTTTTTGTTTGAGTTCCTTTGCTTGTTCTATATTCAATTTCTTGTATCGCTTTATAACATATAAGTTTATCTATAAGCTTAGTTTCATTTAAAAATTTCCAATTGTTTTGAAGACTAGTATAAACTAAAAACTCTTTGTCTTTAAAAACACCTAATGAACTTGCAGAATTATTATAATAGCTCTTATTTTCTTTTAAAACAGTTAAAATTTTATTTCTACAGTTTGCCCAAGCTATTGCAAATTTTACCTCTGAATCTTCAATAGACTCAACCAATGAGAACACTGATTCTTCTTTATTAAAAACTAATTTTAAATTAATTTTATCGCTTCCTGCAATAGCTTTTTGTTGCATTAAATCAACTCTAGAAGATTTTTCTTTTAAAGTAGAATCAATTGCAAAAACAACTTTATAATAAACTTCTCCGCCCATTTCTTGTGAATACGAAAGAAGTTGAAAAACTAGGAAAAATAATACAATCGTTTTTTTCATTTCTATAATACTGAATAAAAGTTAATTTCTATCAAATTCTTTCATAAAAGCTTCACCCACTTTATTTTGGTAATCTTGATCTGCAATTTTGATTCCTTTAGTTGGTAAAACAATAGGCTCATCTAGAGGTTTAAACTCGATTTTTATTGCGCCAAAAACATTATTCCACTCTTGAAGTTCTAGAATTAAACCTGGTAAACCACCATAACCTGCTGGTCCAAATGAATAGGGTAATTCTGGGCAAAACCAAGCAATTACAGGGTGATGAAACTCTCCCTTTCCATTTATTACAATGTATTCTGAAGTAGCTTTATAACACGTATAATTATCAATTTTTTTAGTTTCATTGGTTAAAACCCAATTTTTATTTAACGGCGAAGCTATTAAATATTTATTCTCAGTAAAAACACCTTCCTGATTATTATGATATAAAGTATCATTGTAAATAAACTTAGGTTTTACACATCTACTTGCCATTAATACACTGGAAATATTTTGTTCACCCATTCCCATTGTTTGTATATTCTCAAACTTTGAAATTGTATCACTAAAAACCAACTTAAATTCTAAAAATTTAGCTGCTTTAATTTGCTCGGAAAATATTTTGCCTATATATGGGCTTTCTAATAATTTTTTATCTTCTAATATTTTAAAGTTATAAGTAATTGTAGCGCTTTGTGAATAGCAAATTGTATTTAATAATAAAGCTAAAATTATTTTTTTCATTTTATTCAATCTTATATGAATTGTAAACATAAAAACTTCCTTACAAAAAGCAGATACAGAAAATATGTGTTTTTTGTTAAATTTTTATAACATTAAAAAAGTGGTTTTCGTATATTTCATAAAGAATAAAACAAAAAAAGCCCTGCAAATGCAGGGCTTTTTTTTATATCGTTTAAAGAAAATTATTTTTTCTCTTCTTCCTTAGTTTCTGTAGCTTCAGCTTTTTCTTCAACACCACCATTTGAAGCTTTAAACTCGTCGTTTAACTGTTTTAAAACTTCTTCAGTAATATCATAACCTTCTTTAGCATATAAAACTGTTGCAGCATCTCCAGTTCCGTAAATATAATCGTAACCTTGCTTTTTGCCGTAAGTTTTAATGTATTCTTTTACATCGTTGATTAATTTTGAACGAACGCTATCACTTTCAATTTGAATTTGGCGTAATAAAGCGTCTTGTTCCATCGCTAATTGTTGCTCTCTTTGTTGTAATTCGGCACCTTTTTGTTGTGCCCAAGCCATCCCTTTAATTTGTGCATTTTGTTGGAAATTAGCAGCTTCTGATTGGAATGCTTTTAATTTAGCCTCAAGCGGGCGACCCATTTCTTGAGATTTTACTTTAAATTTTGCGTCTTCATCTTTAAACTTCTCATATTTTTCCATTAATACAGCTGTATCAATATATGCAGATTTGAAAGATTCTTTTTGTTCGTTCTTGTTACAAGAAAATAAAGCTAATGCTAATCCTAAAATTAAAAGTGATTTCTTCATTTTTATCGTTCTAATTGTTTTTTTAAAATTTTGGTAAAAATAGTAATTCCCAATTATAAAATGGAGAATTTTTACAGTATAAATATAATTTATGGTTGTTTTATTTTAAAATAATTTCTGCTTATAAAAACCGACGTAAATAAATTCGATTTAAAAGACTTTCTAAAAAACGTAACCCAAATACATACTTAAGAGGTTTTTAATCAAAACTGGATTAAATAATGCGTTTTTTAGTTGTTTTTGAAGACATAAATGTGTGATGAAAACTCTTTTTTGAAAATTCCGCTCAAATTTGAGCAAAAACCAATAAAAAATCCTTTTACGAAATTCATTTTACCATTTTTATGTTTTTCAGAAAGTAAGCTCACATAAAAACTGTCAAACCACATCGGTTTAACTTTTATTAATTGCATTTTATGATTTGAAAATAATTTTTGAATACCATTTTTCGAAAAATGCCATAGATGTCTTGGCACATCATACGCAGCCCAAAATTTCTTGTAATATTTTGCATCGTACGATTTGAAATTTGGAACTGCAATAATTATCGTTCCGTTTGGCTTACAAATTCGTTTTAATTGTTGCAATTGAAAATCTAAATCGGGTACATGTTCTAAAACATGCCACATAGTAATTACGTCAAAACTATCATCAGAAATTGATTCTAAACTTTCTGTAAAATTAACACCTTTATTTTTTGCTAATTGTTTTGCACTTTCATTTGGTTCGATTCCTAAAGTTGTCCAACCTTGATTTTTTACTTCCACTAAAAAGTCTCCAGTTCCTGCTCCAATATCTAAAAGACTTCCTTTTAGAGAATAATTATTAATTAGATTTACTTTTTGACGTATTGCATTTCTCTTTACGAAGTGATACATTTTTTCAAAAAGAGATCTTTTCCCATCAGTATGCGAAATGTAATCTTCGCTTTCGTAATATGATGGTAATTTTTCTAAAGATGGAGTAGGAGTTGTTTTCAAAATTTCTCCTTCTTCATTTTGTAACAAAGAAAAAGATTCTCCAGAAACTGAAAAATCTTTTACGTTAATATATATGTTATTTTCTTTGAAAATCATTCTTGTGTTTCTTTATTTGACTTATCGACTCCGCTCGAGGTGACAAAATTTAGAATACTAATTACAATGTTTCACGTGAAACAATTTCTTTTCTCTTTATTCTTTTCTCTATTATCTAAAACCTATCTACCCATATAAATTAATAAAACAGAAATATCGCTTGGAGAAACACCACTTATACGAGAAGCTTGAGCAATTGTTTTTGGACGGATTTTATTAAGTTTCTGTTTTGCTTCAATTGAAATAGATTTAATTTTATTAAAATCAAAACTATCTGGTATGATTACATCTTCTAAACGTGTTAATTTATCTGCATGACTTTTTTCCTTCTCAATATAGCCTGAATATTTAACTTGAATTTCTGCCTGCTCAACAATTTCATCATCTAACTGATGTTCTTCTACATAATCACGGAATTGCTTGAACTTCATAAAATCGTCAAGTTCTAATTGCGGACGGGAAAATACTTTAAACATTTTATCGGGTTGACTCATTGGACTTGAACCTTTTTCTTCCAAAATAGGATTTGCATCAGCAGGTTTTACACTTGTCTCTTTAAAAAATTGAACAAAAGCTTCCGATTTACTTAACTTTTCTTCCATGCGATCCATACGATCTTGACTCGCTAAACCAATTGCATATCCTTTAGGTGTTAAGCGAATGTCGGCATTATCTTGTCGTAATAATGTTCTATATTCAGCACGAGAAGTAAACATACGATAAGGCTCTTCAGTTCCTTTCGTAATTAAGTCATCAATTAAAACTCCAATATATGCTTCATCTCTTTTTAAAATAAATGGATCTTGTTCTTTAACTTTTAACGCAGCATTAATTCCCGCCATCATTCCTTGAGAAGCAGCTTCTTCATAACCTGTAGTTCCATTTATTTGACCGGCAAAATATAAACCTTCAACTAACTTTGTTTCTAACGTATGTTTTAATTGTGTAGGTGGGAAGTAGTCATATTCAATAGCATAACCCGGACGGAAGAATTTTACATTCTCAAATCCAGGAACTGAACGTAAAGCTTTAAACTGAACATCTTCTGGTAACGATGTTGAAAATCCGTTTACGTAAATCTCTACAGTGTCCCAACCTTCCGGCTCAATAAATAATTGGTGTCTATCTTTATCTGCAAAACGATTAATCTTATCTTCAATCGACGGACAATATCTTGGACCAATACTTTTAATTCTTCCATTAAACATTGGACTACGATCGAAACCTTCACGAAGCAAATCGTGAACTTCTGGAGATGTATATGTCATCCAACACGAACGTTGTTTAGATAATGGCTTCGTTACATTAGAATAGGAAAATTTATGTGGATTTACATCACCTGGTTGTTCCACCATTTTAGAATAATCTAAAGAACGCCCATCAACTCGTGGAGGCGTTCCAGTTTTCATTCTACCAGATTCGAAACCTAATTTTATTAAATCTTCTGTTATTCCGAAAGAAGCACTTTCACCTGCACGACCACCACCAAATTGTTTATCGCCAATATGAATTAATCCATTTAAAAAAGTTCCATTCGTAAGCACTACTGTCTTGCCTTTTATTTCAATTCCAAGTGAAGTTTTTACTCCAACAAGTTTTCCGTTTTCGGTTAAAATTCCCGAAACCATTTCTTGGTAAAAATCTAAATTTGGAGTTCCTTCTAACATCAAACGCCACTCTTCAGCAAAACGCATACGATCACTTTGACAACGTGGCGACCACATTGCTGGACCTTTTGACATGTTCAACATTTTGAATTGAATGGCTGTTTTATCAGAAACAATTCCCGAATAACCACCAAGCGCATCAATCTCGCGAACGATTTGCCCTTTTGCAATTCCACCCATAGCAGGATTACAAGACATTTGTGCAATGTTTTGCAGATTCATTGTAACCAACAGAGTTGAACAACCTAAATTTGCAGCAGCAGCAGCAGCTTCACAACCGGCATGTCCAGCGCCAACAACTATAACATCATATTGATCTTGAAATAAACTCACTTTATAAAAACTTAATTCTTATATTATATAGTTCCACGTGGAACTTTTTATTTAAACAAAAACTTATTTGTTCCACGTGGAACAAATAAAACAAAAAGATATTTAATGTTTCACGTGGAACATCTTAATCTTTTCATCTTCTTTAGAGCGCATTAATTTTTCGTCACTATCAGATTTATCTTTATAACCACAATAATGAAGGATGCCATGTATCATAACTCTTTTTAGTTCTTCAACAAATGGAACATCAAAATCTGACGCATTATCAACAACTCTTTCAATAGATATAAAAATATCACCTTGTACTAAATTTCCTTCAGAATAATCAAAGCTTATTATATCAGTCAAAGTATCGTGATCTAAGTATTCTACATTGATTTTATATAGATATTCGTCATCACAAAATATATAATTTACTTCACCTAAAATTTTATCTTCAGACAAAACAACATGTTCAATCCAAGTGGAAAAAATTTCTTCGTTCTCTAATTGAAAATCTGATTCGTAATTATAAGTTATCATTTGACTTAAAATATTCTTGAACTTTTTGATTATAATTGGGATGCAAAGGTAAGCTTTGTCTGTTTAATATTTCTATACTATTCAAATAATCTTTTAATTGAGAAGGCAGAGGAGAAGAAGTGCCGTTAAAACTATCTTTATTTGTATTCGATTTACGCTTATTGTCTTCACCTTGTTGTTGGATTGCTTTTTCAAGTTTAAGCAACTCATGTTTTAAATTCATCATCTTATTTAAGGTCTCATTTTTAAAACCTTTGTTGATCAGTTGCTTTTCAATATCTTTCATTTGGTTCAAAGCATTTTGCCCAATACCGCCTAAACCTTCTTTTTTTAATTCTTTTTCTAAAGCATCTCTAAGTTGCTTTTGTTCTTTCAGAATATCGAGAATTTTTCCAGCATTTCCTTCTTGTCCATTTTCTCCTTCTGAACCACTTTGTCCAGATTGTCCAGGATTTTTTTCACCAGGCTTTTGTCCTTTTTGATCTCCATCTTGTTCTCCTGGTTGCATTCCTTTTTTCATTCCTTCACCTAATTCACCTTGCTTTTTTATAATATCTTTTAATTGCATATCTCCTTGACCTCCTCCAGGTTTAGGTTTTCCTTGGCCCATTCCAGACATTTGCATTTGCATTTGTGATTGGACATTACTTAAGAAATCAGCAAGTTTGTTGGCAGAACTTAATGCAAATTGTTGATGCGAAGTTCCTTTATAAATATTATTTTCAGCAAGAACTTCAAGTGCTTTATCAATATTATAATGTACTTCACCAACTTCTTTAAAAACTACTTCAGAAATCATAGGATTACGTAAAGCAACACTAAACAAACTATCATCAATGTGCTTGAACTGAACTTTTAAAGATTGTTGTTTTTTTAAAGCCTTATTAAACTGAAGATTTGTCTTTGAAGCTTCTTTAGTTTCTTTCATTAATTTCTCCTCGTCAAAAGAAAAGGTTAATAAATTATCTACAATTTGTCGAAGTAATTGAGCATCTTCTTGCATCGTTTCCATACCCCCAGACATCATAGAAGCAGACATTTTTTCACCTATTTCCTTCATCTTTTCACCAGCAGATTTTTGTTTAGGTGATGCTTTTTCTTTATTATTTTGTTCTAATTCTTCAGTGGCTTTATTTAAATCTTCTTCGATATTTTCTTGCTCTTTATCATCAACATCCAAGTCCATTGGCCTTTTAAGACTTTCGTTTTCTTTATCCAATTGATTTAATTCTTCCTTAATATCCTCAAACTCTTTATTAATCTTTTCTTGATTTTCTTTAGAATTGTTTTGTTTATCATCTGCAAGTTTTTCTTGCTTATCACCAAGATTTTGTAATTTATCAGCTAATTGTTGTGCTTTTTGTTCCACATAGAAACGCTTAGTCAATTCAACTAATTGCTCCAAATTCATTTTTTGAGTTTTAGCATTTTGTTTTAACTTATCGGCTTTATCAAATAGTTCTTCTTTTTGAAGCTTTTTAGATAGCTCTTCTAATTCTTTAAGAAGCTCTTCATTCTTTTCAGACTCTTTTTGAAACTCCTCTAATCGTCTTTGAAGCTCTTCTTTTTGTTCGTTGTTTTCCGTTTTAAATTCTTCTAAATTCTCTTCTAAATTTTTAGAGAATTCTTTCATCAATTCTTCTTGTTTTTTTTGACGGTCGACAAAATCTTGAATCTTCTTTTGATCTTTAAAATCTAAATTGGATTTTTCTTTATTCAACTTTTGAAGTTTATCCAATTCTGATAATTGTTTATCTTGATTTTGTAAAGACTTTTCAAGAGCATTGATATTTTCTTGCTGTTCTTGTAGTGTTTTATCTTCTTTTTCCGTTTGCGTTAACTCATAATAAGAAAAAATTGAAGATTTTGAAGATTTTGAACCATTAACTTGGTCATTATCAAACACTTCGAAGTAATAATCGTACTTTTTACCTTCTTCTAAACGTAAACCCGAAGGAAAAGTATATACAAAACGGTCTACGAATTCAGTCTTAACGGGAAGATTAGCTCTTTTTAAAATTTCACGATTATTTACATCATAATAAACGACTTGTAGTTTCGAAAGACCATAATCATCTGAAACATTTCCTATGATTACTTTTTCTTTTAACTTTAAACTATCTGGAGCAATTTGAGCAGAAATTGATGGAAATTGGTCTTTAATAGTTGTAATAGTATATCCTAACTTTTCATATTGCTTTACGGCACTATTGGAAGTTATAATTTGGTAATTAAAGTCAGAACGAATGCTTTTTGAAAAATTGAATAATCCGTTAACATTTTTGAAATCATAACTATTCTCAGCTTTTAATTGAATTTCCTCAGTAGCTTTTGTAGCAATGTTCCACGTTATAAGAGTTCCTTCCGGTACAATAGCGTTTCCGTTACCTTTAATAGTTTCCGATGCCTTTCTTAAATATGATGGAAAAGTCAATCTCATTGAAAAATCAACAATTGTAGGAACATTAACAACTTCTAAACTATAATTATTAGAAGTAATAGAGTTGGCTTCTAAATAAAAATCAGTAGAAGATTTTACACTTTCAAAAGTATATTCAAACTGACCATTAGCATTTTTCTCTAAAAAATAACTTTCGTTATTAAAATGAATTTTAACTTGTTCAGGAACAACATTACCTTTCGTAGTAACTTTTAAAGTAAATGATTTATTTTGTTCCACTTTTAAATCATCCGTTAGTAATTGAAAAGTAAATGGAGCAGGAGGCGCATATGCGGTTTCATAATGAACTACTCGATTTAAACTGTTTTCTAAAACCGAAGAATTTCCGGTAATATAAAACAAAACAAAAAGAAGAATAGGAATAATCGCAAATGGCAAATACTTTTTATTTCCTTTAAAATCTATAGCATTTGAAAATGGAATGGGTTGTAAAGCATTTGCTTTTTGATCAATGGAAGCTATAAGTAGTTCCGATTGTTCATTAGTATTAGAAAGCTGAAGAAAATTCAAAAGTTTGTCACCAACTTCAGAAAAATGATTGCCTATTATTTTAGAAGCATCAGTATAATCAATTCCTTTTTGAAGTTTAACTAATTTAAAAATTGGTAATACAATAAACTTCGCTAAAAGAAATAATTCAACAGAAATAAACAACCAAAACAAAATAGTTCTACCTAAAGTTGAAAGCCAAAGAAAATGTTCCACGAGTAATGTGAATATGAAATACAACAAACCTAAACCTATAAAAAGTAGCAATCCTTTTACGACTTCATTGGTATAAAACTTTCTTATAAAAGCTTCAAGTTTGCTATATATAACTGATTTTGACTCCAAATAACTTTAACTTTTGTTTATAACTGATAAAATTACAAATTTTTAATCCGCTAATTGTTAATAAAATTTCAAAATCTGTTAAATACGCTTTGATTTTCTAAATTCATAATTCACTCATCTAAATTCTAATTGTATCTTTGCATGATCCTTCGATAAGCTCAGGATGACAATAAGGAAAATATTTAAAATTATGACTAAACCCGTTCGCGTTAGATTTGCGCCAAGTCCAACAGGACCATTACATATTGGTGGTGTTCGTACTGCTTTGTTCAATTATTTATTTGCTAAAAAACACGGAGGAACTTTTTACTTAAGAGTTGAAGATACCGATCAAACTCGTTTTGTTCCGGGTGCTGAAGCTTATATTTTTGAAGCTTTAGAATGGTTAGGAATTGCTCCAGATGAAACTGTAGGAAAAAATGAGAAATTTGGACCATACAGACAAAGCGAACGTAAAGAATTATACAAACAATATGCTGACCAATTAGTTAATTCGGGTTGGGCGTATTATGCATTTGATACTGCCGAAGCTTTAGATGCGCATAGAAAGCAACACGAAGCCGAAGGAAAAACATTTATTTATAATTGGCACAACCGCGAAAAATTAGATACCTCTTTAGTACAATCTAAAGAAGACGTAGAAAAAAGAATTGCTAATGGTGAACATTATGTCATTCGTTTTAAAACTCCTATAAATGAAACTTTAGAAATAAATGATATCATTCGTGGAACGGTTAAGTTTGAAACGAACTTATTAGACGATAAAGTTTTATTTAAAAGTGATGGTATGCCAACCTATCATTTAGCAAATATTGTAGATGATCATTTAATGGAAACGTCTCACGTAATTCGTGGTGAAGAATGGTTACCAAGTTTACCTTTACACTTTTTGTTATACAAAGCATTTGGTTGGGAAGCACCAGAATTTGCTCATTTACCTTTAATCTTAAAACCAATAGGTAACGGAAAATTATCGAAAAGAGATGGTGATAAAATGGGATTCCCTGTATTTCCTTTAGAATGGAAAACGGAAGAAGGAACTTCAATGGGTTATAGAGAACAAGGTTATTTTCCAGAAGCTGTAGTAAACTTTTTAGCTTTACTAGGTTGGAATGATGGAACCGATAAAGAATTATTTTCATTAGACGAATTAGTAGCTTCTTTTGATTTAAATAGAGTAAACAAATCGGGAGCGAAGTTTGATCCAGAGAAAAACAAATGGTTCAATCATCAGTATTTAATACAAAAATCTGATGAAGAATTGGCGGTTTTATTTAAAGTTGAATTGGATAAAAAAGACATCTCGACTCCGCTCGATGTGACAAAAATTGTAGGTTTAGTTAAAGAACGCGCCAACTTCGTAACTGATTTATGGGATTTAGCGGATTATTTTTTTGTTGCACCAAGCAGTTATGATGAAAAAGTAACGAAAAAATGGAATGAAGAAACTAAAGAAACCTTAGCTAAAGTTGCTGAACAATTGAATGCTTATGCTGATTTTACATCACAAACTATTGAAGATAACTTAAAAGAGTGGATGACAGCAAACGAAATAGGAATGGGAAAAGTAATGCAGCCACTCCGATTAAGTTTAGTAGGTGAGTTAAAAGGACCACACTTGTTTGACATTATTGAAATGCTTGGTAAAGAAGAAACCATTAAGCGTATTGAAAAAGCAATAGCAACAGTATAAAAAAGAAAACCCTCAATAATGTTGAGGGTTTTTTTTGATAAACACTATTTTACAAATATATAGTCAACATGGCGCTTAACATACCAATATTTCCTCGAAATCGTTGGTTACCATTGGCAAGTTTTAATTCGTCTTTTTTATTTAAACTATTCATAATATTAGTAAAACCATATTGATAGTTAACATTTAAACGAAATCTAGTAACTCCTGCTGTAATTCCAGCCATAACATTTCCGCTAATTTGATTAATCTTTGTAATATCTTGTGCCATTAATCCTGGACTATCTTTAAGCA
Organism: Flavobacterium okayamense; assembly: GCF_019702945.1. NCBI lineage: Bacteria > Pseudomonadati > Bacteroidota > Flavobacteriia > Flavobacteriales > Flavobacteriaceae > Flavobacterium > Flavobacterium okayamense. Next base: position 755,917 of record NZ_AP024749.1, read on the forward strand.
ATAACAATTCGTCTGCTTCATCTAGCTTTAATTTACTATTAATCTGAAGTACTGGCCCAATTTCTAACGTTAAATGGTTTTCAATTACCATATAACTTCCCACTAAGTATACTTGTACTGCAGAAAGTTTGTATTCGATATCTTTACCAGTTACAGATTGTAATGAAAAATTACTATCGGTAAAGTTCATACCATAAACCATTTGCCAATTGTTATAGTAATTTCCGCGTAACGATAAACCTCCTATCCAACCTTGACCAGGTTTCGCATTAAATTGATCAGATAATAAATCTAAAGATGTAATACCTCCTGAAATTCCAATTCTATTGCTATCACGATAACCGTGTTGAGCGAAAGAAAAAGCACTTAATAAAACGATTAATAAAAGGGTTAATTTCTTCATTACAATAATTTTAGGGTGGCAAATGTAAGGTTATCTACAATAAATATGTAACTTTTTGTAAAAAAAAGCGTATAATCTATATAACCAATCAAATAATATACAACTATGGGGTATTATATCATTTTAGTCATCGGACTATTTATTTTTTTAAGTTCTTTTTTTACTGTTAAACAACAAACATCTGTAATAATAGAACGCTTCGGAAGGTTTAATAGTATACGCAATTCTGGATTACAATTAAAAATTCCAGTAATTGATAGAATTGCAGGTCGTGTTAATTTACGAATTCAACAATTAGATGTTATCATTGAAACTAAAACTAAAGATAACGTATTCGTTAAATTGAAAGTTTCAGTTCAGTTTAAAGTATTACAAGACAAGGTTTACGAAGCTTTTTATAAATTAGAGTATCCACACGATCAAATTACTTCGTACGTATTTGACGTTGTTCGTGCAGAAGTTCCAAAACTAAAATTGGACGACGTTTTTGAAAGAAAAGATGATATTGCAGTAGCAGTTAAAAGAGAATTAAATGATGCAATGTCTACTTACGGATACGATATCATAAATACATTAATTACTGATATTGATCCTGATATTCAAGTAAAAAATGCAATGAACCGTATTAATGCTGCTGATAGAGAAAAAACAGCTGCAGAATATGAAGCAGAAGCAGGAAGAATTAGAATTGTTGCAAAAGCAAAAGCAGAAGCAGAAAGCAAAAGATTACAAGGACAAGGTATTGCTGATCAACGTAGAGAAATTGCTCGTGGGCTTGTAGAAAGTGTTGATGTATTAAATAGAGTTGGAATTAATTCTCAAGAAGCATCGGCTTTAATTGTAGTTACACAACACTATGATACATTACAAGCAATTGGTGCTGATACGAATTCGAATTTAATTTTATTACCGAATTCACCTCAAGCTGGAAGTGAAATGTTAAATAACATGGTAGCTAGTTTTACAGCTAGTAACCAAGTAGGTGAAGCGATGAAAAAAGCAAATAGCCAAGCAAGAATTAAATCGAATAAAAAAGATGAATTTGGTGGAACAGCCGATTCTGAAGAATAAAAATTATTAGATGCTGAAGCAAAGTTCAGCATGACAAAATAGTAAATCCATCAATTTAAAATTGGTGGATTTTTTTATTTATATACAAAAACTATAGATTAAAAAAATTAAATAGTTTTTAGTAATTAAATTATGTTTTTTTAAGTAAAACGTAAAATAAACGCTTTAAAGTAACTTTTAAGTCATCATACTTAAAACCATATTAGCTAATTTTAAAAAGGTTTTAAAATAAAAATATGAAAGCCGTTTTTTAAAGTAAAAATTTATAAAAAACATTATTTTAATAATAAATATTTATTATTTACTAAAACAATGATTTATAAAATTAGTATCAAAATAAATAATTATAAAATTTAGATTCTTACAGAATGACAAATTTTATAATTCTCTTTAAATTTTAAAAAAAAAGTATAGTTTGTCATTTTGTAAAAATCTAAACTATACTTTTTAAAGACACTTCGACAAGCTCAGTGTGACAATTTTATTTTATAATAATTACTTTTCGCTAACCTTTGCCCAAGTATCTCTTAAACCAACCGTTTTATTGAAAACTAATTTTTCAGCAGTTGAATCTCTATCTACACAAAAATATCCTAAACGTTGAAACTGAAAATGATCTAATTCTTTAGATTCAGTTAAACTAGGTTCAACATAACCCGTAATAATTTCAAGAGAATTAGGATTGATAAACTCTTTAAAATCAACTTCTTTATTTCCATCTGGATTTTCATGTGTAAACAAACGATCATACACACGAACTTCTGCTTCTTTTGCATGTGGAATAGAAACCCAATGAATTGTTCCTTTAACTTTACGCTTACTAGCTTCAGTACCACTTCCAGATTTAGAATCTACATCATATGAACAATGAATTTCGGTAATATTTCCGTTTTCATCTTTTACAACTGATTCACCTTTAATGATATACGCGTTTTTCAAACGAACTTCTGTGCCTAGTGTTAATCGGAAGAATTTCTTGTGTGCTTCTTCTTGAAAATCTTCTCTTTCAATATATAATTCCTTAGAAAAAGGAACTTGACGATATGTCATTACTTCTTCTTCTGGATTATTTTCGGCTTCTAACCATTCTTCTTTCCCTTCAGGATAATTAGTAATTACTAATTTAACCGGATTTAGAACTGCCATTACACGAGGTGCAATTTTGTTCAAATCTTCACGTACACAGAATTCTAAAAGCGAAACATCGATTAAGTTTGAGCGTTTTGCAATACCAATAGTTTTAGCAAAATTACGTATGGAAGCGGGTGTATAACCTCTTCTTCTCATACCCGAAATTGTACTCATACGAGGATCATCCCAACCTGTAACATGCTTTTCTTCAACTAATTGTAATAATTTACGTTTCGAAACTACAGTATGCGATAAATTTCTACGCGCAAACTCACGTTGTTTTGGTCTTACTTTAGAAGTATCGTAAATATTATCTAAAAACCAATCGTATAATTCTCGATGTGGTAAAAACTCAAGAGTACATAAAGAGTGTGAAACTTGTTCTAAATAATCACTTTCTCCATGTGCCCAATCGTACATTGGATAAATACACCAATCGTTACCTGTTCTATGATGATACGCATGCATAATACGATACATAATAGGATCGCGCATTAACATATTAGTAGAAGCCATATCTATTTTAGCACGTAAAACGTAACTTCCGTTAGGAAATTCTCCGTTTTTCATACGTTCAAATAAATCTAAATTCTCTTCTATAGAACGATTTCTATTTGGGCTATCTGTTCCAGGTTGTGTAGGCGTACCTTTTTGTTTCGCCATTTCTTCTGAAGACTGATTGTCTACATACGCTTTACCTTTCTTAATTAATTCAACTGCCCAATCGTATAATTGTTGGAAATAATCTGAAGCAAAACATTCAGTATCCCATTGAAAACCTAACCATTCTACATCGCGCTTAATAGCATCAACGTATTCTTGTTCTTCTTTTGATGGGTTTGTATCGTCGAAACGTAAGTTTACAGGTGCATTATAATCTATTCCTAGGCCAAAATTTAAACATATGGCACTCGCATGACCAACATGCAAATATCCATTTGGTTCTGGTGGAAATCGGAAACGTAATTTATCTTTTGACAAACCATTTTTTAAATCTTCTTCAATGATTTGTTCTATAAAATTCAATGATTTTTCTTCAGTAGACATTGTTTTTCTATCTTTTATGCAAAGATAGAAAATGTTTCAAGTTTCAAGTTGTTTAAAAGTTGAAAAAACTGAGTAAATTTGATAATTAAATAATGTGGTTGAAGTCAAAAAGAAAATTAACTTGAAACCTTAAACAAAAAATTATGGGAACTATAAAATTAAATAACATACGCACCTATTCATATCATGGTTGTTTATTAGAAGAAGGAAAAATAGGTAGTGATTACAGTGTTGATTTAGAAATAAAGACGGATTTGCGTAAATCGGCTGAGACAGATGATTTGCATGATACGGTAGATTATGTAGATTTAAATAGAATTGTTGTAGAAGAAATGGCTATAAGAGCCCATTTATTAGAACATGTTGCCCATAGAATTATTACTAGAATTTTTGCGGAATTACCACAAGTTTCAAGGATTAAAGTAGCGGTTGCTAAGTTGAATCCGCCAATTGGTGGCGATGTAGAAAGCGTAACAATTGAAATGGAAGAGTTTAGAAACTAGTTTTTTAATGTTCAGTAATTAGTTGGCAGTTAAAATATTATAATATTATGATTTAAAAAAATATAACGAACTGTTAACTTTTAAACTTTAAACTTTCAAACTTTAAACTTTTTATATACATTTGCAGTCCGTTCAAGTAATGGCGTCGTGGCCGAGCGGCTAGGCAGCGGTCTGCAAAACCGTCTACCCCGGTTCGAATCCGGGCGATGCCTCTTAAACCTTCTAAGAAATTAGGAGGTTTTTTTTATTTAATCAACTAATTTAATTAATAAAGGTTCTATTTTTCTATAATCAACATTTGGAGGTTGCTTAAATTTAATATTATTAATAATTATAAAAGAATTCTTTTTAGCTTTCAATATTAAATCTAAAGCTTCTTTATTAATTTTATTTCCTTCTATATAAATTACTTTTTTCTTATAACTTACACTAAAAGAGGTAATTTCTCTTGCATTATATTCAAGGTAAAAATCAGGAATTTTTAATCTAATTGTAGCATCTTTAAAATTATCTTTAAATAAAACCAAAATTCCATTTGTTGAGTATTCATCATTAATTGTGGCAATGGGAAAAGGAATTCCTTTAATCCTAAACTCATGTTCTTCAAAAACTACAGTATCATCAATTTTAGTAATTTCTACATATACTTTTGTAGTTAAACCAGTGCCTGGAGATAAAAAATAATTTCCGTTTTCATCTTTACTAACTCCTTTTCCATAAACTTTATACGATTTTGCATCGTTTACCGCTAAAGAAATAGGATTAGCTATTCCACGATACACCACATTCATTTTATCTAAAGCAATTACACTTTTTGTTGCCGGAATGGTATCTTGAGCGTAAATAGAAAATGAAAATAAAAGGAATATGATGTATTTCATTTTAATATAGATTATGAGACATCTCCTCTCGAGATGACATGCTCGATGTGAAAAAATTTATTACTGATTGATTTCAGTATCAATTCTATTGGTTAAGTTGTTTTTCATTTTTGGAAAGAATCCTTGTAACATAAAAAACAATCCAAAAATTAAGATAATAATACTAATAACTCGTTTTATCTTATAAATATTTTCAGCAGTTAAACGATTTTTTAATTGTTTGGCTAAAAGAATTTTAGCAACATCAAACAACAAGTAAAAAATTAAAATTGCAGTAAAAAATATTGAAATACGTTGGGTATTCATATTCATTTGTGGTCCGTGAGTAATGATAATCATCATCCAAAAACCAAGAACACCAATATTGATAAAATTGAGTAAGAAACCTTTGAAAAATAATCCGAGGTAATTGTTCTTTTGAATATTATCTTCATCTTTAACTTCTTCTTGTTTCTTTTTAAAATTGCGTTTAAGTAAAATGAAAGAAATTAAACCATAAGCTAACATAATTAAACCGCCAATAATAAAAAGTGTAGGATTATCTTTTAATTGTTCTAAGAGCTTATTTGTACTTAAATATGCAATCAATATAAAAATAACATCTCCAAAAACTATTCCTAAATCAAAAGTAAAAGCAGCACGAAATCCTTTTGTAATACTAGTTTCTAATAAAACAAAAAAACCTGGGCCTATTGAAAAAGCCAATAGTAGTCCCCAGGGAATTGCCGTTAAAATATCTTCGAAATGCAATATTTAGTGAATAGCTGTTTGTAACTAGTAATTAGTACAAATTAATTTTCTTTACAAATTTAAAAAAAACTAACCACTAATTACTTTTCACTAATTACTTATTTTGCTTGTTCTATTGTTCCACCAGCAACAATTTTCTCATTTATTTGTTTTGGATTTCCATAAATAAGAATATTTCCACCTGCGCGAACTTTAGCATCTACAAAATCTAACGCTTTTATTTCAGCTTCTCCACCCGCATTTGCAGTAATTGTAGTATTAAGTGTAGTTAAATCTTTTGCTTCATATTTAGCACCTGAATTTACTAAAATATCAGTTATTCTGGCTGTTCCACTAATTTCTAAGATACTACCATTTCCTAAACGTACATTTAGATCAGAAAATTCAACTTCTTTTAATACAATTTGAGCACCTTCTTTGATAATGATTTCAAATCCGTGACTTATAATTGATTCATTAGATGCAATACGAGAACCTTCATTTGCTTCCACTGCTTCTAAATTTGTATAATACAAAGTAGCAGAAATATTATCGCCTTGTAAAAGTTTAGTAAAAGGCATTCTAATTTTTAATTCGCCATTTTTATTTACTACTTCTACATCTTTAGCACCAGAACCATTAATAATGATTTTATTTTCTGTGCCTTTAATCAATTGTAAATCAATTTGATCAAATGTGGTAACTTTTATAAAATCTCCCAATCTTTTTTCAACTTGAGAAAAAGCAACTGAGCTAACTAATAATAATGTTAAAACTATTTTTTTCATGTTGTGTATGTTTTAAATAACAGAATGTTAAATATTTATTCTTTTTTGCGAATGTACCAAAAATCTAGTTGTTTTTTAACTAAATCGGCATTTTTAACTTTAACGTATACTTCGTCTCCTAATTGTATAATATTCTTTGAAACTTCACCTACTAATGCATATTGTGTTTCATCAAAAACATAATAATCGTCTTTAATTTCACGAATACGGCACATTCCTTCACATTTATTTTCAATAATTTCAACATAAATCCCCCATTCGGTAACACCTGAAATTACACCTAAAAATTCTTGATCTTTATGATCTTGCATGTATTTCACTTGCATGTATTTCACAGAATCTCTTTCGGCATTAGCTGCTAAATTTTCCATTTGTGAAGAATGCTTACATTTTTCTTCGTAATCTTCTTCGCTTACACTTTTTCCACCATCTAAATAATGCTGTAACAAACGATGTGCCATAACATCGGGGTAACGACGAATAGGTGACGTAAAGTGACTGTAATAATCAAAAGCTAACCCGTAATGACCAATATTATGAGTTGAATATTCGGCTTTACTCATGGTACGAATAGCTAAAGTATCAACCATGTTTTGTTCTTTTTTACCTACTACATCTTCTAATAACGTATTTAAAGATTTAGAAATAGTTTCTTTTGATTTAAAGTTTAAAGAATAACCAAATTTCTTGATCAAATTTTGTAATCCCATTAACTTATCTTCATTTGGTTCGTCATGAATACGATACACAAATGTTTTCTTTTGTTTACCTATAAATTCCGCAACTTTTCGATTGGCTAAAAGCATGAATTCTTCAATTAGATGATTGGCATCTTTACTTTGTTTAAAGTAAACACCTGTTGGTTCTGCATTTTCATTTAAATGAAATTTAACTTCCACTTTATCGAATGATATAGCGCCATTAGCCATTCTTTTTTGGCGTAAAATTTTAGCTAATTCATCCATTTTAAGTGTAGCCTCGACTATTTCTTGTGGCGCTTGATATTCTTTTCCTGTTAAAGAAACTTCAGCTGGAATTAAACTCGTTTTACTTTCAATTATAGCTTGAGCTTCTTCGTAAGCAAATCGTTGATCGCTATAAATTACCGTTCTACCAAACCAAGAATTTAAAACTTCTGCTTTTTGATTTAATTGGAAAACTGCAGAAAATGTATATTTTTCTTCATGAGGTCGCAATGAACACGCAAAATTTGACAATACTTCTGGAAGCATTGGAACTACTCTATCTACTAAATAAACAGAAGTTGCTCTATTATAAGCTTCATCATCTAAAATTGTTCCTTCTTTTACATAATGGGAAACATCGGCAATGTGAATTCCTATTTCGTAATTTCCATTATCTAAAACTTCAAAAGACAAAGCATCATCAAAATCTTTGGCATCTTTTGGATCTATAGTAAACGTTAAAACATCACGCATATCGCGACGGTTTAAAATTTCTTCTTCAGTTATTGAAGTATCTAATTTTTTAGCATACGTTTCTACTTCAATAGGAAAATCATATGGTAAACCATATTCGGCAAGAATCGCATGAATTTCAGTATTGTGTTCGCCTGGTTTTCCTAAAACTTTAATAACACTACCAAATGGAGAATCGGCTTTTTTAGGCCAATCTTCCATTTTTACTAAAACAACATCGCCGTGTTCTGCATCTCCTATTTTATTTTTTGGAATAAAAATATCGGTATACATTTTAGCATTTGCAGTGGTTACAAATGCAAAATTCTTTTGTACATCGATTACTCCTACAAATTCTTCTTTTTTACGTTCTAAAATTTCTAAAACTTCTGCTTCTGGTCGGCGAGAACTTCTTCTATTATATATATACGCTTTAACTTTGTCGCCGTCTAAAGCATGATTTAAATTTATAAATGGAACAAATACATCTTCTTCTAATTCGTCACAAACAAAATAACCTGTTTTACGTGAAGTCATGTCTATATAACCTTCATAATATTCGGCTTTAGAAACCATTTGGTATTTACCACGATCGGTTTCATGAATTTTATCTTGAGCTTTTAATAGTTTTAAATCGCGAATAATTTCGTTGCGACTTTTAGTATCTGTTAACTCTAATTGAGCTGCAATTTGTTTATAGTTAAACGATTTTGAAGGTTCTTTTGCTAAAATTTTAAAAATTTGATTGGTAAAATCTTTTGCTTTTTTACCAAATTTTTTTGGTTTCTTACTCATTATATCTTTTTCAATTTTTGTTAAAATTACAAATAAGAAAATAGAAATAAGAAAATAGCGATTAGAATTAATAAAAAAGTAACAGTTTAAAAAGAAGAGTTTTCAACATTTATTAAAAACAACAAAAAAAAGATTTTTTAAAAATTTAATTTTTTGGTTATGATTATAGCTTGTTAATATGTAGAATAACTTTTTTTAGAAGTTTTGGAATTTGAAGTTTTACATTTTTATAAAATTCTATTAACAACCTATTTTAAATATAAGAACTTGATTTTAAACTCATTTTTCATCTTTTGAATTTACTTATTAACAACTGTTGAAATCTACTTTACATACTTTTTTGTAGAAAACTTCATTTGTTAAAAACTGTTAATAAGACTGAAATATAGTTTTAAAACTTCACCATAAAAAAGTAAAAATTTTACTTGATTTATCCAATCTAATTTTTGCTTATAAAATTTTAGTTATGATTTTGAAAAACTTCTTCTTTTCTATCTAAATTTATTAACAATTGTTGTTAATTTAAATTTAACTGATTATCAATGATTTATAAAAAAGAATTAACATAATAAAATTTTATCGTTGAATGTTTAAATAAATCGTTGATTTTAAATAAAATAGTTGCTAAAATTTCATTTTATTTCGATATTCTTTAAAATCTTCTTGAAGAATTTTTCCATCTACTTTCCCTTTCATCTTTTTTAAGTGTTCTAAGATTACAAAACTACGTTCGATACGTAATTGAGAACTTTTAATTTTATTTACAATATAAATAAGTGAACGTTGTACACCAGGAGTTAATTTGTCAAATAATGCTTGTCCTTCTGGATCACTGTATAAAACCTCTTCCATTTCTTCTGTTATATCAATTCCGTATTTTGATTGATCTGGTTGTAATTCTACAGAAACTTCATCACCAAAATCTATTTTTAGTTTTTTTACGATGTCTTTATTCAATAAGATATAATTAATATCACCTTTTGGCGACATAGCTCTTGAAATTGTAAGTTCATTATTAAGAGTACATTTTATACGTTTATCAGGTGCTAATTCAAGCATTTTTTCAAAAATATCATTTGGTATTACAAAATGCGGACCGTATCCTAAACTGTTTTCTTCAAATGCTTTTAAAATTCCTTTAAACTTCATACTATTAAACAAATAAGGTTGGTATAATTACCAACCTTAAATTTACACTTTTTAATTTATTAGTTTACAATAATTTGTTTAGTAGCTTTTCCTTTATTTGTAATTACTTCTATAAAATAAGTACCTTTTGCTAAACTCGATATATTGATTTCTTGTTTTTTTTCTGTTTTTATTAATTGACCTAACTGATTATAAATATTTACTTTTTCTAATTCTTTATCAGTTGTTAAACTAATTTTTAATATTTCTGAAACTGGATTTGGATACATATTAATTTTCAATTTTTGATAACTTAAATTTTCAAGATTTAATAAACTATTAAAGTTTAATCTTGTTATCCTATTTTTACCCTCACCATTATATTTAGTAAATCCTCCGCCTATTAATATCTTTACTCCATCTAACAATATAGCATTTATATTATTATTATCAAAAAGCTCATACCCTGTATTGAATGAATTATCAAGTAATCCATTGTTTTCAAGTCTTAAAAAGTTATTAATAGGAATAGAATTATAAGATTCAAATATTCCAGCTATAATTATTTTATTATCTGGCTGAATAGTTATATTATTAATAATAGCAGATCCAGGAAAATAAAATCCTGAACCAATATTAAATGAAGTATCAACAGTTCCGTTACTGTTTATTCTAATTAATTTATTTGAATTATAATTATTAAAATTTGTAAAATAACCACCTAGAATTATTTTTCCATCATTTTGAATAGCAATTTTTGTTACGGTACTATCTGGAAGATATTGAATAACTAATGAATTGTCAACTGTACCATCTTCATTTAATTTAACTAAAGTATTAGTATTAAAACCATTGAAATTAGTAAAATTACCCAAAACAAATATTTTGTTATTTGAGTCAACTTCAAAAGTAGTAATGTAACCATTTACAGAACCAATATTGAATGAATTATCAATTGTTCCATCAGAATTTAATCTAATTAGATTATTAACAGAAATACCATTATAATTTGTAAAACTTCCCGAAACTAAAATTTTCCCATTTGATAATACTTTTACTCTTTTTACAAAATCATTAAAACCTGACCCAATATTAAAAGTGTTATCAATTGTTCCGTCTTGATTAATTCTACATATATAATTTTTTGTAACACCATTGTATTTAGTAAAATTACCTACTATAATTAGCTTTTCATCATTTTGCAAGTCAGCATCAACTATCTGATTATTAGTGCCTAAACCAGAATTATAAGAAAGATCAATTGAACCATCATAATTTATTTTAGCTAGATTTCTATTTGTTTGACCATTATATTTATCAAAACGACCTAAAACATAGTATTTACTATCATTTGTTTTTAATAATTTATATACATAAGCATTACCACTGATACCTGTTCCATTATTGAACGTAGTTATATTTCCATCAACTGTTATATTCATTAACCCAGACCTATATGTTGAATTAAAGTGAGCAAAATATCCACCAACAAAAATTTCATTTGAATTTAGAGGTAGTAAAATCTTAATATGAAAAGGTATACCAATTGTTCCATCAACATCAATATTTCCTAAATTAAAATTGGTATTTAATGAACCATTACTGTTTAATTTTAAAATTAAATTTCTTTCAATACTATTAAAAAAATTAAACTCTCCTCCAACTATTATACTATTGTCTTCTAAAACATTGATTGTATAACAATTTTTATCAAAACCAGTTCCAATGTTAAAATTTGTATCTAAAATACCATTTGAATTCAATCGAACAATTTTATTAGAAATAGATGAATTGTAGTCAGTAAAGTTTCCAACAATTATTATTTCACTATTTTGAATATCTATATCCCAAACAGTTGAATTAAATCCAGATCCAATAGAAAAGGTATTATCAATTGAGCCATCACTATTTAATCGTAAGATTCTATTTTTTGTTAATGAATTAAAAGTTGTAAAACTTCCACCAATTATTATTTTATTATCTGACTGTTCTTTTATCGCTAGAACTGAATTATTAAAACCTGTACCAATAGCAAATGAAGAATCTAGACTTCCGTCAGTATTTAATTTTGCTAATTTATTTCTGCTAACTCCATTAACTGTGCTGAAAGTTCCACCAATTAATATTTTTCCATCACTAAGTATTTTAATTTTGGTAACATAACCATTTAAGTTTGGATTAAAACTAGAATCAATTGAACCATTGCTATTTAATCTTACAATTCCCCATTGATTTTGACCATTAAAATTATTGATTAATCCTCCAACTAGTATTTTTCCATCGTTTTGAATATCTAAAGACATTATTGTTCCATCAGATCCAGTTCCAACATCAAATGTTTCATCAATAGTTCCGTCAATATTATATCTACCAATTCTTCTTGGATTTATAGTGTAATAATCACCACCAACAATTATTTTTCCATCACTTTGCTTACAAGCAGTACGAACGTAATTATCTAATCCGTCTCCGAAATAATTTCCTAAATCCGTGGAGTTAAATGTGTTGTCAATACTACCATCTTGAGAAAAAGTATTTAAAGAAATAAGAAGTACAAATAATAATTTTTTCATAAAAAAGCTTTAATTTTATAACGCAAATATATTAAAAAACAACACTACTTAAACTTATGATTATCTCAATTGGTAACGACCATGCTGGTCCGGAATACAAAAAAGCAATTGTTAAGTATTTAGAACTTAACGAACACACGGTTATTAACCACGGAACTGATACTTTTGAAAGTGTAGATTATCCTGATTTTGGTCATCCAGTAGCTTATGATGTTGAAAGCGGTAAAACTGAATTAGGAATTGTGATTTGTGGTTCAGGAAATGGAATTGCAATGACCGCTAACAAACATCAGGGAGTTCGAGCGGCATTATGTTGGACTAAAGAAATTGCACAATTAGCTCGCGAGCATAACAATGCTAATGTGATTAGTATTCCAGCACGTTTTACTTCTATTGAACAAGCTGTTGAAATGGTACATACTTTTTTAACAACAGAATTTGAAGGCGGTCGTCACGATAGACGTGTTCAAAAAATTGCTTGTAAGTAAATGGGCCAAGACCACGTTCACATACATAAACATCAAGTAGAAGGAAAAAATCTTTATTATTCCATTGTATTGAATGTGGTAATAACTTTAGCTCAAATTGTTGGCGGAATTATATCTAATAGTTTAGCCTTAATTTCAGATGCGTTACATAATTTTTCCGATGTTTTATCGCTTGTTTTCAGTTTAGTTGCCCATAAATTATCAAGAAGAAAAGCTTCATTAGATCAAACATTTGGTTTTAAAAGAGCAGAATTATTAGCTGCATTTGTAAATGCAGCTACTTTAATAATTGTAGCTTGTATTTTGGTTTATGGCGCCATAGAACGATTAATAAATCCGCATCCTATTGAATCTACTTTAGTAATTTGGTTGGCGTTATTAGGAATTGTGGTAAACGGATTATCAGTAATTCTCTTAAAAAAAGATGCCGATCATAATTTGAATATGAAATCAGCGTATTTGCATTTACTAACCGATATGATGGCTTCGGTTGCGGTTTTAGTAGGCGGATTATTAATGAAGTTTTACGGTTGGTTTTGGGTAGATAGCGTCATGACTATTTTAATCGCCATTTATTTAATTGTTGTTGGTTCCGATTTAATTATAAAATCTACCAAAATGTTAATGTTGTTCACGCCAGATAATATTGATATTAAAGCTATTGTTCGTGAAGTGCATAAAATTGAAGGTGTTAATAAATTGCATCACATTCACGTTTGGCATTTAAACGAAGAGGAATTACACTTAGAAGCACATTTAGATTGTTCGGAAGATATTAAAATGAGCGAATTCAACGATTTACTTTTTAAAGTGGAAGAAGTCCTTTTTCATCAATTTGGAATCAATCACATCAACATTCAACCCGAATTTAAAAAAGAAGATCCTAAAGATTATATTGTTCAGGATTAAAAATAATTAAAAGGAATTACTTTAAAATAAAGCGCAATGATTTGCAAAATTAAAATGGCGCCAATTGCAAATTTAAATGAAGTTTTTTGTGTTTTATGACGAAAAACTAGCATTCCTAAAATACCACCAAGAATTCCACCGGCAAAACAAAATCCAAGTAATTTTTGTTCCGAAATTCGCCATTTATTCTGTTGTGCCAACCATTTATCCAACCCAAAAATCAAAAAGGTGATACAATTGATAAAAATAAGATAAATCAATACGGATGACATATTTTAAAATTTAACCAAAGATAGTATTTTAGCCAATAATTTTATTTTGATGACAAACATCCAATTCATACAAACCGCGACCCAACTTCCCGTTAAAGGAATAGAAAATACATTACAATTACTTTCCGAAGATTGTACTATTCCCTTTATTTCACGTTATCGAAAAGATAGAACCGGAAATTTAGATGAAGTTCAAATTGAAGCAATTGCAAAGCTGAGTAAACAATTCGATGAAATTGTAAAAAGAAAAGATTCAATTCTGAAATCTATTGAAGAGCAAAACGCGTTAACAAATGATTTAAAAGCTAAAATTGAAGCGAGTTTCGATTTACAAGAATTGGAAGATTTGTATTTGCCTTATAAAAAGAAGCGCAAAACGAAAGCCGATACCGCTCGTGAAAACGGTTTAGAACCGTTGGCAAAAATCATTATGAGTCAAAAAAATGACGATTTAGAGTATTTAGCTTCAAAATATATAAATGATAAAGTTGCAAATGAAGACGAAGCCTTACAAGGCGCACGAGATATTATTGCCGAATGGATGAATGAAAACATCTTTATTCGTAAAAATATGCGTCGCACGTTTCAACGAAAAGCTTTGGTTGAAACTAAAGTGGTAAAAGCCAAAAAAGACGAAGAAGAAGCACAAAAATTCAAGCAATATTTCGATTGGAGTGAAAGTTTAATGAAAGTGCCTTCACACCGATTATTAGCCATGTTACGTGCCGAAGCCGAAGGTTTTGTAAAGTTTAAAATTTCACTTTCTGATGAGGATAAAGAAGAAACACTTCGTTTTATTGATAAAACAATTATAAAAAACGAAGGAGAAAGTGCGGCTCATATCGAAAAAGCAATTGATGACAGTTACAAACGTTTGTTAGAACCAGCGATTTCAAACGAAGTTTTACAAGAAGCAAAAGAAAAAGCAGACATTAAAGCGATTGACATTTTTTCTGAGAATTTACGCCAATTATTATTAGCACCACCATTAGGTGAAAAGCGAATTCTAGCAATCGACCCAGGGTTTAAGACTGGTTGTAAAGTAGTTTGTTTGGATGAAAAAGGAGATTTATTGTATAACGAAAATATTTACCCTCATGCGCCTCAAAATGATACAGCAATGGCAATGAAAAAAATTCGTTCTATGGTAAATGCCTATAATATTGAAGCTATTTCTATAGGAAATGGAACAGCTAGTCGCGAAACGGAATTTTTCATAAAAAAGATTGCGTTCGATAAGCCAGTTCAAGTTTTTGTAGTTTCCGAAGCGGGTGCATCTGTGTATTCGGCAAGTAAAATTGCAAGAGAAGAATTTCCAAGTTATGATGTTACGGTTCGTGGAGCAGTTTCAATAGGTAGACGATTAAGCGATCCTTTAGCAGAATTGGTGAAAATTGAACCTAAGTCAATTGGAGTAGGACAATACCAACACGATGTGGACCAAACCAAATTAAAAGAAGAACTCGATTCAACGGTAATAAGCTGTGTGAATAAGGTAGGAATTAATTTGAATACGGCCAGTAAATCGTTGTTGAGTTATGTTTCGGGAATTGGTGAAAAAATGGCTGAAAACATTGTGACTTTTCGTTCTGAAAATGGTCCGTTTGAAGATAGAAGCCAATTGAAAAAAGTGCCTCGTTTAGGTGATAAAGCATTCCAACAAGCGGCAGCTTTTATCCGAATAAAAGACGGAAAAAATCCGTTAGATAATTCTGCTGTACATCCTGAATCCTATAAAATGGTTGAAAAAATGGCGAAAGATTTAGGAATTCAGGTTTCTGAACTCATAGGTAACAAAGAACAAATCAATAAAATTCAGGCGGAAAAATACATTACAGAAAATGTGGGTATTTTAGGTATTCAAGATATTATTAAAGAATTAGAAAAACCAGGATTAGATCCAAGGAAAGCCGCTAAAGTTTTTGAATTCGATCCCAATGTACGTTCAATTACGAATCTAAAACCTGGAATGATTTTACCTGGAATTGTGAACAATATTACGGCTTTTGGTTGTTTTGTCGATATCGGAATTAAAGAAAGCGGATTGGTTCACATTTCGCAATTAAAAGAAGGCTTTGTTTCCGATGTGAATGAAGTGGTGAAATTACACCAACATGTTCAAGTAAAAGTGGTTGAGGTTGACGAAGCCAGAAAACGCATTCAACTATCAATGATTATATAATAAAAAAATCCCGAATTAATTCGGGATTTTTTTATTAGAAATAATTTAAATTATTCCTTTGTATCGTCTTCTTTTTTAGAATCTTTAGTTTCTTCATCCTTCATGGCGTTTTTAAATTCTTTAACGCCTCCACCTAAACCTTTCATTAATTCAGGAATTTTTTTACCACCAAATAATAAAAGGACAATGACCACAATTAAAATTACTTGTGGAGCACCAATCATACCTAAAAATATTGCTAATGCATTCATGTTTCAATAATTAATAGCACAAAGATATAAAGATTTTACCAAAGTGTTATTTTTTAACGAATTATTATTAATTCCGTTCCAAATAGAAAAGCGTAATTACTATATTTGTAAGACCCAAAACAATAGAAATGGCTAGAAAAAAGCGAAAAAGAAAACTTTTACTTCAAAAGCTACTCAATAAAAGACGTTTAATAGTTTTAAACGAAGATACTTTCGAAGAAACCTTTTCGTTAAAATTAAACCTAATGAATGTGTTTATTGTGGTTACACTTTCTGCTATTTTTTTAATTGGAATTACCACATATATTATCGCTTTTACACCTTTACGTCAATATATTCCGGGTTATGCTTCAACAAAGTTGAAACAAGATGCTATGAATTTAGCCATTCAATCCGATTCGTTAGAAACAATTGTAAATGAAAATAAAGCCTACATCACTTCGATTAAAAAAGTTTTAACTGGCGATATTGAATATGCAAAGTTTAATAAAGATTCGATTATTGCAGCTGAAAAACAAAATATTAACGAACAAGAATTATTGGCAACACAAGCAGAAAATGAGTTGCTAAATAAAGTAAAACAGGAAGATAAATACAACGTCTTTGAAACTTCTAAACCGAAAGTAAGTTTTGTATTATTTCCACCAGCTGAAGGAAAAATTATTGAAGAATATAATGCTAAGAACAAACATTTAGCGGTAACCATTGCTTTAGCAAATAATACACCTATTAAATCAGTAGCAACAGGAACAATTGTTTTTGCCGAATGGACTCCTTCATCAGGCTATGTTGTGATTATCCGACATCAAGACGCCATTCTATCGGTTTATAAAAACGTTGGAACTTTAACTAAAAAACAAGGCGATGTAGTTAAATCAGGAGAAGTTGTAGGTTTAGCAGGGAATTCGGTTAATCCAGAATCAAGTATAACCTTACATTTTGAACTTTGGAAAGATGGTTATCCCATTGACCCAACACAATTCATCAATTTTGAATAATCTATGTCTATAAAAGCTTTTGCAGCAAAATTATTTGCAAAACATATTTACAATAAAACTCAAAAATGGGCTCAAAATCCAATTGAAACCCAACAAAAAGTTTTTAACGAATTAATTCAAAAAGCAAAAGAAACGCAATTCGGAAAAGATCACAATTTCGATAAAATTAATTCTTTCGAAGAATATCAAAAAAATGTACCTATTCGAGATTATGAACAATTGCGTTCGTATGTAGATGAAGTTGTAAAAGGGAAAGAAAATATCCTTTGGCCGGGAAAACCACTTTATTTTGCAAAAACTTCGGGAACAACTTCTGGAGCGAAATATATTCCACTAACGGCAGCATCGATGCCTTTTCATATTCAAGCGGCTCGAAATGCTATTTTGAGCTACATTCACGAAACTGGAAAAGCCGATTTTGTTGATGGGAAAATGATTTTTTTACAAGGAAGTCCTATTCTTGAAGAAAAAAATGGCGTTAAATTAGGTCGACTTTCAGGAATTGTTGCCCATTATGTGCCGGCTTATTTACAGAAAAATAGAATGCCAAGTTGGGAAACTAATTGTATTGAAGATTGGGAAACCAAAGTTGATGCGATTGTAGAGGAAACAATACAAGAAGATATGGCGGTTATTTCGGGAATTCCTTCTTGGGTACAAATGTATTTTGAAAAACTGAAAGCCAAAGCAAATCAACCTGTTGGAGAAATTTTCAAAAACTTCAATTTGTTTATTTATGGCGGAGTTAATTACGAACCATATCGCGCTAAATTTGAAAATTTAATTGGACGTAAAGTAGATGCAATAGAATTGTTTCCTGCATCTGAAGGATTTTTTGCTTATCAAGATTCTCAAAAAGAAAAAGGAATGTTATTGCTTTTGAATTCGGGAATTTTCTATGAGTTTGTAAAAGCAGATGAGTTTTTCAATGAAAACCCAAAGCGTTATACCATTGGCGAAGTGGAATTAGGAATCAATTACGTTTTAATTATTTCTACAAATGCTGGACTTTGGGCGTATAACATAGGCGATACCATACAATTTACTAGTTTAAAACCGTATAGGGTTATCGTTTCCGGAAGAATCAAACATTATATTTCTGCTTTTGGCGAACATGTTATTGGAAAAGAAGTGGAAGCGGCTTTACAAGAAGCTATGGAAGGAACAAATGTTCGGGTAAATGAATTTACAGTTGCTCCACAAATCAATCCAGAAAGCGGTTTGCCTTATCACGAATGGTTTATAGAATTTGAGAACGAACCTTCAAATTTAGATGAGTTTGCGTTAAAGATTGATAACGCAATGCGTAAACAAAATGTCTATTATGATGATTTAATTTCAGGTAATGTATTACGAAAACTTGTTATTTCTAAAGTAAAAACAAATGGTTTTCAAGAGTACATGAAATCGATAGGAAAATTAGGCGGACAAAATAAGTTGCCTCGTCTTAGTAATGAACGAAAAATTGCTGATTTGCTAAGGATAGAATAAAAACATTACCTTTGCAGGTTAGAAAAAAATATTAAATGAAAGAATTTAAAAACATTTCGCGCTCAAGAGCGCAAGAGTCCTCAGCAGCTATTGAGCGACTGTATGTAACCATGAGACATTTATTTAACAGAGGTTTTTATAAACCAATGGGTGTTTCAGGGGAAACCTTACGTGAAGCTTTATTAGAGCTTCGACCAGAAATTTATGGTTCTATTGCAGAAGAAAAAGTAGAACTAAACGGTTTATTGTATGTGATTGAGCGTCTGCCAATCGGTATTGAAGAATGTCGTTACATTAACTTAACTTCAGATGAAGGTTATGCAAATTCACATTTTAAAGCAATTGTTCCACCCAAAAGAAGAAGAAACTGTTATCGTATTGATGACGAACAAATGAATGTTGAAATCACTCGTGGACGTTCAGACATCTACGATATTTTAACACACTTAACCTTTATTTTTATCGAATCACACAAAATTAAAGACAGAGTATTAATTGATGATGAAGGTAAAGTTTCTCGTGATTGGGAAAAATTAGAAGGTGTTGTTAACCAAACGAAAAAACTAGCTTTAATCGATAGGGAAAAAGCTATTTCTCATGCTTCAAATGTTTTAGGAAGAACGTTTGCAGAAGTACAAGATATTTATGACAAATTTGCTACAACTGAAGCACCAGATCGTTTTTTACATGTTATTTATTGGTTAGGGAAATTAGCTATTGAAGAAGTGGTTGATAACAACAAACGTACAATAACATTCAGTCCAATTTTGAGAGAACGTTTAGGACATCACATTTATGGAGAAATCTGGGCAAATAATATCAAGAAAGTTCTTTTAGAAAATGGCTTAATTGAAAGACCATTACATGTTATTAGTGCTAATATGCATAGTGTGATGAACTCATTATTTGCTGAACCGGTTTTAGGTAAGAAATACAAGGAAAGTTCTGAATTTCAATTATTTGAAGATTTAAGTAAATCGGGAAATGATACTTTACGCAAGAAAGTTGAAGAATATGCGTTTAAACAAGGAATGATATCTTTACCTGATCAATCAGGAACAAATATTGATGTTCAAGTTTTTGATACAGCTAAGATAGATTTAAAGAAAACGGTTTTTGCTAAAGCAAAAGTTCAAAAAGGAAACGAACCGGTAATAATTGTAATGGATTATGCTTTTGGTGAGCAAGCTTTTGAAACGATTGATGAATTATTGAAACCGTATAAATTAGAAAAGAAAAATAAAATCTTTTTAGATGTTGATTCGGTTTCAATTATGGGTAAAGCTGGTATTCTAGAAGGAGGTAAAGGGGATATCATGATTCCATGTGCACATGTAAATGAAGGAACAGCTGATAATTATCCATTTGAGAATGAACTAACAAAAGAAATGTTTGATGGAAATGGAATTCCAGTTTTTGCTGGGCCAATGGTTACGGTTTTGGGAACATCACTTCAAAATAAAGATTTGTTGAAGTTTTTCCACGAATCTACTTGGCAAGCAATTGGATTAGAAATGGAAGGTGCGTATTATCAAAAAGCAATTCAATCGGCTGCAAAAATTAGAAAAAGTATAAATCCAGATGTTAAAGTTCGATACGCATATTATGCTTCGGATAATCCATTAGAAACAGGAAGTACATTAGCTTCAGGTGGATTAGGAACAACTGGTGTAAAGCCAACATACTTAATTACAATTAAAATTCTAGAGCAAATTTTTAATATAAATTAATCTCAAAATGAGTACAAATTCTCAAGACCAAGAAATAGATTTAGGTCAAGTTTTTAAAAAGATTGGAAGTTTTTTTCAAAGCATCGTTGATAGTCTTTTTGATGCTATTCTTTTTGTTAAAAATAATATCATAATCTTATCAATTTTATTTGTGGTTGGTGCTGGATTAGGTTATTATTTTGATAAAACTTCTAAATCCTATACGAATGAAATTATTGTAATCCCTAATTTTGGCAGTATAGATTATTTGTACTCAAAAGTTGCATTATTAGAAGCTAAAAAAAAGGAGAATGATACTGTTTTCTTTTCAAATATAGGTTTTAAAAATGTTAAAGATTTGGGTAAAATTGAAATTGAGCCAATTAATGATATCTTTAAATTTGTTAATCAAAATGGTTCTGGTTTTGAGTTGATTAAATTAATGGCTGAAGATGGTGACTTAGAAAAAATTATGGAAAGTGAAATTACTAGTAAGAATTATCCTTTCCATTTGATTAAATTTTCTACCTCTGAAAAAACAGACCTTAGTAAAACAATTCAGCCTCTGCTTAATTATTTAAATGATTCAGACCATTTCAAAACTATTCAAAAACAATATTTAGAAAATGAAAATATTAAGATGAGAGCTAACGACAGTATTATTAAACAAATTGATAAGTTAGTTGAAGGTTTTTCTAAATCTGTGGTCAGTGCTTCCAGAATAGATAAAATGGTTTATATAAGTGATAATAATCAGTTAAATGAAATTATTAACACTAAAAATGGTTTAATTGCAGAACAAGGAACTTTAAGATTAAACTTAATAAATAATGATAAAATAATTAAAGAAATAAGTACAACTATCAATAGTTTAAATTCAAAAGGTTTAAACGGGAAAAGAAAATTTATTTTACCAATAGTACTTATATTAATTTTTATCGTAATTAAATTTTTTAATAGCTTTTATAAAAAGCAAATAGCCAAAAGAAATTTAGCTTAAATGAAAAATATTTTAGTAACAGGTGGGGCCGGCTTTATAGGATCTAACTTTGTACCTTACTTTATTGAAAAAAATGAGAATTATCATTTAGTTAATCTAGACGCTTTAACTTATGCTGGAAATTTAGAAAACGTTAAAGAAGTTGAAAGTCATTTACGTTATACTTTTGTAAAAGGAGATATTGTTGATGGTGATTTTATTAGAGCTTTATTTGATCAATACCAGTTTCATGACGTGATTCACTTTGCCGCTGAAAGCCATGTAGATAATTCTATTTCAGGACCAGAAGCATTTATCAAAACTAATGTTTTAGGCACATTCAATTTATTAGAGGCCGCTCGAAAATTATGGATGAACGGGCCTAATGATTATAAATCGGAATTTCAAAACGCTCGTTTTCATCATGTTTCAACGGATGAGGTTTACGGGACATTAGGCGAAACAGGTTTGTTTGAAGAGACAACACCTTATGCTCCAAATAGTCCTTATTCTGCATCAAAAGCTGGTTCCGACATGATTGTTCGTAGTTATTTTCATACCTATGGAATGAATGTTGTTACCACAAACTGTTCTAACAATTACGGACCAAAACAGCATAATGAAAAGTTGATTCCAACAATTATCAGAAAAGCTTTAACAGGTGAAAACATTCCAATTTACGGTGATGGTAAAAACGTTCGTGATTGGTTATATGTTCTAGATCATTGCAAAGGAATTGAATTAGCTTTCAAAACTGGAAAATCGGGCGAAACTTATAATATTGGCGGAAGAAACGAAAGAAATAATCTATATATTGTAGATAAAGTTTGTGCTATTTTAGACGAAATAAAACCCAAACAAACGGGTAGCTATAAAGACCAAATAACCTTTGTTAAAGATCGTCCAGGACACGATTTGCGATATGCTATTGATGCTACTAAAATTGAAAATGAATTGGGCTGGAAAGCTGACGAAAACTTTGAAACAGGAATTGTAAAAACGATTGAATGGTATATAAATAAGTTCTAAAGTAAAGTACTATTTGTTAAATCAAACTTTTGACTTTGAACTTTTGACTTTAAAAAAATGAAAGGAATAATATTAGCAGGAGGTTCAGGAACACGTTTACATCCGTTAACAATGGCTGTAAGTAAACAGTTGATGCCTATTTATGATAAACCTATGATTTATTATCCATTATCAACTTTGATGTGGGCTGGAATTCGTGAAATATTAATTATTTCAACACCTCAAGATTTACCTTTATTTGAAAAATTGTTAGGCGATGGTTCTAAATTAGGCTGTCGATTTGAATATGCAGTGCAGGAACATCCTAATGGTTTGGCAGAAGCTTTTATCATCGGAAATAAATTCGTAGGAAAGGATAAGGTAGCCCTTATTTTAGGAGATAATATTTTTTATGGAACCGGTTTAGCTGAGTTGTTACAATCGAATAATAATCCAGATGGTGGAATTGTTTATGCCTATCACGTTCATGATCCTGAGCGTTATGGAGTAGTTGATTTTGATAAAAATGGAAAAGTATTATCAATAGAAGAAAAGCCAATACAACCAAAATCAAATTTTGCAGTACCGGGAATTTATTTTTACGATAATTCGGTTTTAGAAATTGCTGCAAATATTAAACCAAGTCCCCGAGGCGAATTAGAAATTACTGACATAAATAAAGCGTATCTAGAACAAGGAAAATTACAAGTTTCTATTTTAGATAGAGGAACTGCATGGTTAGATACGGGAACATTTCAATCTTTAATGCAAGCTGGACAATTTGTTCAAGTAATTGAAGAAAGACAGGGATTAAAAATAGGTGCTATTGAAGAAGCTGCTTATAAAATGGGTTTCATTGATGCACAACAATTACAGAAACTAGCAGAACCGTTGTTGAAAAGCGGTTACGGAACACATTTGATGAGTTTGATTAAAGAATAATGAAGTTTACAGAAACTAAATTAAAAGGCTGTTTTATTTTGGAACCAAATGTTATTGGAGACAAACGTGGTTATTTCATGGAAAGTTTCAATGAGATAACTTTCAGTAAAGGAATTGGTCAAGAAATTCATTTTGTTCAAGACAACCAATCTTTTTCTTCAAAAGGTGTTTTAAGAGGATTGCATTATCAAACCGGCGAACATGCTCAAGCTAAATTAGTTCGAGTTTTACAAGGAGAAGTCCTGGATATTGCAGTCGATTTAAGACCAAACTCGCCAACATTTGGACAATATGAATCTATTATTTTATCTGCAGAAAACCAAAAACAATTTTTTGTTCCAAAAGGATTTGCTCACGGATTTTTAGTAATAAGCGAAACGGCAACTTTCTTTTATAAATGTGATAATTTCTATAATAAAGAAAGCGAAGGAGGAATTATTTATAATGACACTAGATTAAATATCGACTGGAATTTTCATGAATCCGAATTAATTATTTCAGAAAAAGATAAAGTATTGCCTTCACTAGAAAACGCTAAGAAAGTATGGTAGTTTTAGTCACTGGCGGCAATGGCCAACTAGGACAAGCTTTACAATCGGTTGTAGGTAACTATCCTTCAATCGATTTTGTGTTTTGTAATTCATCGGAATTAGACATTACAAATCTTGAACAATGTAGAGCAGTTTTTTATCAATTTAAGCCTAATTTTTGTATAAATACAGCAGCTTATACAGCTGTTGATAAAGCTGAAAGTGAACCTGAAATAGCTTTCGATATCAATACAAATGGCGCTGAAAACTTAGCTATAATTTGTAAAGAATTTGATACGATATTATTGCATATTTCAACTGATTTTGTTTTTGACGCTTATTTTGTAAATGGAAAAGCTTTTTATGATAGAGAACTTCGTTTGCCGTTAAAAAGTGAATTAGGATTATTAGAAACTGATGTACCTTTTCCAAGTGGCGTTTACGGTTTAACTAAACTACAAGGTGAACAGGTAATACAAAATATTTGGCAAAAACACGTTATTATTAGAACCTCGTGGGTATATTCGGAATTTGCAAATAATTTCATGAAAACCATGTTGCGATTAGCTTCTGAAAGAGATTCGTTATCAATTGTTAGTGACCAAATTGGAACCCCAACTTATGCAGTTGATTTAGCAAATGCATTATTAAAAATTATTATGTATTGTAATGATGAGTCTATTGAAGAAACTCATTACGGGATCTACAATTTTAGTAATGAGGGACAATGTTCTTGGTTTGAGTTTGCAGTTGAAATATTTGCTCAAAAGGGTATTTCTATAGATTTAAAGCCAATACCTACTTCCGCTTATCCAACACCTGCTAAAAGACCTAAATACAGTGTTTTAGATAAGTCAAAAATTAAGAAAGAGTTTCATATAGAAATCAAAAACTGGAAAGAAAGTCTAACTACTTGCTTGGGAAAAATTTAATATATGAAAAGAATTCTTCCATTATTTTTACTACACTTTTATTTCTTCTTTGCACAGGATAAAGATAAAAATGCAGTTTACTTAGATGCTCAGATATTTAGAGGAAATGTTCTAAAGCATGCTGATTATGTGGGTCATTTGGTAACAGGACATCCAGATGGTTTTTTACTAAGTTTGAACTGGAAAACTTCTGGAAAGAAAGAGTGGGAACAAGTATATAATTATCCAGATTATGGAATTTCGTATCATTATTTAGATTTTAAAAATCAATTTATTGGTGTAAATCATGCGATAGGGTTACATTATAATTTTTACTTTTTCAAGAGACATTTAATGTTCCGAATCTCACAAGGTGTTGGTATTACATCTAATCCTTATGATAAAGAAACTAATAACAAGAATAACGCTTTTGGTACAAAGTTTTTAGATAACAATTATTTTTTGTTGCAATATCAAAAGCAAAATTTAATTGGAAAAGTTGGTTTCCAAGCTGGTTTTATGTTAACACATTTCTCTAATGGAAGGTTTAAAGCACCAAATAGCGGTATTAATACCTATGCTTTTAACTTAGGTCTGAACTATAACTTTGAAGAAGAAGAAATTTTTAAAAATGATAGCTTGCCTGCTAATGAAACCTATAAAGAGCGAATAAAATATAATATTGCATTCAGAACCGGACGTTCTGAAGGGCCAGTAATCAATTTAGGTCAAAGACAATTTTATCATATTGGCTTATATGCAGATAAACGTATAGGACGAAAAAGCGCAATACAATTAGGAACAGATATTTTCTTTTCGAGATATTTAAGAGATTATATAAAATTTGTCTCAATTGCCTTTCCTAAAGAACATCCTGATTATGCAGATCCAGATACTGATTACAAGAGAATTGGACTTTTTGTTGGGCACGAATTATTTATTAACAAACTATCAGTTGAAACACAATTTGGATATTATATTTATAAGCCTTTTGACTATGAAATAGATGTTTATCAGCGTGTAGGATTAAAATATTATATTTATAAAAATTATTTTACCGGAGTTGGTTTAAAAACTCATGGAGGAAGAGCAGAAGCAATTGAAGCTACATTAGGAATAAGATTATAATGAAAAATTATTTTTACATATTACTTTTAGTTTTACTCACAAGTTGTGGTATTTCTGAAGATTGTTTAAAAGGAAATGGTAGTCCTACTACCTTAATTTTTCCGGTTGATAATTTTACTAAAGTAAAAGTGTATTCAGGAGTTGGATTAGTAGTTAAAGAAGGTCCATTATATGAAGTTAAAGTTGAAACAAGAGACAACATAAAAGACAACATAGAAGTTACATTAAATGGAGATATGCTAGTTGTAAAAGACAATTCAACATGTAATATAGCTAGAGATTATGGGGTAACGACTGTTTATGTAACTGCACCTAATATTCAAGAGATCCATAGTAAAACTGAACAAGAAATAAAAAGTGATGGAATCTTAAATTTTCCTGAATTAAAGCTATATTCAATTGGTGATGATGGAGATGGCGCAGGTACTGGAGATTTTTATATAAATTTAGATTGTAATTTTTTATATATAGAAAGTAATACGTTTGCAAATTACTATTTAAATGGAGAAACTAATGATATGAATGTTTTTTTTTCTTGGGGTGATGGCCGTTTTTATGGCGAAAATTTAAGTGTAAACAATGTTCTTTCTTTAACACACAGAGGTTCAAATGATATGATACTTTATCCATTAAAAAATATTGAGGGTGTAATTTATTCAAGTGGAAATGTGATTTTAAAAAATGAACCAATTGGCACTATAAATGTTCAGGAATTGTATAGCGGGAGACTAATTTTAGATTACTGATGGAATTAAATTCAAAAAAAAGAATTTCAATTAATGTAATTTCTTCAGTCTTGCAAGTTGGGTCGGTTGGAATTATTTATTTAATAGTATATAGAATCTTATTAGATAAAATTGGAATAGAACAGTTAGGAATTTGGTCACTTATTCTAGCAAGTACATCAGTAGCCAATTTAGCGAACTTTGGAATTACATCTGGTATAGTTAAGTTTGTTGCAGAATACTTTTCGAAAAATCAAATAAAAAAAATAGAAAAAGTAGTTTTCACTTCTTTTTTCTCGTTAACGATTTTTTTTATTTTAATTTCTCTAATAATTTATCCACTTAGTAAATATTTTTTAAAACATGTTGTTGACATTAAATATTATGAACTAGCTTTAAAAATAGTCCCTATTTCTTTATCATCATTAGTTATATCTTCAACATCTGGAGTATTTACTTCTGTTTTAGAAGGAATCCAAAAGAACTATATTAAAAATTTTTTAGTGACCACTTCTTCTATTGTTTTTCTTATAGGAGTGATTTTTTTAACTGATAAGTATGGATTAGAAGGTGTTGCATATTCACAGTTATTACAATCAACTTTTTTATTCTTAATTTCATACTTATTTGTTGCTTTTGAATTTAAAAGTTTTTTAATATTATTTTCAAATTGGAGTAAAGAAATATTTAAGCAAATAATGGGATTTAGTTTGAAATTTCAACTTATTTCAATGTTAGTTTTATTCTTTGACCCTATTACAAAAGCTTTTTTGGGAAAATTTGGAGGATTAACCTTTTTAGGGTATTATGAAATGGCGAACAAATTAGTTTATCAGGTAAGAGCGCTTGTAGTTAATGCAAATCAAGTAATGATTCCAGTATTAATTCATTCAGTCCATTCAAAAATAGATAATGCAAAGAATTTATATAATACTAATTTAAAATTAACATTTTTAATAAGTCTGCTTTTAATGGGTAGTCTTGTAATATTAACCCCCTTAATTTCTTTTCTTTGGATAGGAGAATTAAAGTCGGAGTTTATATATTGTGTTCCTTTGCTTACATTAGGTGTTTTTATTAACCTCGTTAGTTCACCTGCTTATTTTGCTTCTATTGCAGATGGGGATTTAAAAATACTCTTAAAAACACATATAATTTTGACTCTATTTAATGTTTTTTTAGGATATCTTTTAGGAAGTCTTTTTGAAGGAGGATTTATTATAGTTTTTACATCTACCTTTGCATTAGTTATAAGTTCTGCTTTTTTAATTTTTAATTTTAGTAAAAAAATTAAAAAGAAAAAAATACTTAGTTTAAACAATATAATTTCATTTATAATTGCCATTTTTTTATGTATTATTTCGTTCTTTTGCATGAATTGGATACTAAAATCAAAAATAGAGTTGGTTCTTGTAATACTAACGACTATAATTGTATTAGCATTTTTTTATTTCATTCTTTTAAGAATAGATAGAAAACTCATAAAAAAAATATTTTAAAAATCATGTCAAAATTATTTTATTCACAGTTTAATCAAGATGAAATTATAAATATATTATTAAACAATAAAAAAGATGGTTTTTTTATAGATATAGGCGCTTATGACGGAATAACTTTTTCAAATTCATTATTTTTTGAAAAGCATTGTAATTGGAAAGGAATTTGTTTTGAGCCAAACCCAATTAGCTTTAAAAAACTTGAAAAAATTAGAGATTCAATTTTAATTAATGGAGGAGTAAGTGATAAAAATTCAATATTAAAGTTTGAAAAACTATCAGGAAGTCAAGAGCTTGAAATGTTAAGTGGTTTTTCCGACTTTTTTAATGAAGAACATAAGCTAAGAATTAATAATGAATTAAATGAAGTAAAAAACAGTAGTCGCGAAACAATTTTAATAGAAACATTTTCTTTAAATAAAGTTTTACAAGATAACAATATAGAAAGAGTAGATTATTGTAGTATAGATACCGAAGGTGGAGAGTTTAATATATTAAAGACAATTGATTTTAATTCAATTTATATTTCTTCTTTGACAATAGAAAATAATTTTGATTCAAAAGAAGTTATTAAATATATGAATTCAAAAGGATTCAAATTTTTGTTTATTTGGAAATGTGATTTGTTTTTTATAAATCAAAATGAAAAAATTAATATAACAACCAAAATAAAATTAATAAAATATTACATAAATTTTCATTTTAAAAATACGGGATTGTTATACGATAGTTTAAAAAGATTGTACCAACTTTTTAATAGTAAATCATAGTATGATAAAAGTTATTAACGGATTATTCAATAGAATAGGAATTGATTTAAAAAGATATCCATCGATTGATTTAAGAAGAAGAATCCTTCTTTTGAATGAGTTTAAAATAAATTGTGTTTTAGACGTTGGTGCAAATTTTGGTCAATATGGAGAGGAATTAAGAAAAACAGGTTATAAAGGGAAGATTCATTCATATGAACCTTTGAGTTTTGCTTTTAACAAATTAAAAAAGAATTCTTCAAAAGATAAAAATTGGGAAATTAATAATTTTGCTTTAGGAGCAGATAACGAGAAAAGAAATATCAATATTTCTAAAAATTATTTTTCAAGCTCATTTTTCAACCAAAAAACAGAATTAATTACTCAGGCTACAAATTCCGAATTCTTTACAACTGAAGAGGTTGAAATTAAAACAATAGATTCTATTTTTACAAAGATTTATAATGAGAATCTAAACTATTATTTAAAGATAGATACCCAAGGGTTTGAAATGGAAGTGTTAAAAGGAGCAGAAAAATCTTTGGATAAAATAACTGGTGTACAATTAGAAATGTCTTTAAATCCTTCTTATGAGCAAGTTGTAATTTTTGATGAAATTTATGACTTTATGAAACAGAAAGGTTTTAAGTTATATTCCATTGAAAATGGTTTTTATAACCCAAAAACAGGTCAGTTAAATGAAATTGAAGGTATATTTTTTAGGGTTTAAAGATGAATACTCCACTTTTTTCAATTATTACAGCAACTTTTAACAGTGAAAAAACTTTAGAAAGAACTATAATTTCTGTTTTAAATCAAAGCTTTATAGATTTTGAATTTTTAATAATTGATGGAAATTCAAAAGACACAACAGTTGAAATTGTTAAAAAATATGTCCCAATTTTTAACGAAAAAGGAATTGTTTTTAAGTATATCTCTGAACCGGATAAAGGAATTTATGATGCTTGGAATAAAGGAGTAAATTTATCTAGAGGAAAATGGATAAGTTTTTTAGGTTCCGATGATTATTATTTAGAAAACGCTTTAGAAACATATAAAAATTCAACAAAAAGCAACTGTAATTATTTACACAGCAAAGTGCAATTGATTAATGAGAAAGGTGATAACCTCAGAATACTAGGAGGTGATAATTTTAGCAAATCAAAGTTTTTTAGAAACATGAATATTGCTCACGTAGGTTCATTTCACCACAAGTCTTTATTTGAGAATGAAAAATTTAGTTTAGCATATAAATCGGCAAGTGATTATTATTTTTTCTTAGTCAACTTCGACAAGTTGAAACCATTTTTTATTAATGAAATTACAGCTGTAATGCAATTTGGAGGAATTAGTACAAATGTAGATGCTGCTCTAAAAGAAGCAATGCAAGTTAAGATAGATTCAGATAGAAGAAATAAGTTTTTATGTTATTTAGACTTTGCTGTAGATCGATTTAAGCATTTTCTTTTGAAATATATTCGTAAAACTTAAAATAACTAAATACAAATAAATTAAAGAAGAATAATCCATAATGCCTATATAGAAAATCTTCTACAAAGAAAAGGGCAATACAGCTAAATAAAATTACATTTAAAAGAACATTCTTTATTTTTAGGCAATTTCTTATGATTGTAAATAGGTAAAAAAGAAATATTGAAAACCCTAATATTCCTGATCCTAAGAAAATATACACTAAGTAATTATGTGTTAGATAATCGTGATTTTCATAAAATTTAGAATCATAATTTGCTGCATAACATTCATTAAGTTCCGCTTGAATATTTGAAAACCCTACACCTCTAACATAATTTTGTTTTAGAATTTCAAACGAGCAATTAATAATACTTTTTCTAATATTAGTTGAATTGAAATACATGCCTTTAGGCGGATTATTAAAATCATTATAAGCTTCTATAAACCTCGATTTAATTCCAGGCAAGAAAATAAGTCCAGTAAAAAATACAGCAATAATTGGAACAAAATATCTTTTTTTTATAGAAATTCCCTTTGTAACAGTATAGATGATTGAAATAAACGAAATAACAATCATTAATCTTGAAGATAAAAGCAATATCATTATTAGAGAAAAAATGAAAGTAAAGAGATTCAAATACTTGAGTTCTTTTTTAAAGTAGAGTAAAGAATGTATGATACCAACATTTAAAAAAAGAGATAAATAAGTTGGATGAATCTTAAAAATAGCGATGCTATAAACATGTTTCCTAAAAACCGATTCATTATAGCTTTCATTAAAAAAATCTAAGAAAGTATGATTTAGTAAAAATGAAATGATGTAATAACTACTAACGAACAAACAAGAAAACTTAAAAATATAAATAAACTTTGTTTCTAGATTTTTAAAAACACTTGCTGGAATATTAAAAAAAACCAAAGGAAAAATAAGAAACATTAAAGATTTACTTACATTTTTCCAGTCCATTTCAGCATTTACAGCAAAGACATTGGTGCATAAAACAATAAAAAAAGGTAATGTGTAAATTAGATGATGTTTCTTTAAAAGAATTTTTTCTTTAGCAGTTGAAAGGTAAACAATAGTTACAATTGTAGTGGCAATCAAAAAAATTGAAGAAATATTTTCTTTAAATAAAGGGAAAGTAAATAAACACCCTATTAAAAAAGTCATTATAAGTATTAGCTTATCTTTCTTCATGAAGCACATCATTAATTTTTACTATAAAGGAATCTAAAACCGCTTTATCAGAGAAGTTGTTCTTAACAAATTCGCGAGCTTGCGCACCCATATTAGATGATTTCTCAGCATTATTTTTTAAAGAAATCACTTTTTCATAAACCTCTTTTACATTATTACTAGCAATATAATAACCTCCACTAGAATTACTTAATATATTGTTGACTTCAGAATTTTTATTACCAGTTATAATTGAAGGCTTTGCACTTGCCATCATCCCTAGTAATTTTGAAGGCATAACGGAATCAATAACATCGCTTTTTTGAAATAAAAAATGACAATCTGCCGTACAAAGTAGGTTTGATAAATCACTATAAGGAACTACATCTTTAAATTTTACAAATTCAAAATTAGAAGCTCTTTCTCTTAATGTATTATAATAGCCACCGTTTCCTACAATGGTAATATTTAAATCATCTTCAGGTTTTATAAGTTTACAAAATTCTATAAAAAAGTCCCAATCTTGTTTTTCACCTATATTTCCCGAATATAAAAGATTATATTTATTAGAATTAAAATAAGGATGATGTTGCGAAGTAGTCGGATTTATGTTATCTATTGAAACCCAGTTTGGAAAATAAAAAACTTCTTTAGGATTTGATTTTTCATAAATTTTTTGAATCATAGAGGTACTTATCGAACTTATTATATCTGCCGAATTTAAAAGCAAACTTTCTGTTTTCAAAAGAATTTTAAAAAACAAACTTTTGAAAAAAGAATTTTTAGTTCCAATACCAGAATCTATTAATAAATCAAATTCAAAATCTTGTATATGAATCCAAAATTTTGTTTTGTTAAAGTAAGAATAAAATTTACCTATAATAGAATTTGTTGTGTAAGGTACAACACTTATAATTAAATCACTTTTTTTAAGCTTAAATAAGTTTATAAACAACCCAAAATTAAAACTAAGAATCATTAAAATTCTGCCCAACAAATTTACTTTTTTTGGGACAAATTGCTTAAAGCGAATAATTTTTATTTCATTATTAGTTTCTGTATAAAATGCCTTTTTTTCTTTATAATCAGTGTTAATTTCCCATTGAGGATAATAGGGAAACCCTGTCAAAACAGTAACTTCAAAACCATTAGATTTTAAATAGTCAGCAAATTGAGTCGTATAAAGGCCAATAGCCGTGTCTTCCGGATAATAATTTGCAGTAATAATGGTTATCTTCTTAGACATTTATCTAAATTTTAATTCAAAAATACTAATTAATGAACTACTAAGAATCTTTTGACTAAATCTTCTATACTATATATTATTTAAGTTGTTGTAAAACATAGAAAATCAGATGTTTAAAAAATAAAAAAAAAAACAACTTGAAATGAAAAAGTAATATATTTGCATCATAAAATTCAACAAAAAATGAAAAAATTAATTTTAGTATTTTTAACAGCTTTAACACTATTTTCTTGTGGAAAAGAGAAAAATGATAGTGAAAACAACACTCAAGAACAAAATGTTGAAATAGCTGAACCCAAAAAAGAAATTACAGTTATTTTAGACGCAATTTATGAAAAAAATGACACTGTTAAGCTTTATGTTTATGATAAAAACGATAATGTTCGTTTAGATAAAGAAGTAAAATCTGCAGTTGTAGGTTCTCCTATGAATCAAAGAATTGAATTAAAATTACCTGAAGATATTGATGCTTATAATATTGCAATTGGATTTAGTTCTAATAAATCGCAAGAATACTTTACTTTAAAAAGTATAACTATGATTATTAACGAAAAAGAGGTAATTTCACCAATTGACTACCTTTCTTATTTCGCAAACAATGATCAAATGGTTATGGATGTTGCAACAGGTAAACACCAATTATTGCATGATAAAGATTACCCACCAGCTTTTGGAGGTAACGAACAAATGAAAGCAGTTTTAGAAGACTAAAAATTTTATATATAGTTAAAAAAACAGAACCCAATAGGTTCTGTTTTTTTATAGATTTATTTTGTTATACAAGTCTAACCAAAGTTTACCTTTTTGGTCCCAGCTATAATTTTCATACACAAATTTTTGGAGTAGATTACCTCTTTCGATTCTTTCAATATCATTCCAATTTAAGCTTTCTTGTAAGGCATTTTTAATTTCTTCAATTTTTGGGTTAATAAGGGTTCCACCCATTTTTCCAAATTCTTGCTTCAATCCTGTTTGATGTGTCGTAATAACAGGGGCTTTACAGGCTGAAGCTTCTAAATTAACCATTCCTATAACTTCTGAATATGAAGGCACAACTACAGCTCTAGCATTAGTTATTAAATTATATTTTTCTTGGTTAAAAATAGGACCTAAAAACTCAACATTACTATCTAAACCTAATTTAGTTACTAGTTGTTTGAGTACAATTGTATAATCATTTTCTGGACCAACAATTTTCAGCTTTCTGTCTCTATTATTTATTTCAGCAAAAGCATAAATTAATAATTCTAAACCTTTTATCTTATCAGGCCTTCCTATAAAAAGAAAATAATCTTCTTTTGGTTCGTAATTTAAATCTTTAGGAATAGTTGAAAAATCAATTAAGTTTGGAATTTCTACAATATTTTTATGTTGGGTAAGTTTATATACATTGTCTTTTTCAATAGGTGTTATACAATGTAAAAATTCAGCGTTTTTTATTATTTTATTCAAAATAAGCTGTAAATACAATTTCTTTTTTAAACTATTCTTTGCTAGAACTCTTGGTTCTAACATTCCATGTGGACTTAGAACGTATGGAATTTTATTTTTTATAGCTATTTCCGAACTAACAAATTGTGTATAGGAATAAGTACCATGAAGATGGAAAGTACTAGAAGTATTATGTAACTTACTTAAATATTTTTTAATTTCTTTTTGATAAAACCAAGGTTTAGTTGTTTCAAAATGGATAAAATTATCAGTTTCTTCTTTTAAATTAGTTATAATATTTGAGGGTTGATGATTTTGATTCAAATAATTATTAAGAAGTAATAAAATAGTTCTTACCCCTCCACTGTTAAAAGAAACGTTTTCAGATATGTGATAAATTTTCTTCATTTTTAAACAACAATGATTTAGAATATGAGAAATAAAAAATTATTAGGAAGAAAAATAATTCTGGAGGGAAATAATGTCCATCTCTAAACAATTTTAATAAGATATAAACTCCTATACTTTGTTCTACAATTAACGATTTATCTTTAAAACTTTTAGTAATTAAATAAATAACAAATATAGTTACCAATAAGCCTATAATTCCAAACTCTGAAAGTAATCTTACAAACAATGAAGCTGCATCTTTAGAATTGATATCATCTAATTCTAATCTATATAAATAGTTAGGTGTTCGCATCAATTTTTTATATCGATCATGATACATATAATAATGACTTCCAATACCACTACCTAATGGGTGTTCAATAAAATTTTCTTTTGCTATGTAAAAATTGCTTAGTAACGCATAGGTACTAATATTAGTAGTTTCGTCAAACTTACCAGTATCTAAAACTTTTAAAGAGTTATAAGTATCATCAAATCTCATTTTTACTTTTTCATTATTGGAATATACCCAATAAAAAACGGCTATAACAAATGGAATAACTCCTACGGCATATTTAATTCTTTTGAGATTTATATTTGGCAAAATAAATATAAGTGCACAACCAATATAAGCTATAGAAGATTCAGTTAAAATAAGCGATAAAAAAATAGTAAAAAAAGAAGTGTATTGTTTTCTTTTAAAAAAATAATAACAAGCCGGTAAAACTAGTAAAGCGTAGTGAGCCGGTTCAGTAAGGAAACTGCTAAAACGTGGATCAGGATTTACATTTAAATTTATTCCTAAAAAAAAAGCAGGAAAGCCTATAATAGCTGTAAATAATGAATATTTAGTATAAATATCATAAACTTCTTCCTTTGTAAAAAGTTTTAAAACATTGTAAAAATAGGTACAGGATATTGCAATTCCAAAAATTTGCGATAACATAAAATTAGGAGGAATGCCTATCCATAAATAAGCGATACTACTATGAAAAAATAGGAAAGCCAAAAGAGTAATTAAAAAACTATTTATGGTTACTTTTTTATATTTAAATAGTAGGATTAAGTTGATGAATAAAATGAAATAAAACAGTTTTAGGTCAATTATAAATCTATATTTGAAAGCTTCAGTAAAAATTGCAAATACTGAAGAGTGTAATAAATATTTATTTAAGTTTATTTTCAAACTTTACTAATCAATTTAGTGTTTAAAATTATTAGCTGTAAAAGTAAGTATAAAAATTAATGTTTAATAAGTACATTTATACAAAATATAATTAGATTGGGACTATTTTTATATTTAAATAAACATACTTAAGTTTGTAATCACAATTTAATGAAGATGATATATCAGGATCTAAGTACATTTAGTGTTCCTAAAGAATTTAGAGGAGGGAGTAAGATTAAAGTTCAATTATGGGGAATAGTAGAATTTTTATTTTTTCGACCATCTCTTCAGTTTATGTATGGTTTTAGAAATTTTTTACTGCGATTATTTGGAGCTAAAATTGGCAAGAATGTTCTAATTAGGTCAAGTGTAAAAATAACTTATCCCTGGAAATTAGAAATTGGAGATAATTCTTGGATCGGTGAAGATTGTTATATTTATAATTTAGCATCAATTAAAATAGGATCTAATGTTTCTATTGCCCATAGAAATTTTTTTAATACTGGAGGGCATGACTATAAAAAAACAACTTTTGATATTTTTGCAAAACCAATTGTAATTGAAGATGAGGTTTGGGTTACAAGTGAGGTATATGTATCGCCTGGAGTAACAATTGCAAAAGGAGCAGTTATTGGAGTTAGAAGTGTAGTTTTTAATAATGTTCCAGAAGGTACATTATGTTATGGTAATCCAGCAAAAGTTGTCAAAAAAAGAAATGAATAAAAAACAAAAAGTTTTCATAACTGGAGGCTCAGGCTTTATTGGTTCAAATTTAATCAGACATTTTTTTAATATGGGTTTTGATGTTATTAATTATGACATTAAAGAGCCTATAGATAAATTACATAAAGATAAGTGGGTAAAAGGTGATATTTTAGATTTTAATAAATTAAATGATTCAGTTCAAGAATTTAATCCTGATTATGTTATTCATTTTGCTGCTAGGACTGATTTAGACGAAAATAAAAATATTATAGGATACGATTCTAATATTAATGGTGTAAAAAATATAGTTAGAATAATAAATAACAATAAGAATATAAAAAAGACCATTTATGCCTCAAGTAGAATGGTATGTAAAATTGATTACGTTCCTAAAAATTATCATGATTATTGCCCCCCAAATCTTTATGGTGAGAGCAAAATGATTGGTGAAAAAATTGTCAGAGAATTAGCAAATCATGATTATGTTATTGTTAGACCTACTTCAATTTGGGGTCCATTTTTTCATATTCCATATAGAACTTTTTTTGATACAATAAAAAAAGGAAAATTCTTTTTACCAAAAGGACATAACCCTAAAAAATCATTTGGATTTGTTTATAATTCTGTTTTTCAAATTGAAAAAATTTTATTTTCAGATAAAATCAATGATGAGAAAACAATTTACCTTACTGATTACCCCCCAATTGAATTAAAAACGTGGTCTGATTTAATTTCAAGAAGAATTAATAATAATAAAACAAGAGAAATACCAGTCTTTATTTTAAAGTTTATTGCATCTATTGGAGATATTTTTTCAAAGTTAGGATGGAAAAGTGTTCCACTTACAACTTTTAGATATAATAATATGATAACTAATATGGTATATGACACCTCTGAATTAGAAACTATTTGCGGACAACTTCCTTATAATTTAGAAGAAGGTGTAAATATTACTGTGGATTGGATGGAAAGTAATTAAATAAAAAAAGGCTAGAATTTTCTAGCCTTTTTTGTTTTTTTATGTAAACATTTCAAAATTATTTTCAACAACCCAATCTAAAGTTTTTTCAATGCCATGTTGCAAGTTTACTTTATGTTTCCACCCTAAGTTATTAATCTTAGAAACATCTAATAATTTTCTTGGCGTGCCATCAGGTTTTGTAGCATCAAAAACTAATTCACCTTCAAAACCAACTGTTTTTTTAATAGTTTCTGCTAGTTCTTTAATAGTAACATCTTCACCAGTACCTATATTTACCGTTTCAGCATCATTGTAGTTTTGCATTAAGAAAACACATGCCTCTGCTAAATCATCTACAAATAAAAATTCGCGCATAGGTGTTCCAGAACCCCAAACAACAACTTCTGAAGCATTGTTTTGTTTCGCTTCAATGAACTTACGAAGTAAAGCGGGTAATACGTGCGAGTTTTGTAAATTAAAATTATCGTTTATACCATACAAGTTAGTTGGCATAGCCGATATAAAATTACAACCGTATTGCTTTTTGTAAAACTCACACATTTTTAATCCAGAAATTTTTGCAATAGCATACGCTTCATTAGTAGGTTCTAAAGCTCCTGTAAGTAAATACTCTTCTTTTAAAGGTTGTGGAGCAAATTTTGGATAAATACACGAACTTCCTAAGAAAAATAATTTTTCAACTTTGTTTAAATAGGCAGCATGAATCACATTATTTTGAATCATCATGTTGTCATATATAAATTCAGCCGGATAGGTATTATTTGCATGAATTCCACCAACTTTTGCAGCGGCTAAGAAAACATATTCTGGTTTTTCCGTTTCGAAAAATTCAAAAACGGCTTGTTGGTTTCTTAAATCAAGTTCCTTAGAACTTTTAGTAATGATGTTTGTAAATCCGTTTTGTTCTAAGTTACGAACAATGGCAGAACCTACCATTCCTCTTGAGCCAGCAACAAATATTTTAGCTGTTTTTAGCATACTCTTGGTAATTTTACGTATTCTAAATCATGCTTCATCATAATTTTTACTAATTCTTCAATTGAAGTTTTACTTGGATTCCATCCTAGAACAGTTTTTGCTTTAGTAGGGTCACCTAATAAAGTTTCAACTTCAGCAGGACGATAGTAGTTTTCATCTACTTCAATTAATATATTTCCTGTAGCTTTACAATATCCTTTTTCATTTTCAGCTTCACCTTTCCATTCAATTTCAATACCAGCTTCTCTAAACGCCAATTCACAGAAATAGCGAACAGAATATTGTACACCTGTTGCAATTACAAAATCTTCAGGTGTATCTTGTTGTAACATCAACCACATACATTCTACATAATCTTTTGCATAACCCCAATCGCGAAGCGCATCTAGATTTCCTAAGTATAATTTTTCTTGGATTCCATGTTTAATACGGGAAGCGGCTAATGTGATTTTTCTGGTAACGAAAGTTTCACCTCTACGCTCTGATTCGTGATTGAATAAAATTCCGTTTACGGCATACATATTATAAGACTCACGGTAATTTTTAGTAATCCAATAGGCATACATTTTTGCTACTCCGTAAGGAGATCTTGGATAAAATGGCGTTGTTTCTTTTTGTGGAATTTCTTGAACTTTACCATATAATTCAGATGTTGATGCTTGGTAAATTCTTGTCGTTTCTGTTAGTCCACAAATACGAATAGCCTCTAACAAACGTAAGGTTCCAACAGCATCAGTTTCAGCTGTGTATTCTGGCATATCAAAAGAGACTTTAACATGTGATTGTGCCGCTAAGTTATAAATCTCATCAGGGCGAATTTGTTGAACTAAACGAATTAAATTCGTTGAATCCGTCATGTCACCATAATGTAATTTTATTTTTTTCTCTTTATGTAAATCTAATAATAAACCTTCTATATAGAGATGTTCAATTCTTTCTGTATTAAATGTAGAACTTCTTCTAATAATTCCGTGAACATCATATCCTTTTTCTAGTAAGAGTTCTGCAAGATAAGAACCATCTTGCCCATTTATTCCAGTGATTAATGCTACTTTCATTTTATATTTAAATATTATGAGGCTACAAATATAACTTTTAGATATTTAAAATGTAATTATAATAATGTAAAAAATACTTAAATTGCACAATATTGTATTAAAAATATGCTGAATAGTATTTTTCTGTTTTTACAAAATCAAAGTAAATTAAGCTTAATAGTTATTTTTTTAGCTATTTCGATTTTTTTACCAATTCCTGCAAGTAATTTAGCTGCGCTGATAGGTTTTGTATATACTATTATCTTTTTCAAAAAACCAATATGTTGGAATTTACTTTTACTTTTACCTATCTTATTGTTTATTTGGATTTTTGGATCATACTTTTGGAGTATTCAACCAAAAATAACACTGAATTCAATACCGAGAACAGTTTTTTTATTAATAATCCCCTTATTGTTTTTAGTATTCAATAATAATATAAAGAATTTTAAAGAATCTGTACTAAAAACATATTCATATGCGGCTGTTATTTTTTCATTAGTTTTCTTAATAAGAGCACTCATTAGATTTTTTCTGTATAATAATACTTCAGTTTTTTTCAGTCATGGAGAATATAATTTAGACACAGGAATAGTTCCAAAAGAGTTGAATGCTATTCACGTATCTGTTTTTATAGCGATTGCATATTTTTATTTTATAACCAAAAAAGAAAAGTTTAAACATGAAAAAATTGTAATGCTAATTCTATTACTTTTCTTAGTGTTATTATCCTCTACAAATGTTTTGATAATTTCATTTATATTGAGCTTAGTTTATTATTTTTTTTATTCAAAATTTGCAAACAAACTGCGTTTAAGAAACAGTATTCTTGTATTGACAATTTTTATTTCTTTTTTGTTTTATAAAAAAATTAAAGCATTTGTTGAACTAGAATTTAAAAATAATACAGAGAAGGGAATAGGGCATAATGTGATTTCAAAATCAGATAATTTTGAAAATAAAATTACAATGTATGAAGCGTGGAATAATAAAACTTTTTCACCAAAAGATTTTTTTCCTGGAACAGCTTTTAGAGTTTATCAATTTAGAGTGTTTTTAGAATTATTTGAAGAAAACTCTATTTTTTGGAAAGGATTCGGATTTAATGCATCTAACATTAAAATTGAACAGAAAGGAGTTGAACACAATATTTATCTTGGTGATGCTAATCATGAAGGTTATCAAAAGAAAAATTTCCACAATCAATATCTCCAAATTTTTGCCGAATTAGGCTTTATTGGCTTTTTACTTTTAATGCTTATTTTGTTCTTTTCTCTAAAAACTGCATTTAATGCAAAAGATTTTATTCACATTTCTTTCACATTTCTAATGATAAGTTTATTTTTGACGGAATCATTTTTATGGAGACAAAGAGGGATAGTTTTTTTTACTGTTTTCTTTTGTTTATTTACTACTTCAAATACTAAGAAAAATCTAAAATGAAAAGAATATTAATAACAGGTGCTGCTGGATTTTTAGGGTCTCATTTATGTGACCGTTTTATCGCTGAAGGATACTATGTAATAGGAATGGATAATCTTATTACTGGGGATTTAAAAAATATTGAACACTTATTTAAAGATAAAAATTTTGAATTTTATCATCATGATGTAACAAAGTTTGTGCATGTGCCTGGTAAATTAGATTATATCTTACACTTTGCTTCACCAGCTAGCCCAATAGATTATTTAAAAATCCCTATTCAAACTTTAAAAGTAGGAGCGATGGGAACTCATAATTTATTAGGATTGGCTAGAGTTAAAAAAGCGCGAATTTTAATTGCATCGACATCTGAAGTTTATGGCGATCCTTTAATTCATCCTCAAACAGAAGAATATTATGGTAATGTGAACACAATTGGACCGAGGGGCGTTTATGACGAGGCAAAACGTTATCAAGAAGCCATCACAATGGCTTACCATACTTTTCATGGTTTAGAAACAAGAATTTTAAGAATATTTAACACCTATGGACCAAGAATGCGACTTAATGATGGTCGTGTAATTCCTGCATTTATTGGTCAAGCTTTAAGAGGTGAAGATTTAACAGTTTTTGGTGATGGAAGCCAAACACGTTCGTTTTGTTATGTTGACGATCAAGTAGAAGGAATATGGAGACTTTTGCATTCAGATTATCATTTTCCAGTTAATATTGGAAATCCTGATGAGATAACTATAAAAGATTTTGCTGAAGAAATAATTAAATTAACGGGTACAGATCAGAAAATCATATATAAACCTTTACCTAAAGATGACCCAATGCAACGTCAACCTAATATCGACAAAGCAAAAGAAATTTTGGGATGGGAACCAAAAGTAGGAAGGGCTGAAGGTATGCGATTAACTTATGAATATTTTAAATCGTTATCTCCTGAAGAATTGGCTAAGGAAGAACATAAAGATTTTACTAAATTCATAAATTAGAATAAGTTTGTCACCAAAAGTAGGTAGATATTCAGGTTATATAAGACCTTTTTCTTACGCTTTAGATTTATTAATAATCAATAGCGTTGCGTATTTTTTTCTACCTAACGAAATAAATACATTGAGCTTTCACTTATTTAATTCTTTAACATGGATTATATTGGCGTGGAACCTTGCTTTTTATGAAGTTTATCGATTCACAAAAGAATTTCAAATTTTAGGTAAACTTTTTAGACAATATTTATTATTTTTAATTTTTAACTTCGCTTATTTAGGCTTTTTTTATAAATTTTCGGAGCCTTCTCAGATGATAAAGTATATATCTTTATCATTAGTTTTAGTTGCATTCGAAAAATTTTCTATTTATTATTTATTAAGAACGGTTAGAGTAACTTTTGGGGGAAATTATAGGAGAGTTGTAATTGTTGGAGCAGGAAAAGACATAAAAC
This sequence comes from Flavobacterium okayamense, assembly GCF_019702945.1. Taxonomy (NCBI): domain Bacteria; kingdom Pseudomonadati; phylum Bacteroidota; class Flavobacteriia; order Flavobacteriales; family Flavobacteriaceae; genus Flavobacterium; species Flavobacterium okayamense. The sequence goes on from NZ_AP024749.1 coordinate 798,611, forward strand.
AATTAGTTAATTTTTTTAATGAAAATCCTGATTATGGATATAAATTAGAAAAGGTTTTTGATTCAAAAGTTGAAAAGAAAAATGATTTCAAAGATGTTTTTGAATATTTAACCCTTAATAAAATTGATGAGGTTTATTGTTCTTTAGTAAGTATTTCTAATCTGGATCTCACAAAATTTGTAGACTACACAGATAATAATCTAAAAAAACTAAAGCTTTTACCTGATAATACAAGCGTTCTTTCTAGAAACTTAATTTTAGATTATTATGGAATTATTCCTATAGTATCTTTGAGAAATATTCAATTAGATAAAACTACAAATCAAATAATTAAAAGAACGTTTGATATTTTATTTTCGCTATTAATAATAATTTTTATTTTGTCTTGGCTAACTCCATTAATGGCAATACTTATTAAGTTGGAATCCAAAGGGCCTGTTTTTTTTAAGCAAAAAAGAAATGGCTTAAATTACGAGGAATTTTATTGTTATAAATTTAGATCGATGCGTTTAAACCCAATTGCCGATCTTGAGCAGGTTCAAAAAAACGATCCAAGAGTAACTAGAACAGGAGCATTTATGCGCAAGACGAGTATTGATGAATTACCTCAATTTTTTAATGTTCTTCTAGGTGACATGTCTGTGGTTGGACCAAGACCACATATGGTTAGTCATACAGAAATGTATGCTAAAAGCGTAGATAAATTTATGGTTAGGCATTTTATAAAACCAGGAATCACTGGTTTAGCTCAAACAAGTGGGTATAGAGGAGAAGTTGAGAATGAAAAAGATATTATAAATAGAGTAAAATACGATATTTTTTACCTGGAAAACTGGTCAATTTTACTTGATATAAAAATAGTTGTTTTAACAATCTTAAACGCTTTAAGAGGTGAAGAAAAAGCCTACTAATGAATAAATTAGTTTCCATAATAACACCAACTTTTAATTCTGAAAAGTTCATTTTAAGTACAATTAATTCCGTTTTAAATCAAACGTATACAAATTGGGAGTTGATTTTGGTGGATGATTGTTCTACAGATTCAACTTGGGAACTAATCAATACTATTAAAGATTCTAGAATAAAATGTTTTAAACTTGACTTAAATTCTGGACCCGGAATAGCTCGAAATTTTGCAATCCAAAAAGCACAAGGAAATTACATTGCCTTTCTTGATTCAGATGATTTATGGAAACCAGAAAAACTATTTTTACAATTGCAGTTTATGAAAGAAGAGAACCTTCCAATGACTTTTTCTTTTTATGAACAAATTGACGGAGAAGGTGAAAAATTACATAAACTAATTACTTCTCCATTAGAAGTTTCTTATGAACAATTGTATTACTGTAATTGGATTGGAAATTTAACTGGCATTTACTCCGTGGATTTTTATGGCAAAATTCCTATTTCAAGTATAAAAAAACGTCAGGATTGGATATTGTGGCTAACTTTAGTAAAGAAAATTGGAAGAGTAAAACCGGTTTCAGAAAGTTTAGCGTTCTATCGCGTACGAAAAGACTCTGTTTCATCGTCTAAACTAAAATTGATTAAATATAATTACTCGGTTTATAGAGATTTTCATGGTAATAATATGCTAAAAGCGATACTTAATACTGCCTTGTTTTTAGCAAATCAAATATTGATTAAGCCACATTTTACAAAAAAAAACTAACTATAAATCTGATTGAAATTGTTTCAATTTTCCTCTAGCAGTTCTTTTTAAAACGTCTTTTCTATAATAAGAAAAAGTAAGTCCGGGCTCTAAATATTTTGAAATAGCTTTTTCGATTTCATCAATTTGTTGTTGAGTTAATTCACTTTCACTTACATAATCTATTTCAAAAGAATCTAATGTTTTCTGACGCACAATAAATTCCTTTACATTACCATCATCTTCAATTATGCTTTTAGTTACGTAATAAAAGGTTAATCCTGGCGATTTTTTCCCACTTGGTAAAATAGCAATATCGCTAGTTCTTCCTACTAATTTTTTAAGAATTGGTTTTTTCCAACAACTTTTCTCGTCTAAAATTCCAACATCTCCTATTTCATAACGAATAAATGGATGTGCTTTGTTATAAAGTGAAGTAATTACTACTTTTCCTTCTTTACCATTTTCAACAGGTTGATTGCTTTCGTCTAAAATCTCAATAAACAGCGTTTCGGCATTAACTTGCCATTCATCATTTGGGTTTTGAAAAGCAATTAAATCTAATTCTGATGCTCCGTATTCATTCACAACAGGAATACCTAAATGTTTTTCCAATAAAATTTTATCTTCTTCAAATAACATTTCAGAGGTAACCATACAAACTTTTAATGTCGGACAAATATCAGTTAAAACAATGTTTCTAGCCTGAAGGTATTTGCCGAAAAGGACAATTGAACTTGTGTAGCCATTGATATAATCAAACTTCTTGGTTTTAAAATGTTCTAAAACGCTTTCTAGAATTTTATCTGATAAATCGAAGATTGGAAAACGATACCTTCTACTAAGAAAATCTTTAAATCGTTCTTTATAATAACCCACTCTATCTAATGGAATTCCATAAAAACGAGCTTGGTACGACGAATTAAAATCAATACCATACCAACCAAATCTATAAATGTTTGACGCCCAAGTTAAAGCATGAGTATATTTATCTTTTGCAAAAACAAAAGGATCTCCACTAGAACCTGATGTTTTATTTACGAAAACTTTTTTTTCAGAATACTCTTTTGATAGTCTTTGAGCTAATGGTTTTTGAAGATTTTTTTTAGTTAAAACGGGTAAATTTTCCCATTTTTCAAATAACGAAGAACCAACGATTTCTCGATAGAAAGGGTTGTTTTGTAAGTGATATTCAACAATTTCTTTTCGTTTTTTTTCAATATAATCTTGATAGTCTTTTTCGGGAACACCTAAAATTTGTTCAAACTCTTTTTGGGCTTTGCGAATATCAAAACCATTAATTTTTAAACTTAAATCGAAAAGCTTGAACATGTAAATTCTTTTATCCAAAAATATAAAAACTGAACTAACGCACCACTTTTTTTTACCAATAAATAAAAGTATTTTTGCACTTAAATAACAACACAACAACATGAATATACTTCTTTTAGGTTCGGGAGGACGCGAACATGCTTTAGCATGGAAAATGTTACAAAGTGAAAAATGCTCAAAATTAATTGTAGCACCCGGAAATGCAGGAACATCCCAAATTGCAAAAAACGTAGTTATTAATCCTAATGATTTTAATGCTGTGAAACAATTAGTTTTAGCAGAACAAATCGATATGGTTGTGGTTGGTCCTGAAGATCCTTTAGTAAATGGGGTTTATGATTTTTTTAAAAATGATGCCGAATTAGTTTCAATTCCGGTAATTGGACCTTCAAAATACGGAGCACAATTAGAAGGAAGTAAAGAATTTGCGAAAGAATTTTTGGTAAAGCACAACATTCCAACCGCTCGTTATGAAAGTTTTACAGCCGAAACAGTTGAAAAAGGATATGCTTTTTTGGAAACTCTAAAAGCTCCTTATGTATTAAAAGCAGATGGTTTAGCAGCAGGAAAAGGCGTTTTAATTTTAAATGATTTAGCAGAAGCAAAAGCAGAATTAAAAAACATGTTAGTTGATGCTAAGTTTGGTTCAGCAAGTGCTAAAGTTGTTATTGAAGAATTCTTAAGCGGAATTGAATTAAGCTGTTTCGTTTTAACAGATGGTAAATCATATAAAATTTTACCAACAGCTAAAGATTACAAAAGAATTGGAGAAGGTGATACAGGTTTAAACACAGGGGGAATGGGAGCTGTTTCTCCAGTTCCGTTTGCAACAACTGAATTCCTATCTAAAATTGAAGAAAGAGTTGTAAAACCTACGGTTGCTGGTTTACAAAAAGATACTATTGATTATAAAGGATTTGTGTTCATTGGTTTAATTAAAGTGGGAGATGATCCATTTGTAATTGAGTATAATGTTCGTATGGGCGACCCAGAAACTGAAGTTGTAATGCCAAGGTTAAAAACGGACTTAGTCGAAATTTTTGAAGCCATGGCAAAACAAGAATTAGAGAAAATTTCAATAGAAATTGATGAAAGAGCTGCTACCACAATTATGATGGTGTCTGGCGGGTATCCTGAAGATTATGAAAAAGGAAAAGTAATTACTGGAATTGAAACTGTAAAAGATTCAATTGTTTTTCATGCAGGGACAAGTTTAAAAGAAAATAAAGTAGTAACAAATGGCGGGCGTGTTTTAGCTGTTACGTCATATGGTGCTAATTATCAAGAAGCGATTTCAAAATCGTACCAAAGTATAGAAAAAATTAGTTTCGAGAAAAGGTACTTTAGAAAAGATATTGGTTTTGATTTATAAAAAATGTAAATCGATAATACATAAAAAAAGCGCAAATTTAATTTGCGCTTTTTTTATGTTCTATTAAAACTATTTTAAAAATGAATGAGCGGTAGTGTTGTCATCATCTTCATTGTTGTTTTTAAAGATGTTTAATTGCTTTAACCAGTATAACATAGCAACACAACAAACGATAATTAAAATCCAATTAATTGTGTTTGCTGCCCACCAATTTGTTAATTCTAACTCTCTTAAAGCATCAAATGGTAAAAATAATATATCAACAAAAAGTGATTGTATTGCTTCAAAAAATGATTTCATCTTGATAAAGTGTTATATTTACAGCACAAAAATATAAAAATATCCTAATGATAACCAATATTTTTGAGAAAACTCGTCCATTAAATTACTTAATTCTAGCAATCGCATTATTGGTTTGCTTTTGTTTATACTTTTATTCTAATGGATTACTTAATGATGGTTGGTCTTCTTTAGGTTATGGAGCTTTGTATTTTGTAATTTCTGTAAGCTCATTAGCTCTAATTAATTTCATAACTTTAAAGAACACCTTAACCAAAAACAACAACTTTTCTGTACTGTTGTTTTTTCTGTTTATTCTTTTTTCCCCAAAGATATTTAGTAATGGAGAAATCTTGCTTTCTAATTTCTTTCTTTTATTGGCTTTACGAAGATTAATTTCATTAAAATCGATGAAAGAACCAAAAGAGAAACTTTTCGATGCTTCATTTTGGATTTTTATAGCTGCATTATTTCATTTTTGGAGTATTGTTTATATACTTTTGGTTTTTATCTCAATAATATTACACGTTTCTAGAGATTTTAAAAATTGGCTAATTCCTTTTATTGCTCTTTTTTCAGTAGTGGTATTATTTTTTGGAGTTAATCTGTATTTCGATAAAAGTTTAACTCAATATTTATTTGCACAGTCTTATTTAAGCTTCGATTTTACTTATTTTGAGACAGTTTATCAAAATATTGCATTAGCTTTATTTGCATCAATTTCATTATTGTTTTTTATAAGTATGATTTTAACAATAAACACCAAAGCACTTAACTTACAATCATCATATAAAAAAGTCCTTTTTTCATTTGTTTTAGGAGTTACAATTTATATTCTTTCTGCAAATAAGGATAATAGCTGTCTTATGTTTTGTTTTGCTCCACTGGCTATAATGGGAGGAAATTTTATAGAAGGACTTCAAAACAAATTATTAAAAGAAATTGTTTTAGATGTTATTATACTTTTAGGTGTTTTCTTTTTCGTAATGTCTTTATAATTTACTTCCGTAAGCTAAATCACCAGCATCACCTAAACCAGGAACAATATATTTTTTTTCATTGAGTTTTTCATCTAAAGCAGCAACCCATAAATGACAATTTTCTGGAAGATTTTCTTCAAGAAAAGCAATTCCTTCTGGAGCAGCAATTACAACTGCAATATGAATTTCTTTTGGTTTTTGTTCCAAATGCAATTGATTTAAAACAGCTACTAACGATTGACCAGTAGCTAACATTGGGTCGATTAAAATTAAGTTTTTACCTTCAAATGATGGAGCTGCTTGGTATTCAACCAAAATATCAAATTTATCATCGTTGTCGTAATGATGACGATAAGCCGAAACAAATCCGTTTTCTGCATCGTCAAAAAAATTCATAAAACCTTGGTGTAAAGCTAAACCAGCTCTAAGTATAGAACACAAAACAACAGGTTCAGCAATTGTGGTAGTTTTTTTTATTCCTAGTGGCGTTTGAACGTCAATATTTTTATAATCTAAAGTCTTACTTAATTCATAAGCCATAATTTCACCTATGCGTTCTATATTTTTACGAAAACGCATACTATCTTTTTGAATATGAATATCTCTTAATTGAGTTAAAAAATGATTCAAAATGCTGTTTTCTTCTGATATATAGTGTATGTGCATAGCTTTTATTTTTTATTTCAGGTTAAAAGTACAAAAAAACCTTATTTTTGTAGAAATTAAAAAGATTAATATCATGTTTGCTGAATTTGCTTTCCCAATTTTTGAACAAAGTATAAAAGATTATCACATTATTGACGATGTGTACCAACCTGTGAAAAATCCTTATGAAAAAGGAACAATTGAATATTTACTATATGCAAAAAATTGGGTAGATACTGTGCAATGGCATTATGAAGATATTATTCGTGATCCACAAATCGATCCAGTTGCGGCTTTAGATTTAAAACGTAAGATTGATGCTTCGAACCAGGTCCGAACAGATATGGTGGAGTATATTGATAGTTATTTTCTTCAAAAATACAAAGACGTTCAAGTAAAGTCTGATGCAAAAATTAACACAGAAAGTCCAGCTTGGGCTATTGACCGTTTGTCAATTTTAGCATTAAAAATTTACCACATGAACGAAGAAGCGACTCGTGTTGAAGCTACGGCTGAACATAGAGCGAAATGTCAAGAAAAATTAAATGTATTGCTAGAACAAAAGCAAGATATGTTTACTTCAATTTCTCAATTAATTCAAGATATTGAAGCAGGCGACAAATACATGAAAGTGTATAAACAAATGAAAATGTACAACGATGAGGAACTAAACCCAGTGTTGTATCAAAATAAAAAATAGTCATCATCTAGATGTCTAAACCAAAACATATTTTAGTTATCAGGCTCTCGGCTATGGGCGATGTCGCAATGACAGTTCCCGTGTTGAGAGCTTTTTCTTTTCAATATCCTGAAACAAAAATTACAGTAGTTTCCCGACCTTTTTTTGCCCCTTTTTTTAATGGAATTCCAAATGTTTCATTTTTTGGAGTTGATGTAAAAGAACGTCATAAAGGATTTATAGGCTTACTTAGACTGTTTTCCGATTTAAGAAAACTAAATATCGATGCCGTTGCTGATTTACATAATGTGTTGCGCTCTAAAGTAGTTCGAACGTTATTCGCTTTAAGTGGAAAACAAGTTGCCGCAACCGACAAGGGTAGAGCTGAAAAGAAAGCATTAACTCGATTAGAAAACAAAGTTTTCGCCCCTGTAAAATCGATGTTTCAAAGACACGTTGAAACGTTTGAAAAAATAGGTTTTAAAATCTCTTTAGAAAATCCAATGTTTCTAGAAAAGGCAAAACTTTCAAAAGAAATTCTTGAAATTACTGGAGAAAAAATTCAAAAATGGATTGGAATTGCCCCTTTTGCACAATACGAGAGTAAAGTGTATCCACAAGATTTAATGCAAAATGTACTAGATGGTTTAGCTGAAAACAATAATCATAAAATCTTTTTATTCGGTGGAGGTGACGCTGAAATTGAAAAACTAAATCAATTGCAAAATCAACATCACAATGTAATTGTTGTAGCTGGAAAATTGAAATTTCAAGAAGAATTAGATTTGATTTCCAATTTAGATCTAATGCTTTCAATGGATAGTGGTAATGCACATATTGCTGCTATGTTGGGTGTGAAAGTAATTACACTTTGGGGTGCAACACACCCATATGCTGGATTTAAACCTTTTAATCAACCTGATGATTTTTGTATCACTGCAGATAGACAACAATATCCTTTGTTGCCAACATCGGTTTATGGAAACAAAAAAGTGGAAGGATACGAAGATATAATGCGAAGCATTAAGCCTAATTTTATTTTAGAAAAAATAAGTGCTGCAATATAAATTACAGCACTTAAGCCCTTTAAGTATTTATAAAACACTATAGAATAAATTTTCTACATAACCTTTATTTACTCTTTATTTTTTAATGCATTAACCATTTCCTTTAAAAGGGCTATTTCTTTTTTTAATTCCTCTATTTGATTTTGTTGTTCTTGAATTGCTTTAACTGTAACAGGTATAATTTGATAAGGCATTATCCCTACAGGTTTTTCATATTCAATATATGTTCTTTTACCACTTTCATCTAAACATACCCAATCTGATTTTTTAACGGCTTCTGGAATGACAACCGATAGTTCTTGTGCATCAAAACCTAATTTATTTGCTTTTTGATTGTCTGGAATATTTATATTTCCTGTAGAAGGGGTGTTTTCTTTATATGAAATAGGGTTTAATTGCATAATTTCCGTTAAACCTCTATTTTGTAAATTTGAGTTTTTATTACTTGTTTTTGAATAAGTGTTTGTTGGTGTAATAAAATCATCGGCATATACATCATCCCAACGTCTAGTTACACCAGAAAAAGGCGAAGCTCCTAAATCGGCTCCAAAATCAGACATTGGACTGAAAGCACTACCTTCATAAAACAATTCATTAGTTCCATCAACAATATATTCTATAGAACCTAAAGCAATTGCAGTTCCACCTGAAGAACCTTTATAAAAACCAGCTACAAATTTTTTAGTAAAAGGTCCTCCGTTATAGGTATCAGAAAATGTTTGGCCTTCATCACTATCAATAAATGCACCGCCATCTCCAAAGTTTATATAGTTATCCCCAAAATTTGTTTCTAATACAGTCAATGTATTGCCTTCAAAAAATAGGTCGCCAGTATTAGTACCATTAAAATTTAAGTTTCTCGTATTTAAATCGATTGCTGTATTTTGAGTTAGTGCTCCTCCTAACCGAACTGTGCCAGATGTTTCTGTTAATGCATTTGTAAAAGTGTAACTTCCTCCACCACCTGAAGGTAAAGTAACTGTGTTACCGTTTGAAATTGTTAAATCGTTTCCAACAATACTTAGTGTTTGGCTATCAGTTCCACCTGCTGGAGTTTCCCAATAACCATTTCCATTAGCATCAGAAGTTAAAACTTTTCCTGCAGATTGTGTCCCGTCTTCTAAACGAAAAGAAAATGTACCGCCTGAAGGAGCGCTTGTTTCAGTAACTAATATATTATCAATTGAAGCACCGTAGTCGAAATTTCCTTGGTATTCAAATCGTAATGAATAGGAATTCCCAGCTACAACAGTTGCACTGCCTGAATAAGAAGTGTTGGCATCAGTTGTTAAATTAACTAAATTTCCACCAACTTGAGCATTTGTTGTATTGTTGTATAAATAAGCTCTGAAAGAATCTGGAGCGGCTCCGAAATTATTATAACGATAAGCAAATGATATTGAAATTGAAGTTGTTGTTGGAGCTGTTGTAAAATCTACTCGTGCAGTTGCATTTTGTCCGCAGCCTGATTCGTCTGAATTAATCCAGAGCCAACCTCCAGTACACGAAGAACAATTTGAGTTAGTGTTACCTGTTGTTGTTCTTACCCAACCATTTGTTCCTGGACCAGTACAACCAACCATACCATTATTAGAATGAACAACTGTATATGGAGTGTCAAAATTTTGATTTAATAAATTTATAGTTCCTCCTCCACTTGGTAAGGTTGTATTACCATAAACATGTAAAGTAGCCGTTGGGGATGTTGTGTTAATTCCAACTTGAGCAAAAGAAGTAAGTCCAAAAATTAAAAATAAAACTGTAAATACTTTTTTCATGAATATTAGATTTAGGTTATGTTGAGACAAAAGTATTTTTAGAATAATAAATTCTAAAATTTTCAATGTACAGAATTACGGAAAGCGTACTGTTTTCCATGTTTTTGTGCTTTATTTAAATGATGTTTATAAAAAATAAAATGTCTATTTTTGTTTTAATAACACACAATAAATGAAATTACAATTAATAGGCATCTCTCTTGCAGCGTTCGTTTTTTCTTTATATCGATTGATTCAAAGAAAGGAAAACGCCGTTGTTGTAGTTTTTTATTTGTCCTGGTTTTTACTATTTATAAGTTTGTTTATTGCATCAGATTATGTAGATATTTTATCTGAAAATATAGTAAGTACTTTTGCCGTTTTATTTTTTGTTTGGTTAACGTTATTGCCTCCACTTTTATATGGAATAATTCAATTTAAATTGAATAAAGTTTTACTTGATATTCGACATCTTTATATTCCAATCGTTTTATTTTTCATTAACATTTTTTCACTTCTATATTTTTCTGTTCAAAAAGATGAAAAAGTTTTTACCTATGAAGTAGTTGAAAACGTGATGACTTATAGTAATTATATTATTATTCTATTCGTTTTTCCAATTTCAACTTTTTATTATAGCTTTTTATCGTTTCGTTCGTTACAGTTTTTTCCTTCAAAAAATAATTTCAAAAAAAATATAGAAAAAGGATTGTTGTTTTGGTTTGTATTACTTTATGATGTTTATATTTTTATTTGGATTCTTACTAATTATTTAATTGACAACTCCTCAGTTAAAAGTGTTTTAAAAGTTTATTATACTGGTTATTTTATTCTTTCTATTGCTATATTATTTAAGTTAAGTGCTAAAAGAGACGAATTTGAAATTGAAGATTCTGAAAATTCAATTTTTGAAGAAATTGGTAAAAAGTTAAATCATAAAATTCACTCAGATAAGATTTTTTTGAACCCTCAAATAAATTTAAAATTATTAGCAAAAGAAATTGGAACAAATGAAAAGTATTTATCACAGTATATAAATAAAAATTATAATAAAAACTTTTCATTATTTATTAATGAGTTTAGAGTTGAATATGCTAAACAAATTCTTATAAATGGTGAATATTCAAATTATACGCTTGAAGCGATTGGTTCATTATCAGGTTTTAATTCTAAAACATCTTTTAATTCAACTTTTAAGAAATATACTGGGGAAACTCCTTCAGAGTTTAAAAATAAAAAGGAGCTTAATTAAGCTCCTTTTTTTATACGTCATCGTAATCTACTTTAATGGTTGGTGTAATAGGATGTGCTTGACACGTTAAAACCAAACCTTCTTCAATTTCATCATCAGTAAGTATTTGATTTTTCTTCATTTCAGCCTTTCCTTCAGTAACTCTTGCAATACAACTACTACAAATTCCACCTTGACAAGAATAAGGCGCATCTAAACTTTGTTTTAAAGCCGCTTCTAAAAGGGTTTGCTTTTGACTCATTTCAAATGAAGTTTCTTCATCATCGAGAAGAATAGTAATCTTTGTATGTCCTTGAGCTGAGATTTCTTTATCGTTTTCTGTTGAAGTAGAAAACAACTCAAATTTAATATCTCCTTCTTTTATGTTTTGCTCTTTTAATGTAGAAGAAACAATATTAATCATTTCTTCCGGTCCACATAAATAGAATTTTTCAAAAGTCTTTTCGTTATGTTTTGTATGCAAAACAAAATTAACAGCTGACTTATCGATACGACCAAATAATTCGCCTTTACCTGATTGACTAAACACATAATGAACAAATAAACGACCAACATATTTTTGTTGTAAATCGTGTAGTTCATCGTGGAAAATAGTTTCCTCAGGTGATTTATTTCCGTAAGTTAACACAAATGTGCTTTTTGGTTCACTTTCTAAAACCGATTTTAAAATTGACATAATTGGAGTAATTCCACTTCCAGCAGCAAAACCAGCATAGTTTTTTTGGCGTTCAGCATTAGGTTCAAACGTAAATTTTCCTTCAGGAACACCAACTTCAATTACTTTTCCAGCGGTTAATTGTTCGTTCGCAAACTTAGAAAAGAAACCGTTTTTAATAGCTTTAATTGAAATGCGTAATTCACCACTATTAGGTGAAGAACAAATGGAATACGCTCTACGGATTTCTTCTCCGTCAAGTGTTAATTTTAAAGTTACATATTGTCCAGCAGTGAATTTATAGAAATCTTGAAATTCAAGTGGAATATTAAAAGTTACCGAAATAGCCGATGGTGTTTCGCGTTTAATTTCTTTTATGCTGAGTTTATAAAATGTAGACATGATAAATCTTTTTTACAAAAATACTATTAATCAAGAAAAAAGAAGTTAGAAGAAAGAAAAAAGAGTTAAAAAATAATACCTAAGAATTTTATACATAAGAAAATTATGTATATTTGTTTTGAAATTTTACACTTATGAAAAATTCCCAATTATATAAAGGAAGTTTAAATACCATTATCATGAAGCTTTTAGAAGAAAAAGGCAGAATGTATGGTTATGAAATTACGCAGAAAGTAAAAGAAATTACAAAAGGCGAATTAAACATTACGGAAGGCGCTTTGTATCCTGCTTTGCATAAATTAGAAGCAGAAGGTTTATTAGATGTTGAGGTTGAAAAAGTAGATAATCGTTTACGAAAGTATTATAAACTAACTGAAAAAGGAACTACGGAAACCGTTAATCGATTAGCAGAATTAGAAGAGTTTATTAAGAACATGCAAACTATTGTGAATCCTAAATTGAGTTATTAAGATGAAGTTGACTTCGGAACAAATAAATAAAATCGATATAATTTTAGAAAAATTAGGATTAGATTTTCTTGATTTTAAACTAGAAATAAAAGATCATATTGCTTGTCAGGTTGAAGAGGAAATGGAATTAAACCAATCCGATTTTAATGAGGCATTACTATTGGTCTTGAAACAATGGGAACAAAAATTAGTTCTTTCAGAAAGTGTATTTATTAGCAATAAAAGAACTTTTCCTAAAATTGTAATTAACCAACTTTTTAAAAGGTTTTTGATTTACAATATTGCTTTAGTGGTTTCATTTTTATTTGGAATTCTAACTTTTAATAACTTTTTAAAAGATTTTGAAAATGAATTATTCACAAAATCTTTCAGATGGATTTTCATTTTTTGTTTTTTCATTTTCTCTGCTTTGAAATTTAAAATCTATCAAGGGAAATTTAAGACAAGTTATTCTTATATGTTTAACCAAAACTTTTGGCTTTTAACAATTTACTTTGTCTTTGTTTTCCTTTGGAATTCAAGCTTTATGAATTTTATAAGCTTTTCATTACTTATAGCAGTTTCTCCATTTTTGATTTACTCTTTTTATAAGCATCAGCATTTTATTAATAAATATCAGTTGGTATGAAACTCACCCCACAAAACATCCAATTCATAGACAATTACCTTAAAAACAGTGAAGTCATTTACTACGACATTCGCATGGAAATGCTTGACCACGTGGCAACTGCTGTAGAACAAAAAATGGAAGCTGAAAATTTAGATTTTTATGATGCTTTTAAAAACTATATGGTTTTGAATAAGAGGGATTTAATTAAAGAAAATGAGAAGACCCTTAAACATAATTATAAAGTAATTATTCCTTTTTTAAAATTTAATTTGAAGCTGTATTCGTTATTATTATATTTTTCTTTAATTGGACTTTTTTATTTCATTCATAATGATTTCGAGGCAAAAACAATTGCAAAATTTTTAGTTTTTTCTGTCTTTTTAGGAATGGGCTTGTTTTACTTTATACAAGCATTAACTTACTATTTCAAGGAGAAAAAAAGGTTTTATTATTTAGAAAAAAACTCTGTTATTCTATTTGTTTTGTATCAACCTTTATTGTTCTTAAATAATGGCTATTTGACAGGAAATAAAAACAATATTAATATAACCGTATTAATTTTTTTATTACTTTTTTTTGGATTGTTTTTAAATTTTGTAAGATATCATTTCATAAAGCAAAAACAACTTTTTAAAAGCAATCTTTATGAAATTCAATAACATGAAACTAACTCCAGAACAAATAGAGCGTTTATATCAATTCACTCGACAACATTATGTAGAATGGTATGACTTACAAACAGAATTAGTCGATCATTTAGCAAATGCAATTGAACAACAATGGCCAGATAATCCCAATCTAGATTTTGAAGAAGTCTTACAATTAGAATTTAAAAAATTTGGTGTTTTTGGCTTTATGGATGTGGTTGAAAAACGTCAATCTGCGCTTAATAAAAGATATAATAAAATTGTTTGGAAGCATTTTAAAAATTTCTTTTCTATCCCGAAGGTTGTTATTACAATCTCTTTAATAGGAAGTTTAAGTTTTCTGTTTTTTTACTTTCAATATTCTAGTATTTTATTGTCAATTTTGTTTTTTGCAACTTTAGTTTTATTTTGGATTGGTTTAGTTAAAAGAACGAAAGCGTATAAAAAAGAAGTTAAAGAAACAGGTAAAAAATGGCTTTTTAAAGAAATTATTTCAGGCTATTCTGCAATGACTGGATTAAGTTATTTACCTGTACAAATTATGCTACAATTTGATGATGTAACAGTTCGGTTTTCTATCGTAAAGTCAGTTTTTTTTGCTTCACTTATTGTCACAATGTGTTTGTTGGAATATATTATCCTTTTCGAAATTCCATCGAAAGCTCAGAAATATTTAGAAGAAACATATCCAGAATATAAGTTTGTAGCATAAAAAAAGACAAGTTCAAAACTTGTCTTTTTTATTTTATTATGAAAACAACGCTTTCAATTCGGTTGCTTCACTCGGATTCATTTTTCCAGCAAGCACTAAACTTAACTGTTTTCTTCTAAGTGCGGCATCAAAACGTTGTTGCTCTAATTCGGTTTGTGGAACAACTGCAGGAACAGGAACTGGACGTCCGGTTTCATCAACAGCTACAAAAGTGTAAATACCTTCATTAGCTTTATTTCGAATTCCAGATTCTCTATCTTCAATCCATACATCGATATAAATTTCCATAGACGAATTAAACGTTCTTGAAACTTTAGATTCAACAGTAACTACACTTCCTAATGGAATCGCTCTGTTAAACGCTACGTGATTTACCGAAGCCGTTACACAAACTCTACGCGAATGACGACGAGCGGTAATACTTGCAGCTCTATCCATACGTGCTAAAAGTTCGCCACCAAATAAATTATTTAATGGATTGGTTTCACCTGGTAAAACTAAATCGGTTAATGTTGTTAATGAATCAGAAGGAAATTTTGGTTGCATTGTCGTTTTTTTTGCAAAGATATAAAGCAACCGTAAATAGTAAGCATAAAAAAATCCCAAAAAATGGGATTTGTTAGTCTATTAAAAGCCAAGCTTCGGCATCGACTTCACTTTTAAGCTTTTGTTTTTCCATTTCTGCTTCTTCAAGTGTTGCAAAACTTCCGTAAGCAACTGGATATAAATCGTATTTATTTTTTTCTAATTTTTGTGCTTTAAAACCTTGATCGATTAACATTTGTAATGCTTTTTCAGCATTTTCTTCGCTTCTAAAAGCGCCAGCAATTAAATGATATGGTAATTTTTCTTCTACAACAGGAAGTTCAACAGCTGTTACATTTGGTGTTTCAATGAAAAAAGTAGCTTGTTGAATTTGCGCTTCTAATTTATCTTGAACATTCTTTTGAACTACTAAAGTTTGTTCGGCTACTTGTTGGTCATAATGCATTTTGTATCCAAATAAACCAACCGTTCCTAAAACCGCAATGGCAGCTGCATATTTTACAAAAGCGAAATTATTTTTCTTGCGTTCAGGTGTAAAGATAATTGGCGCTTTTTCTTCTAAAACTTCAACTTCTTGTTTTAAAACTTCACGTTTTACTTCTGGTGAAACAAATTGTGATAATCCAAACGAACTTACTAAGAAATTGGTTGTATTGGCAGGTTCGAAAACTAAATTCTTTTCTTCGCCATTTACATTAATTGTTCCAATTTTATCGAAAATAAGAGCGTTTCTTTGATCTAATTCGTAATTCCAAGACGCTACTTTTTGAGCAATCATTTCAGTTGCTTTTTCAAAACTTACGTTTTCATTAGCTGCAATATGGTTTGCCAAAAGCCCATCGTTGTTTTTAATATTGCTATTAAAAGTGATGATTTTTCGTGGTGGCAAAAAGGTTGCAGCGCTGCCATTTACTTGCGCAGGAACCGTTTCGGCAACAAAAGCACCAAAACCAGGAACCGTAACACATTGGTAACGATATAATAAGTCCGAAATGTAGTTGTCAAGCATCATAGTAACAAAAGTAAGGAAACAATAGGTTTTTCAAAATTTTATCAACAAAAATTATTAACAATCTGAATTTTTTTGAGAATGTGATAAATGTCACCAACCATTTCATATAAAGATAATACCTTTGAGAGGTCTTAAATAAATTAGTACAATGAAGAAGTTAGTTTTAAGTATAGCGATTGTTGTTTTAGCAAGTTGTGGTGGAAAAAAGGAAGAAGAACCTTTTGGTAAGAAACAAGTGGAACCCGTTTCGGTAACAGAGGAGGCAGCAACAGTAAACCCAATGCTTGAAAAAGGAAAAAAGCTTTTTGAAGGAAAAGGAACCTGTACAGCTTGCCACAAACCAGCGACTAAAGTAATTGGACCAAGTTTAAAAGAGATTTCTAAAATTTATAAAGACAAAAACGCAAGTATAGTTACATTCTTAAAAGGTGAAGGCGAACCTATTGTTGATCCATCTCAGTTTGAAGTAATGAAAGCAAACTTTGCCATTACTAAAAATATGACCGACGAAGAATTACAAGCGCTTGAAGCGTATGTGATGAGTTTTTAGTTTTTATTTAAGAAGCATACTTCATATTTATTAATCATTTTTATCATTTTTTTGTTTTTCAAACCATTCAAGCTGTGATTTAATGCGATTTATTATATCACTATCTTGATCATTGTATATATCTCTAATTCTAAAATCGTCTTTTTCAGGATCAACTTTATTTAAAAATTCATTAATACCAATGTTAAAAATTGCCTGTCCAAATCTTTGATCTGGATGTTGATTTAAGTAATCTGAAATTAAATTAATTATTTCATTATGTTCTTTTTTCATTAGTCTATTTAATTTAAATCTACACTATAGATTGATTTACTCAACCACTAATTTAAACCCAACTCTAGGGATATTTTCTATACGCACGTTGGTTTCTTCTTTAAAGATTTTGCGCAAGCGTGAAATAAAAACATCTAAACTTCTGCCTAAAAAATAATCGTCGCTTCCCCATAATTGTATTAAAATGGTTTCGCGTTTTAAAACCGTGTTCGTGTTTTCTACAAACAAATGCAACAACGCCGATTCTCTTTCGGTTAGTGTAATGCTTTCTTTGTCATTTTTCAATTGGTAATTTTCGGGTTCAAAAGTAAAAGAACCAATTGTATAGGTTTTTTGCGATTTATCAACTCCAGATTTTTGACTTCGGTTTAAGAAAATTTCAATTTTTAAAATTAATTCTTCAATCGAATAGGGTTTTACTAAATAATCATCGGCACCTAATCGTAACCCTTTAATACGATCTTCTTTCATGGTTTTTGCCGAAAGAAAAATAATAGGAATTTCAACGTCTTTTTTTCGAATTTCTTGTGCAATTTCAAAACCATCCATGTCAGGCAACATAATGTCGAGCACACACAAATCGAAATGTTCTTCGCAAAATAATTCGAATGCTTTTTTTCCGTTATTTACATGAATTACATGAAAATGTTGTTCGAGATTATCGGCTGTTAAAAAAGCAAGCGTTTCGTCGTCTTCTACGTATAAAATTCTTTTTTTAGACATTGCTGATTATTTTTTAGGAATTTCAATATCCGTTTGAAGTCCGTTATCAGTATTTTTTACTTTAATTTTCCAGTGATGAAGTTCGCATATTTTTTTCACATAGGCTAATCCAATTCCAAAACCCTCAATTTCTTCAGTGTCTTTTCGGCTCACGCGATAAAATTTATCGAAGATAAAAGGCAAATCTTTCTCAGGAATTCCGGGACCATTGTCATTTAGTTGAATGATATAATGCGAATTAGTTTCTACAACTTTTATATCAACTTTCGGATTTTCAATTCCATATTTGATAGCATTGTCAACTAAATTGTACAACAAATTATAAAAATGGAATTCATCAGCGTTTATTATAATTTTAGTAGAATTATCAATGGTAAAATCAAAATTCTTAGTATGTTTTAGTTTTAGATTTTCTATTATTAGTTCCAAATTTTTAAACAAATCTACTTCTGTTTTTTGCAAATGAATTTGATGACTATCCGTTCTGGCTAAAGATAAAATTTGCTCAATATGTTGGTTCAGTTTATTGCTTTGTTCAATAATAATTTGAACGTATTTACTAAGTTTTGCATTTTCTTTAATTTCCTTTTGTGAATTGGCAAAATTTGAAGCAATAAGAATGGACGATAAAGGCGTTTTAAACTCATGCGTCATATTATTGATAAAGTCGGTTTGCAATTCAGTATATCGTTTTTGTTTTAACAATAGAAAAACAGAATACACATATATAATAAGTACTAAGAACAAGACAAAAGTGAAAATCCAATATTGGTTTAAACTTTTAAAAAGGTTTTGTTTTAAATGTGGAAATCGAATGGCGAAATAATAAATTAAGTCTGAGTCTTTTGTAAAGCAATCCACACATTTTTTTTCTGCTTCACCAGAAGAGGAAATATAATTTCCATACATCATATCGTCGGTTCCGCAATTATAAATGGCATATTCAAAATCTTGTTCAAGCTTAACTTTGCTAAACTCGGTTTTTAAATAATGCTCCAGAACATTGTTTTCAAAAACATCATTTACGTTTACGATATAATAGTTGTCGGAAACTTTTTGAATTTGATTCGTAATTGGTAAAGAAGAGTTGTTATCGGCATAAATTTTCTTTACAACATCTTGAAGTGCGAAGTGAATTTTGTTTTCTAGCTCTTTTTTCTCAAACATAAATGCTTGATTAAGCAATAGTAATTGCATAATAATTACACCTACAATTGCAACAAAACCAAAAAGAATAAGTATGTTTAGCCGATTAAATTTCAAAACGCGATTAACAAATCATTAACAACAATTAAAAACTGATTAACAACAAAAATAGAATTTGTTTCTAAATTTGTTAAACCAAAAATAACAATAACATAAAAAATAGACAGTATGAAAACTTTAAAATTAACTTTAGTTGCTCTTTTTGTATCAGCTTTATCTTTTGCACAAAAAGTTGAAACTAAAAAATCAGTAGCTCCAGAAGCTGTAAAACCTACAAAACAATCTGAAATTAAATGGACTGAAGAGTCTCACGATTTTGGACAAATTGAAAAAGGTAAACCAGTTTCTTATGAGTTCGCTTTTACTAATACAACGAATCAAACAGTTTTATTAACTAATGTAAAAGCGTCTTGTGGTTGTACTGCAACTAACTATACTAAAACTCCTGTAAAACCAGGTGAAACAGGTACAGTAACTGCAACTTATAATGCTGCTGCTCCAGGTAATTTCCACAAAACGGTAACAGTTACTACAAATGAAGAAGGTGCTGCTCCAAAAGTTTTAATTATCAAAGGAACAGTTAAAAAAGCAGAAACAGAAGAAAAATCGATCTTATTAAAATAATAAGTAATTATAATTCTAGGAAAACCACTTCAATTGAAGTGGTTTTTTTATTTTTACAATATGGAAACGGTTTTTATAAATACGCCTTTGGGTACAGCAAAAATTAAAGGAAATGAAAACGGAGTTTCTGTGATTTCAATTTTACAAGAAGGGGAAATATCAAAAACAATTCCATTAGAACTTAAAGATGCTGTAAACCAACTACAAGAATATTTTGAAGGAAGACGTCAAACGTTTACATTTCAAACCAATCCTAAAGGAACTGACTTTCAAAAAAGAGTTTGGCAAGAATTACTTCAAATTCCTTATGGAAAAACCACTTCTTATTTAGAGCTCTCTAAAAAATTAGGAGATGTAAAAGCGATTCGCGCTGTAGCTTCCGCCAATGGTAAAAATCCACTTTGGATAGTTGTTCCCTGTCATCGTGTTATTGGTTCCGATGGTTCTTTAACAGGTTACGCTGGTGGATTGTGGCGTAAACAATGGTTGTTAGAACACGAAAAAGGAGAAAAACAACAAACTTTGTTTTAATTTTCAAAAACAATATCTATATAAACTAATGAATCTAGATATTGATTATTACTTGTACTTCCTATACTGTAAGAACTTGAACTTTCAATAGTCAAAAAGCCTGAAGTTGCTGGTAAGATGTTTGTAGTTCCTGGGTTACTTAGGTCATTAACAAAAACATACCTGCCCAAAAGATCTGACAAATCAGTTGAAATGATATTTTGAATTCTTCTTATTGAATATGAGTTATTTGCATTTAATGTAATAGGACTATTAAGCGTAACGTAGCTTGTGTTTAATTGAGAAAATAAATGTGAACCCGAATAAACAATTTGATTATTTGTATTGTCAAAAATTTCTATTGTATATGGAATAGTAGAATTAGAATGTTGACTTTGATAGCCAATTTTACATATATTTTTAGTTGAACTAAGAGAAATAGTTATTTCATGAACTTCCAAATCTATAGAAACATCATCATATGAATTTGGATCTTGAAGTATATTGTTATAAATATTTTGAAATTCTGTGTTTGATTCGTCACAGCCAATCATTAATTGTGAATCTATCTTATCATCAAAATCTGAATTACAGCTTATATTTATTACAAAACAAGAAACTATTAGGTAGAAATGTTTTTTCATAATTGATATTTTTAACAAGATTCTATTTATAAAAAAAAGTTGCGTTGATTTAGTGACTATTTTTTTATTATTTTTAGACTTTAACTAAATTACCATGAAATTTCTAAAAAACTTCTTTAAATGGTTGGCTATTTTAGTAATAACAATCATTGTTTTAGCTTATATTTTTGATGTAGATTATTTATTAAGAGCGGTACGAACGATTTATTTTCGCGGACATACAACTGCTTTCTTAGATGATTATACACATTTTCCAAATCGAGAAATAAAAAAAGGAACAGCACAACCTTGGGCAATTGCCAAAGATTATAATTCTATTCCTACAACAGAAGTTTTAGAAAAAACTCACAAAGAGCTACAAACGGTTGCTTACTTAATTATCAAAAATGATAGTATTTGGCACGAAAGCTATTTTGATGGTTACGGTAAAGATTCTAAATCCAATTCTTTTTCTATGGCAAAAAGTGTCGTTACATTAGCTTTAGGAAAAGCAATTATGGAAGGAAAAATTAAAAGTTTAGACCAAAAAGTAACCGATTTTTTCC
The DNA here is from genome assembly GCF_019702945.1 of Flavobacterium okayamense. Taxonomy (NCBI): domain Bacteria; kingdom Pseudomonadati; phylum Bacteroidota; class Flavobacteriia; order Flavobacteriales; family Flavobacteriaceae; genus Flavobacterium; species Flavobacterium okayamense. The sequence goes on from NZ_AP024749.1 coordinate 819,754, forward strand.
CAGAACTTAAAGGCGAGTTTGCAAATGAAGTTGCCGTTGGCGATTTGTCGTCTATGGCATCTGGTTTAAGTTGGGACGAACGTTATTACAGTCCATTTTCAATAGTAACTAGGGCTTATTTTGATGATGATTTAAAGAAAGTAATACTTGGTTTAGAAGTAAAAGATAAACCAGGGAAATCATTCAGTTATTTAAGCGGTGCTACACAATTACTAGCGATGTGTATTGAAAAAGCAACTGGCGAATATTTATCAGATTATGTTTCAAAAAACTTTTGGCAACCTATGGGAGCCGAAAACGAAGCACTTTGGCAATTAGATCATGAACCCGATGGTATTGAAAAAGCCTATTGTTGTATTGCCAGTAATGCACGTGATTTTGCACGTTTTGGAAAACTAATGAAGCAAGACGGAAAATGGAACGGAAAGCAACTTCTCGATTCAACTTTTGTACAAAAATGTGTTACGCCGCGTTTTCCAGAAAGTCCGCAATACGGTTACGGCTGGTGGATGCATAATGTAAGCGGAAAACAATTGTATTATATGCGTGGTCATTTAGGGCAATTTGTAATTGTAATTCCAGAAGACGATTTAATTATTGTTCGTTTAGGCCATATAAAAGGTTTACAAACTGATACTGACCCGCATAGTGATGATTTGTATGTTTATGTAGATGAAGCTTATGAAATGTTAGCTCAGAGAAAATAAATTTAAATATGAATAGTCATTTCTCAGGCCTTCACAATAGAGATAAATTAGTAAAACAAAATCAGCAAAACAGAAAAGAAAGATTAGATAATAGAAAGAAAGCTTTTGAGAATCTGAAAAGTAATAATATTGGTTCTGATTCAAAATCAATTTCAAAAAATGAATTGATTAAAATCAAAAACAAAGTTTTAAAAAGTAACAGAGAGCAACTTTTTATATTTATTTTAATTTTTACGATTTTGTTTGTATTGATTTTGTTTTTTTCAATGAGATATAATATTCTTTAATTAATAACAACTATAAAAAATGATAGAAAAAATTCAACTCAACAACATTTTATTTTTAGACATTGAAACCGTTCCGCAATTCGATTCTTATATGGGAATGGATGAAGAAACCAAAAAGCTTTGGGAAAACAAAACTCAATACCAACGTCGCGATGAGGTTACCGCTGAAGATTTTTATGAACGAGCAGGAATTTGGGCCGAATTTGGAAAAATCATTTGTATTTCGGTTGGATATTTTACAAACAAAGCAGACATTAGAAATTTTAGAACGACAAGTTTTTGGGGTGAAGAAAAGAAAATATTACAAGATTTTACTAATTTATTAAACCAATATTTTAATGGCGCGGCTCATGTTTTATGCGGACATAATGCTAAAGAATTTGACATTCCATTTATTGCGCGTCGCATGATTATTCATGGAGTTGCGTTACCTGATAAGTTAAATTTATTTGGTAAAAAACCTTGGGAAGTTCCACATTTAGATACTTTAGAATTGTGGAAATTTGGCGACTACAAACATTTTACTTCATTACGCTTACTAACAAAAATATTAGACATTCCATCGCCTAAAGACGATATTGATGGCAGTGAAGTAGCACGAGTATTTTATATTGAAAAGGACATAGATAGAATTATCACCTATTGCGAAAAAGATGTTATCGCTGTTGCTCAAATCTTTCTGCGTTTTCGTAGAGATGATATTTTAATCGAAGACGAAATCACGCATGTTTAAACATATCTATTTCTTGAATGTTATAATATGAACTGAACTTTGTCAGTTCGAGCGGAGTCGAGAACACACAAAAAAATGAAGTTATATTATGTTTATATATTAAAATGTTCAGATGAAATCTATTATGTTGGTTTTAGATCTAATTTAGAACAACGAGTTATGCAACATAATATAGGAACTGATTCAGATTCATATACATTTAAAAGAAGACCAGTTGAATTATTTTGGTATCAAGATTTTGTTGAACCTTATCAAGCTATTTATTTTGAAAAGAAAATAAAAAAATGGAGTAAAGCTAAAAAGGAAGCATTAATAAATGATAACTTTGATTTGTTACCTTTGCTTTCAGAGTGTAAAAATGAAACACACTTTAAAAATAAGGCTCTCGACTCCGCTCGACCTGACAAATAAGTGAAATGAAAGAGTCTTTGTGTCACTTCAAGCGGACTCGAATATTTTAAATAAATATTAATATAAAAAGGCTTTAATCAAGTATTTAATTACTTTGAGCTAAGTCAAGAAAGGAAATTATGGTTTTAAGCAGATTTTGGTTCGTTATATTCGTTTGTTCTATCACTTTTGTAATTGCAGGATTGTTTACCAATCAGTATTATTCCATCGATTATGTATTAAATGGTAAACAAGGCGAACCTCTTTTAATAAATGAAAAATACTTAAACGAAATTCCAAAGTTTGTTCAGGATAGTCTAAAAGTTTCAGAAAATAACGAGTTTGTTTTAAATAAAGTTACTTCTGATGCTGATACTACTTATGTTTACAACAAACAAACGGTAAAAATTTATAGTGGAACTCAAAAAGCCGATGGTTTATTACCCATGGCAAAAAGTAGTTTACTCGATTTAATTCTTCCGTTAATTGCCTATTTAGCTTTTTTCTGTGGTATTATGGAATTATTGATTATTTCTGGGGCTTCCGAAAAATTAGCAGGTTATCTAAGTCCAGCATTTGCTAAGATTTTTCCTTCTATTCCTAAAAATCACGAATCGATTTCATACATGACGTTAAATTTTGCGGCCAACTTTTTAGGGTTGGATTCTGCGGCAACCCCATTCGGATTAAAAGCCATGGAAAAACTGCAAGAAATAAATCCAAGTAAAGATAAAGCCAGCGATGCGCAAATTATGTTTATGTGTTTGCATGCTGCCGGTTTAACGTTAATTCCAACGTCAATTATTGGTTATCGTGCCGCAGAAAATGCTGCGAATCCAGCCGATGTAATGTTGCCATGTATTATTACGTCTTTTGTAGGAACAATTGCAGCTTTTATTTTAGTAGGAATTAAACAACGCATCAATTTTAAAAGTGCTTCGTTATTAGTCGGGTTAATGTCTTTAATTGGAGCAATAATTGGTTTGTTGTTCTATGTAAATACTTTAGATTTAATTGGTAAAAACTATTTTACGGCAAATTTATCAGGTGTTTTATTATTAGCAATTATCGGATTTACGTTAGTTTTTTCGTTCATAAACGAGAAAAAATTTATTGAAAAGAATACTAATTTATTCGACACTTTTGTTGTTGGTGCAAATAACGGATTAAAAACTGGAGCCATGATTTTTCCTTATGTAATGGGAATGTTAGTAGCAATTTCATTGTTTAGAAACAGTGGTTTATTCGAATTAATCAGTCACGGAATGGCGTTTGTATTTTCACATTTAGGTGTTCACAAAGAAATTATCGATTCGTTACCAGTTGCGATGTTACGTCCTTTTGCATCGAGTGGTTCGCGCGGATTCATGATTGATGCGATGCGCGTTTACGGACCCGATTCTTTTGCCGGGCGTTTAAGTTGTATTTTCCAGTGTAGTGCCGAAACCACATTTTATGTTATTGCGGTTTACTTTGGTTCTGTAAATATTAAAGACACTCGTTACACACTTTGGATGATGTTATTAGTGGATTTAATTTGTGTGTTGACTGCAATTTTTGTGGCAAGTTGGTTTTTTTAAGAGATGAAAAATTTTATAGTAATAATAATTTCTATTTTTCTTTTTTCTTGTGAAAAGGAAGTAAAAATTTCTCTAAAAGGTGAGTGGACTTTAGATAGTATAATAGATTATGGAGATAGGAAAGATCATTTATTTGCTGAAGATGAATTTGATGATATCGCAAATTTTAAAATTCTAAATGATTCGATAATTGAATTTAAATCAGGTTTCTTTGATTATTTAGAACTTACAAATAGAATTGATAAATCTTCTTCAAGCGCATTGTATTATTTAGGAACTCAAACTAAATATAGCTTAAAGGATTCTTTGCTTATTTTTTATAATAAAAATGATAATAAAAAAGACACAATTAGAATTTTAAAATCTGATGTTGACAAAATATCAATTCAATTAAAGAATAAAGTTACTTTAAATTTAAAAAAAATTAATAATAAATATTTTAATAGTACAAAATATGATGCAGTTGTTGTAGATAGAAGTCCTTGTTTAGGTTATTGTCCTTTTAATTTCACATATATTGATAGACAAGGAAATTTTTATTTTAAAAACAAAGGTTATAATACTATTGACGGTAATATTGCAACTAAAGTTTCACAAGATAAAGTTGATTATTATTTTAACATTTTTGATAAAATTGACATAGAAAAGTTTGAAAAGACATATCAATTATCAGCTACAGACGGGCAATCAAATACTATTTCCTTTTTTAAAAATGGGAAAGTTGTAAAAACTATTTCAACATATTTAACTTCACCAATAGAGTTAAAAACAGTTATAAATGAACTAAGTTATGCATATCAATTCATGCTAGACGAGATTAAATATTATTCAGTCTTGGGAGATGATTATTTATTTGGAATGCAGTTTGAAAATAGCAATTTGAGGTTGCTAGATTCCGAATCAGATTTTCTTGAAGTTTCATTGAGTATGGGTAAAGAAGTTGAAATCTTCTTTGAACCCAAATATGAGATGCAAGTAAAAGCTTTTTATAGTGAAGGGCCTTTTAAAAAAATATTAACTGATGGTAGGTATTATAAATTTATAAAGAAAGATGATTCATCATTTACAATTGATTTAGGTTATAACTTTATTGAAATAAATCCAATTTTAAAAGAAGATAGATATAATTAGATATACCAAATAACCACAGAAATTTTTCATCAAAAAATTCAGAATACTTACCTTTACAACACTTAAAAAAACGAACACACAATGGATTTTATATATCAAGATCCGTATCCGATTTTAAAAGACGATACGCAATACAAAAAATTAACTTCTGATTACGTTACAGTTGAAAAATTAGGCGATAGAGAAATTTTAGTAGTAGACCCAAAAGGTTTAGAATTACTAGCCGAAGAAGCCATGTTTGACGTTTCTTTTATGCTTCGCACAAAACACTTACAAAGTTTACATAACATTTTAAATGATCCTGAAGCAACAGATAACGACCGATTTGTTGCTTACAATTTATTGCAAAATGCAAAAGTAGCTATCGACAAACAATTACCTTCTTGTCAAGATACAGGAACGGCAATCGTGATGGCAAAAAAAGGAGAAAATGTCTACACAGGCGCTGATGATGCAGAATATTTATCGCGTGGTGTTTTTAATACGTACCAAAAAAGAAATTTACGTTATTCTCAAATTGTACCGATTAGTATGTTTGAGGAGAAAAATTCGGGTTCAAACTTACCAGCTCAAATTGATATCTATGCGAAAAAAGGAAATTCATACGAGTTTTTATTCTTAGCAAAAGGTGGTGGATCGGCGAATAAAACGTTTTTGTACCAACAAACAAAATCGTTGTTGAATGAAAAATCAATGACGGAATTCATCAAAGCTAAAATTAAAGATTTAGGAACGTCGGCTTGTCCGCCTTATCACTTGGCTTTGGTAATTGGAGGAACTTCTGCGGAAGCAAATTTAGCAGCTGTTAAAAAAGCATCAGCAGGATATTATGATAATTTACCAACATCTGGAAACATGGCAGGTCAAGCTTTCCGCGATTTAGAATGGGAAGCAAAAGTGCAACAAATTTGTCACGAAAGTGGAATAGGAGCGCAATTTGGTGGAAAATATTTTGTGCATGATGTTCGAGTAATTCGTTTACCACGCCACGCAGCTTCTTGTCCTGTAGGATTAGGTGTTTCATGTTCAGCAGATAGAAATATCAAAGGAAAAATAACTAAAGATGGAATTTTCTTAGAACAATTGGAAACCAATCCAGCTCAGTTTTTACCAGAAGTAGCGCCACATTTGGAAGATCCTGTAATTGTGGATTTAAATCGTCCGATGGCTGATATTTTAGCAGAACTTTCTAAATATCCTATTAAGACACGTTTAAAACTAAACGGAACAGTAATCGTTGCTCGTGATATTGCACACGCTAAGATTAAAGAAATGTTAGATGCTGGGCAACCTATGCCAGAATATTTCAAAAACCACCCAGTTTATTATGCAGGACCTGCAAAAACCCCAGAAGGAATGCCTTCAGGAAGTTTTGGACCAACTACTGCGGGTCGTATGGATGTTTATGTAGATGAATTTCAAGCTGCAGGCGGAAGTATGGTAATGTTAGCCAAAGGAAACCGTTCGAAACAAGTTGCAGATGCTTGTGCTAAGTATGGCGGATTTTATTTAGGTTCTATTGGCGGACCAGCAGCTATTTTAGCAAAAGAGAATATTCTTTCGGTTGAAGTAGTCGATTTCCCTGAATTAGGAATGGAAGCCGTTCGTAAAATTGAAGTGAAAGATTTCCCTGCGTTCATTATTACCGATGATAAAGGAAATGATTTCTTCGCTAATTTAAAATAACTTAAAATGAATAAACTAAAATTTATATTTATAGTTAGTGTTTTTTCCTTGAATTGTTTTAGTCAAAATAAATTTTTGAAAAACAATTCTGAATCAGAAGAGTTGTCTAGAAATGTTTCAGAGCTTTTTAGTCAAAATAAGATTTCAAATGGCATTAATAATTTGTCTGAATATTGGCCTCTACCAAAAAATGAATTAGATGCTTTAGAAGAAAAGACTATTAAATATTTAAATTTAATAGAATCTAGATTTGGAAAATCAATTGGTTATTTAAAAGTAAATGAAGAGAAAATAGCGGATATTGCAATTAGAGAAACATATTTAGTTAGATATTCAATGAGTGCTATTAGACTAAAGTTTACTTATTATAAATCAACTAAAGGATGGATTCTTAATGCTTTTGAATGGGACGATTCATTTACTGAAGAATTTAAAAATAATTAATTAAAAAAACCTGCAAAATTTTGCAGGTTTTTTTAATAACCATTTACCGAAATGTCATAACAATTGTTTGTACTTAAATTAATTTTTAATTTAAAGTAACAATGACCACCATCTTTAGTATTTGTTATATAATATTTAAAAAAATCTTTGGCAATTCCTGAACAAGCACAGTTTACCCAAACTTGAACTTCTCCTTTTTTGTTAAGTGTTGCAATACATTGTTTGGAATAATTATTTGTATGTTCCATTCCTTCAAAATATTTTGTTTCATTCAGGCATTTAAGAAGTGTTGAATCAATTTTAAGTAAATCATTTTCAGTTAAATCATAAGGAATAGCTGTTTCTTCAAAATGATTATAATTCTTTGATTTATCAAACGTAAAAGTTGTATATGTTGGGAATTTTTTAAAATCAATTTTTGAATTCGAATTAATTTTTGAATTTATAATTTCATATTTTTCATATTCTTCGATAGATTCAATAAAATTATTTATTATTAAACCATTGAAATTGAAATCACCAGAACAAAACAGAGAATCATTAATCAACTTAAACGTACCTTTTAAAGTTTCATTTTTAATTGAATCAAATTCATAAATTCTTTTGAAAACGTATGTGCTATCACTGTAAAGCCTTAAATCAATTTTCATATTAAAAGACTTTATTTCAGCTTGAACCAATTCCGTTTTTTGTTTACAACTAAACAAGAAAAGTATTAAGAAGAAACTAAAAATTCTAATCATAAAAAATTTTTAAAAGTAATTCTATAAAATTCCTACGGATTGACAAACTAAACTTAAAAACTGACCACTGATTACTGAATTATTCCACATACAACACCAATCCTTTTAAATAATGTCCTTCTGGATGGTAAATATTGGTTGGATGATCTGGACCTTGTTCTAATTTGTGTAGCACACGAATATTTCTTCCAGTTTCAATTGCTGCTGCGGCTACAGTATTGTAAAACAATACATCATCGATTACTTGCGAACAAGAAAACGTGAATAAAATTCCTTTTGGTGCTAAAGCTTTTAATCCGGCAATATTTAAGCGTTTGTATGCTTGTGTGGCGGTGTGTTTGCTTTTGATGTTTTTGGCAAATGCAGGCGGATCTAAAACAATAAGATCATAAATCTGATGGTTTTCTTTCATGAAATTAAACACATCATCTGCAACTGCTTTGTGGTTTGAATTCGGGAAATTCAATTCCATATTTTGTGCGGCTAAATCAACTGCTTTTTGCGAAATATCAACAGAAGTGACTAATTCTGCTCCAGCGCTCATTGCATAAATAGAAAAACCACCTGTATAACAAAACGTATTCAATACTTTTTTACCTTTTGAAAAAGTACCTAATAATTTTCGGTTATCGCGTTGATCAAGGAAAAATCCCGTTTTTTGTCCTTCCACCCAATTCACATGAAATTGAATGTTATTTTCTTTCGCAATAGTACTTTCTTTGGTTCCAAATAAAAAATAATCGGTTCCTGTATTGGGTAAAGTGCTTGAGCTTTTACAGTAAATCGTATCGCAGTTTTTAGCAAAAGTTTTTTGAATAGCATTTGCAATTTTCTCCATTTGGAAATAAATGCCTGATGAATGTGCTTGAATTACCCAACAATTATTATAAAAATCGATGATTAATCCAGGAATGCCATCACCTTCACCATGAATCACTCGGAAAGCATCCGTTTCGTTTATATCTAATAATTTAGTTCTTAATTCCCAAGCCCATTGTAATTTTTCAACCCAAAAGTTTTCGGTAAATTGCTCTTTTCCAAAAGTCAATAATCGAACAACAATACTTCCTCTATCACTAAAAAAACCTGTGCCTAAATGTTTTTGATTATTATCGACAACATCCACTAATTGTCCGTCTTCTAGTTCTTCAGTAACGCCATATACAGCGCCACTAAAAACCCACGGATGTCTTCTTAGAATTGATTTTTCTTTACCTTGTTTTAAAATTACTTTTGGATTCATAAATTACGATATATCAATTTGAAAATGTGTCGATGTGTCAATTTTTTTTCGATGAAGAAATGATTTTATTAGTGATTTTTAGAATTTCAAAAACTTCTAATAGTAAACTTTCTGTATTTGGATAATTTTCTAATTCATTACAAAGGAATAACCAAAACTCAGTTTCTTCAGCTTCTTTCATTGCAATTTTCATCTTATGAATAAAATCTGCTTTACTTTCAGAGTTTTGAGCCTCTTTAATATTTGCGCCTATTGAAGTCCCTGATTTTAATAATTGATTTGCAATTACAAACTTTTTGTTTTCTTCTAAAGCTTCAGAATATAGAACAATCTTTTTAGCAAAATCAAACGACTTTAAAAGAATTAAATTGTCTTTGTATTTTTCTTGAAATGTTATCATGGCGTGAAAAGTTTTTATAATAAAATGTGTCAATTAATCATACAACTAATTGACACATTGGCTATTTGTCATATTGACTAATTAAGATCCATTTCAGGAATATTTCCTTCAATAATTAACGTACCTTCTGTTGCTTTTTTAACATCTTCAACAGTAACTCCTGGAGCAGTTTCTAATAATTTAAAACCTTGAGGTGTTACTTCTAAAACCGCTAATTCTGTAACGATTTTTTTTACACAACCAACACCTGTTAGAGGTAATGAACAACGTTTTAATAGTTTTGATTCTCCTGCTTTATTCACGTGCATCATCGCTACAATGATATTTTCAGCAGAAGCTACTAAATCCATAGCGCCACCCATTCCTTTTACCATTTTTCCTGGAATTTTCCAGTTGGCAATATCTCCATTTTCAGAAACTTCCATAGCTCCTAAAATTGTTAAATCTACTTTTTGAGAACGAATCATTCCGAAACTAAAAGCAGAATCGAAGAAACTTGCGCCTGGTAATGTAGTAATGGTTTGTTTTCCAGCGTTAATGATGTCTGCATCTTCTTCTCCTTCAAAAGGAAACGGACCCATGCCTAAAACACCATTTTCCGATTGAAATTCTACTGAAATATCTTCACGAACAAAGTTCGCAACCAATGTAGGAATACCGATTCCTAAATTTACGTAGTAACCGTCTTTTACTTCTTTAGCAATTCGTTTTGCTATATCTTCTTTTGTTAACATGTCTAATAATTTGTCAATTAATTAATAATTCTCGATACATTTTTTGTTTCGTAATTCTCTACAAAAAACACTCGAATTGACGTTTTTACTGAATACTAAAAACTGAAAACTGATTACTTTTTTCGAACTGTTCGTTGCTCAATTCTTTTTTCAAATTTCTCCCCTTGGAAAATTCTATTTACCATAATTCCTGGAATATGAATTTCGTTTGGATCTAAAGTTCCTGCAGGAACTAATTCTTCAACTTCTGCTATTGTAATTTTTCCAGCTCCTGCCATAGGCGCATTAAAATTACGTGCTGTTCCTTTGAAAATTAAATTTCCTGCTTCATCACCTTTCCATGCTTTTACAATTGCGAAATCAGCTTTAAAAGCATGTTCTAAAATGTGCATTTTTCCATTGAATTCTCGAACTTCTTTTCCTTCAGCAACTTCAGTTCCGTAACCAGCAGGAGTAAAGAAGGCTGGGATTCCAGCTTGTGCAGCGCGACATTTTTCGGCTAATGTTCCTTGAGGTGTTAGTTCCACTTCTAATTCACCAGAAAGCATTTGGCGTTCGAACTCAGCATTTTCTCCTACATAAGAAGAAATCATTTTTTTAATTTGTCTTTTCTGTAATAATAAACCAAGTCCGAAATCATCAACACCTGCATTGTTTGAGATGCAAGTTAGGTTGTTAACATTCATACGCACTAGCTCGGCAATACTATTTTCAGGAATACCACAAAGTCCGAAACCACCCAACATGATGGTCATTCCGCTTTCAATTCCTTGAAGCGCTTCCTGCACGGTATTAACTTTTCTAGAAATCATAATTATTATTTAGTTTGTTGTTTTTTTAATTTCAAAAGTCGAATTCTTCAATCCCAGGTTCCTCAATACTTGTTGAGTCTACAACTTTTTTATTACAATCTACACGTATTGATAAATCTTTAGGTCTTTCAAAAGCTTCTTTAGATACAGATAAATCTTTGTCTTTATAACATTTATCCATAAAAAGCCCCCAAATAGGTAATGCCATACAAGCGCCTTGACCAAATTGTGTTTGTCTAAAATGAGCCGAACGATCTTCATTTCCTACCCAAATCCCAGTAGCTAGGTTAGGGACCATTCCCATAAACCATCCATCGGAATTGTTTTGAGAAGTTCCAGTTTTTCCAGCAATTGGATTGGAAAACTTATAATCATACTGCGTTAAACCGCTAACACCACCCCATTGTAAACGTTGACCTGTACCACTTTGTGTAACACCTTCTAAAAGTTTTATAATGGCATAGGCAACGTCTTGATTCATTACGTCTTTGCTTTCTGGAATAATTTGCTCCAAAACAATACCATTTTTATCCTCAATGCGTGTAATGAAAGTTGGCTTAATATAAACACCTTTATTTGCATAAGTACTAAATGCTCCTACCATTTGTTCTACGGTAATATCAACCGCTCCTAATGCAATTGCAGGTTGTTCAGGAATTTCAGAAGTTACTCCTAAATCTCTAGCCATATTGATAACAGCTTTTGGACCTATTCTATCCATTAATTTAGCTGACACTGGGTTTAATGAATTTGCTAAACCTTGACTCAAAGTTACCATTCCTTTATATTTTCCATCGGAGTTTGTTGGAGACCAAGCAGCTGAAATACCCCATTTCCCTTTTGGCATGGTAAAAGGACCATCAATAATAGTGTCACAAGGTGACATGCCTAATTGTTCTATGGCTGTAGCGTAAACAAAGGGTTTAAAAGTAGAACCAACTTGACGTGCTCCTTGACCTACGTGATCATATTGAAAATACTTTTGATTGATACCACCAACCCAAACTTTTATATGTCCAGTTTGAGGTTCCATTGCCATCATACCAGTTTGTAAAAAATGCTTGTAATAACGAATAGAATCCAGAGGAGTCATTAGAGTGTCTTTTTCGCCTTTCCAGCTGAAGACTTTCATTTTTCGTTTTACATCGAATGATTTTATAATTTCTTCTTCTGATTTCCCTTCCTCTTTCATTAAACGCCATCTTTCAGAAGACTTCATACCACGTTTTAATATTCTGTCCGTTTCTTCATTAGAAATGTTTATGAAAGGCGCATTTTTTTTCCCTTTCGATAAATCAAAAAATTTCTTTTGAAGTATCGTCAAATGTTGTTCCACAGCTTCTTCTGCATATTGTTGCATTTTAGAGTCTATAGTTACATATATTTTTAATCCATCACGATAAATATCATATTCAGTACCATCTTCTTTAGGGTGATCTTTTACCCATTTTTTCATGTAGTCACGAAGATATTCTCTAAAATAGGTAGCAATACCATCGTTGTGACTTTCTGGCTTAAAGTCTAAAATAACTGGAAGTTTTTTTAACGAATCAAATTCTTTTTCGTTTATGATTTCATTTCGGACTAATTGACCTAATACAACATTTCTTCGAGTAGTAGATCGCTCTGGAAACCTATTAGGATTAAAACGAGATGGATTGGTTAACATTCCAATTATTACAGCACTTTCTTCAATTGTTAAATCTTTTTGATTTTTATTGAAATAAGTTTTTGCTGCTGAATTAATACCTATAGCATGATTAACGAAATCAACTTCGTTTAGATACATGGCTAAAATCTCTTTTTTGGTATATTGACGTTCTAAGCGAACTGCGATTACCCATTCTTTAATTTTTTGAGTTATTGCAACAATTTTATTTTTTGAGCGCTCTCCATGAAACAATAATTTGGCCAATTGCTGAGTAATAGTACTTGCTCCACCATCTCTACCTAACATAACAACAGCACGAAGCGTTCCTCTTGCATCAATACCAGAATGTTCATAAAAACGTTCGTCTTCAGTAGCTACTAAAGCATTTACAAGATTAGGAGATAAGTCTTCAAATTTAACCGGGACTCTATTTTCAGCATAAAATTTACCTAAAACTTCACCATCTGAAGAAATAATTTCTGTTGCTACGTTTGAATCAGGATTTTCAAGTTTTTCAAAACTTGGCATGTAGCCTAAAAGTCCCCAAGAGGCAAAAAGAAATAATAAAATTATAAAGGCAATTCCTCCTAAAAATAATTTCCAAAACCATTTAATGTATTTTGAAAAATCTTGATTCTCAACTTTTTTAGTAGCCATATTATTTTGTTTTTTCTATTCTAAAACCAACTTCAGTAACACCGTTTACTTTTTCAAGACCATTAATTTCTCTTGATTCTCTTAAAGCATGAACAATATCTACTTGATATTTACCTAATTTTTTAAACACAAAGTTTTCTTGATACCAAAGTTTACTTTCTTTTACATCACTAAATCCAGTTCCCATCAACGAACCATCTGCATTTGCCATTTGGTATTCTAGAGTATCTATCTTAACTTCGTTTTCTGGATTTTTAAGAGACACAATAACGAATAAATTATTAAACGGATATTCGTTGTTGTTTCTTATGTTTAAAAACAAATTGTACGGATTAATAGTATCGTTTTGTTCAAATTCGAAATGAAGTGTATCGTTTTTGGACCAAGAACCATCAAGTTCTTTATATTCATCGAAAACACGATTTTTATCGCAAGAAGCGAACAAAACAAAAAGGAAAACTATAAACCAATAATTATTGTTTTTTAGGACCATTGTTTCGGTTTTTATTTGAAGGTTTATTTCTGTTGTTATTGTTGTTTGTGTTTGTGTTAGGAGTGTTTGGTTTAGTTCCCTCACTTGTGTTAGGCTTACGCTTTTTACTTTTTCTTTTTTTCTTCGTTGGTTTGTCGAAACGATTTAAATCGTCTTGGCCTACTACATTTTGGAAGTTTTTTGGTTCATCTTTTTGAATGTCAACAACAAAATCTTCTAGTGCTTCTACTTTTTTCTTTTTTGCATTAAGTGCTAAAATCTCTTTTACTTGTTCTGTAGTTAGAACATGCCAAAATGAAGCTTGATTCTCATAACTAAACCACATTAATCCTTTGAAAATATCAACTTTTTGACAGTTAGCATTTCCTTTTTCAGTGTAAAGTTTAGTGTCTAAATCTGGAAAATCTTTTAAAGCGTCTAAATACGTGTCTAATTCATAATTTAAACAACATTTTAATTTTCCACATTGACCCGCTAATTTTTGAGGATTTAAAGAAAGCTGTTGGTATCTCGCTGCAGAAGTGTTTACACTTCTAAAATCGGTTAACCATGTTGAGCAACACAGTTCGCGTCCACAAGATCCAATTCCGCCTAAACGAGCAGCTTCCTGACGGAAACCAACTTGTTTCATTTCAATACGAATACTAAATTCTCTTGCGAAATCTTTAATTAGTTGACGAAAATCAACACGATCATTTGCAGTATAGTAGAAAGTTGCCTTAGACCCATCACCTTGAAATTCCACATCAGAAATTTTCATTTCAAGATTTAAAGCAATAGCAAGCTCTCGAGCTCTCATGCGAACAGGTTCTTCTTTTTTTCTGGCTTCGCTCCAAATATCAATATCCTTTTGAGAAGCTTTACGGTAGACTTTTGGAAGTTCGGCGTTAAACGCAACGTTTTTCTTCTTCATTTGTACCTTGACCAATTCACCAGCCAATGAAACAATACCAACATCGTGTCCTGGTGAGGTTTCAGTTGCAACGATATCACCCATTGAAAGCGAAAGTTTCTCAGTATTTCGATAAAAGTCTTTTCTTCCGTTTTTAAAACGGATTTCAACGACATCGAACTGTTCTTGACCTTGAGGTAAACTCATATTAGACAACCAATCGAATACTGTTAATTTATTGCAGCTTCCGGTGCCACAAGAACCTTTATTATTACATCCTTTTGGAACTCCATCTTGAGTTCCAGTGGAACAATTATTACATGCCATAATTCTTATATGTTGATCGTTCTTTCGAACTACTTGTCAAAAGTGTGTTTTGAGTGTAAAGATAATACAAATTTGTTAATGCTTAGAAAAGAAAAACCTGCTTTCATTAATAACGAAAACAGGTTGTAAAAATTATTTTTTATAACTTCTTTATGTTTCTTTAACCGAAATAATATTGACTGGACAAGCTTTTTCGGCTAATTCACAAGCTTCTACAATGGTATGATCGGGTGATTTTAGCGTATGAAATCCTTTAGTATTGACCGATTTCATCAAAACCGTTTTTCCGTCTTTTTTAGACATTTGGAATTGTTTAGGGGCAAATTCAACACAATAATTGCAACCAATACACTTATCTCGTTGTAAAGTAATGATAACCATTAAGCTTCTACAATTTTATACATTTTGTCCGACAAACGAATTCTAAATGGCAACTTAACAGTTAAACTATCACCTTTGGTTGCTTTTTCAGAAGTCTCATCATTTACCATCATATCTTCGATGACCAATTCTTGTACACCTGTTGTTGGACCTGTAATTAAAACTTTATCTCCTTTTTTAATGTCGTAAGCTTCAATTTTAAATTCAGCAATACTAGCTTTAGGAAAATAATGCATTCCTTTTCCAATGTATACTTTCTTTTGTGTGGCATTGCTTCCTGGATCTTTACTCCATTCGCCTAATTTTTGTCCTAAATAGTAACCACTCCAAAAACCTCTGTTATAAACTGTATTTAAGGCCTCCATCCATTCTGCTACTTTTTCTTGCGAAAATGTCCCATCATAGTATGAGTCAATAGCTTCTCTATAGGTTTTGATAACCGTTGCTACATATTCTGGAGCACGACCGCGACCTTCAATTTTTAAAACTTTAATTCCAGTATCAATTACTTGGTCTAAGAAATCAAGTGTACATAAATCTTTTGGCGACATCATGTATTCGTTATCGATTTCAATTTCAAAACCAGTTTCTTGATCGATAACAGTATATTTTTTACGACAATTTTGTTTGCAGGCGCCACGGTTTGCAGAAGAATTATGTGAGTGTAAACTCAAATAACATTTCCCTGAAACAGCCATACATAAAGCACCATGACCGAAAATTTCAATTTCTACTAAATTGCCACTTGGACCTTTGACTTGTTCTTTTTCAATTTGTTCAGTAATTTTTTTTACTTGTCGTAAACTTAATTCACGAGAAAGTACAATAGTATCGGCAAATAGGGCGTAAAATTTAACCGTTTCAATATTGGTTACATTAACTTGAGTAGAAATATGAACTTCCATGCCAATGCTTCTAGCTGTCATAATCACCGCTTGGTCAGAAGCAATAACTGCTGTAATATTAGCTTCTTTTGCTTTGTTTAAAAGTGTTTTTACAATCGACAAATCGTGATCGTAGATAATAGTATTTAAAGTTAAGTAAGTTCTAACGTTTTTTTCTTGGCAGCGGCGCGCTATTTCCGGTAAATCGTCTAAGACAAAATTGATAGAAGCGCGTGCACGCATATTTAATTGCTCTACACCAAAATAAACAGAATCACATCCGTTGTCTAAAGCTGCTTGTAAGGATTCAAAATTACCAGCAGGTGCCATTAATTCTATTTTTCCTGTAGTAGTCATTACTTCTTAGTGATTTTAAATAGTTTATCTGATTTTCTAATTTTAAAAGGCAACTCAATAGTGATTTTATCACCTGCTTGAGCCGTTGAATTTTCGGTTCCATTAACCAACATTTTTTCCAAAGTAAATTCAACTTCGCCTGTTGTTGGTCCTGAAATTAATAAAGAGTCACCAAGTGCAATTTCTTTATTCGAAAGTAAAAATAAGGCTACTTGCGATTTAGAATAATAATGTTCGCCATTACCAACTAAAACTTTTTTAGTAGCAATTTTTTGACGAATAGTTAAATCGTTTTCTGGTTTTGCTTTAGCTAAAGAAACATCAGATAATGCACCTGAATGTTTGAATTTTAAAGCTTCAGATTTTCCTTTTTTGAAAATTTTATTGCTGTTGCTTTGTCCTTTTCGTAAGTTAATTTGTTCCACTAATGGCATATGAATGATTTCTTGACATTCTGTAGAACAACAATGATCCATTTTGGTAGCACATTCGTCACATTGAATAAATAACAAGTGACAACCGTCGTTAGCACAATTGGTATGAGTATCGCATGGTTTTCCGCATTGGTGACATTGTGAAATGATATCGTCGGTAATTCTTTCGCCTAAACGATTATCGAAAACGAAATTTTTCCCAATGAATTTACTTTCTAAATTTTCCGCTTTTACCTGACGAGCATATTCAATTACACCACCTTCTAACTGGTATACATTTTTAAAACCTTGATGTTTGAAATAAGCTGAAGCTTTTTCGCAACGAATTCCTCCAGTGCAATACATCAATAAGTTTTTTGATTCTTTGTAGTCTTTTAGTTGGTCATTAATGATAGGTAAACTTTCACGAAATGTATCTACATCTGGAGTGATAGCGCCTTTAAAATGTCCAACTTCACTTTCATAATGGTTACGAAAATCGACTACAATGGTATTTGGATCTTCTAATAATTGATTGAATTCATTCGCTTTTAAGTGAATTCCTTTATTGGTTACATCAAAAGTAGCATCGTCTAATCCATCCGCAACGATTTTATGACGTACTTTTATGGTTAACTTTAAAAAAGAATGATCGTCTTGTTCGCGAGCCACATTTAATCGAATGCCACGCATGAAATCATATTGTTCTAAAGTATTTCTGAACGCTTCAAATTGATCGGCAGGAACACTCATTTGAGCATTAATTCCTTCATGAGCAACATAAATTCGACCAAGAGCTTCTAAAGGATTCCAAGCTAAAAATAAATCGTCGCGAAACTGTTGTGGGTTTTCAATTTTGGCATACGCATAGAACGAAAGTGTGATTCTTTCTTTTCCCGCTTCATCGATTAAACGGGCACGTTCTTCTGCGCTTAAAGTGTTGTACAGTTGCATGCTATAACTTTTAAGTGAGAAATTAATTTTGAATTTTAAATGGAAAAATTCGGTTGCAAATATACAGCTATTTTTTGAAGTAAAAAATGTAACTATTTGTAAATGAAACAACTGATTTATAATTAGTTGGTTCTATTTTTGTTGTTAATAACATTTCGATGAATTAATAAAAAAAAGAATTATTTTTACGCAAAATATATATGTTATGAGTTCAGATAAAGATGCCAAATTAAAAGCCCTTCAATTAACGTTAGACAAATTAGACAAAACTTACGGTAAAGGAACTGTAATGAAAATGGGAGATTCTGCCATAGAAGAAGTAGAAACTATTTCTTCAGGCTCTCTAGGATTAGATATTGCTCTTGGAGTAAATGGATATCCAAAAGGTAGAATCATCGAAATTTACGGACCAGAATCGTCAGGTAAAACAACGTTAACCTTACACGCCATTGCTGAAGCTCAAAAAGCCGGTGGAATTGCAGCATTTATTGATGCAGAACACGCTTTTGATCGTTTTTATGCAGAAAAATTAGGAGTTGATATTGATAACTTAATTATTTCTCAGCCTGATAATGGTGAACAAGCCTTAGAAATTGCTGAAAGTTTAATTCGTTCGGGAGCAGTTGACATTGTTGTTATTGACTCGGTTGCTGCCTTAACGCCTAAGAGTGAAATTGAAGGCGACATGGGAGATAGTAAAATGGGATTACATGCTCGTTTAATGTCGCAAGCATTACGTAAGTTAACAGGAACAATACATAAAACAAATTGTACGGTTTTCTTCATCAACCAGCTGCGTGATAAAATTGGTGTAATGTTTGGAAATCCAGAAACAACGACAGGAGGTAATGCTTTAAAATTCTATGCTTCAGTTCGTGTTGATATTCGTAAATCATCTCAAATTAAAGATGGTGACAATGTAATTGGTAACAGAGCAAAAGTAAAAATTGTTAAAAATAAGGTTGCTCCACCTTTTAGAACGGCTGAATTTGACATTATGTATGGAGAAGGCGTTTCTAAAGTGGGAGAAATCCTAGATTTAGCTGTTGATTATGAGATTATAAAGAAAAGTGGATCATGGTTTAGCTATGGAGACACTAAACTAGGTCAAGGTAGAGACGCTGTTAAATCATTGATAAAAGATAATCCAGAATTAATGGATGAACTAGAAGAAAAGATAAAAGAATACCTTAAAGCACAAGCTTAAAATTAAATCCCGAAAATTTTTTCGGGATTTTTTTATTAAATTAACGCAACCTTTTAAAGAAAAACGCATCTTAAAACTGTAAATACCCCGAAGAAATGAAAAAAATATTTTTTTTGTTAAGTTTACTTTTAGTTCTGACATCTTGTAATTTAGATGATGAACCAAAAAACGAATATGTTTTATTGCCTGTAGAGGATGTAGTTATGCCAACTGAATTTAATATTAACGAGGTAAATCCTATTCTTATTAAGTATAGAAGACCAACAACATGTCACCTTTACAATGGACTGTATTACAATGCTGAAGATTACACAAGAACAGTAGCGATTAGTTTTGTAAAACTTAATGAGAATAATTGTTTAGATGCAAGTGAGGAAGGCCCTTATGAGGTTTATTTAAATTTTAAACCAACTGAAATAACAACATATCATTTTAAGTTTTGGTTGGGTGTAAATTCTGATGGACAAGATGAATTTTTAGAATATGATGTAGAAGTAAACTAATATGTAAAGTTTGATACTAGAGCAAATCATAAATGATTGTAAGAAAGGAAATAGAAAGGCACAGGAACAAGTATATAGGCTATTAAGTCCAAAAATATTTGCTGTTTGTCTTAAATACTCTCGTAATTATGAGGAAGCTCAAGATAACTTACAAGAAGGTTTTCTGTTAATTTTTGATAAAATTGAAAAGTTTCAGTTTAAAGGCTCATTTGAAGGTTGGGCAAAAAGGGTAGTGATAAATTATATATTACAACAATACAGAGATAAAAGAATATTTGAGATTGTTTCAGAACAATTACCCGAGAATGATGAAGTAGAAATTGATGATGAAAATATATCTATGGATTTTTTAGTTAGAATTATTCAGGAACTTCCTGATAGATATAGATTAGTTTTCAATTTGTATGTAATTGACGGTTATTCACACAAAGAAATCGCAGAGATGTTAACTATAAATGAAGGCACATCTAAATCAAATTTAGCACGAGCTAAAACTATTTTAAAAGAAAAAATTGAAAGCTATAAAAATAGTTTTGGTTCAAAAGCAAAATAAAGAAGATGAAAGAAAATAAAAAAATTGAACGACTTTTTCAAGAAAAATTTAAGGATTTTGAGGCAATGCCTCCAATTGATGCTTGGGAAAATATTGAAAAACGTTTACAAAATAAGAAAAATAAAAGAAGAGTTATACCTTTTTGGTTGAAGTCTTCGGGAATAGCAGCAGTTTTAATAGTGAGTATTGGACTTTTGTTTAATAAAAATATAAACAAAAACCAAAATACACTTGAATTTAATAATGACAATTCAGTCGTTATTCAAGATAATCATATAGAAGAGAATAAAACTAATTCAATTAATTCTGAATCTAACTCATCTGAATTTGTTAAAGAAGCTAATCCTGAAGGTAATACTACTACTATAATAAGAACGAATGAAGTAGTTACTGATAACAACACAAACTCAAAAATTAAGGAATTGTCCTCTGGAAATCAAAAGATTAATTCCGATGACAATTTGGTTTTTGGTAGTACTAATTATAAATTGATTGATAAAAAAGCTAACAATAAATCAAATAAATTTAATGAAAATTCAACTGATTTGATTTCTAATTCTAAATCAGAATTTGTTGTTGCCGAAGGAAACAAATCTTCAAAAAACAAGAAAAATAATCTAGATTTTAGGAATACAGAGGTACTTATAGAAAATGAAAAAAATGCGTTATCAGCAAATGTTAAAACTCAAGAAAGCAACAACTCTATTTTTGAAAAGTTATTAGAAGAAAACAATAATAATAGTATTGTTTTAAAATCAGTAGAAAAATTAATTCCTGAGTCTACAAATTCAAATATTGTTGTTGACAACAAATCTAATCAAAATAATGTTGATTTTGCATTAATTGACACATTGAAAATTAAAGAAGTTTTGGCTGTAAATGCTGAAGAAACTGAAGATAGTAATCAAGTTGTTTCTGTCGAAACGGAAAAAGAAAATGAACTTGAAAAATTGCTGAAAGAGAAAGAAGAGGGAAAGAATGCTGATGAAAAAGAAAAAGAGAAGAGAAATAGATGGGTGGTTAGTACAAATGTAGCACCCGTTTATTTCAATTCGTTTTCTGAAGGCTCTCCTTTAGATGATGAGTTTGAATCAAGTGATAAATCCTATCAAACATCAATAAGTTATGGTGTAGGTGCTGAATATAATTTGAGTAAAAAATTCTCACTAAGATCAGGTTTAAATACTTTTAATTTAAGTTATAATGTTAACGATGTAGTTTTTTATCAAGATGTTAATGCAAAACAACTTAAAAATGTTGAAACGAATGAGGCTGGAAGAATGATAAGTGTTCAAAGTGAAGCTAAAAATGACATTGATGCTGTTACCCTTTCGGGAGATATTGTGTCTAAATATAATGGAGAATTAAATCAGCAATTGAAGTACATTGAAGTTCCATTAGAATTAAGTTATAAAGTAGTAGATAGTAAATTCGGAATAAATGTAATAGGAGGGATGAGTACTCTTTTTCTTCAAGATAATTCAGTCTCTTTAAAATCAAATGGGATTGAAATGGAGATTGGAGAAGCAAAAAATTTAAACAATGTACATTTCAGTGGAAATGTTGGTTTAGGTTTTAGATATACTTTTTGGAAATCTTTTAACGCAAACTTCCAACCTATGTTAAAATATCAGTTTAATACTTTTAGCGAAAGTTCAGGCAACTTTAAGCCATATATAGTTGGTCTTTACACAGGATTAAGTTTTAATTTTTAATTCTTATGTAAGTTTAAATTTTAGTTAAGTTGTTTCATTACTTGAAAAAGGTGAAACTGAAAAAGTCCCACTTTAGTGGGACTTTTTTAATATTTTAAATCATTTAAAATTATAGTTTTAGCTTGATCTTTTATTTGTTGTTTATGCTCTAATGTATAGCCTTCTGTTTGTATTGGAGCATGAACTTTAACTCTCATTCTTCCTGGTCTTCCACTAAAAAATCGGAAAGGAAATCGTTTTTTATTGTCAATAAAACTCATTGGAATAATAGGGATTTGATGTTCAATTGCTAAACGAAAAGCGCCATCTTTAAATTCATCTAAAATTATACTTTCATCATCAGGAACACCACCTTCAGGAAAAATACAAATACTAAGGCCTTGTTGCAAGCGCTTCTGAGCTCTTTCAAAAACTTGATATCTACTTTTACTACTACTTCTATCTACCATTATACAAACTCTCTTATAGAAGAAACCAAAAATTGGAAATTTAGACAACTCTTTTTTACCAACAAAAACAAACGGATTATGTTTTACAACTATTAACATTAACATAATATCTGTCATAGAAGTATGATTGGCAATTAACATATAACTTTTCCCTTTTTCTAAAGGTTGCTCAAATTCAATTTTGTAATAAAAGCCCATTCCCCATAAAACAAATTTACCCCAAGATCTAGCTACTTTAAAAAATTGAGGATAAGTACTTTCTGAACTCACTAAAATTAATAAAACAGGAAACATAACGATTATAGGAATCATCACCAAGATGTAAAACCAAATACGCCAAACAATCCAAAATAAATATTTCATCCAATTATGTTTAGTAATCCAAAAGTAAACAAAATTAAATTATCGTTTTTCTGAAAGCAAAATCTTATTTTTGCAAAAATATTTATAGAAATGGCAAAAATACTTACAGGAATTCAGAGTACGGGAACACCGCATTTAGGAAACTTATTGGGGGCAATTTTACCAGCTATTGAAATGACTAAAAACCCGAGTAATGAATCATTTTTATTCATTGCCGATTTACATTCAATTACTCAAATTAAAAATGGTGAATCGCTAAGAGCGAATACTTATAGTGTTGCTGCAACTTGGCTAGCGTGTGGTTTAGATACAGAAAAAGTGATTTTTTACCGCCAAAGTGATGTGCCTCAAGTAACTGAATTGTCTTGGTATTTAAGTTGTTTTTTTCCATTTCAGCGCCTAACTTTAGCACATTCGTTTAAAGATAAAGCTGATCGTTTAGATGATGTAAATGCTGGATTGTTTACGTATCCAATGTTAATGGCGGCCGATATTTTATTATATGATGCTGAATTTGTTCCTGTTGGGAAAGATCAATTACAACATTTAGAAATTACACGTGATGTAGCTTCTCGATTCAATCATCAAATGGGAGAAACGTTTGTGTTGCCTGATGCTAAAATCGATGAAAATGTGATGATTATTCCAGGTACTGATGGTGAGAAAATGAGTAAGTCTCGCAATAATTATATCAACATTTTTGAAGACGATAAAAAGTTACGCAAGCAAATCATGGCTATTCAAACAGATAGTACGCCACTTGAAGAACCTAAAAACCCTGATACTTGTAATTGCTTTGCATTATACCGATTATTGGCTTCGCCTGAACAAGTTGCTGAAATGAGAACTAATTATTTAGCTGGCGGTTATGGTTACGGTCATGCGAAACAAGCTTTATATGAGTTAATTTTAGAGCGTTTTGCAACGGAAAGAGAAAAATATAATTACTATATGAATAATCTTGAAGAATTAGATGAATTGCTTCAAGAAGGCGCTTCAAAAGCAAGTAAAATTGCAAATGGCGTTTTAGAACGTGTTCGTGTAAAATTAGGATATTAAAAAGTAAAAGGAACTCAATTGAGTTCCTTTTTTTATATAATTTCAAAAATCTTTCCAGGTAAAGGTCTTATTATTCCTTTGAGTTCCATGTTGAGTAAAATGCCCGAAAGTTTAAATATTGGAATATCGCATTCAATTGAAATAATGTCAAGTAGTTCTTTTCCATTTTGAAGAAAATTATAGATTTTTTGTTCGTTTTCATCAAGTGAAACAAATAACTGTTTTTGAATAGTTTTCGATTCTTTTTTCTTGACTTCCCAATTCAAATGATATACTAAATCAGCTGCTGATGTAATTAATTGGGCGCGTTGTGTTTTGATGAGGTTGTTACAACCTTGACTCAATTTATCATTGCTCCTTCCCGGTAAGGCAAAAACTTCCCGATTGTAATCGTTGGCTAAATTAGCTGTAATTAAGGAACCACCTTTTTCTGCACTTTCAATTACAATAGTAGCTTCACTCATCCCAGCTACAATACGATTGCGTTTCACAAAATTTTCCCTGTCAGGTTTTGAATGTGTCCAAAATTCGGTCAAGAAACCACCGTTTTGTTCCATTTTAGCCATATACTTTTTATGGTTTTTAGGATATATTTGGTTTAATCCATGTGCTAAAACACCTATTGTTTGTAAGTTGTTTTCTATAGCTGCTTGATGTGAAACAATATCAACTCCATAAGCAAAACCACTTACTATTATTGGATTTAAAGGAGCTAATTCTTCAATAAAATTTTTAGTAAATTCGGTTCCGTATGTAGTAATGTTTCGTGTACCAACAATACTAATTATTTTAGGATTTGATAAATCAATTATTCCTGATTGGAAAAGTAAAACAGGCGCATCAATACAATGTTTCAAACGTTCGGGATAATTCTCGTTTTGAAAATACAAAGAAGTTATATTTTCTTTTTCTAGAAAATCGAGTTCTGTTTCAGCAAGATTAAAAATAGTTGGATTTTTTAAGTTAGAAAGAATAGATTTACCTATTCCATCAATCTTAGCTAAATCAGTTTTTTTAGCTTTGAAAATTTCTTCAGCTGAACCAAAGTTTTTGAGTAGTTTTTTGGCAATAACATCACCTATTCCTTCCACTTGCAACAAAGCGAGTGTGAAGAACAAATCGTTCTTTTGCATGGCGTATAATAATTATTTGGCGTATAAATTTCTAAAACAAATGTACACTTTCTTTTGAAAAACTCAAATAGAAAATCGTATCAGATGATTTATTCTTCGTCTTTAGAGTATCCTAAACCTTTAGCTCGTTTTTCCCAGTTTTTACGAGCCAATTGTTGTAAATCTTCAACAGAGTCACTTTCATCCATAATTTCAAGACCTAGAAGCGTTTCTATTACATCTTCTTGTGTAACTAATCCGTTAAATGAACCATATTCATCAACAATAATGGCCATGTGATTCTTGGTTTGAATAAGTTGTTCAAATAAAATTGGAATAGGTTGTGATCGTTTTGAAAGTAAAATAGGTCTTTTAATGGTTTCCAGTTTTTCTTTACCTGTACCTGTAATAATTGCATTTAAGATATCTGTTCGTAAAACAATACCAATAATATTGTCTTGATTTTCGGAATAGATAGGAATTCTAGAATACCGAATATTTTTATTTTCACTATAAAAGTCTTGAATTGTTGAATTGGCGTCTGCGATTTTAACAACTGTCCTAGGTGTCATAATTTCTTTTGCTAAAACTTGATCTAAAGACAAAAGATTTTTTAAAATTATAGATTCTGAAGTTTTAAAAACACCTTCTTTTTCTGCAATGGTTGCCATGGTGTTGAAATCTTCCTTACTAACCATAGTAGTATGTGCCGAACCGCCAATTAATTTTGTAGTTAATTGAAGCAACCAAAGTATTCCGGTTATTTTTAACGGGAAAATTAAAATTTGTAAAGTTCTTGTAGTAAAAGGTGCTAATTGTTTCCAAAATTTTGCACCAATTGTTTTAGGAATAATTTCGGAAAGAATTAAAATTAAAAATGTCATTATTGAAGAAACGATGGCAACGGCATTATTACCATCTCCAAAAGCTTTTTCAGCCTGAACACCAACTAGTATTGCACCTACAGTATGTGCAACAGTATTCAACGTTAAAATAGTGATTAACGGCTTGTCAATATCTGACTTTAATTCTTCCAGTTGTGATGCAAAAATTCTTCCTTCTTGTTTTTTTACGTTTAAGAAAGTAGGAGTAACACTAAGCAAAACAGCTTCTAGTATTGAGCATAGAAATGAAAAGAAAATTGAAACTGTGGCGTATAAAATTAAAAGTGTCATTTAGAATTAATTAGCTAAGAACTAAAATACTCAATTTTCAAATTATTTCAAAAGCTTAACGATATCTTTCGCAAAATAACTAGCAATAATATCTGCTCCTGCTCTTTTAAATGCTGTAGTTTGTTCGAGCATGATAGCATCGTGATCAAGCCAACCTTTTTCGGCAGCAGCTTTAATCATGGCATATTCGCCAGATACTTGATAAACTGCAACAGGAACATCAACGGCATCTTTGATTTCGCGAAGGATGTCTAAATAAGAAATGCCGGGTTTTACCATTACAATGTCGGCACCTTCATTAATATCCATTTCCGTTTCACGAATGGCTTCAAAACGATTATGATAGTCCATTTGATATGTTTTCTTGTCTTTAGGGATATCAATTAAATCAACTGGAGCAGAATCTAAAGCATCACGGAACGGGCCATAATGTGCCGAAGCATATTTAGCGCTATAACTCATTATGCCTGTGTTGTAAAATCCTTCGTCTTCTAATAATTCGCGAATTGCTGAAATACGTCCATCCATCATATCACTTGGGGCAACAAAATCAGCACCAGCTTGTGCATGAGATAAGGCCATTTCAGCTAAAACAGCTGAAGTTTCATCGTTTAAAATTTGTCCGTTTCCAATAATTCCATCATGTCCAAAAGAAGAATAAGGATCTAATGCCACATCAGTCATAACAATCATTTCTGGAACAGCATTTTTTATCACTTTTACAGCGCGTTGCATTAATCCATTTGGATTTAGCGCTTCCGTGCCTTTATTGTCTTTTAAATTATCGGGAACTTTTACAAATACTAAAACTGATTTTAAACCCATTGCCCAAAGTTCTTTTACTTCTTTTTCTAGTAAATCTAAACTGTATCTAAAGTAATTTGGCATGGATGGAATTTCTTCTTTTACCCCTTTTCCTTCCACTACAAAAAGTGGCACTAAAAAATCATTTGGTGTTAAAACAGTTTCACGAACTAATGAACGAATGCTTTCGTTTGTTCTTAATCTTCTATTTCTTCGTAATGGGAACATTTTGAGTTATATTTGAAGCAAAGTTAAAAAATATAAGGGTAGTCTATGCCATTTAAAGAGCTAAAGTTTTGTTACAATTGGAGAAACTATCAGAAAATATTTCTAGATAATTTTGAAAAACATATTGATGATAACCACTTACATGTAATTGCTCCTCCAGGATCAGGGAAAACTATTTTAGGAATTGAAGTTATGCGTAGATTAAATAAAAAAACTTTAATCTTAGCACCAACACTTACCATTAAAAATCAATGGTTTGATAGATTAAAAGGGTTTTTTGATGAAAATAATAAATTTAATTCCATATCATTTGATATTAAATCACCTTCCGATGTAATTTTAGAAACATACCAAGGGTTACATTCATTTTATAAAAAATCAAAAGCTAAAGAAGATTATTTTAATTTTTTTCTTGAGAATAATATTCAAGTTATAATTTTAGATGAAGCGCATCACTTAAAAAATGAATGGTGGAAATGTTTGTATGAATTAAAGGAGTTACATAAACAAACTATAGTAGCTTTAACCGCAACGCCTCCCTATGATAGTGAGGCTATTGAAGTTAACAAATATTTTAAATTATGCGGCGATATTGATGACGAAATTGTTGTGCCAGATTTAGTAAAAGAAGGAGATTTATGTCCTCACCAAGATTTTATATACTTTTCTAAACCAAGCGATGTTGAAATAAATCACATTACTAATTATAGGTTAAAAATTTCAAAATTTATAGATTCTCTTGAAATAAACGATGGCTTAATAGGGTTTGTACAAAATCATAGATTTATAAAAAAAACAAGCTTATATTCAAATGATATTTATACTAATCCAGAATATTTTTCTTCACTTTTAATTTTTCTAAATCATTGCAAGAAAGAAGTCCCAAAGTCTCTTTTTCTTACTTTAGGTTTTGATGATAAAGAAGAATTTGAAATTCCTAGTTTTGACATAAAATGGGCTCAAGTTTTTTTGCAAAATATTTTAGTTAATGATAGAAAAAATTTAGAAGAAGATGAAGTTTTATTAGAAAGTTTAGAACAAAATTTAAAACGCGTTCATGGTTTTGAAAACAATCAAGTAGATTTTGTTGGTTCTAAGTCTTTATATCGCTATTTATCAAATAGTGTTAATAAACTGGAAAGCATAACGTCAATTTTAAAATTTGAACAAGAATGTTTACAAGACAATCTAAGAGCGGTTGTTTTAACAGATTATATTAAAAAGGAGTTTTTAGAATTAGAGAATAATAATATATCTGAAATTAATAAAATAGGAGTTGTACCAATTTTTCATTTTCTAAAAAGAAATATTCCGAAACAAGATATAGCTATTCTTACTGGTTCTCTTGTTGTTATTCATAAATCATTGAAAGAGCATCTTGAAAAAGATTTATCCGTAACATTTTCATCCATTAATTTTGAAGACGATTTTATAAAAGTTAATGAGAAATCAACATCAAATGAATTGGTAAATTACATTACAACCCTTTTTGAAAAAGGTAAGGTTAAAGTATTAATTGGAACTAAATCTTTGTTAGGAGAAGGTTGGGACGCTCCATCTATAAATACTTTAATTTTAGCTTCATTTGTTGGTTCATTTGTTTCATCAAACCAAATGCGAGGAAGAGCAATTAGAACGCAAAAAAATAATTTAGAAAAAACAGGTAATATTTGGCATTTAGTGTCTTTAGACCCGACGGATGAATCAGGAGGAAAAGACATTGAAACGCTTTCAAAAAGATTTAATTCCTATGTGGGAATATCAAATCAAAAACCAATATATATTGAAAGCGGGATTGATCGTTTACATTTACCATCAAATTTTAAAGACTTAGATATAGATGAATTTAATAAAGAAGTTTTTGAAATTGCTGGAAAAAGAAATGACCTAAAAGAAGATTGGAATAAAGCTATTTTGAGAGGTAGTTCTTTAACAAGAGAAATTAAACAATATTACCCCGGAAACTCACCCTTTAAATTTGAAAAGAAAAGAAGGTTTAAAGATGCTGTTAGAAACTCAACTATAGAACTAACAATAGGATTATCTCTTTTTTTGCCTCAATTCTTACTTAAAAACTTAAATGTTTTGCTAACAAAAGGTTTTCTGTTTTTCATTTATTCACTTTTAACTAGTTTAGGATTAACTTTTGGTTATAAATCATACAAAGCAATAAAGTCCTATATTCAATTCGGCTATTTACATAAAGACTTAGAAAAAATTAGTAAAGCGCTTTTAGATGCTATGTTAGAAAAGGAATACATACTTACTAAAAGAAATGAAATTGAATTAAGTACATTTTTAAATTCAGAAGGAGATGTTATTACTTCTATAAAAGGAGTTTCTAATTATGAAAGCACCATATTTATTAATGCACTTGAAGAATTAATTCTTCCAATTCAAAATCCAAGATATCTCTTAATCAAAACGAATGTTTTTAGAAAACAATTTAATGTAG
This sequence comes from Flavobacterium okayamense, assembly GCF_019702945.1. Classification (NCBI taxonomy): domain Bacteria; kingdom Pseudomonadati; phylum Bacteroidota; class Flavobacteriia; order Flavobacteriales; family Flavobacteriaceae; genus Flavobacterium; species Flavobacterium okayamense. The sequence continues at coordinate 849,276 of NZ_AP024749.1, forward strand.
AAAACTATTATTCTGTTCCTGAAATTTTTGGTGACAAAAAAGAAAATTGTTTGGTTTTTGAAAAGAACTGGAAAAGGTGGGTTGGTGATTCTAAAATAATTTTCACAAGAAATATCCATGGAAGAAAAGAGCTTTTAAAAGCTAGACTGTTTCATGTTAGTAATAGTGAAGAAAAAACCACAAAAAAAGCTGTAATTTGGAATTAATTACAGCTTTAGTTTATATAAATCAAACCCAATCAATCGGCTTTTCTAATATTTTAATCAATTTTTCTTCTTCACTTCCCGCTTTGGGTTGATGATTGTAAACCCATTGCACATGTGGTGGTAAACTCATCAAAATACTTTCAATTCTTCCATTAGTTTTTAATCCGAATAAAGTTCCTTTGTCGTGAACTAAATTGAATTCAACATAACGACCTCGACGAATTTCTTGCCATGTTCTGTTCGCTTCATTATAAGGTAAATCCTTTCTTCTTTCTACAATAGGAACGTAAGCTTGTAAGAAAGAGTTTCCAACTTCGGTAACAAAGTTGTACCAATCTTCCATAGACATTTTTGCTTCGGTTTGCTTCGCCAGTTCACTATTGCTCGTGTCTTTTAAATAATCGAAGAATAATCCACCTATTCCACGTGCTTCATTTCTGTGTGTATTCCAGAAATATTCATCGCATTTCTTTTTATAATTCGGATAAAATTCTGGATTGTGTTTATCGCAAGCGGTTTTACAAGTTTGATGAAAATGTTTGGCATCTTCTTCAAACAAATAGTAAGGCGTTAAATCTTGTCCACCACCAAACCATTGATTGATAATTTTACCCTTTTCATCGTACATTTCAAAGTAACGCCAATTCGCATGAACGGTTGGCACCATTGGGTTTTTAGGATGAATGACTAAACTCAATCCGCAAGCAAAAAAATCTGCTTCTCCTACACCAAACATTTTTTGCATGGTGTCTGGCAATTTCCCATGAACGGCAGAAATGTTTACGCCGCCTTTTTCAAAAACGTTTCCATTTTCAATTACACGTGTTCTTCCGCCACCACCTTCTGGACGTTGCCATAAATCTTCCACGAATTTTGATTTTCCGTCAATGTTTTCTAAACCCTTACAGATTTGATCTTGTAATTGTTGTATGTAGGCGTAAAATTTATTTTTCATGTTCTAATTCATATAATTCCATATCCAATGGAGTTTCATTTGGAGGTGTGTATTCATTTAAAAGTGTTTTTTTCCACTGGAAACCACACTTTTCTGCCACTTTACAACTTCCAACATTTGTTTTATGGGCAATAATTTGAAATTTATTGAACCCTAAAACTTCAAAGCCATATTTTGAGGTTAGTGCAATTGCTTTTGACATCCAACCTTTGTTTTCGTATTCTGAACTAATACAATAGGCAAATTCTCCTTGTTTGATATCCCAATTTATTTCTTTGATAATGATTAAACCAGCAATTTTTGAATTTAAAACATCTTTAATTCCAAAAGTAAATTCTGTTTTTGAAACGTTTTCTTTTCTTTTTTCTTGAATATATTTTAAACTATCATCAAAGGATAAATTTGTTGATAGTGTAATTGGAAAATAGCGTTTAAAGTTATCAAAATTCAAAACCATCATTTCAGATAAACTTTTTGCATCATCTGCTTGTAAAGTGATTATATGAAATGAATCGGTTGTTATCATTATTTTTTATACTCCTTAACCGCTTCAATAAACGCTTTCGCATGATCTACAGGAATGTTTGGTAAAATACCGTGACCAAGGTTTACAATGTAATTGTCTTTTCCGAATTCGTCAATCATTTCATGTACCATTTTTTTGATAATTGGAATTGGTGATAACAAACGACTTGGATCGAAATTACCTTGTAAAGTGATTTTTCCACCGGTTAAATAACGTGCATTTCTAGGAGAACATGTCCAGTCAACTCCCAATGCAGACGCTTTTGATTTAGCCATATCGCCTAAAGCAAACCAACAGCCTTTTCCGAAAACAATTACTTTGGTTTCATCTGCTAATGCTTCTACAATTTGGTTGATATACTGCCAAGAAAATTCTTGATAATCTGCTGGTGATAGCATTCCACCCCAAGAGTCGAAAATCTGCACAGCATTTACGCCGTGTTTAACTTTCTCTTTTAAGTAAGCAATAGTGGTATCAGTAATTTTTTGTAATAATAAATGAGCTGCAACAGGTTCAGAAAAACAGAAACCTTTTGCTTTATCGTAACTTTTTGATCCTTTTCCTTCAACAGCATAACAAAAAATCGTCCAAGGCGAACCAGCAAAACCTATTAAAGGCACTTCGTTGTTCAATTTCTCTTTCGTCATGTCGATAGCATCCATCACATATCCTAAACTTTCATTAATGTCTGGAATGCGAACTTGCTCCACATCCTTCATAGAACGAATAGGGTTTGGTAGAATTGGTCCGATTCCGTCTTCTAATTCCACATCTATTCCCATAGCTTGTGGAATTACTAGAATGTCTGAAAATAAAATAGCGGCATCGGGTTTTACAATACGAATAGGTTGTACTGTAATTTCCGAAGCTAGCTCAGGCGTTTTACAACGTGTGAAAAAATCGTATTTGTTTTTCAACTCCATGAACTCTGGCAAATATCTTCCGGCTTGGCGCATCATCCAAACGGGTGGACGTTCAACGGTTTCGTTATTTAAGGCTTTTAAAAATAAATCGTTTTTAATCATTTCTTTTGTTTAAAATATTTTATACAAGCTTTTAATACAGCTTCAATTTTATGTTTCTTTGCAATTATTATATTGCTTGTTTTTCCGTTTAATGTTTCTGCAGTTGTGTTACCAATACAAAAACAAGTTTCGTTTTTAATCTCGTTTTCTAGTAAATAACTTTTTATTCCTGATGGACTAAAAAACAGAATACCATCTAGTTTTATGGATATTTTATGTGATTTGAGTTTGGTTTTATAAACAACTATTTCATTTAATTCAACTTGGTTTTCTTTAAGAATATTAGGCAATGTTTCTTTTCTAATATTTCCACAAAAAAAAGTAAATCTTAAATGGTTGAAACTCTCACTAATTTTATTGGCTAAAGTTTCCGCATTTTCAGCTTGAAATATAACTTTAAACCCGTTTTTTTCTAATTGTTTTTTTGTTTTTTCTCCAACACAAAAAGCACTTTTATCTATTAATTCTTTCTTGAATGGGAGAACACTTTTAACAGCATTTTTGCTCGTAAAAATTAAATTTTCTGAAACTTCATTAAGCGAAAAAGGAATTGATTTCGTTTTGATAAAGTTTTTTTCCACAACTAAAAAACCTGAATTTTCAAGTTTAACTTTATTTTTTTCGGTTAATTTTTTAGTGGAAAGAAGTGTGTGCATTATTTACGAATTTCGTGCTCTTCTTGATCTTGACAATAAAATTCAATGTTTTTATTATTTCCATAAACTACTAAAATATCGCCTTCTTCGATAATAGTTTCAGGTAAAGGTCGTCCAATACTTTCCTTCTTAATAGTTTTTTTACCAATCAAATTACGTTTTTCACGTTTTCGAATAATTGTAATTAATGTTAAATGATATTTATCAATAGTATCTAATTCTTGTAAAGTTTTATTATAAAATTCTGGTTTTGCAAGAACTTCAGAGATTGTAAAATTATCATCTAGTTGATAGTTTTCTAAAGTAGATCTAAAATTGATTTGTTTCGTTAAACGATCCGCAGATTCTTGTTCAGGATGTATGATACTATAAATCCCCATTGCTTCTAAAACTGTATCGTGAATAGGAGATAAAGCTCTACTTATAATTTTTACATCACTTAGTTTTTTTATAATAGCAGTAGTTATAATAGCTGCTCCCTCATTTTCACCAATAGCTACAACAACTTTATCTGCATCTTTTAACGGAACAGCTTCATAAGCTAATTCATTTGTAGAATCCATACAAATAGCATGGGAAATTTTATCTTTTACTAGATTTACCTTTTCCATGTTTTTGTCAATTCCAATCACTTCATTTCCAGTTTCTGTCAAACTTAAAGAAAGCGACATGCCGAAATTTCCTAATCCAAAAACAATGACTTTCATATATAAAAAATTAGTTAATCAAAATATTTTCTTTTGGATACTCATAGAATTGATGGTTCATTTGGCGTAATAAACCAATCATTAAGTTGAGCATACCAATTCTACCTATGAACATTACAGCAATTAAGACATATTTGCTAGGCTCACTTAAAGTAGGTGTGAAATTTAAACTTAAACCAACTGTACTATAAGCCGAAAAACATTCAAAAGCAACAGTAATTAATGGAGTTCCTGCAGGCTCAAAAATTAGCAGTGCCATAATAGCAACTCCAATAACTATTAAAGATATGCATAAAATTGCAAAAGCCCTTAATGCAGACTCAGCTGTAATTCTTCTACCAAACAATTGAATTCTGCTTTTTCCTTGAGCAATTGATAAAATATTTAAAGTAGCAATTGCAAACGTGCTCGTTTTAACACCTCCACCTGTAGAGGCAGGTGAAGCACCAATCCACATCAAGAATATTATAAATAATAATGAAGGTAATGTCATTTGGCTAAAGTCTATTGTATTAAATCCTGCAGTTCTCGGCGTAACCGAATTAAAGGCTGAATTTGTTAATTTTCCAAAAAAGGAATCGTGCAATTGAAGAGTATTATTGTATTCTGAAATGAATAGAAAAATCCAACCTCCTATTAATAAAACGATTGTAGTATAAATTACAATTTTTGTATTTAAAGTAATAATTCTAATGTCTTTATGAATTAAACTTTTATCGAGAAATTCAGTAACATAGGTTTTAATATATTGATAAAAGTTGAAAACAATATTATGTCCTAAACCACCGAAAACAACTAGCACCATTATTATCCATTGAAAATAATAATTGAAGCGAATACTTTCATCAAATAAACCTGATGAAAAAATTGAAAATCCAGCGTTACAAAATGATGATATTGAATGGAAAATGGAGAAAAATATTTTATTATCAATTGACGACACATTAGATATCGAAGTATAAATAAAAAGGGCTCCTATTACTTCTACACTTAAAGTAAATATTACCACATTTAAAGCAGCTCTAAAAACGTCTTTTAAGCCTTCGTGAGCAATAAAGTCTTTTGTGTTTAATCCTTCTTTAAAACTTGAACTTCCTCTAAAGAAAAAGGCGAAGAATGAAGTAAAGGTTAATATACCAATTCCACCCAATTGAATTAATACAAGAATTATTGATTGCCCCATAAAAGTGAAGTCGTTTGCAGTGTCTACTACGGCTAAACCAGTAACACAAACAGCACTTGTTGAGGTAAATAATGCATTTGTAAATGTTATTCCATTTGTGGTTGCACTGGGGAGCATTAATAAAAATGCACCAGCAATGTCTAATATTATAAAACTTCCAACAAATACAATGGCAGGATTAAAATATACATCGTAAACGTGTCTAACTAACGTTAATAATCTAAGTAAGAAATAGAAAATTAATCCACCCTCAAGAATAGGTTTTATTTTTTGTAAAATATAATCTAAACTAAAATCATTATGATAAAAAGCATCTATACCTGATGCAATTAAAAGTGAAGTTAACAAAACAATATTTACAAGGGCAACTTTAATGTTACTCTTGTATTTGTATTTGTAATATTTAAAAATGTTGAATCCTAACAACCCAAACGTTAGAATGAATAAACCAATTACGTGTGGAGTATTGAAGTTTTCTTTGAAATCATATCCAAAATCGAAAACAATGAAGAGAAGTACAATTAAATCGAAAAACCGATAAATATAATTGAGTAAGGATTCTCGTTCCATTTGAGCGTGGTTTATTTTACCTTTAACGTTTTACGCAATTCTACCATTAATTCGTTTCCTCCGCTAGTTAGAATTTCATTTGCGCAAAGTTTTCCAAAAGTTTTATAATTATCAAAAGTACAACTTTTTTCAATACTAAACTTTTGTTTACCGTCTAAAGAAAATAAAACTCCTTGAAAATGAATTTCTTCGTCTTTAAATTGTGCAAGAGCACCAATTGGAGCAGTACAACCACCTTCTAAAGTTCTTAAAAATTGGCGCTCTATAAAAGTACAAATTTCAGATTCTTTATGATTTAATTTTGCAACAGCTTCTTTACAAAAAGTATCGCTTTCCATTGCTACAACTAGCATAGCGCCTTGAGCTGGTGCTGGAACCATCCAATCTAATTCAATAAATGTATCAGGTTTTAAATTAATTCGCTCTAAACCAGCTGCAGCAAAAATGGCTCCGTCCCAATTATTATCTTGTAGTTTTTTTAAACGAGAATTTACATTTCCCCTTAAATCAACTACGTTGTGTTTAGGATATTTGTTTAACCATTGTGCTTTTCTGCGAAGACTTCCTGTTGCGATTGTTCCTTCAGAAATTAAAAAATCTGTATTGCCTTTATGAACTAAGATGTCAAAAACAGTTGCACGTTCTAAAACAGCGCCTTGAACTATTCCTTTTGGTAAAAGAGTAGGAACATCTTTCATAGAATGAACAACAATATCTACATCGCCGTTTAACATGGCAATGTCTAGTGTTTTTGTAAAAATTCCAGTGATTCCAAGTTCATAAAGAGGTTTGTCTAGAATAATGTCTCCTTGTGATTTAACAGCTGTGATTACAGTTTTATATCCTAAGTCGTTAAGTTTTTTTTCAACTGTTTTGGCTTGCCAAAGCGCCAATTCACTATCGCGAGTTCCTATGCGTATTGTTTTCAAAATCTTTTTATTCGTTTAATTGAAAAACTTTTTCAATCCATTCTATGCTTTCATCTACAGATGTATCATCTTGTTTAAGGTGATTTGCAAAGTGGGTTGTAATTTTCTGAATGATTCTATTACTAATAATTTCAGCTTGTTCTTCGTTGAAGTTGTTCAATTTTTTTCTTTGATAATTTAGTTCAGCTTGTTTTATGTTTGCCAGTTTTTCTTTTAGAGAATGTATGGTTGGAGCAAATTTTCTCGCTTTTGTCCATGTCAGAAACTCTTCTATTATTTCTTCAATTATGTATTCCGCTGCTGGTATGTGCTCTTTTCTTTTTTCTAAAGTTTCATCTGTAATTTGAGAAAGATGATCCATGTGCACTAAAGTAACTCCTTCAACTTTTTTAACGTTTTCATCTACATTTTTAGGTATTGATAAATCTAGAATTAAAAGTGGTTTTTTTGGATTTAAAAGAGAAGCATCTATCGTAGGGTTTTGAGCGCCAGTAGCAACAATAAGTACGTCTGCACTTTGAATTTCTTCTTGAAGCTGCGAATATTCTTTAACAATTAAATGAAATTTACCTGCAATTTTTTCAGCTTTTTCTTTAGTTCTATTAATAAGAACAATATGGTCGTTTTTAGAATGCTTTACAAGGTTTTCACAAGTGTTACGTCCAATTTTTCCAATTCCGAAAAGCACTAATTTTTTCTCACCAATATTTTCAATGGTGTTCATAATGTATTGAACAGCAGCGAAAGAAACAGAAGTAGCACCAGAGCTAATTTCAGTTTCGTTTTTTACACGTTTACTTGCTTGTATTACTGCGTTAACTAATCTTTCAGTGTAAGCATTAGACAACTCCTTTTTTTTGCTTTCAACGAAGCCTTGTTTAATTTGTGAAATAATTTCAAAGTCACCTAAAATTTGACTATCTAAACCTGTTCCTACTTTAAATAGGTGTTCAATTGCTTCTTTGTTTTTATATATATAGGCATAGTTTTGAAAATCTTCCACTGTTCCTAAACTATTATCACAAAGAAGTTTAATTAATTGGAATGGATGTTGTGCAAAACCGTAAATTTCAGTTCGATTACATGTAGAAATTGAAAAAAGACTTTCAATTCCTTCTTCTTTAGCTTGATTTAGCAAATTGTTTTTGCCATTATCATCTAAACTAAACTTACCTCTTATTTCAGCATCAGCTTTTTTATAGCTCAATCCTACTACATAAAATGTAAGTTGTTTGCCATGTAATATGTTTTCCATATTGCTTACCTAATTTCAAAACAAAAGTAAATCTAACAAATTTATAAAAACAACGCTAAAAGTACTTTTTGTGTCGCTAGAAGTTATTTTAATTTAAATAGTACTAGTATTTCCTTAATTATCATAAATTTGTAGTAATTGAGATTACTATTTATTAATTAATATAGATTGATTCTAAATAAAAATCTTTACAGTTCATTTTTACTTTAATAAAAAAATATCGCTATGAGTTCTATAGATGAAATAAAAATTGAAAATGATTTTACTTTATATAAATTTCAAAATAATGAAAATGAAAGTGTTTTAATAAAACAAATTGTAAATCAGGGTTTGTTGCAGTTTCACTTTGGTATAAAAGGAAAAGGTAAATTTGTTTTTAATGAAGGAAGTTATGCTTTAGAATTAAACGAAGAAAAATCTTTTTTGTTTTATAACCCTCAAAAAGAATTGCCAATTAATTTAGAATTAAAGCCTAAAAGTTGGGTTATTTCTGTTGTCATTTCTATTAAAAAATTTCACAGCTTATTTTCTAATGAGGCTGAAATTATTCCTTTCTTAAGCAAGGATAATATTGATAAAAAGTACTACAAAGAAGATGATATTTCTCCATCTATGGCAATTGTGTTAAATCAGCTATTGCATTATAATTTAAGTCCTTCAATTAAAAAACTCTATTATAAAGGGAAAGCTTATGAATTACTAAGCTTATATTTTAATAGATCTGAAGATCCAAATGCTGAGCAATGTCCTTTTTTAATCGATGAGGAAAATGTTTTAAAAATAAGAAAAGCAAAGGATATTATTTTATCTAAGATGTCTGAACCGCCTACATTACAAGAGTTGGCAGATATGGTAGGAATTTCTTTAAAAAAATTAAAAGAAGGATTTAAAGAAATATATGGAGATACAGTTTTTGGTTTTCTATTAGATTATAAACTTGAATATGCTCGTCAATTATTAGATAGTGGTTCTTTTAATGTGAATGAAGTTGGTTTAAAAATTGGATATAGTACATCAAGTCATTTTATATCCGCTTTCAAGAAGAAGTTTGGGGTAACTCCAAAAAAATATTTACAAAATTTAAACAATTAAAAAAAGCTCCATTTGGAGCTTTTTTTATAATTTTTTATAATAATTAGTTGTAATAATGTGCAACAATAATAACTTCATCATCACCAGGGCCAATTTGCATTTTTACTGCACCAGTTCCTGCAGTGTTTGCAACGAATAAAATTCCTGAAAACATTGGACTATAAGTGCCTGGGCCTAATTTAACATAATCATGTCCCGTAGCATAAAAAACTTTATCAAATCCTTCTGTTCCACCAGCGCCACTTGAGCTTCCGTTTGTGTAGAAATTTCCACTATATCCTAAAGCACCAGGGTTCCCTGCAAAATCGATAGGATTTCCATCATAATCTGTTGTAACGATTGCACCTGTATGACTTCCGCTTCTTAAGTATACATAGAACTGGGCAGTTCTAGCATGGAAATCATCAATAGGATTACCACTTTTATATATGTTATATGATATTGAATAATTAATTTCAACAATTGCAGGTCTTGTTAAAGTAAAAGTTGAATTTCCAGGGCCAATTACTCTTGGCCATCCAGCCTGTGAATATCCAGTACCCACACCTGTTTGGTTAATTTGATTCGAGTCTGCACCACCTGTATCTAAAGGATCTTCCAAATAATTAGCAGGATTAAATAATACACCAATATCAGCAGGTACATTTGCTAATACTAAATCTCCATCAGGATCTGCATAAACCCTTGAGTTTTGTTTATCTCCTAAGTTTAAAGGGTTATTAGTTTCGTTTAGACCTTCAATACGAATAGTTGAAGTAGGTCCAGCAACATGAAGTTCTTCTGTAGGGGTGTTTGTGTTTACGCCTACTTGAGAAAAACCTAATGCGCCAATCAAAATATATGTTAATGATAATATTTTTTTCATAATCAGAAAATTAATTGTAAAGACGAATTTTTAAATAATCAGAAGAACCTCCAAAACCTACATAAGTGTTTAAATTAGTTCCATCATGTGTCTCGCCAAAAAATACTAGTGAGTGGTTTCCAGCTGGAATGTTACCATAACCAACACCATGAATAAAAGCATAACCTACTGAACCCTGTCCAAAGGAGGTGTAAGCCTCACCATGTAAACCATAAACTTTTGATAGTTCCGTAGCATCTAAACCATCACTGTTTAAATCAATATAAAAGTAACAACGTACACTTTTTGCAGAAATATCAGTAAAAGTTGATGCTGCTGGAGCGGGTAAAAGTTCGTCAGATAAATCAATTGTCATGGCATAACGTACCTCAATTAGCGCATCTTGCGGACTTGTAAATGGCACAGAAACAATTTGTGCAGTAGCTGAAGTAATTGTGTTATCATTTGCAACAACAGTTCCGTCGCCATAAGGTCCATTAGGAACAAAGTTTGGAATACTAATTAAGAAATTTAAAGGTTCGTTAGTTCCAGCTCCACCACCAGTTGTCCATCCAGAAGGATTTAAGGTTAAATCTCCATCTCCTGTTACATAAACAGGCGCTAGTTTCAAACCATCATTTAAAACAGGCTCGTTTATATTATTTAAACTTTCAATTCTGATTGTTGAAGTTGGTCCTGCAATATGCAATTCTTGTTGCGGATTTTCAGTTCCAATACCAACTTGTCCAAAAATTATATTGGAAAAAATAAGCGTAGTTATATATAAAGTAATTTTTTTCATAGACTTCTTTATTAGTGTAATTTAAGAAAAACAGCATCAGGTCCACCTGCAAAACGCACAAAAGTTGATCTATTTGCAGATCCAGAACAAACGCTTCCATAGAAACGAAGTGTATGTGTACCCGGTGTTAGAGTTACATAAGTAGTTCCACTATTATAAATGTATCCTGTAGAAGCATTTGGAAGTGATGCCGCACCATTCTCATAGTTATAATTAAAATAACATTTTGAATGAGCTGCATATCTTCTCGTAGTTGGAGTAAGTACAGGAGTGTCTAAAGTGAAAAAATTCGATATATTTCTTGCATAAGGATCACGAATTATATTTAAAAGCAAATCTTGAAAAACCTCAATACTTAAAGAGTATTTTATTTCTAAAATTGTGTTCCTGTCAACGGTGAAATCATAAGAAGTAATTTCAATGACTTCGTATCCATCATTTGCTTGAGCTAGCGTAATCGATACTTCAGAATTAATTGGGTCAGTCGATAAAAACGCATCATTACCATCACTGTTATTGTATGCAGTGGTTTGTAATGTCATATCACCATTATTGTCTACATATAACGGATATGTTTTGTCTAATTCTCCACCATTATAGTTATTGTTGGTAGCATTTAAACCATCAACCCTAATTGTTCCTGTTGAAGAACCTAGATGGAGTGACTGTTGCGGATTATCTTCATTGATTCCCACACCTGAAACTTGAGAAAATGACAACAAAGTAGCAGAGCAGGTTAATAAAAGTAGTAATTTTCTTATCATATATGATGCAGATTAGTGTATTTTTTATGAAAATAAAAAAAAAATTTTAATTCTGCAAAATTAATGCTTTATTTTTAAATAATTACTAATTAGTTGAAATAGTGTGCGATAACTTGCATTTCATCTTTATCTACCCCTAGATACATTTTAACCGCACCTGTAGCATTAGTGTCTCCAACTGCTAGTTGAGCTGCAAACATAGGTGTATAAGTTCCAGGTCCTAAAACAACATAATCAGAAGCAGAGTTTCTATAACTTTTATATTCGCCTTCAGTTTTACTTTCGTTGTTGTAAATTTGACCATTAATTGCAATTAATCCTGCTTGTTCACTACATGTAGATGTAATACACAAAGCTCCACCATTAATAGGATTTCCGAAATAGTCATTTATAACAGCAGGCCCCATATAGTTATCACGTCTAAAATACACACCTGTTTGTACGGTTCTAGCTCTATAGTCATCAATTTTTTTTGTAGCACTAAAGTTCTTACCTACGGTCCAAGAAACGGAATAATTGATTTCAACAACTGCAGGAGCCGTCAATGTAAATGAAGCAGCTATCCCAAGAGTTGGAATTCCAGCTTGACTAAAACCATCTCCTTCACCTGTTTGCAAAATAAGAGAGGTTGGATTAGCTACATCTTGTAAGTAGTTTTCAGAGTCAAAAATTAATTGAACATTATCAGTCATTTCTCCTAAAACTAAATCACCAAATTCATTTACAAAAACTCGTGAAGTAGATTGTTCGCCTAGATTATTTACATTGTTAATTTCATTTAAGCCTTCAACTCGTATTGTTGAAGTGTTTCCTGAAACATGTAATTCTTCTTGAGGATTAGTAGTGTTTATTCCAATATTTTGCGATGTCGCTAATGAAAAGAATAAAACGGTTGGATATATATAAATAAATTTCATAACATTAAAATTTTTAATAAACACGAATTCTTAAATACTCATTTGCGCCACCAAAACCGAAACTAGTAAAAGTATTAGGTGGGTCAGTAACTACTCCATAGAAATAAATAGTATGTGTACCGGGCGGCAAAACAGCATATCCTTGACTATTCATATACGTAAACCCTCTTGTGCCTCCTTTTGCAGTTCCGTAATATTGTCCTTTTCTCCCATATTGATGATTATATTCTGCAGCAGATAAGCCATCGGAGTTTAAATCAAAACAGAAAAAGGTTTCATAGCTTCTTGTTTTTTCGTCAGAAATAAAACTTGCAGTGTAAGGAGGTAAAGTTAAATCTGAACCAGAATACATAACAGACATTGCGTGTTTGATCTCTATCATAGAGGCTACAGGTACTGTAATTGAAACGGTATGTATAAGTTCGGTTACAGATTCAGTGCTTGCGTCACTAGTAATTACTCTCCCTCTGTTTGTAAATGGAGCAGGTAGTCCTTCAATATTGTCGGGTACAAAATTTGAAGAATCAATTAAAAAATTAACAGGTAGATTATTTACGCCATAACCTGGAGCAGTTAGGGTTAAATTCCCTTCGCTGGTTACGTATACAGGAGTTAGATTTCCGGCACCTCTGTTAAGAGGATTGTTAACAACGTCCAGACCTTCAATTCTAATAGTAGAATTTGTTCCGCCAGCAACATGCAGTGTCTGTTGAGGATTCATTGTTCCTATTCCAACTTGACCAAATGAGTTATAGCAACATATAACTCCTATTAAGAAGATGTAGATTTGTTTCATAATATATGGTGTTTGGGGTTAGTAAAGTTTGTACATTAAAGTATCATCTCCTCTTCCGAATTTTACACATGTGGCTAATCCTGTATTTGGAGTACCAGCCTCTAAACCTGATGAAATTTCTCCAAATACTTCAATAGTGTGAGTTCCAGCCGTTGGAATAATCATATAAGAAGAAGACATATTGTAAAACATTCCTGCAACGTTTAATCCTAAAGAGCCACCAGTATAGGATTTAGAAACGTGACAATATTTTCTTGTAGAACCATTCAATCTAAAAAAAGTATTGATTCTTCTTGCCTTTTTATCTTTTAAGGCATCTTCTTCAGTGTTTGCAAAAACCTCAAAACTCAAATTATATTTAATTAAAAGTAAAGATGGCCTGTTTACCGTTACTGTAAAAGATGAAATTTGAATGGTTTGTAGTCCGTCTGCGTCTCCATCTAAGATTACTGCATCAGAATCGTTTATATTAGCAGTAGTAAACGCGTCATATCCATCATTGTTGAAAAGTGTACCATTGTAAAGAGTCATGTCTCCTTGATAATCGACATAAAGTTGGTAAGTGTTGGATGGACCAAGGTTGTAAATGTTGTTGTTGTTGTCTAAACCTTCAACACGGATTGTTCCGTTTGAAGTGCCTAAGTGTAATGTTTGCTGAGGTACATCTTCGTTTATTCCTACACCTGAAACTTGGGCATAAGAATAATTGCAAACAAAAGCACAAAATAGGATTGGTTGGTAGATTTTTTTCATAAGCTAAAAGAATTAGATTATTACTTTTTTTTGGGTAAGACTAAATTAGTAAAAATTTAATACAACAATGTTAAAAGTTATAATAATCACAAATTTTAACATTTAGTATAGAAAAAATGTAAGAAACAATTTATTAACATTAAAAATCATCAAAATTAACGTACAAAAAAAATAGATAGATATTTAGTATTTTTGAAAAAAAAATTGTGAAAAAAGGAGTCTTATTGGTTAATCTTGGTTCGCCAGATAGTACAAGTGTAAAAGATGTTAAAAAATATTTAGACGAGTTCTTAATGGATGAACGCGTAATAGATGTTCCATATTTATTGAGAGCTTTTTTAGTTAAAGGAATAATTTTAAATACACGCCCCAAAAAATCAGCTGCAGCTTATAAAAAAATTTGGTGGGAAGATGGTTCACCACTAATAGTTTTATCTAAGCGTTTACAAGAAAAGGTTCAACAACAAGTTAGTGTTCCAGTAGAATTAGCTATGCGATATGGAAAACCTAGTATTGAATCTGGTTTGCAAGAACTTTATAACAAGGGAATAAAAGAAGTTATGTTACTTCCATTATATCCTCAGTTTGCTATGGCAACAACAGAAACAATCTTGGTTTTGGCTGAAAAAATTAGAATGGAAAAATTTCCGGATATGGAATTTACAATTTTGCCAGCATTTTACAACCAACCAGATTATATTCGAGATTTATCGAATTCAATAAAGAATTCCCTAGAAAATTTCAAAGAAGATTATATTTTATTTTCCTACCATGGAGTTCCAGAGCGTCATATTAAAAAGAGCGATGTTACTAAATCACATTGTAAAATAGATGGAAGTTGTTGTAATACACCTTCAAAAGCTCACGAATTTTGTTATAGACATCAATGTTATGAAACTACAAAGCAAGTTGCCAAATTTTTAGGATTAAAAGAAGACAAATACAGTACGTCATTTCAATCTAGATTAGGAAGGGACCCTTGGTTACAACCTTATACAGATGCAACAATAGATGAATTAGCACAAAAAGGGATTAAGAACTTAGCGGTAGTTACACCTGCATTCGTTTCAGATTGTTTAGAAACTTTAGAAGAAATTGGTATGGAAGCCGCTCATAGTTTTAAAGAGAATGGAGGAGAAAACTTCTTAGCAATTCCATGTTTGAACGATAATGAAGATTGGGTAAAAACATTGAGCCGTTGGATAGATCAATGGGCTTTACAGCAATAAAAAATGAAAGTTACTTCGGCTGAATTAGGCAATTTAGATATAAAAAAATTACTGATAAAACAATCAGTCCCAGCTTCTATAGGTATCTTATTTATGTCAGTAAATATATTGATTGATACCATTTTTGTGGGACAATGGATTGGGTCATTAGCAATAGCTGCTGTTTCAGTGGTATTGCCAATAACTTTTCTTATTTCCTCTTTAGGAATGGCAATTGGAATAGGAGGAAGCTCAATAATATCAAGAGCTTTAGGTGCTCAAGATAAGGAAAAGGCATTGTACACTTTTGGTAATCAATTAATGATGACTTTAACATTAGCCTTAGTTTCAGTCCTTATTGGATTTTGGTTTTTTGATGAGATTTTGCTTTTGTTTGGAGCAAATGGAGAAATAATGAAACCCGCAAAAGAGTTTTTCTTTCCTGTTTTATTTAGCGTTCCATTTTTAGCATTATGTATGATGGGTAATACAGTAATTCGTGCCGAAGGGAAGGCAAAATTTGCTATGTATGCCATGATTATTCCTGCGTTTGGAAACATTATCATGGATATTGTTTTTATTAAGGTATTGAATTTGGGAATGTTTGGAGCAGCTTTGGCAACTTCAATTTCGTATTTCCTATGCTTTTTGTTTATTCTTTGGTTTTTTATTGCGAAGAGCGAATTAAAGTTTCAATTTCATCATCTCAAATTAAAATCTGAATTAGTTAAAGAAATAACATCATTAGGATTTGTAACATTTTCTCGCCAAGGAGTGGTAAGTCTTTTGGCAATTATTGTAAATCATACATTATTTGTTTATGGAGGTGAACATGGAGTTACTGTTTATGGAATCATTAATAGAATGTTGATGTTTGCCTATTTCCCAATTCTTGGAATTACTCAAGGGTTTTTACCAATTGCAGGATATAATTATGGTGCTAAGAATTATAATCGTGTTAAAGAAACGATTAGTAAATCTATTGTTGCAGCTGCAATAATGGCAACATTAATCTTTCTTGTGATTTTCTTTTTTGCTGAACCTATTGTGAAAGTTTTTACTAATGATGCTGATGTTATTAGGACAACGCCTCAAGCTTTAATTTTAGTTTTTTCTGCAACTCCTATTATAGCTTTACAGTTAATAGGTGCTGCATATTTTCAAGCTGCGGGAAAAGCAACGCCTGCATTATTGTTAACTTTAACAAAACAAGGGTTTTTCTTAATACCTTTGGTTTTAATACTTCCGAATTATTTTGGTATTTTAGGAGTTTGGATAGCATTTCCTATTGCTGATTTTTTAGCAACGGTTGTAACAGCTTTTTTTTTACAAAGAGAAATGAAAATAAAATTAGTAGAGAATGATTAACGAATATTATGATTACATAAAATCGCTTCACCTTATTTTTGTTATAACGTGGTTTGCTGGTCTGTTTTATATTGTTAGGTTATTTGTATATCATGCTGAAGCTAAATTAAAACCTCAACCCGAGCAAGACATTTTAGTAAAACAGTATCAATTAATGCAATACAGACTTTGGTATATTATAACTTGGCCAAGCGCAGTTTTGGCTAGTATATTTGCATTCTTACTATTATATATAAATCCAGGTTGGTTACAAATGTCTTGGATGCATGTTAAATTGTTTTTTGTCTTTTTATTGTATTTATATCATTTAAAATGTCATCAAATTTTCAATCAATTACAAAAAGATGATGTTAGGCATTCTTCTAACTTTTTTAGGTTGTGGAATGAAGGCGCAACAATAATTTTATTTGCAGTAGTTTTCTTGGTGATTTTAAAAAATGAGTTCAATTGGATTTATGGTGTTATAGGAATTATACTTTTTTCCGTACTTTTAATGCTAGGATTTAAGTTATACAAAAGAATCCGTGAAAAGAACCAATCATAAATGTATCGAATTTTAAACTTAAAGCAGTTATCTCTTCGGTTAAGGATTTTCCTTTCCATGATATTTTTAACCTTAATTGCTTCGATACTTATTGCATTAGTTTCGGTTTACCAAATTAGAAGAGAATCTAAATTATACCATCAAGACAGATTAGAACGAAAGGAAAATGCCATTATTGAACATATTGATTATGTTCTTAGAAATACAACATATGAGTTAGAAACTGATAAAATTCCTTTAATTTTTAAAGATAGAATTGGGGAAATTTCTGACGTTCATAGTATGGAAATTAATTTTTACGATTTAAAAGGTGAATTATTAATTTCTTCCAAAAAAGGTTTCAAACTAGATAGTTTACGTCCAAAAATTAACAAGGCTACATTAAGAATTCTACAAGGAACAATTGAAAAGCGATATGTAGATTTTATTGAAATCGACAAACAACAATTCAGATCATCCTATTCATACATAAAGGACGCAAAATTTAAGCCTTTAGCAATTTTAAATTTACCTTATGAGGAAGACACAAGCTTTTATGATAATGAAGTTAAAAACTTCTTATTACGTTTTGGTCAGGTTTATGTTTTAATGTTTTTAATTGCTATTGTTTTATCATATTTTCTTTCCAGTTATATAACCAAATCCTTAAAAATTGTAAGTGATAAAATTAGAGCAACAAATTTTAGTAGTAATGAAATTCAAAAAATTGAATTACAAGAAGGAAGTAAAGAAATAAATGTTCTGATTGACTCATATAATAATATGGTCGATCAGTTAGAAGAGAGTAAATCAATGTTGGCTCAAAGCGAAAGAGAACAAGCATGGCGTGAAATGGCAAAACAAGTGGCACACGAGATTAAAAATCCGTTAACACCTATGCGATTAACAGTTCAAAGTTTTCAGCGTAGATTTGATGAAAGTGATCCAAATATCAAACAAAAATTAGATGATTTTTCTACTACATTAATTCAACAAATTGACACTATGAGTTCTGTTGCTACAGCGTTTTCAAATTTTGCTTCAATGCCAGCTCAGCAAAATGAAACGCTTAATGTTGTTAAAATAGTTCAATTAGCCTTAGATATTTTTAATGAAGATTGTATCGAATTTAAAGCATATGAAGATGAAATTATTGCAGTTTTCGACCGTACTCAATTAATAAGAGTTATAACTAATTTAGTTAAGAATGCAATTCAAGCAATTCCTGATGAACAAGAAAACAAAAAAGTTGAGGTTTTAGTTTATAGAGAAGGAAAAGAAGTTAAAATTGTAGTTAAAGATAATGGTAAAGGGATAAATGAAGAAAATCAAAGTCGTATTTTTGAGCCAAAATTTACTACAAAGACAAGTGGTATGGGCCTTGGTTTAGCAATTATAAAAAATATCATAGAAAATTATAACGGAACAATAACTTTTGAAACTGAAACAAACAAAGGAACGACTTTTTATGTTTCCTTTCCAATAACTGAATAAATTAAAGTTCATGAAATATATTTTTGTCTTATTTTTTTTGTCAATATCATTTAGTTTTGGTCAGAATATTAATTATGAAATTAATAAAACAACTCTAAAGGAATACCTACTTTTAGAAGAATCAACCGGTAGTGAATTATTTTATTCTAACTCAAGATATTATTCTTCAAATGGTGATGCGCAGCCAATGGAATATTTAAGAAAAGAAACACTGATACCAAATTTAAAAGTATACTATTTTTTCAAAGAAAAGGATTCAGTAATGTCATATGTTCTATATGAATGGGATGTTAGTAATTTTGAAGATGATGACAATAATAAACAGTCTGAAAAAGTTCAAAAGGCCTTAATACAGAAATATCAAGATTTAAAACAAGATATAAGCAACAAGTTTGGAGAACCAGTTGTCAAAAAGAATTACTCAAATATTAGTAGGCTAGACCCAGAAAATGTTTTTGAAGAAAATTCAAAATGGAATTCAAATGAGAATATAGAAATTGAATTATATTCAACTGTTTCTAACTTTTTTAAAAAAGAAGGTTTTTTGACAGTTAACCCAGTTCATAGAATAAGATTATATATCAGAAACTTAAATATAAAATAGTACAATCATAATAAAGTTCAAAAAATGGAAAATATTTTAATTGAGAAACAAGATAATATTGCGGTAGTAACGATTAATCGCCCAACAAAATTAAACGCATTAAATAAAGCTACTATTCAAGAATTACATGAAGGTTTTAAACAACTGAATGAAGATACAGCTATTAAAGTTATTATTGTAACTGGAAGTGGTGAAAAAGCATTTGTTGCAGGTGCAGATATTTCAGAGTTTGCTCATTTTTCTGTTGAAGAAGGAGGAAATCTTGCTGCAAAAGGTCAAGAATTATTATTTGATTTTGTTCAAAATTTAAGCACACCAGTTATTGCAGCTGTAAATGGTTTCGCTTTAGGTGGCGGATTAGAATTAGCAATGAGTTGTCATTTTAGAGTAGCTTCAGATAATGCAAAAATGGGATTGCCTGAAGTAACGTTAGGCGTAATTCCAGGATATGGTGGCACACAACGTTTAGCACAATTAGTTGGTAAAGGTCGTGCAATGGAAATGGTTATGACAGCCGGAATGATTGATGCTCAAACAGCTTTAAATTACGGATTGGTGAACCACGTTGTTAGTCAAGAAGAATTGTTAGAATTTGCAAAAGGAATTGCAACTAAAATTACTAGAAATTCAAGTATTGCGATTGGAAAAGCTATCGAAGCTATAAATGCAAACTATAAAGATGGTATTAACGGATTTAATGTAGAGATTAAAAACTTCGGATACTGTTTTGGAACTGAAGACTTCAAAGAAGGTACAACCGCATTTTTAGAAAAGCGTAAAGCTAATTTTCCTGGGAAATAGAAAATATGTTTAGTAAAGAAGAGCGACCTAATTACTTTGAAACTATTCTAAAATTATTCATAATTTTAGTTGTTAGTGTTTTAGTATTTGTGTCGCCTTTTTTGTTATATGCAAATTATGCAGCAACTGGACTTATAATGTATTTTGTTGCTTTAATATTGCTATCGCCTTCTGTTGCATTTACCTATAAAAATCTTATTTATTTTAAAAAAAATGAAGTTAAAAATGCATTAACTAGTAGTAAAACCTATGTTGGGACGTTAGCAATTTTGAATTGTTTTGTGTTTTTTACAATTGGATTCGACACATTGCTACCTACTTTTTGGTTAGGTGTTTTTTACTTTCTTACACATTTGTCTGTTTACTTTTTTTTCAAAGGTAAATTGAGTTTAGCTTTAACTATATTTTCTGAAGTTTTAATCAGCCTTTTCTTGCTCATTAATTATTATACTGTAGAAAAAACTACAATTGAAAAATATCGATATTATATAAATCGTTCAAATTCTACAATTTATTTAGAAAATAATCAATACGAAGCGTTTTTTGGTATTAGAGTTTTTTGGATAAATCCAGAGGTTTCAAATTTTAATAAAATATATTATGAAATAGGCGAAGGGGTTTTAGGGGTTAAAGTGGTCAAAGCCTATAATTTTAAACCAAAAAAAGCCAAGTAATTTACTTGGCTTTTTTTGATTTAATGATTTTGAATTATTTACAAGAATTATATTCATCAACAATTTTAATTAAGTTGTCTACTATTTTTAAGTCAAAAACGTTGTTGTTGATTTCTTCGGCCAGAGATTTACAATTTCCGAGGTATTCTGAAAGTTCCTTTGATAGTTTATCGTTTTTTCGACTGTCAATCATCTGCCCTTCTTTAGCATCTTTTAGTTTTATAACGAAAACATCTTCTTTTATTGGGTCAATTAGTACTTGATTGCCATTTGCCTCGTAAACTAGTTTATAAAAATATGCATTATTGAAGCCTAAAGACATTGCATTTGATAATTTTTTCATTGCATCACCTTTTACTTTCATACCTATGTAACAAGTTTCAGAACCGTCTGATTCAATTACACAAAACTTAGTATTGTCTTTAGCAGAAAAGGTAGAAATTCGTTCTTTACCCTTTTCATTATTGTATTTTACGGTTACAGATTTTCCATATTTATCAATCGCTTCAGTAACTTCTGTTTTGCCAGTTTCATAAACATCAAGTCTTTCAAATTCTGCATTTACTATACCTGAATATTTTTTTCCGTCTTCATCAATAACATATCCTTTTCTATTATAAATGCTTTCGCTTTTATCTTTGGCAACTTTTACTTTTTCTTTGTGAAGATTTGCATTGTATGTTTTTGCTTGATGCCCTAAGACATAATCTCTTGCGACTAGTTGTTCAACAACTTCTTTAAAAAATATAAATGCATCGTTGGGGTGAAAACTTCTTTTAGCATTAAAAGTAAAAGTCTCTCCATTAAATAAAGTTACTTCAGTAGTCTTCGTAGGAGCACTTGTAATTTTTGCTTTTGCAACGACAATATTGTCTAAATCCTGTATAAAAATAAAATCATTTTTATTGAAAACATCATATGTTGTATGATATGCTTTTCCAATTATATTTGTTCCTAATTCGCCGCCAGTTACAATTGTT
This sequence comes from Flavobacterium okayamense, assembly GCF_019702945.1. Lineage (NCBI taxonomy): Bacteria > Pseudomonadati > Bacteroidota > Flavobacteriia > Flavobacteriales > Flavobacteriaceae > Flavobacterium > Flavobacterium okayamense. Next base: position 870,908 of record NZ_AP024749.1, read on the forward strand.
CCATCTTTCTTAACATGTGGTCGAACGGCTGCAATTTTTTGATCATATACCAGCTTGTCACTTTTAGCATTATCTTTTGCTTCAGTTACTGTTTTAATATATTTCTCGCTTAATCGTTCTCTTTCTTGATTGAAAAGTTCTGACACTTTTAATTGATTGATGCCATTCTCATCAATTAAACCGTATTTAGAAGCCAGTAAACGAGTAATTATTTTACTTGAGTTGAATGAAGTTTGTAATATTTCGTAAGGAATTTCAGTTGTTTTACTATTGTCAGAATTTGAAACTTCTAGCCATTGGTATAGAACAGCATCGCTTTCAGCTAAGTCTCTATATTTTGCGGTAAACTGTTTTTTTCCATCTAAGCTGCTGTATATATAATCTTCACCTGATTTTTTTAAAATTGCAACTTCTTTATTGTCAAAAAGTATAACGTCTTTTTTAATCTTAATATCCTGACTATTAACACTTATAAAGGTAATTAAGAAAAAATGAATAAATAGATTTTTCATGTTTTGTTTTTACCAAATGTATCAAAAATTATTGAAAATCAGTAGAATATAAGTTTATATCGATTTAAAACTTTTTGAGTTTGGTTTTTCTATCTAGAAAATTTGATGTTAGTAGGAAGTTTTTGATACATTGAGAGCTTTTACAGTGCATCCCATTCAGTATAAAATTGAGCTAGAAACTGCTCCATAAATTTATGTCGATTTTCAGCTAATTTCTTTCCAGATTCTGTGTTCATTTTGTCTTTTAGCAGGAGTAGTTTCTCATAAAAATGATTAATAGTAGGCGCATCACTCTTTTTATATTCTTCTTTTGACATGTTTAATTTTGGAGCAATTGCAGGATTATATATACTTCTGTTTTTAAAACCACCATAATTAAATGTTCTGGCTATTCCAATGGCACCAATCGCGTCTAATCGATCGGCATCTTGAATAATTTCGAGTTCTTTTGAAGTAAAATTTTGATTGAAATTTCCACCTTTAAACGAAATATTTTGAATTATAGCGATAACATGTTCAATAATATCTTTTGTAGTACCTTCTTTTTCTAGAAATTCTTTAGCAACTTTTGGTCCAACAGTTTCGTCTCCATTATAAAATTTACTATCAGCAATATCATGTAATAAAGCACCAAGTTTTACAATTTCTAAATTACAATTACCTTCTGTTTCAGCAATTTTGATTGCGTTTTTGTAAACACGCTCAATGTGAAACCAATCGTGCCCACCTTCAGCATTTTGTAATTTATCTTTAACAAAAAGAATTGTTTTGTCAACTAGTGTCATATATAAAATAGAAATTCCAAACACAAATATATTGCATTTGGAATTTTTTAGATTTAAAAAGTTATTATTTTACCATTACTGGTTCAACCCATTTAAAAATATGTTCTTTTTCTGGTGAAACTAACCGTTCCGAAATACGAGTCATCCTTTCAGGAAGTTTCATAAGATAATCACGTGCTTTTTCGGCTTCGCTTGTAAGATTTGTCACTTTATCAATTTCCCATTTATCAATTAATTTTTTCATAATGTCAACATAATCTAAAGCCGTATAAACTCCTATTCGTTGTGCAGCATTTGAAAATTCTTCGAAAGCACTCCCGATTTTTTCGCCTGATTCACGTATTAATTGCGCGGGCATATTAATCTTATTCTTCATCATATATTGAAACGACAACATCATTTCACTTGGGTCAACTTCAAAAATGTTTTTTACAAACTGACTATAAGCTAAGTGATGACGCATTTCGTCACCAGCAATTAAGCGACACATTTTAGATAGTTTATTATCGCCAAATTTCTTTGCCATTTGTGCTACACGATTATGTGAAATGTAAGTAGCTAATTCTTGAAAGCTTGTAAAAACAAAATTTTTATATGGATCTCTTCCTGTGCCAGGATCAAATCCATCATTTATCAAATGTTGAGTGGTAACTTCAACTTCACGCATATTTACACGGCCAGATAAATAAAGATATTTGTTTAAAACATCTCCATGACGGTTTTCTTCACCTGTCCATTGTCTCAACCATTTTGCCCAACCATTATCTCCATTTTCTTCTTTTTGTTTTACTCCTTCAACATCCATTAGCCATGTTTCATATGTAGGTAATGCTTCTTCAGTTATAGTATCGCCAACTAAAACTACCCAAAAATCATAAGGTAAATCTTTAGCAATTTCTCTCAAATCTTTTAATTCGTCAAAAAAAGTTTCCTTTTCTGAGTTAGGTAATAAATCTGTTGGTTGCCAAATTTTTTCAGTTGGGATTAAAAATTCTTCTACGAAGCTGTCAATCTTTTTTTCCAAAAACTGCATTACTTCTAATCGTACATTTTGTATCGACATTATTATTGTTTTATGTTGTTTTTAATTATGTTTTCCGTTTTCTCAAAAATTTCATCAAATGAATAGTCAGAAATTTTTAAAGGTTCATGAACCTCAAAAGTTATGCGATTCCCTAATCCCATTGGAAATTGTCCGTAACGTTGCATTTTCCAAGAATTACTAATACTCACTGGAGCAAAATAAGCATCAGGAGCAAACTTGTGAAGCATTTTTAAACCATTTATTGAAAAAGTTTTTGGAACTCCGGTTCTACTTCTTGTGCCTTCAGGAAATATAACTACCGAATAATTATTGTTGTTTACTAATTCAGCTACTTTTTTAATTTCTGGTAAAGCTTGTTTTGGGTCTTTTCGATCAATTAATGCAGAACCTCCAACTCTTAAATTATAAGATACACTTGGTATTCCTTTTCCTAATTCTTTTTTACTAATAAACTTAGGGTGCCAAGCTCTCATAAACCAAATAATGGCAGGTATATCATATAAACTTTGATGATTAGCAACAATTATTAGAGGAACATTTTTAGGAAGTTTTTCTCTTCCAATAAACTTATATGTAGTTCCTAAAATTTGTGTATTTCTAACTAAAAACCAATTCAAAATGGTAACACTCCAACGATGAGCATTATAACCAAAAAGATTATAGCAAACCCATTGAATAGGATGAAAAAGAACTAACCATAAAAGAAATAGTAAGTAATATACTATAGAAATGGGATAGGAAATTATTTTTTGCATTGCTAGTTTTGAGTTTCTACAAATGTACTTCTAAAAATAAAAAAACCACCAATTTTGGTGGTCTTTCTATATGCTTGCATAACAAATAAATTCAAAGATTTATTGTTTAGTTTATTATGATACAATTACCATTAATACAATCAATTTCACTGGGCGGCATAACTATGGCACAATCAGAAACAGCATTTGTTTGTACATTTCGTGTTGAATCCATTGTATAATATTCACTTACAAGACCTTCTAATATGTCTAAATCTAAATTGTTAGGAAAAACAAGATATTCTCTAGGACCACCGCAAGGCTTAGCACCTAAAGCTATTGCATTACACGAAGTTGAAGTAGTACAAGAAAATTGTTCAATGTAATTAGTTATTTCTTCTTTTTTATTAATCAACATTTCTTCTGTAATTTGATCGTTTTGAATTTCATTTTCACATTGAAAACTTTGCAATAAAAATAGTAAAAGAATACAAGTAATAATTTTTTTCATAATCATAGTTTTCATACTAGATGCAATAAATATAATTAGGTTGCATAAAAAAGCCTTAAACATTGTTTAAGGCTCTTTATAATTAACAAAATTCGTTGTAAGCGTCTTTTAAGTTTTCTGCAATTAACTCAGCTGGACGACCTTCAATATGATGACGTTCTAACATGTGAACTAATTCTCCGTTTTTAAACAATGCCATACTTGGCGAAGATGGAGGGAAAGGGAACATATGTTCTCTTGCTTTAGTAACAGCATCTTTATCAACACCAGCAAAAGCCGTTACTAAAAAGTCGGGTTTTTTAGCGTTATCTAAACTCATTTTAGCTCCTGGGCGTGCATTACGTGCCGCACAACCACAAACAGAGTTAATAACCACTAAAGTAGTTCCTTCTTTAGCTAAAATAGTATCAACATCTTGTTCAGTATATAATTCTTGAAAACCAGCATCAGTTAATTCCGCTTTCATTGGTTTTACCATTTCTTCTGGATACATAATCTAAAAAATTTTAATTTGTACAAAGTTACAAAGTTTTTGGTTGAGAAATGTTAAACAAGTTCTAACATTCTAATACAATGTATAACGTAATCCTAAAAACATTCGAAATCCTTGATTAGGTCCGTAAACATAACCTGGGTCAAATGTTAAAGCATAAGGATTATCTGGCGTTGCAACCACATTTCCATTTCCATCATAAGAAACGTTTTCATCAAAAGGGTCATTTGCTCTTGCAATTAGAAAAGGAGAACTTTTATTTGGCGTCCAATTTAATAGGTTTTTTACGCCGCCATAGACTTCAAAATTAATCCATTTTTTATACGTCAATTGAATATTTTGAATACTCCAAAAAGGTGAATATTCGGGTCTTGGATCTAAATCACTTAATAGAGGAAGACGCATTGGGCCATAAATATTTCCAGTATAATCAATAGATAAAAACCATTTAGGAATTTCATAAGCAAGATTCCAAGTTCCTGAAAATTTTTCAGTTAAAATAGGCTGAGATGTAACGCCATCACGATTTATTTGAGAATCTAAATAGGTGATGCCAAAGGAACTCTTTAAACCAAATGGAAAAATAAAATCAGCATTAGCTGTAAGACCTAATGTTTGTGCATAGCCTTCTAAGTTGGAATAAATTATTTCATTGGGATTAGTGTCATAATCTGGAATAATTTGATTGTTGAAAAAAGTATACCAACTCGAAATATCAAAAATTCCAACCGAACCATTTTCAAAGTGAACTTTTGTTAAATAGTTTAAATTGATATTGTATGATTTTTCGGGTTTTAAATCTTCAGTGATAATAACATCTCTTGAGCCAGTTAGAGCAGCATGTTCTTCAGTAAATAAATTTACAACTCGAAAACCTGTTCCTGCATTTATTCTAAACACACTATTTTGATTTGGTTTCCATTTGTAAGCTAAACGAGGCGTAAAAATAGAACCATGATTATTGTTGTAATCGTAACGCGAACCTAAAAGCAAACTTTTGTTTTCGGTTAGTTTTATTTCGTCTTGAAGGAATACGCTATAAATTTTAGTTTTTTCAGCATCATCAGTTGCGGTTGTATTATCGTTATAATATTGATAACGAAACGCGCTCCCTAATAAAATATCGTGATTTAGAATTTTTTTGTCCCAAGTATATTGTCCGAATGCAATTTTTTGATTGGCTAAATACAATACATCTCCATACACCGAATTTTGATTGTGATAGGTATATGAAAAAGCCAAATTCATATTTTCTTTGACTGGCAATTGATAATTTCCTATTAATTCGAAACGAGAAGTGTATATGCTTTCACCATAAATTTCATTTCCACCACGATACGATTTGTTCCATTGTTTTTCACCACCCCAACGATCTTCATAGAAATAACGACCCGCTAAACTCATTTTTCGATTCTCTTTTCTGTTGAAATCGAATTTTTGAAAAATGGAAATACGTTCTTGTATCGTTAGATCAGTAAAATTATCATTGTTGTTATCAATAGGTTGGTTATAATTAAAATAGTTAATTCCAAGAAGCGCATTAGTACTTTTTCCTAATCTGTATTTTGTGCCAATATCTATATTGTTTTCTAACCAACTTGTAAAAAAAATATCTGCAGATACGATAGGAGCTGTAATCGCATTTTTTGTGATAATGTTGATTAATCCGCCAACAGCTTCGCTCCCATAAAGAGAAGAAGCCGGACCTTTTACAACTTCAATTCTGTCGATTAATGAGTTGGGAATTCCTGACAAACCGTACACGGTTGACAAACCACTAACAATAGGCATTCCGTCAATAGTAACCATAGTATAAGGTCCTTCTAAACCATTTATATGGATATCGCCAGTGTTGCAAATATTACAATTTAATTGAGGCCGTACACCATTAACATTTTGCAAGGCTTCAAAGACATTTGGTGTTGGGTTTTTCTTCAGAAATGCGGAAGTGTAAACTTCAACGGGAACTGGTGTTTCTAATCGAGAGACAGGTTTTAAAGTTCCGGTTACAGTAACTTCATTTAAAATGTTGCTTTCTTTTAAAACAATTATAATGTTTTTAATCTCGTTTTTTTTTACAGAAAGCTTTTCTGTTTTAGAAGCAAATCCTATAAATGAAATTCGAATGGTATAGTTTCCTGCTTCAATATCATTAATTTCAAATTCTCCATTAGTATTGCTATCAACTCCTTTTTTTTCTTCAATTAGTACTACAGAAGCAAATGCAAGGGGTTCACCACTTTCAGTTGTTACTCTTCCTTTTATTCCAGTTTGAGCTAAAGTTATATTGACTATTAAAATTATACTATATAAAATTATTTTTTTCACTTTTAAAAATTAAAATTTAGACAAAACTAAAAATAAAATATATAGCAACAAAAATATTGTTTTATATTTGTGAAATAATTTGCATAAAATGACAATTTCAGAAGAGAATTATTTAAAAGTTATTTATCATTTAGCACAGGTTTCTCCTAAAGGTGTTAATACAAATGCAATTGCAGGAATGTTAGACACCAAAGCTTCTTCGGTAACCGATATGATTAAGAAGCTAGATGAAAAAGGATTGGTGAGTTATGTAAAATACCAAGGCGTTTCTTTAACCGAAAAAGGATCATATTCAGCTAAAATGATAGTTAGAAAACATCGTCTTTGGGAAGTTTTCTTGGTAAAGAAATTAAATTTTTCTTGGGATGAAGTACATGAAATTGCCGAAGAATTAGAACACATTCAATCGGAAAAATTGATTAACAAATTAGACGCTTTTCTTGAATTTCCAGATTTTGACCCACATGGTGACCCAATTCCAAATGCTGATGGAGAAATAAAAAAAATGCAAAAGAAAATATTGTCTGATATTCAATTAAACGATACGGTAAAATGTGTTGGAGTTAAAGATTCATCAGCAGAGTTTCTTCAGTTTTTAGATAAAAAAGGAATTTCTTTAGGGACCAATATTACCATTTTAGAAAAAGAGAGCTTTGATGAAACCTTAAAAGTTAAAGTTCAAGAAAAAACTTTTACTATATCCAATAAAATTGCCAATAACTTATACGTTCAATAATTATGTTTGATTCGATTTTAAAATATTTAGAAGGTATTGATCCAATTTTAGCGGCTTTCTATGCCACTATGTTTACTTGGTTTTTAACAGCTTTAGGAGCGGCATTTGTGTTCTTTTTTAAAAACATGAACCGAGCACTTTTAGATGGAATGTTAGGTTTTACAGGTGGTGTTATGGTTGCTGCAAGTTATTGGAGTTTGTTAGCTCCAGCAATTGAAATGAGTGATGGGGAAGGCTTTGTAAAAGTAATTCCTGCCGCTGTTGGATTTTTATTAGGGGCTATATTTTTATTCGGTTTAGACAAAACATTACCTCATTTACACATCAATTTTAAAGAAACTGAAGGGATAAAATCGCCTTGGCAACGAACAACTTTATTGGTTTTAGCAATTACATTACATAATATTCCTGAAGGATTAGCAGTTGGTGTTTTATTTGGTGGTGTTGCTGCTGGAATTCCTGAAGCTTCAATTGCAGGTGCGGTAACTTTAGCGATTGGAATAGGAATTCAAAATTTCCCAGAGGGAATTGCTGTTGCTATGCCTTTGCGAAGAATGGGTGCTTCTCGTAGAAAAAGTTTTATGTACGGACAAGCATCGGCTATTGTTGAGCCTATTGCTGGAGTTTTAGGGGCAGTTGCCGTAACTTTCTTTACACCAGTGTTGCCTTATGCGTTAGCTTTTGCTGCCGGTGCGATGATTTATGTAGTGGTGGAAGAAGTTATTCCAGAAACGCAACAAGATAAAAATACTGATATTGCCACTTTAGGTTTTATAGGCGGATTTATTGTAATGATGAGTTTGGATGTTGCTTTAGGTTAAATTAAAGATTATGAAATATATCTTATATGTTTTATTGGCAATATTTTCAATTGGATGTGGTTCAAATAAAATTCCTGAGCCTTCTCAAAATGAGAAAGAATTTCATAAGATAAATGACAAATACACTTTCACTATAAAAGATATACTTTCAGATTCAAGATGTCCTAAAGATGTCCAATGTGTTTGGGAAGGTCAAGTTGAACTTGTTATTTCTATTTTTGAAAATGAAATTTTTCTGAAAGAAGAATTAATAATTTTAAATACTAAGAATTTTGAAAATAATAGATCAATTTTAGAACGATATACTTTGAATAAAAAAATAATTGGAATTCAAATTTTTCCGGAAAAGATTCAAAATGAAGAAATTGATTTAAAAGATTATTTTTTAGAAATTATATTAGATGGACAAGATTAATGACAACCACAATCGTCTCCACACGATTTAGAATTTTTCTTCGCTTTTTTAGTTGATTTTTTCCAAAAGAATTTCTTCAACAGAAAAAAAACTGCAGCTGCTAAAGTAATATAAGCTAAAATTTCTTGTATCATTTTAAAAACTGATAAGCTGTTAGTGCAACTAAATAGGCAAATCCGCTCATTACTACAAGTTGAATAATTGGCCACTTCCATGAATTAGTTTCTTTTTTAACAATAGCCAAAGTAGAAATACATTGCATGGCAAAAGCGTAAAAAAGCAACAACGAAATTCCTGTAGCGAAATTGAAAATCTTATTACCTGTTATAGGATGAACTTCAGCAGCCATTTTCTTTTTAATAGTTGCTTCTTCTTCACTATGACTTCCTACACTGTAAATGGTTGCAAGAGTTCCAACAAAAACTTCACGTGCAGCAAAAGAACTTACAACAGCAACACCAATTTTCCAATCGTAACCTAAAGGTTTAATTACAGGCTCAATGCTTTTCCCCATAATTCCTATGTATGAGTTTTCTAGTTGGTAAGCGTTTATTTTATCGTTCAATTCGTCTTTTGTAAGATTTTGGTTTTGTGATGTAATAACGGTTGAGGCATCATCAAAACTTTTTGGTCCGTGCGAGCCTAAAAACCACAAAATAACGGATAATGCTAAAATGATTTTTCCGGCTCCGGTTACAAAAGCTTTTGTTTTTTCAATCACATTTATCGCGACGTTTTTAAACATTGGAATTTTATACGAAGGCATTTCAACAACAAAATATGATTTGCAGTTTAATTTCAAAACCTTATTAAGAATGTAAGCCGAAAAAATTGCCATTCCGAAACCTAAAAGATACAAACTCATTAAAGTTAATCCTTGTAGACTTAAAAATCCTAAAACTCTTTTTTCCGGAATAATTAATGCAATTAAAATAGCATAAACTGGTAAACGAGCCGAACAAGTTGTAAATGGTGTAACTAAAATGGTAATTAAACGTTCTTTCCAATTTTCAATATTACGAGTTCCCATAATAGCAGGAATAGCACAAGCAGTTCCCGAAATTAATGGCACTACACTTTTACCTGAAAGTCCGAAACGGCGCATTATTTTATCCATTAAAAAAACTACGCGACTCATATAGCCACTTTCTTCCAGTACAGAAATAAACAAGAATAAAAAGGCTATTTGTGGAATAAAGATTACAATTCCACCAATTCCTGGAATCACACCATCGGAAATTAAATCGGTAAATTTTCCGGATGGTAAATTAGTTTTAGCAAACGAACTTAAATTAGCAAACGTCTCATCGATAAAATCCATTGGAATACTACTCCAATCGAATAAAAATTGGAAAATCACCATTAAAATTCCGAAGAATATTAGATATCCAAAAACTCTATGGGTTAAAATGCGATCTATTTTTGCTCGAATATCGGTTGCTTTAGATTGATCAATTTTCTGACCAATTTTTAGAGTGTCATTTATAAATTGATAGCGCTTAATCGTTTCTTTTTGCTGCAGCCTTTTTAAATCGGAATGTGATTTTGTAAATGAACTTTTAATTTCATTACGTTCCAAATTTAAAAAGTTTACATCTTGCGTAATTACCAACCAAAGTTTGTACAATAATTGGTTTGGAAAGGCTTTTCTTAATTTGTCGAAATATTCAGGATCAATACTTGAAGCATGTAAACAAGGTTCTGTAGAAAGTTCTGTATAATTTAAAATGATATTTCTTAAATTATCAATTCCTTGATTTTTTCTTGAGCTAACTAATGCAATTTTTGTTTTTAGTTCTTTTTCAAGAGATTCAATGTCAAGTTCAATTCCTTTCAATTTCATTCTATCCGCCATATTTATGACTAAAATGGTAGGAATTTCAAGATCTTTAATTTGTGTAAAAAGAAGTAAGTTTCTTTTTAAGTTTTCCACTTCGGTAACTACAACAGCCACATCTGGAAAATCTTCATCGTTTTTATTTAGTAATAATTCAATTACAACATTTTCATCAATCGAACTTGCGTTTAAGCTGTAAGTTCCCGGTAAATCAATTATTTTAGCCTTGACTTCTGATGAAAGTTTTGCAATTCCTTGTTTTTTTTCAACGGTGATTCCTGGATAGTTCCCAACTTGTTGGTTTAATCCTGTTAATTGATTAAAAACCGAAGTTTTTCCTACGTTAGGATTTCCTATTAAGGCAACTTTTATAATTGAATTTAACATGAATTAGACCAACTGATTTTCAATAACAACATTAACTTCGTTAGCGGTTTCTTTTCGAATAGCAACATGCGAATCGTTAATATTGAAATAATAAGGATCACCAAAAGGTGCAATTTGGATAAGCTCGATAGTATTGCCAGGCAAACACCCCATTTCAAGTAATTTTAATGGAATTTCGTCAAGATTTACATCTATAATTATAGCTTTATCTCCAATTTTCAACTCTGAAAGTAGAACTGACATCCTTATTTAGATTGAATTAAAATACAAATGTAGGTATTATTTATAAATTGAAGCTGATAATTGTCAATTTTGAAGAAATTATTCTTGGCAAAGGAAATTTATGTCTTCCAATAGTTTTTTTACTTCTTCTAAATTTGTTCCATCATAAAAACCGCGAATTCTCTTTTTTTGATCTACCAAAACGAAGTTTTCAGTATGAACCATATCATAAAGTTCATCTGGACTTCCAGTTTTAACCACTAAAAATGATTTTCGAGCCAAGTAGTAAATGTCTTTTTTGTCTCCAGTAAGTAAATTCCACTTAGAGTCAATAACTCCTTTTTCTTCAGCATATTTTTTAAGAACAGGAACGCTATCCATATCAGGCGTTACTGAAAAAGAAACCAATTTTATTTTATCATTATTTTTTATTTGATTTTGTAACCAAACCATATTATCTGTCATTTTAGGACAAATCGTTGGGCAAGTAGTAAAAAAGAAATCAGCAACATAAACTTTGCCTTCATAATCTTTTTGAGTAATAATTTTTCCGTTTTGATTTCTAAAAGCAAAATCTTCAATTTTATGATTATATCCTAAATGTTGAATTGTAGAGTCTACTAGCTCAGGATTAATGTCTCTAGGATTAAATATTGGTAGAGTTTTTTTAGGCTTTGTTAATGTATATATAGATAAAAAAACTAGAGTTAGTAATAATCCTAGAAAAATGATATATTTTTTGTTTTTAGTAGTCATTTTTTAATTTTTAGCAAAATTAAAGTATTTTAAAACGATAAAAATGCGATTTTTGTTAAAAAAGTTATAATGTGTTGAAAAAAATATTATTTTAGCGAAATTATTAAAAAAACAACCCAAAAAATGAAAACTAAACTACTGATTTTAAGCCTTTTAATTGGAGGTTTTTCAAGTGCTCAATTTGTGTCTTCAGCACCGTGGAATTCTGAAAGCAAGCAGCAAAAAACTATAGATCAAATGGTTGATGAGTTTAACCAATATTGGTTATCTCATGATAAAAACAAGAAAGGTTCTGGTTATAAGCCTTTTATGAGGTGGGAAAATCACTGGAGAAATTTAACAAACGAAAATGGTTTTTTAATCTCTGCAGATGAGCTTTGGGCAGCATGGCAAGAAAAGAATCAGTCTAAAGCATCTAAAAATTTATCGTCAATGTCTTTACCGCCAAGTAATTGGCAGCCGGTGGGGCCATTTACACATACAAATACAGGTTCTTGGTCTTCTGGACAAGGAAGAGTAAATTTTGTTTATCAAGATCCAAACAATAGTAATGTAGTTTATATTGGTTCTCCAGCTGGAGGAATTTGGAAATCAACAGATGCAGGAGTAAATTGGACACCACTTTCTGACTTTTTACCTCAAATAGGTGTTTCTGGAATTGTTGTAGATCATACAGATTCAAATGTAATTTACATTGCTACTGGTGATAAAGACGCTTCAGACACATATTCTGTTGGGGTTTTAAAATCAACAGATGGCGGATTAACATGGAATACTACTGGATTAAGTTTTGGAGGAAGCTCAAGTTTTGCAGGGGATTTAATTATGGATCCAACTAACAATCAAGTATTGTTTTGTGCAACAAGTAGTGGTATTTACAAAACAAGTAATGCAGGAGCCTCATGGTCAGTTGTTCAAACTGGAGATTTTTCTCAAGGATCAATTCGTTTTAAACCAAGTGACTCATCAATTATTTATGCAGTAAGTGCAAATAGATTTTATAAATCTACTAATTCTGGGTCATCATTTACAATAATCACGACCGGATTACCTTTTAATTCTGGAAGATTATTATTAGATGTAACACCTGCAAACTCCAATTATATTTATATTTTAAGTGCTACTACTGGTTATGCATTTCAAGGAATTTATAGATCGACCGACAGCGGAACAAGTTTTACTGCAAGAAATACATCAACGGATGTTTTTGAGTCTTCTCAAGCTTGGTATGATTTAGCATTAGGAGTTTCAGATACAAATGCTGAAGAAATTTTTACGGGTTGTTTAAACGTATGGAAATCTTCTAATGGAGGAACATCTTTTACTAAAATTAATAACTGGAGTTCACCTTCAGCACCATCTTATACTCATGCAGATATTCATTATTTAGGGTTTTATGGAGGAAATTTATATGCTGGAACTGATGGGGGTGTCTATGTTTCTCAAAACGGAGGAACTAATTTTACTGATTTAACAGCTACTGCACAAATTAGTCAATTTTATAAAATCGCAGTATCAAAACAATCTGCTGCAAATATGGTTGGTGGTTTACAAGATAATGGTGGTCATGCCTACAGTAGTGGTCAATGGAAAAACTATTATGGTGCTGATGGAATGGATACGGAAATTGATCCCACAAATCCTAACTTGTATTATGGTTTTATTCAAAATGGTGGTTCTTTATATATAAGTAGTACAGCAGGAAATGGAATAACAGGAAGTGTTAGTTCGCCAGGTGGTCAAAGTGGAAATTGGGTAACTCCACTAGCAACTAATAGTATTGGAGAATTGTTCTCTGGTTTTGCGGGATTATATAAATTAACTGGAGGTACATGGACACAACAAAACTCAGGAAGTATTGGATCAGGAAACCTTGAATTAATTTATGTTGATCCTACAAACGATGATATTATGTATATTTCAAATGGTTCAACTTTGTATAAAAGTACAAACCATGGCGTAAACTTTTCATCAATTTTTACTGCTTCTTCTACAATTAGATCAATAGCTGTAAATTCTAATAATAATAATATAGTTTATTTAACTACTTCTGGAACTGGAGGGCAAGTGTTAAAGTCAACAAATGGAGGAACTACATTTACAAATATCACTTCAGGCATACCGAGTATTGGAAAAAATGTTATTGTTCATCAGGGACAACATCCTGATAACCCTTTATATGTAGGAACAAGTTTAGGAGTATACTATTTAGATGATACCATGGGCTCTTGGCAAGCTTTTGATACAAATTTACCTAATGTTTCTGTTACGGATTTAGCAATTAATTTATTTGATAATAAAATAATAGCATCAACTTATGGAAGAGGAATATGGCAAACGGATATACCTGTTCAGTTAGCACCAGATGATGTTAAACTACTTGCAATCAATAATCCTGGTTCAAATGTAAATTGCGGTAATTTAACTCCAGAAATTGTAATAGAAAATAATGGAGTCAATACAATTAATTCAGTTCAAATTGATTACAGTGTTGATGGCACACCATACAATACAACTTGGAATGGAACATTAATTTCTGGAGCTACTGCAGTTGTAACACTTCCTTCATTAGTTTTAAGTAGAGGTATACATACTTTTAATGTTACTACTACAATTACAAATGATGCATTTTCAAGTAATAATAATGGTACTGTTTCTATTTATGTAAATGATCAAGGTACTGTTGGAGTGGTTAATACATTTGAAAATACAGTTGATGAATTATTAAGATATGATGAAGGTTCAACAACTGCTCTGTGGGTTAGAGGCGTTAGAAATGGAGGTGCATTAGCAAGTGGTTTTGGAAACAATGTTTTTACAACTAATCTTACAGGGAATTATCCAGATCAAACAAAATCTTATTTAGTTTCTCAATGTTATAATTTAACAGATGTGTCAAGCCCTGAGATTCATTTTGACATGAAATATGATTTGGAGCTGAATTGGGATATTGTATATGTAGAATACACTACAGATTTTGGTGCTAATTGGAATGTTTTGGGAACTATGGGTGCTAATTGGTACAATAGTGATAGAACTGTAGCAACAGCAGGAAATGATTGTTATAATTGTCCTGGTGCACAATGGACTGGTACTAATACAACAAACACAAACTATTTTTATCCGTTAAATTCTTTGATTGGTGAACCTAATGTAATATTTAGAATAGTTTTTCATTCAGATGAATCAGTAAATCAATTAGGTGTTAATATTGATAATTTTGTTATAACAGGTACGCTTTCTGAACAGAATTTTAACACAAATGAATTTTTTGTTTATCCAAATCCTTCTAAAGGAATCTTTAATATTTCATTTTCAAACGAAGTGCCTGAAAGTATAGAGATTTTTGAAGTGACCGGTAAAAAAGTTTTTAGTAGCGATAAATTAAACATTGAAGGGTCAATTGTTAAATTGGATTTAACTAATCTTTCATCTGGAATTTACTTTGTTAAGATTCAATCTAACGATAAACAATTAGTAAAACGTATTATTAAAGAATAATGAAAAAAATATTTTTTGCCCTAAGTTTTTTGGTTTTTTCTTTAAGTGTAACATCACAAAATAGAGAAGAAAAAAGCCTTACAAATCAAAAATTTTTGAGAATAAACGAAGAGATTTCGCCTGAAAAAGCATTAAAAGTTTTTTCAATGGAGTTTAAATTAAATAAAGAAGTTTCTTTCTCTAAAGTTTCTTCAAATGTTGATAAAGTAGGTTTTATTCATGAAAAATATCAACAGTTTTACAAAGGATTGAAAGTAGAATTTGGTACAGCTATTGTTCACTCAAAAGATGGAAAAGCAAGACTAGTTAATGGAGAGTTATATGCAATTGAAAATCAAAATATACAACCAAATTTAAATAGTGAGCAAGGCTTAGCTAAAGCCATACAATATATAAATGCTGAATCTTATCTTTGGGAAAATGAAGTTCAATCTAAGATAATGGATTATGTTAAACCTGACGGAGAACTGTTATTGTTGCCAAATTTAAATTCGGGCTCATTAATATTAGCTTATAAATATGATATTTATGCTACACAACCAATTTCTAGAAACGAAGTTTATATAGACGCTAATTCTGGTGAGATTTTATTAGTGAATGCAATAATTAAGCATGCTCATGAATTATTTTCAAATGAAGATTTAAAGTTTAAAAAAGAGCAGGTAGAAAGGGCAGTTTTAGCAACAGGTAATGCAGATACTCGTTACAGTGGGAGTAGACAAATTGAAACTACTTTCGACGGAACAAATTATATTTTACAAGATTATTCTAGAGGTAATGGAATTTTGACCTACAATTGTGAGGATACAGGAACATATCAAGATGTAGATTTTATTGATAATGATAACAATTGGACAAGTGCAGAACATGCTAATGTTTTTAAAGATGATGGAGCTCTTGATGCGCATTGGGGTGCAGAAATAACATATGATTTTTGGGGTAATATTTTCGGAAGAAATAGTTTCGATAATAATGGCGCTGCAATAAGAAGTTATGTTCACCATGGAAATTATAACAATGCAAGTTGGAATGGTTCAGTTATGACATATGGAGATGGAACTGCTGGAGGTTTTGATATTTTAACATCAATAGATGTGTGTGGGCATGAAATTGGGCACGCTGTGTGTACTTATACCGCTAATTTAGTTTATGCTAATGAATCAGGAGCAATGAATGAGGCTTTTTCAGATATTTGGGGAGCTTGTATTGAACATTATGGAAGAACAGGTAGTTTAACAACACCTAGGCCAGCTTCGGTTTGGTTAATTGGAGAAGATTTAGGTAATGCATTGCGCTCTATGAGCAATCCAAATTCTAAAGGGGATCCAGATACTTATGGAGGAACTTTTTGGTATACCGGAACTGCTGATAATGGTGGAGTTCATACAAATTCAGGTGTTTTAAATCATTGGTTTTATATTTTGTCTGAGGGAGAATCTGGAACTAACAATGCACCTTCTCCTGATACTTACAATGTCACTGGAATAGGTTTAGATAAAGCTGCTGAAATTGCATATCTTGCAGAAAGAGATTATTTAACGCCTAATTCTACTTATTTAGATGCCCGTAATGCTACAATTGAAGTTGTATACAATTTATATTGTGCAAATAGTCCAGAAGCAGAATCAGTAACTAATGCATGGTATGCTGTTAATGTTGGAGAATCTTATGTTGCTGTGAATTATGATGTAGCATTACAATCTATTGCACAAAATCAAACAATACCATGTACTACAAATTCCTTTGCCACAACTATAAGCTTTAAAAATCAAGGATTAAATTCATTATCAAGTGTAAATATTTCTTATAATGTTGATGGTGGTGCAAATACTAATGAAGTTTGGAATGGAACTTTAGGGCTTTGTCAAGAAACAACATATCCTATTTCAGTGACAGGTCTTTCTAGAGGTGCGCACACTTTAAACATTACAACTACAGTTACAAGTGATGCAAGACCTGAAAATAATACTAAATCGATTGTATTTTTCATAAATGATTCAGGTATTGTAAATGTTGTAAACCCTTTTAGTACTATATCTGATGAATTGATAGCTTATAATGATGAAGGTACTTCAACTTGGTTTAGAGGTGTTAGAGGTTTTGGAGCAATGTCTTCTGCTGGTAATACAGTTTATTTAATTAACGATACAGGTGATTATCCTGATGCAACTAAATCTTATTTAGTGTCACAATGTTATGACTTAACAACTTTAAGTAGCCCTCAATTAAGTTTTGATATGAAATTTGATTTAGAAGAAGACTGGGACATTGTTTATGTTGAATATTCTACAGATTTTGGAGCTAATTGGAATGTTTTAGGCACAATGGGAGCAAATTGGTACAATAGTAATAGAACGCTTGCATCATCAGGAGGAAATGATTGTTACAATTGTCCAGGTGCACAATGGACAGGGACAAACACAACTAATACAAACTATTTCTATTCCTTGAGTGCATTAAATTCTGAAACCAATATTATTTTTAGAATAGTTTTCCATTCAGATGAAGCAGTTACTCAGTTAGGAGTTAATGTAGATAATTTCTTAATTAGTGGAACTTTAAGCAATGAAAGTTTTAATACTAATGAAATCTTAGTATATCCTAATCCTTCTAAAGGAATCTATAACATATCACTAGGAACAAATCAATTAGAAAAAATTGAAGTTTATGATATTAATGGCAGATTAATTTTAAATCAAAATTCTTTCGAAAATTCTTTCGAGACAAAAATTGATTTATCAAATGCTTCAACTGGAGTTTATTTCATTAAAATTTCTGCAGAAGGAAAGAACTTCGTTAAAAGGATTGTTAAAGAATAATTTTTAATAAAGGTTTATTAAACAAAAAGTTATATTTGTAAAATAACTTTCTTTAACCAAATCAAAATGAAAAAAAATATGATTAAAGGAAGCTTAGGCTTCCTTTTTTTATTGTCTCTTTTAAATTCGTGTAAAACGAATCAAGAAGTGGCAAAAGTTGAACCTAAAAAAGCAAGCCCAGGAATTAATACAAATTACATGGATACTTCGGTAAGTCCTGCTGATAATTTTTTCCGTTATGTAAACGGGAAATGGCTAGATAAAACTGAAATTCCAGCCGATAGAACACGTTGGGGAAGTTTTGATGAACTTCGCAAGAATACCGATGACGATGTAATGGCAATCTTAAAAGAAGCTTTAGCAGACAAAACAATTGATCCTAATTCTGATCAAGGAAAAGCATTAAGTTTATACAAATCGGTTTTAGATACTGTTACACGTAATAAAATGGGAATTTCTCCATTGAAACCATACCTAGCTAAGATTGATAAAATTCAAAATACTCAAGATTTAATCGCCTTAACAACTGAATTGGAAGCAGAAGCTAGCATTGGTTTTTTCGGAAGTTATATTTATACCGATGCAAAAAATAGTAACCGAAACGTAGTTTATATTGGTAATGGAAGTTTAGGTTTACCTGATAGAGATTATTATGTTTCTGATGCAGAAGATACCAAAGAAAAAAGAGCTAAATATGTAGCTCACGTAACAAGAATGTTACAGTTTTTAGGCGACTCTGAAGCTCAAGCAAAAACTTCTGCAGAGCAAATTTTAGCACTAGAAACTAAAATGGCAGAATCGATGTTAGACAGAGTTGAACGTCGTGATAGAAGAAAAACGTATAACCCAATGACAGTTGCCGAATTAGGTAAAGTTTTACCAACAGTCAATTGGGATAATTATTTAACAGGTGTAGGAATTGGAAAAATTGATTCAGTAGTAGTTTCACAACCAAGATATTTAGAAAAAATTGAAACCATTTTTAAAGAAGGCGATTTAGCTTCTTGGAAAGCATATTTACGTTGGACTTTATTAAACGATGCTTCAGGAGTGTTATCAACTGAGATTGCTGATGCTAATTGGGATTTCTATGGTAAAACTTTAACAGGAGCTGTAAAACAACGTCCTGCAGAAGAAAGAGCTTTGGCTACTGTAAATGGTAGACTAGGTGAAGCTTTAGGAAAATTATATGTAGCTAAAAAATTCCCGCCTGAAGCTAAAGCAAAAGCACAAGCGATGATTGCTAACGTAATGAAAGCTTTTGAAAACAGAATTGATAATTTACCTTGGATGACGCCTTCAACTAAGGAAAATGCAAAATTGAAATTAAACAAATTAACAGTTAAAATTGGATATCCTGATAAATGGAAAGATTATTCTAAATTAAAGGTTACAAGCCCTGAAAATGGAGGAACTTATTTTGAAAATTCTAGACAATATGCTTTATGGTCACACCAAAAGAATTTAGATAAATTAGGAAAACCAGTGGATAAAACCGAATGGGGAATGTCACCTCAAACAGTAAATGCATATTTCAACCCATCTAATAATGAGATTGTTTTCCCTGCTGCTATCTTACAACCGCCTTTCTATGATTACAAAGCGGATGAAGCGGTAAATTATGGTGGAATTGGTGCGGTTATCGGACATGAAATTTCTCACGGATTTGATGACTCAGGTTCACGTTACGATTCAAACGGAAATTTAGTAAATTGGTGGAGTGATGAAGATTTAAAACAGTTTACTGAACTTGGAGGCGCATTAGCGGCTCAATATTCTAATTTACAACCGTTACCTGGAATTTATGTTGATGGTAAATTTACATTAGGTGAAAACATTGGTGATTTAGGAGGTGTGAATGCTGCTTATGATGGTTTACAAATTTATTTGAAAGAAAATGGAAATCCTGGATTAATTGACGGTTATACACCAGAACAACGTTTCTTTATTTCTTGGGCAACAATCTGGAGAACTAAAATGCGTGACGAAGCAATTAAAAATCAAGTAAAAACAGACCCACATTCGCCAGGAATGTATCGTGCGGCAGAACCATTGAAAAACATGGATGCTTTTTACAATACTTTTGGTGTAAAAGAAGGAAACGGAATGTATGTAAAACCAGAAGACCGAGTTAAAATTTGGTAATACATTTTAAAATTTGATATTAAAAAGCCCAACATTTGTTGGGTTTTTTAATTGTTTAAATTTCATTCAAAAACTCAAAACCATATTTTTCACGTAAATATTTACAGCTAATATATTTTCCTTTTGAAATAGCATTCGTTTTAAATTCCGGGATTTCTAAACCTAAATTAGCAGCTTTTTGAGGATAATATTCGTTGCGCTTAGGATGTTTTGGATAAACCGCATTTAATGCTTTTCCCCATAAATTATTTTCTATAATATGAAAGATAAGATTGATGCAATCTTGTTGATGAATTAAATTAACAGGAGCTTCAGGATTGTCGATATTTTTCTTTCCAGAAATATAATTAACAGGATGTCGGTTTTCCCCAATTAACCCGCCAAAGCGTAAAATGGTAGTTTCAAAATGCGTGTTGTAACGTAAACGGTTTTCAGTTTCTAGTAATTGTTTACCGCGGTCATCATTAGGTTGAGGTGGTGTATCTTCATAAATGGTTTTCATAGGAAAACTATCAGGAAAAACAGCTGTAGAGCTTACAAAAATTACTTTTTTAACCGTTGATTTTTCTAAAAAAGGTAAACAATTTTCTATCTTTTTTACTAAACTTTCTGGATTACCACCTCGCAAATTAGGCGGGAAATTGATGATTAAGAGTTCACTTTCTTCTAAAAAATTTTCAAAATCTCCAACAATTTCATTTTCATGTAACTCTACTATATAGGGTTGAATGTTTTCGGCTTTTAACTTTCGATGTTTAGAAATTGAAGTTGTAGAACCTTTTACTTCGTAACCTTTAGTTATAAATTGTTGGGCTAAAGGAAATCCTAACCAACCACAACCTAAAATAGATATCTGTTTTCTATTCTCTTTCATCTATTCTCTTTATTAACTATCCTTTTTGACTAAAACAAATCCGTCATTCTCAATTGCCATATAACCTTGGTCATATAAAAAATAATAGCGATTGCCATTTTTGGTTTCGTAAATTGAAGTTACAAATTCAAAATCGAAACCTTTTGCTAGTAGTTTAGTGCGCGTAGTTTTGGTTTTACTTTCGGGATTTAATTCACAAAGAATACGATAATTTTTACGCAATTTATTATTAATGTTGCGCATTAAATTGTTTTGGTCTTTGTTCATTTTATTGTTGTAGGAGTTTCGGCAAGCGTCACTACAAAACTTCTTGTCTTCTCTTCCTACAATTTTATCGCCACATTCTAAACAGGTTTTACTCATTACTATTTCTTAAAATTAAAAATTAATTCTTCGTTAGTTTCTTCCATCAATACATAAACAATCATGTGATTGTCATCAATTTTTTCATAGGTGATTTTGTCAAAATAGAATTTATTCCCATCTATTTTAACCAAACGGAAACTTTCTTTTTCATCTTGTTTTTCCCAACCTTTTAATTCTTTATCAAAGTGCTTTAGTTCTAAAACTAAACTTTTGTCTTTCTCTATAATGTGCCCGACTTCATAAAAGAAAACTTCATTGTCATTCCACATTTTAAAAGAAAACAACATGGATTTAGCAGAAGCTAAACTCCAGTTTTCTTCAAAATTACCCATTTCAGAAGCTCCTTTCCAATTCCCAGAAAGCCATTTTATATCATTTAAATTTGCTTTTGGCGAACCTTTTTCATCATTATAATGTAAAGTGTTTTGCGCTTTGCAAGACAATGTAATTATTGAGATTGCAATTAGAAACAGCAGTTTTTTCATATTGTTTATTTCAATTTTTTTAGTTTGTATAAATCGTGTCTTCTGTCTTTCATGGTTTGTACGCTTCCATGTTCGTGTAATTCTTTTAACAAATCTAAGTCGACATCAACAATTAAGGTCATTTCGGTATTTGGAGTTGCTTCCGCTTTAATTCCGTTACTTGGAAATGCAAAATCAGATGGTGTAAAAACAGCAGCTTGTGCATACTGAATATCCATGTTGTTCACTTTCGGTAAATTACCAACACAACCTGCTACAGCAACATAACATTCATTCTCAATGGCTCTGGCTTGCGCACAATGTTTCACTCTTGTGTACCCATTTTGGGTATCGGTAAGGAAAGGAACAAATAAGATATTCATGCCTTGATCGGCCATTATTCGCGATAATTCTGGAAACTCTACGTCATAGCAAATCACAACACCAATTTTACCACAATCGGTATCAAATGTTTGAATAGTATCGCCACCAGTAATTCCCCAATGGAAAATTTCGTTTGGTGTAATATGTATTTTGCGATACATTTCGCTTGTACCATCTCTACGACATAAAAAACCAACATTATAGACATGTCCGTTTTCTAAATGTGGCATACTTCCCGTTATAATATTGATGTTATAAGAAATGGCAAATTCTTGCATTTTTTTATGAATAGCATCTGTATATTTTGCCAATTCTTTTATGGCTTCAGCTTCAGAAAGATGATTGTAATCGGCCATTAATGGTGCTGTAAATAACTCGGGGAACAAAGCAAAATCACTTCCATAACCTGAAACAGCATCGATGAAAAATTCAGCTTGTTCAAAAAGCGCATCTAAATTTCCTAACGAACGCATTTGCCATTGAATTAAACCTAATCGAATAACACTTTTTCTGACATTAATTAATTGAATATCTTCTTCATAATAAATGTTATTCCAATCGAGGAGAACAGCAAATTCTTGTGAACTTTTATCGCCTTCCAAATAATTTCGCATTACTCTAACGGGTTGGAAGTCATTACTAAGCTGAAAAGTTAAAACAGGATCATAGATCTCCTTTTTATTCACTTTTTCAATGAATTCTTTTGGAGTTAGCTTACTTGAAAATTCTTTGTAATTGGGAATTCTACCCGCAAAAACAATGGCTCTTAAATTCAATTGTTCACACAATTCTTTACGGGCATCGTATAACCTACGACCTAAACGTAATCCACGGTACTTAGGATGTACAAAAACATCTATTCCATATAAGATATTGCCTTTACTATTATGAGTTGAAAAGCTATAATTTCCTGTAATATCTTTATAATTATGAAGTTTGTAAGCTGTAGTTTCAGAAACTATAATTGATAGAGCTGAGCCTACTACCTCACCATCTGCAACAATAACGATTTGGCCTTCAGGAAAAATTTTGAGTAATTTTTTAATATGTTTCTCATCCCAATAGGAGTTTTCCATATCGGGATAGGCTTCGATCATTGATTTTTTTAATTGTTTGTAATCTTCAATTTGTAGATTACGTAACTCTACTTTTTTAATTTCTTGGCGCATAAATATTTGATTTTCAACAAATATAATCAATATTTTTTCCGTTTACAAATGGTTACAAATATTTACAACCGAAATTAATTAGATAATAACCGAATAAAGTTTGGAAAGGGTCAAATCTTTGCATCGTCGAAATGAACGAACGAATTTGAGTTTAATCAGAAAGACAATTTCAAAAATCAATTTTATTAATTATTTAAATCTTAAACGCCATGAAAAACAGAGTACAATTAATCGGACACGTAGGACAAGAACCTGAAATTAAAAATCTTGAAGGAGGAAAAAAACTAGCTAACATTTCTATTGCTACTAATGAAGTGTATTACAAAGACAATGGAGATAAAGTTGAAAAAACAGAATGGCATCGTGTTACAGCTTGGGGAAAGACGGCTGAAATTATAGAAAAGTACGTTACAAAAGGAAAAGAAATTGCTATTGACGGTAAATTAACTACAAGAAATTATGATGATAAAGACGGAGTTAAACGTTACATCACAGAAATTGTTGCAAATGAAGTTTTACTTTTAAAATAATAAACTTTAATAAAGTAAAAAGGCGGTCAATTGACCGCCTTTTTATTATGATACATTTTTAATTAAATCAAACATGGGGCAACGTTTGCAACGTTTATGTTCGCCTTTTTTAAATTTTTCGCAACATTTCGATTTGCAATTATCTACAACCTTCATTTCAAGAAGTTTACCTTTTTTAAGTTTCTTCTTTTTCTTCTTTTCTTTTTTATCCTTGTCTTTACTCATTTGAAATAGAAATCTTTGACAAAGATATAATTATTTTTAAATGTTCTAAATAAAAATTACTGTGGATTTGTTGCAATTGAACTAGTTACAGATAATTGTTGGATGTCGCGATCAAATAAATAAAGACCGCCACGATCTTCTCCAATTAAATTTATTTTATCTAAAATTGTTTTGGCTTGCGCCTCTTCTTCAACTTGTTCAGCAACATACCATTGTAAGAAGTTATGCGTCGCATAATCTTTTTCGTGTAGTGTGATATGTACTAACTCATTAATTGAATTTGAAACAAAACATTCGTGTTTGTATAATTCATCAAACATTTCTTGAAACGTACCAAACTTCGTTTTTGGTGCTTTTAAATCAGTAATTTGAGCATGACCACCACGTTCGTTTACATATTTTACTAACTTAAGCATGTGAGCTCTTTCTTCATCCGATTGGCGATACATAAACTGAGCAATTCCTTCTAAACCTTGAATTTCTGCCCAAATAGCCATTGATAAATAAACTTGAGAAGATTCCGCTTCAATTCTAATTTGGTCGTTTAATGATTCTTCTATTCTTTGTGTTAACATAGTTGTGCTTTTTCTTTTAAAGATACAAAAAATGCAAAAAAATTAATTAATAAATTCGTAAAAGGTAAATGTTTTATCTTTTTTATTGAATCCACCAAGGATAATAGATTTTTTGTTTTTTATGATAGTTTGGTGAGTTATGTCTTTGTTTTTATGAATAAAAAATCTAAGCTTATCAAATGCAGTTTCGTTTATATTTCCCTCAATATTATTAAAGTTACTATCTAAAAGACAATTAATGTAAATTACTTTTCTGTTATTATATGAGTTTATATTGTTTAAGTTATAATCTTGAAGAAGTGATCCTATCATTGCTCCAGTAAAACCACCAATAATACCACCATAAAAAATACCACTTTTTTGTCTAACCTCGGAAACCCCACCTATAATCATTAATGTGTTTTGATTATAATCATTAAGTACAATTGATGGAAAATTATTTCCAATTTTTCTGAGTAATTGATTTGATTTTCCAAGTATCCTTTTATCTAATATATCTCCATCCTCTTGGATTATATCAGTGTTTTTAAATGAAATGTCAATATTATCTTCAATTATATAGTTTTTTAATTCATTACCTTCAAAGTCTTTAAATGAAATATTCATTAGATGGCCTACCAATTTCATTTGAACTATACTATTTTTATAATAAAATGAATTTGACTCAATATTATTAAAATCACTTTTTTTAATAAAAGGTTTTTTAATGTGGTTTACTTTATAATTATTTGATTTTAAGTCTAATTGTATGCATTGTGTAAAATCATGATTATTATCAAAAGTAAATATAAGCCTGTCTTTATCAACAAAACATTTTCTTTTATCTCTACTTAAAACCAAAGATGGTGGTGTCTCTTCTTTAATAACTTGTGTTAAAAAATCAGTTTTTGACCAATTTTCTTCAATAAAAATATCTTTAAGTGTAGCTCTTCTATTCAGAGAGCTTATGAATTTTTCATCTTTTAAGTCATAAGTGGTTTTTACAAGTTTTTCATCAAATGAATATGTATTAATTACATTTTCCTCTTCTAAACAAGTTATAATGTAAAAATTATTATCTGTTGAAAGTCTAACGATAAATTTTTCATCTTTAATGTTAAACTCAATGTCTTGAATAGATGATTTTTGAGTAGTTAAATTAATTACTTGTTTTACTAGTCCTTCAAAGCCTCTTTTGCTCCAATAAAAATGAACAGTTTCATCATCATAAAAATTATAACCTAAAATGCTTTTTCCTTTTCCTTCAGGTACTTGGATATCAAATTCTTTAATTTTAATTGTTTGGTTATCAAAAAGTTTAAAATTAAGTTTTTCTTGTTCTGAAACTATAATTAAAAAATTTTCATTGTTTGGATTTTTTAATGAAAACAAACTTGCATTTTTATCTAAATTAAATTCAAATGAACTAATGCTTTGTTGTGAATAAGAAAAAGTAAATCCAATTGTAAATAATAATAATAAAATCTTTCTCATACTAACTAATTGTTGAACCGTTTAAAACTCCATCAGCATCGGGGTTTACAAAAACTAAATTTCCTTCTGCATTGTTTGTCATTAAAATCATCCCTGCACTTTCCACACCACGAAGGGCTCTTGGAGCTAAGTTTACTAAAACCGTTACACGTTTACCAACAACTTCTTCAGGAGAAAAATGTTCAGCAATTCCAGAAACAATTGTTCTGACATCAATACCAGTATCTACTTTTAATACTAAAAGTTTGTTGGCTTTTGGCATTTTTTCTGCTTCAATAATAGTACCAACACGCAAATCTAATTTTGTAAAATCGTCGAATGTTGCTGTGTCTTTTTGTGGTTCTGCACTCATGCTTGCTGCTTTATTTGCTTTTTTACTGGCTTCTAATTTGTCTAATTGTTTTTGAATGTCTGCATCTTCAATTTGGGCGAATAAAATTTCAGCTTGACCAATTTGATGACCAGCTTTTAATAAATTACTAGTTTCTGTAATAGAATTCCAAGTCAATTCGCTATTCGAAATATTTAGAATTTGTTTTAATTTTTCAGAAGTAAATGGTAAAAATGGTCCAGAAAGAACTGCTAAAGCCGAAGCAATTTGTAACGCGACATACATTTGTGTTTTTACTCTTTCAGGATTTTCTTTTACCATTTTCCATGGTTCTTCATCAGCCAAATATTTATTTCCTAGTCGTGCCACATTCATCATTTCACCTAATGCTTCTCTAAATCTATATCTTTCAATTGAAGAAGAAATAACTGCTGGATAGGCTTTTAATTCTGCTAAAGTTTGTTCGTCAACTTCAGAGAATTCATTTGGTGCAGGAATAATTCCTTCGTAATATTTATTAGTTAATACTACAACTCGATTAATGAAGTTTCCAAAGATAGCCGCTAGCTCATTGTTGTTTCTTGCTTGGAAATCTTTCCAAGTGAAATCGTTATCTTTTGTTTCAGGAGCATTTGCTGTTAACGCATAACGCAAAGCATCTTCTTTTCCTGGGAAATCTTCTAAATATTCATGTAACCAAACCGCCCAGTTCTTAGATGTCGATAATTTATTGCCTTCTAAATTTAAAAACTCATTTGCAGGAACATTATCAGGCAAAATATAATCGCCATGTGCTTTTAACATTGCTGGGAAAATAATACAGTGGAAGACAATGTTATCTTTTCCAATAAAATGAACCAATTTAGTGTCTTTATCTTTCCAATATGGTTCCCAATCTTTTCCTTCTCGTTGTGCCCATTCTTTAGTAGATGAAATGTAGCCAATAGGCGCATCGAACCAAACGTATAATTTTTTGCCTTCTGCACCTTCAACAGGAACATCAATTCCCCAATCTAAATCACGTGTTACTGCTCTTGGTTCTAAACCTGCATCTACCCAAGATTTAACTTGACCGTATACGTTTGCTTTCCAATCGTTTTTATGACCTTCTAAAATCCATTCTTTCAAGAAAGCATCATATTCATTTAAAGGTAAAAACCAGTGTTTCGTTGCTTTTAAAATAGGTTTTGTACCTGTAATTGTCGATTTTGGATTGATTAAATCAGTTGCATTTAATGAAGTGCCACATTTTTCGCATTGGTCACCGTAGGCTTCCTCATTTCCACATTTTGGGCAAGTTCCGGTAACAAATCTATCGGCTAAAAATTGATCGGCTTGTTCATCGTATAATTGCTCTGTAGTTTCTTCAATGAATTTTCCGTCTTCGTATAGCTTTTTGAAAAAAGCTGAAGCCGTATCATGATGAATTTTACGAGATGTTCGAGAGTAATTATCAAAAGAAATTCCGAAGTCTTCAAAAGATTTACGAATAATTCCGTCGTACTTATCAATTACTTCTTGAGGTGTGATGCCTTCTTTTTTAGCTTTCATTGAAATCGCCACTCCATGCTCATCGCTTCCACAAATGTAAGCCACATCTTTCCCTTGTAATCTTAAGTAACGTGCGTAAATATCAGCAGGAACATAAACCCCAGCTAAATGACCAATATGAATAGGTCCGTTAGTGTATGGTAATGCTGCTGTAATGGTATATCTCTTCGGATTTTCTAACATTGTTTCAAAATTTGATACAAAAATAATTCTTTGTAAAGGAATTCACGAATTTTTGAACTGAAATTGTTTAAATTTGAGTAATACTTTTACTTAACAAGTATGTTTCGTTATTTTGCAATCATAATATTTTTATCAACTTTTTCATATTCCCAAAAGAAAATGATTATTCCTCCTCATTTAAAAAAAGGCGACACCGTTGCTATTGTTTGTACCGCTCGTAAATTTTTCCCAGAAGATGCAAAACCTGCTATTGAATTATTAGAATCGTGGGGATTGAAAGTAAAATTAGGAAGTACTATTGGTAAAGACAGTTGCCAGTTAGGCGGAACCGATTTTGAACGTGCTGCTGATTTACAAGAACAAATTAATAATCCTAATATTAAAGCTATTTGGTGTGCGCGTGGTGGATATGGCACGGTAAGAATAATTGATTCTATAGATTTTTCTGCGATGAAAAAACATCCTAAATGGATTATGGGATTTTCAGATGTAACGGTTTTACACAGCCATTTGAATAATTTAAGAATAGCTACATTACACAGTATAATGCCTTTTACGGTTCCAAGAGCGCCAGAAGAAGTAAAAGAAACGTTGCGAAAAGCGTTATTTGGTGAACCAATATCTTATGAAGTCCCATCGGTTTCATATAACAGAATTGGAGAAGCGAAAGGAGAATTAGTCGGCGGGAATATTTCTATTTTATACAGTTTATTAGGTTCAAAATCATCGATTAATACTAAAGATAAAATTCTGTTTATTGAAGATTTAGACGAATATCTATATCACATCGATAGAATGATGTATAATTTAAAACGTAATGGATATTTTGATAGTGTTAAAGGAATTATTGTAGGAAGTATGACCGATATGCATGATAATGAAATTCCATTTGGACAAAATGCAGTTCAAATTATAAATGAGATTACAAAGGAATACAACATTCCAATTGCATTCGATTTTCCTGCCGGACATCAAAAAGACAATCGTACTTTAATTTTAGGAAGTCAAGTTGAATTTGAAGTAAATAATAAAGAAGTAAAACTTCGTTTTAAATAACATTGACACGTTGAAACAATGGCAGAACATAACGAGTTAGGAAAATTAGGTGAAGAGCTGGCCGTTGAATTTCTAAAAAGTGATGGATATGAAATTTTAGAAACCAATTGGCGATTCGATAAAGCCGAAATTGATATTATTGCTCAAAAAGATAATATCCTTGCGATTGTTGAAGTAAAAACTCGATCGAGCATTGAATTTGGACTACCACAAGACTTTGTGAAACCTAAAAAAATTCAACTTTTAGTAAAAGCTGTAAATGAATATGTTGAAAAAAACGACTTAGATGTAGAGATTCGTTTTGATATTGTTGCAATAACAAAGATTCAATCAAAATATAACATTGAGCATATTGAAGAAGCGTTTTATTATTTTTAAGTTAAATTTATAACATTATGTGTTTTTATTTGTAGATTTGCAAAAATAAACAACACTATGAAAACAATTTCTTCGGTAGTAGAGCAATATATCAAGCACAAGCCGTTTTTATTAAATTCAATTTCGCAAGGAATTATTAATCTTACTTCATTAGCACGTATAATGATGCCAGAAATTGAAAAAGAACTAGGAAAAGAAGTTAAGCAAGGAGCTGTTGTAATGGCTCTAAAAAGACTTTCAGAAGAGTTAGATTTTCGAATTAATCACAAATTAATCAGAGTTTTAAAAAACATTGGAGAAATAACAGTTCGTTCTTCATTGGTAGATTATGCTTTTGTTGTTTCTGAAACTTTGTTAGAAAATCAGGCAAGACTTATTGCTGAAATTAATAAAAACAAAGAATTGTTTTATACTTCTTCAAGAGGTGTTAATGAATCAAATATTATTGTAAGTTCTGCTGTTTCAAATGCTTTAGAGGAAATTTTTAAAAATGAAAAAAGAACTCATAAAGTAGAAAATCTTTCTTCAATTACGGTTAAATTACCTCAAGTTAATGTAACCACACCAGGAGTTTTTTATTATATATTTCAACGTCTAGCTTGGGAAGGAGTAATTATTCATGAAGTAATTTCAACTACAAATGAATTTACGGTAATTGTTCATGATAATCAAATAGATTCGGCTTTCAAAATTATTAAAGATTTGAAAAACGTTAACGAAGAATAAAAAATAAGATATTTTTTTCACATCTAAAAAAGAAACGTATTTTTACCATTCTTTATACTAAAAATCAACATTTAAAGTTAAAGAATTAAAAACGTTTTCACATTGAAGAGTTCAATACATAAATATATTTTAGGAGCTTTTTTAGTATCCCTAGTATTTGCGTGTTCAGTTAAAAAAGATAGATTTATCAATCGTAATTTACACGCTGTATCTACCGAATACAATATTCTATACAATGGAAATATTGCACTAGATGCTGGATTAGAGGAAGTAAAATCAACCTTTCAAGATAATTTTTGGGATGTTCTTACAGTTGAAAGAATGCCAAAAAAAGACGAGAATATACTTCCTGGACAAAGTAAGAACTCAAATTTTGAAAAGGCCGAAGAAAAAGCGGTTAAAGCTATCCAAAAGCATTCCATGAATATCGATGGAACAGAAAGAAATCCGCAAATTGACGAGGCTTATCTGTTACTAGGAAAAGCACGCTATTTTGATAACAGATTTATTCCTGCTTTAGAATCGTTTAACTACATTTTATATAAATATCCTAAAAGTGATAAAATTTATCATGCTAAAGTATGGCGTGAAAAAGTGAATATTCGTTTAGATAATAATGAAGTAGCTATTAAAAATTTGAAGCAGCTTTTAAAAAGTCAAAACATTGAAGGTCAGGATTTAGCCGATGCAAATGCTATGTTAGCTCAAGCATTCATCAACATTGAAGTTTTAGATACTGCAGTAGCATCACTTAAAATTGCTAAAGAGGAAACTAAAAATAAAGAAGAACAAGCAAGATATACTTTTATTTTAGGGCAGATTTACGAAAAAATGAATTACCAAGATAGTGCTTTCGCAGCTTTTCAAGAAGTAATTGATATGAAACGTAAATCACCACGTCGTTATGTAATTCAAGCACATGCAAAGCAAGCATTGCAGTTTGATTATGAAAAAGGCGATACTATTGCTTTCCTAGAGAAATTCAACAAACTTATTGAAGATAGAGAAAACAGACCATATTTGGATATTATTTATCATCAAATGGGTATTTTTTATGATAATTTTGAAAAAGACTCAATAGCTGAAAGTTATTATAATAAATCGAATAGAAGGTTTTCTCAAGATACATATTTAACAGCTTCAAACTACAGAAATATAGGAGAAATTCATTTTAAAAATGCCGATTATAAAGTGGCGGGAATGTACTATGATAGTACATTATTAAAAATGAATGAAAGAACAAGAGAATATCGAAAAATCAAGAAGAAGAGAGAAAATTTAATTGATGTAATTAAATACGAAGATATTGCAAAACAAAATGATAGTATTTTATCACTTGTAGCAATGAATGAAGGCGATCGAAAAATTTTCTTTGAAAAATATATCGAAAAACTAAAAAAAGAGGATGAGTTGAAGGCAAAATTAGCGGCTGAAAAAGATGCTAAAGACCAACAAGACAATATGCCTGGCAAGCCTAAATTCAATCCTAATCCTGATCCAATAAATATTTCAGGAGGAAATTTACCGCCCATTGGAATGAATAGCCAGTCTACGTTTTATTTTTACAACCCTACTACTGTTGCGTATGGTATAAAGGAATTTCAAAAGAAATGGGGAAATAGAAAACCTGGAAGCAATTGGAGGCAATCAAAAGCGAAAGAAGATTTTCTTTCAGATGATTACACAAATGAAGATTTTGTTGAAGTTGAGAATGATAGTGTAAAAGAAATAAATCCGGCATATACAGTTGCTTTTTACACAGAACAATTACCAAAAGAGAAAAAAGAAATTGATAGTATATCTAAAGAAAGAAACAATGCATATTATGAGTTAGGACTTTTATACAAAGAAAAGTTTAAAGAGTATGCGCTTTCAGCCAATCGCTTCGAAAAATTATTAACCTTTAATCCTGAAGAGCGACTAATTTTACCAACAAAATATTACCTATACAAAGACTATGAAGTGATTGATCCAGATAAGGCCAAATTACTCAAAGCAGAAATATTAGCAAATTATCCTGATAGTAGATATGCGCAAATAATTTTAAATCCAAAAGAAGCAGAGCTAGATAGTGAAAATCCTGAAGCAGTTTTTAAAAATATTTACAATCAACTTGAAAAAGGACAAATTAGAGAAGCATATGCTCAAATAAACGAGCGTGTTGAGATGTATTTTGGCGATGAAATTTTACCTAAAATGGAATTGCTTAGAGCTAAAGTTATAGCAAGGACAAATGGTTTGGAAGCGTACAAAAAGGCGTTAAATGAAATTGCTGTAGCATATCAAAATATTTCTGAAGGAAAACAAGCTCAAGAACTACTTAATAAAGATATTCCTGTGTTAGAAAGCATAGCTTTTTCCGATGAAGACAAATTAAGCTGGAAAATTTTATTTCCAAAGACATTTGAAATTGGAAAAACAAATGAAAAATTAGTAGAAAAATTAGCAAAATATGTAAAAGATAGCCATAATGACGATTTGAAATTATCAGTTGATTTTTATAATCTAGATAATGATTTTATTGTTTTACATGGATTTAAATCTAAAGAAACGGCCCAAGCTGTTTTACTATATTTAAAGGAAAATAAAGAATATAAAGTTAAAGATGAAGCATTTGTGATTTCATCAGATAACTATAGAGTTGTTCAAGTAAAGAAACAGTTTCAAGAATGGCTTAATATTCAGTAATTAAATTGCCCAAATCAAACCTACATAATTATGATTAACAAAGCAAAAGCAAAAGAAAGTCCGTTAGGCAAAACAAATCGTATTGTTGAAGGAACCCTAATTAAAGGAGAGATTGAATCAAAAGCAGATTTCCGATTGGATGGTACTTTAATAGGTAATTATAATTCTACAGGAAAGCTTGTTATTGGCCCAACAGGTGAAGTGCAAGGTGATGTCAAATGCAAAAGTGTTGATATTGAAGGTAAATTTTCTGGCAAGATGGAAGCGGTAGACTTGTTGAGTGTTCGTGCAACGGCACACATTAAAGGAGATGTAGTTGTTGGAAAACTTGCAGTGGAACCAGGAGCAATCTTTGAAGCTACGTGTGTTATGAAAAGTAATTTGAAAACACTTAGTAATGAACAATCCGAAAAAACAGCCTAATAATAAATGGCTTCAATTAATAACAATCCCATTTCAAATGGGATTTGTTATTTTTATATTTAATTATTTTGGACAATATTTAGATGAAAAAAACAATTCAGATAATTATGTAAAAATACTTACCCTTGTTGGTGTTTTTCTTTCTCTATATTATGTTATAAAACAAGTAATCCAGCTAAGCAAAGACAAATGATTTCAAAGCTAAAATCGATCATTTATTTATTTATTATTTTATTGTTAATTGTATATGTGATAAGCTTTCTAGTTAATCAAATTCCATCAATTAATGAGAAATGGAATCAAACGAGTAATAGTTTTAATGAAATATTCTTATTTTTCGCATTAACAAGTTTAATGCTTTTTATAGTTCATTGTCTGGTTTATAAAAAAAATAAAGAACAGCTAGGTTTTGTTTTTTTAGTTACTTTAACGTTAAAAGTAGCAGCCTCTTTTTTCTTTATTAATAAAATAGTTTACAGCTTTGAAAAATACTATTCATTTATATATTTTTTTATATTCCTTGTAATAGATGTCTTTTTGACGGTTAGATTGTTGAACCGAAAAGATTGAAACCAAAACAAATTGAAAAAATCTCAAAAAAAATCTTTTTTGAAACTTGGAATATTAATTAAAGTTGTACTTTTGCAAAAAATTTTAACGACCATAAAAAATTATATTTAATAAAGTATGGTAATTTTTAGAAAACCACTTCAATTAGTATTAGTATTCGCATTAGCGATTTTACCTCTTTTAAGTTTTGCAAATGATGAAATTCATCAAGATGCAACTACAGAAGAAACTCACGGTGAACATGTAGATGAATCTCAGGATAAAAAAGCTAAAGTAAATGCTTTTATTGAGCATCACTTGCAGGATTCTCATGATTTTGTATTTTTTTCTGATGAAAAAGAAAATAAGCATTATGGATTTTCATTACCTGTAATTCTTTGGGATAATGGATTGAAGATTTTTTCTTCTTCAAAATTACATCATGGAGAAACAGTGGCTGAAGTTGATGGTGACTATTACAAGTTATACCATGGGAAAATCTACAAAACGGATGCTGAAGGAACAATTTCTTACGATGATGATCATCATCCTACAAATGTTAAGCCTCTAGACTTTTCAATTACAAAGAATGTGGTTTCAATGTTATTTACATCGGTATTGTTATTGATTATGTTTGTTGGATTAGCTAGATCCTATAAAAAAGGACCAATACCAACTGGATTTGGTAGAATTTTAGAGCCATTAGTGATTTTCATTAGAGATGAAATTGCAATACCTAATATTGGTGAGAAAAAATATAGAAAATTCATGGGCTTCTTGCTAACGGTGTTTTTCTTTATTTGGGTGTTGAATTTATTAGGGATGACTCCACTAGGAATTAATGTGACAGGAAATATTGCTATAACAGTTTGTTTAGCAATGTTTACTTATGTAATTACTCAATTTAGTGCGAACAAAGATTATTGGGGGCATATTTTCTGGATGCCAGGTGTGCCTCTTCCAATGAAGATTATTTTGGCGCCGATTGAGTTGCTAGGTACATTAACAAAGCCGTTCGCTTTATTAATTCGTTTATATGCAAATATTACTGCTGGTCACGTAGTTATCATGAGTTTAATTGCTATGATTTTTGTGGGGCAAAATTTAGCAGCAGATATGTCAATTTCATTAGCTTTAACTTTGTTTATTTCTGTGATTGAGATTTTAGTTGCATTTTTACAAGCATTTATCTTTACAATGTTATCGTCTTTATTTATTGGAATGGCAGTTCAAGACCACCACCATGACGAACATCATTCGGAAGATATGTTAGGTGATCATGACAATGCTGTAATTTAATATTTTAGAATTTTTGTTTAATTATTATATATATACATTATGAACATTCCAATGTTAGTAGGTGCAGGTTTAGTAGTAATCGGTGCTGGTTTAGGTTTAGGTAAAATCGGTGGTTCAGCAATGGATGCTATTGCTCGTCAACCAGAAGCTGCTG
This sequence comes from Flavobacterium okayamense, assembly GCF_019702945.1. Lineage (NCBI taxonomy): Bacteria > Pseudomonadati > Bacteroidota > Flavobacteriia > Flavobacteriales > Flavobacteriaceae > Flavobacterium > Flavobacterium okayamense. Next base: position 906,353 of record NZ_AP024749.1, read on the forward strand.
GAAAAATCCAAACAGCGATGATTATTATCGCGGCTTTATTAGAAGGTTTAGCATTCGCTGCTTTAATCTTAGGAAAAGCTTAATTAAAACAAATTAACAAAGACTTGTAACGGTTGGTTACAAGTCTTGTTTAAAAAAAAATTAAAGAATAAATATAAATTTCATCAATGGATAAGTTAATTAACGATTTTTCATTTGGACTGTTTTTTTGGCAAGCATTAATTTTATTAATACTTATTGTTTTATTAGTAAAATTTGCATGGAAACCTATCATGAGTGCCATTACTGAGCGTGAAGAAGGTATTCAAAAGGCTTTATTAGCAGCTGAAAATGCTAAAAAAGACATGCAAAACTTACAAGCGGATAACGAAAAATTATTAGCTGAAGCTAGAGCAGAGCGTGATAACATGCTTAAAGAAGCTCGTGAAATGAAAGACAAAATGGTTGCAGACGCAAGAGCTGAAGCTCAAGTTCAAGGTGAGAAAATGATTGCTCAAGCAAAAGCTACTATCGATAGTGAGAAAAACGCAGCTATGGCAGAATTAAAATCTCATGTATCTACGCTTTCAATTGAAATTGCAGAAAAATTATTAAAAGAAGAATTAGCTAACAAAGAAGCTCAATCTAAATTAGTTGAGAAAATGTTAGGTGATGCTAAATTAAATTAATTATGGCAGAAAGTAGAGCCGCTATTCGTTACGCAAAAGCTATACTTGATATTGCTCAAGCAAACAACAATGCTGATAAAGTATTAGCTGATATGAATTCAGTTACTGCTTCAGTTAAGGAATCAAAAGAGTTAAAAGACTTCTTAGATAATCCTGTTGTAAATGGACAAACAAAATTTGCAGCGTTGTCTGAAATTTTCGCATCTGTTCAAAACGAAACTAAAGGATTATTTCAATTACTTTTAGCAAATAAAAGATTTGAAATTTTACCTTCAATTGCAAAACAATTTGTTTCGTTATACAATCAAGCAAACGGAATTGAATCAGCAGTTGTTACAACGGCTGTACCGCTAACTTCTGATTTAGAAGTTAAAGTTTTAGCGAAAATTAAAGAGTTTTCAAACAAACAAGTTACGCTTACAAATGTGGTTGATCCTTCTATTATTGGAGGTTTTGTACTTCGTATGGGTGACAAACAATATAATGCATCTGTTGCTAACAGATTACAACAATTAAAAAGAGAATTTAGTAATAATTAATAGTAAGCACACATTTAGTGTATAAATAATATAGAGATGGCTGAAATTAAACCTGCTGAAATATCAGCAATATTAAAGAAACAATTATCCGATTTTCAATCGGGTGCTACTTTAGAAGAAGTTGGAACCGTACTTCAAGTAGGTGACGGTATTGCTCGTGTTTACGGATTATCTAATGCACAATATGGTGAGTTAGTACAATTCGATAACGGACTAGAAGCAATCGTATTGAACTTAGAGGAAGATAATGTTGGGGTAGTATTGTTAGGTCCTTCAACAGGTATTAAAGAAGGCTCAACTGTAAAAAGAACACAACGTATTGCGTCATTAAAAGTTGGTGAGCAAATGGTTGGTCGTGTAGTTGATACGCTAGGTAACCCAATCGATGGTAAAGGGCCAATTGGTGGTGACTTATATGAGATGCCTTTAGAGCGTAAAGCTCCTGGAGTTATCTTCCGTCAACCAGTAAACGAACCATTACAAACAGGTATTAAAGCGGTTGATGCTATGATTCCAGTAGGTAGAGGACAACGTGAGTTAGTTATTGGTGACCGTCAAACTGGTAAAACTACAGTTTGTATCGATACGATCTTAAATCAAAAAGAATTCTATGATGCTGGTAAACCAGTATTCTGTATATATGTTGCAGTAGGACAAAAAGCATCTACGGTTGCTGCTATTGCAAAAACGTTAGAAGATAAAGGGGCAATGGCTTATACAGTTATTGTTGCTGCAAATGCTTCTGACCCTGCTCCAATGCAAGTTTATGCGCCTTTCGCTGGTGCTGCTATTGGTGAGTATTTCCGTGATACAGGTCGTCCTGCATTAATTGTTTATGATGATTTATCTAAACAAGCAGTTGCTTACCGTGAGGTATCATTATTATTAAGAAGACCACCAGGACGTGAAGCATACCCTGGAGACGTTTTCTACTTACACTCAAGATTATTAGAGCGTGCTGCTAAAGTTATTGCAGATGATGAAATCGCTAAAAACATGAACGATTTACCAGAATCTTTAAAACCAATTGTTAAAGGTGGTGGTTCATTAACAGCTTTACCAATCATTGAAACTCAAGCGGGTGACGTTTCTGCATATATCCCAACAAACGTAATTTCGATTACTGATGGTCAGATTTTCTTAGAGTCAGATTTATTTAACTCAGGTGTTCGTCCAGCGATTAACGTAGGTATTTCGGTATCTCGTGTTGGAGGTTCTGCTCAAATTAAATCGATGAAAAAAGTTTCAGGTACATTAAAATTAGACCAAGCACAATACCGTGAGCTAGAAGCTTTCGCTAAATTTGGTTCTGATTTAGATGCGGCTACAATGAACGTTATTGAAAAAGGTAAACGTAACGTGGAAATCTTAAAGCAGTCAGTAAACGATCCTTACACTGTAGAAGACCAAGTTGCAATTATCTATGCTGGGTCTAAAAACTTATTAAGAAATGTTCCAGTAGAAAAAGTAAAAGAATTTGAAAAAGATTTCTTAGCCTACTTAAACGCTAAACACAGAGATACATTAGATGCTATTAAAGCTGGTAAAATCGATGAAAATGTAACTGATGTTTTAGAAAAAGTATCAAAAGAAATTTCTGCAAAATATTAATATAAGTAAAAAGTGATTAGTAAGTAGTGAAAAGCTAATTACTAATCACTAATTACTAATTACTAGATAAAATGGCAAACTTAAAGGAAATTAGAAATCGAATTAGTTCCGTTCAATCAACGATGCAAATTACATCTGCGATGAAAATGGTTTCTGCTGCAAAATTGAAAAAAGCGCAAGATGCTATTACTGCTATGCGTCCATATGCAGAAAAGTTAACGGAATTATTACAAAATTTAAGTGCTACTTTAGAAGGAGATACTGGAGGAGCTTTTGCTGATCAACGTGAAGTAAACAAAGTATTACTTGTTGCGGTTACTTCTAACCGTGGATTATGTGGAGCCTTCAATACAAATGTTATCAAAGAAATTAAAAATAGAACTCAGTTTTACCAAGGTAAAAATGTAGATGTTTTAGCAATTGGTAAAAAAGGTAACGATGTTTTACGTAAAACGAATAATGTTATTGCTAATCATAGTTCAGTTTATGACGATTTAACTTTCGATAATGTTGCTGAAATTGCTCAATTATTAATGGATAAGTTTGTTGCAGGAGAGTACGATAAAATCGAAATCGTATACAATCATTTTAAGAATGCAGCAACAACCATTGTTAAAACTGAACAATTCTTGCCTTTAGCTCCAATTTCTGGTGGTGAAGCAGTATCTTCAGATTATATTTTTGAACCTTCTAAAGAAGAAATTGTTTTAACGTTAATTCCAAAATCGTTAAAAACGCAATTATACAAATCAGTTCGTGATTCGTTTGCATCTGAGCACGGAGCTCGTATGACGGCAATGCACAAAGCAACTGATAATGCAACAGAATTGCGTAATCAATTAAAATTAACATACAATAAAGCACGTCAAGCTGCAATTACTGGAGAAATCTTAGAAATTGTAGGTGGAGCGGAAGCGTTAAACGGATAATTAAGTTAATTTTTAAAATATGAATTGAGCCAAACGATAAGTTTGGCTCTTTTTTTGTGCTATATTTTATATCTTTAAACAAAACAAAGTATTATGTATAAGTTGTGTATTCTGTTATTTAGTTTTTTTTCATTCTCATGTAATTGCGAAAAGAAGATTATTGAGCAAACTAATAAAGAATTTCTTTCGCAAGATTTCCCAATAAGTGAAATTTATTACCAATCATGGGTTGCTGGTATTCGAGGTGGCGGTAGTGGAATTAATGTACATCTTACTTTCAAAAAGAAGCTTCCTAGCAATGTTCGATTAAAAAGCATGCAATTGTTGCATTATACTACATTTGAGATTGATATTATGGAAAATTCACAATATATAGGACGAATCAAAACTGAACGCAACCAGTTGAATCTTGATGAAAATCCAGTTGATGAATATGGAAATGAAGTCCCAGTAAAAAAAGATAATTCACTTAAAGAAGGACAAGTTTTACTTACGTTTGAAAAAGATGGAAAAGAGTTTACAAGATTAATTGAAAACGTAAAACAAGTGGAAATGTTAGCGTATCCATCGGCAAAACCAAGAAATTAATTACTTTTGTTAGCGTAAAATAACTTCATTTTGAGTTTATATAAAAAGCTTTTCAAACAAACAGCGATCTATGGTATAGCAACAGTTTTACCTAGAATGTTAAGTTTTCTCTTGGTAAGATTATATACCGATTATCTTCCAAAAGAAGAATATGGTGAAGTTTCTATCATTTTTTCATACCTGATTTTTTTTAATGTAGTATTAACCTACGGAATGGAAACGGCTTTTTTTAGGTTTTACAATCAAGAAGACAATAAGAAAAGTGTTATTTCAACAGCAATGATTTCGCTATTAGGTTCAACTTTAGCATTCTTAGCTGTTGCTTTATTATTCAAAAATCAGTTGTCATCGCTAACAGAAATTAGCATTGATTATCTAATTTACACCATTTGGATTTTAGTAATCGATACTTTAACGGTGATTCCTTTTGCTAAACTTCGTGCCGAAAGCCGACCAATAAAATACGCTTTTATAAAAATTGTAAACGTTGCCATAAACTTAGGTTTAAACGTTTTTTTCTTAGCGTTTTTACCCAAATTAGCACAAGATTCAAATTCGATTTTTAGCAGTATTTATTTAGAAAATTTTCAAATCGGTTACATTTTTGTATCAAATGTAATTGCGAGTTTATTTACGTTAATAGTTCTATTGCCCGATTATTTCAAAATCAAATGGGATTTTGATAAGCAGCTATGGAAGAAAATGCTACACTATGGTTTCCCAATTTTAATTGCTGGAATTGCCTTTGCAATTAACGAACATTTTGATAAAATTCTATTAGAAAAATTAGGGATTAGTTTGTCCGATATTGGAGCTTATTCTGCTTGTTACAAAATAGGAATGTTTATGGTACTATTTCGAACAGCTTATTCATTGGGAATTGAACCTTTCTTTTTTAGTCATGCAAAAAATGAGAATGCGCCACAAACCTATGCAGAAATTACTAAATATTTTGTCATTTTCGGTTCGTTCATGTCTTTAGGAATTATTGTTTTTGCTGATGTTTTAAAACTAATTTTAGTTCCAAATGCTGATTACTGGAATGCTATGGATGTTGTGCCGATGATTGTAATTGCCAATTTCTTTTTAGGGATTTATACAAATCTTTCAGTTTGGTACAAATTGATCGATAAAACTAAAATTGGCGCTTATATTTCTTTGATTGGAGCAGCAGTTACGCTTATCATAAACTTTCTTCTAATTCCAATAATTGGATTTTTGGGTTCTGCAATTGCTACTATTTTAGCGTATGGAAGCATGATGCTAATTTCATATAAATTAGGCCAAAAAGAATATCCAATTCCTTACGACAAACAAAAAATTAGCTTTTATTTACTGTTATCAGTTATATTAAGTTGTTTGTCTTTTTACGTGCCTATTTTAAGAGAAACCTATGCTTTTGGCATCGTGAGTTTATTAATTTTTGCTTACTTTGTATATCGAAATGAGAAAGCACTTATTTTAAGAATTTTAAAACGAAATTAATGCAAATTAAAATCATCAATAAATCGCAGCACGAATTACCTAATTATGAAACTATAGCTTCGGCTGGAATGGATTTACGTGCAAATATAACCGAATCAATCACCTTAAAACCATTAGAAAGAACCATTGTTAAAACCGGACTTTTTATTGAATTACCAATTGGTTTTGAGGCGCAAGTTCGTCCAAGAAGCGGTTTAGCGGCTAAAAAAGGGATTACGGTTTTAAATTCACCAGGTACTGTAGATGCAGATTACAGAGGAGAAATCGGAGTAATTTTAGTGAATTTATCGAATGATGATTTTGTTATCGAAAACGGAGAAAGAATTGCTCAATTGGTTATTGCTAAACACGAGCGCGCTGAATGGATAGAAGTTGAAGAACTTTCAGAAACTTCACGTGGCGCAGGAGGATTTGGGAGTACAGGAACTCGATAGTGAACAGTGTTCAGCCGCAGTAAGCAGTAAAAGTAACTTCGAGCATTTGATATTAAGAGGAGTAAACAAAGTTTACGGTAAGTATCGAGAATTCACATTATTAAAATATTTAATGATTAAAAGGTTTTTTAATCTTTTAATTTTTCAATCTATAAATTAAAAAAATGAAAATAATAGTACCTATGGCGGGTCGTGGTTCTCGCCTTCGTCCACATACATTAACAGTTCCAAAACCTTTAATTCCAGTGGCTGGAAAACCAATAGTTCACCGATTAGTAGAAGACATAGCAAAAGTTTTAAATCAACCTATTGAAGAAGTAGCATTTGTTATTCATGAGAGTTTTGGTAAACAAATAGAAAACGATTTAGTTGCTATTGCAGAAAAATTAGGAGCAAAAGGAACCATTTATTATCAAAACGAGCCTTTAGGAACAGGTCACGCTATTATGTGTGCAAAAGATTCATTAAGTGGTCCGGCGGTAATTGCTTACGCGGACACTCTTATTCGTGCGAATTTTGATTTAGACACACAAGCCGATAGTGTTATTTGGGTAAAGCAAGTGGATAAACCAGAAGCTTTCGGAGTTGTTCAAATGAATGAGGCAAACGAAATTGTAGAGTTAGTTGAAAAACCCCAAACTTTCGTTTCAGATTTAGCGGTTATCGGAATATACTATTTTAAAGATGTAGGCGTTTTAAAAAATGAGCTACAATTGGTTATCGATAATAACATTATTCACGGAGGTGAATACCAAATTAATGACGGTATCAAGCAAATGATGGCAAAAGGCATGAAATTTGTTCCAGGAGAAGTAGCCGAGTGGATGGATTGTGGGAACAAAGATGTTACTGTCGATACAAATAATAGAATGTTGAAATTCATCTATGAAGATGCTGATGAAACCATGATTTCTGAAAAAGTAAGAATTGAAAACTCAGAAATTATTCAACCTTGTTATATAGCTGATGATGTAGTGTTGATTAACTCTATTGTTGGGCCAAATGTTTCTCTTGGTAAAGGAACGCATTTAACGAATGTAAAAATTAAAAATAGTTTAGTGCAAACACATGCACATCTTCGCAATGCAAAATTAGATAATGCAATGATTGGTAATCACGCAACTTTTGATGGCGATTTCAAAAGTATTAGTATCGGAGATTATTCCGTTTTAGAATAAATGAGGTATATAAAAAGCATACAAATTTTAATTTTTTTGTTTTCCATTGGAACTCAAACTACTTTTTATGCTCAAACCAATCCTGATGATATTGCATTAGTAGATGATTTTGTTGAAAATAATTTTTATGATGCGATAAAACAACGTGCCATCGAAAATTATGATAAAGCAATTATTGCTATTCAAAAATGTATCGACAAACAACCTAATACTGCAGCATTTCATTATGAACTTGGGAAAAATTATCTTGATTCTAAACAATATGCAGAAGCTGAACAAGCCTTTCAAAAAGCTACGGAACTAGATCCATCTCAGCGATGGTATTGGAATGGTTTATATGATGTTTATTATGCTACAAAAGATTATCAAAAATCTATTAAAATAGTTCAAAAGTTAATCGAGTTTGATGAACATTTAAAAGAAGATTTAGTTTCACTTTACGTTTACACCAATCAAAAAGATAAAGCGCTTCAGTTAATTGAGGAAATCGAATCAAAAGCGGTTTTAAGTGCAAATATGGAGTATTATAAGCTTCGATTATTAGAAGATTCAAAATCTAATAAAGATGAAAGAGCACTTATAACTGCTATTATAAAAAATCCAAAAAGCGAACAAAATTATATCGATTTAATGGCATTATATTCTCAGCAAAATAGAGAAGATAAAGCTATTGAAGTTGCAAAAGATTTAGCTATAGAAATTCCAAATTCTGAATGGTCGAGTATTAGTTTGTTTAAACTGTATTTAAACGAGGATAATGGAACAGCGGCAGCTAACGAGTTGTTAAAAGTTTTAGAAAACCCTAAAGTTACATTAGGATTAAAACATCGTTTTCTAAATGAGTTTTTGATTTATTCTGCAAATTCAACACAGTATGATAGCCAACTTAATCGCGCTGTAGATATTTTGTCTGATGATAAAACTATAAACGTTGCTAAAGAAGTAGCTAAGTTTTATTACAACAAGCGCAATTATGAAAAAACATCATTCTTTTTAGAGAAAGCTCTGGCAAATGAGCCAAATGATTGGGAAAGTGTTGATTTACTTTTAGATAATTTGGTCAATGCTAAAAATTATGAAGAATTAGGAAATAGAGCGGTAATTTTTATCGATTTATTTCCATCGCAACCTAAGTTGTATTATTTCGCTGGATATGCCGAAAATAAAAAGCAAAACTATAAACAAGCCATTGAATATTTAGAAACTGGTCTAGAATTTGTTGTAGAAGATATTGCATTAGAGCGTTATTTTGCGATTCAATTGGCAGAAGCCTATGCAGAATCTGGGAACAAAAAGAAAAGCGACTATTATGTTTCTAAAGTGAATGAATTAACAAATCAATTGAAAAAATAATGTTGAAAAGAATAAGTGTATTTGTTTTAATCGTTTTATTATCGGCTTGTAAAGCTAAAAAATCGGTAACCGAATTAGCAGCTAATGAAGAATTAGCAGCCACTAAAGTTATTCAAGAACATTATAAAAACGAATTAAGTTTTAAAACTATTAATATTCGTGCTAGTGCTAAATACGAAGACGATAAAAACATGCAAAGTGTTTCTGCCGACATTCGTATGATTAAGGATGAAAAAATTTGGATAAACGTAAAGTTTTTAGGATTTCCTGCAGCTAAAGCATTAATCACGCCAACCAAAGTGAGTTATTATGAGAAAGTAAACAACACTTATTTTGAAGGTGATTTTGTGGTTTTGAGTAATTGGTTAGGAACCGATTTAGATTTTCAAAAGGTCCAAAATTTATTGTTAGGAAAAGCTTTAGACGATTTATCAAAAACACCATACATCGCGTCAATAGAAGATGATTTATATAAATTAACAGAAAAAATAAAATCGCCTACAACTGAAAAAGCATATTATTTTGAAGCGGCAAATTTTCTAGTAAAAAAAGAAAAAGTAGTTCAAAAAACAGAAAATAGAAGTTTAGAAATCAATTATCCTTCATTTGGAAAGTTTAATGGAATGTTTTTACCGAATGAAATTTTCTTAAAAGCAATTCAAGACGATAAAGTAACTATTGAAATCCAATATAAGAATATTACCTTTGACGAAGATTTAAGCATGCCATTTTCAATTCCAAGTGGTTATGACGAGGTAAAAATTAACTAATTCATTTCATGAACCGATACATTTTAGTTTTAAGTTTTCTATTCTGCTCGCTTTTAGCGTTTGCTCAACCTTCTTCTAAGCAACAAAAGCTAGAAGAACAAAAAGCGCAAATTCAAAAAGAAATTGCGGCTTTTAGAACCTTGTTAAGTGATGAAAAGAAAAAGGAAAAATCGGTTTTAAGCCAATTAGCCGAACAAAAAGCTCGTATTCGCTTAAGTGAAAAATTAATCAGTACTACTGCAAAACAAAAGCGTTTACTTGAAGACGATATTTATTTAACGCAATTAGAAATCAACAAGCTTAATCGCGAATTGAAAGTTTTAAAAGACGATTATTCGAAAATGATTGTCAAATCCTACAAAAGTCGAAACGATAAAAGCCGTGTTATGTTTGTGTTGTCTTCGCAAAATTTCTTACAAGCATACAAGCGTATTCAGTACATGAAACAATATGCTAGTTATCGTAAAATGCAAGGTGATGAAATTGTTGAAAAGCAAGAAAAGTTAAATGTTGCAAAAACACGTTTAGAGAAAAATAAAGTCGAAAAAGAAAAAGTTTTAGAAGAGAATAAGAAAGAGAAAGAACTTTTAGAAGGTCAGAAAAAAGAACAAGAGAAATTAGCAAAAGAAGTTCAAAAGAACAAGAAAAAATACACGGCTGAAATTGATAAAAAGCAAAAAGCAGCAAAAGAAATCGATCGCCAAATAAAAAAATTAATCGCCGAAGAAATTGCTAAAGCCAATAAAAAGAACGAAGCCAAAACAGGTGTAAAAGCTTCATCTTCTACCTCAAAATTTATTTTAACGCCTGAAGGTAAAATAGTTTCCGATAATTTTAAAGCTAACAAAGGAAAGTTACCTTGGCCTGTAATTGAAGGTTATGTTCAACAAGGTTATGGAAACTACCAAGATCCAGTTTATAAAGGTGTAACGCACATGAATACCGGTGTTGAAATTGCGACAAAACCTGGGGCTAATGCTAGAGCGGTGTTTGGAGGAGAAGTATTGAGAGTCCAATTAATTAAAGGCTCAAATAAAAAAGCAGTTTACATTCAACATGGAGATTTTATTAGTATTTACCATAATCTAGAAACGGTTCTAGTAAAAGAAGGTCAAAAAGTTGATATTAAAGACAGTTTAGGTAGAGTTTTTGTAGATTCTTCAGGAAAAGCAATTCTTAAGTTCTATTTAACGCAAAACACAACAACCCTCGATCCAGGAACTTGGATTAATGGAATGTAGTCTTAACTTAAACTTTAACAAAATATACAGAAAATCTGTATCCAAGAAAGGTATAAATCGTCTTAACTTTGATTCAGGTTAATAGCAGTAATTTTATTTCTTAACAGACACTAAACCTCCAACTACTTCGGAGGTTTTTTGTTTTTATATACCTAAGTACATCTAAAACTTTAACAAAATATACAGAAAATCTGTATCCAAGAAAGGCATAAGTCGTCTTAACTTTGATTTAGGTTAATAGCAGTAATTTTATTTCTTAACAGACACTAAACCTCCAACTACTTCGGAGGTTTTTTGTTTTTATATACCTAAGTACATCTAAAACTTTAACAAAATGTACAGAAAATCTGTATCCAACTTAACTAAGAAACGTCTTAACTTTGGTTCAGGTTAATAGCAGTAATTTTATTTCTTAACAAGAACACTTAGCTCCGCAAACTTCATCGCGGAGCTTTTTGTTTTGGAAAAGTTGTAAAAAGTTATATATTTGGTGTTTAAATAATAATATATGGATAGAATAACACAAAGCTTTATTGATGAGCTATTGGAAACAGAAGAATTAAAATCTGAAGGAGAATCAAAAGATTTTGAAAAACTGGCAAATTATTCTGTAATTTCAAATGAATACAATAAAACTTTTGATTTAAACTTTGTTACTATTGGGGATGGAGATGATACAGGTATTGATGGTATTTCTATTATAGTTAATGGAGTATTGGTTGAATCAATTGAAGAAATAGATGATTTAATTGAAAAAAACGGCTCTATTGAAGTTGATTTTGTTTTCATTCAATCAAAAACTTCATCGAGTTTTTCAACTGCAGATTTAAATACGTTTATTTATGGGGTTAAAGATTTTTTTTCAACATCTCCGAAATTAAGACGAAATGAATCTTTACAAAAATTTTGCGATTTAGCAAATCATATTTATAAGAATGCACCTAAATTAAAAAATAACCCTTCTTGTAAGCTTTTTTATGTAACAACAGGGAAATGGGTTGGAGATGTGAACTTAACAGCAATTATTAATTCGGGTAAAGAAGATCTTGAAGCTACAAATTTGTTTGAAATAGTTGATATAATTCCACTTGGAGCTAGAGAATTAGCAAAGTATTATAGAAAGACAAAAGAAAGTGTAAGTACTACAATCAATTTTTCTAACAGAATAACAATTCCTGAAATTAATGGAATTTCAGAAGCATATATAGGATTAATACCATATGAAGAGTTTATAAAAATTGTATCAAATGAAGAACAAAATTTATTAAATGTTTTTGAAGACAATGTTAGAGATTTTCAGGGAGAAAACAATGATGTTAATAATGGAATTGCATCAACAATAACAAATTCTGGATCAGAAATCTTTAGTGTTTTGAACAATGGAATAACTATTGTTGCTAGTAAAATATCACCAACAGGTAATCAATTCACAATTACTGATTATCAAATTGTTAATGGCTGTCAAACAAGTAATGTTTTGTATAACAATAAAAATAATTCCAACATATCTAAAGTTGTAATTCCAATCAAATTGATTGCAACAGAAGATGATGAGATTAAAACAAGAATTACATTAGCGACAAATAATCAAACTCCAATTAAAAAAGAACAATTAGCCTCTTTGACACAATTTCAAAGGAGTTTAGAGCAGTATTACAACTCTTTTGAAGGAGATAAAAGATTATATTATGAAAGAAGGTCAAAACAATATAACTCAGATTCTAGTGTAATAAAATCAAGAATTATTACAGTTCCTTATCAAATTAAATCTTTTGCAGGTATGTTTTTAAATGAACCACATAACGTAACAAGTTATTTTGGTTCTATTGTCCGAAAATTAAATGATGGTAAAATTCAAATTTTTGATAATGACCATATATACATCCCATATTATACAAGTGCATATGCATATTATAAGTTAGAAAATTTATTTAAAAAAGGCTTGATTGACTCTTCATATAGAAAAGTAAAATTTCATTTATTAATGTTATTCAGACTTTTAAATGAAAAAAATGAAATGCCTAAATTTAATAGTAAAAAAATTGAAGCTTATTGTAATAATTTATTAGATATATTATCTGATGAAGAAAAAACGTTGAAGGCATTTAAAAAATGCTGTAAAGTGATTGATGAAGCAGATTTTGATAAGTCTGATAAACAAGATGTTAAGTTGGTTTCAAAAACTAAAAATTTATTAGATTATTTAAGTAAATAATTTGTTAATCGGTACAATTTTTAAATTTTGTGCCGATTATATTTTAAAACCCCTTCAACAATTCCAACGCTTTCGTTACACTTTTTACATTATCAAAAGACAACAATAAACGTAAACCATTTTTAGTTTGTTTTTCTTTTATTTTGCAAATATTTCCGTTTTGTTGGGCAAATTGCAACACTTTCATAAAACGGTTGCTTTGGTAAAAATCACTTTGTTGGTCACTAATAAAATAGCCTACCATTTTACCTTGTTTTAAAATCAATTTTTCAATTCCCATTGCGGTAGCTTTCCACTTAATGCGAACACTATTTAAAAGCGCCAATGCAGGTTTAGGCAAAGGTCCAAAACGGTCAACTAGTTTTTGTTCAAAACGTTCTAATTCTTCTTCCGTTTTAATGTTACTTAACTCGTTATAAAGATTTAAACGTTCGGTAATATTGTTAATGTATTCATCAGGAAACAACAACTCAAAATCAGAATCAATTTGTATTTCTTTTACAAATTCTTTGGTTTCAATATCGTTTTCTTCGGCATACAAATCTTTAAATTCATTTTCTTTCAATTCATCTATGGCTTCATTCATGATTTTTTGGTAGGTTTCAAAACCAATTTCATTAATAAATCCACTTTGTTCGCCACCTAATAAATCGCCAGCACCACGAATTTCTAAATCTTTCATCGCAATGTTAAAACCACTTCCTAATTCGCTAAATTGTTCCAGAGCCGTAATACGTTTTTGTGCTTCACTCGTCATCATCGAATACGGTGGCGTAATGAAATAACAAAATGCTTTTTTATTGCTTCGGCCAACACGACCTCGCATTTGGTGCAAATCGGAAAGTCCGAAATTATTCGCATTGTTTATGAAAATCGTATTTGCATTAGGTACATCTAAACCACTTTCTACAATAGTTGTTGCCACTAAAACATCAAATTCGCCTTCCATGAAAGCTAGCATTAATTCTTCTAACTTTTTCCCATCCATTTGTCCGTGACCTATGCCTACTTTTGCTCCAGGAACCAATCGCTGAATCATTCCCGCAACCTCCTTAATGTTTTCAATTCGGTTGTTGATGAAATAAACTTGTCCGCCACGTTGAATTTCATACGAAATCGCATCGCGAATAATCTCTTCATGAAAACGAACCACTTGCGTTTCGATTGGATATCTGTTTGGCGGTGGCGTGGTAATCACCGATAAATCTCGAGCCGCCATTAAAGAAAACTGAAGTGTTCTCGGAATTGGAGTTGCCGTTAAAGTTAACGTATCAACATTGGTTGCAATCGTTTTTAATTTATCTTTTACGTTTACGCCAAATTTCTGTTCTTCATCAATAATCAGTAAACCTAAATTCTTGAACTGTACATTTTTATTTACCAATTGATGCGTTCCAATGATAATATCAACTTTACCTTCTTCTAATGCTTTTAAAGTTTCCGATTTTTGTTTTGCAGTTCTAAATCGGTTTAAGTAATTCACCGTAACCGGCATATCTTTTAAACGTTCCGAAAACGTACGATAGTGTTGGTACGCCAAAATAGTAGTGGGAACTAAAATAGCGACTTGTTTGCCATTATCAACCGCTTTAAATGCCGCACGAATCGCGACTTCTGTTTTCCCAAAACCAACATCGCCACAAACCAAGCGATCCATTGGTCTTTCGCTTTCCATGTCGGCTTTTACATCAGCTGTAGCCGTAATTTGATCAGGAGTATCTTCATAAATAAATGAACTCTCTAATTCTTTTTGTAAATAGCTATCGGGCGCATATTGAAAACCTTTGTCTAATCTTCGTTTTGCATACAGCTGAATCAAATTGAAAGCAATATGTTTAACACGTGCTTTGGTTTTTTGTTTTAAGGTTTTCCAAGCACTACTTCCTAATTTGTAAATCTTAGGCGGAGTGCCATCTTTTCCGTTGTATTTTGAAATCTTGTGAAGCGAGTGGATACTTACATACACAATGTCATTATCGGCATACACTAATTTAATGGCTTCTTGTTTTTTGCCTTCGACATCTATTTTTTGTAAACCACCAAATTTCCCAATTCCGTGATCGATATGCGTTACATAATCGCCAACAGAAAGTGAAGTCAATTCTTTTAACGTAATGGTTTGCTTTTTAGAATAACCATTCTTGATATTGAACTTATGATAGCGTTCAAAAATTTGATGATCAGTATAACAAACGATGCGGTTTTCATCGTCTATAAAACCTTGGTATAAAGGTAAAACGATGGTTTTATATTGTTTACGAATGCTTTCATGTTGCTCTTCATCAATACTTTCAAATATATCATGAAAACGATTCACTTGATTTTCATTGGAACAACATAAATAATTGGTAAATCCGTTAAAGTGATTTTCACTCAAGTTGTTCAATAACAAATCAAATTGTTTGTTAAATGAAGGTTGTGGTTGTGTATGAAACTCGAATTTCTTTTCGGTTTCAAAAACAGGATTTTTATCCAATTCAATCACTGTAAAATCTAAAGCTTTCTTTAAAAACGACTTTTGATTTACAAATAATTCTTCAGGTTGACTGTGTTTGATATCAGCCGATAATTTTTCGAAAGCTTCATTGGCTTTGCCAAATAATTTATCTAATTGTTGCCCAAGAAAATCGGTATTCTGAATCAATAAAACTGTTTTCTCGTTGATGTATTCTAAGAAGCTTTCTCGGTTTTCTTCCAATAATTTATTCTCAACATTTGGAATGATATTGATTTTCTTTAGTTTTTCAACCGATAGTTGGGTTTCTACATCAAACGTTCGAATACTATCGACTTCGTCACCAAAAAATTCAATTCGATACGGATTGTCATTAGAAAACGAAAACACATCGATAATTCCACCTCGAACCGAGAATTCTCCTGGTTCGGTTACAAAATCGACACGTTTAAAATTGTATTCAAATAAAGTTTCGTTGATAAAGTCAATGGATAAATTATCGTTAACCGATATTTTCAACGTGTTTTTTTCAAGTTCTTTTCGCGTTACCACTTTTTCAAAAACCGCTTCGGCATATGAAACAATAATAGCGGGTTTTTTACGTGAATTAATTCGGTTTAAAACTTCCGCACGAAGCAAAACATTCGCATTATCAGTTTCTTCAATTTGATAAGGTCGGCGATACGAACCCGGATAGAAAAGAACATCGTCTTTGTTTACTAATAATTCTAAATCGTTTAAATAATAAGCAGCTTCTTCTTTATCATTGAACAACAATAAAAACGGCAATTCACTTTGTTTGAACAAAGCAGTTGTAACAAATGATAGAGAGGAACCCGTTAAACCATTCACTGCGATTTTTTTACGCGAAGTAAAAGCATCAGCAATTAGATTGATTTTTGGATTTTGTATATAGGAATTTAAAATATCGGTTTTACTCAAAGCTACTTTCTTTTAAAAGGAGTTTTTTTACGTTCCGTATTATTGTTTTGTTGTCCAGTAGAATCTATTTTTTCAAGATTTTCTTCAAAAAAAGAAGAACTTGCCATACGTGTAGTATCTAAAGCACGAATCATTTCTTCTTCGCCAATTTCTGTAGGTATTGCCTCTTTAATATGAATTTCTTCGATTTGAATGTATACACTTTTTATTTCTTCATTAATTGTTTTAATAAGTGATGTTACCTTTTTTTCAGGAATCACTTGTAAATGCATATATGTATTTAAAGAATTCAATTGTGTGTCTAATGTGATTAAACGGCTTCTTACTTGCGGATTGTTATATTTTTCAGGTACTGTTACATGTAAGCTATCGGCTCTTTGGGCAACATTCTTAATTTTCATTTGAAATGCTAAGAGCGACGTTTTTGGTTTTTGTTCCAATTCTTTTTGAAATTGATTCCAATTTTCCCAGTTCTTTAGAGTGTTTTCAATTTCAGGGCGCGCCTTTGGAAACACAAAATTCCATTCTTTAGAAATAGTTTTGAAAACTTGTTCGTTTCTAGCCTTTGTTTTTTCCGAATCGGCATCCAAATCGGAGAAATTATTACAAGCGGCTAAAACCAAAACGAATAGAATACTGTAAATGAATTTCATGTTTTACTGTGATAGTAATTTTAAAATGTAAATATACCGCAAAAGTATAAATCTTTAGGTTAAAAAATTCACAAATAGAAGCTTAAAACAGCATTAAATTTTATTAGATTCTCAAAAATCGCTTCTAAAAATAAGTATATTTGTAAAGGCAAACTTAACTAACTAAAAATGCAAACCAAAATATTAATTATTGGTGCTTGTGGTCAAATAGGCACTGAGCTTACTGCTAAACTTCGCGAAACCTACGGTGTTGAAAATGTAATTGCTTCAGATATACGTAAACTAGAAAATGATGTCGTAAATAATGGAATTTTTGAAGTTGTAAATGCATTAGATTTTAACCAAATTCAAAACTTAGTGGAGCAATATCAAATTACCGATGTATATTTAATGGCGGCTTTACTTTCGGCAACTGCTGAAAAGAATCCTGCATTTGCTTGGGATTTGAATATGAATTCGTTGTTTCATGTTTTGAATTTAGCAAAAGACGGAAAAATTCAAAAGATATTTTGGCCTTCAAGTATTGCTGTTTTTGGTCCAACAACACCAAGAGAAAATACACCACAATATACCGTTATGGAGCCTTCAACCGTTTACGGAATTTCGAAGCAAGCAGGAGAAAGATGGTGCGAATATTACAACAAACAATACGGAGTTGATGTAAGAAGTATTCGTTATCCAGGTTTAATTAGTTGGAGTACTGAACCAGGCGGCGGAACTACAGATTATGCGGTTGATATTTACCACAAAGCAATTACCGATGGTAAGTTTACAAGTTTCTTATCTGAAAATTCGGCGTTACCCATGATGTATATGGACGATGCTATTAAAGCAACGATAAGTATTATGCAAGCGCCAGCAGAGCAGATTAAAATTCGTTCTTCATACAATTTATCAGCGATGAGTTTTACACCAAAAGAAGTGGCTGAAGAAATTAAAAAGCATTATCCAAGTTTTACCATAGATTATGACCCAGATTTCCGCCAGAAAATTGCGGATAGTTGGCCAGCAAGTATAGATGATTCGTCGGCAAGAGAAGATTGGGGTTGGAAAAACGATTACGATTTAGAAAATATGACGGTTGAAATGTTCAAGAATTTGAAGGAGTATATTTATAGTTAATTTAATTTTTAAACTATGTTTAAAATTTCAAACTTAAAAGTATCAACTTTTCTTATTTTATTTTTCAGTTTTTTTTATTCATTTTCACAATCAAATCATAAAATTAACTACATCAGATTTAGTTATAAAATTTCTAATATTGTATTTAGTGATGTGGATGTTACAATAAATGAAGACTTTTCAAGCCGAAAAGTAAAATACCACATGGATATTGTGAATTATGATGGAATGACAAAGATTAGTAGAAGAAAAACTTTAAATGAGGAAGATTTTAAGAAAATTGTAGAAGCATTAAATAGATTAAAAATTTCTGAGATTATCGAAAATTTTGAGACAGGTTTAGATGGTACACATACAGAAATTGAGTTTGGTACTTTTTTTTATAACACAATTAATTTAAAACTTTGGGGAGTTCATAAGAGTCAAAAAGAAACTACTTTGAAAAGTTTTATTGAAGTTGTAGAATTAATTTTAGATTTTGCCAAAATTAAAATTGAAGATTATAACTAGAGTTTTTATTTCAACTTATCAATCAAAGCGTCTTCTATAGGCGCTTTTATTTTTATCACTTCATTTGTATTATCGTTAGGAATTGTCATTGATAATACATAATGTTTAATTTTCCACTTGTTGTTAATTTTTTGTATAACACCACTTCCTCTACAAATTTTCATTTGTGTATTTAACAATTCGTCAAACCAAGCGGTTTTATAATCTTTAGAAAAGTAAATATTACGTTCTAATGCTATAAAATTCCAAGCGCTGCCTTTATCAAAATAGGGTTTTGCAAATGCTATAAATTCAGCTTTATTCCAATTCTCAGTTGCATCGGTTCCAATGAAAATAGATTCTTCCGCCATGGCATTAAAATAGTTGTCAAAATTAGCTTCGGCCGCCGCTTTGTGCCAATTGTCTAATAATAAATTAATGCTGTTTTTTTCTGAAGTTAAATCTTTTGTTGACGAACAACTTGCAAGAATTATTGCGAATAGAAATACTAATTTTTTCATGGATGGATTTTATTCAAATATACAAAAAACGCTACCGAATGGGTAGCGTTTGTATTATCAAAAAAAGAAAAATTACATTTCGCTCATTAGCTTTGTAATCTCGTCTAATTTAGGTGTTAAGATAATTTCAATTCTTCTGTTTTTAGCTTTTCCTTCAGCAGTTTCATTTCCAGCTAACGGAGCAAACTCACTACGACCTGCAGCCGTTAAATTCTTCTTATCAATTCCTTTGTTTTCCGATAAGATATTTACAATTGCAGTTGCACGTTTTGTAGATAAATCCCAGTTGTTTTCAACTCCACCACCAATTGTGCCTACAATTTTGTCATTATCAGTATGTCCTTCAATTAAAACGGAGATTTCAGGATTTTCAGCCAATACGTTTCCTAGAGCTTTAACTGCTTTTTTACCTTCGGCACCAACTGTCCAACTTCCCGATTCGAATAATAATTTGTTCTCCATAGAAACGTAAACTTTACCGTTACGATTTTCTACTGTTAAACCTTTACCTTCAAATGCATTTAACGCTTTTGATAAAGATTCTTTTAATTTGTTCATAGCTGCTTCTTTGTCAGCCATCATTTTTTCTAATTCTGCTAAACGAGTTGAAGAAGCCTCTAAATCTGTTTTTAATTTATTCAAACGCTCTTGTTCAGCATTTAAAGCTTTTTGTTTCGCTTCTAATTCTGCTAACAATTCACGGTTTTTCTTCATGTTGCTTTCTAGAGCATCATTACTGTTTTTTTCAAGTGCCGCGTAAGAAGATTTTAAATTGTCAAGACTTTTCTTAGTCGCTGCATAATCATTAGCAAGTTTATCTCTTTCGGCTTTAGTTTTATCTAATTCTGTTTGAAGATTGTTTTTTTCTAATTCTAAGTTGTTTTTTTGAAACGTTAAATCTTCATTTTCATCAGCTAAAGCATTGCGCTCTTTTTTCAAATCGGCATATTTGCTTTCTAAATCTTGGTAGATTTTTTTAGAAACACATGAAGTAGTTAATCCTAAAACTACCATGGCAAGGGCAACTTTTCTTATCATAATTTAAATTTTTAATATTAAAGTAATTCTAAAACAACCGGACAATGGTCGGAATGTTTGGCTTCGGGTAAAATAAAAGCGCGGCTAATTTTATCTTTTAAAGGTTCAGCAGCTAAACAATAATCGATTCTCCAACCTTTATTGTTGTTACGAGCATTAGCACGATAACTCCACCAACTGTAATTGTGAGGTTCTTTATTTAAAAAACGAAAAGTATCGATGAATCCGCTTTTCATAAAACCATCGAGCCAAGCTCTTTCTTCAGGTAAAAATCCAGAAACTTTAGCATTGCGAATTGGATCGTGAATGTCTATTGCTTCATGGCAAATATTGTAATCACCACAAATGACTAAGTTTGGAACTTCTTTTTTCAAAGCATCAATATACTTTTGAAAATCATCCATATATTGAAACTTATGGTCAAGTCTGTCGATATTTGTGCCCGAAGGCAAGTATAAACTCATCACAGAAACATTTTCAAAATCGGCACGAAGATTTCGTCCTTCTTTGTCCATGTAATCAATTCCAGTTCCAAAAACAACATTTTTAGGTTCTGTTTTCGAAAGTATTGCAACGCCACTATATCCTTTTTTTTCAGCAGAGAAATAGTATTGGTAAGGATATCCAGCAGCTTCAATTTCCATTTTAGGAATTTGATCTTCAGTGGCTTTTATTTCTTGTAGACAAATAATATCTGGATTTGCTTGCTGTAACCAATCTAAAAATCCTTTAGAAATTGCAGCGCGAATTCCGTTTACATTGTACGATATAATTTTCATTATTGTGGCTTTGAATTCGTTCAAAAATAAGAAAAAGGAATTTAAAAAGTAAGTGTAAAAAACTATTTTTTTAAACAATTCAAATTCAATATTGTAAAGGGTTTTTAATAGGATTTACATGTCAATAACGAATAAAATAAAATTGTTTTTCATAAATATTGTTATCTTTGTTTTTCGCTCAAAAAAATTGTAAATGGGGTTAGTTACGGCCAAAGAGGTAGCAAAAGCTATTAATACAGATAAGTACGGCTTTTTAGGAACTTTTTCAGGATGGTTACTGATGAAGATTCTTAAAATATCGACACTCAATAAAATTTACAATAGGAACAAGCATTTAGGAGAATTAGAATTTTTAAATGCTATATTAGATGAGTTTCAAATTAAGTTTGAAATTCCTGAAGAAGACTTAAAAAGAATTCCAAAAGAAGGTCCGTATATTACCATTTCTAACCATCCTCTTGGAGGAATTGACGGTATTTTACTTTTAAAATTGATGCTTGAAAAAGAGCCTGATTTTAAAATTATTGCTAACTTTCTTTTGCATCGAATTGAACCCATGAAACCTTATATTATGCCGGTTAATCCTTTTGAAAATCATAAGGATGCTAAATCGAGTGTAGTAGGATTAAAGGAGACATTGCGACATCTTGCAGATGGGAAACCCTTAGGAATGTTTCCAGCTGGAGAAGTTTCCACTTATAAAGACGGAAAACTTGTTGTTGATAAAGAATGGGAAGAAGGAGCAATAAAAGTTATTAAAAAGGCTAATGTTCCTGTTGTACCAATTTATTTTCATGCAAAAAACAGCAAGTTGTTTTATTTCTTATCGAAATTAAATGATACGCTTAGAACAGCAAAATTACCAAGTGAGTTATTGACTCAGAAGCATAGAGTAATTAAAGTTAGAATTGGTAAACCAATATCAACTGCTGAACAAGCCGAATACAAAGACACCAAAGATTACGGTGAGTTTTTAAGAAGAAAAACATATATGTTAGCTAATGCTTTTGAAAAAGAGCAAAAACTAATTACCGCCCCTTCATTAAAGGTTAGTAAACAACCAAAACAAATTGCAAAGCCAGCAAATCACGATCAAATTCTACAAGAAATTAATCAAGTAAGAGAAGGTGATTTTAGATTATTGCAAAGTAAAAATTATGAAGTTTTCTTAGTTACAGCTGATAAAATTCCTAATATACTTCATGAAATTGGACGATTACGTGAAATTACCTTTAGAGAAGTTGGTGAAGGAACAAACGAATCTATAGATTTAGATCAATACGATAAGTATTATCATCATATGTTTTTGTGGGATGAAGAAGCGCAGCAAATTGCGGGAGCTTACCGAATGGGATTAGGAAATGAAATTTATGCACAGCATGGAATAGACGGTTTTTACTTGCATGAACTTTTCCGTTTTGAGCCTGAATTATACGATATGATGAGTAAATCTATCGAAATGGGTAGAGCATTTATTACTAGTGATTATCAACAAAAACCGATGCCTTTATTTTTACTTTGGAAAGGGATTGTACATACTACTTTACGTTATCCAGAGCATAAGTATTTAATTGGTGGTGTGAGTATCAGCAATCAGTTTTCAGATTTTTCAAAATCGTTGATGATTGAGTTTATGAAATCTCATTATTACGATCCTTACATAGCGCAATATGTTCATCCCAAGAAAGAATATAAGGTTAAATTGAAAGATGCCGATAAGGATTTTGTTTTTAATGAAGCTGAAGCCGATTTAAATAAGTTTGACAAGATCATCGATGAAGTTGAACCAGGTAATTTACGTTTACCTGTTTTAATTAAAAAGTATATCAAGCAAAATGCAAGAGTTGTTGCCTTTAATGTAGATCCATTGTTTAACAATTCTGTAGATGGATTAATGTACATTAAAATTGCCGACTTGCCAGAAAGTACTGTGAAGCCAGTTATGGAAGAATTCCAAGCTGAGTTAGAAAGAAAAGAAAAAGGATAATCAATATTGATTATCCTTTTTTATTTATTAAAACCAAGGTCTTTTTCCTACTTGGTAAGTGTTGTAAAAATCTTCATCAGATTTTGTTAGGTAAATAATTCCTTCAATGAAAGGAATAATACCTAATAAACCACAACTTACAACAGATAAGATAATTTGAATGATTCCTTCTTTAGAATATCCCAAAATAAATTTGTGCACACCGATTCCGCCAATTAAAATAGCACAAATTCCAGCAACAATTTTTTTATTTTCTTGTTTTGGTTGATTCCAAGTCTCATTTGTTTGATTTGTTTCCATGTTTATTTAGTTAATTGATTAGTATTAATTATTTTAAAGGTTCATCTATAGGTTCCCAAAGTTCAATTTTATTTCCTTCTGGATCTAAAATCCATGCAAACTTACCATAATCATAAGTCTCCATATTGCCAACAATTGTTACCCCCTCTTTTTTTAGTTCATCTAATAGCCATTCTAAATTCTCGACACGAAAGTTCTGCATAAACTCTTTTTCAGAAGGCTGAAAATATTTTGTATCCTCTTGAAATGGACTCCACTGTGTCATACAATCTTTTCCTTCGTTATCTTTCCACCAAAAAGATGCGCCATAGTTATCGGTGTTTAATCCTAAATGTTTGTTGTACCAGTTTCTTGTTTCTTCCGGGTTTTTACTTTTAAAGAAAAAACCACCAATGCCTGTCACTCTTTTTGGATTGTTTGAACTCATAAATTATATAAGACTTTAATTTTGTCAACTATAGTTTGTGCTAATTTTTTATGACTTTCAAATGTCCAACCACCAATGTGCGGTGTTAAAATTACATGATCACAATTACGAAGATATTCAAAATCTTCATTCTTTGAATGTTCGTCAAATAAATTTTCAAAAGAAAGTTTTTCATATTCTAAAACATCTAATCCGGCGCCTACTATTTTTTTATTTTTCAATGCTGAGACTAAATCTTTTGTTACCACACATTTTCCGCGAGCTAAGTTTAATAACCAAAAGGGTTTTTCAAACTGATTGATAAATTCTGAATTTATCATTTTATCGGTTTCAGTTGTCCATGGAACATGAAGACTTAAAACATCTGCCTTTAGTTGAAGTTCTGAAAGTGAAACTTGTTTAGCATTTTCATCACCCACATTTGGTAAAATATCATAACATAAAACTTCGACATCAAAACCACGAAGTTTTTTTGCAAATGCTTTACCCATATTTCCATAACCAATAATTCCAACGGTTTTTCCGTCTAACTCATACCCACGATTTGCCTCACGTTGCCAAATTCCTTTTTTTACCTCTTTATCGGCTTTATTGAGGTTGTTAAAAAGCGACAATAACATGCCAAGCGCATGTTCCCCAACTGCATTTCGATTGCCTTCAGGAGCAGCAATTAAATGAATGTTTTTTGAAAGAGCATAATCACAATCAATACTTTCTAAACCAGCGCCAACACGCGCAATAAACTCTAAGTTTTTTGCTTTGTCAATAAAAGTTCTATCAATCTTAAATCGACTACGAATGACAATACCATTGTAGTTTTCAATTTTGGCTTCAATTTCTTCTTTAGAAGATTTAAAATCTGCTTCATTTTGAAAGCCTAGTTTGTCTAATTGATTCCAAAGAATAGGATGATTATTGTCGATATGTAAAATTTTAATTGTTTTCATTATCCAAATAATTCAGAAACTACGTCTTCAATTTTAGAAACCAAAACGACTTTAATTTTAGTGTTTTTAAGTGAAATTTTATTGTGTTTAGAAACCAAAATTGTGGTGAAGCCTAATTTTTCAGCTTCTTGAATGCGTTGGTCAATTCTATTTACAGGACGAATTTCTCCTGATAAGCCAACCTCTCCAGCAAAACAAAAGCCTTCTTCAATGGCAATGTCTTCATTTGAAGATAAAATAGCAGCAACAACTGCTAAATCTATTGCTGTATCGTCAACTGAAATTCCGCCGGTAACATTTAGGAAAACATCTTTTGTGCCTAAACGGAAACCAGCGCGTTTTTCTAAAACGGCTAAAATCATGTTTAATCGTTTCGCATTATAGCCTGTTGTGCTTCGTTGAGGTGTTCCGTAAACGGCAGAACTAACTAACGCTTGAATTTCTATCATGAGAGGTCGCATACCTTCTAATGTACAAGCTATCGCAGTTCCTGAAAGTTCTTCTTCTTTATGAGAAATTAGTATTTCTGACGGATTTTCAACTTCTCGTAATCCGTTACCAAGCATCTCGTAAATTCCTAATTCGGCAGTTGAGCCGAAACGATTTTTGAGTGAACGTAAAATTCTGTATACATGATTTCTATCTCCTTCAAACTGAAGAACAGTATCGACCATGTGTTCTAGAATTTTTGGTCCTGCTATAGTTCCATCTTTTGTAATATGCCCAATTAAGATAACTGGAGTATTAGTTTCTTTCGCAAACTTGATTAATTCGGCAGTACATTCTCTAATTTGAGAGATGCTTCCGGCTGACGACTCAATGTAATCAGTATGTAACGTTTGAATCGAATCAATAATGACAATTTCAGGTTGCATTTCAGAAATTTGTCTGAAAATGTTTTGTGTTTTGGTTTCGGTTAGAATGTAGCAATTTTCACTATTTGGAATAATGCGTTCGGCACGCATTTTAATTTGCTTCATGCTTTCTTCACCCGAAACATATAATGTTTTGTAAGGTAATTTTAAAGAAATTTGAAGTAAAAGCGTACTTTTTCCAATACCAGGTTCGCCACCTAAAAGTGTTAACGAACCAGGAACCAATCCACCTCCAAGAACACGATTTAATTCATTATCGGTAGTATTAAGTCTGATTTCTTGAGAAGAATCTATTTCTTTTATGCGCAAAGGTTTAGCTGCTTTAGAAGTTTCTTTTTCAGAATTCTTCCAAGCTACTTTTTCTTCTTTTTGAATAATTTCTTCAGCAATAGTATTCCATTCTTTGCAAGTGTAACATTGTCCTTGCCATTTAGAATAGGATGTGCCACAATTTTGACAAAAAAAGGAAGTTTTTATTTTAGACATTTTTATTCTTCATCTTCTTTTTTCTCACCTTCTTCAGAAGTAGGCTCAATTACATTTCCGTTTTCATCATATTGTACTTCAGGATCTGAATATTCTTCAGTAATAGACTCGTCTTTTTTGTTTTTAAGTCTTTCTGCACGATTTAACATATAATCTTTTGATAATTCGCGAATGGCTTCGCGTGTAAATGCACTATTATATGTTTTGATAGCTTTTTTGTATTCGCCCATTTTTTCGTAATACAATGCTTGATGATAAACACTTAAAGTAGTCTTTGGATATTGTTTTTCAGCATATTTTGATAAATCTTGTAATTCAGGATAGGCTTTATTTTTTACAATTGCAGCTTCAATTGCTTTAAAGTCTGTTAAACGTGGAGTAACTTTTAATCCCATGTTTTTCTCTAAATTCTCATATTTATCAATTAAATATTGCGTGTAACCGCTATCTAGTTTAACGATTTTATCTTGAAATTCTACCATAGATATCGGTTGGTAACCATCAAAAATGAAATATAAAGCATGAGGGATTGCTTGAGCAACCAATGAATAATGAGACGCTCCAGGGAAATCATCATATTGGTATCTAAAATTTTTATTTCCAATGGCTTTGATGTTTTGGTCTAAAGCAGCTGTTTTATCTCTTAACTCTGGCAAGTCACCTTGACCACTTGCTTGATAATACATTACCGGTTTTTGAATTGTTGCTAAACGCTCTGCAACTCTCTTTTCCATTTCAGGAGCCATTTCAGGAGCTAGTGATATATAGCCGTTAAATACAGGATTGTCTTTGTACAAATAGAAGTTTAAAAAACCAGCTGTTGTATCGTGACCAGCAATTACTCGAAAAGGTTGTGTGCGATATTTTCCTTCCACATAAGGCAAAAGTTCCATGCCTAAAAATTCAAAAAACGCTGCGCCAGAACCAGAAGGTAGTCCCGCTTCGTCAAATTCGCTGTCTTTAAAGCGTTGTTCGCCATAATTCTGATAAACTGAAATGACAATCATCTCAGGTAAATCATCCCAGTAGTTACCATATTTTAATATTCCATTGAATGGAGCAGAAAGATATTCGCCATCTAAGATTAAAAGAGTAGGGTACTTTTTGTCTACATTTTGCTCATAGTATGGAGGTAGTGTAACTGAAAAATTTCTAGAACCACCAAGTTTTTTAGAATCTATGGTTTCTTCAAATGTTTGAGAAAAAACCATGTTAGTAACAAAAGTTAATAATAAAAGTAACGCTGATCTCATAATTTTAGGTAATTAAATTTAGAACAGCAATATACTAATTAATTTGATTTTTTAGTAAAGGTTGGAAGAATTAAAAAGGCTAAACCTCCAAAGAAAATTGTAACAATAAGTTGAGATGTCCAAACAATCCAGCCAAATGCATTTCCTGCTTCTTCGGGTATGTTATAAAGGAGTAATATTTTTGCAATTAAAACCGGAAAAAAACCAAAACCTCCATTAGTGAATGCGATAGTTAAGCTGCCTATTACAAATGCTACTATAACAGCTCCAAATGAAATTATTCTAGTCTCGTCCAAGGCATAAATAACGGAATAGAACATCAAAATATATGTAAACCAAATTAAAATCGTTTGAATTAAAAATGGAGTTTTATTTGGCATTTTAAAAACACTTAATATGCCTTGAGAAAGACCTGAAATTTTCTCTTTTATTTTCAAAATAAATGGAATTTTAGAATACAATAAGAGATAAAGACCTAAAATACCCGAAAACAAACCTAATACTGCTATAATTATTAATGTTTTTACTGGAATGTATTCTAAAAGAAAACTTTTTAGAGTAGAAAACTCTAAGATTACTGCTGTTAAAATGAAAAGAATAAGAATTATAAAATCTACAATTCTTTCGGCTATAATGGTTCCAAAACCTTTGTCAAATGGCACTTCTTTATATTGAGTGAGAATTGCGGCTCTAGAAATTTCTCCAGACCTTGGAATGGTTAAATTTAAAAAATAAGCAATGCTAATGACTGTTAGGTTAAATTTAAAATCAGAAGGGTGTCCAATATATTCAAGAGTATAACGCCAGCGGTAAGCTCTTAAAATATAGCCTAAAAAAGCTAATATTCCTGAAAGGCCAACAAAGAAATAGTTGGCGTTAACAAAATAACTCTTCATTTTATCTAGTTGCTCACCAGTGAAAGAGTTGTAAGTGTATATAATTAAAAAAACTCCCAATAAAATTGGGAGCGCTATACTTAAAGTATTTTTTAATTTTTTATTCAATTAAGTTAAAGAGTTATCTTTCTCGTTTGGAAAAACTAAAGTTGGTTTAAATTTTTTAGCTTCCTCAAAATCCATTGAAGCATAAGAAATAATAATGATAATGTCGCCACGATGAACTTTTCTAGCTGCTGGACCATTTAAGGTAATTTCTCCAGTTTCTCTCGGGCCTTTAATAGCGTAAGTTTCTAAACGCTCGCCGTTATTAATGTTAACGATTTGAACTTTTTCACCTTCAATAATATTGGCTGCTTCCATTAAAGCTTCGTCAATGGTAATACTGCCAATGTAATTTAAATCAGCCCCTGTTACGGTAACTCGGTGAAGTTTTGATTTTACTACTTGAATATGCATTGTGCAAAGTTAATTATTTTAATAATTAAATGAAGTTAAATTTTTTCTGATTTACTTTTTACCAAAATTTATGCCGATTATAAGCTTAAGTTGTCTATTAAACGAATTCCTTCAACAAAAACAGCGATAAAAGCTCTATATTTTTTCGATTTACTTTTACGCTTGCATGTAAGAAGTGTTTTTTCATCGGCAATTTCAAAATACTCTAGTTCGAAATCAGGATGTTTTGAAAATTCACGTTCTACAAATTTAATGGTCTCATTAGCTGACTTTGTTTTGAAGATTTCTTTTGATTTTTTCAAGGTTTTGTAAATCAAAGAAGCATCGTTTTTTGCTTTTTCTGAGAGTCTTTGGTTTCTTGAACTCATTGCAAGTCCGTTACTTTCTCTATGTATAGGGCAACCAATAATTTCAACTGGAATCTTGTATTTTGAAACAAGTTTTTTTACAATTTGAAGTTGTTGAAAATCTTTTTGACCAAAATAAGCTTTGTTTGGTTTAACAATCTCGAAGAGCATCTTTACTATTGTACCTACACCATCAAAATGTCCTGGCCTATGCTTGCCTTCCATTTGATTTTCAAGGCCATCAAAATTGAAGCTTAATGAAATTGTCTTTCCTTGATAAATCTCATCTACTGAGGGGCTAAAAACGATTATTTCTTTACTTAAAGATTCTATTTTTTTAACATCGTTATCTAAAGTTCGAGGGTATTTTTTTAAGTCTTCAGAATTGTTAAACTGAGTTGGATTTACAAAAATACTAATAACAGTTATTTCGTTATCTATTAAGGACTGTTCAAGTAAAGATAAATGACCTTCATGAAGGGCTCCCATCGTAGGAACGAATCCTACAGATTTATTTGTCTTATGAAAAGACTCTAGGTGTTTTTGTAAATTGACCTTTTCGGTAAAAACCAACATTTAGAAAATTGTTTAGTTGGCAAACTTACCACTTTAGTAGAAAAATCCATAAAAATTTTGTATTTTTGCATGTTTTTTAGATATAAACCGATAAACAAAATAGTATGGAAGATAAGAGGATATTGTATGTATCATCTGAAGTTGTACCTTATTTAGCTGAAAACGAAGTTTCAATTCAATCGTATGAATTCCCAAAAATGATAAATGATATGGGCGGGCAAATTAGAATTTTTATGCCTCGCTATGGGAATATTAATGAAAGAAGACATCAGTTGCACGAGGTAATTCGCTTATCGGGAATGAATTTGGTTGTAAATGATATGGATATGCCACTTATCATTAAGGTAGCGTCTATTCCTAAAGAAAGAATACAAGTTTATTTTATTGATAATGATGAATACTTTAAAAGAAAGGCTACTTTTTCTGATGAAGACGGAAATTTGTTTACAGATAATGATGAGAGAGCAATTTTCTTTGCAAAAGGTGTTGTAGAAACAGTTAAGAAATTAAATTGGGTGCCAGATGTAATTCATGTACATGGATGGATGGCTGCTTTATTGCCGGTTTACTTAAAGCATTATTATAAAGATGAAGGTATTTTTGCTGATACAAAAATTATAACTTCAGTTTATAATCTAGGTTTCGAAGGTAACTTAGATGAAAAATTACAATCAAAATTGAATTTTGATAATATTGGTGATGAAGTTGCTTCGAAAGTTTCTGAACCAACATTTGAAAATTTAATGAAGCTAACAATAGATCATTCTGATGCGGTTGTAATTGGTTCTGAAAACCTAAATCCAACTTTAACAAAATATATAGAATCTTCAGAAAAACCTTTCTTACCTTTCGCCTCAAAAGATAGTGTTCAAGAGTTATACACAAACTTTATTAAAGAAGAAGTTTTATAAAATATGAAAAAGAGTTTATTTCTTGTTTTTGCAATTTTTGCATTAATAGTGTCATGTGATAAAGATTACAATACGGTTGGATCTGATTTGGTAAATGGAGGAAACTATAATTTTCAAAAATATTTGGTTGAAGATTTAAAAGCATATTCTAAAAGTACTGGTTCAGTTCAATCTAATAATTTACCTGTTAATGCTATAGGTATTTATAATGATCCTTTTTTTGGTGTTACAAAGGCTAGTTTTGTTTCTCAAATAGAATTAACAAATGAAGGCGCAGCTATTGGATACAATCCTGAAATTGATTCTGTTTATCTTTATGTTCCTTATTTTGTTGATGCAGCTGAAACGATAACAGATGCTGATGGAAATAGAACATTTGTTTTAGATTCGGTTTACAATTTTGACGAGAATGTAAATTTTAATTTGGAGGTTTATGAAAACGGATTTACTTTAATTGATTACGACCCAACGGAGAATTACGAAGAGAGTCAAAAGTATTTTAATGACCAAACAGAAGTGGAAACTTACAAAGGTTCAGAGCTGTTAAATAACAGTGTAAACACATCTCAAAACTCTCAATTTTTTATTAGTGATGATGAGATAAGAATTTATAAAACTGATGGTAATGGTCTTTTTGTTGATGAAGATGGTAATGTATTAGCAAACCAAACAGATGAATCGTTACGAGTAGTTGAAGTTAGAAAGCAACCCGGATTATGGTTAGATTTGAAAAATAGTTTTTTTCAAACAAAAATTTTGGACCCAGCTAATCAGTTAAATTTAGGAAGTAATTCTACAAGTATTTTATTTAATAATAATACCTTCAAGAATCATTTTAAAGGACTATATTTTAAAATTACTGAAAACTCTCCAGGTGTTGGATCAATGGCAATGCTAGATTTTTCAAAAGCTGAAATTAAAATAATTTTTAAATCATCTTTTGTAGAGCCAACGACAGAAGAACCAAATCCTGAAAAATCAAGAAGAGAGTTAACTTTAAGAATGGGTTACACAGCATCAGGTCCAAATAAGTGTAATTCAATAAACTTGTTTGAATATAACCCATCGCCAGCATATGCAACTGAATTGGTTAATATGGAAACAAATAATTCTGAAACATCTGTAAATGGTGATTCTAAATTATATTTAAAAGGAGGTCAAGGTTCCATAGTATACATAGATTTATTTGGTGATTTGGATGTTGAGTCTGTTGATGAAAATGGTGATTTAGTTTCTGGCAGTAATGGAGTGCCAGATAAATTAGATCAGTTAAGAATCAAAAAATGGTTAATAAACGATGCTAAATTAACTTTTTACATAGATCAAACGGCAATGAGTGGTTCTGGTCAGGTTGAACCTGAACGCATATATTTGTTTGATGCTACTAATAATGCTCCTATTGTTGATTATTATGCTGATCCAACAACATCATCAAACCCTAAAAATAATAAAAGTGCCTTTGGAGGATTTATTGTTAGAGAAGATTCTGGTGATAAAAAGGGAATTAAGTACACAATTCGTCTTACAGAATATATCAACAGAATTATTAATAATGAAGATGAAGATTTAAATCAAAACGTTAGATTAGGTGTTTGTGTTACAGAATCAATAAATTTATCTACAAATGCTTATTTGTTAAATTCAATTGAGTTATTTCCTGGACCTAATTCAGTTTTTAATGAATTTGTTCCCGTGGCAAATGTAATGAATCCTACCGGGACTGTGCTTTTTGGAAGTAATCCAGTGCCAGGTGATGAAGATAAAAAAATGAAATTAGAAATTTATTATACTGAAAGCTATTAATTTTCTTTTATTATGTGTGGCATTGTTGGATATATTGGACATAGAGAAGCTTATCCTTTAATTATTAAAGGTCTTAAGCGTTTAGAATATAGAGGGTATGATAGTGCAGGAATTGTGCTATATGATGGTTCTGATTTGAAACTTTCTAAGACTAAAGGAAAGGTTTCTGATTTAGAAGCTAAGGCTGATGTTGAAAACACAAAGAACGGTAATATAGGTATGGGTCATACACGTTGGGCTACACATGGAGTACCAAATGATGTTAACTCTCACCCTCATTATTCAAATTCTGGTAATTTGGTTATTATTCATAATGGAATTATTGAGAATTATGAGCCAATTAAGAAAGAATTAATAAATAGAGGTTATACTTTTAAGTCAGATACAGATACTGAAGTTTTAATTAATCTAATTGAAGACGTTAAGAAGAAAGAAAATGTTGGGTTAGGAAAAGCTGTTCAAATTGCATTAAACCAAGTGGTTGGAGCTTATGCAATAGCTGTTTTTGACAAAGAGAAACCAAATGAAATAATTGTAGCTCGTTTAGGTTCGCCATTAGCTATAGGAATCGGAGAGGATGAGTTTTTTATTGCGTCTGACGCTTCACCATTTATAGAATATACTTCCAACGCTATTTATTTGGAAGATGAAGAAATGGCTATTGTTCGATTACATAAGCCAATGAAGGTTCGTAAAATTAAAGATGATACACTTGTTGACCCTTATGTTCAAGAGTTGCAAATGAATTTAGAGCAAATTGAAAAAGGGGGTTACGAGCATTTCATGTTAAAGGAAATTTTCGAACAACCTAACGCAATTAAAGATACCTATAGAGGTCGTTTGTTAGCAAATAAAGGTATTATCCAAATGGCAGGTATTGAGGATAATATTGAGAAGTTTACAAATGCAAAAAGAATTTTAATTGTTGCTTGTGGAACTTCATGGCATGCAGGATTAGTTGCAGAATATATAATTGAAGAATTTTCAAGAATTCCTGTTGAGGTTGAGTATGCCTCAGAATTTAGATATAGAAATCCAATTATCAATAAAGATGATGTAGTTATTGCAATTTCTCAGTCTGGCGAAACTGCTGATACATTAGCGGCAATCAAACTTGCAAAGGAAAATGGTGCCTTTGTATTTGGAGTATGTAATGTAGTTGGTTCCTCGATTTCTCGTGAAACTCATGCTGGAGCTTATACACATGCTGGTCCTGAAATTGGTGTGGCTTCAACAAAAGCATTTACAACTCAAATTACAATTTTAACTTTATTAGCACTTCGATTGGCAAAAGCAAAAGGGACAATGAACCACTCGGAATATCAGCGTTACCTTTTAGAGTTAGAAATGATTCCTGAAAAGGTAGAAGAAGCCTTAAAAACAGACCAGATTGCAAAAGAAATTGCTTCAATTTACAAAGGAGCAACAAATTGTTTGTACTTAGGAAGAGGTTATAATTTTCCAGTTGCTCTAGAAGGAGCTTTAAAGCTTAAAGAGATTTCGTATATACACGCAGAAGGTTATCCGGCAGCAGAAATGAAACACGGGCCAATTGCTTTAATCGATGAGCAAATGCCAGTTATAGTTATTGCTCCTAATAAAGGGCATTACGATAAAGTGGTTTCAAATATTCAAGAGATCAAATCTAGAAGTGGAAAAATAATAGCAGTTGTAACCAAAGGCGATGTGCAGGTAAAAGAGTTAGCAGACCACGTTATTGAAATACCTGAAGCTAATGAAGCACTTACTCCATTATTAACAACAATACCTTTGCAGTTGCTGTCATATCATATTGCAGTTATGCGTAGTTGTAATGTAGATCAACCAAGAAATCTAGCAAAATCTGTTACAGTTGAATAAGAAATATAAAGCGAAATTTTAAAATTTCGCTTTTTTATTATAAAAAATTCAAAAAATATATTGCAAAATTGTTTTTAAAAAAACTATCTTTGCACTCTGAAAAACCGAGATGTTTTTCATCACGTAAATAGCTATTAAATAAATACATAAGCAATGTCTAAATTCACAGGAAAAGTTGCAAAAATTATCGGACCGGTTGTAGACGTAGTGTTTGACACAACAAATGCCGAGCTTCCAAAAATTTATGATTCATTAGAAATCACTAAAGCAGACGGAACTAAATTAGTATTAGAGGTTCAATCACACATTGGTGAAGATACTGTTCGTACAATCTCTATGGACTCTACCGATGGTTTGTCTAGAGGAACTGAAGTATTAGCTACAGGTTCTGCTATTCAAATGCCGATTGGTCAAGAGGTTTTTGGTCGTTTATTCAATGTAATTGGTGATGCTATCGATGGTCTAGGTGACTTACCTAAACAAGGTGAAAACGGTTTGCCAATCCACAGAGCGGCACCAAAATTTGAAGATTTATCAACTTCAACTGAAGTTTTATTCACAGGTATTAAAGTAATCGATTTAATTGAGCCTTATGCAAAAGGAGGTAAAATTGGTTTATTCGGTGGTGCTGGTGTTGGTAAAACAGTATTAATTCAGGAGTTGATTAACAATATTGCAAAAGGTCACGGAGGTTTATCAGTATTCGCAGGGGTAGGTGAGAGAACTCGTGAAGGAAATGACCTTTTAAGAGAGATGTTAGAATCAGGTATTATTAAATATGGTGAAGATTTCATGCACTCTATGGAAAATGGTGGATGGGATTTAACTAAAGTTGACAAAAACGGAATGAAAGATTCTAAAGCTACTTTCGTTTTTGGTCAGATGAATGAGCCACCAGGAGCTCGTGCACGTGTTGCTTTATCTGGTTTAACTATTGCAGAATATTTCCGTGATGGTGCAGGTGAAGATCAAGGTAAAGATGTATTATTCTTCGTTGATAATATCTTCCGTTTTACACAAGCAGGTTCTGAGGTTTCAGCGTTATTAGGACGTATGCCATCTGCGGTAGGTTACCAACCTACATTAGCAACTGAGATGGGTGCAATGCAAGAGCGTATTACTTCAACAAAGAAAGGGTCTATTACTTCAGTACAAGCGGTATATGTGCCTGCGGATGACTTAACGGATCCAGCGCCAGCTACAACTTTCGCGCACTTAGATGCTACAACAGTATTATCTCGTAAAATTGCTGAGTTAGGTATTTATCCAGCTGTAGATCCATTAGATTCTACTTCTCGTATTTTAACTCCAGAAATTTTAGGAAAAGAGCACTATGCTTGTGCACAAAGAGTAAAAGAGATTTTACAACGTTATAAAGAATTACAAGATATTATTGCGATCTTAGGTATGGAAGAGTTGTCTGAAGAAGATAAATTAGCTGTATCAAGAGCACGTCGTGTTCAACGTTTCTTATCTCAACCTTTCCACGTAGCGGAACAGTTTACAGGTATTCCAGGTGTATTAGTAGATATTAAAGATACTATCAAAGGTTTCAATATGATTATGGACGGTGAATTAGATCACTTACCAGAAGCTGCTTTCAACCTTAAAGGAACTATCGAAGAAGCTATCGAAGCTGGAGAGAAAATGTTAGCTGAAGCATAATATAGTTTTAGCCTAAAGCTTAAATAAAAAAAAATGATTTTAGAAATAGTATCACCCGAAGCAACATTATTTAAAGGAGAAGTTACTTCTGTAGCAGTTCCCGGAGTTAATGGTGAATTCCAGATGTTAAATAATCACGCGCCAATCGTTTCTTTATTAACTAAAGGGAATGTGAAAATTAATGCCCAAAATATTAAAATTCAGAAGGAATTTGCTTCTAAATTTAATAAAGTTAATGAGCAAAATTATTGGTTGCCAATTACTTCTGGTACTATAGAAATGCAAGACAACAAAGTTATTGTTTTAGCTGATTAAATTAAAATTTACACATTTATATTAAAAAGTCCTGTTTTATTAACAGGACTTTTTTATTTTTGAAATACAATTAACTTTATTTCAGTTAGGTATGAAAAAAATTCTACATTTTACTTTAATTTTCATTTTTGCATTTTTAGGTAATGCTCAAAATATTTGGCAAAAAAAGATGTCTGATAGAAATGAAAATTTCTTTACAATTGAAAACGATTTTGAAAACTATAAAAATTCAAAACTTTTAAATTCTAAAACAATACCTAAGGGTTTAGGTATCAAACAATTTGAAAGATGGCGTTACTATTGGCAAGGCAGAGTTGATGTAAATGGTAATTTCCCACCTGAAGGACATGTTTTAAACGAAATGGAAAATTACATAAATTCACATTCCAATTTTAGATATGCTTCTGGAACAGGTAACTGGGAACAATTAGGACCAATACCTCTTCC
This sequence comes from Flavobacterium okayamense, assembly GCF_019702945.1. Taxonomy (NCBI): domain Bacteria; kingdom Pseudomonadati; phylum Bacteroidota; class Flavobacteriia; order Flavobacteriales; family Flavobacteriaceae; genus Flavobacterium; species Flavobacterium okayamense. Next base: position 942,917 of record NZ_AP024749.1, read on the forward strand.
TACTAATGGTACTGGACAACCAAATGGAAATGGTAGATTAAATTGTATTGCATTTCATCCAACTGATTCTAATGTAATTTATGTAGGAGCTCCGTCTGGAGGTCTTTGGAAATCTAATAATAATGGATTGACTTGGACAGAATATTCAAATGGACTAACAAGGTTAGGTGTTTCTAGTATTGTAATTAATCCCTCAAATCCTGATATCATCTATATTGGTACTGGAGATAGAGATGCTGGAGATGCACCTGGTTATGGTGTCTGGAGAAGTGTTGATGGAGGATTGACTTGGTCTCCGCAGAATTCAGGTATGGGTAATAGAACGGTATATGAAATATTGATGAATCCATCTGACCCAAATATTTTGATTGCTTCAACAAGTGGGAGTAGAATATATCGAAGTACAGATGGAGGTTTAAATTGGGCATTTACTGCAACAAGTTCATCAATGAAAGATATAGCATTTAAACCAGGAGATCCTAATACAATATACGCATCTGGTACTAGTTTTGATGTCTCTACAAATGGGGGCTTAACTTTTACACAAGTAACAACAGGGGTGCCTACTGGTTCTCAGCGAATTGCAATAGCAGTAACACCAAATCAGCCTAGTTATGTGTATATGATTGCTGGAAACGGTTCTGGTTTAATGGGTATTTATCGTTCTACAAATAGTGGACTAAGTTTTACAACAAGAACTTCAACTCCAAATGTTTTAGGATATGATGTTACTGGAGGTGCAGGAAGTCAAGCTTGGTATGATTTAGTAATTGCTGCTGATCCAACAAATGCTAATGTTATTTATACAGGAGGTGTAAATATTTGGAAATCAGTCGATGGAGGAACTACTATGACTTGTGTCGCACACTGGGTAGGAAGTGGAGGTGTTGCTCCTGTTCATGCTGATCAACATGCCTTAGAATTTTCTCCTCATACAAATGAAATTTTTAGTGGTAATGATGGTGGAATTCATGTTTCTTCTAATGAAGGCTCAACTTGGGATGAGTTAAGTAGCGGTTTAGCAATTGCTCAAACTTATAAAATAGGAGTTTCGCAAACAGTCACTGACTTGGTTATAAATGGTCATCAAGACAATGGAACAACTATTAGTAGGGGTTCTGAGTTTATAACTGAGATTGGAGGTGATGGAATGGAATGTATTATTGATCCAACCGATGAAAATTATATGTATGGTGCATTATATTACGGTGATATAAGAAGATCTACAAACGGCGGAACAACTTTTGCTGCTATTGCTGGAGGAATTACAGAAAATGGCCCGTGGGTTACACCCTATAAATTAGACCCTAATAATGCAAATACAATGTTCGCTGGATTTGCTAACATTTGGAAAAATACAGCAGTAAGAACGGGATCAACTTGGACTTCAATTTCAAGTTTTGGAGGCACTAGTACTATTGTAGATTTAGCCATTGCACCATCAAATAGTAATGTAATGTATGTGTCTAGAAATGGAACAAATAAATTTTATAGTACTACAAATGCTTTAGCGGCTTCTCCAACATGGACAAATTTAAATGCTAATTTACCAGTTGCATCTACTCCAAAGGATATTGAAATAGACCCAACGGATCCAACACATTTATTTATTGCACTAGGGAATGATATTTATGAATCGACAAATAGTGGAGTGAGTTGGACAAATATTGCAGGAACACTTCCTAATATTTCTTTAAATACTATTGTTATAGATAAAGATAGTTCTATTGATGCGATGTATGTTGGTATGGACGTTGGCGTTTACTATAGAGATAACACTATGTCTGATTGGTCACTTTATAGTACAGGTCTTCCTAATGTTGAAATAACAGAATTAGAAATTCATTATAATAATTTAGAATGTAGAAGTACTATTTATGCAAGTACATACGGTCAAGGTTTATGGAAAGGAGATTTAAAAGATCCAGGAAACCTAGCGCCAAATGCATGTTTTTATGCAAATACAACAAGCGGTTGTGTTGGTAATACATTCACTTTGTATGACAATTCTGATTTTTCACCTACGTCTTGGTCTTGGTCAATTACACCAGCAACATTTGTTTATGTAAATAGTACAAATTCAACTTCTCAAAACCCTCAAGTTCAATTTACTTCACCTGGAAGTTATACTATAGCATTAACAGCTACGAATAGTTTTGGAAATGATATTAAAACAAACCCTTCTTACATTCAAGTAAGTGGAGGAAGTATAGCAACTGCGTTTAATGATAATTTAGAATCATATGCTTTATGTGGTACAGGTTCTGATTGTGGGACGACAGTTTGTGGGTTAGGAGGTTTATGGTCAAACTTAACAAATGGTTCAGAAGACAATATTGATTGGAGGGTAGACGAAAATGGAACACCTTCTGCTAATACAGGACCTTCGTTAGATTACAATCCAGGAGTTTCTGGCGGAAATTATTTATACTTGGAAACTTCAGCTTGTAATGGACAAATAGCTATTTTAGAAAGCCAATGTATATTGTTAGACCAACAATATGATTTTGAGTTTGCTTATCATATGTTTGGAGCAGCAATGGGAAGCCTACATGTAGATGTTTTTGTAAACGGTATATGGAATGAAGATTTTATCCCAGCAATATCTGGAGACCAAGGAAACCAGTGGTTTGTTTCTTCAACTTCACTTTATGCATATCAAGGCGAAACAATTAAAATACGAATTAGAGGGATAACAGGAACAAGTTTCACTTCTGATATTGCAATAGATGACTTGAAATTTGTACCAAAATGTTCAACTACAACGACATGGAATGGTTCTTCTTGGTCAAATGGGGTAGCTTCGGCAACTAAAGGGGCAATTTTTACTGGTAATTATAATTCAGCTTCTAATTTAGAAGCATGTTCAGTTACCATAACCAATAACGCTCAAGTAACATTCAATTCAGGACATACTTTAATTGTAGATGGAGATATTACTATTGATAATGGATCTTTATTAACCATTGAAAACAATGCTGCATTACGTCAAATAAATGATGCGGGTATTAATACTGGAAATATAATAGTAAAAAGAGATGCTTCAGTGATGAATAGATTGGATTATACAGCTTGGTCATCGCCAGTTTCGGGTCAACAATTGCAAGCATTTTCTCCTAATACTGTAGCTACACGTTTTTATGAGTATTTATATACTGGTACAACTACACCTACAGCTTATCAGTCAGTAGACCCAACTACTAATTTTGTTAGTGGAAAAGGTTATATGATTCGTGCCGATAACACTTATACAGGTCCAACTGTATTTAATGGCCAATTTAGTGGTGTTCCTTATAATGGAATTATAAATCAAAATATTGGTACAGGGATAAATGTCTTAGGAAATCCTTATGCTTCTCCAATTGATGCAAATACATTTTTAGAGGATAATACTAGTATTGGAACCTTATATTTTTGGACGAACACAACTCCTGCTAGTGGTGGTTCTTATCCGCAAAACAACTTTGCTTCTTATACAGCAGGAGCAGGTGGTGTTGCGGCTTTTGCAAGCGCAAAGGTTCCTAATGGAACAATTCAAACAGGCCAAGGGTTTTATATTCAAACAAATGCAACAACAGTTGCCGAGTTTAATAACACGCAAAGAAGAAATGCATCAGTAAGTACACAATTCTTTAAAAATGCTAATACAACTTTAGAAAAAGACAGATTGTGGTTGAATTTAAGCAAAGACAATACACCATATAATCAAATCCTAATTGCTTATGTAGATAATGCTACTGTTGGATTTGATCACGGAATTGATGGAAAAATGTTAGATCAATCAAAAACTACATTATACAACATAGTTGAAGATAGTGAACATGTAATCCAAGGAAGACCACTACCATTTACTGATGATGATACCGTTCCTCTAGGATTAAAAGCTGTTACAGCAGGAACTTATAGTATTTCGATCGATAATCAAGAAGGTTTGTTTGATAATCAAGATATATTTATCAATGATAAGTTAATAAATATGATTCATGATTTAAAGGTAAGCCCTTATGTATTTACATCTCAAGATGGTGTTTTTAATGAGCGATTTGAAATAGTTTACAAGAATTCTTTATTAGCTAATGATGACTTTGTTGATGAAAATTCGGTTTTAGTTTTTGTTAATAATGAAGTTGTAACTATAAATTCACCTAAAGAATTTATCAAAGAAGTTTTAGTATTTGATTTATTAGGAAGAAAAATTTATCAAAGTAACAATGTAAATCAGAAAGAAATGCAAATTTCAGGTTTACATTCAAATAACCAAGCATTAATAGTCAAGATTAAACTTGTAAATGAACAAGAATTAACTAAAAAATTACTTTTTAGATAATATTTAAAAGTTAAAACTAAAAGTCCTGTAAATTGCAGGACTTTTTTATTTTAAAGCTTTAGCGTAAGCTTCCTTCAATTTTTGAATTGCAACTTCTAACTCTTCTTCGTTTAGTTGTCCATAACCAAATCGAATTGCGCAAACATTTTTATCTTGGTACAAGATCTTTTTTGGTAAATGTAAATCGAGTTTTAAAGCTTCTTCAGCAAGTTTTATTAAAGAGATTTTTTGAGTAAATTCTAACCAAATAGCAAGTCCACCATTCGGTTTTTTATAAGTGATAGTGTCTTTAAAATGTAGATTTAAAAGTTGGCATAAAAATTTCAAGCGTTTTTCGTAAATCAGAATATTCTTTTTAATCAATCGATGAATTTCGCCTTCATAAATTAATTCCGATAACATTTGTTCTTGAATTAAGTCTCCTTGTTTGTCTAGAATTTGTAAATAGTTTTTAGCTTCAAGAATTAAATTTTCTGGCGCTACTACGAAACCTGTTTGAAAACTTGGAAAAAGTGATTGTCCTAATTTTCCTAAATAAATAACTTGGCCGTTAATATCAGAACATGCTAAAGGAAGTTTAGCCGTTCCTTCAAATTGAAAGTCATAATCGAAATCGTCTTCAATAATTGCAAATTTGTATTGGTTAGCCAATTCTAACAATTGTAATCTTCTTTCAGGGCTTAAGGAATTTGTTGTTGGATAATGTCTGTTAGAACAAACATAAATACTTCGTATTTTTTCTTTTTTACAAAGGTTTTTAATTTGTTCTATGTTCAAGCCAAAATCATCTGTTTTAATGGTTTTAATTTTTGCCCCAACTTCCTGAAAAATCATGTTGGAGGCATAATTACTCAAATCACCCACCAAAACGAGATCATCTTTTTTTAATAATAATTGTGAAATAATATACAGACTCATTTCGGTACTACGTGTGTTCATAATATTGTTCGGATTTATTTTAAACCCACGAGTAGCGTTAAGATAATTGGCTAATTGTACTTCAAAGTTTGAATATGAAGTTGTTTTGTTCCATTTAGTAATTAAATTTTTCCTTTTCATGGAAGCACTATACCATTTTGAAAACTGATGTATAGGATGCAATCTTAAATCGGGTTGACCATCATTAATACTTAAACTTGCATTGTTGTGTTCATCTGTTGAAGCTAAGTGAAAAGAAGTTTGAAAGGTAAATCCAGTTGTTTTTGCATATTCATTATCTGTATTTTTACTTTCATGAATTGCTTTAATTGATGCAGTTTTAAGTTCTGGAATTAAAACATAAGTGCCTTTATTTGGAATAATTTCAACCCAACCTTGCGAGGCTAATTCTTCATAAACTGCGACTACAGTATTGCGATGAATATGTAAAGCCTGACTTAAAATTCGTGTTCCAGGTAATGCAGCTCCTTTTAATAAAATTCCGCGTTGAATTGCATTTATAATTTGTTGGGAAATCTGAATAAATACAGGATTCTCAGCTGTCTTTTCAAACTGAATGATTTTTTTTAAAACAGCAACAACCGGACTATCTATATTTTTCAAACTGGACTATTTTAGTAGTCCGGAAAGTTACGACTTTTGCACCGTTTTAAAGAAATAATTTTATACAAATGAGAAAAATTGGTGTTTTATTACCGCTTGTTTTCGCGGTTTTAAAAGGAAATGCACAGGAAGATATTCAAAAAATGGATACTTTGAAAGAAGTTGTAGTGACATCTTCTCGAATTGATTTACCATTTAAAGAAAATTCAAGAACCATTCAAATTGTTACTGCTGAAGATATAAAAAAATTAGGAGTGACAAATGTAGCCGACGCTTTACAACAAATTGCTGGAATTGATGTGCGTCGTCAAGGTGTTAACGGAATGCAATCGGATTTATACATAAGAGGTGGAAGTTTTGATCAAACCTTATTATTAATAGATGGGATTAAGGTAGATGATGCGCAAACGGGACATCATACCATGAATTTACAATTACCTATTGAAGTTATCAAAAGAATTGAAGTTATTAAAGGTCCAGCTGCTCGTATTTTTGGTCAAAATGCATATAGTGGAGCCATCAATATTGTTACTAAAGACGCACCAGATAATTCATTAGTTGCTAAGGTACAAGGAGGTTCTTTTCATCAATTTTTAGGCGAAGCAACTGGAACAATCAACATGGGGAAATCAAGCCATTTAGTTCATGTGGGCAAAAATTTCTCTGAAGGATATCGTCACAATACAGATTTTGATAATACGAATGTATTTGTAAAAAGTCAGTTTAATAAAGATAAGTTGCCAATCGATTTCATTGCTACACTTAGTGAAAGAAAATTTGGAGCAAATGGATTTTATGGAATTGCTTCGGCAACAGAACAATATGAAGAAACTCAGGCAAGTTTAATTGGTTTTTCGACTACTATCAAAAAAGGCAATTTTACTTGGAAACCAAAAGTGTATTGGAGAAGAAACCAAGATTTATATTTATATATTAGAAGCAATCCATCGGCTTACAGAAATATGCACATCACAAATAAAGTTGCTGCCGAATTAAACGGATCGTATCAATCAAAAATAGGAATTACAGGTTTTGGTGTAGAGTTTTCTAAATATTACATTGGTAGTAACCGATTAGGTGATAATCAAAGAGAAATTGCAAGTTTGTTTTTAGAACATCGTTTTCAGTTTTTCAACAATATTTTAGATGTTACACCAGGAGTTTCAGCATCATATTTTTCAGATTTCGATAACCAAGTTTTTCCAGGTTTAGATTTAGGTGTTAAAATTTCTGATAAATTTAGAGCTTACGGAAACATTGGAACGTCTTATAGAGTACCAACCTATACAAATTTATACTATACTTCGCCAACGACAATTAGTAATACCGATTTGAATACTGAAGAAGCTTTTTCGCAAGAGGTTGGATTAAAATATTTGAGTAAGAAGTTCAACATGTCGGTTGCAGTTTTTAATCGAGATGCAGACAACCTAATTGATTATGTTCGTGAAAATACTACTGATGCTTGGCAAGCACAAAATATTCAAAGTGTAAACACAAAAGGATACGAAACGCAAATGGATTATTTATTTTCATTAAATAATTTACAGCAAAAAATTCAGTTGGGTTACGCGTATTTAGATAATGATGTAAAAGAGAGTGATGCAAATTTTTCACAATATTCAATTAACTCAATGAAGCATCAGTTTACGAGTAGTTTACAATTTAATTTCTTTAAAGGGTTTAACACAACTTTTGCTTATCGCTATGTAGAACGTACTTCGGGAATTAGCTACAATGTTTATGATACCAATATTAGTTACAGAATAAAAGCAATTGAACTTTCTATGTATGCGAATAATATTTTTGATGAAGAATATGTAGAAGCAGGAATGATACCGATGCCAAAAGGAAATGTACTATTTGGGTTAAAATACTTTTTTTAGTAAGTTTTAAAAGTTTAAATTTGAAAAGAGATTGCAATTTTGTAATCTCTTTTTTTATTAATATAAATCAAGGAAATGAATATTATTAATTATCAAAAACCAATCTCATTAGTAAAAAGATTTTTTGGTTTTAGCTTTGCTTTTTTAGGAATCGTTATGTTAGTACTTACAGGAAGCTTAATGGCTTTAATATTTGTAGTTATTGGACTTGGACTTAACGTTGCTGAAGGTTCTGAAATTGATCTGTCTAGTAAGACTTATAGAACTATTCATTCATTGTTTGGAATTAAGATAGGTAAATGGAATCCAATACCGGATTTCGAATATGTTTCTGTTTTTAAAACAAAAGAAAGCCAAACGGTTAGAGTGGTTACTGCCGAAACTACTCAGTCGTATGATATCATTCATGTAAATTTATTTTACAATAAAAATAAGCATATCACTTTTTACAAAACAGATACTAAAAAAGATGCTTTTGAAGTAGCAAACCATTTTAAACTAGCACTTGGAGTTGATATCCTAGATGCTACGGAAAGAGAAAAGAAATGGTTATAAAACAAAAATCCCGAGCACTGCTCGGGATTTTTTTACTCTAGGTAATCAAAAAATAATAATCGTAATCTATATTAGTCTTCGATAACTACTACTTGAGCAGCTACTTTACCTTTTTTTCCGTCTTCTTCTTCGTAACTTACAGCTTCTCCTTGCTCTAATTTCTCAACTCTTAAACCTGTAACGTGTACGAAAATGTCTTTTCCAGTTTCATCATCAGTAATAAAACCGTAACCTTTTTCTTCATTGAAGAATTTAACTTTGCCTGTTCGCATTTTGTAATAAAAAAATATTAATAATGTTCAAAGATAGTCTTATTAATGATGTAACCAACTTTTAAAGCAAAAAAATTACTGATTTTCAGAATTTTCTGTTGATTTATTACCTTGATTTTTAAGAAATTCACCCATTTTACTCTTCTTATAGCGGCTTGCAATAAAAAGGGGCATAATTCCAAAAGCAATTAATAAAACACTAAAACCTATCCATTTATCACCAGATTTTGGAATTTGACTATTTAAATAAAAGCCATAACCGGCTAATATTAAAAAGATAATTAGTAATAGTTGTAATACGTATTTCATTTTTTTAAGAAATAAAAAGGGTTCTAAATGAACCCTTAAAATTATGCTTTTATATTTAATTGAATATGTAATTCTTCTAATTGTTTGTTGTCAATAACAGAAGGAGCGTCAATCATAACATCTCTACCGCTATTGTTTTTAGGGAAAGCAATAAAATCACGAATGGTTTCTTGTCCGCCTAAAATTGCAACTAATCTATCTAAACCAAAAGCTAAACCTCCGTGAGGTGGCGCACCATATTGGAAAGCATTCATTAAGAATCCAAATTGATTTTCTGCTTCTTCTTTTGTAAAGCCTAATAAGTCGAACATTTTAGCTTGTAATCCTTTATCGTGAATACGAATTGAACCTCCACCAATTTCATTTCCATTTAAAACCATATCATAAGCATTGGCTCTAATTGCTCCAGGTTTTGTATCTATTAAATGAATATCTTCCGGTTTTGGCGATGTAAATGGATGATGCATTGCATGATAACGTCCGCTTTCTTCATCCCATTCTAAAAGAGGGAAATCTACAACCCATAATGGCGCAAATTCGTCTGACTTACGTAAACCTAAACGATTTCCTAATTCCATACGTAATGCTGATAATTGCGTTCTCGTTTTATCTGCATTTCCAGATAATACTAAGATTAAATCACCTGGTTGTGCACCCGTAACTTCAGCCCATTTTTTCAAATCTTCTTGGTCGTAGAATTTATCTACTGAAGATTTTAAGCTTCCGTCTAATTCATATTTACAATAAACCATTCCGCTTGCACCAACTTGTGGACGTTTTACCCAGTCAATTAAAGCATCGATTTCTTTTCTGGTAAATGAAGCACATCCCGGAACGGCAATACCAACAACTAATTCAGCAGAATTGAAAACGCCAAAATCTTTATGTTGGGCAACTTCGTTTAATTCGCCAAACTTCATTCCAAAACGAATGTCTGGTTTGTCGTTTCCGTAAGTTTTCATTGCGTAGTCGTAAGTAATTCTTGGGAATTTTTCTACGTCTACACCTTTTATTTCTTTTAGTAAATGACGCGTTAAACCTTCAAACATATTTAAAATGTCTTCTTGTTCCACAAATGCCATTTCACAGTCAATTTGCGTAAATTCTGGTTGACGGTCAGCACGTAAATCTTCATCACGGAAACATTTCACAATTTGGAAATATTTATCCATTCCACCTACCATCAACAATTGTTTGAAAGTTTGTGGCGATTGTGGTAACGCATAAAACTGACCTTCATTCATTCTACTTGGTACGACGAAATCACGAGCACCTTCTGGAGTAGATTTAATTAAATAAGGCGTTTCAATATCGCAAAAACCTTGATCAGAAAGGTATTTACGAACTTCCATGCTTACTTTATGACGGAATAATAATTTTTCTTTTACTGGATTTCTACGAATATCTAAGTAGCGATATTTCATGCGTAAATCTTCACCACCATCCGTTTCATCTTCAATGGTAAAAGGAGGAAGCATTGCTTCGTTTAAGATTGTTAATTCAGAAACTAAAATTTCAATATCACCTGTAGGAATGTTTTTGTTTTTCGACTCACGTTCAATAACGGTTCCTTTTACTTGAATAACAAATTCGCGACCTAGCGTTTTTGCTTTTTCAAATACTTCTTTTGCAGTTCTTTGTTCGTCAAAAATTAATTGTGTAATACCATAACGATCTCTAAGATCAACCCAAATCATAAATCCTTTATCTCTTGATTTTTGGACCCAACCTGCTAAAGTAACTTCTTTATTAATATGTGAGGCTTTTAATTCACCACATGAATGACTTCTATACATCAGAATATTTTTTTGCAAAAATAACAACAAAAATCAAATTTTAACGTTTTATATCACTATAATCCTGAATTATTTTATTGTGGTTTTATTAAAAAAAGTATCTTTACCCAAACACTAAACTTATGAAAAAAATAACATTACTATTTGCTGCGCTAATTGCATTGTCGTTTACTTATTTTGATAATGATAAAGTAGTTTTTACAGCTAAAATTGAAAACAGAAACAGCGATTCTTTAACTATTAGATCTAGAGGGTTTTCTAAAATTATTGTTGCCGACAAAAACGGAAACTTTAAAGATGAGTTTTCTGTAACTGAAGGTTTTTATCAATTATTTGATGGTGCTGAGTATGCTCAGGTTTACTTAAAGAATGGTTATAGCTTAAGTATGACAATGGATGCCAAAGAGTTTGATGAAACTATTCAATTTTCTGGAAAGGGCTCTAACGAAAATAATTTTTTAGCTGATATGGCTAGAGACGATGAAAAATTTGATTATAGCACTTTATTACAAGCATCTGAAGAAGACTTTCCTGATCTTTTAGCTAAAAGAAAAGAATCAGTTCTAGCAAAACTTAATGGGAAAGATTTAGAAACTAGTTTTGTTGATTCTTATAAAATGCAGTTTGAACAAAGCATGACGGGATTACAAGCCTATTATAACGAATCTCTTAAAGTTAGAAAATTAAACGGTCAAAAGTCTCCTACATTTGATTATGAAAATCATAAAGGTGGAAAAACTAAATTAGAAGATTTTAGTGGTAAATATGTTTACGTTGATGTATGGGCTACATGGTGTGGACCATGTAGAGCGGAAATCCCTCATTTAAAGAAATTAGAAGAACATTATCATGGTAAGAAAAATATTGTTTTTGTAAGTATTTCAGTTGATAAAGCCAAAGACCATGAGAAATGGAAAAAGTTTGTAGATGAGAAAGAATTAGGTGGAGTTCAGCTTTTTGCTGATAATGATTGGAATTCTGATTTTGTAAAAGGATATCAAATAAATGGAATCCCAAGATTTATTATTATTGGACCAAAAGGTGAAATCGTTAATGCTGATGCACCAAGACCTTCGTCTGCTGATATTTATGAAACATTTGATAAATTACTAAAATAAATTAAGGTTATTATTCATTGAAACCGTTGGGTAATCCAACGGTTTTTTTATGTTAATTTTTTCAATGTTACCAAATTGTTAAGAAATAGTTTGTTTAGTGTAAAATAATTTTTATATTTGTTATACAATTGTTAACCAATTAAAAGGAAAGAATATGAAAAAATTAGTAATTATGTCGGTTTTATTGGCTTCGGGAATGATGTTTGCACAAGAAGTTGAGCCAAAGTTTGAAGTGGTTGACCAAATGGTAAAAGCAACATATTATCATGATAATGGACAAATAAAAGAACAAGGATTCTACTTAGATGGAAAACTTCATGGTAAATGGGTTTCATATAATGAAAACGGAACTAGACAAACAACAGGTGAATATCAAAACGGGAAAAAAGTTGGAAAATGGTTTTTCTGGAATGAAAATTCATTAAATGAAGTAGATTTTAATGACAGCCGTGTGGCAGATGTTAAAAAATGGTCTAGAGAAGCTTTAGCTAAAAACTAAACCAAATATATTTATTAAAAAAGGCTGTGAATTTTCACAGCCTTTTTTAATTGTATTTATTTATTCTTTCTGTTCTTAATCCAAATCTTTAATAGACTAACCAAGTAAAATAATACGGGTACAACTATTAAAGTAAGGAAGGTTGCAAACGTTAAACCGAATATAACAGTCCATGCTAAAGGTCCCCAGAATATAACGTTATCTCCACCTTGATAATAGTGAGGATTAAATTCTGAGAATAAACCAAAGAAATCGATGTTTAAACCTATAGCTAAAGGTATTAAACCTAAAACAGTTGTAATAGCGGTTAATAGTACTGGTCTTAAACGAGCTTTTCCTCCTTTAACAATTGCATTAAACACTTCTTCTTTCGGTAAAGTTTCGCCATCTACAAGTTGTAATTCTTTCGCTCTTCTATCTAATAATAATTGCGTATAATCTAGAAGTACAACACCATTGTTAACTACGATTCCTGCGAGTGAGATAATTCCCATCATGGTCATCATAATAACAAAAGGCCAACCTGTTACCATTAATCCTAAGAATACACCAATGAAACTTAAGAACACAGCAATCATAATGATTGAAGGTTTAGATATAGAGTTGAATTGGAAGATTAAGATGAGCATAATTAAACCTAAACCTGAAATTAAAGCCCCCATTAAGAAGCCCATTTGTTTGTTTTGTTCTTCGATTTGACCAGTGTAATCAATTTTAATATTTTTAGGAACATCAAAACCTGCCATTTCAGCTTGAATTTGTGCCACAACTGAACCAGCATCAGTATATCCAGGTGCTAATGCAGAATATAAAACAACAACTCTTTCAGTGTCGCGGTGTTTAATTGCACTAAATGAAGAGGTATTCTTTTGAGATGCAACAGTAGAAACTGGAATTTCTTTCAGTTGCCCTGATGCCATGTCTCTAAAGATAATGTTTTGGTTAAATAAAGCACTTTGATTATATCTTATATCTTCATTAAAGCGAACATAAATATCATAATCATCCCCATCTTTTTTATAGATTCCAGCTTTTTCACCAAAAATTGAACGTCTTAATTGGTTGCCAACTTGTCCTGCAGAAACGCCCATTTCGCCAGCTTTAGCTCGATCAACCACCACTTTCATTGCAGGTTTAGATTTGTTAACATCTACTTTTAATTCATCAACTCCCGGAACATTTTTATCGTTTAAGAAGTCTTTCATCTTTTCGGCAGTTACGATTAATTCATCATAATCATTACCTTTAATTTCAATGTTAACAGGATAACCAGCAGGAGGACCAACAGCATCTTTTTCTACAGATACAATTACACCTGGATAAACATCCTTTAAAGTTTCTTGAACTTTTCTACGAAGGTCTTCAGAGTCTAAACTATTTCTAAATTTATACTCTCGCATAGATATCGTAATCTTACCTTTATGTGGCATTTCAGCAGAAGAACCACCATCAGTTTGTGGATTACCGGCACCTTCGCCAACTTGGGAAACAGCACTTTCTACCAGATAGTTTGTATTGTCTTCAGGATTTATAATATCTTCTCCTTCTAATTTTTGATTTAGAACAGCATAAACTCTTTTTTCAATTGAAGATGTTATTTCGTTTGTCTTTGCAATATCAGTTCCTTGAGGATATTCAATATAAACTATAATTTGATTTGGAGTATTATCTGGAAAAAACTCCACTTTCGTTCTTCCACTTCCTACGCTCCATCCAAAGTATAATCCTAAAACCAATAGGAAAAGTATTCCCATTAATCCTGTAATAAAATATGGTTTTCTACCAGAAAGTGCAAATCGTAAACTCTTTTCGTACCAATTTTCCCATTTTGTAAGTATTCTTTTTTGGAACGATAAGGTTAAATCTTTAATGAAATATTTGTACAACCAAAACATAATTGCTGTAAAAATCATCAACGAACCAAGAGCACTCATCGAACCACCTACTAATAGAATGAAAGCACCAAAGGGAACTAATATAAGTGATAAACGTATTAATTGTTTTCTCGATAATATTTTCTCATTTACATCCATAAATTGAGAAACCATTAATGAATTAAAGAATACTGCAACGAATAGAGAGGACCCTAATACGATGGACAAAGTAATTGGGAAGAACTTCATAAATTCACCCATTACACCCGGCCATAATCCTAGAGGAACGAATGCGGCAACTGTAGTAGCAGTAGATATAATAATAGGTAATGCAATTTCACCAATACCTTTTTTAGCTGCTTCTAATCTTGACATTCCTTCTTCATCCATTAACCTGTAGACGTTTTCAACAACAACAATTCCGTTATCTACTAGCATTCCTAAGCCCATGATTAAACCAAATAAAATCATGGTATTTAATGTGTAGCCAAAAAGATTAATAATCATAAATGACATGAACATCGACATAGGAATCGCAAAACCTACGAATAATGCATTTCTAAATCCTAAAAAGAACATTAATACCCCAACCACTAATATGATACCGAAGATGATATTGTTTACTAAATCGTCAACTTGGTTTAATGTTCTTGAAGATTGATCGTTTGCAATTGTAATTTTTAGGTCACTTGGTAATACATTTTCTTTAGCGTCTTCAACAATTTTTTTGATTTTCTCAGCAGCTTCAATCATGTTTTTACCAGCACGTTTTTTAACGTCTAGCATTACAACTTCATTACCAAATTCTCTTGCATAGGTTGTTTTATCAACATCTTTAAAAGTAACCGTAGAGATATCTTTAAGATAAACAGCTCCATTTTGTGTTTTTACAACAAAATTTTCTAATTCAGAAGGTTTGTCAATTTCACCTTTAATACTTATCGTACGTCTTTGTCCATTTGCAATTAAATTCCCAGCCGACATGGTAACATTTCCATTACGAATTGCATTTATTACATCATCAAAACTTACCTTCGATGCCATCATTTTATAGATGTCTACAGCAACTTCAACTTCTTGATCTTGTGCACCACGAATATCTACTTGTTTGATTTCATTTAAACCTTCAATTTCGTCTTCTAAATATTCACCAAATTCTTTTAATTTATTTACAGGATAATCTCCAGAAATATTTATGTTAAGAATGGGCATTTCTTCCGAAAGGTTTAAATCGAAAACATTAGGTTCAACTTTTGCACCATTAAAAGTAGGCCAATCTTCTCCAGCTTTTTTCGAATCTACTTCGTCTTTAATTTTTTGTTTAGCTGCTTCAACCGAAATTTTTTCATCAAATTCTACGGTAATAATTCCATAATCTTCCTGTGAAGTTGAAACAATTTCAACAACATTGCTTACATTTTTAAGTTCGTCTTCCAGCGGGTCAATGATTAAACGCTCAATATCTTCAGCTGTGTTTCCTGGATAAACTGTACTTATATATATTTTAGTTTCTTTAACTTCTGGAAAATCTTCACGAGGCATATTATAATATGCTGACAATCCTAAAATGAAAAACAAGGCCATCATTACATATATAGTCATCTTGTTTTCTATTGCCCATGAGGATAGTCTAAATTCTTTATCTGATGTGTTATTGTTCATGTTTTTATTTATTTAATGATAGAAACTTTTTGACCATCTTTAACACTTCTTGCTCCTTCTTTTACAATTTGGTCTCCATCTTTAATTCCTTCTAAAATTTCAACAAAATTTCCTTGAGATTTTCCTGTTTTAACGATTACTTTTTTAGCTGTTGCAAGATTGTCTTTAGAAATATTTTCTACAACATATAAGTATTGCTCTCCTTCAGCATTTTCTGAAATAATACTAAGAGGAACAGTTGTTACCTTTGGATTTGTGTAATCTTTAATTTTAATTTTAGCCGTTAAATTAGGCTTAATTTGTCCGTTTTTATTTGGCACTTGAATTTGAATATTAAATGAACGGTTTCCTGGATTAATGTAGCTGCTTGCTTGTGTAATTTTGCTTTCAAGACTTTCACCAAGAATAGGAAACTCAACAATTACATCAGAGCCTTTTGTAATCGATTTTGTATATTTTTCAGGTACTTCTGCTTCTAAATACATATTTCCTAAGTTCACAATTCGAACTATTGGAGTTCCAGGAGCAACCGTTGATCCTTTTTCAGTAATTACATTGTCAATTGTTCCCGAAAATGGAGCTCTAACAATAGTTTTAGCTAATTGACTTTTCATTTGGGAAACTGCTTTAGTCTGTGCTTCATAGTTAGATTTAGCTTGCAAATATTGAATTTCAGAACCAATTTTTTGATTCCATAAATTTTGTTGACGCTCAAATGTAGTTTTTGCCAAATTAGCTTGAATTTCTAATTGCGCTAATTGTTGACTTAATCCACCATCATCAATTTTAGCTAATGTTTGACCTTTAGCAACTTTTTGTCCCTCGGTTACATATACTTGTTGTAATGTTCCACCAAACTCTGCATTTAATACTATGTTTTCTTTTGTTTGAACATCTGCTTGAAGTTCTAAATAGTGATTAAATATTGTGTCTTTAGCAGTAAACGTACTAATTAGAGCTAATTTATGATTGTCGTCTAATTTCCCTATCGCATTGTCAATTAATTCAATTTCTTTTGATAAAGCATCCGCTTGTGTAACTAATTCTGCCCTTTTTTCACGAAGTTGTTTCAAATCGCCTTTTTCAATTACAGAAGTTGTTGAATTCTTTTTGTCTCCTCCACACGAAACAATAACGAATCCTATAAGTAAACTGGTAAATATATTTTTCATTTGTATTGGTTATTTTTTGTTTATAATTTTATCTAAAGCTGTTTTTTTGTTAATCACATCAATCATAGATTGTAAATAAGTTTGTTGAGTAGCATACAACTGGCGTTGTGCTTCTGTATATTCAAAACTACTTGAAATACCTTCTTTAAATTTTACACCTTGCTTGCGTTCAATTCTTTCTGCAAGTAATAGATTGTCTTTAGAAACTTGGTACTGTTCAATACTAAATTCATAATCGTTTCTTGCTGTTTGGTATTCAAGTAAAAGTTGTTGCTCAGTTTCTTTTAATTGTGTCTTAGATTGTTCATAAGCAATTTTAGCTTGTTGAGTTCTTGCACTTCTGCCTAAACTGCTAAAAACAGGGATGTTTAACGCAACCCCTAAATTAGAGTAGTTGAACCATTTTTGATCATTTTCTAAAAAACTAAATTCATTACTAAAAGAGTTGTAACCAAAGTTTAAATTAGCTGCTAGATTTGGTAAAGCCTTACTTTTTTCTAATTTTAACAACAGTCTATTTGATTCTTGTGTGTTAAGACTTATTTTATAATCAATATTCTCTTGTACATTAAATTCTGAACTTAGGGTAGCTAAGTCTATATTTTTATTAGCTAATTCATCTAAGTTATCTTTCAAAGTTAATTCGTATTCGATATCAATTCCTAATACCAATTTTAGCATATTTAGAGCAATTTCTGAACGTCTTTTAGCATTAGAAAGCGAACTATTAATTTGACTTAATGTAATTTGAAGTTGTTCAACATTTTCCTCTTCAATAAGTCCGTTTTTGAATGTTTCCTGAGTTTCAAACAATGTTTGATCTAATATTTTTTTGTTACTTTCTAATACCTTAACGCTTTCGTTTGCTAATAAAACATTTCCATAGGCATTGGTTACTACTTCACGAATTTCAATATCTGTTTTTTCTTTAGCATTTTCAGAAATTTGTAAATAAACTTTTGCTGATTGTAAGCCAACTAAATAAGAACCATCAAAAATTAACTGACTTAAAGTGGCATTCGCCGTCATATTATGCTTAGTTCCAAATTCAACTTCTTGAAATTCTCCAGGATTACCACCAAAAAATTCCGCAGGAACAACAGATTTTTGTAAAACAAAATTGTTTTGATAATTTACATTAGCATTTATTTGTGGCAAACCAATTGTAGTTGTTTCCCATTTTCTTTTTTTAGCGGCATCAACTCCGCGTGAAGCATTTATAGCTTGATAGTTGTTTTCTAGCGCATGTGTAATCGCTTCTTCTAAAGTGAATGCATATTTACCTTCATTTTCTTGAGCATACAATAAACTTGAGAGTAAAAATGCAACTATTAATTTGATTGATTTCATCTGTAATTATTTGTTTGTTTTAAAGGTCAGATGTTATGCCTATTATTATCTAATTGGCATTTCATTTATTGATTAGTTATTGTTTATTAAATTTTCTACTATTTTTATTCCTTTAGAGGTGCAAATTCCTCTTAAATGATACTCTAAATAATGTTCTTGTGTTTCAATTGTGTTGAATTGATTTCTTGGAAAAAGTTCTTCGTCTTTTAAACTATTCATCCCAGCAAAGTAAAATCTGCCAACAATCTCAGGGTTTATTTCTTTTCGAAATAATCCATCTTCAATTCCTCTTTTTAGGTTTTCTAAAACACATTCACTCATTTTGCCAAATTGCTTCTTTTTTAGCGTTAAGTAAATTTTTGGGTAGTACTTATTCAACTGATAAAAAGGGGAAGCGGCTTCGTTTTTTAAATGTTCTAAAACAAAATTTTTAATCGTAAAAAGCTCTTCAATTGGATTTTTACCAACTGCACAAATTTGATCGATTCCACATGAAATAGTATCAAAAAGATGTAAGGTTACACTTTTAACCAATTCTGGTTTTGTAGCATAATGTTGATAGATAGTTTTCTTCGAAATTCCTAATTCAGCCGCAATGTCATCCATAGTTACACTTTTAAAACCAAGTGTAAGGAACATTTCGGTAGCCTTCTCTAAAATTTGCTCTTTCATATAATCTGAATTTGACCACAAAAATATAACGGAAACTTTTAATACAAAAAAAGTTTCCAAAGTTTTTACAATTTTTTAACATTAGAGAGATTTTCATAGTAAAAAGCTATCATTTGATAGTTTTTTTAGCGTAATTTGTCTTTTTAAAATTTCAAAAAATGCATTCCTTATCAGAATATCAAGAAATAGTAGCCCAACATTTTAGTAAGATTGAAATCAATAAAGAACCTAAAGGTTTATACCAGCCAATAGAATATATATTGAGTTTAGGAGGTAAAAGGATGCGACCTGTTTTAACTTTAATGGCTGCTGAAATTTTTAATTCTGATTATTCAAAAGCTTTAAACGCGGCAACAGCTGTTGAGGTTTTTCATAATTTTTCTTTGATTCATGATGATATAATGGACGAGGCACCTTTGAGAAGAGGTAAAGAAACCGTTCATGAAAAATGGGATTTAAACACCGGAATTCTATCTGGGGACGCTATGTTAATTTTAGCGTATCAATATTTTGAGAATTACGAGCCACAAATTTTTCAAAAATTAGCAAAATTATTTAGTAAAACTGCTCTTGAAGTTTGCGAAGGCCAACAGTATGATGTCGATTTTGAGACACGTGACGATGTTACGATTCCTGAATATTTGAAAATGATTGAATATAAAACGGCAGTTTTAGTTGGAGCTGCAATGAAAATGGGAGCATTTGTTGCTGAAACTTCAGAAAACAATGCGGATTTAATTTATGATTTCGGATTAAATTTAGGAGTGGCTTTTCAATTACAAGATGATTATTTAGATGCTTTTGGAGACCCAAAAACATTTGGAAAACAGGTTGGTGGCGACATTATTGAAAATAAAAAAACATATTTATATTTAAAAGCTCTTGAATTTGGAAACAATGAACAAAAAGAACAATTGTTGCATTTGTTTTCAATTCAACCTACAGATAATACTGATAAAATAGAATCGGTAAAACAAATTTTTGTTGAAACAAAATCTGCACAAGAAACTCAAAATGCAATTAAGGAATTTACTCAAAAGGCATTCGAAACATTAAATAAACTTGATGTAGAAGATTCTAAAAAAGAAGTATTAAGAATTTTTGGAGAAAAATTAATGAATCGTAATGTATAATCCACCTGCTAATATTGATGTTTTAATTTCGCAAGCGGAAGAAGAAAATTTATATTTTAAATTAATTGAACAAACGAATAAAGATTTTGGATTAGCAAATGAAATTTTAGATGTTCCCACGAGTATTTTTCCTTTTGATTTTAAAAATCGCGTTCAAGAAAAAATCTATTTTTTAATTCAACACAAGTTTGCTGAATATTTGAATTTATTATACATAATAGATGTTCCCGAAAATGAAGTAAAAAGCTTAAAAGGAGATGATTTAGTAGAATTATCTGAGCAAGTTACTTTTTTAATTTTAAAAAGAGAATGGCAAAAGGTATGGTTTAGAAATAAATTCTAACAAAGGGCATTAGTGCATCAACGTAAACGCCTCTGTTGTCTTTGTGTAAAACATTGTATCTTAGGCCTAAGGTAATATTATTTGTTCTATATCCAGCACCTAAGAATAGTGCAGTATTCCAAAAATTATCAGTTATAGTTCCGTTTGTAGTTTCAAAATCTGTATTCACACGAAGTTGTTCTAATTCAGCTGATAATTGAATTTCTCTGATTGGATTAAATAAACCAATAATACTCCCTCCATAAATATTTGATTGATAATATTCTTTATCTTCAACAAAAGAGTATTGTAAGCCTAATCCAGCAGATACATATTCATTAAAATTGTAAATTCCACTAGGTGCAACCATAATATTTGTGTAACCACTTCCAAATCCTAAACCAACTCCACCACCAAATTGAACATTATTCCAAAAATTAGATTTTGTGTTATGTTCATTTAGATTTTGAGAAAAAACTGAATTATTTGTGCTAATAAAAAATACAAAAACTAGGAAGAATGTTAAATTGATTGCGAAATTCTTTTGCATGAAACCCTTTATGAAAAATTAATAGCATAAAAATACAAATTTCTTTAGAAGATTATTACAAATGTTTTACTTTTGCATAATATTTTTTTAACCAAATTTGTCATTTAGACACAACTATGGATAGGTTTTCCTTTTTAAACGCTGCACATACGGCTTTTTTTGCCGATTTATACGAACAATATCTACAAAATCCAGACAGTGTTGAACCAAGCTGGAGAAGTTTTTTTCAAGGATTTGACTTTGCACAAACACATTACAATGGCGATGAAGTTGGCCAAATGATTGTTGATGGTAATGTATCTCATTCAGGAGCAACAGAAAAGCTTCAAAAAGAGTTTAATGTTCTTAAATTAATTGAAGGTTATAGAACTAGAGGACACTTGTTTACAAAAACAAATCCAGTTCGTGATAGAAGAACATATACTCCAACATTAGCCTTAGAAAATTTTGGTTTATCACAATCTGATTTAGATACGGTTTTTGATGCTGCTAAAATGGTAAATATGAAGCCAAGTACATTGGCAGAAATTATTAAACATTTAGAAAGTGTTTATTGTCAATCAATTGGTGTTGAGTTCATGTATATTCGCGATCCTAAAGTTCAAGACTGGATTAAGAATAGATTAGATATCAATGATAATCAGCCAAAATTTAATGCTGATGAAAAGAAACACATTTTAAGAAAATTAAATGAAGCCGTTTCTTTTGAAACATTCTTGCATACAAAATATGTTGGACAAAAACGATTTTCTTTAGAAGGGTGTGAGTCTGCAATTCCTGCTTTAGATGCTTTAATTGAAAAAGCTGCAGAAAAAGGTGTAGAACAATTTGTAATGGGAATGGCTCACCGTGGACGTTTAAATGTTTTAGCAAATATTTTTGGTAAAAACACTCAAAATATATTCTCAGAGTTCGATGGAAAAGATTATGACGAAGACATGAATTTTGATGGGGATGTTAAGTATCACTTAGGATTAACATCTGATAGATTAACTGATTCAGGCAGAAAAATTAATTTAAATTTAGCGCCTAATCCATCACACTTAGAAACTGTAGGTGCAGTAATTGAAGGTATTGCTAGAGCAAAACAGGATAGAAATCATCCTGATGATTTTTCAAAAGTTTTACCAATTGCCGTTCATGGAGATGCTGCAGTGGCTGGTCAAGGAATTGTATATGAAATCATACAAATGGCTAAGCTTGATGCTTATAAAACGGGAGGAACAATTCACTTGGTAATTAACAATCAAGTTGGTTTTACAACTAATTATTTAGATGCTCGTTCATCTACATATTGTACAGATATTGCTAAAGTAACTTTATCACCAGTTTTACACGTTAATGCTGATGATGCAGAAGCAGTAGTACATGCCATGTTATTTGCTTTGGATTACAGAATGGAATTTGGTGGTGATGTATTTATTGATTTATTAGGATACAGAAAGTACGGTCACAACGAAGGTGATGAACCTCGTTTTACGCAACCAAAACTATATAAAGCAATTTCAAAACATAAAAACCCTAGAGATATTTATGTAGCTAAGTTAGTTGCTGAGAATATTATCGATGCAGGTTATGTAAAAGGTTTAGAAGATGCTTACAAAGCTAAGCTTGATGAAAACTTAGAAAAATCTCGAGAGAAAGATTTAACTGTAATTACACCATTTATGCAAAATGAATGGGAAGGCTTTGAACAAGTTTCTGATGATGTAATGTTACAAAGATTTGACACGACTTTTGATCAGAAAAAATTAGATAATATAGCTTCAGTAATAACTGAACTACCTTCGGATAAAAAATTCATCAATAAAATTTCACGTCTTATTGCTGACAGAAAAGATATGTATTTCGAAAGAAATCAATTAGACTGGGCAATGGGTGAATTATTAGCATACGGTTCATTATTAACAGAAGGTTACGATGTACGTATGTCAGGTCAAGATGTTGAACGTGGAACGTTTTCACACCGTCATGCAGTAGTTAAGGTTGAAGATTCTGAAGAAGAAGTAATTCGTTTAAACGACATAAAAGATAAAAAAGGAAACTTTTATATTTATAATTCTCACTTATCAGAATATGGTGTAGTAGGTTTTGAATATGGTTATGCTTTAGCATCGCCTAAAACATTAACTATTTGGGAAGCACAATTTGGAGATTTTTCAAACGGAGCTCAAATCATGATTGATCAATACATTTCTGCGGGTGAAGACAAATGGAATAACCAAAATGGTTTAGTAATGTTGTTGCCTCATGGTTATGAAAACCAAGGAGCAGAGCATTCTTCAGCGCGTATGGAACGTTATTTACAATTATGTGCAAAACACAATATGTATGTGGCTGATTGTACTACTCCAGCAAATTTCTTCCACTTGATGAGAAGACAAATGAAAACGAAGTTTAGAAAACCATTAATTGTGTTTTCTCCTAAGAGTTTGTTACGTCATCCATTAGCGGTTTCAACAAAAGAAGAATTTGCAAATGGCCATTTCCAAGAAGTAATTGACGATCCAAATGTAAAAGACAAAAAGAAAATCAAAACATTAGTTTTCTGTACAGGAAAATTCTATTACGATATTATTGCGAAGCGAGAAGAACTAGGAAGAAACGATGTGGCTGTTGTGCGTTTAGAACAATTGTTTCCATTGGCTACCGAACAAATTCAGACAATTATTGAGAGTTACCCTAATGCAAATGATTATGTGTGGGCTCAAGAAGAACCAAAGAATATGGGAGCATATAGCTTTATGTTAATGAATTTCGATTTAGTGAAATTACGTTTAGCTTCACCTAAAGCATATAGTGCACCAGCAGCAGGAAGTTATGAGCGTTCTAAAAAACGTCATGCAAATGCTATCGCAATGGTTTTTGATAAAGATTTATTTAATTAATTTAGTATAAAAAATACGTTTTCTCATAATAGAGACAAAAATTTAAACAACTCAGAGTTATGATATTAGAAATGAAAGTCCCTTCACCGGGAGAGTCAATTACCGAAGTTGAAATTGCAACTTGGTTAGTTCAAGATGGAGATTATGTTGAAAAAGATCAAGCAATTGCTGAAGTAGATTCTGATAAAGCTACTTTAGAATTACCAGCAGAAGCAAGTGGGATTATAACACTAAAAGCAGAAGAAGGTGATGCTGTAGCAGTGGGACAAGTAGTTTGTTTAATCGATACAAGTGCAGCTAAACCAGAAGATGGGGCAGCTCCAGCAAAAGAAGTAAAGAAAGAAGAGGCACCTAAAAAAGAAGAACCAAAAGCAGCACCAGCAGCAACACAAACATACGCAAGTGGTTCAGCTTCTCCAGCAGCTAAGAAAATTTTAGCGGAGAAAAATATCCAACCTTCAGATATCGTTGGAACAGGTAAAGACGGAAGAGTAACTAAAGAAGATGCTGTTAATGCGGTACCTTCTATGGGGACACCAACAGGAGGACCTCGTGGATCAGAAAGAACAAAATTATCTATGTTGCGTCGTAAAGTAGCAGAGCGTTTAGTAGCAGCTAAAAACGAAACGGCAATGTTAACTACGTTCAACGAAGTTGATATGAGTGCAATCTATGCTTTACGTGAAGAGTACAAAGAAGATTTCAAAAACAAACATGGTGTTGGCTTAGGATTCATGTCATTTTTTACAAAAGCAGTAACAAGAGCATTACAATTATACCCAGATGTTAACTCAATGATCGATGGTCAAGAGAAAATATCTTATGATTTCTGTGATATTTCAGTAGCGGTTTCTGGTCCTAAAGGATTAATGGTGCCTGTAATGAGAAATGCAGAATTATTATCATTCCGTGGTGTAGAAGCTGAAATCAAACGTTTAGCTTTACGTGCTCGTGACGGACAAATTACTGTTGATGAAATGACTGGTGGTACATTCACAATTTCTAATGGTGGTGTTTTCGGAAGTATGTTATCAACACCAATTATTAATCCTCCACAATCAGGAATTTTAGGGATGCACAATGTAGTTGAGAGAGCTATTGTTAAAAACGGACAAATTGTAATTGCTCCGGTTATGTATGTAGCTTTATCTTATGATCACAGAATTATTGACGGTCGTGAGTCTGTTGGATTCTTAGTGGCAGTTAAAGAAGCATTAGAAAATCCAGTTGAAATTTTAATGGACAACAATCCTAAAAAAGCTTTAGAATTATAATCTAAAAATGCAGTCACTTCTAGTGGAGTCGAGAAGTTAAGCATCTAAATATAAAAAATCCCAAATTCATTGAATTTGGGATTTTTTGTTTACTTCAAATACAAATAATGATTGTAATAATCAATAATTCCTTTTCCTTGTAATAAAACATCAGCACCAATAATTCCATCAACAGGTTTCATTTTATATTGTTCTAAAGCTAAATTCACATGGAACATGTCAAAAATTATGAGGTTGAGGTTGTTAAATTTCCATCGACTTAATTGTAGTAAATTATCTTTCGAAAGTTGCGTTTCCATTCCAGTTGCTCCTGCACCAGCCGCTTTAGTTTCAGATATCTCAGAAAAAAGTTGAAATTTTTCAATACCTTCTAATCCAACACAACTATTACTTGCGCCAGTATCTAAAATAAATTTCCCTTTAACACCATTAATTTTTGCAGTAATTAAAAGATGTTGGGTTTTTAAAACTTTAAATTTTACTTTTTTATATTTTTTCTTTTGTAAAAAGTCCTGTAAATCTTCCATGTTTCAAATGTAAATTAAATTTCTTAATCAAACTTTGTAACTTTGCGACTTTAAAATAAACTAATGATACTTACCGATACACATACCCATTTGTATTCTGAAGAATTTAGTGAAGATAGAAACGAAATGATACAACGAGCGATTAATGCTGGAGTTTCTCGTTTTTTTATTCCGTCCATTGATTCTTCGTATACTGAAAAAATGTTCGATTTAGAAAAGCAATATACAGAAAATGTTTTTTTGATGATGGGTTTGCATCCTTGTTATGTAAAACTAGAAACATTTGAAGCTGAATTAGCGCATGTGGAAAAAGAATTATTTTCAAGAAAATATTATGCTGTTGGTGAAATCGGAATAGATTTATATTGGGACAAAACCACTTTAGAAATTCAGAAATTAGCTTTTAAAAAACAAATTCAATGGGCCAAACAATTGGGGTTGGCAATTAATATTCATTGTCGAGATGCTTTTGATGAAGTTTTTGAAGTTTTAGAAAGTGAATACGATGAAAAACTATATGGAATTTTCCATTGTTTTACCGGTGATTTTGAACAAGCAAAAAAAGCCATTTCTTTAGGTATGAAATTAGGAATAGGCGGAGTTGCAACTTTTAAAAATGGGAAAATAGACCAGTTTTTAAATCAAATCGATTTAAAGCATATTGTTTTAGAAACCGATTCACCTTATTTAGCACCTGTTCCATATCGTGGAAAACGAAATGAAAGTAGTTATACATTATTGGTTGCTCAAAAATTAGCCGAGATTTATCAGATTTCAGTGGAAGAAATAGCCAAAGTAACTACGGGAAACTCTAAAGCCATTTTCGGAATTTAACGAAGATTTTACGACAGATTGTTAATTTTTTTGTTCTTTTGTGAAATCAATTATAGGTATGTCAAAGTTTGATGCAATTCGCCCGTTTTATGATTCAGAAGTGAATGAAGCCATTGTTTCTTCACTCAATCATCCTATGATGAAAGCTATGATGCATTTCACTTTTCCTGATTTGCCAGAAGATGAATGGCAAAAGCAATTAAAGCATACCCATTCTATTCGCGATTTTCAAATCAATTTTGTATATCAATCAATACAAAGAGTTTTAGAAAAAAGTTCGGAAGGATTAACAACTTCTGGGTTTGAAAAATTGGAACCAAATACTTCATATTTATTTATTTCAAATCACCGAGATATTATTTTAGATACATCCTTGTTAAATGTGTCACTTCATGATAATGGTTTAGTGATGACAGCTTCTGCGATTGGTGATAATTTGGTACAAAAAGACTTTTTGCTGAAATTATCAAAGTTGAATCGTAATTTTTTAATTCAACGCGGACTTTCTCCAAGAGAATTATTGCAAAGTTCTAAGTTAGTTTCAGAATATATATACCGATTACTTTCTAAAGAAAACCGTTCGGTTTGGGTAGCTCAAAAAGAAGGAAGAACAAAAGACGGTAATGATGCTACGCATCAAGGTGTTTTGAAAATGATTGCAATGGCTTCTGATGAGAATAATTGTATGGATTATTTCAAGAAGTTGCGAGTTGTTCCAGTTTCAATTTCGTATGAATACGATCCAACAGATGCATTAAAGATGCCTCAATTACTAGCACAAGCTAAAGATGAAGTTTACAAAAAAGAGAAAAATGAAGATTTTGTAAATTTAATTAGCGGAATTATTGGCCAAAAAAAACGAATTCATATTCATGTTGGCGATATTTTAGAAAATGAAATTGAAGACATCAAAAATGAAACTAATATTACTAACAAGCAAATTCAATCCCTAGCTCAAGTTATTGATAATTCAATTTTACATTCCTATAAATTGTGGCCAACAAACTATATTGCTTTTGATATTTTGAATAATTCTAATGAATTTTCAAATGAATATTCTGAAAAAGAAAAACAATTATTTGAACGTAGATTAGAATTGAGGATTGACGCTGATAACGAAACTATGCGACAAGGTTTTTTAGCAATGTATGCAAATCCGGTAGTAAATAAACTTAAATATGCTAATGCAAAATAGTAAACCAAAAATACTACTCATTTATACAGGCGGAACCATAGGAATGGTTAAGGATAGTGAGTCTGGTGCGCTAAAAGCTTTCGATTTTAAAAAATTGCTTAAAAATATCCCTGAATTAAAACTTTTGGATTGTGAAATCGATACCGTTTCATTTAAAAGTCCGATAGATTCTTCAAATATGAATGTAGAACATTGGCAAGCAATGGCGCATTTAATTGAAGAAAATTACAATTCGTTTGATGGTTTTGTTGTTCTTCACGGTTCCGATACGATGTCATATAGTGCATCTGCATTAAGTTTTATGTTAGAAAATCTTTCAAAACCTGTAATTTTTACAGGTTCTCAATTACCAATTGGAGATTTACGAACCGATGCTAAGGAGAATTTAATAACAGCTATTCAAATTGCATCACTTCGCGAAAGAGGAAAACCTGTAATTCAAGAAGTAGGTTTGTATTTCGAGTATAAATTATATAGAGGAAACAGAACGACAAAAATTAGTGCTGAACATTTTAATGCGTTTACATCACCTAATTTTTCTGAATTAGCTGAATCGGGAGTGCATTTAAAGGTGAATAAAGATATTTTATTTCGAAAAAAAGGTAATAAAGGACTGAAAGTTAATACAGCTTTTAACGAGAATGTAGTGATTTTGAAATTGTTTCCCGGGATTACCCAGCAAACTTTAGAGGCTATAGTTAATATCCCAAATTTAAAAGGAATTGTTTTAGAGACTTATGGATCAGGAAACGCACCTTCTGAAGATTGGTTTATAAATGAATTAAGAAAGGCAATAAAACAAAATATTCACGTTATTAATGTAACGCAATGTAGTGGAGGTGAAGTAGCAATGGGAAAATATGAAACCAGTACATTGTTAAAGAAAATAGGTGTTATTTCTGGTTATGATATTACTACTGAGGCAGCTATAACAAAATTAATGTACTTATTAGGTCAAAAAGTTGCTCCAAATGTTTTTAAAACCATATTTGAAACCTCTTTACGTGGCGAAATGCATTAAAAAAACTGTTTAAAATTTTCATAGGTGAGAAATTTTACGTTATTTAGCGTCCTTGAAATAATATATTAATTTTATATTTTTAACCCAATTAACTAATTAAATTTTAAGAACAAAAGCGATGAAAAGATTATTTTCTATTTTAGCAATTACAGGGCTTATGACTTTCGGAAACGTTCAAGCTCAAGAAGAAACTGTAGATTCTACTGCAGCTGCAACTGAGCAAGTTGTTGAAGAAACTGTAGCAGAAGAAACTCCTGCTGCTGTTGAGGCAACTGATGATGCAGTAACTGAAGAAGCTTCATTTACTCAAAAAATGAAACAACGTTTTATTGAAGGTGGTCCTGCTTTCATGGGAATTGTATTAATCTGTTTAATTTTAGGTTTAGCAATTGCTATCGAAAGAATTATTTATTTAAACCTTTCTACAACTAATTCTAAAAAATTAATCGGAGATGTAGAAGATGCATTAAACTCTGGTGGAGTTGAGGCAGCTAAAGAAGTAGCTCGTAATACAGCTGGTCCAGTAGCTTCTATTTTCTATCAAGGTTTAGATCGTTATTCACACGGTTTAGATTCTGCTGAAAAATCTATCGTTGCTTACGGTGGTGTTCAAATGGGACAATTAGAGAAAAACGTTTCTTGGATTTCATTATTTATCGCTCTTGCTCCGATGTTAGGATTCATGGGTACGGTAATTGGTATGATTGAAGCGTTTGACCAAATCCAGTCTGCTGGTTCAATGGAGCCTTCATTAGTGGCGGGTGGTATTAAAGTAGCGTTATTAACAACGGTATTTGGTCTTATTGTTGCTATTATTTTACAGATTTTCTACAACTATATCATTGCAAAAATCGATTCAATCGTAAATGATATGGAAGATGCGTCAATCAGCTTGGTTGATATGTTATCTGATTATAGCAAAAAATAATAAACCAAAAAGATAAACTGTTATGCACAAATTAGTAAAAATAGCAGCTATTATCGTTTCTGTTTTAAGTGTTGTTTTTTTAGGACTTTTAATGGGAAGTAGCGATGAGCCAAAAGATAATAGTTGGATTTCACCACTAATCTACATTTCGTACTTTATTTTGGCGGCTTGTGTAGTATTAGTATTAGCATTTGTATTGAAAAATTTATTTTCAAATACAGAAAATTTAAAAAGAACATTAATTTCAATTGGATTGTTCCTTGGAGTTGTGTTAATCTCTTACATCTTAGCAGATGGTTCTGATGTTAAAGCAAACGGAGAAGTTGTATCTGGTTCTACATCAAAATGGGTTAGTGCAGGTCTTAATGTATTTTACATTTTAGCTTTAGCAGCTATCGGAGCAATGGTTTGGACTGGATTTAATAAATTAATTAAACGATAATTATGGCTAAAAGAGAAGCACCTGAGGTAAATGCCGGTTCAATGGCAGATATTGCTTTCTTGCTATTGATTTTCTTCTTGGTTACTACTACTATTGGAGTAGATCAAGGGATAAATCGTCTTTTGCCTCGTTACGAAGAGAATCCACCAGCGCCGCCAATTAATGAGCGTAATATATTACGTGTATTAGTAAATAAAGACAATCAATTACTTGTGAATGAACAATTAGTTGACATGAAAGATTTACGTCAAACGGCGATGGATTTCTTAGAAAATAATGGTGACGGTACTTGTACATATTGCCAAGGTAAGAAAAACCCAAATGCTTCTGATAATCCAGATGAGGCAGTTATTTCACTAATGAATGATGGTCAAACGAGTTATGAAACATACATAGCTGTTCAAAATGAATTAGTAGCTGCTTACTACATCTTGAGAGATAGAGAAAGTAAAAAAAGATATGGGGTGTCTTACAGAGAAATGGAATATGTTTTCAATGATCCAGCATCTAAAGCAACGGAAGGTTTAGTTGAAGAACTTGAACCTAAGGTTAAAAAAATTCAAGAGATGTTTCCTATGCGTCTTTCTGAAGCTGAACCGAAAAAGAACTTTTAATATTAAATTTTAGAAACATGTCTAAGTTTAAAAAGAAAAAAACAGCCGGTACTCCGGGTATTTCAACAGCATCATTACCTGATATTGTATTCATGCTTTTGTTCTTTTTCATGACCGCTACAACAATGAAAGATAGCGATTTGATGATTGAAAATAAATTACCAAAAGCAGATCAAACAGCAAAATTACATAAGAAGCAATATGTAATGTATATTTATGCTGGGAAACCAAGTGAGCGTTACCGTTCAACATTGGGTCAAACTGATAGACTTCAGTTGGCTGATAAAATTGCTAGTGTCTCTGAAATTAGAAGCTTTGTTATTAATGAAAGAGCAACACGCAATTCTGAAGATGAGAAATATTTAACAGCTTCGTTAAAAATTGACAAAGATGTTAAAATGGGTCTTGTTCAAGATATAAAACAAGAGTTACGTAAAGTTGACCAATTGAAAGTTAACTATACAACAACTCAGGGTAATCCTATAGATTAATCTTTTTGTCTTAAATATAAAGGGGTACGTAAAAACGTACCCCTTTTTTTATTACTTTTATAAAAAATATTAAGTTGAATAAGTTACTTTTCTTTCTATTTATTATTAATTGTTTCTGTCAATATCTATTCGCTCAAGAAACAAAAGAAACTACTGAATATAAAGTTGTTGATTCTCTTTTTAGAGAAGATCAATTTTATGTTTCTGTTAGCTATAATTTAGTGCAAAATAGGCCGAGTGGTTTCAAGCAATTTGGATTTTCTCAAGGATTTACAGCTGGGTTTTTAAGAGATTTTCCTATTTCAAAAGATAGAAATTGGGCAATTGCTCCTGGCGTTGGTTATTCGTATAATAATATAAAGCAATTTGTGAATTCAGATGCACTTTTTGATGGTTTGAATGTTTCGGAAAATATTCAAACAAGAATTGTTTCACATGGAGTTGATTTTCCTTTAGAATTGCGATGGCGTAACGCAACACCTACAAGTCATAAGTTTTGGCGAATATATGCAGGCTTTAAAGCTACGTATGTTTTTGATGCAACT
Source organism: Flavobacterium okayamense (assembly GCF_019702945.1). Lineage (NCBI taxonomy): Bacteria > Pseudomonadati > Bacteroidota > Flavobacteriia > Flavobacteriales > Flavobacteriaceae > Flavobacterium > Flavobacterium okayamense. Next base: position 974,715 of record NZ_AP024749.1, read on the forward strand.
ATTAAAGTGGAGACAAGTGCTGGTAGTGAAAAGAGTAAAATTTTAGATGATATTAACAGATGGCAATATGGAGCCTATTTGTCATTTGGATTTAACACTTGGAATCCATATGTATATTACGGATTAAATCCAATATTTAAAGATGGATCAGAAATGAGAAATTTTAATCTAGGTTTTATGTTTTACATATTATAAAAGTAATAAAACAATCCATATTGTGATATAAATCCTATAATTGATCCAATTAATAATTCATTTACAGTATGCGACTTCATATACAATCTAGAAGAAGCAACTAGTCCTACACAAACAAAACTAAACGCAACGATATTTATAAAAGGTAATTCATACTTTAGCGACATAAGGTAAATAAAAGTTGCTAAAGAACTTATTCCAATCATGTGTAAGCTCGATTTGTATTTGAATAAAATTGAAACAAATGCCAAAACAGCACTAATAAATCCTCCTACAAAAAAAGAAAGTAAATCAGGTGTGAATTGAAATTTATTTATCGAAATCAAACTGAATAATAATACAGCCTGAATGAAAACTGGAAATCTTCTTTCTTTAATTGAAGCTTCGGTAAAAGAAGATATTTGTCCTATCGAAACCAATAAGAAGTATAAAGCTAAAGGTAAAAACAAGGTTAAAATGCTAACTTGAATTAGCGTTAAATAAACCATGTTTTCAGAATTGTAATGCGGAATCATTAAAAAATAAAATAATGTTCCGTATAATGATATAAATATAGGATGAAATATATAGGAGAATATTGGTAAGAATTGTTTTATCTTCATTTCGATTAAATTTTCTTACGTAATCTCGCTACTGGAATATCTAATTGTTCGCGATATTTTGCAACTGTTCTTCTGGCAATTGGATAGCCTTTATCTTTTAATATTTCAGCTAATTTATCATCAGGTAAAGGTTTTCTTTTGTCTTCCTCTTCAATTACATTTTGAAGTATTTTTTTAATCTCTATTGTAGAAACATCTTCTCCTTCAGTGTTTTTCATGGCTTCACTAAAGAAATCCTTAATTAATTTTGTGCCATAAGGTGTGTCAACATATTTGCTATTAGCAACACGCGAAACCGTTGAAATATCAAGGCCTACCATATCAGCAATATCTTTCAAAATCATTGGTTTTAACTTTGTTTCATCACCATCTAAGAAATATTCTTCTTGATAATGCATAATGGCATTCATTGTAACAAAAAGAGTCTCCTGGCGTTGCTTAATAGCATCGATGAACCATTTTGCAGAATCTAACTTTTGTTTGATGAATTGCACAGCATCTTTTTGAGCCGATTTGTCAGAAGAATCTTTATAGCTCTGAAGCATTTCTTGATAATCTTTAGAAACATGTAATTCTGGAGCATTTCTTCCATTCAATATCAAATCTAATTCCCCTTCAACAATTCGGATTGTAAAGTCAGGAACTACATGTTCGATTGGCTTTTGATTACCACTAAAACTACTTCCAGGCTTCGGATTTAATTTTTCAATTTCCTCTATTGCTTTTCGTAATTGTTCTTTCGTGATGTCAAATTTTTGCAATAATTTTTCGTAATGTTTTTTAGTAAAAGCATCAAACTGATCGTCTATGATAGAAATGGCCAATTCAATAGAATCAGTTGGAGTTTTATGCTTCAATTGTAAAAGCAAACATTCTTGTAAATCTCTAGCAGCTACTCCAGCAGGTTCTAATTCTTGAACAACATGTTTTAGAATTCGTTCAACCGTATTTTCATCAGTATAAATACCTTGAGTAAATGCCATGTCGTCTACCATATCTTGTATCGTTCTACGGATATAACCAGTGTCATCTATACTACCAACGATAAATTCAGCTACGTCTCTTTCTGTATCGTCTAAAACAAAAGTGTTAAGTTGATTTAGTAAGTCTTGATGAAAGGTAACGCCAGCAACAAATGGCATACTTTTGTCATCATCATCATCACTGTAATTATTTGTTTGGTATTTGTAATCGGGAGTTTCGTCGTTACTTAAATATTCATCAATATTGATGTCATCAGTGTCTATATGTTCGTTATCGTAATCGTCGAAATCATCATTTGAGTTGTCAGCATACTCATCGAAGTCTACATTATCTTCTTTACCGCTTTCTAGAGCTGGATTTTCAACCATTTCTTCTTGTAAACGTTGTTCAAATGCTTGTGTGGGCAATTGAATTAACTTCATCAACTGTATTTGTTGAGGCGATAATTTTTGAGAAAGTTTTAATTGTAGATTTTGTTTTAACATAAACTGATTATAATTAAAAAAAGTTTAGCTGTTTTACTACATAAAGTTAAACAACTAAACTTAATTATGCTAAATTTTTGATTAAAATTCTGCGTTTTGTGGTGTTCTTGGGAAAGGAATTACGTCACGAATATTAGTCATTCCAGTTACGAAAAGAACTAAACGTTCAAATCCTAAACCAAATCCTGAATGAACTGCTGAACCGAAACGACGCGTATCTAAATACCACCACATTTCTTCTTCAGGAATATTTAATGCTTTCATTTTTTCAACTAAAACATCTAAACGTTCTTCTCTTTGTGATCCCCCAACAATTTCTCCAATTCCAGGAAATAAAATGTCCATTGCACGTACAGTTTCTTTTCCAGGTTCTGTGTTTTCATTTAAACGCATGTAGAATGCTTTAATGTTTGCAGGATAATCAAATAAAATTACCGGACATTTAAAGTGTTTTTCAACTAAGAAACGTTCATGCTCACTTTGTAAATCGGCACCCCATTCTTCAATTAAATAATTAAATTTCTTTTTCTTATTAGGTGTTGAATTTCTTAAAATATCGATGGCTTCCGTATAAGAAACACGTTTGAAATTATTATCTAAAACAAAGTTTAATTTCTCTAAAAGTGACATTTCACTTCTTTCGGCTTGAGGCTTTTGTTTTTCCTCTTCTAATAAGCGCTGTTCCAAGAATTTTAAATCGTCACCACATTTATCAACTGTATATTTGATTACGTATTTAATGAAATCCTCTGCTAAATCCATATTGGCATCTAAGTCATTAAAAGCAACTTCTGGTTCAATCATCCAAAACTCAGCTAAGTGACGTGATGTATTTGAATTCTCCGCTCTAAATGTTGGTCCGAAAGTATAAACCTGACCCAAAGCCATAGCATAGGTTTCCGCTTCTAATTGACCGGAAACTGTAAGGTTAGTTTCTTTTCCAAAGAAATCTTCTTTGTAATTTACTTTTCCTTCTTCTGTTCTTGGCGTTCCGTCGAAAGGTAAAGCAGTTACCTTAAACATTTCCCCAGCGCCTTCAGCATCAGATCCTGTAATAATAGGTGTGTTTACGTAATAAAAGCCTCTTTCTTGGAAGTATTGATGAACGGCAAAAGAAAGTGTTGAACGAACACGCATAATTGCACCAAAAGCATTTGTTCTAATTCTTAAATGTGCATTTTCTCGTAAAAATTCTAAGGAATGTTTTTTAGGTTGTATTGGATATTTTTCAGCATCACTATCACCTAAAATTTCAATTTTTTTAACTTGAATCTCAACAGATTGTCCTTTTCCTTGACTTTCCATTAAAGTTCCAGAAACGCAAACAGCAGCACCAGTTGTAATTCTTTTTAAAGTATCTTCAGGTGTATTTTCAAAATCAACAACACATTGAATGTTATGGATGGTAGAACCATCGTTTAGAGCAATAAATTGGTTGTTTCTAAAAGTCCTAACCCAACCTTTTGCTGTAACTTCTTGTAATGTTTTTGTATTGTTTAAAAGATCAATTATTTTGATATGTTTCATTTTAAATTAAAATTTAATGCAAATATAAAATTTATTGTATTTCAGAAATATCTTCTTCGTTATCTTCTGCTAAAATATCGAAACTTGGTTCTGGGAATTCTTCTGCTGTTGCTACTGATTTTTCAAGCGATAACAATAATGCAGGTAGTAATATTAAATTAGAAAGCATGGCAAATAATAACGTCGTTGCTACTAAACTTCCTAAGGCTACGGTTCCACCAAAACTAGATAAGGTAAATACCGAAAATCCAAAAAATAATACAACTGATGTATAAAACATACTAATTCCTGCTTCTTTTACCGTTGCATAAACCGAACGTTTAATTCTCCAATTGTTAGCTTTTAATTCTTGTCGATATTTAGCTAAAAAGTGAATTGTGTCATCTACAGAAATACCAAAGGCAATACTAAACACTAATATTGTTGAAGGTTTAATAGGAACGCCTAAAAAGCCCATTAATCCAGCTGTCATAATTAGTGGAAGAATATTTGGTAAAAGTGAAATTATTATCATTTTGAATGAACGAAACAAATAGGCCATTAATAATGAAATTAATAGGATGGCAAATAATAATGATAAAACTAAATTGTGAACCAAATAATGTGTTCCTTTTTCAAAAACATAAGCTTTTCCGGTCATAGTTACTGTGTAACGTTCTTCAGGGAAAAGTTTATTTATTTTTTCTTGAAGTCGCTCTTCAATTTTAGCCATTTTATCGGTGCCAATATCACGCATAAATGTTGTAATTCTAGCATATTGGCCAGTGCTATCAACATAACTTTTCATCATATTTTCGTTTCCTTTTTGTGTCGAATTTTTGATGTAGGGCAAAATGAATGCTTCTTCTTGCTTGGTTGGTAATTCGTAGTATTCTGGATTTCCGTTATAGAAAGATTGCTTTGCGTATTTAACTAAATTAACAATAGAAACTGGTTTTGAAAGTTCAGGAATTTCTTCAATAGTTTCTTGTAGTTCATTTATTCTTTTAAGAGTTGCAGATTTTAAAGCGCCTTTTGGTCGCTTTGTGTCTATCATAATTTCAAGTGGCATTACACCATCGAATTCATTTTCATAAAATAAAATATCTTGATAGAAGCCTGTGCTTTTTGGCATGTCTTCTATTATACTCCCTGAAACTTTGATTTGATAAATGCCAATAATTCCTGAAACTAATAATCCAACTGCTACTGCAAAAACAGCTACTGAATGCTTACGAATGGTGTTTTCTATCCAAGTAATAAAAGTTTTAGTGTAATTTTTACCTAAATGGGCTAAATGTTTGTCTTTAGGTAATGGCATATAACTATAGAGAATTGGAATAACTAATAGACATAGCAAAAACAAGAAGATGATATTTAGAAAAGCTACAATACCAAATTCTTTAAGCAGTTCGCTTTTGGTAAAAATAAAAGTTCCAAAACCAGCAGCCGTAGTTAAATTTGTCATTAAAGTAGCATTTCCTACTTTGGAAATTACTCTTTGAAGTGATTTTGCTTTATTACCATGTTTTTTAAACTCTTGTTGGTATTTATTAATTAAGAAAATACAATTTGGAATACCAATAACAATAATTAGTGGCGGAATAATTGCTGTTAAAACAGTTATTTCATATCCTAAAAATCCAAGTGTACCAAATGACCACATTACACCAATTACAACAACTAGCATTGAAATTAGTGTTGCTCTGAAGCTTCTAAAAAAGAAGAAAAATAATAATGAAGTTATTGCTAAGGCTGCTCCAACAAATAATCCAATTTCATCAACTATACTTTGAGAATTTAATGTTCTAATATATGGCATACCAGAAACTTTTAAATCTACTCCTAATTCTTTTTCTAGTTTTGAAATTTTTTCTTGACTTAAATATTTTAAAACAAAATCTTTACGAGCAGCTGTATTTACAATTTCTTTATTCATGTAAATTGCAAATCGGACAGCACCAGATTCTTTATTGAATAAAACTCCTTCATAAAAAGGTAGCTCGTTAAAAAGTTCGTTTTCTTTAGTTTTTAAATAGGTTTCAGAAATTTTATCATTGTTGATAAAAGGGACTAATTTGAATTTTTGATGAGTAGTATCTTTTTCTAAAACTCTTAAATCTTCTATTGAAATTGTAAAATCAACAGCTTTGTCTTTTTTTATTTCTGAAATAAAATTTTCCCAAAGCGTTAAATTTTTTGGATTGAAAAAAGTACTGTCTTTAAATCCAACAACAATTAGATTTCCTTCTTCACCAAATTTGTCGAGAAAAGATTTGTATTGTTGGTTAACTTCATGGTTGTCTGGTAAAAGATTTGCTTCAGTATAAGTAAAACGCATGTTTTTCCACTGTGAACCCATAAAAATTGTGAACAGCGAAATAAGAATTAACAGTGAAATTCTATTGCGTAAAATTTTACTTGCAATATAGTCCCAAAAACTGGTGCTTAACCATTTTAACATCGTCCAAAAAATTGAACGGCAAAGGTACGTATTATTCGTTAAATACCTAGGTTACAAGCAAAAGAATTAAGATAAATTTAAAATCCTAAATCAAGATGATACGAGATTTTTATTGATATATTATCATCAAATCTTAGAAGTTGATTTGGACCATATCTATAATATGCAGTTAACCCAATTCCTTTAAAAATTTTATTTGCTTCGATACCACTTTCAATAAAGCCTTTTTCAAGAGATTTAAAAGGTAAGCCAATGTGATTTTCAGGGTTGTCAATCGCTCCAATTGCAAATCTAGTTGCAATAGAAAATTCTGGATCAATATGATACCCTAAATTTATTCGATTAAAGGTGTGTTTTAAATGCAACGAGATAAATCTATCTGAGAAGAATTCGTTGTAATACATCGTTTCGAAACTATTTTTACCTGCAAAAGTCACCCTTTTTAGTATGGCGTCTCTATTGATGCTATTTGGAGCAATACTGTATAGATGAGTTAGAGGACTATCACCAACGACTATACCTGCTTGAAATAAAACAGAACTTTTTTGTCCGGATAAATAAGGTAATTCGTAATAAGTTTTAAAATCAACTTTTGTAAATGTAAAATCATTATCAACTGCGCCTGGGATGCTTTGGGATATTTGGAATGAAAATTTAGGATGTCTTTTTTTATATTCTAATAGCCCTTTTGGCGTTTGCATAAAACTACTAAAAGGGTTCCATTGCAAGGCTAATTGTGCAGTTGTGATTGTGTATTTCGTAAAACTTTCACCTTCTAATAAATAGGTATAATCGAAAAGTGGTTGGATTTGATTATGATGAAGTCCAAAATAAGCATCTGTTTTTGGAAGAATTTTGCTTTCTAAAAATACCGAACTTGATCTTGAATTATAAAATGTAGTAATATTAATTGGTCTCGGATCGTATATTTTAAACCGTTTAGGATCTGTCACAAAATAAGTTTCTGCAATTTCATGAACATCATCAGAATAGGAACCGCTTATCCAAGTTTCGGTTTTTTTGTTTAATAGATAGGATGGAGTTATCCCATATTTAAATTCACCATCTTTAAAACCATAGGCTCCATAAGCTCCTATTTTATAATTTTCAGATAGCTTTTCATTAGTAACAAAGCCTAAACCTAATCGAAAACCTTCATATCCATTGTACTTAATTAAGCTCCTTAAATCTAAGTCGAAATATGAAATAGGAATATATCCGTTGATTATTTTTCTCCCTAAAATTAAACGGCTTTCTATTTTTTCTGCAACTGATAAACTATCAATAGAAACATAAGTGTTTAGTTTTCTTTTATCAATAGTGTCTTTAGTATAGGTTTTCCAGAAGCTTTCTTTTTTATTTAAACTCGTTTCTGGAATATCAATTTTTACAAATCGATTATCAATAACAAAATCTTTATTTATAGAAACATCATGTACTTTAGATTCTATTATTAATTCAGTATGGTCGCTCGCATTATTGCCTATTTTTTGTTCGGCTGAAGCATTAAATTTAATAGTTCCTCCTAAAAGCTTTAAATCTTCAGTATTCGTTCCTTTACGAACTTTGAATACTCTTTTTTTAGGAAACCAAATCGTATGTTCTGGAAGATAATCAAAAGTATAGGTTGCATTAATATTTACCACACCATATATTCTGTAATAAGCTTTTGCAACAGCAAAAGATTCAGCATCAATATAAAGTAATCCTCGTAATCTATTGGCACGAAGTTTTTTTGGTTGAAAATAGATACGATATGTTTTCCTACCTTCAATTGAAACGGTATCAATTATGTTGTAATTGTAAAGTAACCTACCATAATTTGAAATTGGATTTTGAAGAGGGTTTTCTAAAATTTCAAAAGGATTTTCATAAACAGAATAAGAAACCAACTTTAATCCTAAATATTCATAGATTGGTTTTTCGAAGCCTGCCATTCTTGTCCCTAGAATGGTTTCTTTGTTTCCTTTTTTATTAAACTGAATTTGGTTTACTTTTTCAGTTTGATAGATATGTTGTTTTGAGACTAATTTTTTGAATTTGTAATTTGAAGAATCTAGTTTGGTTTTTATACCACCAAATAATTTTCTTTTTTGAATTGTATCTATTTTTGAAGAAATGCTATCGGGATTAGCAGTTACATATAAATACTCGTAATTTTTATATTCAAAACTTTTTAAAGCTTCTTCTGGATTGTTTTTTTCGCGATTATCAATAACTTGCTTTACAATTTTATTTACTTTATTATCTGTGTAAAGAATACTTTTAGTGTCATTGATATTAGTTGTAGCTTTTATAAGTAGAAAACTTCCATCTTTTTTTGCATAAGCAAACTTATCATAATACCCTTTGTGTTTAATTATAATTGGCTTTTCAAATTCAGTTATGGCTAACTCAAATTTTCCTTCCCAGTCAGTTTTATGTATTTTTCCTTGGTATAAAACATCGGCAAAAGCTAATGGTATTGTCGTGTCAAAATCGATAACTTGACCTTTAATTTTGGTTTGACCAAAACTAAAAAGGCTTACAAGAAGTAATAAACTTATAAAAAGCTTTTGCATGAAAAACGATTGATGTTGTGCAAACTTACAAAAATAACAGTATGTTATAATAACTAAAGTAAAGTTTGTTTTATTGTGTTTTTAGTTTCAATAAAAAATCCCGATAAATCGGGATTCTTATTAAACTTTCATAATCTCAGCTTATTAAATAATAAAACCTGTAATTTGAATTGTATTATTATGATTTATTGTTTAATCATTAAGTATTCTCCTAAAGGAACTCTTGGTTCAGTGGGAGAATTTTCATCTGGAATAATTACTCCGTGGGTTGAAACAATTTTTGCAATAATTTTCTCAGGTTCACCTAAAGTTGGTTGTATATATCTTAATAAAAGAATTGTAGACGTCAAATATTTTCGTTGTGGGTCACTAAAATATAGCATAAGTCTTTTTTCGTTTGGATCACAAGAAACACAAGGTACAACTTCTTCACTCGTAATAAACCTTCTTCCTCCTATATTTCTTTCATCAATATTATCCCAATCGAGCAGATTTGTAGGAAGTGTATTAACAATTTCTTGGTTATTTTGAATTAACCTATATTCACCTACTATAATATCTTCATAATATTCTCCATCATATACATGTATTTTCTTTTTTAATATAATTGTTAAAGAAATATTTGAATTAGAATATACCCATGTCCCATCGAATTTATCCAACTCTCCTAATGTATCTTTAAAATAAGCTCCACTTGAAACATTATGGTAATATGTATTCAATGGCACTGTCTGAGCTTTACAAGATACAACTAAAACTATTAAGACTATTTTAAATAAATTTTTCATAATATATATATTTTATTATTCACATGGCGTAGAAACCACATTGCTGTTATCACTGTTTAATTCAAGTTTACTCCAAGTTTCTGTGACCGATGGGGTTCCAAAACCTGTTTGATTCATCTCGTATAAAGAAACACCTAAATCTTTGTTTTTTAAAAAAGTTAAAAATGTTTTCTCATAATCAAGTTTTGATCCATTATAACCATTTGCATACTCTTCATAATAATAAGATAAACTATTTGCAAATTTTGACCATTTACGTGGACTTCCATTATTATTAGGATGTACATCCCTTAACTTACCTAATTTATTTATATCATCAATCTTAATTGCATATGTATAAATAACACCATCAATATTTACAACTAAAACAGAAACAAATAAATTATTACCGCTTGTATTATAACTTGAATAAAAACCAGAATTATAAGTATCAGCTATACTAAGCAATGTATAAATATCATCATGAGAAAACATTGGGAAGTAACCAGATGTCGGATGTGTATGTATAGTCCCAAATTGATATGCAAAACCCGGAAAATGAACATGATTATCCCCTGAAGGATTAGTATATTTAGCAAAAGGCCCATATTCAAGATAATTTCCCATATTAAAAAAAGCATATCCTTTCTCAGTTGAAGCAGAAAACTCAGAACCCATATTTATAATTGCATTTCTAATTCTTTTATCGTTTGAATCCATATATGGATGAGTTGGATAATTCTTTTTTTCAGTTAACTTATTTAACTCATCACATGGCGTAGGAGGATCCTGCATACTATTATCCTCATTAAGAGTTGGGGCAGTATCTACTCCTCCATTTCCGTGAATACTTGTGTCTGAACCATCATATGTGGAATCATTAGAATCTGAAGAACCACCTCCACCTCCATTTGAACCACCAGTGTCTCCAGTTCCAATAACTTCTCCATCATCTGTTGCACAAAGTCCATATTCAACATTTATTACATATTCAAAAGTATCAGCAATACAATTTGGATATCCAGGAACTCCAGGTCTATGACCTGAAACATTATTGCTACATTTCCAATACTCGGTAGTTCCTGTAATACAAGGACTATATACAATTTTATTTGATAGTTGAGATAAAAAATTATCGTCGTTAAAAATTTCAATACTCATTTTATTATCCATATCAACAAACAGACCATTTTTTAAATTTTCAAATTCAGGTTGAGTAATATTATATGTTACTATAAAACTTTTGTATGTTCCATCTTCTTGTAAAGAAATTACCAAATTTTCTAATAATACATTTTCTAAATTACGATTTATATAAAAAGTATATGAGTGTAAACCATTTTCATTTTCAATGTAAGTAGCTGAATTCGTATTTATAAAAAAACTATTATCTGAAGCCGAAACTATTTTGTTGGCAGATTTTGCTGTCAAAGTTTCTTTATCTGTGTTTAACTTTGAAAATAAGTTTTTGTTTTTAGAAAAGATTTCAAAAGATACTTTTTCTTTTTTAAAATGGGCTTTATTCCCATCTTCATCATGATATTCTCTAGAAGAATCATCATAATTACATGCTACAAAAAATGCCCCAACAAAAAAAGAAAATAAAGCAAAGAGCAGCTTAAATTTGTGTTTGTTCATATATTAAAATTTAAAAATTAGTGTTCTTTCTTAAATATATAAGAGTATGTTTTACAGTAAAAGGTTGGGGACTTGGCAAAAATAAATTAAAAAACATTTAACTTGGATAAAGTTTTTCTGTACATTTTGTTAAAATTTAGAATAGTACATCTAAAGTTTTAAAAATAAAAAATCCCGATAAATCGGGATTCTTATTAAACTTTCATAATCTCAGCTTCTTTAACTGCTAAGACATCATCAATTTTTTTGATATATGCATCAGTAAGTTTTTGTACATCTTCTTCTGCTTTTTTACATATGTCTTCTGAAGTTCCGTCTTTTTCTTCTTTTTTAATGTCGTTGTTAGCGTCTTTACGAGCATTACGAACACTAATTTTGGCATCTTCAGCTTCAGCTTTAGCTTGTTTGGCTAAATCTTTACGTCTTTCTTCTGTTAGAGCAGGAATGTTGATAATGATGCTTTCTCCGTTGTTCATTGGATTTAGACCTAAATTAGCAATCATAATCGCTTTTTCAATAGGACCAATCATACTTTTTTCCCAAGGAGTTACCGTTAAAGTTCTTGCATCGGGTGCAGCAATATTTGCAACCTGCGAAAGTGGTGTTTGTGAACCATAATAATCTACAAATACACTTCCTAACATGGCAGGTGACGCTTTACCTGCTCTAATGTTTACAAATTCTTTTTCTAAATGCAAAACAGAATGCTCCATCGATTCTTTTGCAGTTTCTATAATTAAATTAATTTCTTCTGTCATGATTAAATTTTTTAAAATAGTATCAAAATTTGAACCAAAATTATATGGTAACAGTAGTTCCTACCGTTTGGCCTTCACAAACTTTTAATAAATTACCTTCCTTATTCATGTCAAAAACAATAATTGGTAATTTGTTTTCTTGACTTAAAGTAAATGCAGTTGTATCCATTACATTTAAACCTTTTGCTAAAACATCTTCAAATGAAATAAAATCGAATTTTACAGCATTTGCATCTTTTTCTGGGTCGGCGGTGTAAACACCATCTACACGAGTTCCTTTCAAGATAACATCTGCATTAATTTCAATTCCTCTTAAAACTGCGGCAGTGTCAGTTGTAAAATATGGATTTCCAGTTCCTGCACCAAAAATTACAATACGACCTTTTTCTAAATGACGAGTAGCTTTTCTTTTTATGTATGGTTCTGCAATGGCTTCAATTTTTAAAGCGGTTTGTAAACGTGTTGGCATACCTGCTTCTTCAAGCGCTCCTTGAAGTGCCATTCCGTTAATTACTGTAGCAAGCATGCCCATATAATCACCTTGAACACGATCCATTCCATTACTCGCACCAGCAACACCTCTAAAGATATTTCCTCCTCCAATTACAATGGCAATTTCAACACCTTTGTTGTGAATTTGTTTAATTTCATCAGCGTATTCAGCTAAGCGTTTTGGGTCAATTCCATATTGTCGTTCACCCATTAGAGCTTCACCACTTAATTTTAAAAGGATTCTTTTATATTTCATTAGAACTTTATTTGCGTGTTGTTTTGCGTTGCAAACTTACATAATTTTAACATATTCGCAAAGCGTAGTCTTATTTTGCCAACATTTCGTTATATGTTTTTTCAGCTTCTTCATATCCAATTTTAAAAATTGCTTTCATTTTTGTTTTACTTGTTTCAAACGTACTAAAGTTGGCAAGCTCTTTCGGTTCGATTACCCAATCGCATAATCCAAATTTCTGATAATTTCCTCTTGCGGTGAGCAATTCAAATGACCGGGTAGTAACTGACTTTATAGAATTAAGGTCTTTAGGCTCTACATTATGGATAGGACTTACATAAACACCAATTATGGAATCACAATCTTCTTGCAATAAATCTGTTGGGAAGTGATTTAAAATTCCACCATCACTATACATTTTATTATTTAAAATATATGGTGTAAGCATTCCCGGAAAGGCAGCAGAAGCCAAAACAGCGTCTGTTATCAAAGTATCTTCTCGGAATACTTTCAATTTACCTGTAACTAGATTAGTAGCGGTAATTTTAACAGGAATAGGCAAGTCTCCAATTTTAGTCTCTCCAAAAACTTTTTTAAAATATTTTTTAAAAGCTACAGAATCAATAATTCCAGGTTTTTTTATTGTAAAATGTTTCCAGTTGAAGAAATAAATAGATTGAAAAAAATCTAAAATTTCTGAAGGAGATTTACCATGTGCGTACATCGCAGCAATTATTGCTCCAGCACTGCTTCCAGACATTTTACTGGGTTTAACATTGTTTTCTTCTAAAAATTGCAATACCCCTGCATGTGCAATTCCTTTTGAGCCACCACCTGAGAGAGCAATCCCAATATTTTTTGAAGTTAAATCCATTTGTAACCTAGCTTACATTTTGAAACCAAAAATAAGATTAAATTTGCCAACCTAATGTTAGTAAAATGCAAAATATAATAGAAAACGCTTTAGATAATAGTTTTTCCTACTTAGAATATCGTCAATTGGTTTCAAAATTAATTTCAGAAGGTAAATCAACTGGTCATAATCAAACTGAAGCTTTATTACAATATTCAGAATTAAACGAAACTCGAATGAATCGTTTAGAGAAAACACTAAAAGTTCCACAAGAATTAACCGAAAAACTTAATAATTTGACTAAAGATTATATTTGGCTAACAATATCTGAAGGTTGGTGTGGCGATGCTGCTCAAATTATTCCTATTTTACATAAATTAGAAGAAGTATCCAATAAAGTTGAATTGAAATTGGTTTTACGAGATGATAATGATGAATTGATGCAATTGTATTTAACCAATGGTAGTAAGTCGATTCCAAAAGTTATTATTTTGGAAAAAGAAACAAAAGAAGTAATTACATCTTGGGGGCCAAGACCAGAACCTGCAAGAAAATTAATAGCGGATTACAAAGCGCAACACGGAGTTGTAGATGAACCCGTTAAAATTGAATTACAAAAATGGTATTTACACGATAAAGGTTTGACTACGATGAAAGAGTTAGTAGAACTTTTATAAAACTCCCAAAATTTTAATCTTTTTTGAAGTTGAAATCCCGCCAGGATTACAACCCGGTTTTCCCTCTGGAATTTCAATATTAAGCTTTTGATAATATTCTGCCCAAGCTTTAAAATAATCATTTGAACCTGGCGCTTTAAAAGTCATAGGATACAATTTAAAAAATGGTTTTTCATTGGCTTGAAGAAAACAATCGTAAATTAATTCGGAACAATAATAACTGTCGTTATCATATAAATAGGCATTGTCGTAAGGAGTTCCTAATTGTTTTTTTCCAAATTCAATCGCTTTTGGAATTAATTTCTGAAAACGTTTTTTCAATCGCCCAACATACATGGTTTGATTGGTATACGATTTAAAAGTTTCAAGTGAGGTTAATTTAACTTCACTTCCAGATGCTTCTAAAACAAGAATACTATCATTTTGAATTACAATCATTCCCATATGATTGAAATCAATTCCTTTATAGCCTTCGGTTACTTGATTTATAGCGTCACACAATTCACCACAATTCATCGATTGAAAGATTAAATCGCCATCCTTTAATTCGATTTTTTGAGCATAATTCAAACAAGTAAATAAAAGTAAATAAAAAAGAATTTTATGTTTCATCATTAATTTGTTTTTCAAAGTCTATAGGAGAAACCGCATCGTCAACCGAATAATTTCCAATTTTAGTTCTTCTAAGAGCGGTTAAATGTCCACCCGAATGTAACGCTTTTCCAAAATCGTATGCAAGCGAACGGATGTACGTTCCTTTACTACATTTTACTCTAAAATCGACTTCAGGAAGTTCAATTCTAGTTAACTCAAACTCGTAAATAGTAGTTTTTCTTGCTTCAATTTCTACTTCTTCACCTGCACGAGCATGTTCATATAAACGCTTTCCGTCTTTTTTTATGGCCGAAAAAACAGGTGGTTTTTGCATAATCTCACCTGTAAATTGTTCTAAAGTTTCTTGAAGTAATTCTTTTGTAATATGTTCCGTTGGAAAAGTTTTGTCTACTTCGGTTTCTAAATCGTATGAAGGTGTTGTTTCTCCTAATTTAATTGTTCCAGTGTATTCTTTTTCCTGCGCTTGGATCTCGTTTATACTTTTGGTGAATTTTCCTGTACAAATGATTAGTAAACCAGTTGCTAATGGGTCTAAAGTTCCAGCATGGCCTATTTTAAAACGTTTCGATAAATTAAATTTACGCTTTAAAACAAACTTCAACTTATTCACTGCTTGAAACGAACTCCAAGTAAGTGGTTTATCAATTAGGATAACTTTTCCATTTGTGAAATCTTCGGCTTGCATATTAGATTACCGTTAATTTTTGAATAAAGAAATGAATTAAAAGAATTGCAATTCCTGCAACAATTCGGTAATAACCAAATAATTTAAAACCGTGTTTCTGTAGAAAACCAATGAAAGATTTAATCGCAATCATGGCAACTACAAACCCAACTACATTTCCTATTATTAATAAGTTTACTTGATCGTTTGTTAATTCAAATCCGGCTTTGTAATAATCGTAAGATTTTTTAACTGTTGCGCCAAGCATTGTTGGTATGGCTAAAAAAAATGAAAATTCGGCAGCAGTTGTTCGCGATAATTTTTGTGACATTCCACCCGCAATACTTGCACCACTTCTTGAAACTCCAGGAATCATGGCCAAACATTGAAATAGTCCAATTTTAAAAGCGGTTGCGTATGAAATTTGTGTTCCTTCGGCATTGCCAAACCAATCGTCGATTTTTAAAAGTATAAATCCACCAATTATTAAAGAAATGGCAACTGTTATTGGGTTTTCTAATAAACTATCAATGAAATCACTTAATAATAATCCGAAAATAACTGCAGGAATAAAAGCAACAAATAGTTTATAATAGAAATCTAAACTTTGAAAGAATCTTTTAAAGTATAAAACAACTACAGAAAGAATAGTCCCCAATTGAATTACTATTGTAAATAATTTAGTAAAATCGTCTTGAGCAATTCCAAAAAAAGAAGATGCAATAATCATATGCCCTGTAGAAGAAACGGGAAGAAATTCAGTAATTCCTTCAATTATGGCAAGAATAATAGCTTGAAGTGTATCCATTTGGCAAAAATAATTTATTTATTAAACTAATAGTAAAATAGAGGTTATTTTTAAATTAAATTTATAATTTTAGCAACCTAAATCTTTGAATTCCATAAGGATGAAATACTGTTATTTGCTATTTACACTTCATTTTTTTCTATTTGTCAATGCACAAAATGAAAAGGAATTAACTTTTGATGAGGTTAAAAGTAAGGTTTCAGCAACTTTTTTTAGAGATCCCTCTGGAACAAGAGATAATGCATTGCTTTTAAAAAAAATAGCTAAATCAAACACAGAAATAATTATCTCGTATCAATACTTAGGATACATTTATGATTTGACAGGAAATGCAGATTCCGCAAAATACTATTTTAAAAACCGATTAGATTTAGTAAAAAAACACTTTCCAAATGAAGAACATTATTATCAAGCTGTAATAGATTTTGCCAATTGGGGATTAAATTATTTAGATGGTGAGATTATAATTGATGAGTTAACAAATGCATTAAATAATATCGATGAGGTTAAATTCAAAAAGCAAAAAGGCTTAATGCTTTTGTTATTAGGAGATGTTTTTTTAAAAGATAAAGATATTGATAAAGCCGAGTTTTACCTTGATAAATCTAAAGAGTTAATTGATGGTAAATATGTTGATGCGGATTATTACTCAAGAAAGAGCGACATTGAAATTTTGAGAAAAAACTACGCTAAAGCAAAAGAATACATGTTTTTAGCGATAAACTCATTTGATGATAAAGAAATATTTACCTATCCATTATTTTTAAGATCGCTAGGCTATATTTTTCTCAAAGAAAACGATTATAAAAATGCTAAGCAATATTTGTTTGAATCGCTTCACTACCAGAAGAAAAATAGTTTTTTTGAACTTTCTTCAAGAACCTATTTATACTTGTATTATCTGGAAAAAAGAAATGAAAAAAATGTTTCTACCGAAAAATTTTACTTAGATAATGCGCTTGAATATAATGATGGAGATATTGAACTATTACAAGAAATTTATTTAGCCTTTAAAGATTTTTATTCAAGACATGATAATGTAGTAAAAGAAAAAGAGTTTGAAGAAAAGTATAATGAAATTAATGACAGTATTTTTAATAAAGAAAAATTAAAGATTAAAAATGATTTAGAGAGCAAATATCAATTTAAAGAAAGCCAAAAAGAACTCGAGCTTAAAGAAGAAATTATCCAAAAAGAGAAGAATATTAAGGCTAGCTATTTAATAGGTTTAGTGTTATTAGTAATCTTAATTGTTGTGATTTTAGTTTTTTATGTAATGCGTTTAAAAACACAAAAAAAATTAAGATTTAATCAAAAATTACTTCACGAAGAGCAATTAAAATTGATGCTTGAAAATCAAAGAACAGAGATAATTAAAGAAAAAATTAAGGCTAAAGTTGAAGAAAGAGGAAAATTATCATTAGAACTTCACGATGGAATTGCAAGTGAAATTAGTGCCTTAAAATTATCGTTGGCAACAGAATCTAATTTAAGCAAATTTGAGATTGATGAATTAGTACAAAAGATAGATAAATTCTACACAGAAATACGAAATCTATCGCATGATTTAGATCCAGATAACATCGATTTTGTTGAATTTTCTCAATTTGTAGCTAACTTGTGTAAACAAATTGAAAAAAATGGTTTAAAGACTGCAAAAAACTTATACATAACTAAAAAAGTTGATGATTTAGAAGTTGAAACTTTAGTAAATATTTACAGAATTATTCAGGAAATTATTACAAATATTTTAAAACACGCAAATGCTACTGAAGTTATTTTTGATGTAATTGAAACAGAAGACACATTATATATTCATGTGAAAGACAATGGTGTCGGATTCGATGTAAACGAAACACAAAAAGGAATTGGGTTGAAAAATATTCAAAAAAGAGTAGATTCTTTTAAAGGGAAATTTGAAATAGTAGCTAAGAAAGGAGAAGGAACAGAGTTTAAAATTAACTTACCTATTAATAATTAATCATACTACCCCTGAAAACAGTTAGATGATTTATTTAAGTTGTTGTGATTTTTGTTTTGAATTTAAAAATAGAAATCATGCAACAAAAATTACTAACCTATTTAATCGTTTTTTTATCATTTGCGGTTCAAAAATCTTTAGCGCAAAGCAATCAAAATATTGATAATTTAATTACATCTAGTAATTGGAATTCTCTTTTTCCCCAAAGAGCAGGAACTCAATCAGGACATCCGCAAGGATACACGAGTGACTTTTATTCTTTTAACAATTTTAAACAAGCGGTTGATGAAATGGCAGATTATCTCGTTAAAATTAGAAAGAAGCAAGGTGTTTGGGGTGAATTGATTACAGTTACTAAAAAGTCTACTAATACTACTTATGTGTATTCTGATGTGGAATCGTGGTGGTATTCAAATCCAACGGCAGAAACTGTAATCGATGTAGATTTTCAGGATTTTGCAAATACATCTTCAAACGTTAATAACAAAAGAGAATTAGCTGCTTTTTTAGCAAATATTTCCAAAGAAACAACGGGCGGTTGGCAATTGCCAGTTGGAGGAGGCTCTTCAGGAGATTATGCGATTTGGGGGTTGTATTTTGTACATGAAGTTGGGTATAATAGTTCAAATGGAGCGGGAACGTATTCTCAAGCTCATGCAGATTATCCACCAAATCCAGCGGTGGGATATTATGGAAGAGGGCCGATACAGTTGTCATGGAATTACAATTATGGAGCCTTTAGTAAATTTTTATATAACGATATAAATGTTTTGTTGAATAATCCAGATTTAGTGCAGCAAGATGGTGTTTTGGCTTTTAAATCGGCTATTTGGTTTTGGATGATGCCACAATGTCCTAAACCTTCATGTCATCAAGTTATGCAAGAACTATGGGAAGCGGAAACAGGAGATTATTCTATGAATAAAATGTATAAAAAGGGATTTGCACATACAAACAATATAATAAATGGCGGATTAGAATGTAGAAATACTTCGTCCTCAGCTTTTACACAAAAAGTAGTTTTACGTTCAGAATTGTATAAATATTATTTATCAATTTTAGGTTTTTCACCCACAGAAATTGCTTCCGAAGACAGTGGAGAGTATTCAACGTTGTGCTACGAAAGTTCAACAAATACAATGCAAGATTATGTAAGTTGTAATTTAACAACTTTAACGACACAAGAATTTGATTTGAATAAAATTAAAGTCTATCCTAATCCTGTAGTTAATAGTTTAACAATTGATTATATTAACAAATTAGATAAAATTGAAGTTTATGATGTTACGGGTAAAAAATATATTGACTTGAAACCAGAAAGTAATAATCTAACTTTAGACTTTTCAAAATTTAATAATGGAATTTACTTTATTAAATTAGTTTTGAATAAAAATACTTTAACATATAAAATCGTTAAGTCCTAATTAATTTTTAATAAATTTAGAGTTTACAAAAGCTCATATTACTATTATATGTCCCTTAAAATTTTAATATTAGACGACCATAAAGTTTTTTCCGAAAGTTTAAAATTGGTTTTGGAAACCCATGATTTTGAAGTCATGAATGTTACCAACCCAAAAATGGCGCTCAGTTTAATAAAAACCCAAAACATTGATATTTTAATATCAGATATTGAAATGCCAGAAATGAATGGAGTTGATTTTATAAAACTAATCAAAGAAGATTCTCCAAATATTGAACATGAACCTAAAATAATTGTATTAACGACGTACAAAAAAATAAATCTTTTTAAAAAATTAATAGCATTAGGAATTGATGCTTACTTGAGTAAAAATGTAACCCACATAGAATTGTTAAGTGTAATTAACAAAGTAATTTCTGGTGAAAAATATTATGAAGCTTCTATTTATAATGAATACTTGAAATCTAATAAGAATAGCTCAGATATTGAGTTTACAGTAAGAGAATTAGATGTTTTAAAATTAATCATGGAAGAAAAAACTACTGCAGAAATTGCCGAAGAATTGGGGATATCTAATTATACCGTTGAAGGACATCGTAAAAATCTTCTACAAAAAACGAATTCAAAAAATGTTGTTGGCTTAATAAAATATACATTAGTAAACAATTTAATTTAAAGAATTCAGCCCCCTGAATTCAGTTGGAAGTTTTAATGCAGAAAGATCAATTTTTGCATTAAAACTTTAACACATGAAAAGATTTAGTATTTCTTTATTAACCTTTTTTTCAATCTTCAATCTTTATGCTCAAGTTGGAATTGGAACAACAAGCCCTAATGGTGCTTTAGATATTAACTCAACTACTCAAGGATTAATAATTCCAAGAGTTTCTTTATCAAACATTACAATTGCGGCTCCAGTTGTTAATCCTATTTCTGGAGGAAACCCATTAACGAGTACTTTAGTTTACAACACCAATACATCTTCAGCTGGTATAAATTCTGTATTTCCAGGTTTTTATTATTGGGATGGTTCAAAATGGGTAAGATTAATTGCAGAGCAAAGTTGGTTGCTTAGTGGAAATTCAAATACAAATCCATCAACTAATTTTTTAGGAACTTTAGATAATAATGATTTAATTTTCAAAAGAAACAATATACAAGCTGGTCGATTATCAGAAACCAATACTTCCTTTGGAGTTGAAGCATTACAATCAAATGCTACAGGAAATAACAATACTGCTTTTGGCGCTGGTGCTCTTAAAACAAATACAACCGGATTTCAAAATACAGCCATAGGTAAATCGAGTTTGATGCTTAATTCTTCAGGGAATTATAATGTTGCTCTAGGGTATAGTTCTTTAGAAAGAAACACAACAGGAATTTTAAATACTGCGATTGGACATTCGAGTTTGTATAATAATTTAAACGGAAGAAGTAATGTTGCTGTGGGTAAATCTTCAATGGAAAGAAATATTTCAGGAATGAATAATACAGCTCTTGGATATAATTCGTTATATAACAATCAAACAGGTAATGATAATATTGCTATAGGAAAAGGAGCAATGGAACGTAATATAAATGGAGGAAGAAACATTGCATTAGGTAATTCAAGTTTATATAACAGCCAAACAACTTCAAACTGTTTGTCTATTGGTCACGATTCACAAACTTCAAACCTATCAGGGCAATATAATATTTCATTTGGTAATAATAGTTTATTTGCTAATCAAAGTGGAAGCAATAATATAGCTATTGGTCACAATGCATTTAATTTGGGAAATTTTAATAACTCAATTGCGATAGGTAGTAATTCGGCAATAACTTCAGATAATCAGGTTCGTATTGGTAATAATTCTACAACAAGTATTGGCGGATTTACAAGTTGGACTAATGTTTCAGATAAAAGATTTAAAAAGAACATTAATTATGAGAATGTCCCAGGATTAGATTTTATTTTAAAATTAAAACCTGTTAGCTATAATCTAAATCAAGAAATAATAGCATCATTTTTAAAAACTGACGTTAAATCGAGCAGTAATTATTTACAAACAGGTTTCATTGCACAAGAAGTTGATGCGGCAGCTCAAGAAATAAATTTTGATTTTAGTGGAATAGATAGACCAAAAAACGAAGATGACTTTTACGGATTGCGTTATGCTGAGTTTGTAGTTCCATTAACTAAATCAATACAAGAACAACAAGAAATGATTGAAGTATTGCAAAATGAAGTCGCTTATTTAAAACAAAAAATAGAAGAAATTTTAAGCAAAAAACAAACCCCCTGAAAACCATTGTGTAAAAGTTTTTTTTCATGTCTTATTTTGAAAAATAAAATTACTTAACCATGAAAATCATAAAATTACTCTTAGTTATTTGCGTGTTTCAAATCAGTTTTGCACAAGTTGGAATTGGCACAACGAGTCCACATCCAAGTTCAATATTGCATCTTAATAGCACAACGTCAGGTTTATTAATACCTCGATTAACAGCTAGTCAAAAAGTTGCTGTTGTTTCCCCGGCAACAGGATTGTTAATTTATCAAACAGACGGAGCTGCTGGGTTTTGGTACTTTAATGGCAGTGTTTGGGTGCCTTTTGGAGGAGGAACTATTTATACATTTAATAATGGGTTAACACTAACTGGGAGTAATGCACAACTTGGAGGTAAACTAGTAAAAACAACTACACTAGATCTAGATAACTATGATTTTACCATTCGAACAAACTCTAGTTCAACTTATCCAGGAGAGTTTACCATTGAGGGTGAAAATAGAGAAATAATGCAAACTCGTTTTAAAGACAATTATGTAGAGTTTGGTGGTTGGGCTTTTTTAGGTACGAGCGTAGATGGAACTAATTTAACAACTAGTGGTGGAGATAATTATACAATTGATGTAGTTGCAGGATTTCAAAGCGATGGAGCAATAGGCGGATCTTCAATTAAAATGGGTTCTGTAGAACATATTATGGATGGAATAAGTGAGTTGTATATTGATGCGCCAGGCGGTTTTCATCCAAGAAATGATCAAACAAGTTCTTTCGGTAGCTCACTTGGAGCATCTTCAAAAAGATGGGCTTCGGTTTATGCAAATAATGGAGTTATTCAAACTTCTGATATTAGATTAAAGAAGAATATAAGTCCAATTTCCTATGGTTTAAAAGAAGTTTTAAAGCTTAATCCGATTACATACAATTGGAAAGAAAATAAAGTAGGAAATACGGTAATTCCACAAGAACAACAAGAATTAAAGCTTGGTTTTTCTGCTCAAGAGCTTTTAAATATTCTTCCAGAAGTAGTACAAACACATAGTTGGGTTCCAGCTGATGAGAAGGGTACTTTTAAACGTGTTGAAAATGAAAAATTAGGAGTTAATTATTCTGAAATAATTCCTGTTTTAGTCAATGCTATTAAAGAACAACAAAAAGAAATTGACGAATTAAAAGCCCTTATTAAGAAACAATAATGCCTCTCATTCCTAATTCTACTCTTGTTTAATATCGATTTTAATTCTTTGTAGAGGCAATTCGAGCCACAATTTGTGGCTCGATTAATTAATTTTTTTTATGAAATATTTCCAAATAATTAGAGCGGTATTGTTTTTAGGATCTACCGGCTTATTATCAATAATTTTTCTATTACAAGATAATGACTTTATTTTTAAAAGCTTAGTTAAAGCCTTTATAATTGCAATAGTTATTGTTTATGTTTTGCCTACGCTTTTTAATTCAATTAAAGAATAATTTTTATTTATCTTTTTTAAAAATTGAATAAATTACTACACCAAATCCTGCTAAAACAATAGTTGGAGCTAAACGAATTCTTCTAAAATTGAAAATTTCTTCATTAAAAACATTAGGGTCGTCACTTCCACCACCGCTCATTAAGATAAATCCTAAAGCAATTAATACAATTCCAACAATTAAGATTTTATAGTTGGTTTTTCCGAATAAAAATTCGTTGTTGTTATCGTTGTTTTTCATATTAATATAAATCGTCAGTTTTTAAATTAAGGAATCGTTGCGTTGCAAAGAACGTACTAATCCAAGTTATTATTATGCCCACAAGTAAAACTCCACCAAATACAATTCCTAATGAAAGGTAATCTTTAGCGATACCTAAGTTAGGTAGCCATTTATCGGCATAAAAAACCAATCCTAATAATGCAATAATCGCTAAAGCCGAACCAATTAAACCTAATTTTATGCTTCTCCAAATAAAAGGTTTTCTAATAAATGATTTTGTTGCGCCAACCATTTGCATGGTTTTAATAGTAAATCGGTGTGAATAAATTGATAAACGTAAAGAGCTGTTAATTAGTAACATTGCAATAACTGCTAAAAAAGCACTTATAATTAAAATCCAAAAGCTAATACGTTTAATATTGTTGTTTACTAAATCTACTAAAGCTTTATCGTAGATAATATCTGAAACAAATTCATTCTTCTTAATATCGCGTTCAATTTGTTTGATACTGTCAGCTACAACATAATCACCTTTTAAATTAATGTCGAAAGAATTTTGAAGCGGATTGAATCCTAAAAATTCCATAAAGTCTTTACCAACAATATCTACATTGTTTTTAGCAGCGCTATCTTTATGAACAAATGCATATTCTTTAATAAAACGAGCATTTTTCAACTCCGTATCAAAAGCATTCAACACGCTGTCTTTAGCTTCGTTTTTAAAATAAACCGTCATCGGGATATTTTCTTTAAAATCGTTCGTTATTTTTTTTGAGTTAATTACAAATAATCCCAAAGCACCTAATAAAAAAAGCACTAAGAAAATACTCAAAACAACTGAAAAATAAGAAGAAATTAAACGTCTTTTTTGATACTTTTCAAAAGATGAAGCCATAAATACAATTAAATTATGTGGTAAAAATAATAAGAATTTCCCTTACTACAGAATATAACGCGTAAAGTTTTGGTTTTCGTACAATAAACGTAAATTTGCACCTTAAATTTTCGGTTAAAACCGATAATGAATAATTGAAACTTTTACAGTAATGAAATATTTCCACAACGAAATAGAAGCCAAATGGCAACAATATTGGGCCAAAAACCAAACGTTTAAAGCTGAAAACAATAGCGAGTTACCTAAATATTATGTGTTAGACATGTTTCCTTATCCTTCTGGAGCAGGATTACACGTTGGGCATCCACTAGGTTACATTGCTTCAGATATTGTTGCGCGCTATAAACGCCATCAAGGTTTCAATGTGTTACATCCACAAGGTTACGATTCGTTTGGATTACCTGCAGAGCAATATGCGATTCAAACAGGGCAACATCCTGAAAAAACAACAAAAGAAAATATTGCGCGTTACCGTGAGCAATTAGATAAAATCGGATTTTCATTTGATTGGAGTAGAGAAGTACGTACTTCAAATCCAGAGTATTACAAATGGACACAATGGATTTTTATTCAATTATTCGAATCTTGGTACAACAACAAATCGAATAAGGCCGAAAGTATTTGCACTTTAATTCAAGAGTTTGAAAAAAATGGAAATAGCCAATTAGATGCAGTTTGCGATGATGAGGTAAAATCATTTTCAGCTGAAGAATGGAATGCCTTTTCGTCTGAAGAACAACAAAGAATTTTATTACAATATAGATTAACTTATTTAGCCGAAACCGAAGTAAACTGGTGTCCGGCTTTGGGTACAGTTTTAGCGAATGATGAAATCGTAAACGGTGTTTCAGAACGTGGCGGACATCCTGTGATTCGTAAAAAAATGACCCAATGGTCGATGCGAATTTCCGCTTACGCAGAACGTTTGTTACAAGGGTTAGAAACGATTGATTGGACTGAATCTTTAAAAGAATCACAACGTAACTGGATTGGAAAATCGGTTGGTGCTTCTGTATCTTTTAAGGTTAAAGAAAGCAATGCAATTATCGAAGTTTTTACCACACGTCCTGATACTATTTTCGGTGTTACGTTTATGACATTGGCTCCAGAGCACGAATTAGTTGCTCAAATTACTACTTCTGAACAAAAAGAAGCAGTTGAAGCTTATATTGAAGCAACTGCGAAACGTTCGGAAAGAGAGCGTATGGCCGATGTAAAAACTATATCAGGTGTATTTACTGGCGCTTATGCGGAACATCCATTTACTAAAGAACCAATTCCAATTTGGATTGGCGATTACGTTTTGGCAGGTTACGGAACGGGTGCTGTAATGGCAGTTCCTTGTGGAGATGAACGCGATTATGCGTTTGCGAATTTCTTCAAAGGAACTAACGGAATGCCTGAAATTAAGAATATTTTCAATCAAGATATTTCTGAAGAAGCGTTTGCTGGAAAAGAAGGTTTCGAATTAGTAAATTCTGATTTCTTAAATGGTTTAGGTTATAAAGAAGGAACTAAAAAAGCGATTGAAGCTTTAGAAAATATAGGTGCAGGAAAAGCAAAAGTAAACTATCGTTTACGTGATGCGGTTTTCTCTCGTCAAAGATATTGGGGTGAACCTTTTCCTGTGTATTACGTAAATGGTTTACCACAAATGATTGACAAAAAACATTTGCCAATTGTTTTGCCAGAAGTGGAAAAATATTTACCAACAGAAGACGGTCAGCCACCATTAGGAAACGCAACCGTTTGGGCTTGGGATACTAAAACAAATACGGTTGTCAGTTCGAGCGCAGTCGAGAACAAAACCGTGTTTCCACTTGAACTAAACACTATGCCAGGTTGGGCAGGAAGTTCTTGGTATTGGATGCGTTATATGGATGCTAACAATACGGAAGATTTTGCAAGCGAAGAAGCTTTAAATTATTGGCAAAATGTAGATTTATATATTGGAGGAAGCGAACACGCAACAGGACATTTATTGTATTCTCGTTTTTGGAACAAATTCTTGAAAGATAGAGGTATTGCACCAACAGAAGAACCATTCCAAAAATTGATTAATCAAGGGATGATTTTGGGTGAAAGTGCCTTTCTTTTTATTTTACAAACAAGATTTGGTGAGAAAAGCGGTCAAACTCAAGTCATTATTTCAAAAGAATTATATTCTGAAATAATAAATGGAGGTTCAATAAGTTTATTGCCGAAGCAGTTAGCTGATTTTCTTGAAGAAAGAATGAATTCACAAGTTGAATTTAACCAAGATTTAAATGGATTACCTTTTAACTTCATTTGTTATAAAACACCAATTGATGTTAACTATGTTAATTTGAAAAATGAAATTGTTGTTGAAGAATTAGATAAGAATAATAGATATAAAATTGATATTTTAAATTCTTCTTATTATGATGGAAATGTAATTATTGAAGGTGATGAAATTAAAGTTCTTTCTGTTTATAGAGAAGTTGAAAAAATGTCAAAATCGAAATACAACGTAGTCAATCCAGATGATATTTGTGAAGAATATGGTGCCGATACTTTACGTTTGTATGAAATGTTCTTAGGGCCATTAGAGCAAGCAAAACCTTGGAATACGGCTGGTATTACTGGTGTTTATGGTTTCTTAAAAAAATTATGGCGTTTGTATTTTGACGATAATGGTTTTATTGTAACCAACGAAGAGCCTACAAAAGACATGTACAAATCGTTACACAAAACAATTAAGAAAGTAACAGAAGATATCGAGAATTTCTCATTTAACACTTCGGTTTCTCAGTTTATGATTTGTGTGAATGAGTTGGCACAACAAAAATGTCACCACAGAGCTATTTTAGAACCTTTAGCAATTATTGTTGCTCCTTATGCGCCACATATTGCAGAAGAATTATGGAGTGCTTTAGGTTATGAAGGTTCGATTGCAAAAGTTCCATTCCCTAAATTTGAAGCCAGTCACTTAGTGGAAAGTGCAAAAGAATATCCGGTTTCATTTAATGGAAAAATGCGTTTTAAAATTGAATTGCCTTTAGATTTGTCAAAAGAACAAATTGAAGAGATTGTAATGGAAGATGAAAGAACACAAGCACAATTGCAAGGAAGAACTCCTAAAAATGTAATAATTGTACCTGGAAAGATTATTAATATAGTAGGGTAAATTTTTAAATTACATTATATAAAAGTGTCGATAAGAAATTATCGACACTTTTTTTATTTAACATTTTTCAATTAAAAGCGAATTTTTACAACATAAAATGACTAGTAATATATAATTTCGTACAGAAAAAATGTATTAAATGTTAATTTTTTAATTTTTATGCAATAAAATTTGGTAAGTGATTTTAATTATTTATATATTTAAAAATCAATTGGTTACAATTATAAGAAAAATTCTACTAGTTTCATTAATCCCCAAATCAATTAAACTATGAAGAACAAAACTACAACTTCAGTCTTAGCATTAGTTTTAATGTGTTTTAGCTTTGTTTTTGTGCAAGCACAAAATGGTAACCCAGTTTCTGAACAAAATCAGAAATTAATGAAAAACTTTTTGGCACTCATGGAAAATTCTTCCTCGTACCAAAATTACAAAGTAATAGACAAAGAAAGGATTAACGGTTTTCAAGAAAATTTAGGAAGTTATTTAGTGCAAGAACAGCGTTCTAAACAACAAGTAGTTAGTCAATTGCAACAAAAAGACCAAGCTATTAAATCACTCGAGAACCAACTCTCTAAGTTACAAACAGCTAATGAAAGTTTGTTAGGGAGTACAGAAAGTATTAGTTTTCTTGGTTTTAAAGTTAATAAAGCAACATATTCAATAATTATGTGGTTATTAGTTTTAGGTTCAATAGCTTTTTCAGGAATTTTGTTTTTAAAATACCAAAGAGCTAATGAGATTACAACAAGTTCGAAATCCATATTAAAAGACCTAGAAGATGAATACGAGTCTTTTAGGAGAGTTTGTATACAACGAGAGCAAGACTTAAAGCGAAAGCTATATGATGAAATGAAAAAGACCGATGGTTTAAGAAATGCTTCTTAAAATTGCCAAAGCCTTCAAATTGAAGGCTTTTTTTATGTTATTAATTCAAAGTGTAACTTTTTTTAAAAATTGCGTATAATAAATAAACTAAAAACATATTAAAAATGGAAAAAAGAAACGCTGGAAAACTAATTTTTGGAGTAATGATGTTTGTGGTAGTCCTAATATTTGCTTTAATGTTTGGGTTACCTAGATATAATGTTTGGCAACAAGAAATGGCAGGAAAAGCTGAAATGGCAAAAGCGGAACAAAATCGTAGAATTTTAGTAGAAGAAGCAAAAGCAAAATTAGAAGCTGAAAAATTAAATGCACAAGCGGAGATTGAAAGAGCAAAAGGTATGGCTGAAGCTATGAAATTAGAAAACGGAACCTTGACCGAGACCTACAATCAATACTTATTCATTAGAACTTTAGAGAAACTTGCCGATAAAGGGGATTTGCCTCAAATTATTTATATACCTTCAAACGGAATGGTACCTGTAATGGATGTTAGTAAAAAAGCAACAAATTCAGCGCAATAAGCATGAAAAAATATGAAATACATACTTTAAAGAAAAGTTCTGGCTTTAAAAGCATGAAAGAAGAACTTACTAAGGAAGTCGAGCAATTTCTTAATCGTAAAGCTAACGAAGGATATGAAGTTGTTAGTGTTTCTTTTGCGTATTATGAAAGTATGGAGCTAATTGCTTTTATTACGCTATGTAGATAAAAAAATGCCAAATTGACATTAACAATTTATAAAGAAACTTTGGTTCAAAATTTGATTATCTTTAAAAAATAAAAGTAAAAAATATGGGAATGAGTTATATGATATTAGCAGGAGCTATTATGTTGGCTAGTTGGTTAGTGAGTAATAGGCTTAAATCTAAATTTGAACATTATTCAAAATTGCATTTACAAAATGGTATGAGTGGCGCAGAAATTGCAGAAAAAATGTTACACGATAATGGAATTTATGATGTAAAAGTGATTTCAACGCCCGGTCGTTTAACAGATCATTACAATCCTAGTGATAAGACTGTGAATTTGTCAGAGGCAGTTTATAACCAAAGAAACGCTGCTGCTGCTGCTGTAGCGGCGCATGAGGTTGGGCACGCTGTGCAACATGCACAAGCTTACAGTTGGTTAACTATGCGTTCAAAACTAGTACCAGTTGTGCAGGTAGCTTCTAGTTTTGTGCAATGGATTTTGTTAGCAGGAATTTTATTAATTAATACATTTCCTCAATTATTATTAGTTGGAATTGTAGTTTTTTCCGCAACTACATTGTTTTCTATAATTACCTTACCAGTTGAATATGATGCTAGTAATAGAGCGTTAGCTTGGTTAGAAAACAAAAGAATGTTAACTCAACAGGAGCATAATGGGGCGAAAGATGCGCTAAAATGGGCTGCTAGAACATATGTAGTGGCTGCAATTGGTTCTATTGGAACGCTGTTATATTACATTATGATTTATATGAACAGAAGATAAGTAGTAGTTTATTTAAAAAATATTAAAACCTCAATTTCTTTTGAAATTGGGGGTTTTTGAAATTTGCACATCTGAATTCTAATCACAATTTCAATTTATAATTGTATCTGTCTTTCAATTTGTTGGTCTAAGGATATAAATGTTTCAGTTCGGGAAACACCTTCTATTTGTTGGATTTTTTTGTTCAATAATTGCATTAAGTGTTCGTTGTCTTTACAGATAACTTTTATCAAAATGCTCCAGTTACCTGTGGTATAATGGCATTCTAAAACTTCTGGAATTTTTCTAAGTTCTCGAACTGCCTCAGGATTACTCATTGCTTTATCGAGATAAATCCCTACAAATGCCATTGTACTATAACCTAAAACTTTTGTGTCAACTACAAATTTAGAACCTGAAATTACACCAGCTTGTTCTAGTTTTCGTAATCTTTGATGAATTGCAGCTCCAGAAATCCCAATTTTGTTTGCGATTTGTAAAATAGGCTTTCTAGCGTCTTCCATTAAATCGCGAAGAATTTCTTTGTCGATACCATCAATTTCTATTTGAAGTTGGTTAATTTTCATAAGATTATTATACTGGATTAAAAATGTAAATAATTACCGAATGTCCAGTGGACATTCTCCTCTTAATATCAAATCATCAATTTCTATTTGAAGTTGGTTTATTTTCATATGAAAGCAATGTGTTTGATTTTGGTTTAAAATTAAAACAAAAATTCCCAATTCTATTAAAATTGGGAATTAAATCTAGTTTTTCTATTAAAAAATTAACTACTTATATTGTTTGGGTTGTAACCCAAGTAGGGAACATCAATTTCTTTAAAAATAATTCCGTATTCTTCAAGTTCATTTAAAATAGGAGTATACACTTCTTTCGAAATAGGTAATTGAACTCCTGGAGTTTTAATTTCACCTTTTAAAATTCGAAGGGTTGCCATTGCTGCTGGTAGACCAACAGTTTTAGACATTGCGGTGTTTACTTGATCATCTCCAATACAAACCATAGTTGAATCAATTTGATGTTTTTCTCCATTTAATTCATAACCAAATTTGTGATACATTACAATCATATCTTTGTCATTTGGTTCTAGCTTCCATTTTTCTGAAAGTATTTTTTCTAAAATTTGTGCTGGAGTTGCATTTTTCAGTTCAACTTTCTTTTTACTAAATAAATCTAATTCTAAAAGTTTATCCCAAATAATATCGTCCTGATCTATCTTTTGTGCATGACGTAATTTTATTTCAACAGTATCAGTAGGATGATATGGAAGGAAAGAATTTGTAAACTCTCTGTAAGTCATGTTTTCAGAATCTTCAATAGTATACGAATCGTCTGTCATTCCTAATTGAACCAAAATATCCCAAGCGCGTGAATAGCCTACACGTCTTATGGTACCTCGATAAACGGTTAAAGCATCATCTAAACCATAAACACTTCTATATTTTAAAGAGTCTCGATTGGCATAAGCCTCAAATCGTCCATAATCTTCTACCTCTAAAAATTCAGTTCTTCTAAATAATTTGTTATAAGGAATATATTTATATGTGCCTTCTTGAATAAATTTTGCAGCCCCACCTTGGCCTGCCAAAACTACATTTCTTGGATTCCAAGTAAATTTATAATTCCAAAGATTGTTATCGCTCTCAGGTGCAACAAGTCCTCCGCAAAACGATTCGAATAAAAGAACATTTCCACCTTTTGCTCTTATCTCATCTAAAATTTTCATAGCACTCATGTGGTCAATTCCGGGATCTAATCCAATCTCATTCATTAGAATAACACCTTTTTCTTTAGCTTCTTTATCTAATTCTTGCATTTGAGAACTTATGTATGAAGCCGTTACCATGTGCTTACCAAAAGTTAAACAGTCTTTTGCGACTTCAATATGCATATGTGCAGGTAACATTGATATAACAATGTCTGCTTTTTGTATTTCTTCTTGTCTTTGAAAACTATTAAATATATCGAATGCAATTGGACGAGCATTTGGGTGCTTTTTTGCTTTTTTTTCTGCTAACTCTAGCGATAAATCACCAATTGTTATAATTAAATTTTCTTGTTCAGATTTGGTTAACAAGTATTGTATTAATGATGAAGCGGAACGACCAGCTCCAATGACTAAAATGTTTCTCATTCTGGCAAATTAAAAATCACACGAAGATAGGTAATTGTTATTTTTAGAAAAAGAAATATCTGATTATTATCATAATTTAACATTTCTAAAAATGTTATCTTTGCTACAATAAAATAAACTATGGAAAAAAAGATAATTGTTATAGCTCTTATACTAGGAATGATATCAATAATACTTGGAGCATTCGGTGCACATGCCTTAAAAAAAGTTTTACAGCCAGAACAATTAACTTCATTTGAAACAGGTGTTCGCTATCAAATGTATCATGCATTATTTTTATTGTTCGTAGCAAATACTAACATGATTGCATTAAAAGAAAAAGCAATTATATTTTATTTGGCATTAATTGGTGTGGTACTTTTTTCAGGTTCAATATACTTTTTAAGCACAAGTACAATAAGCGGTTTAAAATTCCGTTTTCTTGGTCCAATTACACCAATAGGAGGGTTTTTATTGATTGGTTCTTGGGCATATATGGTCTATTCACTTTTACTAAAAAACAACAATTAAGAATACTATCTAAAATATTATTTATACTTTTGCATTTTAAATAAAAACAACATAACAATTAAATTAAATGGAGAACTACACTCAAAATACGAAAACGATTTCGTTAGAAAAATACGGGATTACAAATGTAAGTGAGATTGTCTATAATCCTTCTTATGACGAATTGTATGATGCAGAGTTAAACTCTAATTTACAAGGTTACGAAAAGGGTCAGTTGTCTGAACTTGGAGCTGTAAATGTAATGACTGGAGAGTTCACGGGACGATCGCCTAAAGACAAATATATTGTTAAAGACGAAACTTCGAAAGATACAATTTGGTGGACATCAGAAAAAGCAGCTAATGACAACAAACCAATTTCTACTGAAACATGGAATGCTTTAAAAGAGGTTTCTGTAAACCAATTATCAGGCAAGAAGTTATATGTAGTAGATGCTTTTTGTGGCGCTAATGAAGATACACGATTAAAAGTTCGTTTCATTATGGAGGTTGCTTGGCAAGCTCATTTTGTTACAAATATGTTTATTCGTCCAACAGAGCAAGAATTAGAAAATTTTGGTGAGCCAGATTTTATTGTAATGAATGCTTCTAAAACTTCGTTTAAAGATTATGCTAAGCATGGGTTAAATTCTGAAGTATTTGTAGCATTTAATTTAACTGAAAAAATACAATTAATTGGTGGTACTTGGTATGGTGGTGAAATGAAAAAAGGTATGTTCGCAATGATGAACTACTATTTACCTTTGCAAGGTATTGCTTCGATGCACTGTTCGGCTAATAAAGGTGCCGCCGGAGATGTTGCTGTTTTCTTTGGATTATCTGGAACAGGAAAAACAACTTTATCTACAGACCCAAAACGTGAATTAATTGGAGATGATGAGCATGGATGGGATAATGATGGGGTTTTCAACTTTGAAGGAGGTTGTTATGCAAAAACAATTGATTTAAGTAAGGAAAACGAACCAGATATTTATGGTGCTATTAAAAAAGATGCTCTGTTAGAAAATGTTACACTTGATGAAAATGGTAAAATTGATTTTACTGATGGTTCTGTAACTCAAAACACAAGGGTTTCATATCCAATTTATCATATTGAAAATATTGTTAGACCTGTTTCAAAAGCAGGACATGCTACTAAAGTAATTTTCTTAACAGCTGATGCTTTTGGTGTTATGCCGCCAGTTTCAAAATTAACACCTGAACAAACGAAGTACTATTTCTTGTCAGGATTTACGGCTAAATTAGCGGGAACAGAAAGAGGAGTGACAGAACCACAACCAACTTTCTCTGCTTGTTTTGGAAAAGCGTTTTTAACTTTACACCCAACCAAATATGGAGAAGAGTTAGTTAAGAAAATGGAAGAGCACAATGCAACTGCATATATGGTTAACACAGGTTGGAACGGTACTGGAAAACGTATTTCAATTAAAGATACTCGTGCTATTATTGATAGAATTTTAGACGGTTCAATTGAAAGAGCTGAAACTAAAGTAATTCCAATCTTTAATTTTGAAGTTCCAACGAGCTTAAGTGAAGTAAATGATGAGATTTTAGATCCAAGAAATACTTATACAGACGCTTCAAAATGGAATGAAAAAGCAACGGATTTAGCATCTAAGTTTATTAAAAACTTTGATCAGTATACTGATAATGAAGAAGGTAAGGCTTTAGTTAAGGCAGGACCTCAATTATAGACTTTATTAAAATTTAAACATAAAAAAGGGTTTCCAAATGGAAACCCTTTTTGTTATTTATAAATAGAAAAATTATTTTCCTTTATTCGCTTCAACGATATATTTTTCTAAAGCTCCAGTCATTGATGGCGTTTCTGGTGTTGGTGCCATAATATCAACTCGTAAACCTCTATCTAATGCTTCTTTTTGAGTTGTAGTTCCAAAAACAGCAATTCTAGTGTTGTTTTGTTGGAAATTAGGAAAGTTTTCAAATAATGAACGAATACCTGTTGGGCTAAAAAACGCTAAAATATCATAATAAACGTCTTTTAAATCCGATAAATCACTAATTACCGTTTTGTAGAAAATTCCTTGTGTCCAAGCAACGCCAAGTTTATCTAATGTTTGTGGAACATCAGCATTTAATTGGTCGGTATTAGGTAATAAGAATTTTTCATCCTTGTATTTTTTAATTAAAGGAGCTAAATCTGTAAACTCTTTTTGTCCAACATATATTTTGCGTTTTCTGTAAACAACATAACGTTGTAGATAAAATGCAACAGCTTCAGATTGACAAAAATACTTTAAATCTTCTGGCACTTTATAACGCATTTCTTCGGCTACTCTAAAGAAGTGATCAACTGCATTTCTACTGGTTAGTATAATTGCGGTAAACTTACTTAAGTCAATTTTTTGAGCTCTCACGTCTTTAGCACTTACACCTTCAACGTGTATAAAAGGTCTAAAGTCAACTTTTACTTTAAGTTTGTTTTGTAATTCGAAATATGGCGAATTCTCTACTTTAGGCTCTGGTTGTGAAACCAAAATTGTTTTCACTTTCAAGTTTGACATATATGTAATCTAATTTTTTGTAACCCAATAATATATAAAATAATAGGGTGCTATTTCAAGGGTGCAAAGATATAAAATAAAATAAAATATTTTACGAAGAAGTAAATTTTGATAATTTCTTAATGTTATCGAGTATGTAATAAGATTTAACGCAAAGAGAATTATAGCTATACTTAAGTAAATCCACTCGTTTACAATATTATTATAATACAGCACCATGTTAATTGGTAATAATATAAAACCAAAATAGGTTCTATAACTTACTTTAAAAAGATTAAATTGTTCGGTAAAATCTTCTATGTGAAAGGTGACAGAGATTATTTTTTCAATTAAATATTTGGATAGAATAAAAACCGACAAAAACGTAAAAACTTGAATAAATAATATCATTTCTGTTTTATCTCGATTTTGAACCGAACTTATTAGAAGATGGATGAAAAAAGAGAAAGAAATTAACTGAACAATAAACATAGTAATTGTAAAACTATTCGACATGTTGCTACTGTCTTTGTAAATTTTTACATATTTGTCAGAGAATGCCAAGTTGCTAAATTCGTAAAAACGAGATGTAAAAATGTTTCGGTTTACAGCTATCAAGATAAAAGCTATGGCAAACAAAATAGTTGCCCAATCTTGGATTAAAGGAAGTCTTTCTTGAAAATTTAATTCCATACTTACAGCAAAAGTACAAAAAATACCTTCATAAAGATTATTATAACTTTATTAAGAGTTTTTATCTAATAATACATTATTTTTGCAATTAAATCCATTGTACGAGTGGCGAAAAGCATTGTTATTATACCTACTTATAATGAAATCGAAAACATAGAAGATATCATTCAAACTGTTTTCGCGTTGCCTAAACCATTTAGTATACTTGTGGTAGATGATAATTCTCCTGATGGTACAGCTGATAAAGTTTTAGAATTACAAGCTCAATTCCCCGATCAATTGTTTTTAGAAATTAGAAAGAAAAAATCAGGTCTTGGAACAGCTTATGTACATGGTTTTAAATGGGCAATAGCTAAAGAGTTTGATTATATTTTTGAAATGGATGCTGATTTTTCACACAATCCAAACGATTTGGTACACTTACAACAAGCCTGCGAAGATGGTGCAGATTTAGCAATTGGTTCACGATATTCAACGGGAGTTAATGTAGTAAATTGGCCTCTTTCAAGAGTTTTGTTGTCATATTTTGCTTCGGTGTATGTAAGGTTAATTACAGGTATGAAAATTCATGATGCAACAGCTGGATTTAAATGTTATAAAAGAAAAGTTTTGGAAACAATAAACCTAGACAAAATAAAATTTGTAGGTTATGCGTTTCAAATTGAAATGAAATATAGAGCCTTTGTAAAACAATTTAACATTGTTGAAGTACCTATTATTTTTACAGATAGAACAAAAGGGCAATCAAAAATGAGTGGAGCAATTATTAGAGAAGCAGTTTTTGGTGTAATTTTGTTACGAATTAAAAGTCTATTTAACCAACTATAAGAGATGAGCACTTTTTTAATAAAGAATGCAAAAATTGTAAATGAAGGAGAAATTTTTGAAGGAGATGTTTTAATTGAAAACGAATTCATTAAAGAGATTTCTGAAAAAATTAGCCCGAAATCTTCTGATTGTATTATCATTGATGCAGAAGGAAATTATTTAATTCCGGGAGTAATTGATGATCAAGTGCATTTTAGAGAGCCTGGATTGACTCATAAAGGTAATATTGAAACAGAAAGTAGAGCAGCAATTGCCGGCGGTATTACTTCGTTTATTGAGCAACCTAATACTGTGCCAAATGCTGTTACTCAGGAACTATTAGAGCAGAAATACGAAATTGCATCACAAACATCGTATGCCAATTACTCATTTATGATGGGAGGTACAAACGATAATTTAGAGGAAGTTTTAAAAACAAATCCAAGAAATGTTGCTGGAATTAAACTGTTTTTAGGTTCTTCAACTGGAAATATGTTGGTTGATGATCAAGACACTTTAGAAAAAATCTTCTCATCAACAAAGATGTTAATAGCAGTTCATTGTGAAGACGAAGCGACTATAAAAGCTAACTTAGAGAAATATAAAGAAGAATATGGTGATGATATTCCAGTTAAAGTACATCATTTAATTAGAAGTGCTGAAGCTTGCTATAAATCTTCTTCTAAAGCTATTGAATTAGCAAAGAAGACTGGGGCAAGATTACATGTTTTTCATTTGTCTACTGCTAAAGAAATGGAACTTTTTACAAATAAAATTCCATTAGAGGAAAAGCAAATCACTGCAGAAGTTTGTATACATCACTTATGGTTTTCTAATGAAGATTATGAAACAAAAGGGAGTTTAATAAAATGGAATCCAGCGGTAAAAACTGCTGAAGATAGAGAGGCATTGTGGGAGGCTTTATTAGATGATAGAATTGACGTTATAGCAACGGATCATGCGCCTCATACATTAGAAGAAAAAATGAATTCTTACACTTCATGTCCTTCTGGTGGGCCATTAGTTCAACATGCTTTGGTTGCGATGTTTGAAGCACAATTAAAAGGTAAAATTTCTGTCGAAAAAATTGTTGAGAAGATGTGTCATAATCCAGCAAAAATTTTTAAAATTGAGAAAAGAGGATTTATAAAAGAAGGTTTTTATGCTGATTTGGTAATTGTTAATTCTCACCAACCTTGGGTTGTTAAAAAAGAGAACATTTTGTACAAATGTGGTTGGTCACCTTTTGAAGGAACAAATTTTAAATCTCGTGTATTACATACTTTTGTTAATGGACATTTAGCTTTTACGAATGGAAAAGTTAAAGATGTAAAAGCTGGAAAAAGATTACTTTTTGAAAGATAAAATATGAAAGGTTATATATTTTTGTTATTATCAATTTTTGTTTTGGTTTCTTGTAATGAAAAACCGGTAGAAAAACCAGATCGATTAATTAATAAAGAAACAATGATTGATATTTTGTACGACATCTCTGTTTTGCAAGCATCAGTTAGTTTTAAACCAGATATTGTTAATCAAAATGTTGAGGTTGAAAAATATATTTATGAAAAATATGGAATAGATAGTTTAACACTTCATCAAAATCAACGATTTTATGCATCGGATGTTGAGGATTTCAACAAGATGTACAAAGAGCTTTCAGAGAAAATTAAGAATGAAGAAACAATTGCAGATTCTCTATCTAAATCAGAAAAAAAAGTTGAGACAAAGGAAACTGAAGTAAAAAGAGCTCCATAATCGATTTTAAAAACTCTTCAATAGTTTTTTTAAATAGTCATCTATTTCAATGAAATGATAATTTAAGGTTTCTTTAATTTTAGTATTATCAAATTCTTTTGTTGAATGTAATGCTTTTGACGTGGCTTTGGTTAGAATTCGTTTTTTTCTCATAATTAAACTCAAAAACCAGTCAAATCGCCAAGCAAAGGATAGAAAACTTTTACTAGCATAAATAAATGGTTTTTTAACTTTTAAAGTTTCAGCAACTAAATTTAAAATCTTTTCATAAGTTGGGTTTTCGGCAACTAATGTAAATCGTTCGCCGTTTATATTGTGTTTCATTAAAGTAATCATACAATTTACTACGTCTTCAACTGCAATAATTCCAAATTTTCCTTTTGTATAAAATGGATTTCCTTTTTTTATGGCTTTAATAAAGGTACTACTTCCATTATAAGGAAAACCATACCCAAAAATTACTCCAGGATTTACTATTACAACTTTTAAACCTTCTTGAAATCCACGCCAAACTTCCATTTCGGCAGCATATTTAGATATTGAGTATTCGCTATGAAGTTTTTCAGGATTATATTCAGTTTCTTCGTTTATAATAATTTGTGTATCTAAAGGGTCGCCTAGAGCAGCTACAGAACTAACATAACACAATTTCTCAATGTTAAAGTCTAAACAGCAATTTACAATATTGGCTGTTCCTTCAAGATTTACTTTCATTAACTCATCCTCATCTTTTGGATCAAATGAAATAAAAGCGGCACAATGATAAACTTTCGTCACGCCTTTAAAAGCTTCTTCTAAACTTGGAATATCAGTTATATCGGCTTTTATCCAATTAATTTTTTCAAAAAGATTATCAGCATTATAAAAACGGAATATATTTTCTACGGCAGTAAAACTTTTCTTATCACGAAAAATAGCTTTTACCTCCTCTTTTTCTTGAAGCAGTTTAACGATTAAGTGAGAACCAACAAGTCCGGTCGCGCCAGTAACTAAAATCATAAGGTAAAAATAGGAAAACTTTTATAGATACTTTCAAACTTTTATTGTAAAAACTATCTTTGCGGAAATAATTTAGACAAATGAAAAATTTAGTAGAAGAATTACGTTGGAGAGGTTTGTTTCACGATATGATGCCAGGAACTGAAGAGCAATTGGTTAAAGAAGCAACAACAGTCTATATTGGGTTTGACCCAACTGCTGATTCTTTACATATAGGAAGTATGGTTCAAATTATTTTGTTGATGCATTTACGCAGAGCAGGGCATAAGGCAATTGCTTTGGTTGGAGGTGCAACAGGAATGATTGGTGACCCTTCTGGAAAATCAGACGAGCGTAATTTATTAGACGAAGCTACTTTAAATAAAAACGTGGAAGGAATTAAACGTGTTTTATCTCGTTTTTTAGATTTTGATGCTAAAGATACTAATGCTCCTATTTTAGTAAATAACTACGATTGGATGAAAACCTTTTCTTTTATCGATTTTGCTCGTGATATTGGTAAACGTATTACGGTAAACTATATGATGAGTAAAGATTCGGTTAAAAAGCGTTTAAGCAGCGATTCTGGAGTTGGAATGAGCTTTACTGAATTTACATACCAATTAATTCAAGGGTACGA
Source organism: Flavobacterium okayamense (assembly GCF_019702945.1). Classification (NCBI taxonomy): domain Bacteria; kingdom Pseudomonadati; phylum Bacteroidota; class Flavobacteriia; order Flavobacteriales; family Flavobacteriaceae; genus Flavobacterium; species Flavobacterium okayamense. Next base: position 1,014,815 of record NZ_AP024749.1, read on the forward strand.
TTTTTACCATTTAAATAAAGAATACAATTGTTTGTTGCAAATGGGTGGAAGCGATCAATGGGGAAACATTACAACAGGAACTGAGTTAATCAGAAGAATGAATGTTGATAATGAAGAAAGAGGAAAAGCGTTTGCGCTAACAACTCCTTTAATAACAAAAGCAGATGGTTCTAAATTTGGTAAAACCGAAGGGGGAAATGTTTGGTTAGATGCTGATAAAACTTCGGTTTATAAGTTTTACCAATTTTGGTTGAACACTACAGATGAAGATGCTGAAAAATACATCAAAATTTTTACGTTTTTAGATAAAGAAACTATTGATGCTTTAATTGAAGAACATAAACAAGCGCCTCATTTACGCGTATTACAAAAACGTTTGGCAGAAGAAGTTACTACTTTAGTGCATTCTAAAGAAGAATTAGAAAATGCTATTGCAGCTTCAGAAGCTTTGTTTAGTAACTCAATTGAGGGTTTACAAAAATTGAATGAAAAAACATTTTTAGAAGTTTTTGATGGTGTTCCAATGGCAGAATTATCAATGACTGATATTGAAGAAGGCTTAGATATGATTGCGGCTATGGCGGCGAAAACAAATTTCTTGGCTTCAAATGGAGAAGCTAGACGCGAATTGAAACAAAATGCAATTTCTTTAAACAAAGAAAAGGTAAAAGAAGACAGAATTATTACTAAAGAAGATTTAATTAATAATCAGTTTTTATTACTTCAAAAAGGAAAGAAAAATTATTACGTTATTAGAGTAAAGTAATTTTTTGTCAGTTCGAGCGGAGTCGAGAACTACAAAACCATTAGGTTACATCCTCTAATATCAGAATTATCAAAACGTCCCAACACTTCGAATGAATGGTTGGGATATTTTTTTCCCAAATCTTGAGTAGCAATAAAACTACACGAATTAATATTGGCCAAATCAATTACATTAATTCCACCATTTTTACCTTCTGGTAATAATGTTAAAGCATCTTCTGTATCACGAATTAAGATTTGCATCCAAGGTGGATATTCAAAAATGCCATTTCCTAATGAATACGCTTGCGACAAAAGTTCTGTCATACCATATTCCGAATGAATGGTTGGAACACCAAAGCCTTTACAAAGAATTTCATGAAGTTCTTCGCGAATCATTTCTTTACGTTTGCCTTTCATGCCGCCTGTTTCCATAATAATGGTATTTTTTAGATTAAATTGATGTTGTTCAACTAAATCTAACAACGCATAGGTAACGCCAATTAAAAGTACATTTTGTCCTGAATTATCTAATTCTTCTAATTTTTGAATTAATGCGTCATAATTATGAAGATAAAATCCTGAATCAGGATGATTACTCGATTCAATTAAATCTTCCACCATATAAATTAAAGAAGAGCCTTCTCGCTCTAAATAGGAAGGAAGTAAAGCCAAAACACAATAGTTTTCAATAGTTCCATAAAACTCAGAAAAACCTTTTCTATAACTTGTTTCATACATTGAAACATCCGTTACTAGGTGTTTACTGGTTTGCATACCAGTAGTTCCGCTACTTGTAAATGTTTGTTGAATCGCTTCTGTTGAACTTAAAACATCGTGACTTTTGAAAAATTGAATGGGTAAAAAGGGAATATCTAATATAGATTTAACATTTGATGGATTTCGCTTTATAAGGTTACAAAACTCTTGATATACCAAATTGTTTTCGAATTGGTAACGAAAAACTTTCATGGTAATTTTTTCAAAATCTTTTTTACCAGAAATAGAGAATATGTCTATTGAATCAATCATTTAATAGCTGTCCCATAGAGTGGACTTTAACGGTGTTCATCTTGCAAAGCTATAAAATAAAAAAGCACCAACAATTGTTGGTGCCTTAATATATTTTAAAGTGTAAATTATTTTACAACTAATTTTCTTGTAGCAGTTTTTCCAGCTTCAGTAACTTTAACAACGTAAACCCCAGCATTTAAGCCTGAAACATTTACTTGATTGTTAACAACATTAGCTTTAACAACTTCTTTACCTAAGATGTCAAAAATTTGAACATTTATTTCACCATTGTTTGTAGAAGTAAAGTATAAGTTGTTTCCAGAAACTGGATTTGGATACATTACTAAACCATCAATTGCATTGAAATTATTTGTACCTAAAGTATTAACATAAGTTCCAAGTGGATAAGGAACAGTACAAAGAGCGTTAGTAGTAGCTCCTTCTAATTGATTGATTCCGCTGAATGTCCAATTGCCAATTACAAAAGTACCGTCAGGGCCAGTGTTTGAAACTCTATAAGCCCAACCATCTAAATATTCCCAAGCTGTTCCAGTTCCGTCTGCGTTAACATCTCCAAAAGTATCTATAATAACTCCATTTTCATATAATTCAACAGAGTCATCACCATTAATGTTTAAAACACCAGTTGTGTAGTTAGGAGCAAAACCAAAGAAGTTTGTAAATTCAGTAGCTTCAGTAGAAACAAAAATACTTTGACCAGCTGTTAAAGCATCAGCAGGGAAAGTAAAACCAATAGTTCCTGCAGAAGAACCACCACCATTAGCAACAGAACTAATTCCGTATAACGATAAATCAGCAATATCAGCTAAAGCGTATAATTCAACACCTTTAGGAACACCTCCTGTATTTGGACCATCATACACACCAATAATAACTAATGAATTTGTAGGCGCACCAAAAACGTTCCCATTAAGTGCAACCATTTGGTCTGCAGCAGGGGAAGAAGAAACAGTAATGTCTCCAGCATAAGAATTAATAGCTAAACCAGCAGCTAATCTAATAAAAACTTCTGTTGAAGCTACAGTGCCACTTGAAGGTACTAAAGAAACTGAACTTGCAAAACCAGAACCGGAAGTTAAAGAAACCTCGAAGTTAGCAGGAGCAGTTACAGTAATATTTGAAGTTAAAAATAAACCTTCTACAAAAATTGAATCTTCGTTTGATGGACCAGCACCAAAAACATAATTCATTGCTGCAGGAGTTCCGCCAGAAACTGTAAATTGTGGAACAGCAGGAGAAACAACTCCAGAAACTGCTAACGTTTGATTTGTAGCGCCAGTTGATGAAGCAGTAATGTCTCCATTATACGTATTTGAAGTTAAACCAGCAGCTAATCTAATGTAAACAGTAGTTGTATTTACTGTACCACCAGATTGTGTTAGCATTACAGAAGAACCGAAACCAGCTCCTGAAGTTAAAGAAACTTCAAAGTTAGTTGGAGCGGCTACTGTAATATCTTGTGTTAAATTAATTCCCGAAACAGAAAAAGTATCTTCAGCAGAAGGACCGTTACCTTCAAAATAATCTAAACTTGCTACAGAACCTGCAATTGTAATTGTTGGAGTAGTTGAAGCGGTAGTAGAATATGTTCCGAAAGGCACTAACGTACTTAAAGCAGCGCCAGAATTACATAAACCTGTTCCGTCTAATAAATCTTGAGCTCCAAAAGTAAATTGAATCGCATTAAAAGCCCCGCCATTAGCAGGTGTTCCATCTACTCTATAATAATAAGTATCTACGTGTTCCCATGCCATACCAGTACCATCAACACCATCTTCTCCAAAACGGTCGATAATAGCAGCTAATCCGTCAATGATTTGAAAAGCGTCATCTCCGTTATCATTAATAGCTGATGATACTACAGTATTAGAAGCAGTTACAGTAATTCCAAATTCATTTGCTAAAGTAGCAGAATCATTTGTAACATAGACAAAAGCATCGCTTACTGTTCCTAACGAAGCAAGAGAAATGTTAGTAGTATAACCACCACCATTAGATTGTCTAACTAAGTTCCATCCTGCATCTGATGTAAAGTCTACAGTTCCGTCAACATAGATTTCAACTGTTCTACCTACTACAGATGGACAAGGAGAGTCAACGTAACCTGTTATTATTGCTTCTTGTGCATTAGCAAAGGTAAATGCAAAAAGCATTGAAAATAAAAAGTAAAGTTTTTTCATTTTAATAAGAATTTTAATTCGACAGCAAAGTTAGTAACTAATTCTTTTAGTTACCTAATTTATAATGTGAAATTATAGTTAACACTTAAAAAAGTGTTAATTGATAATCAGCTTTCTAGTAGCAGAAGCTTCGTTTTCTTTAACTTTAATAATGTACACACCTGGAGATAGAGAACTGATATTAACTTCTTTTCCAGAAGTTACAGTTTCTAAAACTTTTTTACCTAGTACATCAAAAATTTCGATTTTTTTCTCAGAAGTAGATTTTGAGGAAATATAAACCTTGCCAATACCTGAGGGGTTTGGGTAAATGGTTAGTCCTTCAATTGTAGGTGGATCTTGTTTTTTAATACTACCACTCTCTTGTGCAACAATGCTAAGAGAATTAAAAGAAACCATTAAAAGAAAAATATAAAAGTATTTTTTTACCATTGGCATAATCTATAATTGAGTAAAGTTACAATTTTTTTTAATACAAAAGTAATGCCAAATAAAAAATCCCTCAATTTGAGGGATTTTTAACTTTTTATTTGAATTTAATTATAAACCTAATGTCCAACCAGCAGCCCATGATGGTGATCCAGCACCATTCCCAGCTCCATTATTTGTACCTTCAGTTAAATAAGTTGTATTAGTACCAGCATATTCAGATGGTGTAGTAATTGATGCTCCAAAATAAATTGGATTAAAAGTCACGTTACCATTGTCTACATTAGTATTAGCTGCAGGATCTTCAGCAGCAGTTTTTATTTTTAATCCTTTTGTAAATCCATCAATATAAATGTTTTCACATGTCCATTTACCTGCACCTTCTTTTAAGTACATTCCGTGTTCAGAACCTGCTAAACTGCCTTTGATTATAGAAAAGTTTTTTAATAAAGCATCTGTTGTAGGGGTAGCAGCACCGTTATCGCCATTATTTGAACCTTCAACACCAGCTTTCGCTACTTCTTTAATGTAAACATAATCAAGAGAACCTGTAAATCCATCAGCAAAATCTACTGCATCATCTTCACTGTGGTATGCTACTAAATATTTAGCATTTACAGTTCCACCAAAGAATTCTATTCCGTCATCACCACTCATGTAAGCTTGAACATATTCAAAAACAGTTCCTGAACCTACACCGAAAAGTGAAACGCCATTAAATTCTTTATCTCCATTAAAAGCAGCACCTGTATATTCAACTCTTAAATAGCGAATAACACCTGAACTGTCAGTATTATCTGTACCACCATAAGTTAAATCACCTACTTCAGAAGTAGCTGTTTGCCCTGTAGAACCACCTTTGTTTGTATTTGCTCTACCACAAATTACTAAACCTCCCCAGTCTCCAGTTGCTTTAACTGTATTTCCACTTGTCATTACTACAGGGTTTGTAGCAGTTCCATTAACATATAATAAACCATCTTGCGCAATTGCAATATATGAAGCTGTACCACCTGTTGCTTCAATTTTAGTTCCAGCAGGAATCGTTAAAGTTGCTCCTCCTCTTACAATGAAAGAACCAGTTAATTTATAAGTTTGGCTTGCATCCAAAGTAGCAGACTGACCGCTTAATAATTCTCCTTTGAAATCAGCAGGATTAATAGAAACTGGACCACTACTATTAGTTGAATTGTCGTCATCTCTTGAACAAGATGCTAAAGTTAATACAGCAAATGATAAAGCTGATAATAATAATTTTTTCATTTTTGTGTTATTTAATTTCTTGAAACAAATTTAATACGGAAGTATTTTAATTACTTTATCTAAATGTTATGTGTTTATTAAATAAAAAAAAGGCAGATTTGTTAAAAATCTGCCAAAAATTAATTTAATGTTAACTAAAGATTTAGAAAGTGTATTTCATTGAAATACTGAAGTTTCTACCTTTTTTGTAAGAGTCAACAATTACATTTTGTTTGTCTTGAATTCTTTCAATAGTTGGATCCGTTAAGTTTTTAGCATTTAAACCAAAACTTATATTTTTATTTACATTAAATTTTAAAATAAAATCTAAAGTAATAACCTCACTATCTACTAAGTCTCCTTTTCCAGTAACACCAAGAGCATAAATTCTATCTGAAAAATAACCCCCAGAAAGAGTAGCTGTTAAAGATTTTTCTTTACTAAAAGTTTTATTGAAACTTATGTCTGAATTTATTAATAAATCTGAAGCACCTGTTAGTCTTGACTCTTCATTTGTAAAAGCTACACTAATTCCAGGATTTTCTTCAATTACTTTTTGAGTGTCTAAATCTTGATTTGTAAATAAATAAGAAATATTTAATCCAAATCCTAAGTTAGTTGTTTGTTCAGAGTTACTGTTTTCAATTGAAAGAATGTTTTTTCTCCATTCACCTTCAATTCCTAATCCAATTGCTTTTTCTCCAGTGTTTACCCAAGATATGTCATTTGTTGCAGAAGCTACTGTTACTTGGTTAATAGGGTTTTGTATAAGCTTTCCAAATCCAGTAAACCCTAAAACCTCACCTTTAGCTGGGAAATATTCCCATTTTAAATCTGCATTATAATCAGTAGAACTATATAAGTTTTCGTTACCAAAATAACTTTGTCCAACTTCTTCAAATAAGAAAGGAGCTCTTTCTTTAAATTGAGGTAAAGTATATGTTTTACTAGTAGCAAATTTTAAATTTTGCTTATCATTAATCTCATATTTTGCAGTTAAAGATGGTAAGTATTCCATTGTGTCGAATAATTTTTTTCCAGTCTTTAATGAAGTGTCATAAAATATATCTTGAATTATGTATTCTGATCTAAAACCTGCAATTACAAATAATTTAGGTGAAAATTGGTATTCAATAGCTCCGAATCCTGCAGAAATTATTTGTTGACCATTATAGTTTTGAGGTTTTAATGCATTAGGAGTATTTAAACCTCCACGGAATGTTTGAATAGAGTAATATCCTAAATCAATACCATTTTGATTAAAAAATCCATCAATGTTATTCAAATCTATAAAAGGTAAATTTATATTAGGTTGTAATATGTTAAAGTTAAATTGAGTAGCATCAAAATTGATTTCTTTATATCTTCCACTATACCCAGCTATTAATTTTCCTTTGTAATTATCGTCATCTGTTTTACCAAATTTATAAGTTAGAGTGAAATTTCCGGCAACTTCATCATCAGTCATATCTTGAAAAAATCTATGATTGTCAGATTGATTTAAATCAGAGACAATTAAAGGAGAAGTTAAAGGATTATCATTATCAAGTGGAACAAAAGTATTTTGCATTCTGTCTGGTATAACATTGTTCATCATGTTATAAGAAATACCCCAATCAAAGTTAGTTCTTTCTCCAAAACTATGGTTTCCTAATAATTGGTTTATAAATAAAGTTGTTCTTTCAAAAGTTGAACGTGAAAGATAACCGCCGCCATCAGGAGCAGCATCAAAAATATCAATTACTCCAGTAAATTCTTCAAATTTTTGTGATGAAGAATTTATAAACATTGAATTTAATTTTAAATTGTGGTTGTTGTTGATTTTATAATTAAGATTAGCCATTGCATTCGAACTTGTTTGATATTCGTAAGCTTTTCTGTAAAAATCTTTTTTTGCAATACCTTGACTAGCTTCAACACCACCTCTTCTAACTCCTTCTTTAAAGTTGTAACTGTTGTCAAATGAGCCATTTAAAAAGAAGCTAAACTTGCTGCTAGAACCTATACTGTAAGTGTTTCCTCCTCTTAAATATATTGAACTTCCGATTGGAGTTTTACCTTGTTTGTCCCAACTAGTAGAAAAGTTATATCCGCCAAGAGGGTCATTAGGGATTGGTTCATTACTAAATCCGTGAAAATTAGGGCCATCTTGTAAATAGAACTTACTTAAAGAAATAGCATTAGAGTTTACATTCATTCCGCTTCCAACTTCAATCATGCTAGTTCCTTTGTATGTTTTAGATATGATATCTACATTTGCTCCAGCAAAATCTCCATAATTTCTATAGTTATAAGTTTTGTCTATCCCAATATACTCTACAATGTCAGTTGAAAAAATATCCAATGAAATATTTTTGGTAGAAGGATTGTTTGATGGTAAAGGTAACCCGTTCAATGTTGTAGAGTTGTATCTATCACCTAGTCCTCTAACGAAAATATCACTAGAACCTTCTTGTTTTGAAATACCAGTTGTTTTAGCTACTGCAGCTGCTACATCACTAATTCCTTTTTTTGAAATTTCTTCTGCGCCAATAGCCTGTTTAATTTCAACTGCTTTCTGTTGTTCTTGTAATAATGCTTGTTCACTTTCTTTTGAAACAGTATGTGTTAAAACTACATCAGCTAATTGTACTCCACTTGCAGCTAGGGTGTGATTAATTACTTTTTTCTCGCCTGCTTTTAATGTAAAAGGAATTTCGGCTGTTTCATATCCTAAATAAGCGATTACTAATGTGTAGTTTCCTGGTTTTAAAGTGATAGAATATCTACCTTCGTCGTCTGTAGAAGAACCTTGTGTTGATCCTTTAACTGTTATATTTGCAAATGGTAATGGTTCGTCATTAAATTCCTTATCTAAAATTACTCCCATTACAGTTCCTGTTTGTGCTACAGAAACAAATGCAAAAAATAAAAATCCGATTAAAAACTTTAGTTTCATTTTGTGTTGTTAAATTTTGGTGCAAAGGAACTCTTATAAAATTACCACAGTGTTACGGCACCGTTATAATAAAGTTTTTGAAAGGTTACTAAATTGTTAACCGATTAAATAATTGTTAACCGCTTTGAACTATTTATATTATCTTTACCTTTACAATCGCTAACACAACGAAAATTTTAAATGAAAAAAAAGGATATTAAAATTTTATTAGTTGATGACGAACAAGATATATTAGAGATTGTTAGTTATAACTTATCACAAGAGGGTTACCAAATCGTAACAGCAACTAATGGTAGAGAAGCAATTAGTAAAGCTAAAAAGGAGCTCCCGCATTTAATAATTTTAGATGTAATGATGCCTGAAATGGATGGTATCGAAGCTTGTGAAAATATTCGTCGTATTCCGGAATTGGAAAGCACAATAATTACTTTTTTAACGGCAAGATCAGAGGACTATTCTCAAGTTGCTGGGTTTGATGCTGGTGCAGATGATTATATTGCAAAACCAATAAAACCAAAAGTACTAGTAAGTAAAGTTAAGGCATTGTTAAGAAGGCTTAAAGATGAAGATGATTCAAAAGATGTACTTAAAGTAGGCGATATCGAGATTAATAGAGAAGAATATAAAATTGTTCGCAATAACGAAGAAATTGTTTTACCTAGAAAAGAATTTGAATTATTTTATTTACTAGCTACAAAACCTGGTAAAGTTTTTACTCGTGAAGAAATTTTAGATAAAGTTTGGGGTAATGAAGTTGTTGTAGGTGGAAGAACAATAGATGTGCATATTAGAAAACTTAGAGAAAAAATAGGGGATGATTTTTTCAAAACCATAAAAGGTGTTGGTTATAAAATAGAGTTTTAATGGAAGTTAACTTTAAGAAGTCATATAAATTTGCTTTTAAATCTTCCTTATATATTTCTTTATTTACGGCAGCCGTTTTATTGTTGTTCAATTATTATTTTCATTCCGTAAATAATTGGTTTATTACACTTTTTATTTTCTTTACGTTTGTTTTTTCATTTTTTGTTATTCAGTTTAGAGTTGAAAGATTTATTTACAAAAGGGTAAAGAAAATTTATGATGATGTTTCTCTTTTAGAGAACGCTTCATTCCGAAATCAACCTATTACTACTGATATGGCAACTCTTACTAAAGAGGTTAAAAAATTTGCTCGCGATAAAAAGCTAGAGATTGAAACTTTAAAAATTCGTGAAGAATATCGTAGAGAGTTCTTAGGGAACGTTTCTCATGAATTAAAAACACCTTTATTTACAGTTCAAGGATATTTACTCACACTTTTAGATGGCGCGATGGATGATAAAAATATTCGAAAAAAGTATTTACAAAGAGCAGAAAAAGGTGTTGAGCGATTAATTTATATTGTTAAGGACTTAGATATGATTACTAAGCTTGAAGCTGGTGATATAAATATTGAGCCTTCTGAATTTGATATAGTCGAACTAATACAAAATGTTTTCGAACTTTTAGAAATGCGTGCGGCAAAAAAGAACATATCCTTAACTTTTGATTTACATTATAAAAGGCCAATTAAAGTAATTGCTGATCAAGAAAAAATTCAGCAAGTTGTAACAAATTTAATTGTAAACTCAATTAAATATGGCAAGCAAGGCGGAACTACAGAAGTTAGCATCGAAGATTTAGTAAATAATAAAGTTATTATTAGAATTACCGATAACGGTGAAGGAATTGAAAAACATCATATTCCGAGATTGTTTGAACGTTTTTATCGAGTAGATAAAAGTGGTGCTAGAAGCGAAGGTGGTTCAGGGCTTGGACTTGCAATAGTAAAGCATATTATTGAAAGTCATAGCGAGAAAATTTATGTTGAAAGTGAGTTCGGAGTAGGGTCTGAATTTTCATTTACTTTAGAAAAGGCGAAATAAATCTTTCCATCTAATTTCAGTTGAGTAGTTCTGTAATCCTCTATATAAATCTATTTTTTCAATTTTAGAAAGCTTAAACTTTTCCTGTTTGCAACTTGGTGCAATTCCTTCTTGTTTATATTTTTTAGCTAAATATTCTTGTTCATATTGCCCAGGAGTTGGTATAAAAAATGCTTTTTTACCAAGTTGCGCTAAATCCATAACTGTAGTATAACCAGAACGACAAATTATTTTATCACTTTCATTAAAAGCAATTTCAAGTTGTTCACTAGTCATGTAATTGTAATAAGTAATTTTGCCTGATTTTTCAATTATCTGTTCATTCTCTACAACTCCTTTTACAAATAAAGTAGGTTCTTCATAATTAGAAAACTCACTTGAAAGCTTTTCCTCTAAAAGTGTTCTTTGCGGTTCTAGTCCAGATAGAATTATCATTATTTCATATCTTTTAGCCAGTGATTTTTTATGTAGTCGACTGAGTGGACCTATATATTTTAAATGTTTTAGTGGATCATCGAGATGGCCTAATCTTCCCGTTAAATTAGCACTTCCTTCAGAATCTGGCACCCAACATTCATTAAATTTATTTATAAAAAAATGATGAAGTTTTGTGGTAATGTAAGAAGTGTTTCCAGTTAATACATTCAATTGATGCGTTATAAAAACAGAAGGGATTTTTTTTGATTGTACACCAAGTCTATTATCAGAAATAATTCCGTCTAATTGAAGTTCATCAACTAACTTCGAAATTGCTTTTTTCTCACTTCTTACTGCTGAGATCATGTTTGGAACTTGCTTTAATAATTCCAATTTAAAATTTTTCCCTTTTTCAGCGTAGTGAATATTATATGAAGGTAATTCGAAATGTTGTAAATGTGGGAATTCTTTTTTCAATAATGCTAAAGCAACACCATCAGAAGCAAGAATAGGTTCAAATTCATGACTTTCTAGTGCTTTAATAATAGGTATACACCTTGTGGCGTGACCTAATCCCCAATTTAAAGGTGCAACTAAAATTTTTTTTCTTTTATTCAAAAGTTTTGGTTTAATAACTTCAATTTACTAAAATGCAAAATAAATATAATTTATCTTACGGCATATTTCCTTAATTTTACCAAAAATTTAAATTTAGGTGGGAAGTAAAAATAAATTAAAGCGATTTAAAGAAAACGAAACGTTTTTAAATGTTGTTCAACCAACAAGAGAAGAAGTTGTTTCTGGTGAGTTTTCTATGAAAGGGAAATGGAGCTCAGATTTTTTCAAAAATGACAAACCAATTGTTTTAGAATTAGGATGTGGAAAAGGTGAATATACGGTTGGTTTAGCAAAACTTAACCCTGAAAAGAATTTTATTGGAATCGATATAAAAGGAGCTCGTTTTTGGCGTGGTGCTAAAACTGCTGTAGAAAGCGGCATGAATAATGTTGGGTTTCTTAGAACTCAAATTGAGCTAATTGAATATTGCTTTGCTCAAAATGAAGTTGATGAAATTTGGATTACCTTTCCTGATCCTCAAATAAAGTACAAAAGAACAAAGCATAGAATGACTAATTCTGAATTTTTACAGAACTATAAAAAGGTTCTTAAGCCTAATGGAATAATGCATTTAAAGACTGATAGTGAATTTATGCATGGCTATACACTTGGTCTTCTACATGGAGAAGGACATGAGGTGATTTACGCAAACCACAATATTTATAGAAATGAAGGGGCTCCTGAAGAAGTAACAGGGATTCAAACATTTTATGAAAGTCAATATTTAGAACAAAATAAACCTATAACGTATATTAAATTTAAACTAAAGTAAAATATGGATTTTATATTGACTTTTATTCTTGGTTTTTTTATCGCTGCTTTAGGAATTATAGCACCGGGAATGTTAAATATGACAATAGCTAAACTAAGTGTAGAAGAAAATAAAAGAAATGCTTTACTATTTGCATTTGGAGCTGTAAGTGTTGTCTTAATTCAAAGTTTTGTAGGGGCATATTTTGCAAAGTTTTTAGATGCAAATCCACATTTTAGTGATAATCTCAAAAAATTTGGCACTGTAATTTTTATATTGTTAACTGTGTTTTTTTTTTACAATGGGATTCGTGCAAAAAAACCAAAAGTTGAAGTTGATATAAAAGATAAAAGAAACCGCTTTATTTATGGTTTAACACTTTCGTCTTTAAATATGTTTGCAATTCCATATTACGCGTTTGTTAGTTTAACACTTGCTTCAAAAGATGTTTTCCATTTTAGTCTAATTGGAATAATTATTTTTTCAGTTGCGGCAACTTTAGGAACATTTTGCATTTTTTACCTATATGCGGTTTTATTTAAAAAAGTAGAACATAAAGTAGGTTTTATTACAAACAACATCAATTTTTTAATTGCAGCAATAACAGGTTTAGTTGCAGTTTCTTCTTTGTATCAAATGTTAAATGCATGAATTTAGCTAAAGAAGATAGTTTTTTTGAAAAAGTTTACGAAGTCGTTCGTCAAATCCCTTTAGGAAAAGTAACTTCTTATGGAGCTATTGCAAAAGCTATTGGATCTCCTCAATCTTCCAGAATGGTTGGATATGCTATGAATGCTTCGCATAATTTGGGAAATTTACCTGCACATAGAGTTGTTAATCGAAATGGAATGTTAACGGGTAAGCACCATTTTGATGGTACTAATTTAATGCAGCAACTTTTAGAATCTGAAGGAATTAAAGTTGTTGAAAATAAAATTGTTGATTTTGAAAAACATTTTTGGGAACCCAACCCATATAAATAAAATTTATAATACTATTATTAAACTTTTAACAATTGCTTTTTGCCTTTATGCATTTTCAAGGTATCTTTGCAATTAAAATTCAGTCTTAATAAGAATTTAGATAAAAAAATTAAATATTATCTACATATGAAATTAGATAGAAAAGAAATTCTAAAAGCTTTAGAAACAATCACGGTTGCAGGAGAAGGTAAAAATATGGTTGAGAGTGGTGCTGTACAAAATGTACTAACTTTTGGAGATGAAGTTATAGTAGATTTAGTTTTAACTACGCCAGCTTTACATATTAAGAAAAGAGCGGAAGTTGATATAATGAAAGTTATACACGAAAAAGTGTATGAGAAAGCAAAAGTTAAGGTTAATATTAAAGTTGAAACTCCAGCAAAAGAAGAGAATCCAAATCAAATAAAAGGAAAGGAAATTCCTGGAATTAGCAATATTATTGCTGTTTCTTCGGGTAAAGGTGGAGTAGGAAAATCAACAATTACTGCAAATTTAGCAGTTGCTTTAGCCAAAATGGGTTTTAAAGTTGGAGTTTTAGATGCTGATATTTACGGACCATCAATGCCAATAATGTTCGACGTTGAACAAGCAAAACCTGTTTCTGTTGAGGTAGATGGAAAATCGAAAATGCAACCTGTTCAAAGCTACGGCGTTGAAATTTTATCTATCGGATTCTTTACAAAGCCAGACCAAGCGGTAATTTGGAGAGGACCAATGGCTGCAAAAGCATTAAATCAAATGATTTTTGATGCAAATTGGGGAGAGATTGATTTCATGTTAATCGATTTACCACCAGGTACAGGAGATATTCATTTATCTATTATGCAGTCGTTGCCTATAACAGGAGCTGTTGTAGTAAGTACTCCTCAAGCTGTTGCTTTAGCCGATGCTAAAAAAGGTGTAGCAATGTTCAATAACGAAAGTATTAATGTTCCTGTTTTAGGTATTATCGAGAACATGGCATACTTTACACCAGAAGAATTGCCTAATAATAAATACTATATCTTCGGACAAGAAGGAGCAAAAAACTTAGCACAAGATTTACAAGTTCCATTCTTAGGAGAAGTTCCATTAGTTCAAAGTATCCGTGAGGCAGGAGATTACGGTCGTCCAGCAGCTTTGCAAACAGCAACTCCACTAGAGAAATCTTTCGAAGAATTAGCGCGTAATGTAGTTGAAGAAACGGTAAAAAGAAATGAAAGCTTACCACCTTCAGAAGCTATTAAAATAACTACTATGGCTGGTTGTTCAGCAGTTAAAGGAAAGTAAAATGACAACAGTAGAAATAAAAGACAACATCGAAAAAGCATTAAGTGAAATTCGCCCTTTTCTAAATTCAGATGGTGGCGACATTACACTTGTTGAAATTATCGACGACAAACATGTAAAAGTACGTTTAGAAGGTGCTTGTACAAGTTGTAGTTTAAGCATTAGTACTATGAAAGCTGGTGTAGAAACGACGATAAAAAAATATGCACCACAAATAGAAACAGTAGAAAACGTTTCTTAGTTGGGCGTTACCAAGACGAAAAACTACGTTTTTGTCTCGGTCGGGCTGTTTGCTTTATCTTTTTTGTAAGTTTAAGATTTATTGAAAACAAAAAAGGATATCACTTCCATCCCTAACGCAAAACAAAAGGTGACAAATGTCACAAAAATAAAGTTTCAAAATACAGAACTTTGTACTGTAACAATTGAAAGCATAATAGAATGATTGAAACAGATATACTAATAATTGGCGCAGGTCCTACGGGACTTTTCGCTGTTTTTGAAGCGGGTTTATTACAATTAAAATGTCATATCATTGATGCATTACCGCAACCCGGAGGACAATTAGCCGAATTATATCCAAAGAAACCTATATTCGATATTCCAGGTTATCCAGAAGTTTTAGCGGGTGATTTGGTAAATAATTTAATGGAACAAATAAAACAGTTCCAGCCAGGTTTTACTTTAGGAGAAACTGCCGAGACTATAGAAAAACAAGAAGATGGTACCTTTATTGTGACCACAAAAGAAGGGACACAACATAAAGCTAAAGCTATTGCAATTGCTGGTGGTTTAGGAACTTTTGAACCTCGTAAACCAGTTCTAAAAGATATTGAGTTCTACGAAAAAGAAGACCGTGGAGTAGATTATTTTGTAAAAGATCCAGAAAAATATCGTGGCAAAAATATTGTAATTGCTGGTGGTGGCGATTCTGCTTTAGATTGGTCAATTTTCTTATCAAATGTTGCAAATACTGTAACTCTGGTGCATAGAAGAAACGAATTCCGTGGCGCCTTAGATTCTGTTGAAAAAGTAAAAGAATTAAAAGATGCTGGAAAGATTAAATTGGTTACACCTGCTGAGGTTGTAGGCTTTAATGGAAGCGAGAGAGTTACGGCTGTAGATGTTGAAATTAATGGAGCGCGCCAAAAAGTAGAGTGTGATTATTTTATTCCTTTATTTGGTTTAACACCAAAATTAGGACCTATTGCAAACTGGGGATTAGAAATTGAAAAAAATGCAATTAAAGTAAATAACGCATTAGATTATCAAACAAATATTGACGGTATTTATGCAATTGGTGATGTTAATACTTATCCAGGTAAATTAAAATTAATACTTTGTGGTTTTCACGAAGCAACTTTAATGTGCCAAAGTGTTTATAACCGAATCAACCCAGGAAAGCGTTATGTATTAAAATACACTACAGTTTCTGGTGTAGATGGATTTGATGGAACTCGTAAAGAAGCAGAAAAAGCAGTTGTAAAAGCAATCGACTAATGGCTCAAGACGTTACTATAAAAATTACTGATCGAAATGGAGTAACTCACGAAGTTTTAGCTCCAACAGATATGAATATGAACCTTATGGAGTTGATTCGCTCTTATGAATTAGCCGAAGAAGGAACACTTGGAATTTGTGGCGGAATGGCTATGTGTGCCTCATGTCAAGTTTATGTTTTAAACGATGTGGTTCCAATTGATAGAAACCCAGATGAAGATGCTATGCTAGACGAAGCCTATCATGTTCAAGAAAATAGTAGATTAGGTTGCCAAATTCATATTTCTGAAGCATTAGAAGGGTTAGAAGTACAGATAGCGCCAGAACAATAATAAAAAAAGCGAAGATTATTCTTCGCTTTTTTATTTATAATCTTCAAGTTTAGCCGGACCTTCTAAATAATCTTTTACAATTTGAAGTGTTCCGTCTTCTTTAGTATCGATAAACCATTTTATTAATGAAATAGTTCCGTTTACAATTTCAATTCCAGTTATACTTCTTGGGTGAACGCAACTTCCATCGTTAAAATAATGCAAAGCATTTTCACTTGGACTTGGAAATCTTGGACGATGGGTATGACCTGTAATTGTAATTTTGTTTCCGTTGTCAGCTATCCATTTTTTAATTCTTCGCTCAACTTTTATAAGTTCGACATAATTTTTTGCTGGACTTGTTGGGTCTTTTATGCCCCAAACTTGTAAAGGTTTCCACAAAACCCGAACCATAAATCGGTTTATTTTCCAACCGACATAATTCATAAAATCAGCTTGATGTCCGTGTGTTAAAAATAATTCTTGCTTGGTTTCGCTATTTTCTAAAACAATTCCTTCGTAATATTTAATATTGGGAAATAATGGTACATCTTTACCTTTTCTCGCATCAAAATAGGTAGATAGTTTCTTTTTTAAAATGGTTTCATTCCTATAAACCATATCATGATTGCCATAAATCATGTGTAGTCGGTTTTCAAAATGAAATTTCTGTAGTAACAAATACACGTTTTTATTAGCCTCAAAAATGGTTTTAAAAAATAAATTTTCCCATAACTCATCGCCATCGCCTAATTCAATGTATGAAAAACCTTCTTTAAAGTAATTTTGTAAGGCATGGAAATAAATGTTGCGATTGTTTGCAAAATCATCTGCAAAACTTGCATCACCGCGATGGCAATCACTAAATAAAATAAATTTATCTTGATTGCTAAACTGAATTCGCTTGGCTTCTTTATAGGCTTTGTTTAATCTATTTTGAGATGACATTTTTATAAATTAAAACATAAAGATAAAAAAAAGAGCCAAACGGCTCTTTTAACATATTAATTCTTTTTCTTTTATCTGTTCTTCAATTGCATTCCATAATTGAATGCGGTGTTCAAGTGCTAAGATTGAAATTTCTTCCGCCTCTTGCCATTTTTTATCGTCATTTCCACATAATTCTTCTATCATTTTCATAGCCATTGGTCCATGTTCATCAGCGTCAAGTTCTATATGTCTTTCGAAGTAATAAACCAATTTTGATAAATCATTATTTGGAAAATTTTGTTCAAATTCTTTTAAAATTTCTGTAAACATAGCCGGAATTAAATCTTCACGACCAAAGGTAAATGCAGCTGCAATTTGATGTGGTTTACCTTCTTCGATTACTCTAAAAGTGAAATCTAAAAATGCTTTAACTTTAGGATGTAAATTGCTTTGTTTGATAGAAACAAATATGTTTTGGGTAGCTTCAACATCGTTTAAAAAATCAATTACTACAGACGTATTTGCACCACAAGACTGCATTGCTTCGAGATACATTTCGTAATGACTTTTATGTTTGCCATCACTATCTAAATCAGTTTCTTCAGCTAATACAATTTCATTAATTAAATAACGAACTTCAGGATTTCCAATAGGCATCCATGGGGTTGTTGTGCATGTTAAAGAGTTTTGCAAAGCTTTTAATAATGACATAAAATCCCATACTGCAAAAACGTGATTTTCAGTAAAACAACGTAAATCGTCTACAGTCTTAATTTCATTGTAAAGGCTATGTTGTAAGAGCTGTTGTTTGAATGGCTCTATTTTTTTATGTATAATTTGGGTTTTCATAACAATAATTTTTTAGTATTTGCATGTTATTATTTCAAGAATTACAAATACTATTCCAAAAGTAAAAATGCTTCGTCAAATAACGAAGCATTTTATATAAATTTTATCTATTGTTGAATTATTTAAATGCAGGGAAACCAGTAACATCCATACCTGTAATTAGTAAATGTATATCGTGAGTTCCTTCATAAGTAATTACCGATTCTAAATTCATCATGTGGCGCATGATTGAATATTCTCCAGTAATTCCCATACCTCCAAGCATTTGACGAGCTTCACGAGCAATATGAATAGCCATATCAACGTTGTTTCTTTTCGCCATTGAAATTTGAGCAGAAGTAGCTCTTCCTTCATTACGTAAAACACCCAAACGCCAAGTTAATAATTGCGCCTTAGTAATTTCTGTAATCATTTCAGCTAATTTTTTTTGTTGTAACTGCGTTGCTCCAATTGGTTTGTCAAACTGAATACGTTCTTTTGAATAACGTAAAGCCGTATCATAACAATCCATTGCTGCACCTATCGCTCCCCAAGCAATTCCATAACGAGCAGAATCTAAACATCCTAGAGGTGCGCCTAATCCAGATTTTCCTGGCAATAAATTTTCTTTTGGAACTTTTACGTTATCAAAAATTAACTCACCAGTTGCAGATGCTCTTAACGACCATTTGTTGTGTGTTTCAGGAGTTGAGAAACCTTCCATTCCTCTTTCAACGATTAAACCGTGAATTCTTCCTTCTTCGTTCTTAGCCCAAACAACTGCAATATCAGCAAAAGGAGCATTCGAAATCCACATTTTGGCACCATTTAAAAGATAATGATCTCCCATATCTTTAAAATTTGTCACCATTCCACCAGGGTTTGACCCATGATCTGGCTCAGTTAAACCAAAACAACCAATGAATTCTCCAGTGGCTAATTTAGGTAAATATTTCATTCTTTGTTCTTCGTTTCCGTATTTCCAAATTGGATACATCACCAATGATGATTGAACAGAAGAAGTTGAACGTACGCCTGAATCTCCTCTTTCAATTTCTTGCATAATTAAGCCGTATGAAATTTGGTCTAATCCAGCACCGCCATATTCTACTGGAATATACGGGCCAAAACCACCAATTTCTCCTAAACCTTTTACGATTTGTTTTGGAAATTCTGCTCTTTGAGCATATTCTTCAATAATTGGAGATACTTCTTTTTTTACCCAAGCACGTGCAGCATCACGTACCATTTTATGTTCGTCTGATAATAAATCGTCTAATTGATAATAATCTGGAGCTTGAAATAAATCTGGTTTCATGTCTGTTTTTATTTGAAAGCACAAATGTAATTAAGATTTCTAACAATTCAATGATAGGAAGTTATAAATTACATTTTTAAGTAGAAATCTTGTGTAAGAATTTTGTATTCTTCAGTGTATTGATGACGAGCAGTTTCAATTACAAGTTCATCAGTATAGGTTTTAGTTTGATTTTTAGAAAAAGCAATTAAGCTTCTTTTAATTTCAGATGTTGGTGTGCCTTTTACTCGAGTAATTTTTGAAGGGAATAATTCAAAGTGAGTAGCAATTGAAATAAAGTTTTTCTCTTCAGAATAAGGGATAATAACACAAAAAACACCATTTTCACTTAATAATAATGAAGAACCATGCAATAAATGATCGAAAGGTAATGCGTCTTCGAAGCGAGCTAAATCACGTTGTTCATTTTCAGATTTATAATGAGCAGTGTAGAAAGGTGGGTTAGAAACAATTAAATCATATTTTTCTTCTTCATACATTTCTTCTACAAATTCTTGAAAAGAGGCATGGTAGCAAAATAAACGATCACTCCAACTTGAATTTTCGAAATTTTCAACACATTGTTCGTATGCATCTTCATCGATTTCTAAAGCATCGATTTGCTCAGCATAGCTCCTTTGTGCTAACATTAAAGCGATTAATCCTGTGCCAGAACCAACATCTAATATAGAGTAAGGGTTGTTTTCTAATGTTGCCCATGCACCTAACAATACACCGTCAGTCCCCACTTTCATGGCGCATTTGTCTTGTTCTATAGAAAATTGTTTGAATTGAAATGCCATTGGCATTAGTTTATGTAAAGGTCAACTAAACCTTCTGGTGTATTTAGAATTAATTTCTTTTCTTTTCGGTTTACTTCAACAATAAAATTATCAATTACAGGAACTAAAATAGTGGCATCTTTAAATTCGATTTCAAAAAGTGGTTGGATTTGACTTTCGTTTACACGAATTAGTTTTCCGATATTTCCTAGACGAATATCTTCTACTGAAAAACCTTCAATTTCGTGGTAATAAAATTTATTGCCTTCTAATTTTGGCAACATCGAAAGCGGAAGATAAACTTCACAACCTATTACTTCATCAGCATCTTGTTCGTTGTCGATGTCTTCAAATTTAGTTCTCAAGAAATCGCCTTTGTGAATTTGGCTTTTTTCAATAAAAAATGGAACCAAGTTTCTGTTTAATTCAACAAAAACCGATTCCATATTTTCATAAACTTCAGGTTCGTCAGTATCTAAATAGATAAGTACTTCACCCTTAAAACTGAATTTTTTTGCGATTTTGCCTAAATAAAAACAATCTTTTTTACGCATTAATCGCTCTTTAATTATGCTTCAGTTTCTTCGTTGTTGTTTTCTTCAACAGCTGGAGCTTCTTCAGTAGCAGTTTCCTCAGCAACTTCTTCAGCAGCTGGTTCTTCTACTTTTGCAGCAGCACGTTTTTCGTTGTACTCTTTTTCAGCTTTTAAAGCTTTAGCTCTAGCATCTTCTTTAGATTTTGCTAAACCATCTTTTTTAGCGTCAACTTTTCCAGCTTTTTCATCTAACCAAGCAGCTAATTTAGCATCAGCTTGTTCTTGAGTTAAAGCACCTTTACGAACTCCTCCGTCTAAGTGGTGTTTTAATAAAGCACCTTTGTAAGATAAAATTGCTCTTGCAGTGTCAGTAGGTTGAGCACCATTGTGTAACCATTGTACAGCACCATCTAAATTTAAATCGATAGTTGCAGGGTTAGTGTTTGGATTGTAAGTTCCTAATTTTTCTAAGAATTTACCATCTCTTTTTGCGCGTGAATCCGCAGCTACAATCCAGAAAAAAGGTTTGCCTTTTTTACCGTGTCTTTGTAATCTAATTTTTACAGGCATAATCGTTTGATTAAATTTTGAGGTACCCGACCTCAGTTAATTAAGGGCGCAAATATACAAAACATTGTTTTACAATAAAATAAAAGTTTGAAAATATTTTTTAAAATTATTGTTACAATTCGATTAAAAAAGTTATTTTTGTTTTCCGTGAATAAAATTTACAACACAATGAAAAAAATATTTGGCCTACTAAGTTTAGCTTTAATTCTCTCATCTTGTTCAGAGGAAATTAAGAATAGTACTCCAGGATTTCAAGCAAAAAAAGATAATGTCTTTTGGAGAGCAACAGATGCTAGCGCACATGTTAATGCAGATGGTAGCTTGACTATTTCTGCATATAATTCATCAACAGCAACTGAAGAATTAATCTTAAATGCATCAAGTGCTAATCCAGGGACATACCGATTAGGGACTACAAATTTTAGCAACTTTGCATATTATTATTATGAACTTGCTGGAGAAGGATTTGAATATGAAACAAACACTGTAACTGGTCCAGCAAATGATTTGTCAAATATACTTACTCAGGGAACTAATTATGAAAACAATGGTACTGCTAGTGTTACAGGTGGTACAGGTAGCGGGGCGGTTGTCGCTGTTAGTGTAGTTAATGGAAGTGTGAGTTTTGTGACATTAATGAATAGAGGTGCTGGTTATAATGTTGGAGATGTTTTAACTGTTCATGGTGGTAATGATGATGCAACATTTATGGTTAATACAATATATAGTAATGGTGCAATACAAACGGTTGAGCTATTAACTGGAGGTAGTAGTTATGAAAATGTTGGAACTGGAGCTTTAACTGATACAGATGGTAACGGTTCTGGTTTAAGAGTTGCAATAAATGTAAATAATTTAGGTAGAGTAACTTCTATGTATATGGTCTCTAGAGGAGATGGATATCAAGCGGGAGATTTAGTTACTATATTAGGTGGTGATAATAATGCTACATTTAGAATTTTAAATGTTCAGCAAAGTAGTGGAGAAATTGTTATTGAATCAGTTGAAAATGGAACTTTTACTGGTACATTTATTATAAATGCAGTAGATATGGATGGAAATCCTGTTACTTTTTCAGAAGGAGTTTTTTACAGGATTCCGATACGATAATTAAATAGTTTTAAAATAATTTAAAGCCATCTCATTGAGGTGGCTTTTTTATTTGTGTTGATAACTTATATTGAATTTAAATTTTATAAAATGTATTTTTGAACAAAATCTTATTTTCCAAGATTTTTAATTTAACCATTTGGAATTTACTGCGTTATGTATTTGATTTTTGATACCGAAACTACTGGATTACCTAAGAGCTGGTCGGCGCCTATTACGGATAGCGATAACTGGCCTCGTTGTATACAAATTGCTTGGCAATTGCACGACGAAATGGGAAATCTAATCGAACATCAAGATTATTTAGTACAACCAGAAGGCTTTAATATTCCGTATGATGCAGAACGAATTCACGGTATTTCTACCGAATTAGCTCAAGAACAGGGAATTTCTTTAGCAGAAGTTTTAGAAAAGTTCAACATTGCGTTGTCAAAAGCAAAATATGTTGTTGGACAAAATGTAGGCTTTGATGTCAACATTATGGGTTGTGAATTCCATCGTTTGAATATTGCAACGGATTTGACGCAATTACCTGTTTTAGATACGTGTACCGAAACTACTGCTGAATTATTGAAATTACCTGGTGGTCGAGGAGGGAAATTTAAACTGCCTACATTAACCGAATTACATCAGTATCTTTTTAATCAGCCTTTTGCTGAAGCACATAATGCTACAGCCGATGTAGAAGCAACAACACGTTGCTTTTTAGAATTAATCAAGCGTGAAGTTTTTACAAAAGAAGAGCTCGATGTTACGCCCGATTATTTTACTCGATTTAGAGAAAATAATCCGAGAGAAATTCAATTAATTGGTCTTAAGCATATCAATTTAAAAGCAGCTTCTGATGAAATTAGAAGGAAACTTCAAAAAATTGAAGGTGAAAACCAACAAGCCACTGTTTCTGAATCGGATAAAAAAGATTTAGAACATGCCAAGTTTGCGCATCTCCACAATCATTCCCAATTTTCGGTTTTACAATCTACGATTTCAATTCCCGATTTAGTTACTGCAACAGCAAAACAAAAAATGCCAGCAGTTGCATTAACCGATACTGAAAATATGATGGGCGCATTTCACTTTGTAAGTGCGGTGATGAATCATAATAAAGCGGCAAAAGCTAAAAACGATGCAGCCATTGAGGCGGGTGAAGAACCAACCGAAGTTGAAATTAAGCCAATTGTAGGTTGTGAATTATATGTTTGTGATAATCACTTAGACCGAACTAAAAAAGATAATGGTTACCAAATTGTATTTTTAGCGAAGAATAAAAAAGGCTATCACAACTTGGCAAAAATGACTTCAATTGCCTATACTGATGGTTTTTATTACGTACCAAGAATAGACAGAGCAATCGTAGAGAAATACAAAGAAGATGTAATGGTTTTATCTGGGAATTTATATGGAGAAGTCCCAAGTAAAATTTTAAATATTGGCGAAAATCAAGCTGAAGAAGCTTTGCTTTGGTGGAAAGAACAGTTTGGAGAAGACTTCTATTTGGAAATCATGCGACACAACCAAGAAGATGAAAATCGTGTGAATCAAACATTGATTTCGTTTTCACAAAAGCATAATGTCAAATTAATTGCAACAAACAATACATATTACTTAGATAAAGAAGATGCTAATGCGCACGATATTTTATTGTGTGTAAAAGATGGTGAAAAACAAGCAACGCCAATTGGTCGTGGAAGAGGATATCGTTACGGTTTACCCAACCAAGAATACTATTACAAGTCGGAAGAAGAAATGAAAAAACTTTTTTCTGATTTACCAGATGCAATTATCAATATTCAAGAAATTATTGATAAAGTAGAAACGTATTCGTTGTATCGTGATGTTTTACTTCCAAAATATGATATTCCGGCCGAATTTGTAAATACTGAAGATGCTGTTGATGGTGGAGTAAGAGGTGAAAATGCCTATTTACGTCACCTAACAATGGAAGGTGCAAAGAAACGATATGGAGAAATTACGCCAGAAATTCAAGAACGATTAGATTTCGAATTATTGACGATTTCAAACTCAGGTTATCCAGGTTATTTCTTAATTGTACAAGATTTTATTGCCGAAGCCCGTAAAATGGATGTTTCGGTTGGTCCAGGACGTGGTTCTGCGGCAGGTTCTGCTGTGGCGTATTGTTTAGGAATCACGAATATCGACCCAATTAAGTACGATTTGCTTTTTGAGCGTTTCTTAAATCCTGATCGTGTGTCGATGCCCGATATTGATATCGATTTTGATGATGAAGGTCGAAGCCGAGTAATGGATTATGTAATCAATAAATACGGAGCCAATCAAGTAGCACAAATTATTACCTACGGTAAAATGGCTACCAAGTCTGCTATTCGAGATACGGCACGTGTGCTTGATTTACCATTATTTGAAGCCGATAGAATTGCGAAGTTAATTCCCGGCATGATGCCTTCAAAATGGAATTTAGCTCGATTCTTAAAAGAAGAAGAAGCTGAAGTTAAAAAAGCACTTCGTTCTGAAGAATTTGATAGAGTAAAAGAATTAATCGAAATTGCAAATACAGAAGATTTAGCTGGTGAAACTATTCAGCAGGCGAAGGTTCTAGAAGGCTCGCTTCGTAATACTGGAATTCACGCTTGTGGTGTAATTATAACGCCATCTGATATTACCAATTATGTTCCAGTTAGAACAGCAAAAGATTCTGATTTATATGTAACGCAATTTGACAACTCGGTTGCCGAAAGTGCGGGATTACTAAAAATGGACTTCTTGGGTCTGAAGACTCTAACCTTGATAAAAGATACAGTTAAACTGGTAAAATATCGCACAGGAATTGAACTCGATCCTGATAATTTTCCAATTGACGATAAAGAAACGTATGAATTATTCCAGAGAGGTGAAACGGTTGGTATTTTCCAATACGAGTCACCTGGAATGCAGAAATACATGAAGGAACTAAAGCCTACGGTTTTTGGAGACTTAATTGCGATGAATGCGCTTTATCGACCTGGTCCGTTAGAATATATTCCTTCCTTTATTCGCAGAAAAAACGGCGAAGAGCCTATTGCCTACGATTTAGATGCTTGTGAAGAATATTTAGGTGAAACTTACGGAATCACGGTTTATCAAGAGCAAGTAATGTTACTTTCTCAAAAATTAGCCGGATTTACAAAAGGTGAAGCTGATGTCTTACGTAAAGCGATGGGTAAAAAGCAAAAAGACGTTTTGGATAAAATGAAACCAAAATTTGTCGAACAAGCTTCTGCTAAAGGGCATGATGCAACGGTTTTAGAAAAAATTTGGAAAGACTGGGAAGCATTTGCAAGTTACGCTTTTAATAAATCGCACTCTACTTGTTATGCTTGGATTGCGTATCAAACAGCTTATTTAAAAGCACATTATCCTGCCGAATATATGGCGGCCGTTCTATCCAATAACATGAATGATATTAAGCAAGTTTCATTCTTTATGGAGGAATGTAAACGAATGGGATTAAAAGTTTTGGGTCCAGATGTGAACGAATCGTATTATAAATTTACGGTAAATGAGGATTACGCGGTTCGTTTTGGAATGGGAGCGATTAAGGGAGTTGGACAAGGAGCGGTTGATACCATTGTGGAAAACAGAAAAGAGGGTAAATATAAATCGATTTTTGATTTAGCAAAGCGAATCGATTTACGTGCTGCAAATAAAAAAGCTTTTGAAAACTTAGCATTGGCAGGAGGTTTTGATGGTTTCGGCGATACGCATCGTGCACAATATTTTCATGATGAAGGAGATGGAATTACCTTCTTAGAAAAAG
This sequence comes from Flavobacterium okayamense, assembly GCF_019702945.1. Classification (NCBI taxonomy): domain Bacteria; kingdom Pseudomonadati; phylum Bacteroidota; class Flavobacteriia; order Flavobacteriales; family Flavobacteriaceae; genus Flavobacterium; species Flavobacterium okayamense. The sequence continues at coordinate 1,040,966 of NZ_AP024749.1, forward strand.
CCATGCGCTATGGTTCTAAATTTCAAGAAAATGAAAATTCTGCTCAAGTAAGCTTGTTTGGAGATGCTTCTGAAGTTCAAATTCCAGAACCTGTAGTTCCACCTTGTGATGAGTGGAGTACTATGGAAAAATTGGCACAAGAGAAAGAAGTTGTAGGAATCTATATTTCGGGTCATCCACTAGATGATTATAAATATGAAATGAAATATTTCTGTAACACCAAATTAGAACATTTAAACGATTTAAATTCTTTTATTGGAAAGAATGTTTCAGTAGGTGGGATCATAACTAAAGTTGAGCATAGAACCGCTAAAAACGGAAAAGGTTGGGGGATGTTTACCTTAGAAGGTTATGACGAAAGTTATGAATTCAGAATTTTCGGTGAAGAATATTTAAAGTTCCGTCATTTCTTAATTCAAAATAATTTTACCTTTTTAAAATTTGTGGTAAAAGAAGGTTGGGTAAATGCCGAAGGAAAACGAAGCGATCCTAAGATTCAGTTTTTACAAGTTCAATATTTACAAGATGTTTTAGCTTCTTTTGCTAAAAAATTAGTGCTTCAATTTAATATTACTGAATTAAGTGAGAATCTAATTCAATCATTGTTTGATTTGTTCCAAAAAGAAAAAGGTGACCATCAAGTTGCTATTGAAGTAATGGAATTAGAAAAAGTAATGAAACAAGTTGTTTCAGAACCTTCGGTTGAAACTATTGAAACAGAAACAGATGAAGAAAATATTGAAGTTGAGGTTGAGCCAATGGTGACTGAAGTTGAACAAGTACAAGTAGTAACAAAATTAAGTATGCCAAGTCGTAAAATGAAGATTAAGATTTCAAACGAGTTGTTACAAGAGCTTGAAAACCGTCAAGTTTCGTTTAAATTGAATTAATGTAATCCAGCTAACAGTTTTCTAATCACTTAATTCTGAAATTTGCTATAAATTAATATTTATGAAGAAGTTTATAGTAATACTTACGTTTTTATTTGTAGGTTTTTTAAATGCTCAAGTGGCTGATAAGCCTAATGATGTTTCTCCATTACTAATTGGGGAAAAAATTCAAAACACAAAATTGTTTGATGTAGAAGGGAAATTAATTCAAACGGATGATGTGTTGAATCAAAAGACAGTTTTAATTGTTTACAGAGGAGGTTGGTGCCCATATTGTAATTCACAATTAGCAGATATTCAAGAAATTGAGTCAGAAATTGTAAAATTAGGTTATACAATAATTGCAGTTAGTCCTGATGCTCCAGAGTTTTTAAAAGAAACTCAAATCGATAAAAAATTGCATTATAACTTGTATTCAGATAGTGAAGGTTTATTCATGAAAGAATTAGGTATAGCTTTTAAAGCACCTGAAAAATATGGTAAAATGCTTGGTAAATATTCTGAAAACAAAAACACTAAGTTTTTACCTGTTCCAACGGTTTATGTTTTAAATAAAAATAGAGAAATTGAATTTTTATACATTAATCCTGATTATAAGTTCAGACTTAAAGGAGAAGTTTTAATGGGAGTGTTAAAAGCGTTAAATTAATTTTCGATATATAAGTATAGAGAAAACCAATTTTATTATGGTTACTTTCCAAAAATAAATAGTTACTTTTGTGTTAGATAAATAAATTAAAAAATAAAGATATGGCATTAGCAATAACAGATGCTACTTTTGAAGATGTAGTATTAAAATCAGATAAACCTGTAGTAGTAGATTTTTGGGCAGCTTGGTGTGGTCCATGTAGAATGGTTGGTCCAGTTATCGACGAAATTTCTTCAGAATATGAAGGAAAAGCAGTTGTTGGTAAAGTAGACGTAGATGCGAACCAAGAATTTGCTGCAAAATACGGAGTTCGTAACATTCCTACAGTATTAGTTTTTCAAAACGGAGAAGTAGTAGGACGCCAAGTAGGTGTTGCGCCTAAAAAGACTTATACAGATGCAATTGACGCATTATTGTAATATAATTTTTGAAAAAGAAAGTACAAAGGATAAACGAAAGTTTATCCTTTTTCTTTTGTATATTTAGCGTTTAAACTAAATTCATGAATTTATATTCTCAAATTGAAAAAATATCGAGTTTTCAGCATTTAGAACTTTTGGCAAACCAAATTGTTGAAGGTTTTATTTCGGGAATGCACAAATCGCCTTTTCACGGATTTTCTGCCGAATTTGCCGAACATAAAATTTACAATCAAGGAGAAAGTACAAAACATATCGATTGGAAGCTTTTTGCGAAAACTGATAGATTGTACACGAAACGATTTGAGGAAGAAACCAATTTACGTTGCCATTTAATTATCGATAATTCTTCTTCGATGCATTATCCTGAATTAAAGACAGAACAGCAATTTTACGAGAATAAAATAGGTTTTTCAGTATTGGCTTCGGCTTGTTTGATGAATTTGCTTAAAAAACAGCGTGATGCAGTTGGTTTGAGTTTATACTCCGACGAATACGAATATTATGCTCCTGAAAAAGGTAGTAATCGCCATCATCGCATGATTTTGGACAAGTTGGAAGAAACTCTTCAAAATTATAAAAAATCTAAACAAACCGACACAGTAACTTTTCTACATCAAATAGCAGAAAATATTCATCGTCGATCTATGGTGATTTTGTTTACCGATATGTTTCAGCGCGATAATGAAGATGCTATTTTTAAAGCGTTACAGCATTTAAAACATAACAAGCATAAAGTTGTAGTTTTTCATGTCTATGATAAAAAAACAGAGTTTTCATTTGATTTTGACGCTTCGCCAAAGAAATTTATCGATGTAGAAACCGGAGAAACTATTAATTTGTTTGCTGAAAACTTAAAAGAAGATTATGAAAAACTAGTTTCAGCTTATTTTGAAAAGATAAAAACAAAGTGTTTACAATACAGAATTCAATATGTGCCAGTTGAAACGAGTAAAAATTTTGAAAAAATTTTATTGACGTATTTGACTGAAAAACAAAAGTTTGGATAATAGGCTAAAAAATATTTTAATTTTTTTTACAAAAACATTTGGAGAATTGAAAAAGCGTTGTATATTTGCAACCGCAATTAAGCACTGGTTTGGTAGTTCAGTTGGTTAGAATACATGCCTGTCACGCATGGGGTCGCGGGTTCGAGTCCCGTCCAGACCGCTAAAATTGGGAAATTTTCAAAAAGCGTTTCTTTTTAGAAGCGCTTTTTTGCCCAAAAAAGGTATTGATTTTTACATTTGTTTATGGCAAAATAAAAATCTAAAAATAGTTGTGTTGTTTATTCCTGAGTAAAATCAGGATAGGTTTAGTAGTTAGACCAATGAAAAGCTGTTCCGTTTCTACGGAAGGGCTTTTTTGTTTTTATAGACTTTATTAAAGTCATGGTTTTTAAAATAAAAACATAAAAACACTCATTACTAAATATTTAAGTGTATCTTTGTCAGATATTTATAATAGGTCTCTGCCTTTGCTTTTCTGATGTAGTCAAGATTTTTCTCAGTTATCGCTTCCCAGTTACCCAATATTTAAAACTTGAATTTTACCAAAGCTTTTAACTTTATAACAGTAAGTTTCAAGAACATTTTTTGACTGAAATTATTAAAATCATTTTATTAAACCAATTTTATAACCAATAAGGTTTACACTTTAAAGACTAATATTTCTTTTTAATATGTTATTAATAGCATAAATATAACTGCATTTTTTGATTGTATTCAAAGAATGAATTATTAATGAAATCCGATTATCGGAGCAAAAGAAATTATGAAATTTAAAGAATTATGCCTGAGTGCCGAAATACTCAGAGCAATCGATGTCATGGGACATTCTCAAGCAACGCAAATTCAACAACAAGCCATTCCTTTTATTGTACAAGGATTTGATGTTATTGGTTGTGCACAAACAGGCACAGGTAAAACGGGTGCCTTCTCTATTCCAATCTTAGAACTATTAAGTAAATCCAATAAATCTTCAAGAAATGTGATTAAAGCTTTGGTTTTAGCACCAACTCGCGAACTGGCTATTCAAATTGATGAAAGTTTTAAAATGTATGGCAAGTTTATGCCGATAAAGCATACGGCCATTTTTGGAGGAGTTTCTCAAACCAATCAATTAAAAGTTTTAAAAAATGGTGTTGAAGTTTTAATAGCGACTCCTGGTCGATTATTGGATCTTATTCATCAAGGTTTTGTTGACCTATCGAAAATTGAAATTTTAGTGTTAGATGAAGCAGATCATATGTTAGATATGGGCTTTATAAATGATATTAAAAAAATCCTAAAATTTTTACCTATAAAAAAACAAGCGTTGCTATTTTCTGCAACCATGCCTACAGAAATTAAAAAATTTGCTAGTAGTATTTTACATCAGCCAAAAGAAATTTCGGTTGCGCCGGTATCTTCAACTGCAGATACGGTAAAGCAAGAATTATACATGGTAGATAAAATAGATAAATCGAAACTGCTAATAGAGCTTTTAAATAAGAAAAAACATAATCAGTCACTTGTTTTTACACGTACAAAACATGGCGCTGATAAATTAGTTAAAAAGCTTCTAAAAGTTGGTATAAAAGCCTCAGCGATTCACGGTAATAAATCCCAAGGCAACAGACAACGTGTTTTAAGTGATTTTAAGCGAAATAATATTTCAGTCTTAATTGCAACGGATATTGCTGCAAGAGGTATTGATATAAATGAATTGCCTTACGTAATTAATTATGAATTACCTAGTGTTCCAGAGACATATGTTCATAGAATAGGCAGAACAGGAAGGGCTGGCAATAATGGCGTTGCAGTATCATTCTGTGATAAAGACGAGAGAAAAGATTTAATAGGAATTCAAAAATTATTAGGATTTACTATTCCTGTTATTATAAACAATTAAAAACATTATGAGATGGGTGATTCATTTTTCAAAAAAGAAAACAATAAGAAGAAAGTAAAAAAAAGACAGGATAAAGTTCAAAAAAGAGAAGATAGAAAGGTAAATAATAACAAAGGGAAAACCTTAGAAGAAATGATTATTTATGTTGATGTAAATGGAAACTTCACAGAAATTCCACCACATCTTCAAAAAAAAGAAGACGATTTTTCAAATTTTGACAACTCAATTAAAAATTCAGGACAAAAAGAAAATTTTGATTATACCGGAATTATTAAATTCTTAAGTGATAAAGGCTATGGTTTTATAACGGAAGACAAAACTCAAGAAAACGTATTTTTTCATAGTAATCAATTAGCCCAAACGGTTGTTAAAAATGATAAGGTAAAATTTAGAAAGGAAGATTCTTTAAAAGGATTTAGAGCAGTAAGTATTAAAAAAATATAAAGTAATTAATTTAAATAAATAAGAATGCAAGAAGGTAAAGTAAAGTTTTACAACGAGAGTAAAGGTTTTGGTTTTATAGCCATAAACGAAGGTAGTGATGATGTTTTTGTACATAGTACAGGATTATTAGACAATATTAAAGAAAACGACAATGTTTCGTTTGAAGTACAACGAGGACCAAAAGGACTTAACGCAATCAATGTTAAGCGTTTAAAGTAAATTATATTAAAAGCATTATGCTTTTGTAAACTTAGTTAGGTTTGGTTAAAAAAGAAACCACTTCATTAATTTGAAGTGGTTTTTTTGTTGTATAGGGTTTTGTATATTTGAAATCATAGAAAAACAAATGAAATATATATTTTCCATATTACTTTTACTAACGTTGATTTCTTGTTATATTAACAAGAATATAAATGATCAAATCTTTGGAAAATATCAGACAAATTTTGATGGATTATTTGGAGAAATTATCCTTAAAAAGGATTACACTTTTGAATATCAATATCATGCAGGTTTAATTAATACCAAAAGTAAAGGGGTTTGGAAGATGTCAAATAATGAGGTAGTTTTGAATAGCTATAAAGATTATTTAAACAATGCAATTGAAGTAAAAGAAGGATTAGATAAAGGAGAAATTATTATTTCAGATTCATATGGAAGTCCTATTTTAGGAGCTTTTGTTGTTTTAGATAATAATGAAATTTTTGAAACCAACCAGAATGGTAAAATTAGTTTTTATCAAAATAGAGATTTTAAATATTTCGAAGTTCATTATTTAGGAGAAACTTACAGGTATGATATTAAAAATAAAGAAACAAACAGTTATCAAGTTACAATTTACCTAGATGATTTAAGTAAAACGTATTTTAAAAGTCAAAAATTTAAATTTAAGAATAATACTATCAGTGATAATAAACTGTATAAGTATTTCAAAGTTGTTTCTCAATAAAACAAAACAGCTTTTTTATTTCTTTTTAAAGAGTGAGAATTAGAAAAATTAAAAATTTATTTTAAAAAAAAGTATTTAAAAAATATATAAAATAAAGTCATGCAAACAAAAAACCGTTGTGCTTGGTGCGAAAAAGACGATTTGTATCGTGATTATCACGATAACGAATGGGGAAAACCTATTTATGACGATGCGACTATTTTTGAGTTTTTGATTTTAGAAACATTTCAAGCGGGCTTAAGTTGGTACACCGTTTTAGCTAAAAGAGAGAATTTCCGAAATGCATTTGAAGGGTTTGATGTGCAAAAAGTTGCCAATTTCTCTGAAAGTAAGATTGCATCACTTTGTGAAGATGCCGGAATTATTCGCAACAAATTAAAAATTAAAGCCGCAGTTACCAATGCACAAGCATTTATTAAAGTTAAAGAAGAGTTTGGAAGTTTTTCAAAATACATTTGGGATTTTGTTGACGGAAAACCAATAGACAATAAACCAAAAAGCTTAGCAAATGTTCCCGCCACAACTGAAATATCAGACAAACTAAGCAAGGATTTAAAAAAAAGAGGCTTTAAGTTTGTAGGTTCAACTGTAGTTTACGCACACATGCAAGCAACTGGAATGGTAAATGATCATGTAATGGATTGTTGGACGAGAAAGTAAATTATTGATTTAAAATGATCATAAAATCTTCGCGTTCAATTTCTACACAACCTAAAGAGGCTAAATGTTCATTATAAACTTGGCAATCTAACAATTTGTAATTAGCAAGTTCTAATTGCTTTGCTAAATGAATAAAGGCAACTTTACTAGCATTTGAAACTTTAGAAAACATACTTTCCCCACAAAAAATATGACCTAAATCTATTCCGTATAAACCACCAACAAGTTCTTCGTTTTCCCAAACTTCAACACTTTTTGCGAATCCTAATTTGTTTAGTTGGCAATAGGCTTCAACCATCTCATCAGTAATCCAAGTATCGGGTTGGTCTTTGCGCTTTATTTTTTTACAGTTGGTTATTACTTCACGAAATGCAGTGTTGAAAGTCACTTTAAATTTATTTTGATTTAATACATTTCGCATACTTTTCGAAATCTTTAAATCTTCAAAAAATAAAACCATTCGTTCTGGTGGTGCCCACCATAAAATGGGTTCGTCGTCATTAAACCAAGGGAAAATCCCGCTTCTGTATGCTAAGATTAATCGTTCTGAAGATAAATCACCACCAATAGCTATTACGCCTTCTGGTGAAGCTTCTTCAACGGGTGGAAAAAATAATTCTTGGCTAAGGAAATACATGTATTGAGAGAAAAGATGAAAGAAAAAAGAGAAAAGAAAAAACCATTCTTACTATATTCTGAATGGTTTCTTTCTTCTTGTCTCTTTCTTCTATTTTCTATTAAAAAGGTAAATCGTCGTGCTCTTCCTCATTAAAATTAGTTGCTGGTTCAAAAGCATCAGCAGCTGGCATTTGAGGCATTTGATTTGAAGGAGCTTCAGCTTGAATTCTTTCAATTCTCCAGCCCTGAATAGAATTGAAATATTTTGTTTCACCTTGTGGGTTTGTCCATTCTCTACCTCTTAAATTGATTGAAACACGAACTTGTTCCCCAACATTGTATTGGTTTAACAAGTCAGTTTTGTCTTGTGTAAATTCAATCATAATATGTTGTGGATATTGCTCTTCCGTAGTTACTACCATTTCTCTTTTTTTGAATGTAGCACTTACTTGTTGCACATTTCCAATCATTTTAACTCTTCCTAAAACTTCCATCTTCTATTTTTTTATTGTTTTGCTAATAATACTTTCCACGCTTTAAGCGTTTCGTTTTTATCTAAAAAATCTTTTGCCAATTGCATTTTCTTTTGCTCATCATCTGAACTTAAAACTGCTTTAACTGCAAAATTTTCTGCTACAAATATAGCAATTTCTTCTTCTGTTGGAATAGCTTCGATGTTTCCTAATTTGCCTAAATCATTTCCATTAAAAATGGTACTTTCTTTTACAAATTCTGGAACATTGTCAACACCAATTCCTAATGTTGTTAATGGTTTTTCAACTTCAAATAATGCTAAGTTGGAACGGCTGTACCAATTGCCACCACATCGAGCAACTAAATCAATTTTATGTTGATCAATAGCTCCATTTTCATCTAATACAGCTTCGTTTATATGGATTTTAACCACTTCGCAAATCACTAAATTACCTGCGCCACCTTTATCGCCAAGTGCTACTACATCATTTATTTTGCATTCAAACTGAACCGGACTTTCAGCGACACGAAACGGTTTTACGATATCTGATTTTACCATTGTTAAACCTGCTTTTTCAAACTCGTTTACGCCATCAGGATATTCTGTACTTGATAAAGACATTTGTTGCACAATATCATAATTCACAACGTTAATAACAACTTCACGCGTGTTTTTCGAATTTATTAAAGTGTGTTTTATGGTATTATCACGAACTCTTCTCGCTGGAGAAAAAATTAATATGGGCGGATTTGAACTAAATACATTGAAAAAACTAAATGGCGATAAATTCGGATTTCCATTTTCGTCTAAAGTACTTGCAAAAGCTATAGGTCTTGGCGCAACTGCACTTTGTAAATACCCTTGAAGTTTTGCTGGTGCAATTTCTTTTGGATCTATTGTTAACATGTGTTGTAGTATTTTCACAAAGATAAAAATTTGAAGCGAATCGAATAGTAACTTTTGTATTCCTTTTTCCCGCTGTCCGTGCAACAGGGTTGCTAACTACCATCGGGGCTATTTTTTAGTGTTTAGTAACTTTTGCCTTTTTACTTTTAGCTTATTACTTAAATTATTATTTTTACTAACAAATCTTGTTTATGCAGTTTTCAGATAAGCGAACTTTAACGCGATGGTTAATCATACTTACTTCATTTTTAATAGTTGTTCTTATTGTTTGGAATACCTATAATTTTTTCCAAATTTTTAAAAATGAAGAGCGTGTTAAAATGGAGTTGTGGTCTACAGCACAAACAACAATTAATAATGCGAATGAATTTACCGATTTAGAATTGGCTTTAAAAATTATGGGAAATAATACTTCAATTCCCATGATTTTAACAATGCCAAATGATTCCATTATCAATCATAATAATATTGAGGAAGAAGTTGCTTCAAATTCTAAATTACTTCAAAAAGAACTAAACCGATTAAAGTCGGAAAATACTCCCATAAAAATGGAACTTTCCCAATCTGATTATCGATTGGTTTATTACGGAAATTCACCTTTGCTAAATAAACTGAAATATTATCCAATTGCTCTTTTACTAATCATTATTTTGTTTGCAGCGGTTGTATATAATTTTTATCGCGCAACAAAGATGGCTACTCAAAATAAATTGTGGGCTGGTATGGCCAAGGAAACAGCTCATCAAATTGGCACGCCATTGTCGTCATTAATTGGTTGGTTAGAATTGCTAAAAATTGAAAATGTAGATGAAGTCACATTGTCAGAAATTGAAAAAGATATAAACCGATTACAAACAATTGCGGATAGATTTTCAAAAATAGGAAGTGAACCAGTTCTTGAAAAAATGAATATAATTGATGAAACTAGGAATGCTTACGAATATTTAAAAAGCAGAAGTTCTAAGCAAGTTCATTTTAGTTTTACGGCACCAGATCATCCAATTTTTGTAGAAATTAATCCTGCTTTACATAGTTGGACTATTGAGAACTTGGTAAAAAATGCAATTGATGCGATGAAAGGAAAGGGCGAATTAAAAGTTGTGGTTGAAGAAATTGAAAATACTGTAAAAATTAAAGTTTCAGATACTGGAAAAGGAATTGCAAAAAAAGAATTTAGTAAAGTTTTTGAACCAGGTTTTACAACAAAAAAGCGAGGTTGGGGCTTAGGTTTATCTTTAACAAAGCGTATTGTTGAAGATTATCATAAAGGAAAAATAAAAGTTTTAAATTCTGAAATAGGAAAAGGAACCACTTTTCAATTGATGTTTCAAAAGTATTTTTAAATTAAAAAAACCGACTTTCAAAGTCGGTTTTTTATTATATGTTTTCAGAAATTTGTTTGGCTAAACTTTCGAATTCTTCCTTGGTTAAAGAAGTCTTTCGTTGAAAACGCATGTCATCCATATCATGTAATGGAATTAAATGTACGTGAACGTGAGGAACTTCAAGTCCTACAACTGCAACGCCTACGCGTTTACAAGGAACAACTTTTTCGACAGCTTTAGCGACTTTTCTAGAGAATTTCATCAATCCTAAATAATGCTCTTCTTCCATGTCGAAGATTTTATTAATTTCTTGCTTAGGAATACATAATGTATGGCCTTTAGCATTCGGATTAATATCTAAAAAAGCGAAGTAATTTTCATCTTCAGCAATTTTGTAACAAGGAATTTCTCCGTTAATTATTTTTGTGAAAATACTAGCCATAACAATGTGTTTTTAGTCTCTTGTGATTTCTAAAATTTCAAAATTCATAGTTCCGTTTGGAACTTTAACTTCAGCAATTTCGCCAACCTTCTTTCCTAATAAACCTTTTCCAATTGGAGATGTAACTGATATTTTTCCTGTTTTTAAATCGGCTTCACTTTCAGCTACTAAAGTATATTTCATTTCCATACCGTTAGTTTGATTTTTAATCTTAACAGTAGAAAGTACTAATACTTTTGAAACATCTAATTGAGATTCGTCTATTAATCGTGCGTTAGCAACAACTTCTTCCATTTTGGCAATTTTCATTTCTAAAAGACCTTGCGCTTCTTTTGCAGCGTCATATTCAGCATTTTCAGACAAATCTCCTTTATCACGAGCGTCAGCAATAGCTTGAGAGGCTTTTGGGCGCTCAACAGCTTTTAAATGATCTAATTCGTCTTTTAATTTTTTTAAACCTTCTGCGGTGTAATAAGATACGTTACTCATAACTTCATCGTTTATATAAATAGAAAAAATCCCATAGCTTCATGGGATTCTTTCCAACAAATATACTAATTTTTTGAACATTTATATAATTTTTTTAGTTCTTAAAACATAAATAATTTAATTTTGAAGAATAATATGATGTTATGAAAAAAGTATTTTCAATAGTTTTATTACTATTAATATCGCTAAGTTGTACTAAAGATTCTGTTTCAAATAATAATCCTTATTTACCCACTTATAGGTTTAGTACTGTTGTTGATTTAACTTTGCCTTTAAACATTCAACTTCAGTTTCCAGGAAATGCAATTGAATACAATCAAGTGGGTGTTGGTATTTTAAATAAGATTTTTATTATAAATACAGGTACAGGTTTTTTTGCTTTTGATGCAGCGTGTCCAAATCAAGGGGTGAGTAGTTGTTCTGAAATGAGTTTAGTTGGTATAAAAGCAGTATGCCCTTGTGATGGAGCTCAATATAGTCTTTATAATGGGCAAGCACAAGATAAAGAGTATCCAATGCTCCAATATAGAGTTGAAATTTTAAGTCAAACCTCAATAAGAGTTTATAATTAAAAAAAGCTATCCAAAATCGGATAGCTTTTTTACTTTAAAAATATTAATAAACGTAATTAAAATTTCAATGTTGCGCCTAACAAGAAGTTGATTCCAGCTTGGGGATAATAACCGGCACCTTCAATAGTTGTTGTATTTGGACCTGACCAAGTATCGTCGTAAGTATAAAAATATCCATTTGATTCATATTCTAGATTTAAAATATTATTTACTAATCCACTGAATACAATTGATTTTATTCCCTTATTAATTTTCCATTCATAATTTGCATTGAAATCTAAAATGCCATAAGCTTCTAAAACTGAATTTTCTGAATCAATATTTCCCATATATTGTTTCCCAACATACTTGCCTAAAAGTGATAATTGTAAATCTTTTACAGGGTAAAAATTTAATGAAGTGGCACCAATGAAATTAGGAGAGTAGGCTATATTTGTGTTACCTAAATTTTGTAATTCTCCGTCTCGTTGAAAGTAAAAATCTTTATTTTTGTTTTGACTTAACGTTGCATTGGCTTGGATATTAAATATTTCACTTAATTTAATAACTGATTCAACTTCAAGTCCTACTCGATAGCTCTTTCCAGAATTTGTAAACACTGGTGCTCCAACATCATTTAAAGCTCCTGTTAATACTAATTGATCATTGTAAAGCATATAAAAAGCGTTAGCATTAATTCTGAAATTTGACGAATTATACTTCCAACCCCCTTCAAAATCATATAGTCTTTCTGGTTTATTTGCGCCACTTTCATAATCGTCTCTTCTAGGTTCTTTATTAGCTACTCCTGCAAATCCATAAAAAGCATTTTTTGAATTTAATTGATAGTTAAAACCTACTTTAGGATTGAAAAATCTAAAAGTATCATTAACATCATCAAATTTGGTACTGTTTGCTTTATAGAAAACCATTCTGTATTGTAAATCAGCAAAAACATTTAGTTTTCCAATTTTATGACTAGCTTTTATATAGGCGTTAATATCATCTTTATTTCCAAAGTTGTCATAATACAAGTTGTCTTCAGGGATATAATTTGTAGTCCAAATAACTTCTCCATAATGTAACCCTAAATATCTATTGGCAGCACCTCCGAATAAAATATCAGTTTTTGAGGTTTTGTAATTTAATGCGAAAGTTGTTCCAAAGAAATCATTATCTAGCCATCTTTTTCTAACTAAATCTGAAATAAAATTTCCTTGAAAACTAGGCAAATTGTATTCGGATAAATCTTCATCTTCTTTATATTGTTCAAAATAACCTTTACCTATTGTATAGTGTAAGGCTACATTTGAATTCCATTTTTTAGACCATTTTTCAGACCAATGCAATTGAAAATGATTTTGCCAATAGTTATCGGTCTCATTACCATAAAATTGTTCGTTTCCGAATTCATCATAATATAATCCTGCATAATTATAGGTTCTATCATTTTCTAATTTATCTAAATCTTCAAGTCCATACCAAGCTTGATATGTTTTTTCTTTTCCTCCAAATGCCAAGAATTTAATTAGAGTAGATTCTTTTACATAGTTTACATTAAATAAATAACCAAACATATCAGAAGTAGCTCTATCAATAAATCCATCAGAATGAATTTGAGAAACACGACCATTTATTTCAAAATTGTTATGTAACCCCGTCCCAAATGATAGGGTGTGCTTTCGAGTGCCAAAACTACCAAATGAATTAGAAACTTCTGCATGAGCTTTTTCTTCATATGATTTCGTTTGCATGTTTAAACTAGCCCCAAAAGCACCTGCACCATTGGTTGAAGAGCCAACACCTCTTTGTAGTTGAATACTTTGTAATGAAGAAGCAAAATCGGGTAAGTTTACAAAAAAAGTACCTTGACTTTCACTATCATTAAATGGAATTCCATTTAAAGTTACGTTTATTCTTGATCCGTCTGAACCTCTAACTCGCATATACGTGTAACCAACGCCATTTCCAGCATCAGTAGTTGTAACAACTGAAGGTAAATAGTTTAACAAAACCGGAATGTCTTGCCCCAAATTTCTTGGCGCAATTTCTTCAGCTTTAACATTAGTAAATGTAATAGGATCTTTTTCTTTTGCTCTAACAGCAGAAACAGTTACTTCTTTTAATTCGGTAACTTTAGTAGTGTCTTGCACAATTTCTTGTGCATTTGAAGTTAATGAAAAAGCAATAATTGCAAATAGTAATGCAACTTTACTTTTTTTGAATAATAATTTCATTCGTAAAATAATTTGTACGAATAAAAGGGGTAATTATTCTTATTAATAAAAAATTTGATTAGCTCGACTCGCTAAAGTGCACTTTAGCTTGTCTTGTTCCTTGGCAGCATTACCTGCCCAGGTTCTACGGGTATAATCTCAGCTCGTTATTTAGAGCACCCCTTTGAGACGGCGCAAAGATAAAATAAAGTTAGAATTTAGAAATCAGATTTTCAAAGTTTTTTTAAAACTTTGGTTTTTTTCTGCTCTCTTTCATTTCAGAAGACTTCTTTTTCTCCTGAAGCCTTTTTTCTTTAACCTTTTTTGGAATTTTTGTTTCTTTTCTAATTTTTGGTTTTTTTAAACTTTTAGAAAGTAGTTCAAAAAATCGCTTAGTGACAATTTCTTTGTTTTTAAGCTGACTTCTATCTTCGTCTGAAGAAAGTTGTAGTATTCCTTCTTGTGAAATTCTATTAGCTAATTTTTCAAGCAGTAACATTTTTTCTTCCTCACTCAAACCAGATGAGTTTGCAATATTAAATGATAAAATAACCTTTGAAGAAACTTTATTTACATTTTGTCCACCAGCGCCAGAACTTCTGACTGCTTTAAATTGCAATTCGGAAACAATAGTATCTTTATTCATTATTAGGTTGGTGAGACGGTTTTAATAAATCATTTACAGTTTTTACTGGATTAAATGTTATTAATGGAACTTCAACGAAAATAGTATTCCAATGTGCCATAGCACCATTCCATAAACCAGGTAATTCAAATGCTTTTATTGGTTTTCCGTTTTTTGTTTTTTCAACAATGAATCCAGAATTATGATCAACAAAATCTAATAAATTAAACTTTTCTCTTCTGTGGTTTTTGATACCACAAACGATGTCTACAGGATTAAAGTGTGTAGCATTTTTAAAGATTTCTTTTTGTTGAGGGTTTTCAATATTTATTTGTGAACTTTCTACAATTTGAAGCGAAATTTGTCCATTAGAATCTTTTACCCAAAAAGGTCCGCCACCAGGCTCTCCTTCATTTTTAACCATTCCACAAATGCGAATAGGACGATCAAGAAGTTTTACCAGGTATTCTATTTTGAAATCGTCTTTGTATTTTTCAAAATCATGAGGTAAATCCTGAAACATTTTCTCTTTAACAAAAGTTGTTACTTCTTCGATAAGATTACTAGTAATTTCATTTTTTGTTAGTTCTTGTAAATAGTTGAATATTTTGTTTTGATAATCAATTAAAATGCCACCAAGTAATTTTTTGTTCTCAACTATTTCTACAATATGATTTTGAGAAACATTATCTATATTTTTAATAAAGATTATGTCACTTTGTAATAAATTTAAGTTTTCGATTAACGCACCATGTCCGCCAGGCCTAAAAAATAAACTTCCATCATCTAGACGAAAAGGCGTATTGTTAAGATTTACTGCTAAAGTATCGGTGTAATCTTTTTGATTGGAATACGTTACTAAAACATCATTGAAGCTTGAGGCAATTTTATCAAAATCAGATTGAAATTCATTTGAAATTGTGAAATGTACTTTTGATTTTTTATTCGGAATTTGATAAAAAATAGTTTCCGTTAAATGTTCTTCAACAGGAGTAACTACTTTATTATTTTTAAAATGAAAAGGTAATATTCCTTTTGGTTTTTCTGAAAAATTCAGGTGGGTTTTTTCTAGTAATGTTTTTACAAATAATAATAACTTTTCATCTCTTTCTAAAGAAGAAAAATTCGGATGAATCTCTTTTGTTTTAGATAAAAGCTCTTGATAAAAAGGGAAATTTTTTAACCCAACGGAGAATACTTCAAGTTCTTTGTTTCCTGTTCTATTTATGTAGGCATTGATAGTTTCGTTTTCTGAATCAAAATTGTTTAAAAATTCTTGTAAAAATTTAAACATTCGACTTGCAGCACCAGAAGCAGGAACAAATTTCTTGATTTCAAAATTTTGTTTTTGAGAATCAAAAATATTAATGTAATTATTCTTTTCGTTAGATTGAATTTTTAAAATTCCATCACCTATTATTGCGGGTTTTTGTAATTCTATTTTAGGAATTCCATTTTGATAAAAAAAGAGTTGTTGTTCTATTTTTTCGATTGAAATTCCTTTTTCTTTTATTTGCTTAAAGTCTCTTTCTGTAAATATGTTTTCCATTCTCTATATCCAAAATAAGCAATTATAGTAAATACTAAATATTGTAAGCTAGTTAAAGTATATCCTTTATAAAAGTACAAAGGAATAGAAATTAAGTCTGCAATTATCCATACAATCCAATTTTCAATTTTTCGTTGTGCCATTAGCCACATTCCAACGAAAAATAACCCAGTAGTGAAAGTATCTACATATGCTGTCCAAGAAGTAAATTTATCAAAATAAATATAAATTATAATAACAAATACTGTTGTTAATGTAAATAAAATGATACTTTTCTTAAAGTCAACAGTTTTCATTGTTGCTACAGGGAATTCAAAAGCTTCATTTTTCCTTTTGCTCCAGAGAATCCAACCATAAATACTCATAATGGTGTAGTAAATATTAATGATAAAATCACCAATTAAGCTCCATTGAAATAACAAATAAATAAAGATTAGCGTGCTTATAATCCCTGTTGGGTAAACCAAAATATTATTTACACGAGCAAATAAAACACTAATTAATCCAAATATAACAGCAATAAATTCTAACCAAATAGAAAATGTGTCGTAGTTTTTATATTGACTAAAGAGAAAATCCCACATAATTATAACAATTCAAAAAAGTTAGGATTTTCTTCGAAAGCAGTTCCAATCACCACCATATCGGCACCAGCTGTAAAAGCATTTTCAATTTCAAGCGCGGATTTAATACCGCCGCCAACAATTAAAGGGATGTTTATTTTTTGTTTTACAGCCTCAATAATTTCTTTTGATACTCCAATTTTAGCACCACTTCCCGCTTCAAGATAAACGAGTTTCATGCCTAAATATTCAGATGCTTTAGCAGTATTTTTAATTATTTTCAAGTCTTTTCTATCTAAAGGTTTAGTTTGACTAACTCGTTCTACAGCAGTTTTAACTCCACTTTCAATAAGTAAATAGGCTGTAGGAATAATTTCTAAAGAAGAATGTTCTAATTTTTTTACGGCTTTAATTTGTTGTTCAATTAAATATTCTGGATTTCTACCTGAAACTAAACTTAAAAAAAGTAAAGCATTAGCCGCTTCAGAGATTTGATTATAATCGCCAGGAAATAAAAATACAGGTAAGTCAAGTTTTTGTTTTATTCTTTTTACAATTTCATCAAAATCATTTCCATCATAAGTACTTCCACCAAAAAAAATATGTGTGGCAGGCGATTTTTTAATTTTATCACACAAAGTTGGAATAGCATCAAATTCAATTTTCTCAGGATCAATTAAGATGGCTAAAAGTTTCCTTTTTGATTGGATAGCTTGTAAAATATAGTGATAAAAATTCATTATTTATTAGGTAAAGCGACTACAAAGATATATTCTTCTACTTTATAAAATTGTATAAAGAATTTTTCTATTGTATTATTAAAACGTAATTCGGCATTGCAATTAGAGTCTGAAAGGAAAAATGGGGCTTCAAAAATATGATTAGGAAAACTAATCCCTTTTTCATTTTTTATTTTAAAAATAGATTCTTTAGCGCCCCAAATAACAGTTGCTTTTTCAATTCTATCGTTCTCGGATAAATTTTCTAAATGCGAAAGATCCATAAATCGAGGTGCGATTTTCAAAATTTTAGGTTTAATTATTTCTATATCGATTCCCACAATTTTATCGCTACTAATACAAATACAAGAAAAGTCAAAAGAATGCGAAATAGAAATATGTAAGTCTTTTTTCTTTTCTCTTTCTTCTTTTTTCTCTAAATGCGGTTTCCCACTTTCATCATAAAACAAATCAAAATCAGAATAACCTAAATGTTGTAATAGCATACGTACCGCTAAAAATCCTTTTTGATGACTTTCGGATTTCATTTTCTCTAAACGAGCTAATGATAAATCTTTTAATTGTACTGCTCTAAAGAGTTCATTGAAATCTTCAGTAATCTTCCAAAAGTAAGCAGTGGTAAAGTTGTTAATTACTATCGATTTATGAAACGGCATTCTTATTTGTTGTTTTTCAATTGTTTAACATATTAAACAATTCACAAATTACGTGAATTAATTTAGGAATTAAAAAGGAATTGCCTAACTTTGCACTCCAAAATTTTAATAAAAGTAAAATTAATATAAATGAGTACAAAAACTGTTCCTTACGTACCTTACAAAGTTAAAGACATTTCTTTAGCTGCTTGGGGAAGAAAAGAAATTGAATTAGCAGAAGCTGAAATGCCAGGTTTAATGGCTTTACGTGCAGAATATGCAGAAAGTCAACCTTTAAAAGGTGCGAGAATTGCTGGATGTTTACACATGACGATTCAAACAGCTGTTTTAATTGAAACTTTAGTAGCTTTAGGTGCTGATGTAACTTGGAGTTCTTGTAATATTTTTTCAACTCAAGATCATGCTGCTGCTGCTATTGCTGCTGCAGGAATTCCAGTTTACGCTTGGAAAGGTATGAACGAAGAAGAATTCGATTGGTGTATTGAGCAAACGTTATTCTTTGGTGAAGATCGTCAACCGTTAAACATGATTTTAGATGATGGTGGAGATTTAACTAATATGGTTTTCGACCGTTACCCTGAATTAATCAAAGGAATTAAAGGTTTATCAGAAGAAACTACAACTGGAGTTCACCGTTTATATGAAAGAATGGAAAATGGAACATTACACATTCCTGCCATTAACGTAAACGATTCGGTTACTAAATCGAAATTCGATAACAAATACGGATGTAAAGAATCTGCTGTAGATGCTATTCGTCGTGCTACTGACGTTATGTTAGCTGGTAAAAGAGTGGTTGTTTGTGGATATGGTGACGTAGGTAAAGGTACTGCTGCATCATTCCGTGGAGCTGGTTCTATTGTAACCGTAACTGAAATTGATCCAATTTGTGCTTTACAAGCTGCAATGGATGGTTTCGAAGTTAAAAAATTAGATACTGTTGTTGGTAATGCTGATATCGTAATTACTACTACAGGAAATAAAGATATCGTTGTGGGTCGTCATTTTGAAGCGATGAAAGATAAAACTATCGTGTGTAACATCGGACACTTCGATAATGAAATTGACATGGCATGGTTAAATAAAAACCACGGTGCTACTAAAAACGAAATCAAACCTCAAGTTGATAAATATACAATCAACGGAAATGACATTATCATTTTAGCGGAAGGTCGTTTAGTAAACTTAGGATGCGCTACAGGTCACCCAAGTTTTGTAATGAGTAACTCATTTACAAACCAAACCTTAGCTCAATTAGAGTTATGGACAAATACTGATGCTTACGAAAACAAAGTGTATATGTTACCAAAGCATTTAGATGAAAAAGTTGCTGCTTTACACTTAGCTAAAATAGGTGTTGAATTAGAAACTTTATCTCCAGACCAGGCTAAATATATTGGTGTAACGGTTGAAGGTCCATACAAACCAGAATATTATAGATACTAATTGTCATGCTGAACTTGTTTCAGCATCTCAACTATACAGACCTGCAAGAATTTCTTGCAGGTTTTTTTATTCTAAAAATTTAATTATCAACATTTTAACAACAATTTGAAACATTTGGCGTTACATTTGTACTAATAAATCATCATCATCAAAAAACAAAATCATGTTAAAAAAATTCTTTATCCTTTGTTCGGGGGCCGACAAAGATGTTGTTGCTAGTTGTAGCAATGGCGAACAAAACAAATATGCTGGAATAGGTGCTACCGTTTTCTTTACTGCAGTAATGGCTTTCTTGGCTTCGAGCTATGCGCTTTACACAGTTTTTGATAATTATTATATGGCTATGGGTTTTGGTCTGGTTTGGGGTTTGCTTATTTTCAATCTCGACCGATTCATTGTTTCTACTATTAAAAAGCGAGATAGTTTTAAAAGTGAATTTATTCAGGCAACACCGCGTATAATTTTAGCTTTAATTATAGCAGTTGTTATTTCAAAACCTCTAGAAATTAAGATTTTTGAAAAGGAAATCAATTCGGTTTTACTGAAAGAAAAAAATGAATTAGCACTCCAAAATAAAAATCAGGTAACTAATTTCTTTAAAAAAGATATAGACCAAAATCAAGCTAAAATTGACAGTTTAAAATCGGATATTATTAAAAAAGAAACAGAAGTAAACGATTTGTATTCTGTTTACATTACTGAAGCCGAAGGAACTGCCGGTACAAAAAAGTTAGGAAAAGGTCCGGTTTACAAAGAAAAAAGAGAAAAGCACGATGCAGCTCTAAAAGAACTGGATACTTTAAAAGCAATCAATGCGGCAAAAATTAAAGATTTAGAAAGTAATGCTAAAACATTACAAGCTAACTTGGATAATAAAGTAACCGAAACCCAACCAATAATTGACAATTTTGATGGTTTAATGGCGCGAATTAATGCGTTAAGCAAGCTACCGTTTATGCCTTCATTTTTTATCATGTTGTTGTTTTTTGCTATTGAAACAGCTCCAATTATTGCGAAGTTATTAGCTCCAAAAGGCGAATACGATTTTAAAATTGAAGATGCTGAAATGGCTACTATAAATGTCTTGTCTCAAAATAAATACCAAAGCGAATTACAACGTAAAACGGATGCCGAAATTTACGACCAAGTTTATAACGATATTAAAACGGATAAAGAATTATACGATTACAAAAAGCAAAAAGCAACTGAGTTATTAAAACTTCAAGCGGATGGTTTTGTAGAAAAACAGAAAAAAGCTTTATAAATAAAAATCCCAACTTTAAGTTGGGATTTTTTCATTAGTATAGGTTTTATTTACGGCAAATTAGAATAACCATTTTTAGATTTCCACAAGAAATACTTCTCGAGAATTACTTTGTTAATATCGTAGATGACATTTGGAATCATAATCGCGAATGTTCTTGGTTTAAATAAACTTGAAGAAACTAAAAGTACTTCTTTTTTACCAGCATCCATCACACATAATCCTGGAATTCTTCCCCAAGCTTTTTCTTTTAGTTTTGCTTCACCTTTGGTTACTCTTATAATATTTTCGGCAACAATTTTACCTGTTTCATCACTTGGATAACCTGTTTTTGGAGAAGAAAATGGTACTTTTCCTGGTGTAAAAGGTAATGGAACATTTACTGCAATTCCCGCCGCCCATACATTTGGATAATCCACGTGTTGGTAACTGTCTTTTACAGGAACATAGCCTGTAGTTGTAGCATGTAATTCTGGTGAATTACTTACAAAATCAACCCCAATAAACGGAGGCATTAACATTGAGAATTTATAAGGTAAAACTTCTCCGTTTGATAGTTTAATAGTTTCTGATGTCACTTCGTCAACACCAACTTGTGTTTTGTAATGGATGTTAAACATTTTCATAAATGACTTTAACATTGTTTCACCCATTGGCATACCATCAATTCCAAAATGTCCTAAATAGTCTTCAGGGGTAATCCAATATAAATCTACTTTTTTACGGATATTTTGCTCACGTAACCATTTTTCTATATTAAATAAAAATTCATAAGCAGCACCCATACAACCCGCATTTTGAGTAGCTCCAATAACAATTGGACCAGGATTTTTCTTGAATTCTTCTAAGGCTTTTCGAGTTTTCATTGCACCATTAGGTGTACCGATATAATGTGTATATTCAGCAACGCCAGGAGCAACATCATATTTTACTTTTGGGCCGGTTGCTACTACCAAATGATCATATTTAAAATCACCTTTGTCTGTTTTAACAGTTTGATTTTTAACATCTACATTTAAAGCCTCTGCATTTACAAATTCGACTCCTTTTTTGGTTAAAATAGCATCTTTTCTAAAAGAAATGTCTTTAATATCGCGTCTTCCAAATGGAACCCAAATCAAAGAGGGAATAAACATAAAAACAGGTGATTTGTCGATTAAAACAACCTTATGTTGATCTTTACCTTTTCTTTTAATTTCCAGTGCAGCGGTCATTCCTGCAAAGCTTCCGCCTATTACTACCGTTGTTGTCATAATTCTTTAGTTTTATCACTATAAAGTTCCGATTTTACACCAAAAATGACAGCAACTTTTGTTACATAAAAAGCTTAAGAATTTTGAATTTCAGCTTGAAGTTTTTTGGTTAAACTACTAAACACCAAATCATAAGAATAGTTGATTAATTCGATTAATAGTTTTTGGGAAACATCACTATTAACGGCAAGTGTATTCCAATGAATTTTACTCATATGCCAACCTGGTTTTACGCCATCATATTGTTCGCGAAGTTCAATTGCACGTTCTGGATTGCATTTTAAATTGAGCGAAGGATTTCCTTTTTCCCAATCTTGTAAAGAAGTTAAACAAAACATTTTTCCGCCAACTTTAAACACCAGAGTATCTTCATCAAATGGAAAATGTTCGGTTACACCTTTTTTTGACAAGCAGAATTCGTATAGTTGTTGGATATTCATTTTTTTAGAGTGATTAGTGAAAAGTAATTAGTGATTAGCAATAATTTTATATAAAATTGGCTTTGAAGGCGAAGCATCATTCTCAAACGAAGCGATTTGTAAATTCAGTAAATAACTTCCGTCTTTGATACTATTATCAACGAAAATCATTTCAGTAATCGTACAATTAAAACGAGCATCCTCAT
Organism: Flavobacterium okayamense; assembly: GCF_019702945.1. Taxonomy (NCBI): domain Bacteria; kingdom Pseudomonadati; phylum Bacteroidota; class Flavobacteriia; order Flavobacteriales; family Flavobacteriaceae; genus Flavobacterium; species Flavobacterium okayamense. The sequence continues at coordinate 1,063,612 of NZ_AP024749.1, forward strand.
TCACTTGGTTTACGTCTTTTACATTCCAAAATGCTTTATGAGCTAATAATTTTCCTTCGTCATGCTCTTTGTCTACACTTGGTAAATCAATCAATAGGTGCTTAATACCAATTTCTCTTAAGTATGTTGCTGCTTTATCTGATAAATACGGCGGATTTGAATGGGAATAATTTTTATGTTTTTTACTTTCAATATTCGGAAGTGTTCTAATCACAATTGCTTCAGGATTCGTTCCATTAAGCCCTTTTTCAACTTGTTCTTTTGTAATGATAAAATCATCACCAACTTCAACTGGTTCAATTGAAATTAAATTAGCTAAAAAGAAAAACGTTTTCAAATGTTGGTTAACACTGTAAAAATCTTTGGTAATATGTCCTAAACATTCGGTGTGTGTTCCGTGTGCATGCGGATTGAAGAAAATATTATTGAAATTAGTCCATGATTTTCCTTCAGAAACTTTTCCAATCCAATCGCCCATAGTTACGGGTTCAATTTTGGGTTCATCTTGATACCACGCAATAGGATTTTGATTATCGTTAGTTAAGGGTAAAGAAATATCTAAAGGTTGAGAAAAATCAACGGTTAAAGTTTTATCGTTATGTTTAATAGTAGCTATCATAAATTATTTATGCATTAAATAAAGTGTAAACTGGCTTATTTGTTCTCTATACAAAAAGATTAAAGCAAAAAAGACTATAACTATAGTAAATGTTTTTAATAAAGTTATTTTCCAATTGTCATTATAAAACCTTTTTAAGGCAAATGTTAAGTATAAAAAATTAAAGCTAAAAATAGTTAATTGTGTTACTCGTGGCGAAAACCATTCTCTTGGAAGAATGACTAATGTTACACAAAATAACATAAAAAATGACAAATAATGTATCGCAAATATGGCATGAATTCCAAATTGTAGTTTCTTTTTGAAATTAACTAACCATATAATAAAACTTAAAAAAGGAATGAGAATAAAAATATACAATTTCGAATTCGTTAAAGACTCAGAATCATAGATTTGTTTCAAAAATTCAACAGATTCTTGTTTAGTGTTGGCAATTGCTTCTAAAGCTTTTAGATTACTTTCAATTGAGAAAAAATAACCCGACGGAATTCTGAAAATGTCTGCTCCAGATAAAATGAAAAAGAATAAAACGTTTACAACGATAAACAATTGAAAAGGTTTCATAAATGGTTTACGAACTCCATTTACATAGTTTTCAGTTAGTTGACCGGGTTTAAATAATAAAAACCAAAAGCTTTTAATAAACTTAGAATCAAAATTGGTAAACCCATCAACAAATTGCTGTAGAATAGTTTTAATAGAAAAATCGGATTTTTCCACTACTTTTTCACCACAATTATAGCAGAATTTCCCTATTAAAGGTTCGTTACAATTGATGCAATTTTTAGCTTCTTCCACAAAATGAAATTTGGTTTACTCCAAATTTAACAAAAATAAGTCGGATGCAATTCCGTCGGATAAAAATTTACCTTTTTGCGTTGCTTTTAAAATTCCATTTTCAACAAAAAGTAATTCGTCTTCAATAAATTTCTGACTTTGTAGGTTGAGGTATTCTAAATATTTTGGTCCAAATTCTTTTTCTATTCGTTCCAATGAAACACCCCATATGGTTCGCAAACCGGTCATGATATATTCGTTATATTGGTCTACTGTTGTTAATGTTTCCTTTTCGGATGGCAATTGATTTTCTTGAATCGATTTGATGTAAAGTGTATTGTTAGCAACATTCCAACTTCTATTTGTTCCATCATAACTATGTGCTGAAGGTCCAATGCCGATGTATTTTTTGCCTAACCAATACGCAGAATTGTTTTTGGAAAAATAATCAGGCTTCCCAAAATTGGATAATTCATAATGCACAAACCCTTCTTCTTGTAATCGGTTTACGAGAATATGAAAATGTTCTTGCGCCACTTCATCATCGGGTTGATTTACCAGACCTTTTTTGATGAATTTATCCAAAGCGGTTTTGGGTTCAACCGTTAAGGCGTAACTCGAAATATGCGGAATGCAAAATGACAAAGCGGTTTCAATATTTTGTAACCAACGTTCGTTGCTCATATTGGGAATTCCGTAAATTAAATCGATAGTAATATTGTCAAAATACTGCGTCGCGGTTTCCAAACATTTTTTAGCTTCTTCGGCATTATGTGCACGATTCATGAGTTTTAAATCGTCTTCAAAAAAAGATTGAATTCCAATACTTAATCTGTTGATTTGGGTATTTGATAATTTAATAATTTGTTCATCCGACAAATCATCTGGATTGGCTTCTAAAGTTATTTCAGGATTTTCAACGACATCAAAATTTTTATATACAGTATCAATCAACAACTGAATTTCCTCAACAGAAAGTATACTTGGTGTTCCTCCTCCAAAATAAATGGTTTCTATTTTACTTTTTGTCACACTAAGCTTGTCGAAGTGATTTTCGAGAAGTTCACCTTTCCGCATTTCAATTTCTTTGGCTAATGCCAAAACCATTTCTTCTTTTTTCTTCAATGAAGTAGAAAAATGGAAATCGCAATAGTGACAAGCCTGTTTGCAAAAAGGAATATGGATGTAGATACCGCTCATTTTTCTAGAGGTCAGTGTTCAGGTTTTAGTATTCAGTGGATTTATAAATAATTATTCTTTTTTTACTCCAAATTTTTCTGGGTTTAAAATCATATAATTTATTAATTTCCCAACTTCAATACTTAGATTAATAAATTCTGAATATTTATCTTCAGTTAAATATCCACAAGCCAAAGCATATTCTAACCATCCTTGTGTTTCAGAATTTTCAGAATCAGCGTCAGTTAGTTTACTATGAAAATGTTTAGGATATTCTCTTTTTCTATATGCTTCAGAAATTGTTATTGTTACACTTCTTGAACTTCTTCTTATTTGATCAGTTAATGAATACATTTCCTCTTTTGGAAAACCTTTAGTTGTCTCAAAAATATTCATCGCTAAATCAAATCCTTTTTTATAAGCTAATAAATCTTGAAATCTCATATAAATTTTAATACAAATTATACTGAACACTAAAAGCTGAACACTGAACACTATTTTTTAACACGATTTTCATTTTGTTTCACAAATGCATCCCAACCCGAATAACTTTTTCCAATTTCCACTCTACCAGAATTAAAGAAATGACAAACGGCTGCAGCCAACCCATCGGTGGAGTCAAGATTTTTGGGTAGCGTTTTTAAACCTAATAATTGTTGAAGCATTTTAGCAACTTGTTCTTTACTTGCATTTCCGTTACCTGTAATTGCCATTTTTATTTTCTTAGGTTCGTATTCCGTAATAGGAATTTGACGCGATAAACCTGCCGCCATGGCAACGCCTTGTGCGCGACCTAATTTTAACATCGATTGGACATTTTTACCAAAGAAAGGCGCTTCAATCGCAATTTCATCGGGATGATGCGTTTCGATTAACTCAATCGTTCTTTCAAATATCACTTTCAATTTGGTGTAATGATCATCATATTTATTCAGAATTAATTCATTCAACTGAAGAAACTCCATTTTTTTATTAACGACTTTTATCAATCCGAAACCCATAATCGTGGTTCCCGGGTCAATTCCTAATATGATGCGTTCGTTTGCCAAATTTTCTTTTCTTTGTAGTAATGATTGCAATTCCTCACAAAGCTAAACAATTCTTATTAGTTCTCGTCAAAGTTTTGATTGTAGGATTGGCATTTTTCTATATCTACCAGCATTTACAAGCCGATAAAGCGATTTCTATTGAAAGTATTATTCAGTATTTATCAATCAAAGAAGTTCTAATTTTACTATTGTTTACAATAGCGAATTGGTTTTTTGAAGTTTTGAAGTGGCGGAATTTAGTTGGCAGTTTCAAAAAGATTAGTTTTTTTGAAGCAACTCAACAAACATTTGGTTCTCTTACTGCTTCTATTTTTACACCGAATAGAATAGGAGAGTACGGAGCCAAAATGCTGTATTTTAAACCGGAAAATTCGAAACGAATTGTATTGTTAAACTTTATACACAATGGCAGTCAAATGTTGGTAACAACATTGTTTGGCGTTTTTGGATTCTTATTACTGACTTTTTCTAAAACGGAAACAATGTTTTGGATTGGAATCAAGCTTAATTTTATTTCAATTATTCTATTTTTAATTATTCTTACGATTGCTATTTTGATTCTAATTTTTTTCAGAGAAATTGAAATTTATGGTTTTTCCATACAAAAGATAATAGATAAAATCAGAAAGTTAGATAGGACTATTCTTTTGAAAACATTTAGTTTTTCGATGTTTCGTTATTTGATTTTTTCAACCCAGTTTTTAGTCTTGTTGTTGTTTTTTGAAGTTGATATTGAAATTTCAATTGCATTAGCAACCATTTTTACAATGTATCTTTTAGCTTCCATTTTGCCAAGTATTCATTTGATGGACGTTGCTATAAAAGGAAGTGTTGCTTTATTTTTATTTTCGAAATTAGGTGTTGAAGATTGGAAAATTTTAACCATTACTTCGTTAATGTGGCTTTTTAATTTGGTTTTACCAGTTATTTTAGGAAGTTATTTTGTAATAAGATTCAAACCAAAAACTGCCGAATGATTATAGCCTTTGTCATATTAGGAATGTATGTTGTTTTGATTGCTTCGCTGTATTACGGATTTCAAAAAATGAAACCGTTATCTGATTTTTCTATTGAACCTAAAACTAGTTTTTCAATTGTGGTTCCGTTTCGAAATGAAGCAGAAAACTTACCAAAACTGTTACATTCGATTTCTTTGTTAAATTATCCGAATGATTTGTTTGAAGTTATTTTAGTGGATGATGAATCGGATGATAAATTTAGACTTCTCGACTCCGCTCGAAGTGACATAAATGTTAAGGTTATTAAGAGTATAAGAAAATCAAATTCGCCTAAAAAGGATGCTATTGAAACGGCTATTCAAGTAGCGAAAAACAATTGGATTATTACAACGGATGCTGATTGTTTGGTTCAGAAGAATTGGTTAAAAGCAATTGACTCTTATATTCAAAATGAAAACAAACGAATGGCTGCAGCTGGTGTTTGTTATTTGCCAAAATCAGGTTTTTTACATGCGTTTCAAAATTTAGATTTTTTAAGTTTACAAGGAGCAACTATTGGAAGTTTTGGTTTGAACCAACCTTTTATGTGCAATGGCGCAAATTTTGCTTACGAAAAGGAGTTCTTTTTAGAGTTAAATGGTTTTGAAGGGAATTCAAACATGGCAAGTGGCGATGATGTTTTCTTGTTGCAAAAAGCGGTTTTAAAGAATAAAACTGCTGTTGGATTTTGTATGCATAATCAAAGTGTTGTGGCTACACAAAGTGAAAATTCTTGGGACGCTTTATTTCAACAACGTGTGAGGTGGGCTGCTAAAAGTACAGGTTATTCTTCTTGGTTTGGAAAGTTAACGGCATTACTCGTTTTTGGTACAAACGTAACTTGGATTGCGGTTTTTGTTTTGTGGTTATCAGGAAACTTAAATCAGAACTGGTTTGCACTATTTATTGCCTTAAAGTTTATTATTGATTTAGTATTACTGCAAAAAACAGCTTCTTTTTTTAGAACGAAATTACAATGGTTGTTTTTAGCTTCGTTATTATATCCTTTTTTTAGTAGTGTAGTGGCGATTTATAGTTTGTTCAGTAATTTCACTTGGAAGGGAAGGGAGTTTAGGAAATAGCCCTGATGGAAGCGACATCCTTTTTGTCATTGCGAGGAGGAACGACGTGGCAATCTAAAAAGATATAGCGTACAGCAGGATTGGCTTCAAAAAATTACTCCGTAACCTTTAAAATAACCGGTAACACAAATTGCGATTTTACTTTGATACCTTGTTTAATGGCTGGTTCAACTTTTGGAAAATTCGCTAATCTATTTTGCAAAATGCTATCGATTACTTCAATATCATACGAAATAGAATCGGTTGGTTTTTGTGTTTCAAATATAAGAGAAGCATCAGGATTTATGGTGACTTTAACCGAAATCGTATCTAGTTCAGGATATAAAATATGAATAGTATCAGTGCTTATTCTATTTTGAATGGTTTCGGTTAAAAACTGAAACAAACATGCTTTTTGTGTTTCTTTATCAAGAATGGTATCACATGAAGAAACACTTGGATATTGATCAACTTGTTTCCAGTTTACTTTTTGTAATTCTTCCTGTAATAAAGCATTTTCATCTGGCACTTTTTTATCGAAAAGTTGGCAAGAAAATGTTAAGCTTATTAGTAATATGAATAAAATGATTTTTTTCAAAACCGATTGTTTTCCACAAAAATAGCTTTTTTAATTAAAAAATGGTCGATAATCTAAACTATTACCGACCATTTATGTTTATCCTCTTATTTGTCTTGTAATTTAAAAGTTAAAGGCAAACCATACTTAATATTAACCGTTTTTCCTTTATGTTTTGCAGGGATAAGTTTTGGTAATAGTGAAATTATTCTTCTAGCTTCTTTTTCTAATAGCTCTCCATTTACAGGGCCGTGAGTAACTATATCTTTTATATTTCCTTCTTTGTCGATTATAAATTGAATACTCACTTGGCCTTGTATATTCTTTTTCGCGGCTTCTTTGGGATAATTGAAATTTTTAGTGATATGTTCCATCATTTTTTCATTGAAGCATTTCATAGCATCTTCTTTTGAAACATTTTCACATTGTAAAAACCTCGGGACTTCATCAACTTCTGAAAATGAAATTTCATTTTTCTCTTTAGAAGTTGTTTTTTCATTTGTTTCTGTTTGTGCGTAAATCTTATTTGAAAATAAACTTACACTAATTAAAATTGCAGGAATTACGATTCCGTACTTTAGCAACATAGCTTTTTTTGATTTTGATTTTTGTAACATAACGATTCGTTTTTTGATTAATGATTCATTGAAAAAATTATTGGTGAACGCAAAGTTTTCAACTTGAAAAACTTGGTTAATAATACTTTTGTAATACGTTGCCGCATTTTTTTTAACTGCAATCGCATCGGCTTCATATTCATGAACTTCGGCTAGTTTCTTTTGATAATGCCATAACAACGGATTGAACCAAAAAATAGTTTTAGCGATTTCTAATAGAAACAAATCAACAGAATGCCATTTGTTTTTATGTGTTAATTCATGTTGTAAAACAGTTGTTATTTCGGTATTGTTTTGCCCTATGAAGATTAAATTCAAAAATGAAAAAGCCTCATTAGAATTTTGAATGCGATATATTTTTATATTTTCATGAAATTCAATTTGAGAATTATCGATTCTTTCTTTAATCTTTTTTAGTTTATAAATCAGAAGAGTTATAAATAGAACAAAACCAATTATGTATATTGTTTCAACTGTCTTTAAAAGATTGATTGAATTATTGCTTGCTAATTGAATTTCTGATGTTTTTTCACCGTTTACCAATAAAATTTCTTTTAGATTAAAAACATTTTCTATTGTAGAATTACTATCAATTGATTTTATATTTATTAATGGAATAATCAAAGAAGCTATAAAGCTTCCTATTAAGTAAAAACGATTGGCGTTAAAAAACGTTTCTTTACTTAATAATATTTGATAGGCTATTAAGAATAGTAATTGAATACCTATTGTTTTTAAAGTGTACAATAAAAAATCAATCATGCTGTTCAGTTTTAATTTCTTTTAATAATGCTTCTACATCTTTTATATCGACATCGTTCTGTTTTACAAAAAACGAAACCATGTTTTTAAAAGAGCCTTGAAAGTAGTTTTCGACTAATTTGTTAATAGACGAATTACTATAGGTTTCCTTTTCTACAATTGGGAAATAGATATAGCCTTTTCCTTCTTGTTTGTGATCTACAAATTCTTTTGTTTCTAAAATTCTAACTATGGTAGAAACGGTATTATAAGCAGGTTTAGGTTCAGGAAATTCAGCGATAATATCTTTTACATTTCCTTCTTTCAAATCCCAAAGAATTTGCATAATTTCTTCTTCTGCTTTGGTTAGTTGTTTCATAATTATTCATTTAAACTAAAAACTTAGTTGAACAAATATACAAACTAAAAGTTTAGTTGCAACTAATTTTTTAGTTTTTTTATAATACGCTTTTATTTTAGTAATTTTAGGCAATAGAATTAAATATGGAATACTTTCTTTTACTTGCGGGTTTTTGTTGCATGTTTCTTGGAATTTTAGGGAGTTTGTTGCCCGCTTTACCTGGACCGCCTATTAGTTGGATAGGCTTATTGTTATTGTATTTATGCCCAGGAATGGAAAAAAATTATTGGGTTTTAGGAATTACATTTGTAATTGCTATTGTAATTGCAGTTTTAGATTATGTGATTCCAGCCAAAGGGACGAAACGATTTGGAGGGAGTAAATACGGTATTTGGGGAACCAATATTGGTTTAATTGTTGGAATTTTTGCACCCATTCCTTTCGGATTTATTATCGGACCATTTGTTGGTGCTTTGATTGGAGAATTGCTTTATGATAGAAAAGATTCTACTCGTGCTACAAAAGCGGCTATTGGTTCTTTTTTTGGATTTTTAGCAGGAACTTTTATCAAGTTTGTTGTTAGTATTGCTTATTTGGGTTTGTTTATTTCTATAGTTATCAGTAACCGAAACATTTGGTTTTAATGTATGCCTTAGTCGATTGTAATAATTTTTACGCTTCATGCGAAAGGGTGTTTCAACCTTACCTTAATGGAGTTCCTATCGTTGTTTTAAGTAATAACGATGGTTGCATTATTTCGCGTAGTGAAGAAGCTAAACAATTAGGTATTGCCATGGGAGCTCCTGAGTTTAAGGTTAGAAAAGAATTAGAGCAAAATAAAGTAAAAGTATTTTCATCTAATTATCCATTGTATGGCGATATGAGTAAACGGGTAATGACATTGCTCGGAAACTTTACGCCCGATGTTGAGGTTTATAGTATAGATGAAGCTTTTTTAAATTTTGATAAAGTTAAAATAGACGATTATACCCATTATGGCTTACAAATAAAAAATCAAATCTATAAATGTTTGAGTTTGCCTATTTGTGTTGGGATTGCACCTACAAAAGCCTTGTCTAAAGTTGCCAATAGAGTTGCGAAAAAGTTTCCTACACAAACCAATGGTATTTGGGTTATAGATACTGATGAAAAACGAGTAAAAGCCTTAAAATGGTTAGCTGTTGAAGATATTTGGGGAATTGGTCGTCGATTATCGAAGAAAATGAAGCTGAAAAATATTAATACGGCTTACGATTTCACTTTGCTACACAATGAAGCCTATATCAAATCGGTAATGGGAGTTGTAGGCATAAGGTTGAGAATGGAATTGTTAGGCAAACCAGTTTTAGAAACGGAAGAAATTTCAGCAAAAAAATCGATCGCTGTAACTCGTAGCTTTGAGCATAATATTTCGGCGTATGATGATTTAAAAGAAAGAGTGCTAACCTTTGCTACAGTATGTTCCGAAAAGCTGAGGTTACAAAAATCTTCGTGTAGCACAATTGTTTTGTTCTTGCAGAAAGATAGATTTGACAAGAATAACCAAAAATATCATTATACAAGACAAATTACGTTGTCCTTCCCATCCAATGCATCGCTTACAATAAATAATGCTGTATTGAAGATGTTAGATGATTTATATGAACCTAATTCCGTTTATAAAAAAGCGGGTGTAATTGTAACGCAACTGGTAAAGGATGATGAAATTCAGTTGAATTTGTTTGAAGCCGAAAACCCAAAGTATCGTCATTTGATGCATGCAATAGATTCATGTAATCGCAAATTAGGAAGTCGGAAAATACGTTTGGCATCACAAGATTTAAAACGAACTTGGAAAATGAAGCAGAATCATTTATCCAATCAATATACTACAAAAATTAGTGAAGTAATAATGGTAAAATGCTAAAGAAGAAACTACATTTTTTTAATCCCGATTTTTCTCAACCTAAGAAAATATCATTTATAGATGCTGGAATTAAAGCAGGATTTCCGTCACCAGCTGCCGATTTTGAAGAGGAAAGAATCAGTTTAGATCAGTTTTTAATTAAAAATCCTGAAGCTACTTTTTTCGCAAAAGCGAGTGGCGATTCTATGATTAAAGCCGGAATAAATGATGGAGATTTGTTGGTTATAGATAGAAGTTTAGAGGCTAAAAACAACACTATAGCGGTATGCTATATTGATGGAGAATTTACAGTTAAAAGAATAAAAGCAGAAAATAACAAAGTATTTCTTTTGCCGGAGAATGACAAGTATAAGCCTATTGAAATAACCAAAGAAAACGAGTTGATTATTTGGGGCGTAGTGATATATGTGGTAAAAAAAATGGTATAAAAAAACCTCATTCGAAGAATGAGGTTTTTTTATTTATTGTTGAGGAAAATTATCCTAAAGCAACTCTTTTGAAACCTGTAACAGTTAAACCACCGTCAACAGATTTAATATAAGCAGCAACACTCATAGAACCATCTTTAATATAATCTTGGTTAACTAAAGTATTGTCTTTGTAGAAACGTTGGATTTTACCTTTAGAGATATTATCTAACATTGCTTCTGGTTTTCCTTCAGCTCTTAATTGCTCTTTTGCAATTTCGATTTCTTTTTCAATGATTGCAGCATCAACACCAGCTTCGTTTAAAGCAATTGGGTTCATAGCAGCAGCTTGCATTGCAACGTTTTTAGCAGCTTCTTCAGCGCCAGCAACGTTTGCAGATAAAGAAACTAAAGTAGCAATTTTACCAGCGTGAATATAAGAACCTACGAAAGCACCTTCTAAACGCTCAAAAGCACCGATTTCAATTTTCTCACCGATAACTCCAGTTTGCTCGATTAATTTCTCAGCAACTGTAATTCCGTTGAAATCAGAAGCTAATAATTCTTCTTTAGTAGCAAAGTTTAAAGCTTGGTTTGCTAAATCTGTAGCTAATTTTACGAAAGATTCGTTTTTACCTACGAAGTCAGTTTCACAGTTTAATGTGATCGCTACACCAGCAGTGTTATCTGCATTGATGATTGCAACAGCAGCACCTTCAGTAGATTCTCTATCTGAACGGTTAGCAGCAACTTTTTGACCTTTTTTACGAAGGTTTTCGATAGCTAAATCAAAATCTCCATCAGCTTCTACTAAAGCTTTTTTACAGTCCATCATTCCAGCACCAGTAGCTGTTCTTAATTTATTTACGTCTGCAGCAGTAATATTTGCCATAACTTTTTTTTGTTTAAATGTAAAAATTCCAAAATCCAAAACCCAAATTCCATTTTTAAATTATCGTCAACTTTTTGTTTCTAATAAGTATGGAATTTGGCGTTTTGTTTTTGGAATTAAATAATTATTTATTCGTTTGTTGTAGCTTCTTCTTGTTTTACATCAGCTTCTTTAACGTCGTCTTTTTCAGCTTTTCTATCAGCTAAACCTTCAACGATAGCACCAGAAACTAATCCAAGAACTTTTTCAATTGATTTTGAAGCATCATCATTTGCAGGGATAACGAAATCGATCGGACGAGGATCAGAGTTTGTATCTACCATTGCAAAAACTGGAATGTTTAATTTTTGAGCTTCTTTTATTGCGATATGTTCTGCTTTCACATCAACTACAAATAATGCCGCTGGCAACCTTGTCATGTCTGCAATAGAACCTAAGTTTTTCTCTAATTTAGCACGTAAACGATCAACTTGTAAACGCTCTTTTTTAGATAATGTGTTAAATGTTCCGTCTTTCTTCATTCTGTCAATCGAAGCCATTTTCTTAACGGCTTTACGAATCGTAACGAAGTTTGTTAACATACCACCTGGCCATCTTTCAGTGATGTAAGGCATGTTACATGCAGTCGCTTTTTCAGCAACAATGTCTTTAGCTTGTTTTTTGGTAGCTACGAAAAGTACTTTTCTACCAGAAGCAGCGATTTTCTTTAAAGCTTCATTAGCTTCTTCGATTTTAGCTGCAGTTTTGTATAAGTTGATAATATGGATACCATTACGCTCCATATAGATGTAAGGAGCCATGTTTGGATCCCACTTACGAGTCATGTGTCCAAAATGAACACCTGCTTCTAATAATTCTTTAACTTCTATTTTGTTTGCCATTTTTGTAATAGTTTACGTTCCGTTGATTAGCAATGTTCCATTAGCTTTCGCTCGTGGCTTCATTTAGATGCTAAACTAATTTCCTTTTTAAAAAAAGAAATAACGACAACTGTGTTTTTAATTTCAATAATAAATGAACAAGAAATTGTTGTAGATTAACGTTTCGAGAATTGGAATCTCTTACGTGCTTTCTTCTGACCAAATTTCTTACGTTCAACCATACGAGGATCTCTTGTTAATAATCCTTCTGGTTTTAAAACTAATCTGTTTTCAGCATCTACTTCACACATTGCTCTAGCAATAGCCATACGTACAGCTTCTGCTTGACCAGTTGAACCACCACCATATACATTAATTTTAACGTCAAAGTTTTCTGCATTTTCAGTCATTGCTAAAGGTTGCATTACTTTGTACTGTAATGTTGGTGTAGGGAAGTAGTTTGCAAATTCTCTTTTGTTTACAGTGATTTTACCTGTACCTTCAGTTAGATAAACACGTGCAACAGCACATTTTCTTCTACCGATTTTGTGAATAACTCCCATTACTTAAGATCGTTTAAGTTTACAGTTTTAGGTTTTTGAGCGTCATGTTTGTGCTCAGAACCTACATATACATTTAAATTTCGGAATAACTCAGCACCTAATTTGTTTTTAGGTAACATTCCTTTTACAGCTTTTTCTACTATAACAGCAGGATTCTTTTGCTGTTGTACTCTAGCAGTTAAAGTTCTTTGCCCTCCTGGGTAACCTGTGTGACGTACGTAAGTTTTGTCGTCTAACTTGTTACCAGTAAGGTTGATTTTTTCTGCGTTGATAACAATTACGTTATCTCCACAATCAACGTGCGGCGTATAATTTGGCTTGTATTTACCTCTTAATAGCATTGCTACTTTTGAAGCAAAGCGACCCAAATTATGCCCTTCAGCGTCCACAACAATCCACTGCTTGTCTGCAGTAGCCTTGTTTGCTGATACTGTTTTGTAGCTTAATGTGTTCACAATAATTAATTTAAATTAAACATTCCATTCCCAATTAAGGGAGTGCAAAAGTACAACTATTTATTTATTATGCAAACAGCATTTTAAGAAATATTTTTATTAAGTAATGTTCCAAAAATTGTTTTTCCTAAAATAAATAGTATTTTTATTGTTCAAAAGAAGATTATGAAGTCAAAAATAACACTAAAACAAATAGCTAAAGAACTTGGAGTTTCTGTTTCAACCGTTTCTAAAGCTTTGAGTGATAGTCCAGAAATAGGTACAGTTACTAAAACAAGAATTTTAGAGTTTGCTGAACTAAATAATTACAAACCTAATGCTCTTGCTAGGAATCTTAAAAATCAAAGAACAAATACAATAGGTGTTATTATACCTAATATATTAAATCCATTCTTTGCAAAGGTATTTAGTGGCATTGAAGAAAAAGCAATTCAATTAGGATATAACGTAATTACTGCAATTTCAAATGAGTCACTAGTTAAAGAGAAACAAATGATGGATATGCTAAATAATGGTTCTATTGATGGGTTTATTTTATCTATTGCAGAAGAAACTCAAAAGAATCAAGATTTTAAGCATCTTAAAAGTATTATGGATAGTGGAACTCCAATTGTAATGTTTGATAGAGTTGCTGAAAGTTTAAAATGTGATAAAGTAGTTGTGGATGACTTAGATTCTGCAATAGATGCGACTGAGTATCTAATTAAACAAGGTGCAAAAAAAATTGCAATGCTTTCTACTATTGATAATCTAAGTGTAGGTAAACTAAGGTTTGAAGGATATAAAGAGGCTATGTCTAGAGCGGGTTTAAATCTAGATACTACTTTACTTGTTGTAGAAAGTGATACAGATAAGTTTGACAAGAAATTAGAAAGTTTAATCCAAAAACATAAAGTTGATGCAATTTTTGCAGTTGATGAACATGCATCAACAATGGGAATGAAATATGCTATTAAATCAGGTTATAAAATTCCAGAAGATATTTTAGTTATTGGTTTTGCCGATGGAGTTTGGTCTAAAAGATTAACGCCAAGTCTATCAACAGTTAGTCAACATGCTCCAGAAATTGGTATGAGAGCAGCTGAATTGTTAATTGATAAAATTCAGAACGAAGACGAGTTTTACCAGCCCCAAACAATTGTTGTTAAAACAGAATTAAGACATAGAGATTCAACTAAACGATAAAAAAAGGCTCACAATTGTGAGCCTTTTTTGTTTTTATTAATCTTTTTTGAATTTAAAATTCATTCCACCTTGTTTTAAGGTAAATGCATTTTCTTCAAAAACCATTTCAATTCCTGCACCTGCAAAAACAAATGTTTTCTCATCTTTTAATGTTAATGGAAAAGAAGTTTGACCAGTAGCTTGTGCTAAAAGCTCGCCATCTTTTTCAAATACACTTATTTTCATAGGTAACTGATCTGAAGAATAGGTGCCAGAATATTTTTCGATTAATTCACGACTAATTTTTTCAAAACTAGGAAATGGAAAAGGAAGTTTATAATAGATGCTTAAAACGCCAATCATTATATCGTTTCTACTGTAATTATCTCCATTAACAATTAAACCAATTCCCATTTTTTCGGGTATATTGTATCCAACAACTGAGCGAAAATTTTCAATTCCACCAGTATGAGTAAAGAATTTACGATCACCAAAAGGGGCTTGTAATAGACCTGCACCATAACCTTCTTTTAAAGTTGTCATTATTTCTAATGATTTTTTATTTAAAAGATTGCCTTCAAAAAGATTTGACATAAATCGAGTAAGGTCTGCAGGTGTTGAAATAATTGCTCCTGCCGCAAAAGCAACTTCATTTTTCCATTCCGGCATTTGCTCCCAATTTGTTCCATTATAAATAAAGGAGTAACTTTCTTTAACCGACGTATCGGTATTTGAAGGTTTGTAATATGTATTAAGTAATTCAGCTTTTTTTACTATTCTGTCTTGAAGGTTTTCGCCAAAAGACTTACCTGTAATTTTTTCAATAATACCTCCAAGTAGATAATAGTTAGAGTTACTATATTCAAATTTACTTCCAGGTGAAAACCTTAATTGATAGTTTTCAATTTTCTTATAAATTGCCTCTTTTAAGTTTGGTGCACTTAATTCTGCAGTTGTTAAACTATCATGATTGATGTAATCCGGAATTCCAGTTCTTTGATACAATAAATCGGAAATAGAAATACTGTCAGCTTTAGCTACTTTAGGAAAATACCTTTTTAGTTTAGTGTCTAAGCGTAGTTTACGCTCTTCGATTAATTGTAAAATCATAACCGAAGTAAATGTTTTGGTTATGGAACCAATTTTATATTTCGTAGTTCTATCAGCTTCAATATTTTTATTTACATCAGTATAACCGTACGCTTTGTTAAAAACAACATTTTCTCCTTCACGAATACATAAGCTACCCATAAACTTATTGTTTTCGTATAGGTAATTTAAATATTCATCGATTTTTTCAAAGCGATCTTGTGAAAAGATTACTGTTGAAAAAAGTACACTAAGAAGTAATACAAGTTTTTTCATGATTTATGTTTTTAATTTTTTAAATTTTAAATACGAATATATAATTGGTATAATTGATATAATTACTGTTACAGTCATTAATACATAAAACGAATAAACATTTGGAATTATTAGGCTTAAAATAAAAATTAACAATCCGCCAGCAAACCATAATTTACCACCAAATAAATGTGTTTTTTTCCAAACTTCTTCATTTTCTAATGTCCAAGGGGTTTTAATTCCAATAAAATAATTTGGTTTAATGGTTTTAAAATAATTTCCTAAACCTGCAAAAAGTAAGCCAATTAATGCAAAAATAAATGTTGGTTTCGATTCTGCTTGTTGAACACTGTAAATTATAAACATAGATAATGCCGACATAAATAGAGCCATCATTAATCTTAAATTATCTAATTTATTTCCCATTTTAGAAAGTTTTCCTTTTGGGTCAATTTTTGGAATAATCAAAAACAAAAAGTAGCCTAAGCCAGATAACATAGAAGTCATACTCCATAATTCATTTTTTGAACCATAGCGATCAATTTCTCCTTTTCCATTCCAGTGCATAGGAACAGTTTCCGGTAAATTATTCCAAATAAATGCCAAATAGATAAATGGGATTAAAGCAATTAAAATGTACGGAAGTTCTTTTCTTAGAGTTGTCATTTTTGTTTTTTTAATGTTAGTAACCATTTTAAAATGTCGTCTACAATTGTAGTGTTGAGTGAGTAGATAATAAATTGTCCTTGTTTGTCGCTCGTTACTAAATCAGCTTGTTTTAATAAATCTAAATGATGAGAAATACTAGGTTTTGAAATATTAAAATGATCTGCAATTTCGCCAGCAGTCATATCGCTTTTACGAAGGAGTTCTAAAATTTCCCTTCGTGTTTCGTCGTTTAATGCTTTAAAAATGGTATTCATTTTAATTATATATTTAGACAAATATCTAAATATTATTTTGAATTTGCAAAATTTTTTTAAAGTAAACCCGAAAGTGTTAAAGCTTTCGGGTTTTGTGATCTAATATTTTTATGAGATTTAGCTTTTCTAAACTTGTGTTTTTCGATTTTGATAGAAATAACAAAAAAAACTTTGAACCGCGACTGAATACTGAACACTAAAATCAATGCGCTTCCAGCCAGTTTTTGCCTTCTCCCATATCAACTACTAAAGGAACTTCAAGTTTAAAAGCATTTTCCATTTCGTGTTGAATCATTGGTTTTATTTTTTCTAATTCACTATTATGAACGTCAAAAACAAGCTCATCGTGTACTTGTAGTAACATTTTCGATTTCCAATTTTCAGTTTTCAATCGTTTGTGAATGTTAATCATCGCAATTTTGATAATATCAGCAGCACTTCCTTGAATAGGTGCGTTTACAGCATTTCGTTCAGCAGCGCCACGAACTACAGCATTTGCTGAATTGATATCTTTTAAATAACGACGTCTACCCGAAACCGTTTCCACATAACCATGTTCACGAGCAAATTCAATTTGTTCTTGAATGTAGGCTTTCAATCTTGGATAGGTTTTGTAATACGCATCAATTAAAGCCGCACTTTCGCTTCTTGTTAAATCAGTTTGATTACTCAATCCGAAAGCTGATACACCATAAATAATTCCGAAGTTTACTGTTTTGGCATTGCTACGTTGTTCTTTGGTAACTTCTTCTAAAGCCACATTGAAAACTTTTGCAGCGGTGCTTCGGTGAATATCCTCATGATTTTGAAAGGCTTTAATCATATTTTCTTCACCCGATAAAGCGGCAATAATGCGTAATTCAATTTGAGAATAATCGGCCGCTAACAAGGTGTAATTTTCGTCACGAGCTATAAAAGCTTTACGAATTTGACGACCACGTTCGGTACGAATCGGAATATTCTGTAAGTTTGGATTATTAGAACTCAAACGACCTGTTGCAGCAACCGTTTGCATATAATCGGTATGAACGCGTTTGGTTTTAGCATCTACTTGGTTGGGTAGCGCTTCTACATAGGTGTTCTGTAATTTCACCATTTGGCGCCATTCTAAAATATGTTGCACAATTTCATTGTCTTTGGCTAAATAACTTAGTACTTCTTCTCCCGTTGCATATTGACCTGTTTTCGTTTTTTTTGGTTTGCTTCCGCCAATTTTAAGTTTGTCAAATAAAATATCACCTAATTGTTTTGGTGAAGCCAAGTTGAACGTTTCACCGGCTTCTTCATATATTTTTTGTTCAAAAGCGGTAATTTCTTTCGCCATATCGGTTGACATTGCTTTTAAGAAATCGACATCTAAACGAATACCTTCACGCTCCATGGCAGCTAAAACTTCAACCAATGGAATTTCAATTTCGTCAAATAATTTTTTGGTGCCTACGCGTTCTAAAATAGGGTGAAAGTGTTGTTTTAATTGCAAGGTTATATCGGCATCTTCAACCGCATATTCTTTTACAGCTTCTATTTCAACCTGACGCATGGATAACTGATTCTTTCCTTTTTTACCAATTAAGGTTTCGATAGGTTTAGGTGAATATTTCAAGTACGTTTCGCTCAACACATCCATATTATGACGCATATCGGGATTAATCAAATAATGCGCAATCATGGTGTCGAACAAATTTCCTTTGATTTCAATTCCGTAATTGGCCATGATTTTAATATCATACTTCATGTTTTGACCAATTTTCTCAATATTTTCATTAGAGAAAAACGGAGCAAATTTTTCAGCTAAAGCTTTTGCTTCTTCTTGGTTTTCTGGGAACGGAACGTAAAACCCTTTTCCTTTTTCCCATGAAAATGCAATTCCAACCAATTCTGCATTTAAAGCGTCAATTCCTGTAGTTTCCGTATCAAAACAAACGGAAGTTTGCTTTTCTAAATTTTGAAGAAATAATTTCAAACCTAAATCACCTTGCACGATTTGGTAAAAATGTTCGGTTGATTCTAAAGTTGCATAAAAAGAATTTGTTGGTGTTTCTTCTTCATCACTAAAACCAAATAAGTCCATTTGATTTTCTGCTGATTTTTTTGGAGTTCCTTTTTTAGCTGGTTCGGCGGTATTCCCATTACCATTAGTGTCAATTTCATCATATTCTTTACCCGAACCAAAAAGTTTGTCGAATTGAGTTTTCATTTGACGGAATTCCAATTCTTGGAAAATCGCATCGGTTTTCTCTACATCGGGTTTAGAAAGTTCAAAATCTTTCTCATCAAATTCAACTGGACAATCGAGTAAGATAGTAGCCAGTTTTTTAGAAAGAATTCCTTTTTCTTTATTGGCTTCAATATTCTCCTTCATTTTCCCTTTTAGTTCGTGTGTGCTTTCTAAAAGTTTTTCGATGGAACCATATTGCGCTAGGAATTTCTTGGCTGTTTTTTCACCAACTCCAGGTAAGCCAGGAATGTTATCGACAGCATCACCCATCATCGCTAAAAAGTCGATTACTTGTAATGGATTTTCAACTTCAAATTTTGCTTGAACTTCAGGAATTCCCCAAATTTCAATATCATTGCCCATTCGAGCTGGGCGATACATAAAAATATTTTCGGAAACTAACTGAGCAAAATCTTTATCAGGAGTTACCATAAAAACTTGGTAACCTTGTTTTTCAGCTTGTTTAGCAAGTGTTCCAATCAAGTCGTCAGCTTCAAAACCTGCTTTTTCCATAATAGGAATATGCATGGCTTTTAATAATTCTTGAATATATGGAACGGCAATTTTGATTGCTTCAGGTGTTTCGTCACGATTGGCTTTATATTCTTGAAACATTTCTAAACGATAATCACTTCCACCTTTGTCGAATGCAACCGCTAAATGATCTGGTTTTTCACGGCGAATTACGTCCATCAAAGAATTCATAAACCCCATAATAGCAGATGTGTCCATTCCTTTTGAGTTGATTCTTGGGTTTTTGATAAAAGCGTAATATCCTCTAAAAATTAAAGCGTAAGCATCGAGTAGAAATAATCGTTTTTGTGACATGAAATTGAGTTTAAAACGTAAAAATACAATTCTTTACGAAATCATAAGGTGTTAAAAATATATAAATTTATAGCGAATTGATTTCATGTTATTTACATTTGCTTAAAAAAGTAAAATGCTCCGTTGGATTATTCCCATTCTATTATTTGGATTAGTTGAATACTACTCTTTTCAAACCATAAAAACGGTAACACGTTCAAAATGGATTTTGGCAATTTATGTCACAACTTCAATGGTTTTTATTGTGTACTTGTTGTATTTTTTCATGACTCATGAAAGAGGTCAAGGCCAAAATAAGCAAACACTTTGGACAATGGGATTCTTTCTATTAATTTACTTGCCCAAGATAATTTTGACATTAGTTTTGGTTACTGAAGATATTTTTAGAGTAATCCAAGGAACTATTTCTCATTTTATGGGTTATACAGATAAAAGTGAGTTTTTACCTGCAAGAAGAAAATTTATCAGTCAAGTTGCTTTAGGATTAGCAGCCATTCCTTTTACTTCTTTATTGTATGGGATAACCCTAGGAAAATACAATTTCAAAGTAAAAAATAAAACACTTTTCTTTCCTGATTTACCTGAAAGTTTTGATGGAACAACAATTACTCAGATTTCGGATATTCACAGTGGTAGTTTTGATGACCGCGAAAAAATTGAATATGCAATTAATTTAATAAACGAACAACAATCAGATTTGGTTTTGTTTACTGGAGATATTGTGAATACACATGCAAAAGAAATGCTCCCTTGGATAGATGTTTTTAAAAAAATTCACAATCCTGTTTTAGGTAAATATTCGGTTCTAGGAAATCATGACTATGGAGAATATTTTCATTGGGATTCGCAGAGTGATAAAGATAAAAATTTTGATGAAATAAAGGGTTTACACACTCAAATTGATTTTAAGTTGTTACTTAATGAAAATGTTGAATTGAAAAAGGGTAATGATTCAATCAAGTTGATTGGTGTTGAGAATTGGGGAATACATTTTAAAAAAGTAGGTGATTTAGTAAAAGCATCAGAAGGCGTGGCTAAAGAAGATTTTAAAATTTTAATGAGTCATGACCCTAGTCATTGGGAAAATGAAATAAAACATCATGAAAATAATTACCATTTAACACTTTCGGGGCATACCCATGGTTTTCAATTTGGTATTGAAATTCCAGGTTGGTTAAAATGGAGTCCAGTTCAATATGTTTACAAGCAGTGGGCAGGGTTGTATGAAAATATGGGTAGATACGTTTATGTTAATAGAGGTTTTGGTTTTCATGCTTATCCTGGTAGGGTTGGAATTATGCCTGAAATTACCGTAATTGAACTAAAAAAGGGTGAAAAAGTAGTTTAATTAATTAAAAATGCTACATTTGTATAGTATTCCGAATAAAATTTGCTATATATGTCAAAATTTGGAGAGTTAATCAATGCACAAGTTCCTGTTCTAATTGACTTTTTTACAGAATGGGATTCGCCTTCTACGGCAATGAATGATGTTATTCGTGATGTTGCTGCTGCTTTAGGTGATAAAGCTCGTGTTATAAAAATTGATGTTGATAAAAACCGAGAACTTGCAGAAGCACTTCGTGTAAAAGGGTTACCAACATTAATGATTTATAAATCGGGTCAAATGGTTTGGCGTCAAAGTGGTGAGATGGATGCAAATACTTTAATTGCATTAGTTCAAGATCAGGCCTAAGAAATTACGTCAAATTCAAATCCTTTTTCTTTTAAATAAGTTATTGCCTTAGGTAGAGCATAACGTAAGTTTTGTTCAGCTTTAATGCTGTCATGAAATACTATTATACTACCTGATTCGGTATTTTTCACAACATTATTTAAACATTTCTCTGAGCTTATTTTGTTACCAAAATCATAGCTCAAAACATCCCACATTATTATTTTATGTTTTTTTTGAAGTATTTTTTTTGCTTGTAAAGGAGATATTTTGCCATAAGGCGGGCGAAATATATTTGAAGTTTTTATTAATTGTTTGCACATGTCAAAATTATCCAAATACGTTTCGTTTTTTGTCTCCCACCCATTTAAATGATTATATGTATGATTTCCAATGTTATGACCTTCATTCACTATTCTTTTAAAAACTTCAGGATGTTTTTGTATATTTTCTCCAATACAGAAAAAAGTAGCTTTTATATTTTCAGTTTTTAAAACATCTAGTACCCATTCAGTTACAATTGGAATTGGTCCATCATCAAAAGTTAAGTATACTTTGTTAGTAGAATTGTTTATTTTCCAAATATACTTTGGAAATAAAAAAGGAATGAATTTATGTGTTTTAACCCAATTCATAAATTAAAAGTAAATAAAAAAGCCATTTCAAAAAAATTGAAATGGCTTTTTGTTATTTTTTGAGGTTTATTCTAATTCTAAACCAAATCGTTCTAACATCCTATCATTCTTGTTTATTAGTGTAAAGTAATTGTTGAATTTTACTTTTTCTTGTTTATAGAAATCGACATCGTTAGCTTCTTTCATATAATTTAATAAACTTCTATATCTCTGAATAGTACTTGCTATATCATGTCTATAATCATAAATATCATTGGCTGACATGCCATTATAGAAAGTTAATTCTTCTTGGTATTTTGTAGCTAATTTGGTTAAAATATTTCTTGCTTTATCTTTCTTACCTATTTCGTAATAACCTTGTGCAAAAGGTTCAACTAAAGTATAATAATCGAATTTGTCAATTGGCATTTTTTCCATAGCTAATTCAATAATTTTTTCAGCTTTATCTTTTTTGTCTTCTTGAATTAGTGTTTCCATTAAACGCGCTAAATTTGTTCTAAATGAAATTCCATTTTTACGAGTTTCTGGATCATAATAGATTTTATCAGTTCCACTATTACCCCATTGCCAATTCATAACAATGTTATACATTTTGTCGCTATCAATTTGTCCCATTTCAAGAGGATTTGGACTTCCTTTTTGCGATGTTTTTATAGGAACTAATTTAAAACACATTCCATCTAACTCTAAATAGTCTTTCATCCATAAGTAATCGTCCTCGCCAAAGCTTCCTCCTGTAAAATACATTGGGCGTTCCCAATTGTTTTGGTTTACTATGTCTAGCATCATTAGACGATTTTTGTATAATGCATCACCTTTAATTTTAAATTCTATTGCAGGAACTATAGAGTCATAATACTTTGGAGAAACAACTTTATTTTTGATGATGTTATTTTTATCAATTGGAATGTAAATTTTATTAGTTGGGAAATAGTTTAGCCATCTTCCATTTCTCATTTCAACTTTTGCGCGTTCGTCATCTAATGACATGAACTGAATTAATTCATTAAGTGAAATTGAGTCTTTTGTACGTTCAATTAAGAAACTATAATCTCTGTTGCTTCCTTTGTATTGATCTCTTGTAAAAGAAATTGGCACTGGTTCTGAATCCCAAGCTTTGCGTTTCATTTGGTCAATATACCAATCAGTCATAAACAAACTTGTGTTTACAATTCTAACATCAGTTCTGTAGCGTTCAACTTCTTGTAAATACCATAAAGGGAAAGTATCGTTGTCTCCAATTGTGAATAAAATTGCATTTTTCTCACAAGAATCTAAATAAGCTTTTGCTACATTAAGAGCTGTATATTTATTTGAACGATCATGATCGTCCCAATTTTCTTTAGCTAGTAGTACTGGAGCTGTTAACATCGATATTGTTAATACTATTGGTACAGTAACTTTAGGTTGTAAATATCTTTTAATGCCTTCATATAATGAATACACTCCAAAACCTATCCACATTGCAAAAGCAAAGAAAGAACCTACTAAAGCATAATCACGTTCTCTTGGTTCAAAAGGACGTTCGTTTAAGTAAACTTTTAATGCTAAACCAGTAAATAAGAATAATATTAAAAGCACATAAAAACTCTTTACGTCTCTTTTAATATGAAAAATAATTCCGATAATGGCCAAGATAAAAGGCAAGAAGAAATAAGTGTTCCTACCTTTGTTGTTTAACATATCGGATGTTAAGTTGTCTTGTGAACCTAATCTAGCTTCGTCGAAAAGTTTAATTCCACTAATCCAATTTCCGTCAAGATTATCACCTTTCCATTGGTTGTCGCTTTGTCTTCCAACAAAATTCCACATTAAGTAACGCCAATACATGCTTCCAAACTGATATTGAAACATGAATTTTATATTGTTAACAAATGAAGGTTTTTCAACAATTAAGTAATCACTATATGTTTTTAAAAAACTATCGTAATCTTCTAAATCTAATTTACCTTGTTTGAAAGCGCTTCTAAATTGAGAAACAATTTCGACTAACTCTTGTTCGTCTGCATAATCTGGGTGGATTCTGAAATCTAGAGCTTCAGTAAATTTCATGTAATTTACATTATGATCATTGCTCCACATTCTAGGTAAAAATCCTTTATGATTATCATCGGTATTTTGTACAGCGTTTTTAAAGTTGTTGGTTACTATATACTTACCTAGTTTGTAGTCTCTTTCATAGATTGGTTTTGCGTCTAAATAAGGATTTTTTTCATCTAATCCAGAATAAGTGTCTGAAAATTGAGGTCCATATAATAGGCTATTGTTTCCGTATTGTTCACGGTTATAATATGCTAAAATTGCAGCTGCATCCGAAGGTTTGTTTTCATTAATTGGAGGATTGGCATTGGCACGAATTGGTAACATCATCCAGTTTGAAAAACCAATTAAAATAAAAGCAATACAAAGTATTAAAGTATTTAGTTTTACATAGCCTTTCTTTCTTGTATAATTTAATCCAAAATAGAACATTCCTATCAAAATGATTAGTGCTAATATCTCGCCAGAATTAAAAGGAAGGCCTAATGTATTGACAGCGAATATTTCAGTGCGTCCAAACAATTCTAAAACGAATGGAATTAACATTCCATAGATTATTAAGAGAATTCCAACACTAATTCCTGTAAAAATTACACCCTTTTTAAGTGTAATATTCTCAGATGTTTTAAATAAATACAAAAGAATTATAGAAGGTATTGTTAATAAGGCCATTAAGTGAACGCCAAATGCTAATCCGCTAACAAAAGAGATTAGTAATAGCCATCTATTTCCTTTTGGAGTGTTGATTGCTTGTTCCCAGCGTAAGCCAAGCCAAAACAATAATGCAATAAAAAATGTTGCCATTGCATATACTTCTGCTTCAACAGCACTATACCAAAAAGTGTCAGTAAATGTAAAAGCTAAAGAAGCTATAAAAGCCCCAGATAATATCATAATTTGACTTTCTTTTGAATTATCATTTGAGGCTACAACACGTTTTAAAAGAAGTGTTAGTGACCAAAACATAAATAAAATTGTAAAAGCACTAGAGAGAACTGACATCATGTTTACCATTAGGGCTACTTGAGTAACATCTGTGGTAAACATCGAAAAGAATGCTCCAATCATTTGAAATAGAGGAGCTCCTGGAGGGTGACCTAATTCTAAGTTTGATGAAGTAGCAATATATTCGCTGCAGTCCCAAAAACTGATGGTAGGTTCCACCGTTAAAGAAAAAGTTATTAAAGCAATAGCAAAAGATATCCACCCTAGAATGGTATTCCATTTGTTAAAGTTAAATGATGTCATATAAAATGTGCTTTTTATGAATGTTTATACAAAGAAACTACTTTTTTACATATAGAAACGTAGAAAAAGATTTTTTAATATTTTTTTTAGAAAAATTTGCAGAATAAAAAATATGTTTTACATTTGCACTCGCAATCGAAAAGGTTGTATGGGAATTGGCCCATGGTGTAATGGTAACACTCCGGTTTTTGGTACCGTCATTCAAGGTTCGAGTCCTTGTGGGCCAACAAAAAAATCCGCTCAACGAGCGGATTTTTTTTTAATATGTCAAGTTATATTTTAAAAGTTATAACTGGTCGCTTGGCATGGTTAACTAAATCTTCACTGATACTTCCATTAAAGAAATGAGAAAGACCTTTTCTTCCGTGTGTACTCATTCCTATTAAATCAGCATTTATGCTTTTAGCAAAATGTAAAATTCCTTTTTCTACATTAATGTCGTTATAGATGTGAGTTGAGAAGTTTTTAAACTCAAAGCTAGACATAAATTCATCCATAGTTTTTTGAGCTACTCTTGTTGACTTAAAGTTATTAGGAGTATTGATATTTACTAAATGAACATGAGAGTTAAATTTATTAGCAAAGTTTATCACTTTTTCAAAAGGCTTTTTAATTTCATCTGAAAAATCAGAAGCAAAAACAAAGTGATCAGCTGAGAAGCTTTCGTCTTCATGTTTGATTACTAAAACAGGAACATTTGAATTTCTTACAACTTTCTCAGTGTTGGAGCCTATAAACATTTCTTGGAAGCCGCTTGCTCCATGAGATCCCATAACTATTAAGTCTACATTGTGAGCTTCTCCGTTTTTAATGATTCCATCAAAAGCCATTTCAAATTGAATGATTTTAGAAACATTTATACCGTCTAGGTAAGATGCATTCATCATATCATCTAATTTTTGAACAGCTGCATTTTTGAAGAAAATCAATTCTGGCATGTCATGCGAAGATGATAAAGCATCGTTTCCAGAAGTTGGAAGTTCAAGCATATGTAATAGAAAAATCTCTCCGTTATTTTTTTTTGCAATTTGTGCTGCAACTTTTAAAGCGTACTCAGAGTGTTTAGAAAAATCGGTTGGTACTAAAATTCGTTTCATAAAATTATTTTAAGGTTTTGGTAGTAAAATTTTTACACTATAAAGTTAGTGATTAATTAACAAACCTACAATTTTTTTAAATTAAAAAAAAATAATTATATTTGCGCTGTAATTATTTAAATCAGAAAATAATGAGGCACGCAGAGCGTGCCTCTTTTTATACAAAATGAATTTTAAAGGAAGAGTTGAAGAGTTATTAAATGAGGCATTGAATGTGCGTTCTGATTTGTTTTTAATTGAATTAAAAATATCGGATGATCGTAAAATTTTAGTAACTTTAGATGGTGATAATGGAGTAAATTTGCAAGATTGTATTGATGTTAGTCGAGCAATAGAGCATAATTTAGATAGAGAAGAGTTTGATTTTGCATTAGAAGTAGCTTCTGCTGGAGCTTACAGTCCAATGACTTTGCCAAGGCAGTATAAAAAAAACATTGGTAGAAAAGTAAAAGTGAAAACTATTTCTGGGAATGTAATTGAGGCTGATATTACTGAAGCTAGTGAAGAAAATATTACGCTTGAGTGGAAAGCTAGAGAGCCTAAAAAAATAGGAAAAGGTAAAGAAACTGTAGAAAAGAAAGTTGTATTGCCTTTTGAAGAAATAAAAGAAGCAACAGTTATTATATCGTTTTAAATACAAATAAAAGAGTAACATGGAGAATATTGCGTTAATTGATTCGTTTTCAGAGTTTAAAGATGATAAACTTATAGATAGAGTTACCTTAATGGCGATTTTAGAAGATGTATTTCGCAATGCATTAAAAAAGAAATATGGTTCTGATGATAATTTCGATATCATTATAAATCCTGATAAAGGAGATATGGAAATTTGGAGAAATAGAACGGTAGTAGAAGATGGTGAGGTAGAAGATGATAATTCTGAAATTTCATTGTCAGATGCAAGAAAAATTGAGCCAGATTTTGAGGTAGGTGAAGAAGTTTCTGAAGAGGTGAAATTAATTCAATTAGGTCGTCGTGCAATTTTAGCATTGAGACAAAATTTAATTTCTAAAATTCATGAGCACGATAATACAAATCTTTACAAACAATTTAAAGATTTAATTGGTGATATTTACACTGCAGAAGTACATCATGTTCGTCCTAAAATGGTTGTTTTAATGGATGATGATGGAAATGAAATTATTTTGCCTAAAGAAAAACAAATTCCAAATGATTATTTCAAAAAAGGGGAAAATGTTAGAGGTATCATCGAAAGTGTAGAGTTAAAAGGAAATAAGCCTCAAATTATTATGTCAAGAACTTCGCCTGATTTCTTGGAAAAATTATTTGAACAAGAAATACCAGAGGTTTTCGACGGATTAATCAATATTAAAAAAGTGGCGCGTATTCCTGGTGAAAAAGCTAAAGTTGCAGTAGATTCTTATGATGACAGAATTGATCCAGTTGGAGCTTGTGTAGGAATGAAAGGTTCACGTATTCATGGAATTGTTCGTGAATTAAACAATGAAAATATTGACGTGATTAACTTTACAAACAATGCTCAATTATATATTACTAGGGCTTTAAGTCCTGCTAAAGTTTCTTCTGTTAAGATTGACGAAGAAACTAAGAAGGCTGAAGTTTTCTTAAAAATCGAAGAAGTTTCAAAAGCAATTGGTCGTGGAGGTCATAACATTCGTCTAGCAAGCATGCTTACAGGTTACGAATTAGATGTGATTCGTGAAGGTGTTGAAGAAATCGACGATGTTGAATTAAGAGAGTTTTCGGATGAAATCGAAGAATGGGTAATTCAAGAATTTGAAAAAATTGGTTTAGACACTGCAAGGAGTGTGTTAGATCAAGATGTTGAAGATTTAGTTAGAAGAACTGATTTAGAAGAAGAAACTATTTTAGATGTTGTTCGCATCTTAAAAGAGGAATTAGAAGACTAATTTTATTAGTCTAAACAACACAACACACGCATAAATATAGAATTTAAATACATTATATGTCTGAAAAGAGAGTAATAAGAATCAACAAAGTTTTAAGGGAATTAAATATTTCTCTAGATAGAGCCGTGGACTTTTTGAAAGAAAAAGGGCATGAAATTGAGTCGAGTCCAAACGCTAAAATTTCTGATGAGGAATACGTTGTCTTATGCAATCAATTTTCTGCTGATAAAGGAAAAAAAGAAGCTTCTTTAGAAGTAAGTGAAGAGAAGAAGAAGGAAAAAGAAGCATTAAAACGTGAACTTGAAAAAGAGCAAGAATTGAAACGTCTTCAAGAAGAAAAATTAAGACGCGAACAAGAAGTAATAAAAGCGAAAGCTAATATTATAGCTCCAAAAGCCGTTGGGAAAATTGATTTGAATCCTGAAAAAGCGGAAGAAAGTAAAAAAGCAGAAGAAAAACCTGCAACTGAAGTTGTTGCTGAAAGACCTGAAGTTGTTGAACCTTCTACTCCTAAGGCAGATGTTCCTGAAGAAAAACCTACAAAAGAGGTTAAAAAGGAACAAGTAGTAAAATCTCAAGATAAAGAGAGTGTTGAGGAGGGTGGAGAACCTGAAAAAATTACTACGCAATATCAAAAGCTTTCTGGAGCTACTTTTACAGGTCAAAAAATTGATTTATCCCAATTCGAAAAGTCTAAAAAGAAAAAAGACGATAAGAAAGATAATAAAAAACCGGGGCAAGGAAATCAAAACCAACAAGGTGGTGCTAAGAAAGATGGTGATAATAAAAAGAAACGTCAAAGAATAACAAAACCTGTTCAAGGTCAAGGTGGTGGAGCAAACCAAGGAGGTAATAACAGATCTCAAGGTCCAGGCGCTAAAAAAGACTTTGTGAAGAAAGATTTCGGAAAAGGTAAAAGACCAGTTATTCAAAAGGTTGAGCCTACAGAAGAAGAAGTTAAAAACCAAATTAAGGAAACTTTAGAGCGCTTACAAGGTAAAGGAAGTAAGTCTAAAGCTGCAAAATATCGTAGAGATAAAAGAGAATCTCACCGTCAAAGAATTGATGAAGAACAACAACAACAAGATTTAGAAAGCAAAATCTTAAAAGTGACAGAGTTTGTTACTGTTGGTGAAATCGCAACAATGATGGATGTGCCTATTACTAAAGTTATCGGTACATGTATGTCTCTTGGGATTATGGTAACAATGAATCAGCGTTTAGATGCAGAAACTTTATCAATTGTAGCTGATGAATTTGGTTATGAAGTAGAATTTATTTCAACAGATATTGAAGAAGCAGCTGAAGAAGTTCTAGATGCGCCAGAAGATTTACAAGAAAGAGCACCTATTGTTACGGTAATGGGTCACGTAGATCACGGTAAAACATCATTCCTAGATTACGTTCGTGATACAAATGTTATCGCAGGTGAGTCAGGAGGAATTACACAGCATATTGGGGCTTATTCAGTGGAGTTAGAAAGCGGACAAAGAATAGCATTCTTAGATACACCTGGTCACGAGGCCTTTACGGCGATGCGTGCTCGTGGTGCACAAGTTACCGATATAGCAATTATTGTAATCGCTGCCGATGACGATATTATGCCGCAAACAAAAGAGGCTATCAGTCACGCTCAAGCCGCTGGTGTTCCAATGATTTTTGCAATAAATAAGGTTGATAAGCCTACAGCTAATCCTGATAAAATTAAAGAGAAACTTGCTGCAATGAACTTGTTAGTTGAAGAATGGGGAGGTAAATATCAATCTCATGATGTTTCAGCAAAAACGGGTCTTGGGGTTAAAGAGCTTTTAGAGAAAGTTTTATTAGAAGCTGAATTATTAGAACTTAAAGCTAATCCAGCTCGTTTAGCACAAGGTACTGTTGTTGAAGCTCAATTAGATAAAGGACGTGGATACGTAGCAACAATTTTAGTTCAAAACGGAACATTAAGAATTGGTGATTATGTATTGGCGGGTAAAAATCATGGTAAAATTAAGGCGATGTTCGATGAGCGTGGTCATAATATAGAAGAAGCAGGTCCGTCAACTCCGGTATCTGTATTAGGTTTAGATGGTGCACCTACAGCAGGTGATAAGTTTAATGTATATGAAGACGAAAGAGAAGCAAAACAAATTGCTGCAAAACGTACTCAATTAATGAGAGAGCAATCGGTTCGTACACAAAAACACATTACACTTGCAGAGATTGGTCGTCGTATTGCTTTAGGAGATTTCAAAGAGTTAAATATTATCTTAAAAGGAGATGTGGATGGTTCTGTTGAGGCATTATCAGATTCATTCTCTAAACTATCTACTGAAGAAATTCAAATTAATATCATTCACAAAGGTGTTGGGGCGATTACAGAATCTGATGTGTTATTAGCATCTGCTTCAGATGCAATTATAATCGGATTTAACGTTCGTCCTCAAGGAAGTGCAAAACAATTAGCGGAGAAAGAAGAAATCGATATCCGTAACTATTCAATCATCTATGATGCAATTGATGATGTTAAAGACGCGATGGAAGGAATGTTGTCTCCAGTGATGAAAGAAGAGATTACAGGTTCTGCTGAAATTAGAGAAATCTTCAAAATTTCTAAAGTTGGAAGTATTGCAGGATGTATGGTGACAGATGGTAAAATCTTCCGTAATTCTAAGATTCGTTTAATCCGTGAAGGAGTTGTTATTTACACAGGTGAATTAGCTGCTTTAAAACGTTTTAAAGACGATGTTAAAGAGGTTTCAAAAGGATATGATTGTGGTATGCAAATTAAAAACTACAATGATATTAAAGAATACGATACAATTGAAGCGTTCCAAGAAGTGGAAGTTAAAAAGAAACTTTAATATAAGTTTATATATAAAAAAGCCCAACATTTGTTGGGCTTTTTTATTATGGTTTTATAAGTAAAGATGCAGGAAATTTGTCTTTAATTTTTTCTAACGCGCCTTCTGCATGCAATCTAGATTTGAATGGACCAACATATACTTTGTAAACTGGACTTGAGTAAAAAATTGTGCCATCGTACTCTTTAAATTCTTTTCTAAAGTCAGATAGTTTTTGTCTGCATTCCGAACTAGTTCCGTTATAAATTTGAATTTTATAGCCTTCATTTAGAGCAATTGAATTGGCTATTTTTTGCTTTTCTTTTAACAATTCTTCAAATTTTGGATTCTGTTCAACAGTAGTTTTTCCTTCTTGGCCAAAAAAAGTTTGGCTTCCAAAAAGAGCAAAAAATAAACTTAAAAATCCTAATCTATTTTGTAATTTTCTCATTTTGAATATTTATTTAAACAAAAATACAATTATTTATAACACTAATATTTCTTCCAATTATTTAGAATAAATATAAATTACATTTTAAGATAAAATTAAGGTTTTGATAATAGTTCTAATATCGTATTTTTGTCGGAGTTTAAATCAAAGTGTTTTAGTTTTTATGTTTGAATTAATAGCTAAAACCATACCAAAAAGACACGTTAACCATAAATTAATATGAAAAAGGTGGGTAACCATAAATCGTTTTTAAAGATTTTCTTCAGTTTAGCGCTTTCGCTATCTTTTTCTTTATCAATTTTCGCTCAAGATCCTGCTAAAGGCAAAGAGTTGTTCAATGCTAATTGTGCGGCATGTCACAAGTTAGATAAAAAAATGACTGGTCCTGCACTACGTGGTGTTGCAGATAAGTATGATAAAGAATGGTTGTATAAGTGGATTAAAAACAGTGGAGAGTTAGTTAAGTCTGGCGACGCTCAGGCGGTTAAGATTTTTGAGGAATATGCTGGAGTTGCAATGACTGCTTTCCCTCAATTGTCTAATGAAGATATCGATAATATCTTAGCTTATACTTCAGAGCCAGCTCCTTCTAAACCTGATGAGGTTGTAATAGGTGCTCCTCCGGTAAATGAAGATCCAGGCTTGTCAAATAATGTTATTTTAGGAGCTTTGTCATTGGTTTTAGTGATGTTGATTGTTATGTTGTTCTTGGTGAACAATGTATTAACTAAAATTGCTAAAGCTAACGGATTAGAAGTTGAAGCGAAAGAAAAATCATTACCAATCTGGAAAGCGTTTGCTAAAAATCAATTCTTAGTATTGGTTTCTGTAATCATGTTCTTGTTGTTTGCTGCTTACTTTGCTTATGGTTATTTAATGCAAGTAGGTGTGGATCAGGGGTATGAGCCAGTTCAGCCAATTCATTATTCTCACAGAATTCACGCAGGAGATAATGGTATTGATTGTAAATATTGTCACTCTGCTGCAAGAGTAAGTAAGCATTCGAATATCCCTTCATTAAATGTTTGTATGAATTGTCATAAAAATATTTCTGAAGTTGCTGAGTCTACTTTAAAAGAAGGTCAAGAATATGGTGTTGATTATAATGCAGAGATTCAAAAATTATATACAGCTGTAGGTTGGGATGCGACTAAACAAGCATATACTGGTAAAACTGAACCTGTAAAATGGGTTAGAATTCACAACTTACCTGATTTTGTGTATTTTAATCACTCACAACACGTTACTGTTGCTGGTGTAGAATGTCAAAAATGTCACGGACCAGTTGAAGAGATGGAAATCATGAAACAGTTCTCACCTCTTACAATGGGATGGTGTATTGACTGTCACAGAGAAACTAATGTAAAAGTACAAGATAACGAGTACTATAAAAAAATTCACGAAGAACTTTCTAAGAAATATGGTGTAGATCAGTTAACTGCTGCACAAATGGGAGGTTTAGAATGTGGTAAGTGCCACTATTAATAAAATAATTTTAGAAGCTAATATCAAGATACAATATGGCATCAAACAAAAAATACTGGAAAAGTGTTGAGGAGCTAAACGAAAATAGCTCTATTGTTGAGACGCTAAGAAACAATGAGTTTGTGGAAGAAATTCCTGTAAATGACTTCTTAGGTAATGATGAAACATTATCAAATTCGTCAACAACTCGTCGTGACTTCTTAAAATATGTTGGATTTAGTACTGCTGCTGCATCGTTAGCGGCGTGTGAAGGTCCAGTTGTAAAATCAATTCCTTATGTAGTTCAGCCGGAAGAAATTATTCCTGGTGTTGCAGATTATTATGCTACAACGATTGCTGATGGTTTTGATTTTGCTAACATTTTAATTAAAACAAGAGAAGGTCGTCCAATCAAAGTTGAAAATAACAATTTAGAAGGTGCAATTACTGGAGCTAATGCTAGAGTACATGCTTCTGTTCTTTCTCTTTATGATAATTTACGCTTAAAACAACCTAAGATAGCTGGTAAAGATGCAACTTGGGCTGAAGTTAATACAAAAGTTAAAGCGAGTTTACAAGACGCTGCTTCAAAAGGTGGAAATGTTGTTTTATTAACAGGAACAATGGCTAGTCCATCTACTGATGCTTTAATTTCTGAATTAAAATCTAAATATCCAACAGTAAAGCATGTTGTTTATGATGCAATTTCAGAAAGTAATGCGTTAGATGCTTTTGAAGCTGTTTACGGTGAAAGAGCTTTGTCTGGATATGATTTTTCTCAAGCTGATGTTATTGTGTCTGTTGGTGCTGATTTCTTAGGAGATTGGCAAGGTGGTGGATATGATGCGGGTTATGCTAAAGGACGTATTCCTAAAAATGGTAAAATGTCTAAGCATTTCCAATTTGAAGCTAATATGTCTTTGGCTGGAGCTAACGCTGATAAAAGAGTGCCTTTGACGGTTGCTCAACAAAAGCAAGCTCTTGCTGATTTATATAATGCAATTGTTGGAGGTTCTACTCCGAAAAATGCTGAAGTTGCAAAAGCGGCTAAACAATTAAAATCTGCAGGTAATAAAGGTGTTGTTGTAACAGGTTTAGATGATTTTGATGCTCAATTAGTTGCAATCGGAATTAATCAAGCGTTACAATCTGCTGCATTCAATCCTAATGGTGCTAAATTAACACGTAAGGGTGATGCAAAAGCAGTTGCTCAATTAGTCGCTGATATGAAAGCTGGTTCGGTTCATACATTAATTATGAATGGAGTTAATCCAGTTTACACTTTACCAAATTCAAAAGATTTTGCTGAAGGATTGAAAAAAGTAAAACTTTCTGTTGCTTTCTCAATGAAAGAAGATGAAACGGCAAGTTTAACTTCAATAGCTGCAGCAGCGCCTCATTATTTAGAGTCTTGGGGTGATGTTTCACTACAAAGAGGTCATTACAGTGTAATGCAACCTACAATCCGTCCTTTATTTGATACTAAACAATTCCAAGATGCATTATTGTCTTGGACAGATAATAGTTCAGAATATTTTGATTACTTAAAGAATTTTGCTTCAACTAAATTGGTTGGTAAGTCTTGGAATCAAGCTGTTCATGATGGTTTTGCTTCAACTGATACTTTTGCTTTAAACGCAAATCCAGTTGATCTAAGCTCTTCTGTTTCTAAGTTAGCTAATGCTAAATCAAATGGTTTAGAGTTAGTATTATATTCTAAAACAGGAATGGGTGACGGGCAACAAGCAAATAATCCATGGTTGCAAGAGTTTCCAGATCCAATTACAAGAGTTTCTTGGGACAACTACGTAACGGTTTCTAAGAAAGATGCAGAAAAACTTGGATTAGAAAACTGGAATGTTGCTAATGGTGGTTTAAATGGTAGTTATGCAACTTTAAAAGTTGGTAAAGCTACTTTAAACAATGTACCAGTAGTAATTCAGCCAGGTCAAGCCGTTGGAACTGTTGGTCTTGCTTTTGGTTATGGTAAGAAAGCAGCTATGAAGCAAGAAATGCAGGTTGGTGTTAATGCTTATGCATTATACAATGATTTAAATGCAAACCAATCAGTTGCTATTTCAAATGAAGAGGGTGAGCATGAGTTTGCTTGCGTACAATTACAAAAAACTTTAATGGGTCGTGGTGATATCATCAAAGAAACGACTCTTGAAATATTTAACACTAAAGATGCTAAAGAATGGAATCCAATTCCTGTAGTATCACTTGATCATAAAGAAACTCCTGCTACTGAAGTAGATTTATGGGATTCTTTTGATAGAAGTGTTGCCCACCACTTTAATTTATCAATTGACTTAAACGCTTGTACAGGATGTGGGGCATGTGTTATCGCATGTCATGCAGAAAACAACGTCCCAGTTGTAGGTAAATCTGAAGTGAGAAGAAGTCGTGATATGCATTGGTTACGTATCGATAGATATTATTCTTCTCAAGACACTTTTGGTGGTGATGTTGAATTGAAAGATAGTACATCTGGTTTAATGAATTCTAGAGAGACATTCATTGGAATGGAAGATCCAAATGAAAATCCTCAAGTTGCATTCCAACCAGTTATGTGTCAGCACTGTAACCACGCTCCTTGTGAAACTGTTTGCCCGGTTGCGGCAACTTCACATGGTAGAGAAGGTCAAAACCACATGGCTTATAACCGTTGTGTTGGTACTCGTTACTGTGCAAACAACTGTCCATACAAAGTACGTCGTTTCAACTGGTTCTTATACAATAAGAATAGTGAGTTTGATTATCATATGAATGATGATTTAGGTCGTATGGTATTAAATCCAGATGTGAATGTACGTTCTCGTGGTGTAATGGAGAAATGTTCAATGTGTATCCAAATGACGCAAGCTACTAAGCTAAAAGCTAAACGTGAAGGAAGAGCTGTTAAAGATGGTGAATTCCAAACTGCATGTTCTGCTGCATGTACTAGTGGTGCAATGATTTTTGGAGATGTAAATGATAAAGAAAGTAAAGTTGCTGAATTAGCAGACTCTGAAAGAATGTATCATTTATTAGAGCACATTGGTACAAAACCTAATGTATTCTATCACGTTAAAGTTAGAAACGAAAAATAATTATTAATTAACAGAAACAATATAAAGGATTATGTCGTCTCATTACGAAGCACCCATTAGAAAACCTTTAGTAGTAGGAAATAAATCTTACCACGATGTTACGGTAGATGTGGCTCGCCCAGTTGAAGGTAGAGCTAATAAGCAATGGTGGATTGTTTTTTCAATCGCTTTAGTTGCTTTCCTATACGGTTTAGGTTGTATGGTTTACACCGTTGCAACTGGTATTGGAACATGGGGATTAAATAAAACAGTTGGTTGGGCTTGGGATATTACCAATTTCGTTTGGTGGGTAGGTATTGGTCACGCCGGTACTCTTATCTCAGCAGTATTATTGTTATTCCGTCAAAAATGGAGAATGGCTATTAACCGTTCTGCAGAAGCGATGACAATTTTCTCTGTAATGCAAGCAGGTTTATTCCCAATTATTCACATGGGTCGTCCATGGTTAGGTTACTGGGTATTACCTATTCCAAATCAATTCGGTTCATTATGGGTTAACTTTAACTCACCATTATTATGGGACGTATTTGCAATTTCTACGTATTTATCTGTTTCATTAGTTTTCTGGTGGACTGGTTTATTACCTGACTTTGCAATGTTACGTGATAGAGCTGTAACGCCTTTTACAAAGAAAATTTATTCAACTTTATCTTTCGGATGGAGTGGTAGAGCTAAAGACTGGCAGCGTTTTGAAGAAGTTTCATTGGTATTAGCTGGTTTAGCAACTCCTCTTGTACTTTCTGTACATACAATTGTATCTTTTGACTTCGCAACTTCGGTTATTCCAGGATGGCATACTACAATTTTACCTCCTTACTTCGTTGCAGGAGCAATTTTCTCAGGATTCGCAATGGTACAAACATTGTTAATCATTATGAGAAAGGTATCAAACTTAGAAGATTATATTACATTACAACACATTGAGTTAATGAACTTAGTAATTATGATTACTGGTTCGATAGTAGGATGTGCTTATATTACTGAATTATTTATTGCTTGGTATTCAGGTGTTGAATACGAACAATATGCTTTCTTGAATAGAGCAACAGGTCCTTACTGGTGGTCTTACTGGTTAATGATGACTTGTAACGTAATTTCTCCACAAGTTATGTGGTTCAAGAAAATTAGAACAAGTATCATGGCTTCATTTATCATCTCAATTGTGGTAAACGTAGGTATGTGGTTTGAGCGTTTCGTAATTATCGTTACTTCATTACACAGAGATTATTTACCTTCTTCATGGACTATGTTCCAACCAACATTTGTTGATGCAGGTATTTATATTGGAACTATTGGATTCTTCTTTGTATTATTCTTATTGTATTCAAGAAGTTTCCCTGTAATTGCACAAGCTGAAGTTAAAACTATTTTAAAATCATCTGGTGATAATTATAAAAGAGAGAGAGAATTAAACGGTCACAATCATTCAGATAATCATTAATATCATGAGTAATAAAGTTATACACGCTATATATAATGATGATGATGTGTTAATGGATGCTGTTAAGAAAACTAGAGCAGCTCATCATCATATTGAAGAAGTTTACACACCTTTTCCTGTTCATGGTCTTGATAAAGCAATGGGTCTAGCGCCTACGCGTATAGCAATTGCTTCATTTCTTTATGGATTAACAGGGTTAGCTATCTATACTGCCTTGATTAATTATATTATGATTAATGATTGGCCTCAAGATATTGGTGGTAAACCAAGTTTCGCATTTTATCAAAACATGCCTGCTTTTGTGCCGATTATGTTTGAAGGAACGGTTTTCTTTGCTGCCCATTTAATGGTTATTACTTTTTACATGAGAAGTAAATTATGGCCATTTAAACAAGCCGAAAACCCAGATGTTAGAACTACAGATGACCACTTTTTAATGGAAGTTGGAGTTCATAATAATGAGGAAGAATTAGTTTCTTTCTTTAAAGAAACTGGAGCTGTAGAAGTTAAAGTAATTGAAAAGCATTAATATTTAGATATGAAAAGCTTATATAAAATAGTAGCAGTAGTAGGTTTATCGATGTTAGCGACATCTTGTTTTGATAAATCGAAGCCTAACTACCAATTCATGCCAAACATGTATGAAGCTGTTCCTTACGAAACATATTCAGAACATGAAGTATTTAAAGATGGTAAAGAAGGTCAATTACCTGCAGAAGGAAGTATTAAAAGAGGTTTTGTTCCTTTTGAAATTCCTAATACAACCGAAGGTTATGAATTAGCTAAAGCAACATTAAAATCGCCTTTAGATTCTATTTCTAGAAATCCTGAAAATGGGAAAGAGTTATTCAATATTTACTGTGCAATTTGTCATGGTGAAAAGGGTGACGGTAAAGGTAATCTTGTAAAAAGAGAAAAATTCCTTGGGGTTCCTAGTTATAAAGACAGAGAAATAACAGAAGGAAGTATTTATTTCGTAGTTACTTATGGTTTGAACTCTATGGGTTCTCATGCGAACCAACTATCACAAGATGAGAGATGGCAAGTAACAGATTACGTTTTAAAGCTTAAGTCAGAATTATAATTGTAAAACACTTTTTTGAAAATAATAGATATGTACACGTTTTCAAGTAAATTAAAAACTTTTTCATTGATTTTAATGGTTTTAGGAGCTGTTGGAATTGGAATTGGTTTTTGGAGTGCACCAAAAACAACTGAAGAAGTTGAAAAAATCCTTTCAGAAGACACTCACGGGCATCACGCTCAAGTAGCTCATGATGCACATGATACACACGCTGTTCACGCTGAAGATGTACACCACGACGATGCTCATAAGGAGCATGTTGAACATGTGTTACATCAATTGCAAAACAAACCTTGGTCTGCATTTTATGTAGCATGTATCTTCTTTATGTTAATAAGTGTTGGTGTACTTGCATTCTATGCTATCCAATATGCTGCACAAGCAGGTTGGTCACCAATATTATTTAGAGTAATGGAAGGTATTACGAGTTATTTATTACCAGGTTCTATTATTTTCTTTATTGTTTTAGTTTTATCGGGTATGCATATGAATCATATGTTTACTTGGATGGGTGAAGGTGTTACTGATCCTACTAGTGAGCATTACGATAAATTAATAGCTGGTAAATCTGGATATTTAAATGTTACTGCTTTTTTAATTAGAGCTGCTATTTATTTAGTTATTTGGAATTTATACCGTTATTTTTCAAGAAGAAACTCAATTGCACAAGATTCTTCTGAAGATAATTCGTATCACAAGAAAAACTTCAAGTTATCTGCTACTTTCTTAGTTTTATTCCTTGTTACTGAATCAATGATGTCTTGGGATTGGATTATGTCTTTAGATCCTCACTGGTATAGTACATTATTTGGTTGGTATGTATTCGCAAGTTTCTTCGTAAGTGGTATTACTGCTATAGCAATGATTACTATCTACTTAAAATCAAAAGGATACTTAGAGCAAGTTAATACAAGTCATATCCATGATTTAGCTAAATTTATGTTTGGTATTAGTATTTTCTGGACATATTTATGGTTCTCTCAATTTATGTTGATTTGGTATTCAGATATACCTGAAGAAGTAACTTACTTTGTTACTAGAATTGAAAACTATAATTTACCTTTCTTCGGAATGTTAGTGATGAACTTTGTTTTCCCATTGTTAATATTAATTAACACTGATTTCAAACGTTTGTCTTGGATTATTGTTTTAGCGGGAAGTGTTATTTTATTTGGACATTATATTGATTTCTATAACATGATTATGCCTGCAACAGTTGGTGACCAATGGTTTATTGGAGTGCCTGAAATTGGAGCAATTGCATTTTTCTTAGGGTTGTTTATTTTTGTTGTATTTACTGCATTAACTAAAGCACCACTAGTTTCTAAAGGGAATCCTTTAATGGAAGAAAGTAAACATTTTCATTATTAATATTTAAA
The DNA here is from genome assembly GCF_019702945.1 of Flavobacterium okayamense. Classification (NCBI taxonomy): domain Bacteria; kingdom Pseudomonadati; phylum Bacteroidota; class Flavobacteriia; order Flavobacteriales; family Flavobacteriaceae; genus Flavobacterium; species Flavobacterium okayamense. The sequence continues at coordinate 1,103,474 of NZ_AP024749.1, forward strand.
GAAATAAACAAATGACAGGTTTATTGATATTTATAGTTTTAGTTTTAATTGGAATTGCAATTTGGCAATTAACTAAAATTTTCGATTTAACTCAAATTGGAGCATCTCAAGACCATGGTGTTGCTGATGATAACGATAATAAAGTTAACGGATACTTAATGTTTGCTTTTTTAGGCTTCCTTTATGTATTTATGATTTATGGATTGTTTGCATGGGGTGATTTAGCATTAGGTACTCCAGCTTCAGAACATGGTATTGATTATGATAACTTAATGTCTATTTCATTAATTATTATATTCATAGTCCAAGCAATTACTCAAGTATTGTTACACTATTTTGCTTTCAAATATACTGGAGTTAAAGGAGGTAAAGCTTTATACTTTTCCGACAGTAATAAATTAGAGATGATTTGGACAATTATTCCTGTAGTTGTATTATCAGGTTTGATTTTATACGGTTTATATACTTGGAACAACATTATGTATTTCGATGATGAAGAAGACGTAATGTACGTAGAGGTATATGCTAAACAATTTGGTTGGGAAGTTCGTTATTCAGGTGAAGATAATACTTTAGGTAAGGCTAATGTTCGCTATATTGAAGGAATTAACACAATGGGTGTTGATTTAGCAGATCCTGCAGCTCAAGATGATAAAATGGCTAATGAATTACATTTGCCTAAAGGGAAAAAAGTTGTTTTCAAATTCAGATCTCAAGATGTATTACACTCAGCTTATATGCCTCACTTTAGAGCGCAAATGAACTGTGTTCCTGGAATGGTTACATCTTTTAATTTTGTACCTACTTTAACAACAGCTGAAATGCGTCAAGATGAAGCAATTGTTGCTAAGGTGAACAAAATAAACAAAATTAGAGCTGAAAAAAGTAAAGAATTAGTTGCTAATGGAGAAGAAGCTTTAGCGCCTTATGAATTTGATTACTTATTATTATGTAATAAAATTTGTGGAGCATCACACTATAACATGCAATTGAAAATTGTTGTTGATACTCCTGAAGAATTCAAAACATGGTTAGCAGAGAGGCCTACTTTAGCAGCTCAATGGAAAGAAGCTAATGCTCCAGCAGTTGAGCCAGTTGTTGCTCAGCCAGAAGTAATTGAAACTGTAGTTGATTCTACTCAAGTTTTAGCTCAAGTTGTAGAATAATTAAGATACTAAAATAACAATATAGATTATGTCAGCACACGCACACGGTCATCACAAAGAAACTTTCATTACTAAATATATCTTTAGTATTGACCATAAGATGATTGCTAAGCAATATTTAATTTCAGGTTTAATTATGGGTATTATTGGTGTTACTATGTCAATTTTATTCCGTATGCAAATTGCTTGGCCTGAAGAGTCTTTTGGGATTTTTAAATTTTTATTAGGTGAAAAATTTGCTCCTGATGGAGTAATGCGTAACGATATTTATTTAGCGTTAGTTACAATTCACGGTACTATTATGGTATTCTTTGTACTTACTGCTGGATTAAGTGGTACATTCAGTAACTTATTAATTCCTTTACAAATTGGTGCACGTGATATGGCATCTGGTTTCATGAATATGTTGTCTTACTGGATGTTCTTTATTTCTTGTGTTATCATGATTTCTTCATTATTTGTAGAATCAGGACCAGCATCTGCAGGTTGGACAATTTATCCTCCTTTGAGTGCCTTACCACAAGCAATTCCAGGTTCTGGATTAGGTATGACTCTATGGTTAGTTTCAATGGCTATTTTCATTGCATCTTCGTTAATGGGGTCATTAAACTATATCGTTACTGTTATCAACTTAAGAACAAAAGGAATGTCAATGACTCGTTTGCCATTAACAGTTTGGACGTTCTTCGTGACTGCTATCATTGGGGTTGTTTCTTTCCCAGTATTATTCTCAGCAGCGTTATTGTTGATTTTTGATAGAAGTTTCGGAACTTCATTCTATTTATCTGATATTTTCATCTCTGGTGAAGTTTTACATTATCAAGGTGGTTCACCAGTTTTATTTGAACACTTATTCTGGTTCTTAGGTCACCCTGAAGTATATATCGTAATTTTACCTGCAATGGGATTAGTATCTGAAATTATGGCAACAAACTCTAGAAAACCTATCTTTGGTTATAGAGCGATGATTGCTTCAGTATTAGCAATTGCATTCTTATCTACAATTGTATGGGCTCACCATATGTTCGTTTCTGGTATGAATCCTTTCTTAGGTTCTGTATTTACATTTACTACATTGTTAATTGCAATTCCATCTGCTGTAAAAGCATTCAACTGGATTACAACTTTATGGAAGGGTAACTTACAGTTAAATCCTGCAATGTTGTTTTCAATTGGTATGGTTTCAACTTTTATTTCTGGAGGTTTAACAGGTATTATATTAGGTGATTCAACTTTAGATATTAATGTTCACGATACATATTTCGTAGTGGCTCACTTCCACTTAGTAATGGGTATTTCTGCCCTATATGGTTTCTTTGCTGGTGTTTACCACTGGTTTCCTAAAATGTATGGTAGAATGATGAATAAAAACTTAGGTTATGTTCATTTTTGGGTAACAGCTGTTTGTGCATATGGTGTATTCTATCCAATGCATTTCATTGGAATGGCTGGTTTACCAAGACGTTATTATACGAATTCAAATTTCCCATTATTTGATGAATTAGCTGATGTTAACGTATTAATTACAATGTTTGCAATCATCGGAGCAATTTTCCAAATTGTTTTCTTCTGGAACTTTTTCTATAGTATGTTCTATGGTAAAAAAGCAACTCAAAACCCTTGGAAGTCTACAACTTTAGAATGGACTACACCAGTAGAGCATATTCATGGTAACTGGCCAGGTGAAATTCCTGAAGTTCACCGTTGGGCTTATGATTACAACAAACCAGGTCATGAAGATGACTTTGTACCTCAAACGGTTCCAATGAAAGAAGGTGAAGAAGAGTTACACCATTAAAAAATTTTATTTCTTACATATAAAAAAACCTTTCCAATTGGAAAGGTTTTTTATTTTACCTTTGCTTATATTTGCTATTATGAACGAAAATCTAAATCCAAATAAAGATAATTTTTCTCAGCAAGATATAGACATTGAAAAGGCTTTACGACCGCTTTCATTTGATGACTTTGCTGGTCAAGAACAAGTTTTAGAAAACTTGAAGATTTTTGTTCAAGCGGCAAATCTAAGAGACGAAGCTTTGGATCATACATTGTTCCATGGTCCGCCAGGTTTAGGAAAAACTACTCTAGCAAATATTTTAGCTAATGAACTTGGCGTTGGAATAAAAATCACTTCTGGTCCAGTTCTAGATAAACCTGGTGACTTAGCTGGTTTGTTGACAAATTTAGAAGATAGAGATATTTTATTTATTGATGAAATTCATCGCTTAAGTCCAGTTGTTGAAGAATATTTGTATTCAGCAATGGAAGATTATAAAATTGATATTATGATTGAATCTGGGCCAAATGCAAGAACAGTACAAATTAATTTAAATCCTTTCACCCTTGTTGGTGCTACTACCCGTTCTGGTCTTCTTACAGCGCCCATGCGTGCGCGTTTTGGGATTCAAAGTAGATTACAATACTATAATAAAGAATTACTTTCTACTATTGTAGAAAGAAGCGCATCAATTTTAAATGTTCCTATTGATTTTGAAGCTGCAATAGAGATAGCTGGAAGAAGTAGAGGGACGCCTCGTATTGCCAATGCATTATTGCGTAGAGTTAGAGATTTTGCGCAAATTAAAGGTAATGGTAGAATAGATATTGAAATTTCTCAATTTGCATTAAAGTCTTTAAATGTTGATGCTCATGGATTAGATGAAATGGATAATAAGATTCTAACCACTATCATTGATAAGTTTAAAGGGGGTCCTGTAGGTTTAACAACATTAGCAACTGCGGTTTCTGAAAGTGGAGAAACTATTGAAGAAGTTTACGAGCCATTTTTAATTCAAGAAGGATTTATTGTTAGAACGCCTAGAGGAAGAGAAGTAACAGAGTTAGCTTATAAGCATCTTGGTAGAATGAAATCTGGTAATCAAGGAGAATTGTTTTAATTTCTTATATTTTGATTAATAATAAAGAAAAATATGCTCATTTAATAAAAGCCGAATCTAAAAGACTCGGCTTTCTTTCTTGTGGTATATCTAAAGCCGACTTTTTAGAAGTTGAAGCTCCTCGATTAGAAAATTGGCTTAATAATAATTTTAACGGTCAAATGTCTTATATGGAAAATCATTTCGATAAGAGACTTGATCCAAGATTGTTAGTTGATGGTGCTAAAAGTGTTGTTTCTTTATTATTGAATTATTATCCAAATGAAATTCAAAATGTAGATTCCTATAAGATTTCTAAATATGCTTATGGTCAAGATTATCATCATGTTATAAAGGATAAATTAAAAGACCTCTTGCAATTTATTCAAAATGAGATTGGTGAGGTTAATGGACGCGTTTTTGTAGACTCAGCTCCAGTTCTAGACAAAGCTTGGGCGGCAAAATCTGGTTTAGGATGGATTGGAAAAAATTCAAACCTACTTACTCAAAAAGTTGGTTCATTTTATTTTATAGCAGAACTTATTTTAGATATTGAATTAGACTATGATTTGCCAACAACAGATCATTGCGGTACCTGTACAGCATGTATTGATGCTTGTCCTACGCAAGCAATAGTATCGCCTTATGTTGTTGATGGAAGTAAATGTATTTCCTATTTTACAATCGAGTTAAAAGATAATATACCAAATGAATTTAAAAATAAATTTGATGATTGGATGTTCGGTTGTGATGTTTGTCAAGATGTGTGTCCTTGGAATCGATTCTCTAAACCAAATTCTGAGCCATTTTTTACACCAAATCCTGAACTATTAGTTTTTAATAAAAAAGATTGGGAAGAAATAACTCATGATGTTTTTCAAAAAGTTTTTCAAAAATCTGCAGTAAAACGAACAAAGTTAGAAGGTCTTAAGAGAAATATTGATTTTTTAAAAAGTTAAGGTTTTTTTGTAGACTCTCTTTCAATAACACTTGTTTCTAGTAAAATGGTTCTTGGAGTAAATGGAGTTTCATTTTTTTTATGAGACATTTCTTCAAACAATAATTGAAATGATTGAACACCCATTTCATGGCTAGGTTGATCTACGGTGCTTAATTTTGGTGCAATAACTTGTGACATAAACCAATTGCTAAAACCAATTACTTTAACTTGTTGGGGAACTTTAATTTGAACTTCATTGAAATAGGCTAAAACTCCAACAGCTACGAGATCAGTTATTACAAATATACCATCAACGTCTTTATGAGTTTCAATAATTTGTTTAGCAAAACTTTTTCCTTCATCAAATGTAACATGTAAGCAAGGGTATACTAAGGTAGGATCAAAAGGGATGTTATAGTGTTCCAGAGCTTTTTTATAGCCCAAAAAGCGATCTATTGCATTTTGAGGATTTATTGGTCCTCGAATGTGTGCTATTTTCTTGCATCCTTTTAAAATCAAATGTTCCACTGCTTCAAAAGCTGCTTTTTGGTCATCAATAATAACTTTGGAGCAATTTATAAGTTTCGATATTTTATCAAATAAAACAAGTGGAATTCCTCTAGCAATGATTTCTTTGATATGATTGTCAAAATTAGATTGATTTGAAAGCGACATGATGATTCCGTCAACTCTTTTGTTAAGTAATAAATCAACTTGTTTTTTTTCTAACGCTAAAGATTCGTTGGATTGAAGTATGATTACTAAATATCCATTTTTTTCTGCTTCATCAATGATGCCATTTATAACACTTGAAAAAAAATGGTGTACTACTTCTGGAATAATTAACCCAATGGTTTTCGATTCTTTAGTCCTTAAATTAACAGCAAAACTATTTGGGGTGTAATGCAACTCTTCTGCAAGATCTAAAACAGCTTTTTTTGTTTTTTTACTTACATCTGGATAGTTTTTCAAAGCCTTAGATACTGTAGTTATAGAAATCCCTAGAATCTCAGCAATTTTTTTTAGCGTTACATCATTCATAATACAAATATGATAAAAAAATAACAGAAACAAAATCGAAAACGTTTTCGGTTTAACGAAAACGTTTTCGATAATTAAAACGCAATTTTTATATAAAAAAAATGATAATTTCGAATTAATAAAACTAAAAAATTAAACTAACTTAAATAATTGTACATCATGAAAGTAAAATTTAGCTTAAGAAACATTTTCTATTTCATTGTACTTTTTTCAACTAGTTCTTCATTTTCTCAAAATGGAAAACTTTCTGGGAAAGTAACAGATGATTTTGGAAATCCATTATTTGGGGTTAATCTAACTATTGAAAACACAAACAAAGGTTCGTCTACAGATTTTGAAGGTAATTATTCAATTAATGATGTACCATCTGGAAACGTAACAGTCGTTGCAAGATATCTTGGATTTAAAACTTTAAAAAAAGAAGTTGTTGTTAATGGTAATACTACGTTAGATTTTGTTTTACAAGAAGATGCCACACAATTACAAGATATTATCGTTACTGGAGTTGTAAATAAAGCTACAAAGTTAAAATCGAGTGTTTCTATTACCTCTGTAAATGTGGAACAAGTGGAACAAACTGTTCCTAGATCTACTGCAGAGATTTTTAGAACTATTCCAGGTATTCGTTCAGAATCTTCTGGTGGTGAAGGAAATTCGAATATTTCAGTTCGTGGTGTACCTATTTCTTCTGGTGGTTCTAAATATTTACAATTACAAGAGGATGGTTTGCCAGTGCTTTTATATGGTGATATATCTTTTGCAACGGCAGATATTTTTACAAGATTTGATAGAAATGTTGCAAAAATTGAAGCCATAAGAGGTGGTTCTGCTTCTACATTGTCTTCTAATTCACCTGGGGGAATTATCAATTTTATAAGTAAAACTGGAAAAACAGAAGGAGGAAGCTTAGCAACAACATTTGGAGTAGATTATAATTCTTTTAGAACAGATATAGAATATGGTACTAAAATAGGAGAAGGTTTATATTTTCATACAGGTGGTTTTTACAGATTGGGTGAAGGAGTAAGAAGTCCTGGTTTTACTGCTAATAATGGTGGTCAAATGAAGTTTAATATTACTAAAGAATTTGAAAAAGGTTCTATAACTATTTATACCAAATTTTTAAATGATAGAGCAGCGGCTTACATGCCAATGCCTATTCAAGTGACAGGGACAAATGCAAATCCTGATTGGGGAAGTGTTTCTGGCTATGATGCTACTTCTGGAACACAACAATCCATTTATCTAAATCATAATGTAGGTTTAGGGCCAGATGGACAATTAAATAGAACTGCTGTAAGTGACGGAATGCATCCTGTTTCAAAATCTATAGGAGCTAATTTAGATTTCGATTTAGGGGAAGGTTGGAAAGTGAATAATAATGGTCGTTTTTCAGCAAATAGTGGACAGTTTATTGCTCCTTTTCCAGCTCAGGTAGCAACTGCTTCAGAAATAGCTGATTCATTTGGAGTAGGTGCTACTTTAACTTATGCTAATGACGGTTCTCCTTTTAATAATCCTAATGGCTTAGTTTCAAGAATCCATATGTTTGATGCTAAATTAAATAACTTAAATAATTTCATGAATGATTTAAGAGTATCAAAGCGATTTGATGAAATTGGTTTAGGGATTACAGCTGGGTATTTTAAATCAATTCAAAATGTATCTATCTCATGGTTATGGAATTCTTATCTTCAAGAAGTGTCTGATAACAATCCTCGCTTAATTAATGTTACTGATGCTGGAGGGAATTTATTGTCTGAAAATGGATTATATGCTTATGGAACACCATTTTGGGGTAATTTAGCTAGAAATTATGATACACAATACAACGTTTCGGCTCCTTATTTAAATGTAGCTTTTGATGTAAATGAGGATTTAATTGTTGAAGGTGGAATTCGTTATGATAAAGGGAGAGTGAATGGTTCATTTGCTGGAGGAACTAGTACTATTTATGATGTTAATAATGATGGATCAATTTCTGCTCCTGAACAAAATGTGTTTGCCATTGATAATGCTAATGCTACTGCTGTTGATTACGATTATAGTTATGCCTCTTATACTTTTGGAGCTAATTATTTATTAAACGAACAATCGTCTGTTTTTGCAAGATATAGTAAAGGTGCTTCTGCTAAAGCAGATAGAATTCTGTTCTCAGGGTTAAATTATCTAGATGGAGATAAAATTAATGCAAGAGATTTCTTAGCACAATTAGAAATTGGTTATAAAAGAAAATTTAAAGATGGCTATATATTTGTAACAGCTTTCCAATCAACAACAAATGAAGAAGGAGGTTTTGAGGCAACTTCAAATAGTATCATTGAGAATGATTATAAATCTTTAGGTTTAGAATTAGAATCTTCTTACAATGTTACAGAAGACTTAAACCTTAGAGGGGCTTTTACATACACAAATGCAGAAATCACATCTGGACCAAATGACGGTAATCAAGCTAGAAGACAACCAAAACTAATGTATAATTTTATTCCAACATATAGTTTTTCTAAAAAGAAAAATACTTTTGGATTAAGTTTTATAGGGCAAACAAAAGCATTTGCACAAGATTCTAATGAATTAGTAATGAATGGATTTGTTATTGTAAATGGCTTTTTAGAATTCACTTTAGTTAAAGATTTAGCCTTAAATATTTCTGGAAATAATTTATTTAATACACTAGCAATTACAGAAGCAGAAGAAGGAAGTATAACAGAGAATGCAACAAATATTGTAAGAGCTAGACCTTTACCAGGCAGATCATTATCAATGGCTTTGTCATATCGATTTTAAATTTTAGTTAGATTATGATGAGATAAATCCCTATACCTAAAGCGTGCGTATTTAGGTATGGGATTTATTGTAATATTTTTGTTTAAAAGGGTCGGATAGCAAACCTTATATTTACGAATAATGATAAGAAAAGTAAAACTGAATTTTTGGCAAATCCTAAACATGAATGTTGGTTTTTTAGGTATTCAATATAGTTTTGGTTTGCAACAAAGTGCAGTAAATCCTATCTATGATTTTTTAGGAGCTAGTCCAGATGAAATTCCTTTGTTAAATCTTGCTGGTCCAGTTACAGGGTTATTAGTACAGCCTATAATTGGAGCTTTAAGTGATAAAACTTGGCATCCAAAATGGGGCCGAAGAAAACCTTATTTTTTGATTGGTGCTTTGTTATGTAGTTTAAGTTTAATAGCTTTTCCTTTTAGTAGTTCTTTGTGGGTGGCAGCTAGCTTACTTTGGATTTTAGATGCAGGAAACAATATGGCTATGGAACCTTATAGGGCTTTTGTAGCGGATAAATTAATTGAAGAGCAACAACCGTTGGGCTTTCAAATGCAAAGCTTTTTTACTGGTTTGGGACAAACCTTGGCTAATTTATCCTTATTTATTTTTCCGTTAATTATTGTTGGGAAAACAGGTTCATTACCAACTTGGGTTTATGCTTCTTTTTTCTTAGGTGCAGTTTGTTCGATAGGTTCAATTTGGTGGAGTATGAAAACAACTCCTGAGATTCCTCCCACTCAAGAAGAACTGTCTCTGATAAAAAATAAAAAGAATGTTTTTTTAGAACCTTTAATTGAAATTTTCTCAGCCATTGGTGCTATGCCTAAAGTAATGTGGCAATTAGCCATAGTTTATTTGTTTCAATGGTATGCGCTGTTTTGTTACTGGCAAAATTCTTCAAAAAGTATAGCTTTGTCGGTTTGGAACGCTACTCCAAAAACAAATCCTGAAGCCTATGAAAAAGCGGTAAGTTGGACAGGTTTGGTAAATGGTTGGTACAATGTAGTAACATTTTTAATTGCCTTTGCTTTAGTTGGTTTTGCAAAAAAATATGGAGCAAAAAGGGTACACTTTATTTGTTTATTATTAGCAGCTTTAGGCTTTCTAGCTTTTCCACATATTGAAAATAAAAACTGGCTATTTTTTGCTACAACTGGCTTTGGTATAGGATGGGCAAGTATGATGGGAATTCCTTATTTAATGGTAGTTTCAGACATACCAAAAGAACGTTATGGAGTTTATATGGGAATCATTAATATGATGATTGTAATTCCAATGATTATTCAAAATCTTTCATTTGGTTATATTTTAAAAAACTTTTTGGATAATGATCCTAGAAATGCAATAACATTTGCAGGTGTTTTGTTAATGTTGGCTGCAATTTATACGCTTTTAATTAAGAATAAAAGAGAAATTAGGAAAGTTTAAATAATTATGGAAACTATATATTATGATAAAGCAATAGAATTATTGCATAAAGTATCAACGCCAAATGGGTTTTTAGCAAGTGCCGAAAACACGTCTAACTATCAAAGAGTATGGGCACGTGACGGTGTAATTTGTGGTTTGGCAGCTTTGGCTTCGGATGATATAAAATTAATAGAGACATTTAAAAGTACTCTTGAAACATTAGCTAAATACCAACATGAAATAGGAACTATTCCATCTAATGTGTTAATTGGTGTGGATAAAGTAGATGTAAGCTATGGTGGATTAGCAGGTAGAGTAGATGCTGTAACTTGGTTTATTATTGGTGTTTGCCAATACGCTTTTCACACAAAAGATGATTCCTTTGTTAAGAAATATGAAAATGAAATAGAAAAAGCATTACGATTATTAGAAGCTTGGGAATTTAATAATAAGCATCTTATATATGTGCCTTTATCTGGTAATTGGGCAGATGAATATATAACAGACGGTTATGTTTTATACGATCAATTACTTCGTGTTTGGGCTTTAAAAAGTTATAATCATTTTAAAAAAAATAAAGCAATTACTATTAAAATAGATAAAATTATTAAGCAAATACAAGTTAATTTTCTCCCTAATGCAGAAGGTCAAAAATTTCATGAAAGAGCTTATTATGAATTGGATTTTAAAGAGTATTTACCCTGTTCTTTTTCTCCGTCTGGATATAAAAATCAGTTTGATGCTTTTGCCAATTCATTAGTGTTATTGCTAAATATTGGTACAGAGAAAATTCAAAATAAAATTATTAATCATTCCTATGATTTAGCTTTAAGTACAAAGTTAGGATTACTTCCAGCATTTTGGCCTCCTATTTTTGAAAATGAAGAATATTGGAACTTACTTAAAGATAATTGTAAATATGAGTTTAGAAATTATCCTTATGAATTTCATAACGGGGGAAGCTGGCCGATGGTAAATGGTTTCTTTGGAATGGCATTACTATTTAAATCTCAAAAAAACATGGCTAAAGCAATTCTAGATCGAATAAATGAAGCTAATTCGTTAAATAATTTTTCATTTTTTGAAAATTTTAATTCAAACTCTTCAATGCCAAACGGCGTTGCTTTTTGTGCTTGGAGTGCAGCTGCCACTATTCTAGTAAATCAATCTTTATATACTAATTTTAAAATTTTACTGTAAATTGAAAACAATAGATATAATATGTATAGGTGAGGTTTTAATTGATTTTATTGGTCACGAAATAAATACTTCAATAAATAGAACTAAAGATTACCATCGTTTTTTAGGAGGTTCCCCTACTAATGTTGCTGTTAATGCAGCAAGAATAGGGTTGAATCCCTTACTAGTAGCTTCCTGTGGACAAGATGGATTAGGCGATTATATCATTAGAAAATTAAAAGCAAATAAGATTGATGTATCGAGTATTAAAAAAGTTGAAACAGAACCAACTTCGGTAATTTTTGTTTCAAAATCAACTGATACACCAGATTTTATTCCCTACAGACAAGCGGATTGTAATATTACCATTGAACAATTAACAAATGAAAGTATTGCAAAAGCAAAAATTTTTCATACTACTTGTTTTGCATTAAGTAAAAACCCAGCAAGAGAAACTATTTTAAATAGAGCTAAGAAAGCAAAGGAGTTAGGGGTTCAACTAAGTATAGATATCAATTTTTCTGAAAAAATTTGGCCAGACAGGGAAGAAGCTAAACGGGTTTTAAGCGATTATTTGTCAAATGATCCACTGGTTAAATTGAGTGAAGACGATTGTTACAGACTTTTTGCTGAAGTAAAATCAGAAGAATTTATTTTTGATTATTTTCATAATCTAGGAGTTACTACAATTTGCTTAACAAAAGGAAAAAAAGGAGTTGTGGTCTCAGATGTAAAAGAAGGAGTATTCTTTCAAGAAGTAATATCTATAAAAGAAGTAAAAGATACAACTGGTGCTGGTGATGCTTTTTGGACTGGTTTTTTATATGCACAAATTAATACAAAATCATTAGAAGAATCTGTTACAATCGCTCAAAAACTAGCAGCTATTAAACTTCAAAATGTGGGAAGGCTTCCAGACGATATTAATTTAGAGCAAATTTTAAATGTCTAAGTTATAATTTCTTAAATTTTGGGTCAGTTATATGAAATGTTATAAAAAAAATGCTTTTAGTTTAGCTTTTTTATTTTTTTGTTTTTCATTTAGTTAAAATTTGTCAAATGATTGTCGAAACTATATACAGCTTTGCCAAATCCATTTCCTTTGGGTTCACAAATAATAACGGTTACATTTACGAATGTTACTACTAATGGTTGTAGTTTTTTCAATGACATTAGAATTTATAATGGATGAAACTCCAGTATTTAATTCTATTGATTCAAAATTATTAGTGATTTGAGAAGAGAGTACCCCATTGACGCAAGATGAAATTAAAGTTTTTAATACATCTTCATTTGAAAATATAATGATTTGTACAGATGTTTCAAATTCTTCCGTTTTCTTGAATGCAGGGTTAGTTGATGAAACGATTATTCCCAATCTTGCCTATCAATGGAATCTAGATAGTCAAGCTATTACTAAAGCAAATTAACATACTTATCAAGCGACAACTATTAGAGATTATAGTGTAGAAGTTACGAATAGTTTAGGATGCACTAGTATAAGGGAAATACAAGTGAATCTATCTAATGTTATTATTAATACTTTCAATATCATAGACTTAGAGGAGATGAATACAGTTGCTGTTATGGTTAACGGGTGATGGTTTATATCTATACAGTATAGATAGCGAAAACTATCAAGATAGTCCTGTTTTTTATGATGTATTACTGGGATTGTTCACCGTTTATAAGTATGATTTAAATAGATGTGGAATTTCAAAAGAATCGATAAGTTGTTGTGTTAGGGATTAGAAAATTTTTCACACCAAATTGGTAATGAAATCAACGATTTTTGGAGTGTAAAAGGATTTGATAGTCGTTTTGGAAGTCAAACCACGATTTCCATATTTAATCGATATGGTAAATAAAATAAATTTCCTCTTCTTCTCAAGGCTGAGATGAAACCTTTAATAATGTTAATTTACCTGCTTCGGATTATTGGTGTTCTATTAATATGTTAGATGGAAGTGTTTAAAAAGGGCATTTTTCATTAAAAATATAATAGAAATAATATTTTTTTTCATTTTCATAAAAGAGTAGCTATAAAATTTTTTTCTTTCGTTGCTTATTTTAACTTTGTAAGTTCATATAAATCTGATTATATGCATAGGGATACGAAACGTAGAGAAGCTCTATTATATCACGCAAAACCAACACCTGGAAAAATTCAGGTTATACCTACAAAAAAATATGCAACTCAAAGAGATTTATCTTTGGCATATTCGCCGGGAGTTGCTGAACCATGTTTAGAAATTGCTAAAGATGTAAATAACGTTTATAAATATACGGCTAAAGGTAATTTGGTCGCTGTAATTTCAAACGGAACTGCTGTATTAGGATTGGGCGATATTGGGGCAGAAGCTTCAAAGCCTGTTATGGAAGGTAAAGGATTGCTATTTAAAATTTTCGCCGATATTGATGTGTTTGATATTGAAGTTGGAACAAAAGACATTGAAGAATTTATAGCTACTGTAAAAAATATCGCACCAACTTTTGGTGGAATTAACCTAGAAGATATTAAAGCTCCAGAATCTTTTGAAATAGAAAGACGATTAGTAGAAGAGCTTAATATTCCTGTAATGCATGACGATCAACACGGAACGGCAATTATTTCATCAGCAGCTTTATTAAACGCATTAGAATTAGCAGAAAAAAAACCTGAAGATGTAAAAGTAGTAGTTTCTGGAGCTGGTTCAGCGGCTTTGGCTTGTGCTAATTTATATTTACTTCTTGGTGTTAAAGTAGAAAACATATTCATGTTTGATAAAGACGGGATGTTAACTACATGCCGTGAGGATTTATCTGAACTTCAAAAAAAATATGCAAAATCTTGTGAACCTCAGACCCTTAAGGAAGCTATTATAGATGCTGATGTTTTTTTAGGATTATCTGTTGGGAATGTGTTAACTCCAGAAATGTTGTTAACCATGAGAAGTAACCCTATAGTTTTTGCTATGGCAAATCCAGTTCCTGAGATTGATTATCAGTTGGCAATAGATACTAGAGAAGATATTATAATGGCAACCGGTCGTTCAGATCATCCAAACCAAGTAAATAATGTTCTTGGATTTCCATACATTTTCCGTGGTGCGTTAGATGTTCGTGCTACTAAGATTAACGAAGAAATGAAAATGGCTGCTGTTCGTGCTTTGGCCGAATTAGCTAAAACTCCAGTTCCAGAACAAGTAAATATTGCATACGGTGAAACCAAATTAAATTTTGGTCGCGATTATATTATTCCAAAACCTTTTGATCCTAGATTAATTGGTGTCGTTGCTCCAGCGGTTGCTAAAGCCGCGATGGAATCTGGAGTGGCACAAATTGAAATTCAAGATTGGGAAAAATACGAATTAGAGTTGTTAGACCGATTAGGTTCTGACAATAAGATGATTCGTATGCTAATGAATCGAGCCAAAACAAATCCAAAACGTGTTGTATTTGCTGAAGCTGATCATTTAGACGTGCTAAAAGCGGCTCAAATTGTTCATGAAGAAGGCATTGGGTATCCTATACTATTGGGTAACAAAGAAATTATCCAAGAGTTAAAAGAAGAAATTGGTTTTGATGCAGATGTAGTTATTATTGATCCAAAAACTAAGGAAGAATCAGAAAGAAGAAAACAATACGCAAAAGTTTTCTGGAAGTCTCGTCAAAGAAGAGGTATGACATTTCTTGAAGCTGAAAAATGGATGCGTGAGCGTAATTATTTTGCTTTAATGATGGTAAATGAAGGTGAGGCTGATGCTTTGGTTACTGGTTATTCTAGAAGCTATCCTTCGGTGGTTAAGCCAGTGATGGAATTAATCGAAAAGCAACAAGGCGTAACTAGAATCGCAACTACGAATATGATGATGACAAGTCGAGGACCAATGTTTTTATCAGATACTGCGATTAATCCTAACCCAACTGCAGAAGATTTAGCTAAAATTGCATTAATGACGGCTAAAACGGTAAGAATGTTTGGTATTGAGCCTGTTATGGCAATGGTTTCTTTTTCAAACTTTGGATCATCTAATAATGAAAGTGCTAAGAAAATTAGAGAAGCAGTTTCTTATTTACATAAATATTATCCAGATTTAATCGTAGATGGTGAAGTACAAGCCGATTTTGCTTTAAATCCTGAAATGTTACAGAGTAAATTTCCTTTTTCAAAAATTGGAAATAAAAAGGTTAATGTTTTGATTTTTCCTAATCTTGATGCTGCTAATATAACCTATAAGTTAATGAAGGAATTGAATAAATCAGATTCTATTGGACCAATAATGTTAGGCTTAGATAAGCCTGTTCATATTTTTCAATTAGGAGCAAGTGTTGAAGAAATGGTAAGTATGGCTTCTGTAGCTGTTGTTGATGCACAAGAAAAAGAAAGAAGAGCTAAAAAAAATTAAATAATAAATTAAATGATAGCACATATTCAAGGTAGATTAGTTGAAAAAACTCCAACAGATGTTGTAATTGAGTGTAATGGTGTGGGTTATCATATTAATATTTCTTTGCATACCTATTCTTTAATTCCAGATGGTGAAAATTTAAAACTTTTTACGTTCTTACAAGTTCGTGAAGATGCACATACGCTTTACGGATTTATTGAGAAACAGGAAAGAGAGCTTTTCAAATTGTTAATTTCAGTTTCGGGTGTAGGAGCAAATACAGCGAGAACTATGTTGTCGTCACTTCAGCCAACTCAAATTATTCAGGCAATTGCATCAAATGATGTTGGAACAATTCAAGGAGTAAAAGGAATTGGCGCAAAAACAGCACAAAGAGTAATTTTAGATTTAAAAGACAAAGTGTTAAAAGTCTACGATTTGGAAGATGTTTCTGTTGTGCAAAACAATACAAATAAAGATGAAGCGTTATCTGCATTAGAGGTTTTAGGTTTTAATAGAAAAGCCGCAGAAAAAGTTATAGATAAAATTGTTAAAGATGCCCCAAATGCTTCTGTAGAACAATTGATAAAACAGGCGTTAAAAAATTTATAGTTTGGATCAGAAAAATAAAAATATAGCTTTTAAAAAAGCAATTAAAATATTTAAAGTATTATTCTTTTTTATTCCTGCTTTAGCTTTGGCTCAGGTTGAAGAAGAGCAAGATACCATAAAAAATGGTGTTGATTTAGGAAAAGTTGAGATTCCAAATCCAACAAGTATTGTAGAAGCATATACATACGATCCTGTTACTGATCGTTATATCTATACCAATACTTTTGATGGTTTTAATATTAATTATCCTGTAGTATTAACTCCTGATCAATATCAAGAATTAGTACTTCGTGAAGAGATGCGAAAGTATTACCAACAGAAATCAGCGGCAATTGATAATAAATCAGATGATGAAGATGCAAAGAAAAATTTATTACCTCGTTATTATGTGAATTCTAAGTTTTTTGAAGCTATTTTTGGAAGCAATACAATTGATATAAAGCCTACAGGTTCTGTTGAAATTGACTTAGGAGTTCGATTTACGAAACAAGATAATCCATCTTTTTCGCCTCGAAATAGAAGAACTACAACTTTTGATTTTAACCAAAGAATTAGTGTTGGTTTACAAGGTAAAGTTGGAACACGATTAAATGTAAATGTAAATTATGATACGCAATCAACATTTGCATTTCAAAATTTAATTAAATTAGAATATGGATCTAATGAAGACGATATTCTACAAAAATTAGAAGTCGGAAATGTAAATTTTCCACTATCAAATTCATTAATTAGAGGTGCGCAAAGTTTATTCGGGGTAAAAGCACAATTTCAGTTTGGTAAGACAACTATTACTGGAGTTTTCTCTGAACAAAAATCTCAAACAAAAACAGTAACTTCTCAAGGTGGAGGTACTTTACAAGATTTTAGCTTTTTTGCGCAAGAATACGATGCTGATAGACACTTTTTTCTTTCTCAATATTTCAGAGATAAATATGACAAAGCCTTAGAAAATTATCCTTACATAAATAGTCGTGTTCAAATTACTAGAATTGAAGTTTGGGTAACAAACAAACAAAATAGAGTTAATACAACTGAAAATAACATAAGAAATGTTGTTGCTCTTCAAGATTTAGGAGAAGGTCCTCTTTCAACATTATTGCCACAAGAAGTGGTTGCAATTGATTTAGGCGCAAATCCTACTTTTTTTGGTTCTACTATAACAGATACACCAACTGATAATAAGAACAACCGATTCAATCCTAATAATATTGGAAGTAACTTTTTAAATAGTCAAATTCGTGAAGTTGCCACTGCTAATAATGGTTTTAATATTAGCGGAATGGAAGAAGGAACAGACTATGCTAAGTTAGAGAATGCCAGAAAATTAATGGCGTCTGAATTTACGTACCATCCACAATTAGGATATTTGTCGTTAAACCAAAAATTACAAAACGATGAAGTCTTAGCTGTTGCCTTTCAATATACGATTGGGGATGATGTATATCAAGTAGGTGAATTTGGTACAGATGGTGTTGATGCTACAAATGTTGATAATAATGGTGTACCAACTTCTCAAGCTTTAATTTTGAAGTTATTAAAAAGTAATCTGACTATTGTTAAAAACACGGTCGCAACTATAGATTATACAATGCCAATTTGGAACTTGATGATGAAAAATATTTATCAAATTCCTGGGGCTTATCAGTTGCAACAAGAGGATTTTAAATTAAATATTTTTTACACAGATCCTTCTCCGTTAAATTATATAACAGCATTTGAAGATAATACAGGAACTATTCCACTTCCTTTACCTGCTGATGTTCAAGATACTCCTTTGTTAAGGGTTTTTAAAGTGGACGAATTAAATTACACGAATGACCGTCAAAATGGTGGAGATGGATTTTTTGATTTCATTCCAGGAATTA
The DNA here is from genome assembly GCF_019702945.1 of Flavobacterium okayamense. Classification (NCBI taxonomy): domain Bacteria; kingdom Pseudomonadati; phylum Bacteroidota; class Flavobacteriia; order Flavobacteriales; family Flavobacteriaceae; genus Flavobacterium; species Flavobacterium okayamense. The sequence goes on from NZ_AP024749.1 coordinate 1,121,723, forward strand.
CAGTTGACCCTCAATATGGTAGAGTTATTTTTACTACAAAAGAGCCGTTTGGAGAACATTTATTCAAAAAGTTAAATAACCTTCCAACAGAGGATTATGATGACGAGGCTTCATATAATGTAAATCAAGATAAATACGTATTTAGAAATTTATATAAGCTAACCCAAGCAGCTGCTTTACAGGATAGTGAGAAAAATAAATTTCAATTAAAAGGACGTTTTAAATCTTCTGGTGGTGATGGTATTTCTATAGGTGCGTTTAATGTCCCTCAAGGTTCTGTTGTTGTAACTGCAGGAGGTAGAGTTTTGGTTGAAGGTATCGATTATACTGTAAACTATCAATTAGGGAAAGTGCAAATTTTAGATCCGGCTTTACAAGCTTCTAATACTCCAATTGAAATTTCGGTTGAGAATAATTCAGTTTTTGGACAACAAACAAGACGTTTTTGGGGAGTTAATGTAGAACATCAGTTTAATAAGAACTTTATGTTAGGTGCAACTTTGTTACGATTAAGTGAAAGACCTTTTACGAACAAATCAAACTATGGACAAGAGTCTACCAATAATACTATTTTTGGTGTAAATACTAATTACTCTACCGAAGCTCCTTTCTTAACTCGATTAGTAAATAAACTGCCTAATATTGATACAGATGTGCCTTCAAATATTTCATTTAGAGGTGAAATAGCTTATTTGCTCCCAGGTGCATCAAAGGCCGACCAATTTAATGGAGAAGCAACTACATATGTTGACGATTTTGAAGGTTCACAAACAACTATCGATTTAAGAACGCCTTCTGCTTGGTTTTTATCGAGTGTACCTTTAGAGAATAATTTTGATGGAATTCCAAATAGTGATGAACCTCCTACAGACGCTCCTTCGATTGGAGATAAAAGGGCTAAATTATCTTGGTATTCTATTGATCCAGTGTTTTATACGCAAACTCCTGGTGGTATAAGTAATAGCGATTTGTCATTGAATAAAACTAGAAGGATTTATTATGACGAAATTTATCCAAATTTAGATATAGCTCAAGGTCAACAAACAGTTATTAATACTTTAGATTTAACTTATTATCCTAAAGAAAGAGGGCCCTATAATTTTAATTCTTCAATTGCTGGGAATGGCGGTATTTTTAACGATGTAGATGCTCCCGACAACTGGGGCGGAATTATGAGAGCTATTACTTCAACAAATTTTGAACAAGCTAACGTTGAGTATGTTCAGTTTTGGGTAATGAACCCTTATTATAATGCTCCAAATATAAATCCTGTTGATATCCAAGATCCTACAAATACAGGAAAAATTGTTTTCAACTTAGGTGAGATTTCTGAAGATATTTTAAAAGACGGAAGAAAGCTATATGAGAACGGTCTTCCTGAGGCAGGTTCATCAAGTCCAACAATACAAACCAATTGGGGGCAAGTGCCAGCTTCCCAATCTTTGATTTATGCTTTTGATACAAATGAAGGAAATAGAGACGTACAAGACGCTGGTTTTGATGGTTTATTAGACGCTGAAGAGGCTGTTAAATTTCCAACTTATGCTTCTTTTCCGGATCCAGCTGGTGATAATTATGAATTTTATTTGAATACTACTGGTGACGTATTAAATCGTTATAAAAATTATAATGGTAACCAAGGTAACTCACCAGTTAATGTGACTGATAACAATAGAGGTAATACAACTTACCCAGATGTTGAAGATATTAATAGAGATAATACTATGAATACTATTAATTCATATTTTATCTATGAAGTTAATATGGGGCCTAATCCTGTAGTAGGACAAAATTATGTTTCCGATATTCGAACAACTACGGAATCTAGTTTGCCAAATGGTGGTTCTACAGATGTTCAATGGGTGCAATATAAAATTCCAATTCAAGATTTAACCGGAGTTACAAAAGTAGGTCCAATTGAAGATTTACGTTCTGTTCGATTTATTAGAATGTACATGACAGGGTTTAGAGATGAAATTACTCTACGTTTCGGAGCTTTAGACCTAGTTAGAGGTGAATGGAGAAGATTTTTAGGAAGTCTAGATGATAATGTTGGCGATAATGATGATGATGATAATACAGGTTTTGATGTAGTGTCTCTAAACATTCAAGAAAATAATAATAGAACTCCAATTCGTTATGTTACTCCTCCTGGAGTAACAAGAGAACAATTGTATAATAATAATACAGTTATCAATCAAAACGAACAATCTTTATCATTAAGAGTTTATGATAAATTTGGAGGGACTACATTCGGATTAGAGTCAGGTGATTCACGTGCTGTTTTTAAAAATGTAAACATAGACATGCGTCAATTTAAAAAATTAAGGATGTTTATGCATGCTGAAGCTGTTCAAGTTTCAGATAATGTTCCAGATCCGAATTTAGCTGACGATGATTTAGTAGCATTCATCCGTTTTGGTAACGATTTTACAGAAAACTTTTATCAAGTTGAAATGCCTTTACAGTTGACTAATTTTGGAGCAAGTTCTGCTGAAGATATTTGGCCTGCTGATAACGAAATGGAATTAGCACTAGATTTATTGACAAAAATAAAATCTAGAAAAATTGGTGATAATTTAGGTGTGCCTGATGCAAATGGAATTTATTTCTTAAACGAAAGTGATTTAGGTTCCTCAAACAATAAAATGACTATTGGTATTAAAGGTAATCCGAACTTTGGATTAGTTAGAACCATTATGTTAGGTATTAAAAATAAATCAGGAGATGTAAAAAGAGGAGAAGTTTGGTTTAACGAACTTCGTTTGTCTGACATGGACAATCAAGGAGGTTATGCAGCAGTTGCTAATCTAGATGCTAATTTAGCTGATTTTGCAAATATTTCTGCTACAACTCGACTTAGTACTATAGGTTTTGGTGGAATTGAAGATGGACCTAACGAAAGAAGTCGTGAAGATATGTTTCAATATGATATTGTAACAAATGTTAATTTAGGACAATTATTACCGAAGAAATGGGGAATTAATGTTCCTTTTAATTATGCAGTTGGCGAACAAACTATTACACCAAAATATGATCCGTTTTATCAAGATATTGAGCTAGAGCAATTGCTGGATGAGACACCAGATGCTTCAGAGCGTGAAAATATAAGAACGAGGGCGGAAGATTATACTAAAAGAACAAGTATAAATTTTATAGGTGTAAAAAAGGAAAGAGCTCCTGAACAAAAGCAACATTTTTATGATATTGAAAACGTTACTCTCTCTTATTCATTCAATGAAACTTTCCATAGGGATTATGAGATTGAAAATTCAATTGACCAGCAGAATAGAACTTCTGTAGATTATGCTTACAGTTTTAAACCAAAATCTATAGAGCCATTTAAGAAATCAAAAAAATTTAAGAGTAGATATTATCAATTGTTGAAAGATTTTAACTTCAACTTTTTACCTAATAATATTTCATTTAGCTCTAATATTATTCGTCAATATAACCGTCAGCAATTCCGTTTGGTAGACGTGCAAGGTATTGGCCTTGAAGCATTGTATAGAAGAAATTATTTCTTCAATTATAACTATGGGTTTAATTATAGTTTGACTAAGTCGCTAAAATTAAATTACACTGCTTCTTCGAGTAACATTGTTAAGAATTATATTGACCCATTTGGTGAAGTTAACAATGAGCTAGATATTTGGGATCAATATTGGGATATTGGTGATCCTAATCAGCATAACCAACAAATTGTAGTTAATTATGAGTTGCCTTTAAATAAACTTCCGTTCTTAAGTTTTCTAAAAACTACATATACTTATACGGGTGATTACAATTGGCAAAGAGCTTCAACTGCTTTTTCAACAGTAACAGCAGAAAATGGTGATGTATATGAATTAGGAAATACTATTCAAAATGCAAATTCTCATAAGATAAATGCAAACTTTAATATGGATGCATTTTATCGATATGTTGGTTTGGTTGGGAATAAAAAGAATAAAAATAAGAAAGGAAATAATACAAAAGGTAAAGGGAATACCCAGCCAGTTCCAGGTCAAAAGATTTCGGCTAAAAAGAATGAAAAAGAATCAGATGGGAATGTTTTTGTAGAAGGCTTAAAAGGTGTTTTAATGAGTGTTAAAAACATCCAAGTTAATTATACAGAAACAAATGGTACAGTACTTCCAGGTTATTTACCAAGTCTTGGGTTCTTTGGAACTTCTAGACCTACTTTAGGTTTTGTATTCGGTAGTCAGTCAGATGTTCGTTATAAAGCAGCTCAAAATGGTTGGTTAACTACTTTCCCTGAATTCAATCAGAATTTTACACAAGTTACAAACAAGCAATTAAATGTAACAGCTCAAGTTGAACCATTTAAAGATTTGAAGATCGATGTTAATGCAGAGCGAATGATGATGGAGAATTATTCTGAGCAATATGATGTTACAAACGGACAGTATAATTCAAGATCTCCTTATAATACAGGTAATTTTAATATTTCAACAATTTTGATAAAAACATCATTTGCTCAAAGCGATGAAAATTTTTCAGAAGCATTTCAAGCATTCAGAGATAATAGAATTAAAGTTGCCGATAAACTTGCTGAACAATATTATGGTAATTCTACATTTCCAAGAGATGTTGAAGGGTATCCAGTTGGTTTTGGTAAAAACAGTCAACAAGTATTATTGCCTTCATTTGTTGCAGCATATTCAGGTAGAGATGTGGATAAAGTGTCTACAGGTATTTTTAGAGATGTTCCTTTACCAAATTGGAATGTTAAATATACTGGATTGATGCGTTATAAATTCTTCAAGGATACATTTAAACGTTTTTCATTACAACATGGATATAGAGCAAGTTATAATGTGAATGGTTTTACTTCAAACCTAAACAATACACCAATAGATGCTAATGGTAATTTCTATGCTAAAACATTAGTTACAAATGTTAACCTTACGGAGCAATTTAATCCATTAATGAAGGTTGATTTTGAAATGAAAAATTCGATTCGAATTTTGGCAGAAATGAAAAAAGACCGTTCATTAAATATGAGTTTTGCTAATAACTTATTAACTGAAGTAAGCGGTAACGAATATACATTAGGATTAGGATATCGTATTAAAGATGTTACAATTAATACTGCACTAGCAGATAACCCAATGGGTGTTATTAAAAGTGATATTAATTTGAAAGCAGATTTTACTTTAAGAAAGAATAAAACTATTGTTCGTTATTTAGATTATGATAATAATGAATTGGGAGGCGGACAAGATATGTGGTCTATTAAATTTACAGCCGATTATTCCTTCAGTAAAAATTTAACAGCTATTTTATTTTATGATCATCAATTTACACAAGCTGTTATCTCTACATCATTTCCAATAACTAATATTAGGGCCGGATTTACGTTACGATATAACTTTGGAAATTAATATTTGAAAAATATTTTAGATTTAAAATTTTAAAATTACATTTGCTCAATAAAAATAAAAAACATGAACATCCCAACTAACTTAAAGTACACAAAAGACCACGAATGGGTTTTAATTGAAGGCGATACTGCTACTGTAGGAATTACTGATTTTGCACAGAAAGAATTAGGAGATATCGTTTATGTAGAGGTTGAAACGTTAGATCAAACTTTGTCTAAAGATGAGGTTTTTGGTACTGTTGAAGCTGTAAAAACAGTTTCTGATTTGTTTTTGCCTTTATCAGGTGAGATTGTTGAATTTAATGATTCATTAGAATCGGAACCAGAAAAAGTAAACTCTGATCCTTATGGAGACGGTTGGATGGTGAAAGTGAAATTTGAAAATGAATCAGAAATCGAAGAACTTTTGTCAAGTGATGATTATAAAGCGCTTATTGGAGCGTAAATATTTAATAGCAGCAATTTTTTGGACAATAACAATGACTATTTTAAGTTTAGTTAGTTTAAAAGGACTGCCTTCAATTACAACATTAAAATTCAAGGACAAAATAATTCATTTTATGTTTTATTTTGTTTTTGTTTTTTTGTGGTCAATTGCTCTAAAAGGAAAAAATATTAAAATTTTAAAGATTGTACTTTTTGCAATACTGTATGGCATAGTTATTGAGATTTTACAGTCAGCAATAACTTTAAATAGACAAGCAGATGTTTTTGATGCACTAGCCAATTCATTTGGAGCATGTACAGCAGTGTTGTTTTTAAAGTTTAAAAATAATGCTTAATTTTTTTTAAAAGAAATCTATTATTAACTATATTAGCACCTCAAAATTATAATTATGGAACTAAAGAAAAATCCAAAAGTAGATCCAAGGAGAAATAGCTTATTGTTTTTTCAGATAGGCTTAGTTGCAATTTTATTGCTTTCTTATCTTGGTATTGAGTTAAAATCTGAAGACCCAAGAGAGGAAACAGAATTAGGATTTGTAACTGATAATTTAATTGTTGATGATGAAGAAACAATTATTACTTTACCACCAGTTCAGAAATTACCACCACCACCACCACCAGCTCCTGAAGTTATTGAGGTAGTGAAAGATGAAATTAAATTAGAAGAAAAGAAAATAGAAACTACTGAGGTAGAGGAGAATAAACCTGTTGTTGTTGTAAAGGCATCTGATGTTGGTAGCACAGGAGGAGATATGGATTTTGATGAAGAGTTACCATTTGCGGTAATCGAAGATATTCCTTTGTTTCCAGGTTGTGAAACAGTTCCAAAAGCACAAAGAATGGATTGTTTCAATGAAAAAATGAATAAGCATATAAAGAAATATTTTAATTACCCAGAGAGAGCTGCTGAAAGTGAAACACAAGGTAGAGTCTCAGTTCAGTTTGTAATTGATAAGCAAGGTAATATTACTAATATTCTAACTAGATTTGCTGGAAAAGGTTCAGATGGAGCACAATTAGAACAAGAAGCGAAACGTATTATCGAAAAGCTTCCTAAATTTACTCCAGGTAAGCAACGTGGAAAACCTGTAAAAGTAAAATACGGTTTACCTATCACATTTAGACTTCAAAACTAAATATAATTCAAATCCCAACTTTAAGTTGGGATTTTTTTTGGCACATAAATTGTATATAAATATTTGTTAAAGGGTTGTTAATATTTAAACTATACAATTATGAAAAAAGATGTCAAATTAAAATCAAAAACTAGAAACAGTTTTATTTATTTTCAATTAGGATTAATTGGAACAATGTTGATTGTTTTATTTGTTTTAGAGTTTCAATTTAAAGAAGCAGTAAAAGAAATTAAAACCTTTACTTTGAACGAACCAATCGATGAGCCATTTGATGGTGTTTTTACAATTATTGAGAACAACGATACAGAAGTAAAACCTGAAAAAGTTGTTAAACCCCAAGTTAAAGTGCCTTTAGATGTTACTGAAGTTGAGGTTAAAGATAATGATGAGCAAATTAAGGAAACAGATATCAATACCCAAGATAATGTTTCGTCTAATGAAGGTTCTGAAATAAAAAATGATGAAACAAATAACACTTCAGGGAATGTTGTTTCGAAGCCAGTTAATCCAACTATATTTAATGTTGAAAGATTGCCAATGTTTCCTGAATGCGCTGGATTAAGTAGAACGGAGCAAAAAGCTTGTTTTGATGAACAGCTAATGAAAGCTGTAATGCGTAACCTTAGTTATCCTGATGTAGATTTGGAAAATGGAAAGCAAGGTACTGCTTTAATTGAGTTTGTAATTGATGAGAAAGGTAATATAACTAATGTTAAAGCTTTAGATAATAAAAGAGCAACTGTAACTATGCAAAAAGCAGCTGAAAAAGCAGTAAAAAAATTACCAAAATTAATTCCTGCTAAAATGGGAGAAGATAATGTTAGAATTAAATATTCAATTCCTATTTCGTTTAGAATACAATAAAAAATAAAATTATTTCACAAAAGAATCCCAATTCGTTGGGATTTTTTTATTTTTACCAAGCATAAAATTAATTTAATGGATGTTAGGCAATATTTAGATTCTACGTATCTTAAAACCGCTGAACAAGCAGGTTTAACTTTGGCTAAAAATAAAGAAGTTGTTGTTAATGCAATTCAAGAGGCAATTGATAATAATTTCAAACTTATTATGATTCGACCTGAGTTTGTAAAACTTGCAAAGCAAATGATTAAAGAAGCTAGTTCAAAAGTTACTGTTGGGACTGTTATTGACTTCCCAAAAGGCGATAATTCAATAGAGTTTAAATTAGCTGAAGCTACAAAAGCAATTAAAGATAAAGTAGACGATTTAGATTTTGTTCTAGATTATGAAGCCTTTAAAAGAGGTGAAATTGACCTAGTAAAAGATCAGGTATTAGCATGCACAAGACTAGGTTTAGAAAACAATAAAATAGTAAAGTGGATAATTGAAATTGCAGCATTAGATAATGCTCAAATTATTCAACTTTCAGCGTTAATAAAAAATATTGTTGTTGCAAATTTTAAAGAAAATGAATACGAACATGTTTTTGTAAAATCGTCAACAGGATTTTATCCTACAAAAGATGGAAAACCAAATGGTGCAACTTTTGAAGCGGTTAAAATTATGCTTGAAAATTCATGTCCATTACCGGTTAAGGCTGCTGGAGGTGTTCGTACATATGAAGAAGCAATGGAAATGATTAAATTAGGAGTTAAAAGAATAGGGACTTCATCTGCAAAAGCAATTGTTAATGGAGAAGTTTCACAATCTGAATATTAAATAATGAAGAAAGTAGTTTTACTAGCATTTTTGTTTTTTGCTGTTTTATCTTGGAGTCAGGTGTCTAATGAAAAGTTGCCTGTTTTTAAAGAGTGTGAAAGCGCCCCAAACGAAGAGCAAGAATCATGTTTTTACAATACGATTCAAACTTTTGTTTACAATAATTTTAAGGTGTCTTCTAACGATTCTATTACAAAAGGAACAATTTATGCCGTTTTTGAAGTTGATACAATAGGCAATTTTAAGCCTTTGTACATTGATGCTCCTTCAAAAGAATTAAAAAGCGAAACGGAAGCTGTTTTTTCAAAATTACCGAAAATACAACCTGCAACATATTCAGGTAGAAAAGTTTATGCAAAATTCAATTTAAAAATTGCAATACCTCTAGTAGAGCCGACTCCCTATGAGGCCAAGTCAAATAACGATAACTCTCAAGATAAAACAAATAAAGAGTTAATTGATAACTCAAAAGAATTAACCGAATTTGAAGAGGTTTCTAATAATTATAAAGATTACGAAAATGATCAATTTAAGAGTGATTTAAATATTGCTTTTACACACATGAATTACGCCGTTTTTGAATCTTTACTCAACCAAGTAGGAAGTAACAATCACACGGCAACTAAACCATATTCATTTTCAGAAGTTGCTAAATATTACGATTTTCAAGCGGTATATGAGTCTTTAGCTAAACAGAAAGAAGGTTGGTGGGGAAGAAAACTTTGGAACGAACACACGGTTTCAATTAAAGGAGATAATTATTGGTTTATTGCGGATCCAATTTTAGACTTGCGTTTAGGTAAGGATACTGAAAGTGAATTGTCTAATACATTTGTAAACACAAGAGGAATAAATATTCAAGGAGGATTAGGAAAGCAAATTACTTTTTCTGCTTCAGTTTATGAAAGTCAGGGTCGTTTTGCTGATTATTACAATGCATATGCTGTTAGCATTCGCCCATCGGGTGGAAATCCTGCTATTATTCCAGGAATTGGAATTGCTAAAGAATTTAAAACAGATGCATTTGATTTCCCTATGGCAGAAGCTAATATAAAATTTAAGCCTAATGAAATTTTTGATTTGCAATTAGGGTATGGACGTAATTTTATAGGTGATGGATATCGCTCTTTATTACAAAGTGATGGAGTTAGTCCTTATCCTTATTTTAAAATTAATACTCAATTCTGGAAAATTAAATACACAAATACTTACATGTGGTTAAAGGATGTTCGACCTGATGTAACAATTGATGGAGCATACGCAACAAAATATATGGCTAGCCACTATTTAAGTTATAATGTGTCAAAAAGAATAAATATAGGTTTGTTTGAAAATGTAGTTTGGTCAAACAACAACCAAAGAGGCTTTGATATGAATTTTGTCAATCCAATTATATTTTATAGAGCTGTTGAGTTTGGTTCTTCATCTCGAGCAGGAAACGCTGTTATGGGTGCAACAGCAAAATATAAATGGAATAATCAAATTAATTTTTATGGGCAATTCTTATTGGATGAATTTGCAATAGGCGATGTTAAAGAAGGAAATAAAAGCTGGAGAAATAAATTTGGTTACCAGCTTGGAGCAAAATACTATGATGCTTTTAAGGTCAAAAACTTAATGTTACAACTAGAATACAATCATGTCCGTCCTTATGTGTATTCACACAGTAATCCATTAACAAATTATTCGCATAATAATTTAAGCATGGGGCATCAATGGGGTGGAAATTTTAGAGAATTAGTCGCGATTGCAAGATATTTTAAAGGAAGATATTTTGGAGAGGCAAAACTTACTTACGGGCAAAAAGGTTTTGATTTTAATGACGGAACAGATAATTTTAATTACGGTGGAAATATTTTCTTAAGTTATAATGATGATCGACCAAGAGATACTGGTGTAGTAATAGCTCAAGGAAATAAAACCAATATTATGATTGGAGAGTTACAAGTAGGTTATTTGGTAAATCCATCTTCAAATTTGAAAGTATTCGGAAATGTTTTAGTTCGTAATTTTGACCCTACAGCCGAAACGCCAACAACTATTCAAAATAATACAACTTGGTTTTCTATAGGTTTGCGAAGCGATTTGTTTAATTGGTATTTTGATTATTAAAATATAGTTTTCAAAAAACTAATCACTAATCACTAATTACTAATCACTAATTTAGTATCTTTGCGCGCAGTAAAATAAAGCATACGCTACGTTTTGAGCTCAGAAAATCAAACTATAACTAAACCAACACTTTATTCGAACTTTGTTGCGATAACTAAAGCTCGTTTATCTATTAGTGTTGTTGTTTCAACAATTGCAGGCTTTTTATTAGGTGTTGAGCAATGGGAGGCTAACCATTGGTTTGTCTTGTTGCTTTTAGTTATTGGCGGTTATTGTATGGTGGGCGCATCAAATGTTTTCAATCAAATTATTGAAAAGGATATCGACTCTTTAATGGAGCGCACAAAAAATAGACCACTTCCTTCTGGTCAAATGACCAATCAGTCGGCTTTAATTTTGGGAATTGCTTTAACATTAGTTGGGTTGATAATTTTGTTTACAATTAATCCAAAGACAGCAATGTTTGCTGCAATTTCTATTTTCATGTATGTGTTTTTATACACACCAATGAAATCAAAAACACCTTTATCTGTTTTTGTTGGGGCTTTTCCAGGGGCAATCCCTTTTATGTTAGGTTGGGTAGCAGCTACAGGCGATTTTGGAATTGAAGCAGGAACCCTTTTTATTATCCAGTTTTTTTGGCAATTTCCTCATTTTTGGGCTATAGGATGGTTTTTATATGACGATTATAAAAAAGCAGGTTTTTGTATGTTACCTACAGGGGAACGTGATAAAAAAACTGCATTTCAAACAATATTTTATACAATTTGGACAGTGTTAGCTTCTATAATTCCAGCATTTGGTTTTACAGGCAGGTTGTATTTAACAAAAATTTCTGCAGGTATTGTTTTATTGTTAGGAATTTGGATGCTATTTTATGCATTAAAATTATATAAAGAAATGGATAAAGCTGCGGCAAGAAAGCTTATGATTGTAAGTGTGTCTTACATTTCTTTGTTGCAATTAATATATGTTTTAGATAAGTTTATACGATAATGGAAGAGAATAAATTACAAGAAGAATATCTTCAAAAATCAAAAACATACAAAATGTTTATGATTTTTGGAATGATTAGCATTGTGATGATTTTTGCTGGTTTAACAAGTGCTTTTATTGTTAGTAAATCAAGAAAGGATTGGTTGCAAGATTTTGAAATTCCTGATACTTTTTTGATTAGTACAATTTTACTTTTAATTAGTAGTTTGACTTTTTGGTTGGCAAAAAAAACGATCCAAAAAGGTAAGAATTCACAAGGGATGATAATGTTATTATTTACACTTGTGTTAGGGGTACTTTTTGTGATTTTCCAATTCAAAGGGTTTAATTTTCTTTTTGATAAAGGTTTAGTTCCAGTTGGACCATCAGGATCGGTTACAATTTCATTTTTATATGCCTTTGTAATTGTGCATATCGCACACCTTTTTGGAGGTTTTATTTCGCTTTTAGTTGTAATTTATAATCATTATAAACAAAAGTACAAAACAGGTCAAACCCTTGGTATTGAACTAAGTGCGATGTATTGGCACTTTATGGATTTTATCTGGTTAGGGTTGTTTTTATTTTTCTATTTTTTCAAATAGAAAAAAAATAATAAATTTGGGAACTTTTTAACAATTAAAAAATTTATGGGAGCAGCAGTTACTACTCATGATGAACACGCTTTATTAGACGGCGGTCCAGGCCCATTAGGAGCTACCTATGGTAAAATGATGATGTGGTATTTCATTTTATCAGATGCTTTAACTTTTTCGGGATTCCTTGCCGCTTACGGTTTTTCTAGATTTAAATTTATTGAAACTTGGCCAATTGCCGATGAAGTGTTTACGCACTTTCCTTTTTTACATGGTGTAGATGCGCCAATGTATTATGTAGCATTAATGACATTTATCCTTATCTTTTCTTCTGTTACTATGGTACTTGCAGTAGATGCAGGACATCATATGAAACAAAAGAAAGTTGCTTTGTATATGGCATTAACTATTGTTGGAGGTTTTATTTTCTTAGGCTCTCAAGCTTGGGAATGGAAAAACTTCATCAAAGGAGAGTTTGGAGCGATCGAAACTCAAGGTGGTGCAATGTTACAATTCGTTAACAAAGAAGGTGAGAGAGTTGCTTTAGCTGAATTTGCAAAAGTATTACCTGAAGATAGAGAACAATTAGAAAGAAAAGACGGTGTTTGGTTCATGGGTGAAGGTAGTCTTCCAAGTTATTCTGTAAATGAAGTGGTTGAAGGTTTCAAAGCAAATCCTGATTTATTAATAAGAACAGAGCAAATTGTTGATAAGAAAAAAGTTGTTTTGTCAAGAGAAGAATCTATCAAAAGATTAGCTGATGCTCAATATGTAGTAGAAGGTGCTAATTTAGTTCGTAATGAATACGGTCATAAATTGTTTGCTGATTTCTTTTTCTTTATTACTGGTTTCCACGGATTTCACGTTTTCTCTGGTGTTGTAATCAATATCATTATTTTCTTTAATGTATTATTAGGTACTTACGAGAAGAGAAAAAGCTACGAAATGGTTGAAAAAGTAGGTTTATACTGGCACTTTGTCGATTTAGTATGGGTGTTTGTATTTACATTCTTCTACTTAGTTTAATTTTTTAAGAATTATCGTTATGGCACACGCACACGAATCAAATATTAAAAGAATCTGGACAGTTTTCGGAATCTTATCTGTAATTACTATTGTTGAAGTTGCTTTAGGTATTGTTAAACCTGATAGCTTACATTTAACATCAGTATTAGGAACAAGTCCTTTAAACTGGATCTTCATCATTTTAACGTTAGTTAAAGCATATTATATTACATGGGCTTTCATGCACATGGAAGGTGAAAAAAAATGGTTTAGAAGATCAATCGTTTGGACGGTAGTTTTCCTTATCATCTATTTAGTAACAATGTTACTTATTGAAGGTGATTATATTTATCAAGTTTTCAAAAGCGGTCATTTAAAATGGTTGTTTTAACATAAGTTTACAATTTGAATCCCGATAATTATCGGGATTTTTTTTTGTATTTTTGTTTCAAATTCTCAGTGATGAATAAAAATAAAATTATCCTACTTTTTCTTTTTGTTTTCCCTATTATAACGTATCTAATTTTTGCGTCTGCAAAACACAATTCTCTTTTTTTAAAGACGATATCCGAAAATAATTTAGAAATTCCTTCAACTTGGAAATCTTTAAATGGTGAGGACGTTAAATTACAAGATAAAATTACTGTTTTAGGATTTGTAGGAGAAGATGTTACTGCAAATAAGAGTAATCTATTTAATTTGAATCAGAAAGTTTATAACAAATATTTCGGGTTTAAAGATTTTCAATTTGTAATGATTGCCCCTAAAGGAACTGAGCAAGACTGCCTTGATATTTTAGATCAATTTAAAATGTTTTCAACAGATTTATCAGGCTGGCATTTTGTTTTTGCTTCAAATGAAGAAATTGAAAATTATTACAAAAGTTTCAATTTGGTTGGACAACTTGATGACAAAGAAGGTACAGCAGAAGTGATTCTAGTTGATAAAGAGCGTAATCATAGAGGTAGAAAAGGAGTGAATAAAAAAGGAGAACAAGAATATCGAGAAAGTTACAACACTATATCTGCTGCAGATTTACACAATGAAATGTCTGATGATGTAAAGATTCTTTTAAGAGAATACCGATTAGCTTTGAAGAAGAATAAGAGAAAAGATGATTTTAGAGATAAAATCACTGAAGAAGTTGAAAAAAATAATAAGTAATTATGAAAAAGTCATATATAGGATTAGCTTTCATTATTTTAATTTTTGGAATTTGGGTAGTCAAAGAAATTAATGCACGTTATTATTCAAAATCGGATTTATTTGAAATTGGTTCAGCACCCAGATTCGAATTAACAAATCAAGACGGAAAAATAGTAACTGATCAAGATTATCTGGGAAAAGTTTATGTGTTAGAATTTTTCTTTTCTACTTGCCCAACTATTTGTCCAAAAATGAATCAAAACATGTTGAAGTTACAAGATGAGTTTGGTGGTAATGAAAACTTTGGAATTGCTTCAATTACAATTAATCCTGAAAATGATTCTCCAGAAGTTTTAAAAGAGCATGCTAAACATTTAGGAGTAACCATGAATTCTTGGAATATGTTAACGGGAGATAGAAATTATATTTATGATTTGTCAAACAAAGGCTTTAATTTGTATGCGAAAGAAAATAAAAATGTTTCTGGCGGATTTGAGCATTCTGGTTTGTTTGCCCTAATCGACAAAGAGGGGAATATTCGTTGCAGAAAAGACGAGTTTGGAAACCCTATTTTGTATTACGACGGAATTGAAGAAAGTGGCATTAAAGCGATTAAAGAAGATATTAAAATTTTATTAGAGGAATAATGGAAAATAATACAGTTGAAACAAAATATAATAAATGGATAACTATTTTATCTATAGCAATCCCAATTGCTGTGGCTGCTCTTTTTGGAGTAAGCTTCAAAAGATTAGGAATCGATGTAGAACCTTTTACTTTCTTGCCTCCTATTTACGCAACAATAAACGGATTAACAGCTGTAATTTTAGTTGTAGCAGTACTTGCTATTAAAAACGGAAATAGAAAATTACATGAAAACTTAATGAAAATAGCCATAGGTTGTTCTATTGCGTTTTTGTTAATGTATGTGGCATATCACATGTCGGCAGAATCTACAAAGTATTTGGGCGATTATAAAGCTTTGTATTTCTTTATTTTAATTTCACATATTGTATTTTCGATTGCGATTATTCCTTTGGTTTTAATTACGTATGTAAAAGCATTAGCACAACGATTCGACAAACACAAAAAGATTGCAAAAATTACATTTCCTATTTGGTTATACATTGCAGTTACTGGTGTTATAGTTTATTTAATGATTTCTCCTTATTATGCATAATTTAGAAAATAGAGAAAAGAACATAGAATATAGAAAATCTAGATATTTAAGGCGAGTTTTGCTTCTTTTTTCTTTTTTCTATTCTCTATATTCTTCTTCTCAATGTGCTATGTGTAGAGCGGCTTTAGAAAGCGAAGAAAGTACAGCGCAAGCAGAAGGTATAAATAATGGTATTATTTTTTTAATGGTTCTACCTTATATCTTGGTTGCAATTGCAGGATTTGCAATTTATAAGATTAAGTATGGGAAGAAGAAAGATTATTAATCCAATCCATCAATCTTAACACTTACTCTCCCAGAAGTGGTTAAGAAAGCAATAATTGCTTTATCGGTTAATTCTACTTTTTCAAATTCTATAGAAGTAAAAGCGCCATTTATAAAAACGCCTTTTGTTGGTGAGTAATTATTTAGATAACCAGCCAAAGTAGTTTCGCCTTCTGCAAGATTTTCTTTAATAGAGTAACGACAATTTTCCTGAATTTTTCTCAAAACAGTTCCTTGCGCTAACCAGTTTGCAGATTTTAATAAAACACTTTTTGTGTTTAAAACATAATCGAGTTGGTCAAAATAGATTTCTTTTGTAATGGCATTGTAATTTGGATAACCCGACAAGTAAATGGTTCCATTTACACTACCTGTTAAATCTAATGCAATAATTAATTTACTGTCTTTTTGCCAAATTTCAACATTTTGAACGGTTACTTTTTTACTTCCAGAACCAAACTCTTGACCTTTAAAATTCTTAGTAATAACTTTAGATGCACTTGCATAAGTAGAAACTGTAGCAAGTGAAAGTTCAACTTTATCTGGCATACTTAAAACTGGTTTAAGTATAATTTTATTTCGGTCAAAATTATTTTTAGGTTCATCGCCTACCATTGTTTGTAAAGTGCATTTTAAACCCATATCCATTTTAATAGATTTGTTGTTTAATTTTGCATTGGTTGTGTAAAGTTCTACAGGAATTAATTTAAACCAAGTTTCATATTCATCATTTACCTTTGTTGGTTTACTAATGGTTTCTAAGGCATCTAATACGTAAGGTTTAAAATCACATGTTTCGTCTATTGCTTTATCAATTTCGGTAGCAATTGTCTTTTTAAAATAACTAATAGTTGGATTTACTAAATATGTTATAGGTACAAGTTTACCAGCAATAACAATTGATGGGCTTTCATTCCACTTTAAATCAATAATTTTTGATTTTGTTGTTAATTTCCAATTCGATAAATGTGGTTTGCTTTCCAAATATAAAACACCATCCATATAAATTTCCTTTGTATCGTTAAGTCCTAAAAATTTTGTTCCATAACGAACTTTGGTCCAAATTTTTAATGGAATTTCTGAAAGTATAGTGCCATTCTCTTCTATAAGTTCAATAGGTCTAGATTTCCATATTTTCATTTGAGTGTCATCATCATCTAAAATAGAATCATGGTAAATTAAACCATCCATATTTTTATTCAATTGCTTTTGAATGTCTTTTAATGAAATCTCAACAGGTAATGAAACAAAAGATGTTTTGTTTTTATAGAGAATAATATTTTCATTTGTAGGTTCTGGTTTTAACGCATCTATTCTTTTGGTAGATGAAGCTCCACAACTACTAAGTGTAATTAATAAAAGTAAAAAAGCACTAAAAATGGTTAACCCCTTCATAAGATTGAATTTTGTGTAAAAATAAAATTTTAAAAGATAGCTGTAACAATTTTCTTAAAAATTGGTCTTATAGTTAAATCGAAAATTTAAAACGATAATGTTACTAAAAAAGATAGTTTTCTTTCTGTTAATTTCGAGTTGTTCTCTTTATGCTCAAGAGAAAAAATGGACACTAGAAGAATGCGTAAACTATGCATTAGAGAATAATGTTTCAGTAAAACAATCAATGTTGGATTGGGAAAGTTCTAAAATTGATAAGTTAGAAGCGTTAGGGAGCTTTTTACCTAATTTAAATGCAAGTTCAAGTTACAATGTAAATACGGGAGCAAATATTAATCCGACTACAAATCAATTTGAGAACTCAACATTTAAATCATTCTCGGCTAATGCTAATTCTTCAATGAATTTATTTAGTGGATTTTCTAATTGGAAAAGATTGCAGAGGTCAAAGCTAAATGCTTTAGCTTCTCAATACAGATTAGAAAAAATGAATGACGATATTGCATTAAATGTCGCAAATAGTTTTCTTCAAATATTATTGCAAAAAGAACAGATTAAAGTTTTAGAAAATCAATTAGAAGTTTCAATTGAAAATAAGAATAGAACCTCTGATTTAATTGAAGCAGGTCAATTGCCCGCAGGAGATATTTTTGAAATTGAAGCAACAATAGCGACTCAAGAGCAACAATTAATAACTGCGAAAAACAATGAATTATTTGCAAAACTAGGATTGGCGCAACTTTTATTAATAGAAGATTATGCAAATTTTGATATTGCTGAGGAAACTTTTTCTCCAGAATTATCACAAGTTTATTCGCAAACACCTGAAGTTATATTTGAAAAATCAAAAGATATTGTAAAAGATATTAAGATTTCTCAATCTAATTTAGATTTATCAAAAAAAGATTTAGGTATAGCTCGTTCAGCATATTATCCAAGATTATCTGGATTTGTAGGTTACAATACTCGTTGGTCAGAAAGTCAAATTTTAACTTTTCATGAACAATTATATTTGTTAGATGGTACAGCGATAGGTTTGCAATTACAAGTACCAATATTTAATGGGTTTTCAACAAGAGCTAGTGTCAAAAGAGCAAAGATAAACGTTAAAAGAAATGAGTTGTTAGTAAAGCAGTCAGAGCTAGATTTAGAGCGTAATGTCTTTCAAGCATATAATGATGCCATTAATGCGCAAAAAGCATTTTTTGCTTCCCAGAAAACAGTAAATGCCAGAAAGCAATCTTATGATTTTTCAAAAGAAAGATATGATGTTGGATTAATGAACAGCTTTGACTATATGCAGGCAAAAAATAATTACGAAAATGCTGAAGCTGATTTAATTCGAGCAAAATACGATTATATATTTAGAACAAAAATTTTAGAATTTTATTTCGGAATTCCTTTAATACAAAATAATTAAACATGTCGAAAAAAACGTTATACATAATAGGTGGAAGTGTAATAGTTCTTATTGCAGCATTGATTGGATTGAAAAAAACAGGTGCGATTGGTAATAATGAAGACGGTAAAGTTGTCGAGATATCAAATGCAAATGAAATGACAATCATTGAAACAGTTTCAGCAACTGGAAAAATTCAGCCTGAAATTGAAGTAAAAATTTCATCTGAAGTTTCTGGAGAAATTATTGAATTGCCTATTCAAGAAGGGCAACAAGTTAAGAAAGGAGATTTATTAGTAAAAATCAACCCAGATATTTATGTTTCTGGAGTTAATCGTACGGCTGCTTCACTTTCTACAACTAAAGCAGGTTTAAGTCAAGCAGAAGCTCAAGTAAAAGAAGCTAAAGCAAATTACGATAGAAATAAAACTCTTTTTGAAAAAGGAATTATTTCAAAATCAGAATGGGATAGAGTAGTATCTGCTTATGAAGTGGCAGTAGCAAATAAGCAATCGGCATATTATAATGTTCAAAGCGCTAGTGCTACCTTAACAGAAGCAAAAGATAACTTAGGAAGAACAACTATTTATGCTCCAGCAGATGGTACAATCTCTTTGCTTTCAGTAGAATTAGGAGAACGTGTTTTAGGTACCCAACAAATGGCTGGAACAGAATTACTTCGTGTTGCAAATTTGAACAATATGGAAGTTGAAGTTGATGTGAATGAGAATGATATTGTTAAAGTAAGTATTGGTGATTCAGCAAAAATTGAAGTAGATGCATATTTGAAAAAGGAATTTAAAGGAATTGTAACAAGTATCTCAAATTCAGCAAGTACTCAGTTAACTGCTGATCAGGTTACCAACTTTAAAGTTAAAGTTCGTATTTTGAAAGAGTCTTATCAAGATTTACTAGAAGGTAAGCCTGCTAATTATTCACCATTCAGACCAGGTATGACGGCAACAGTAGATATCATTACAAAACGAAAAGAAAAAGTTATTGGTGTTCCTATCAGTGCAGTTGTAATTAAAGAAGATACAACTTCTGTTAAAAAGGATATTATTGCTGAACTTGAAAAAGAAGAAAAACAAAATAAAGGAACTTACAATCCCGATAAAAAGTTTGAATGTGTTTTTGTAAAAGTTGGAGATAAAGCAAAACTTAGAGTTGTAAAAACAGGAATTCAAGACGATACAAATATCGAAATTTTAGAAGGACTTAAAAAAGGTGAGGAAGTTATAACCGGACCTTATACAACAGTTTCAAAAGAATTATCATCAAACGATAAAGTTAGAATTGAAGATAAATCTAAAGAGAAGAAAGAATAATTAAGTTGATTTGGGTTAAAAGAGGCACGAAGTAATTCGTGTCTTTTTTGTTTTAATAACTATCAAAGTTTGTATTTTTGCAACTTAAATTGTTAAGATGACATATATTTTAAACATAGAAACAGCTACAAAAAATTGCTCGGTATCTTTAAGTGAAAATGGAGAAACTATCGCATTTAAAGAATTAGCCACTGAAAGTTTTTCGCATGCAGAAAAATTACATGTTTTTATAGCTGATGTTTTAAAAGAAGTTAATCTTAATTTTAAGGATTTAAATGCAATTGCTGTAAGTCAAGGTCCTGGTTCTTATACAGGTTTACGTATAGGGGTTTCAACTGTAAAAGGTCTGTGTTACGCTTTAAGTTTACCAATGATTTCAATTGATACTTTAGCACTTTTAGCTAATCAAATTTCGATTGAGGATGGAATTATTGTTCCTATGATTGATGCAAGGAGACTTGAAGTTTATGCAGCGTTTTATGACAAAAATGGTAATCAAATAAGAGAAATTAAGGCTGAAATTATTGGTGAAAATTCGTATTCTGATATTGCTGAGAAAATACACTTAGTTGGAGATGGTGCACTAAAATTGAAATCTATTTTAACGGATGATAAATTTATTTTTCATGAAAATGTACTATACCCTTCCGCAAAAGAAATGAGCAGCTTAGCGTTTGATAAATACAAAAAAAGCGACTTTGTAGATGTCGCTTATTTTGAACCATTTTACTTGAAAGACTTTGTCTTAAACAAATAAATTATTTTTGTTTTTGAATTTCAACTTGATGTGGATATGGAATTTCAATTCCAGCTGCATCAAGCGCTAATTTAACTTTTTCAGTTGTTTCAAAGTATACATCCCAATAGTGTTCGCCTTTACTCCATGGCCTTACTGCAAAGTTTACTGAGCTATCGGCTAAAGTTAATACATTAACACTTGGTGCTGGTTCTTTTAGAACTTTAGGGTTTGAAGTTAAAACATCCATTATAACTTCTTTTACTTGTTTTATGTCAGAATCATAACTTACGCCAAAAACTAAATCTACTCTTCTTGTACCTTCAGTAGAGTAATTAATGATATTACCATTTGAAAGTGCTCCATTCGGTATAATAATTTCTTTATTTGATAAGCCAGTAAGTTTTGTAGTAAAAATTTCGATTTCTTTTACTGTGCCCATTTCGCCTTGTGCTTCAATTAAGTCACCAATTTTAAATGGTTTGAATATCATAATTAGAACACCACCTGCAAAATTACTTAACGATCCTTGTAATGCCATTCCTACTGCTAAACCTGCAGCGGCTAATACAGCGGCAAAAGAAGTGGTTTCTACCCCTAATTTTGCTAAAATCGCAATAATTAAAAAGATTTTAAGTGCCCAACCAAGAAGATCTAATAAGAATTTTTGTAAACTCTCTTCAATTTCCCGCTTGATCATTAACTTTTTAGCAGCAACCATTAAATATTTTATAATCCAATTTCCGATAAACCAAATTGCAATTGCTCCTAATAAACGTAAACCATAATCAGTAATTAATTCAATAAGTTTTGGTGATAATTCTAAATTTTTTAAATCCATTAATTTTAATTTTTGTTATTATTTGAAAAAATAAAACCTACTAAAAGTAGGCTTAGTTTGTTATGTTAATTGATAATTTTAGTCTATTTCAAATGTAATTTTTACATTTACTCTAAAATCTGTAACTTCTCCATCTGTAACCGAAGCACTCTGTTCTTGTACGTATACAGAACGGATGTTTTTTAATGATTTTGAAGCTTGTGAAACAGCTTTTCTTGTTGCGTCTTCCCAACTTTTATCGGAATTAGCTAAAACCTCTATTACTTTTAATACTGCCATGACTATATATTATTAGTTAATAAAGCTTAAATTTATTCAAAATTTAACTTTTCACAAAATTTATAGGTTTTTGAGTTGTTTATATAATAATTATATAACATCGATTTTACATTAAATTAATAAAATTTGTTCAATTTTGTTAAACATTTTAAAATGCATATTTCATGTAATCTTTGTTTGTTTTTGTCAAAAGATTTATGAAAGAAGCTGTCTTGGCCAGGCAGCTTTCATTTAATGTTTTAGTTATTTCCAGTTAACATTAAATTAACATTGTGTTGTTTTCTTTGCAGCGACAAAAACAACAACACAACATGAAATTTTACAAATGGATAATAGCTAGTGCGCTATTGTTTGCGCTATCTTCATATGCTCAAACAGAAGGTATTAAACCTACACCTTTTGGTAAGGGTATTCTTAATGTAATTGGTAAGGATAGTACTTGGAGCATGAATTTTTCTGCTCGTTTTCAATTTTTATCTGACACACGTTGGGAGGCAACTGATGATAAATTGGTTAATCCTACTCAAGATTTCTTAATCCGTAGATCTCGTTTAAAGTTTGGTGGATTTGTTTATGATAAGCGATTGACATATAAAATTGAATTAGGTTTGTCTAATAGGGATATGTCTGGTACTTCTCAGTTTACAAGTAATACTCCACGATACATTATGGATGCAGTAGCAATGTGGAATTTTTATAAAAATTTTTCACTTTGGGTTGGACAAACAAAACTGCCAGGAAATGTTGAACGAGTAATTTCATCTGCAAATTTACAATTGGTTGATCGTTCGTTATTAAATGGAGCGTTCAATTTAGATCGCGATATTGGAATTCAATTACGACATCATTTTACTTTAGGAAAGAATTTTTTAATACGTGAAAAGCTGGCATTTTCTCAAGGTGAAGGTAGAAATATTACTACCGGAAACTTAGGAGGACACGAGTATACAGCAAGAGTTGAATTGTTGCCATTTGGTGAGTTTAAAAGTGATGGAGATTATTCGGGTTCGGATTTAAAAAGAGAGTCAAAACCGAAATTATCAATCGCTTCAACTTTTGATTTTAATAATAACGCAGTTAGAAATAAATCAAACCAAGGGTCGTATATGGTAAACGATATAGGTTTCTATGAAACTAATGTGAAAACATTGTTTTTGGATGCTATGTTTAAATTTAAAGGGTTTTCTATCATGGGAGAATTTGCAAAAAGAGAAGCTTCTGATCCAATTGCTAAAAATTCTGATGGAACTTTAACGGGTGATATTGTGCAAGTTGGAAATGCATTAAATTTGCAAAGTGGTTATTTATTTAAAAATAATTATGAAGTTGCGTTTCGATATACCAATTTAGATTTGGATAAAAAAATAACTGGAAAAGGCATGCAAGATCAGTATACACTTGGGTTGTCAAAATATATTGTAGGACATAAATTAAAAGTTCAGACTGATTTTAGTTATTTATCCGACGAGGTAAAAACGGATAAAGTTATGTGGCGCCTTCAATTGGATATTCATTTTTAAAATTGATAACATTAATTTAACGTAGAATTCTTTATAAAGATGGAATTTTGCACCGTTTTAAATTAGATAAAAATTATGGAACAAATTTATGGGATAATGCTTGTTGCATTAGCTGTTTTAGCAATAGTTGATTTATTTGTAGGTGTTAGTAATGACGCTGTTAACTTCTTAAATTCCGCTATTGGGTCGAAATCCGTTTCACTTAGAACAATATTGATAGTTGCTAGTATTGGTATTGCAGTTGGAGCTATTTTTTCAAGTGGAATGATGGAAGTTGCAAGAAAGGGGATTTTTGTTCCTGGTGAGTTTTATTTCGATGAAATCATGATTATTTTTATGGCAGTAATGATTACGGATATCTTATTGCTTGATTTTTTTAACACCATTGGCTTACCTACGTCAACAACTGTTTCGGTAGTGTTTGAACTTTTAGGAGCAGCCGTAATTATGGCAGCTATTAAAGTATATAATAGTGGCGATGGGATTGAAACAATTGTTAATTATATTAATACTTCCAAAGCAACTGAAATTATAGTTGGAATTTTACTTTCGGTAGTTATTTCATTTACAGTAGGAGCTATTGTGCAGTATTTTTCGCGTTTAATGCTTACGTTTAATTTTGAGAAAAAAGCAAAATGGGTTGGTGCTGTTTTTGGTGGAATTGCCTTAGCTTCAATTTCGTATTTCATTATTATAAAAGGTCTTAAAGGAACTCCAGTTTATAAAATGGTAAAACCAATACTTGAAGAAAATATTTCTTTAGTATTATTAGGTAGTGGTGTTTTCTGGACAATAGTGTCATTAATTATAGTATCAGTATTAAAAAAGAATATTTATAAAATTATTATTATTGTTGGAACTTTTGCTTTGGCACTAGCTTTCGCAGGGAATGATTTGGTTAACTTTATAGGTGTGCCTATTGCGGCTTGGCAGTCGTATGAAGCTTGGATTGCATCAGGTGCTCCAGCATCAGGTTTTGCCATGTCAGTATTGGCTGAAAAGGTAGATACACCAACAATGTTGTTGATTTTAGCTGGAGCTATAATGGTTGCAACATTATGGTTGTCTAAAAAATCAATGACAGTTTTAGAAACTGAACAAAATTTATCAAGACAATCAGAAGGTGCTGAAAAATATTCATCTAACACAATTTCAAGACTTTTGGTTAGAGGTTCGGTTTATTTAGGTAATGGATTAAGTTTTTTACTACCAAAATCGATTCACCAAAAAATTGATCAGCGATTTGAAGCAATAGAATATAAAGGTAAAAGAAGCGAACAGCCAATGTTTGATATGGTTAGAGCTTCTGTTAACTTGGTGGTGGCAGCAGTTTTGATTTCAGTAGCAACTTCTATGAAATTACCTTTATCAACTACATATGTAACATTTATGGTAGCTATGGGTACTTCTTTTGCTGATAGAGCTTGGGACAGAGAAAGTGCTGTTTATAGAATTGCAGGTGTATTAAATGTAATTGGAGGATGGTTTTTTACTGCAATTGCAGCCTTTATCGCATCAGCAACAGTAGCTTATTTACTATATATAGGTGAGGTTTATGCGTTCTTCGGTTTAATGATTCTAATTGCGATTTTGTTCTACAGAAGTAACCAGATTCACAAGGCAAAACAAATTGAAAAAGATGAAATGAAACAATTGAACAGAGAAGATATTGTAACTATTAATGAAGTTATTAATGAAAGTTCTGATCAAATTGCTAAAATTGTAAGTAAAACAAATTCTATCTATAGCGGAATTGTAGCAGGTTTAAGTTTGCAAGATTTACCATCGCTTAAAGATAACAAGAAGGCGGTTAAGAAATTAGAAAAACAAGTAGACGAACTAAAAAGTAATGTGTACTACTTTATCAAAAATTTAGATGAAACTTCTGTTGAAGGAAGTAAGTTCTATATTTTAACCTTAGGATATTTGCAAGATATTGTACAGTCTATTAGTTATATTTCTAATAATGCATATTCACATATCAACAACAATCATAAACAATTAAAATTTAATCAATTAAGAGATTTAAAGACTATTGAGTTGGAAATTTTAGAATTGTTTAAAGACATTGAAACGGTATTTGGATCTAAGAAATTTGATAATTTAGATAAAGCCTTGTCTGAGAAAGGAAAGGTTTTAGATACTATTTCTGATTTAATTCAGAAACAAATTACACGAATCAGAACAACTGAAAATAGTCCTAAAAACAGTAAATTGTATTTCGGGTTGTTGTTAGAAACAAATGATTTGGTTAAAGCAACGATGAGTTTGTTAGAACTTTTTCAAGAGTTTAACAATCATGTTGAAAGTAAAAAATAATTCTAAATTAACTAAATAACAAAAAGGGTTGCCATTTGGCAACCCTTTTTGTTGTTCTATAATTTTATTTTGGTTAACCATTGATAGCTTCAACTCTCAGTTCATTATCGTTAAGCATTTGTTTAAGCATATTTTCTATTCCATTTTTTAAGGTAAATGTAGATGATGGACAGCCACTACATGCCCCTTGTAAGACAACTTTAACCGTTTTGTCATTGCTATCAAAGGATTCAAACATAATGTTACCGCCATCACTTTGTACTGCAGGTTTTACATATTCTTCAATAATATTTATAATCTGTTGTGATGTAGCGTCTAAATTGTCAAAATAAGATTCTTGTTGCTTAACATGGTTTTTTGTTTCAACAATTAGAGATTCATCTATAACAGTGTTGCCATTTTCAATAAATTCTTTGATAAATGTTCTTATTTCTAAAGTAATTTCGTCCCAATCAGCAATTTCAAATTTGGTAATTGAAATATAATTTTCATCAATGAAAACTTCTTTTATAAAAGGGAACTTAAAAAGTTCTTGAGCAAGAGGCGAAGCTTTTGTTTCATCTATATTCTTACATTCAAGAGGAACTTTTGTTAATAATTTATTTGAAACAAACTTCATTACCGAAGGATTAGGAGTTGTTTCTCCATAAATTGTTACTGGTAACTTTTTAGAGTTGGGCTCTTCAAGTATAACACCTCCGTTTTTAATGAACTCTTCAATTTGATTAGCAACTTCATTTTGTACATCTTCCCATTCAACAATTGAAAATTTTTCGATTGCAATAAAATTACTTGAAATAAATACCGTTTTAACAAAAGGTAAATAGAAAAGTTGTTTGGCTAAAGGTGAGTTTTTTGTCTCGTCAATGTTCTTAAATTCAAAACTTTGTCCTTTTGTGATGAAATTTTCTAGTTCAAATTTAACAATCGACGGATTATTTGTGACTTTTATCGAAATTTTGTGCATTTTGTAACTTGTTTCTACAAAGGTATAAAAGTTTAAAAGGTATTCGTTTTATATTTGCATTTAGACAACATAAATTTAACATTTCATTAAATACAGCTATAATGAAAAAAATAACTACTATTCTTTTTTTATTTTGTTTGAGTTTTTCTATTGGTCAAGTAACAATTGATAACACATTCAATCCATTTCAATTAGCTACTCAAAAATTGGGTGGTGCAGGTGTAACAATTTCAAATGTTAGATTTAATGGAGTTCTAATGAATAATGGAAGCCCTGTTAGAGATCAAGCTGCTTTTTTTGAAAATGGACTTTCTGCAAACATAGGTATTGATGAAGGAGTAATACTTTCAACAGGTAATTCTTTAGTTGCTCAAATTGGTTCTGGATCTCAAGTTGGAAACGCAAGTTCTGCATCAGCAACTCCTCAAGTTGGCGATGTAGATTTAGCAATGTTGATTTCTCAGACTATTAGAAACACTGCAGTATTAGAATTTGACTTTGTGCCGTCAAGTACATCTGTAGAATTTGAATATGTATTTGCTTCTGAGGAATATCCAGAATTTAGTTGCTCATCATTTAATGATGTTTTTGGATTTTTTATTTCTGGCCCTGGAATTTCAGGTCCTTTTTCTAATAGTGCTCAAAATATTGCATTAATTCCCGGAACTACATTGCCAGTTTCAATAAATAATATTAATCCTGGAACTTGTTCTTCTTATCCACAATATTATGTGAGTAATGCTGGATCAACTTTGATTCAATACGATGGGATGACAACTGTACTAACCGCTCAATCTCCTGTGCAATGTGGTCAAACTTATCATTTTAAATTGGCTATTGCTAATGTTGGTGATAATGCTTATGATTCTGCGGTTTTCTTAAAAGCTAATAGTTTACAAAGTTTGCAAGTAGATTTGGGGCCAGATCAATTTTTCTGTAGCTCTACAATTTCATGTTACACTATGACTGCAAATACAAATATTTCAACTGCTGGTTTAGGAACATTAACTTATAATTGGTATTTGGAAGGTGTATTACAAGCAACTACAACAACAAATCAGTATACTGCTTGTACAGCAGGTACTTGGACTGTTGAAATTGTAGGGTATTGTACAACAGATGATATCGAGATTTTCTTCGATTCCGAGCCGATATTAAATTCACCACCTCCGATTTCTGGATGTGCTCCTTTTGATTTAACGTCAATTATACCGGGATTATTATCACCTGCAAATCCAGCGGATTATGTTGTTTATTTTTATGAGGATATAAATGATGCTTTTACAGGGAGTTCTAATTATATAGCAACACCTACGAGTTATACTCCAGGTTTTACAGATATTTTTATTCGTGTAGAGAATAATGGTAATCCTACATGTTATAATGTTGATGAGATTTTACAATTGATAATAGATTGCGCATCACCGTGTAGTTTAACACTAACTTCTGCTGTTTCTTCAGATGCTCAAACAATTTGTTTAACAGATGCACTTGATGATATTATCTTCACTGCAGGAGGAGATGCGACAGATGTTGTTGTTACAAGTGGTTCATTTCCAACAGGAGTGACTGGAGTTTATAATGCTGGGACTTATACTGTATCGGGTACACCTACTCAAACGGGTAGTTTTGCTGTAACCATTTCTACAGTTGGTTGTGCAACAAACATAACACACGATATTACTATTGTAGTAAATGAGCCTTCAGATGCAGGGTTAGATGGAAACACTACAGTATGTGATAATGACACTAATGTTATTGATTTGTATGCATTAATATCAGGAGAACAAACAGGTGGTGTTTGGACACAAACATCAGGTGTAGGAGGTACTTTTGATGCTACTGCTGGGACATATACACCGGCTTTAGGAGCAACGACTTCAACTTTTGAATATACGATTACTGGAGCTGCACCATGTCCAGATGATGTGAGTGTTGCAACAATAACAATAGTACCTCAAGCAAATGCTGGTACAGATGGCGCTACCACAACGTGTGAGAGTAGTTCAACAGCAATAGATTTATTTTCATTGCTTACAGGAGCACAAACAGGTGGAACTTGGACCCAAACTTCTGGAACAGGAGGTACATTTAATGCTGGGGCAGGAACGTATACACCAGCGTTAGGCGCCACGACTTCTACATTTGAGTATACTATTACAGGTACGCCACCGTGTGTGGATGATGTGAGTGTAGTTACAGTTACTATTACAGCAACACCAGATGCAGGTAATGATAATTCAATAACATTATGTAGCACTAGTTCTTCTGTAGATTTATTTACAGTATTATTAGGTTCACCAGATTTAGGCGGGACTTGGTCGCCAGCCTTAGCAAGTGGAACAGGAGTTTTTGATCCGGCAGTAGACACAGCAGGTGTTTATACATATACGATAGATATTCCAGGATGTACCATTGCATCAGCAGCTATAACTGTTACAATTAATGCGCAACCCGACGCGGGATTAGATGGGGCTACCACAGTTTGTGATAGTGATACAACAGCCATAGATTTGTTTGCTTTACTTACAGGAGCGCAAACAGGAGGAGTTTGGACACAGACTTCAGGAACAGGTGGAGTGTTTAATGCAGCAGCAGGAACTTATACACCAGCTTCAGGAGCAACTACATCTACTTTTGAATACACACTAACAGGTGTAGCACCATGTGTAGATGATATGAGTGTGGTTACCGTAAACATCAACGCACAACCTGATGCAGGGTTAGATGGCGGAGTTACCATATGTGATAACGATACGAATGTTATTGATTTATTCTCGTTAATCACAGGAGAACAAACAGGTGGCGTTTGGACACAAACTTCAGGTACTGGTGGGACGTTTGATGCAGCAGCAGGAACTTATACGCCAGCTTCAGGGGCAACGACATCAACATTTGAATATACACTAACAGGAGTAGCACCATGTATTGATGATGTAAGTGTAGCTACTATAACAATAAATGCACAACCCGATGCTGGATTAGACGGAAATACAACGATTTGTGATAACGATACAGCAGCAGTTGATTTATTTGCTTTACTTACAGGAGCGCAAACAGGTGGAGTTTGGACACAGACTTCAGGAACAGGTGGAGTGTTTAATGCAGCAGCAGGAACATATACACCAGCACCTGGAGCGACGACATCAACATTTGAATACACACTAACAGGTGTAGCACCATGTGTAGATGATATGAGTGTGGTTACCGTAAACATCAACGCACAACCTGATGCAGGGTTAGATGGCGGAGTTACCATATGTGATAACGATACGAATGTTATTGATTTATTCTCGTTAATCACAGGAGAACAATCAGGAGGAGTTTGGACACAGACCTCAGGAACTGGTGGAGTATTTAATGCAGTAGCAGGAACGTACACACCAGCACCAGGAGCAACAACATCTACATTTGAATATACACTAACAGGAGTAGCGCCTTGTGTTGATGATGTAAGTGTAGCTACTATAACAATAAATGCACAACCTGATGCGGGATTAGATGGTTCAACATCGGTTTGTGATAGTGATACAACAACAATAGATTTATTTGCTTTACTTACAGGAGCGCAAACAGGTGGCGTTTGGACACAGACATCAGGAACAGGAGGAGTATTTGATGCAGCAGCAGGAACTTATACACCAGCCTCAGGGGCAACGACATCAACATTTGAATATACACTAACAGGAGTAGCACCATGTGTTGATGATACAAGTATAGTAACAGTTACTATTACAGCACAACCCGACGCAGGATTAGACGGAAACACAACGGTTTGTGATAATGATACAACAACAGTTGATTTATTTACTTTACTTACAGGAGCGCAAACAGGAGGAGTTTGGACACAGACCTCAGGAACAGGTGGAGTATTTAATGCAGCAGCAGGAACTTATACTCCAGCTTCAGGAGCAACGACATCTACATTTGAGTATACTCTAACAGGTGTAGCACCGTGTATAGATGATACAAGCGTAGTGACGATAAATATCAACGCACAACCTGATGCAGGGTTAGATGGAGCAACAACAGTTTGTGATAACGATACGAATGTTATTGATTTATTCTCGTTAATCACAGGAGAACAATCAGGTGGCGTTTGGACACAAACATCAGGAACAGGCGGAGTATTTGATGCAGTAGCAGGAACGTACACACCAGCACCTGGAGCAACATCATCTACATTTGAATATACACTAACAGGAGTAGCGCCTTGTATTGACGATGTAAGTGTAGCTACTATAACAATAAATGCACAACCCGATGCTGGATTAGACGGAAACACAACAGTTTGTGATAACGATACAACAACAATTAATTTATTTGCTTTACTTACAGGAGCGCAAACAGGAGGAGTTTGGACACAGACCTCAGGAACAGGAGGAGTGTTCGATGCAGCAGCAGGAACTTATACGCCAGCTTCAGGGGCAACGACATCAACATTTGAATATACACTAACAGGTGTAGCGCCATGTATAGATGATACAAGCGTAGTTACGATAAACATTAACGCACAGCCCGATGCAGGATTAGATGGGGCTATCACAGTTTGTGAGAGTGATACAGCAGTGATTGATTTATATGCTTTAATATCAGGTGAGCAAGCAGGAGGTGTTTGGACACAAACTTCAGGAACAGGAGGAGTATTTGATGCAGTAGCAGGAACGTATACACCAGCACCTGGAGCAACGACTTCAACATTTGAGTATACACTAACAGGCGTAGCGCCATGTATAGATGATACGAGTGTGGTTACAATTACAGTCAATCCTGATGCTGAAATAACTTTAATGACTGATATTACAACAACAGATCAAGAGTTATGTCAAGGTACAGCTATCTCAACTATAGAGTATGAATTATCTAATGGAGCCACTGGAGTTATTGTTGCAGGTTTACCAGCAGGTATAACTTACACCATCAACGGTAATATAGTTACTATTTCAGGAACGCCTACAGATTTAGTTGGCGTATATAATTATTCAGTTACTACAACAGGAGGTTGTTCGAGTGATATGGAAAGCGGTAGTATTGAAATAACAAATGGAGTATTACCGACTTTTGATCCAATGCCAGATATTTGTGAAGGAAGTGGATATTCATTACCGACAACATCAACAAATGGTATTACAGGAAGTTGGTCTCCAGCTTTTGATAATACACAAACAATGATGTATACTTTCACTCCTGATGCTGGACAATGTGCAATACCAACAACAGCTACAGTAACTATTATTGAAAAACCTGTATTAACAATAAATAATCCATTGCCAATAACTTTATGTGATGGAGAGTTTTTACATGTAGACTGGACAAGTAATGTAGCGGGTACTACCTTAACGTATACGGCTTCTAGCAATAATGTTACTTATCCTAGTAATGGAGATCAAAGTACATTAGATCAAGTTTTATCATTAATAAATTCGGATCAGATAGGCGATATTACGATAACAATTACCCCTTTTGCTAATGGCTGTTCAGGAGATGCGATACAAGTACCAGTTCGAATCAATCCAAATCCGGTTATAAGTTCTGTTTCAGTAGATCAGAATACGATTTGTTCAGGCAATGAAGTTACTTTTACTGTAACGAGTAATTTAGGAGGAACGACTTACGATTGGTCGGTAATAAATAATACCGGAGTTACTGTTGTGGGAGGCGTTACAAGTGGAACGATAACTACAGGTACATTAATGTTAGTATTAGAGAACTCTACACCTGGATTATCAGGAACAATAGAAGTTGAGTTTACACCTTATAGAGATGGATGTCCAGGAGCGACAGTAGTGAGTGAAGTAATTACTGTTAATCCTATTCCGGGAGTTCCAAACGGATTACCAGAATATTACATATGTGATGGAGAAGCTACGCCGATGAGTATCACTTCAGATCCATTTGTAGCGGGGACAGAATTGATATATGATGTTGTAGATTATTATAATGTAACGGGATATAGTTCAGGCGGACCATTACCGGAGCCATTATTAATAGAGGATGTTTTAACATTAACAGATTCCTATGTTCAAGGTTATGTGGTTTACCGCATTTGGGCTACATTAAATGGATGTGATGGAGAGTATAGAGACTTTACGGTTTATGTAAATCCTAATCCACAACCGGTTTTAACAGATGGTGCGATATGTGTTAATGATATAGGAACAGTTTTCCAAACGTATTGGTTAACAGTTGAAGGATTACCAGGGACAAATTATCAGTATACATGGTATGAGTCATCAGATCCAGTTAATCCTATTGCAATAACAGGAGTTCCAAGTTTAGAGGTAGCTGTAGCGGGTAGTTATTATGTAGTGGTAAGAGATTTAAGTTCAACGGACACTTCATGTGAGGGTACTTCAAACACAGTAAGTGTAATAGAGACCAATCCAGCGACAAGTTTTATCACAACGGTAACTGATGCATTTAATGATAACGCAACAGTTGTTGTTACGGTAACAGGAGGAAATGGTATGTTATTGTATCAGATAGATGGTGGAGCATTCCAAGAATCGAATGTGTTTACAGGAGTAAGTGCAGGAGAACATGTTATTACGGTTATCGATTCACAAGGGTGTACTTATTTACAAGAGACAGTATTGGTGATAGATTATCCAAACTTCTTTACACCAAATGGAGATGGATATAATGATACATGGAATATAATAGGTTTAAACCAACCAGAGGCGAAGTTGTACATTTTTGATAGATACGGTAAGTTAATCAAGCAATTAAGTACAGTAGGACCGGGTTGGGATGGAACGTATAATGGTGAGCAATTACCATCGACAGATTACTGGTTTAGTTTAGAATATATGGAAAACGGAGTAGCTAAAGAGTTTAAAGCACACTTCGCAATGAAGAGATAAATTTTTAAAGAAAGATGGTTGTAAAGTAAAAATTTATATCTTTGAGAAATTTCCAAAAAAAGGTCCTGAATTTAAAATATAAAATTTAAGAATGAAGTTTTTAAAAATTAGTTTAGTTTTAGCGTTTATTCAGTTTCAATTCACTTTTGCACAAGAAGGTATTGCTGTGTATACGGATTATTTATCAGATAATTATTATTTAATACACCCTTCAATGGCCGGAGCTGCAAATTGTGGTAAAGTAAGATTAACAGCTCGTCAACAATGGTTAGGGCAAGAAGATGCTCCCGCTTTACAAACTTTAAGCTTTAATACTTCTGTAGGAGAAGATGGTGTTTCAGGATTGGGGATTATTGCCTTTAATGATAAAAATGGTTATCATTCACAAAAAGGAGCAAAAATAACTTATGCACATCATATTCGTTTTTCAAGGAATACGATTGATTTAAATCAATTGTCATTTGGTTTAAGTGCAGGATTTGTTCAAAGCCAATTAGATGAAACCGAATTTACTACATTTGACCCAGTTGTATTTGGGGGTATTTATCAAAAATATAATTATTTTAATGTTGATTTAGGAGCTTCATATCATTATATGGACTTTTTTACTCATGTAACAATTAAAAACTTTTTAGCTAACCGTAGAGAGATTTATACTGAAGGTTTTGAATCTGACAACTTAAGAAAAATTCTTTGGAGTGCTGGTGCTGTTTTTGGTGATGCTGATAGATTATTATTTGAACCTTCATTAATGTTTCAATACACTCAAGAAACCACTGAAAAAGCTATTGACTTAAACTTAAAAGTATATAAAGCAATGGATTTTGGCCGTTTATGGGGAGGTATATCATACAGAAGAAGTTTTGATGGTGCTGAATATTTGAATGGTGAAGAAGTAAAGGAGCAAAAATTACAATGGATTTCTCCAATAGTTGGTTTAAATTATAAAAAGTTTATGTTTGCATATACTTATTCTCATATTTTAGGAGATATTAAGTTTGACAATGGAGGGTTTCATCAATTGACTTTAGGTATTGACGTATTTTGTAAAGATAATGCATGGGATTGTAATTGTCCTGCTGTTAACTAAGAAAATAATTTATTATTATACTTTGTCCCGATTTTTTTCGGGACATTTTTTTTAAATATTTATTATGATCATAAAGAAAGTAAATGGTAGTTCCCCAAAAATACCATCAGATTGTTATGTAGCTGAAAATGCAACAATTGTTGGGAATGTATCTCTAGGAGAAAATTGTAGTGTTTGGTTTAATGCAGTAGTAAGAGGAGATGTAAATAAAATTACAATAGGAAATAAAGTTAACATTCAAGATGGTGCAGTAATTCATTGTACGTATCTAAAGCATGCAACAATAATAGGAAATAATGTGTCTATTGGACATAATGCAATAGTTCATGGTTGTACAATTCATAATAACGTTTTGATTGGTATGGGTGCAATTGTTATGGATGGATGTATTGTAGAAAGTAATTCAATTGTTGCAGCTGGATCAGTTGTTACTCAAAATACTATTGTAGAGAGTGGAACAATTTATGCAGGAATACCAGCCAAAAAAGTAAAAGAGTTAAACGCAAGTGATTTTGCAGGTGAAATTGAACGAATTTCAAACAATTATATTATGTATTCTTCCTGGTTTAAAAATGAAGATTAATCTAGAAATCTAAATAATTTACATTTTTATTTGAACCAAGGATATTTTGTAATACAGTAGGGTTAACATTTGTATAAAAGAATTGAGTACTATTAGTAGAATTTTTTAATAATCCCTTTTGATCTAAAATACTTTTTGTTTGTTTTGCAACTGCTTCTCCCGAATCAATAATTTTAATGTTTTGAGGTAAGATTTTTTCAATTTGTGGAATTAAGTAAGGATAATGACTGCAACCTAATACTAAATAGTCAATATTTTGTTTGATCATGGGCTCAAGGTAACTTTCAAGTAATTCAGTCATCTCTGGTGAATTGATGCTTCCTTCTTCAATGAGTTGAACTAATCCATGTCCAATTTGCTCAATAATATTTACATCTGTAAAGTTTTTAGCTTTTTCATGAAAAAGTTCACTGTTTAAAGTACCTTTAGTAGCGAGTATTCCGATTTTATGTGTTTTTGATTGATTTGCAGCTGGTTTAATAGCTGGTTCAATCCCTATAAATGGAACATTGTATTTTTGTCGTAATTCTTGAATAGCATTTGTAGTAGCTGTATTACAAGCTACTACTATAATTTTACAATTTTGTTCTAAAAGAAATTCTGTATTTTTGAAAGACAATTCAATTATTTCATCTTTTGATTTAACGCCATAAGGAGCGTTTTTACTATCAGCCAAGTAAATTGTATTTTCATTTGGTAAAAGAGTGTGTATCTCTCTCCAAATTGATGTACCTCCTACACCAGAATCGAATAGTCCAATTGGATTTTCATTTGACATACACAAATGTAAAAAAAAACTGTCCAATTTATATGTATAAACTGGACAGCTCTAAAATGTTTTTTTAAAATATTAGAATCCTAATTCTTTTTTAACGTCAGCTAATAAATCAGTTCCATTTGCAACAAGAACTCCGCTTCCTGTAGTTGCGTCTAATACATAATTAAAACCTTTTGCCGCAGCAACTTTTTGAATAGCAGCTTGAGCTTTTTCTAAAATAGGTTTTAATAAATCCATTTCTTTTTGTTGTAACTCTTTTGCAGCACTTTGTTGGTATTGCTGAATACGATTACCCATATCTTGCATTTCTTTTGAACGAGATTCATTTACAGCTTCGCCTGCTGTTGGAGCTTCTTGCTCGTATTTTTGCAATTTAGTTTGGTACTCTTGTACCATAGTTTTATATTCTTTGTCGTAATTGTCTTGAATCGTTTTTAACTGCGATTGTGCAGTCTTCATCTCTGGCATATTCGACATTAAAGCTTGAACATCAATATGTGCTACTTTTGTTTGAGCTGACATTTGCGATCCTACAAATAAAACTAATGCAATAACTAAAGTTTTTAATTGTTTCATGTTTATTAAATAATTAATTGGGTTTTAAAAAAATTTATTCACTCTCTTTTTCTTCTTCTTTGGCTTTTTTTGCAGCTTCTCTTTCTTCAAGAATTTTTTTTCTTTTTTCTTCTAATGCTTTTTTGCGTTCTTCTAATTTTTTCTTACGCTCTTCTTCTATTTGCTTTCTTTTTTCTTCAACTGAAAGTTCTTTAGAACCACTTTCTAAATCATTATTATCCTTTTTATCTGATTCTTTAATTTCAGTTTCTTTAGTATCATTTTCAATTACCGTGCCATTTTTTTTAGCTTCCCTTTCTTCAAGAGTTTTCTTTCTTTTTTCTTCAGCTGCTCTTTTACGTTGTGCTACTAAACTATCGCGTTGTGCTTTTTTTTCAGCCATTAACTTTTCTCTTGCAGCTTTTCTTTCATCTAAAATACGTTGTCTCTCTGCTAAATCTGGATTTTCATCTTGCATATCTTCCAAAGCTTCTTTGGCATCTTGCTCTTTTAACTGTTTTTTAGATAATTGTTCTCTCTTTTCAGCTCTAGTTAAAGCACGTATGACTTGATCGCTAATATCATGTCTTTGTGCTGCGAATAGCATAGTTAAATCTGAAGATTTGTCAAAGATAAAATCGTATTTTTTCTTATCAGCAATATCTTGTATGATTGTGAAAATTTGATCTTGAATTGGCTTAACTAAAGTGCTTTTTTGAATAATTAAGTCACCTTTTGGCCCAAATCTTTTTTCTTGGTAGTCTAACAATTCTTTTTCTTCAAAAGCAATCTCTTCTTCTCTTTCTTCTATAAGCTCTTTTGTTAAAAGGGAACGTTCAGCTTGTAAAGCGTCTTTTAGTTTTGTGATTTCACCTTTTTTAATTTCAATTTCTTGTCTCCATTTAACAACTTTTTGATCAAGTTGATTTTTAGCTTCAGCATAATCAGGTACTTTGTCTAAAATATAATTCATGTCAATATACCCAATACGTACTCCTCTACTTTGAGAAAAGGATAAAGTAGTTACCAATAGAATAATAGAAAGAAGAATTTTTCTCATGTGTATGTTTTTAAAATTGGGTGGAACAAAATCTTTCCAAAATTTTCGAAAGATAATAAATATTTATGAGTTCCTTGTGCATATTAAAAACGGATATTTTTTAAAATTGTTGTCCTATAATAAAGTGTGTTTGCCATCCACTTTTAATTCCAGTTCCTGGAACATTATCAAATCCATGAGCAAAATCTATTCCTAGTAATCCAAAAGCAGGCATAAATACACGTAATCCGAATCCTGCAGAACGTTGTAAATTAAATGGGTTGAATTCTTGAAAATCATTAAAAGCAGCTCCTGCCTCTAAAAATGATAATCCATAAATAGATGCAGCTGGAGCAAGCGTGATAGGGTATCTAAGCTCAACTGAAAACTTATTGTAAATTGTACCACCATCAGTAGTAGACAATGAATTGTTAGGATAACCTCTTAACTGAACATTTTCTCTACCATCTAAAGAAAAGTTTGCTAAACCATCTCCACCAACATAAAAACGTTCAAATGGAACAACTCCTCTTTCACTATTGTAAGCCCCCATGAAGCCGAATTCTCCTAAAGTTCTTAGTACAAATTTATCATAAACTCTTGTATACCAATCTGCTTTGAATTTTACTTTGTAATATTCTAACCAATTAAATCTTTTTTGGTCGTATTTTGCTCTATTTAATGCGGCATCATTTGGGTCTGCCACTGCATCTCCATTTTCAGCTAAATAAGAATTATTTGGAACCCAGTTATTATTTGAATTAAAATATCCAGGTCCTTGATAGAACACTTTATAACTAGGATCATTTTTTAAATCCCCATAATCAATTCCATTAAATAATGAATAAGGTAAAGTAAATTTAGTTGTTATACTGAACTCAGACCCATAAGTTGGGTAAATAGGATTGCTACCTTTACTGTTTCTGCTTAAACCAACTGTAAATGCTAAGTTTCTTGAGGCACCATCACCAAAAGTGAATAGACCAGTATTATAATTATTTAAATCATAATATTGAAAAGATGCACTTGTAGAAAGTGTAAAATAATCATCTGGAACTTTTAATCTTTTGGCAACACCTGCTGATAGTGATGTAATATTAAAACTTTGATCTCTTGTTACATCTCTTGTAGAATAATTATATAAAAACTGCTTACTGTGAGATAATGAAGCAAAAAAGTTTATTGGTTTTTTACCTCCCAACCAAGGTTCAGTAAATGATAAACTGTACGTTTGGAAGTATGAACTTCCTTGTAGTTGTAGAGCTAATTTTTGACCATCTCCCATAGGAAGAGGTTTATAAGCATCCTTGTTAAATATATTTCTTGCTGAAAAGTTATTAAAAGAAAGCCCTAATGTTCCAATAAAGCCTCCTCCACCGTAACCACCTTGAAGTTGAATTTGACTTGAACCTTTTTCAACAACATTATATTCAATATCGACTGTCCCAGCTTGAGGGTCTACATTTTTAAAATCAGGTTTAATGTTTTCTGCATCGAAAAATCCTAGTTGACCAATTTCTCTGATTGAACGAACTAAAAGCTCTTTACTATATTTTTGACCTGGTTTTGTTCTTAACTCACGATAAATTACATGGTCATTAGTTCTGTCATTTCCTACAACGGTTATTTTATTAAAATAAGCAATTGGACCTTCTGTAATTCTTATTTCAAAGTCAATTGTATCGTTGTAAGTTTTAACTTCAACTGGGTTTATTGTTGAAAATAAATAGCCATTGTTTTGATATAAATTCGTGATATCTTCACCATCTGGCTTAGAATTGTCGGCAATTCTTTTTTGAAGTAAAACGCCATTATAAACATCACCTTTTTTAATTCCTAAAAGCTGATTTAATTGCCTTTCGTTGTATACAGTATTTCCTATAAAACGAATATTTCCGAAATAATATTTTTTACCTTCTTCTAAGTTTACTTTAATAGCAATTGTATTATTTTTATTGTCATAAGTCACAGAGTCAGATGTTACTCTAGCATCTCTGTATCCATTTTCTTTATATTTTTCAATAACGGCTGTTAAGTCTTCTTTGTACTTATCCTTAATGTATTTTGAGCGTTTAAAAATTCTGAAAACACTGCGTTCTTTTGTGTTTTTAAAAGCTTTCTTGAGTTTAGAATCTGAAAGTTGCTCATTACCATTAAAATGAATCGATTTAACTTTTACTTTATCACCTCTGTCAATGCTAACAAGCATTTTAACTTCTGTGTCTGTAGAGTCAGGAATGGTAGTTATCATAACTTTAGAGTTGTAATAACCATCCTTTCTATATTTGTTTTCGATATAATTTTTTGTGGTGGTAATTAAATTTTCATTTACAATTTTACCTTTTTTAAGATCTGTTTCTTTAAGTAAATCTTCTGCTTTTCCTTTTTTAATTCCTTGGATTTTTACATCAGAAAGTTTAGGTAATTCATGAAGATTTAATTCCAAGAAAATACTATCACCTTGGATTTTATTTACATAAAAGTTTACGTCTCTAAATAATCCTAACTTCCATAGCTTTTTAATAGCCGCACTAATATCAGAGCCAGGAACAATTATTTTTTGCCCTTTTTCAAGTCCAGTAAATGTTACTACTGTTTGTTCACTATATTGAAACTTTCCGGTTACTTCAACGTCGGCTAAAATATATTGCTTACCGTTTTCAAGTTTTATGTCTTGGGCTATTATTGTATTGCTATATCCTAAAATTAATAAGGCTAATAGTAATTTTAAACTATTTTTAAACATTCTGTAAATACTAAAGTTGTTCACTTGTTTTTCCAAATCTTCTCTCTCTATTTTGATAGCTAATGATGGCTTCATATAAATTATTTTCATCAAAATCTGGCCATAACACATCTGTAAAATAAAATTCTGCATATGCTATTTGCCATAATAAAAAATTGCTAATCCTATGCTCACCACTTGTTCTAATTACTAAGTCTACATCTGGTAAGTTATGGGTGTAAAGATGCTGATTAATAATTGTATCGTCAATAGCTTCAATAGAAATTATATTATTTTTAACTTTATCACTAATTTTTTTAACAGCTTTAACGATTTCATCTCTAGAGCCGTAGCTTAAGGCTAAAGTTAATGTCATCCTTTTGTTTTCGGCTGTTTTTGAAATTACTTCTTCTAATTCTTGTTGAACTTTTGCAGGTAAATTTGTTAAATTCCCTATTGCATTTAAACGGATATCATTATCCTTTAATGTCTTTAATTCTTTCTTTAAAGAGGAAATTAAAAGCTTCATTAAAGTATCGACTTCAAACTTTGGTCTGTTCCAATTCTCCGTAGAAAAAGCATATAATGTCAAATTTTCAATACCTAATCTTGCACAAGTCTCAACAACAACTCGTACAGATTTTGTCCCTTTTTCATGGCCTAATGTTCGTAATAAGCCTTGTTTTTTTGCCCAACGACCATTTCCGTCCATTATTATGGCAAGGTGCTTGGGTAAGGTTTTAATATTTATTTGACTTTTTAATTCCATTTTTATTCTGCGCAGAAACAAGGATTTTGTCCAAATGTATAAGTAAGGGTTAGCCCAGTAAATACATACCAATCATTACTATTAAGGTTTCCAAAGCGTAATGATTCGAAATCATCATTTTTTGGATTACTTCCATCAAGGTTATCAGTAAGAGTCCATCGAACTCCAATTTCTGCACCTAAAATTAAATTGTTTACGATTCTTGATTTTAATCCTACAATCATAGGAATTGCAAAATTACTATGCCTATAATCAATTTCACTCTCTTTATTTATTATGTATAATTCGTTATAAATAAAATAACTTACTCCTGTGTAAACATAAGGGGTAAATTGAGTTCCCGACTCATGCAAGTTATATTCAAAAAAATTAAACTCTAAACCAGCAGAAAAATCATGTATGGTGTTTTCAAAAGAAAAACCTCTGAGATTTCTACTTGGTACATCGCTATCTATATCTCTTGATGATAATTTTCCAAACGTATAAGAAAAACGCCAAGCATGCCTGGTGCTTCGATTCCATTTGTATATAAAACCTATGGCTGGTTCATTAGGTTTTATGTAATCTGTCGGACCAATATCTCCTATGTAATTTGCGCCTCCAGCAAAAAGACCTAATTCATGTATTTGTGACTTAGCGCTAAAGACGTTAACAACCAGTAATATGTAAAGGAAAAAATACCTCATTTTTAAAATAGTTTGCAAATATAATAATATAGATTTCTTATCCATATTTTATAATGATTTTATTTTAAAAACGCAAAAATGAAAAGTGTGGTATAAAATGGGCTTAATTTCTTCTATCTTCTCCCCAAAGTAATTTTTTTCTTATCGTAGGTAAAAAGCCTTCTTTGTTAAATTCAATTAGATTAATTTGAAAATTAGATTTTTTAATAAATAAGGTTGTTTCGTTATTTACAGATGTTATTCTGGAGTCTAAAGAAACTAAATATTCATTTTCTCTACCTGATACCGTTAACTTTATCTCAGTATTGTCTGGAATAACTAAAGGTCTTGCATTTAAATTATGAGGAGCTATTGGTGTAATAACTAAACTATTTACTTCAGGTGTTAAAATAGGTCCGCCACAACTTAATGAATAACCTGTTGAACCTGTGGGTGTTGAAATAATTAAACCGTCAGCCCAATAAGAAGATAAATATTCGTTGTCAAGAAACGTTTCAATTGTAATCATAGAAGTTGTATCTTTTCTAGAAACAGTAACTTCATTAAGTGCAAAATTTAAATCAATCAAATCAGGGTTTTTAGGTTCACATCTTAGACTTAATAATGAACGTTTGGAAATTTTATAATTTCCATTTATTACTTCATTTAAAAACTCTTCAATGTTTTCAATTTGAACGGTTGCTAAAAAACCTAATCTTCCTGCATTAATACCTACAATGGGTATGTTTTTGTCTCGAACATACGTAACAGCCCTTAAAATTGTTCCATCACCTCCAATACTTATTAAAGCAATAATTCCTTCTTCAAGTTCTTTATGATTACTAAAAGTATCTGCAGGAAATTTATCCTTTATTTTCAGATGACAATAGAATTGTTTTTCCACAACAACTTCAAAACCTTTGTTGTTCAGAAAAGTAATTACTTTTTCAACAATCTCATCTGTATTGTTCTGATAATATTGACCAAAAATGGCGAACTTCATAAGAGCGAAATTAAATGTTGAGATATTTATCTAAATAATCAGATCTTTCTTTTAAATTTTGAAGATAAGAATCTTCTTGGTGTTCTGAAATTATTTCGTATTCGTATCGTCTAAATGTTTGAATAATATCATTTAAGCTGCTTTGGCTAGTTTTAACAGTTACTTCAACATAATCTCCATCTACTTTTGAAACAAATAATCCTAAAAGTCGAGCGTTGTTGCTTTCAACAATTTGCGTGATTTGCCCCATTGAGTAATTTGTGATGTCTTTGCGAATAATTAAAATTCCACCATCCTCTTTTAAGAAAGGGGTTTCGTGAAAAAAGCGAACTACATCTTCTAGTTCATAATATCCAAGGTAAGAATTTTTATCACTTAAAACAGGGACAATGTTAGTTTCATTTTGAGCAAATACCTCTAAAACATCAAGCCATATCATAGATGAGCGTACATAAAACCTTTCAAGTTCATATTTGTTGTCTTGAATTAAAGTCCTAGAGTCTAATAATTCAGCATCGTCTTTACTTAAGCTTCCAATGAAAACACCTTTTTCGACAACAGGGAAATGACTGTAATTTAAATCCAAAAAGAAATCTTGTGCGTTTGCAATTGTCTCGCTAGCATCTAAGGGTTTAATATCTTTGTTAATATAATCGAAAAGTGTGTGCATGTAAGCTTGTAATTTTTATGCAAAATAATCAAAATTCGTCTATTTATGCTAGTTTTACTTTGTATTTTTGTAAAGAAATCTAATTAAAATGACAAAATTATCAGTTAATATCAATAAAATTGCTACCCTTAGAAATGCTCGTGGCGGTAATGTACCTAATTTATTAAAAGTTGCAGAAGATGTTCAAAAATTTGGAGCTCAAGGAGTTACGGTTCATCCAAGGCCAGATGAAAGACATATTCGTTATCAAGATGCTCGTGATTTAACATCGGTAGTATATACAGAATATAATATTGAAGGAAAT
Organism: Flavobacterium okayamense; assembly: GCF_019702945.1. NCBI lineage: Bacteria > Pseudomonadati > Bacteroidota > Flavobacteriia > Flavobacteriales > Flavobacteriaceae > Flavobacterium > Flavobacterium okayamense. Next base: position 1,165,481 of record NZ_AP024749.1, read on the forward strand.
CCACAACATAATTTTATTGATTTGGTGCTAGAATGTAAACCAACACAAGTTACTTTAGTACCTGATGCTATTGGAGCATTAACTTCAAATGCGGGTTGGGATACTATTAAAAATAAAGCATATTTAAAGGAAGTAATTTCAGAGTTTAAACGAAATAATATTAGGACATCAATTTTTGTTGATCCAATAACTCAAATGGTTGAAGGAGCAAAAGAAACAGGTACAGATAGAATTGAATTGTATACTGAAAGTTTTGCTCATGAATTTGGATTAGGAAACCAAAAGGGAATTCAGCCATATATTGATGCTGCTATTAGAGCAAACGAATTAGACTTAGGAATAAATGCAGGACACGATTTAAGCTTAGATAATATTAAATTCTTTAAAGATAATATTCCGGGTTTGTTGGAAGTTTCAATTGGTCATGCACTTATTTCCGAAGCTATATATTTAGGTTTAGAAAATGTGGTGAATATGTATTTGCAAAAATTAAAATAATGGAGTTGCTGTATTCTAAAATTGAAGGCAAAGGAAAGCCTTTTTTAATTCTTCATGGTTTTTTAGGTATGTCTGATAACTGGAAAACTTTAGGTGGTCAATTTGCTGAGGAAGGATTTGAAGTTCATATGTTAGATATGCGTAATCACGGTAGAAGTTTTCATTCAGAAGATTTTTCATATGAAGTAATGGCACAAGATGTTGTTTATTATTGTGAACAAAATAATTTAAATGACATTATTCTTTTGGGACATTCTATGGGTGGAAAAATTGCAATGCAAGTTGTAAGCGAAAAACCCGAATTAGTAAATAAATTAATTGTAGCCGATATTGGTCCGAAATATTACGCACCTCATCATCAGTTAATTTTAAAAGCATTAAATAGTGTTGATTTTTCAAAAAAGCCATCCCGAAAAGAGATTGAAGAGATTTTAAAAGAAAGTATAAAAGATTTTGGAACGCGCCAATTTTTATTGAAAAGTTTGTACTGGAAGAATTCTGACGAATTAGCTTTTAGATTTAATTTAGAAGTTTTTAATGAAAAAATACAAGAAGTAGGTAAGGCATTGTCTTCTGAAAGTAAATTTCTTAAACCTGCATTGTTTTTGAGAGGTGAAAAGTCAAATTATATTTTAGATGAAGACTTTTTGGTAATTCAACATCATTTTCCAAATGTAAAAATAAAGACAATTTCAAATGCGGGGCATTGGTTACATGCTGAAAATCCTGACGATTTCTACAAAGAAGTAATTGTATTTTTAAAAAAATAACTAAAATTTATTATGAATGCATAATAAATTAGGTCAAAAAATTGTTAATTCCATATTTTATTATAAATTTGGGTAAATTTTAACAAAGAAATAAACTAACATTTTAAACTATTATGAGAAAATTACTTTCTTTAACGCTTATGGCATTGGCAGGAAGTTCTATGTTTGCAGGAGGATATAGAGTAGCTATTCAAGGTCAAAAGCAATTAGCTATGGGGCATACTGGTGTTGCTGTAGTAAATAGTGCTGAGGTTGCTTTTTTTAATCCAGCAGGTATGGCTTACTTAGACAAGAAGTTTAATGTGTCTATTGGTGCTAATGGACTATTTGCTAAAACTAAATTTCAAAATTCTCAATATAATTGGGAGGCAACGACTGAAAATTTTGGTACACCATTTAGTGTTTATGCAACATATAGATTGACAGATTGGTTAACAGCTGGTTTAGCTGTATATACACCTTATGGTAGTGCTGTTGAATGGGATAAAGGTTGGGAAGGTTCTCACTTAGTTAATAATATCGATTTAAAAGCAATATTTGTTCAGCCAACAGTTTCTGTTAGATTAGGAGAGCATTTTAGTGTTGGTGGTGGTCCAATTTACGCTACTGGAAGTGTAGAATTCAATAGAAATTTACAATACCAAGGAGGAGTTTTACAAAACTCAAATGTAACTTTAGATGCTAAAGGAATTAATGCATGGGGGTATAACATCGGTATGATGGTTAATCCATGTAAGTCTGTTCGTTTAGGTATGAACTATCGTTCTGAGATTACAATGGAAGCTCGTGGAGGTGAAGCTACATACAGTGATGTGCCTGATTATGCGCAAGCTTTATTGCAAGATACTCAATTTGATGCTGATTTACCATTACCAGCGGAGTTAACTACTGGATTGTCTGTTCAGTTAACCGATAAATGGTTAGTTGCTTTTGATTATAACTATACTATGTGGAATGCTTATAAGTCTTTAGATATTGCTTTTGCAAATGGAAGTTCTTCTTCAAATCCAAGAAATTATAAAAATTCTTCTACATATAGAGTAGGTACACAATATAAAGCAAACGATAAATTTACTTTCAGAGCTGGATATTATTTTGACGAGAGTCCGGTTCAAGATGGTTATTTTGCACCTGAAACTCCTAGAAATGATTCAAATGCATTTACTGGAGGTTTAACTTATCAGTTAAGTGATAAATTAGGAATAGATGCATCATTCTTGTATATCCATTTTGATGAAATTGACAATTCTTATAATCATTCAACAGATCCTATTACAGGGCAAGCAAATCCTGATTTTGGAGGAACATACAAATCTGTTGTATTTTCACCAGGTATAGGTATAACTTACGGTTTCTAATTTAAAAAAAAGGAAAATGAAAAATAAATTTATATACTTAGCGGTTTTAGCAGCTGGATTCGCTTCATGTGAACCAGAATTTGAAAATTCAGTAGACGCTAATTACTCATCAGGAGAAGCTAACTTTACGTCATATGTTGCAATTGGGAATTCATTGACTGCTGGTTATATGGACGGAACTGTTTATAAGTCTGGCCAAATGAATTCATACCCTAATATGTTAGCACAACAGTTTTCATTAGTTGGTGGTGGAAGTTTTACACAACCTTCATATGCAGATGATGTTGATAATTTAGGAGGATTAACTTTAGGAGGTATACCAATTGGTTCTACCAGATTAGTAATTGATGCTTCACAAGGTGGTCCGGAAAATTTAGTAGGTTCGTCATCAATTGAAGTTTCAAATATTACAGCTGGTGCTGTAAATAATATGGGTGTTCCAGGAGCAAAGTCTTTTCACTTGCTTTCTAATACGTATGGTAATGTTGGTGGAGTTGCTGTAGGGACGGCAAACCCTTATTTTGTTCGTCATGCTTCATCTTCATCTGCTACTGTTTTAGGAGATGCAATGTCTTTAAATCCTACATTTTTTACTTGTTGGATTGGAGCAAATGATGTTTTATCGTATGCAACATCTGGAGGTTCTGGTGTAGATAGAACTGGTGATGCTAATGTTGCTGGTTATGGACCAAACGATATTACTGATCCTACAGCATTTGCAGGTGTTTACTCTACAATTATCGGAACGTTAACTTCAGGAGGTGCAAAAGGTGTTGTTGCTACAATTCCAAGTGTTACGTCAATTCCCTATTTTACAACTGTTCCTTTCGCACCATTGTCTCCTACGGCTTTAGGTGGTCAGGCTAATATTGATATGATTAATGCATCTTTATATAATAATTTAGATGCAATTTTTACCGCATTTGGAGAGCCTAATAGAGTTAATCCATTGTCTGCGACATCGGCAAACCCAATATTAATCTATGATGCTGATGCAATCGATAGATCTGCTCAAATTTCAGGAGCATTGCAAATGCAAGGTGTACCTATGGCTCAAGCTGATGTTTTAGGTGCTACATTTGGAAAAGCTAGACAAACAACAGCTGCTGACTTAGTAGTGTTGCCAGCTTCATCTGTTATTGGAACAAATAATAGTACTGCTGTAGCAAACCCAGTTTTGGTTGGATTTGGAGCGGTAGTAAATGGTGTTACATATCCAATGGAAAATCAATGGGTTTTAACAGATGCTGAAAAAACAAAAGTTGCTAATGCTACAGCTGCTTATAATAACAGCATTGTTAGTATTGCTAATATTAATGATATTGCTGTTATAGATGCAAATGCATTAATGAATCAATTAGTAACTGGATTAAGAATTGAAACGGGTCAGTTATATACGGCAAATTATTTTAGTGGTATCGCAACTGAAGGAGCTGTATTGTTCTCTTTAGATGGTGTTCATCCAAATGCTAGAGGATATGCTGTTATAGCAAATGCTTTTATTAATACAATTAATGGTTACTATAAAGCTAATTTGCCATTAAAATATGTTAATGATTATCCAGGAACTCAAATTGTTGGTTCTAACTAATCATGTTGAATATAAAAATTATAAAAAGACACCAAATTTGGTGTCTTTTTTATTATATTTAAATAAATAAAAAATATTTGATATGAATATGTTGATTAAACTTTTAATTACAACGGTACTGGTTGTCGTTATTTCACATTTTTTACCAGGAATATCAGTTGATAATTTTACCACAGCTTTAATTGTTGCTGTTGTTTTAGGATTGTTAAATGTGTTTGTAAAGCCAATTTTGGTTTTTTTAACTATACCAGCAACTATAATTACTTTAGGGTTATTTCTTTTGGTAATTAATGCTGTGATAATTATGTTGGGGGATTACTTTGTAGATGGATTTAGAGTTTCAGGATTTTGGAGTGCTTTGATTTTTAGTATAATACTTTCAATTGCACAATCAATTTTAAATAAAATGTTGGTTGATGAGAAATAAATTTTAGTATTCTGAACATCAATAAATTAAAAACTTGTTTGGGTTGTAAAAATTGTATAATTTTGCAACCCAAATTTTATGACATTAAATTAAATATATAATGAACATTTCAAGAGAGCAGGTTGATGCATTGAATGCAGTAGTAACAGTTGCAATTTCTAAAAAGGATTATGCTGATAATGTAGAAAAAGTATTAGCAGATTATAGAAAAAATGCTAATATTCCAGGTTTTAGAAAAGGTCAAGTTCCTATGAGCTTAATTCAAAAACAATACGGAAAAGCGGTTTTAGTAGATGAGGTAAACAAATTATTACAAACGTCTTTAAACGATTACTTAGTAGAAGAGAAATTAGATATTTTAGGAAATCCTCTTCCAAAAATTACAGAAGATTTTAACTGGGATAAAGACGATTTTACTTTCGAATTTGAATTAGGTTTAGCTCCCGAATTTTCAGTTGATTTAGCAGCTAAAAGTAAAGTAACTAAATTTGAAATCGAAGCTGATGATAAAATGTTAAACGAACAAGTTGAGCGTATTCAAAAGCAATATGGTAAAATGATTCCTCAAGATAAAGTTTCTGAAGATGATAATATTCGTGGAACTTTTACAAATGAAGAAAAAGGAATTAACAATTCAACTGTAATTACTTTAGATATTTTTAACGACAAAAAAGTTGCAAAGAAATTTATCGGAAAAAAAGTAGGGGATGTTGTATCTTTAGATACAAAAGGTTTATTTGATGATGATCACAAGTTAATGGATTATTTGAAAGTAGATCACGATGATGTTCACGGATTAGATGTCGAAGTTGCTTTCACGATTGAAGAAATTAATGCAATTGAAAAAGCTGAATTGAATCAAGAATTATTTGACAAGTTGTTTGGTGAAGGTGTTGTAACTTCAATTGATGAGGTTAAAGCTAAAATCAAAGAAGATGCTGAAGCACAATTTGCACAACAAGCGGATCAAAAATTCTTAAATGATGTAATCGAAAATTTAATCGAAAACACAAAATTTGAATTACCTGCAACTTTTTTAAAGAAATGGATTCAAAATGTAGGTGAAAATCCATTATCTATTGAGCAAGCGGAAGAAGAATATGCAAAATCTGAAAAAGGATTACGTTACCAGTTAATTGAAAATAAAATAATTGCTGATAATAATTTACAAATTCAATTTGAGGATTTAAAATCGCATACAGCTGAATTAATCAAAAAGCAAATGGCTCAATTTGGTCAATTAAACCCTTCTGATGAAGAAGTGGAAGGAATTGTTGCTAGAGTACTTTCTAATCAAGAAGAAGTGAAACGCTTATCGGAGCAAGTTATGAGCGAGAAAATGTTAGACTTGTTTAAAGAGAAAGTAAACGCTAAAGTAAAAAAAGTAAACTACCAAGAGTTTATTAAAGAAATGTACGGAGAATAAATTTTCGTAAAAAATAATTATCTTTGAACGTCAAACTTTTTGGTTTGGCGTTTTTAGTTTTAATCCTAATAATCAATTACGATATGAATTTTGGTAAAGAATTTCAAAAGTATGCAACTAAGCATCATAAAATAAACAGTTTATATTACGATAAAATTGTTAGTCAAGTTACTCCTCCAGTTGGTATGACTCCATATATTATGGAAGAACGTCAATTGAATGTGACGCAATTAGATGTTTTTTCTCGTTTAATGATGGACAGAATTATTTTTTTAGGAACGGGAATAGATGACCAAATTGCTAATATTGTTCAGGCTCAGTTATTATTCTTGGAAAGTTTAGACGCCTCAAAAGATATTCAAATTTATGTGAATTCCCCAGGTGGTGGAGTTTATGCTGGTTTAGGGATATATGACACTATGCAGTTCATTAAACCTGATGTTGCAACTATTTGTACAGGTATGGCGGCTTCAATGGGAGCAGTTTTATTATGTGCTGGAGCTGCTGGGAAAAGAAGTGCTTTACCACATTCAAGGGTTATGATTCATCAACCTTTAGGTGGTGCTTCAGGTCAAGCCTCAGATATCGAAATTACAGCTCGTGAGATTTTAAAATTAAAAGGAGAGTTGTATGAAATTATCGCAAAACATTCAGGACAGCCTATTGATAAAGTTCACGACGATAGTGATAGAGATTACTGGATGATCGCAAGTGAAGCGAAAGAATATGGAATGATTGATGAAGTTTTAACAAGATAAATTATAAAAGTGATTAGTGTTAGTAAAAATTGAAGAACTAATTACTAATTGCTAATTGCTAATTGCTAAAATAATGGCTAAAGAAGAAATATTAGAATGCTCGTTTTGTGGTAGGAAAAAGCCAGAAACTAATTTATTAATTGCAGGTATCAATGCGCATATTTGTGATCGTTGTATTGAGCAAGCTCACGGAATTGTTTTAGAAGAATTAAAACAAAGCGGAAAAAGTGAATTACTTGCTGATTTAATTTTGCTTAAACCTAAAGAAATAAAATCTTTCTTGGATGAATATGTGATTGGTCAAGAAGAAACGAAGAAAGTAATGAGTGTGGCTGTTTACAATCATTACAAGCGTTTAATGCAAAAGCAACTTGAAGATGAAGTAGAGATTGAAAAAAGTAACATCATCATGGTTGGACAAACAGGTACAGGAAAAACCTTGATAGCAAAAACTATTGCTAAAATGTTAAATGTGCCTTTGGCTATCGTTGATGCAACGGTTTTAACGGAGGCTGGTTATGTTGGGGAAGATGTTGAAAGTATTTTAACGCGTCTACTTCAAGCAGCTGATTATGATGTTTCTAAAGCTGAAAGAGGAATTGTATTTATTGATGAAATTGATAAAATTGCTCGTAAAAGTGATAATCCTTCAATAACTAGAGATGTATCTGGTGAAGGAGTACAACAAGCTTTATTGAAATTGTTAGAAGGTACTGTTGTAAATGTTCCGCCAAAAGGAGGAAGAAAACATCCGGATCAGAAATTTGTTGAGGTTAATACTCAAAATATATTATTTATTGCTGGTGGAGCCTTTGATGGTATTGAAAGAATTATTTCAAGAAGATTAAATCGTCAGGCTATTGGTTTCGACTCTCTTAAAAATGGAGATGTAATTGATAAAGATAATTTAGTTAAATATGTAATACCAAAAGACTTAAAAGATTTTGGTTTAATACCTGAAATTATTGGTCGTTTACCAGTTCTAACTCACATGAATCCTTTAGATGCTAAAACATTGCGTGCTATTTTAACAGAACCTAAAAATGCTTTAGTAAAACAATATAAAAAACTGTTTAAAATGGACGATGTAGAGTTGGATTTTGAAGAAGAAGCATTAGAGTTCATAGTAGATAAAGCAATGGAGTATAAATTAGGTGCTCGTGGATTACGTTCACTTTGTGAAGCTATTTTAACTGATGCGATGTTTGAAATGCCAAGCTCTTCAGAAGAACATTTAAGTGTTACTAAAGATTTTGCAGAACAAAGTTTAAATAAAAATTTATTGCAGCGTTTAAAGTCTGCATCATAAATAAAAAAAGCGACCATTTGGTCGCTTTTTTTATGCTTATAAATTAAATGCTGATTTTACTTTGTCAACATAATCAAGTTTTTCCCAAGTAAACAATTCAACAGTTACAGTTTTTTCATTTCCTCCTGGAGCATTAAAAGTTTTAGTAACAACCTCTGGTGTTCTTCCCATATGTCCATAAGCAGCAGTTTCACTATAAATAGGATTACGAAGTTTTAAACGTTGTTCAATAAAGTATGGGCGCATATCAAAAAGGTTTTCCACAACCTTACTGATTTCACCATCAGTCATATTGACTTTAGCTGTTCCATATGTGTTAACGTTTATAGATGTTGGTTCTGCAACACCAATTGCATAAGAAACTTGTACTAATATTTCATCTGCTAAACCAGCAGCAACTAAGTTTTTAGCAATATGTCGAGTTGCATATGCGGCAGAACGATCAACTTTACTAGGGTCTTTTCCGGAAAAAGCTCCTCCACCATGAGCACCTTTTCCACCATAAGTGTCAACAATAATTTTTCTTCCTGTTAATCCAGTGTCTCCGTGAGGTCCGCCGATTACGAATTTACCTGTAGGATTGATGTGGTATTTAATAGCATCATTGAATAAATGAGCATATTGAGGATTTTTAGCAATCACTCTAGGAATTAAAACCTCAATAATATCTTTTTTAATCTTAGCTAACATTTTTGGTTCATCAGCAAAATCATCATGTTGTGTAGAAACTACTATAGCATCAATACGAACAGGCTTATTGTCATCAGAATATTCTAACGTAACTTGAGATTTAGCATCTGGGCGTAAATATGTAATTTCAGAATTTTCTCTTCTTAATGCTGCTAATTCTTGTAAAATTTGATGTGAAAGTTTTAATGCTAAAGGCATAAACTCTTCTGTTTCGTTAGTCGCATAACCAAACATCATTCCTTGATCACCAGCACCTTGTTCTTCTTTACTAGCTCTATCAACACCTTGATTTATGTCTTGAGATTGTTCGTGTATAGCTGAAAGAACGCCACAAGAATTTGCTTCAAACATATACTCACTTTTTGTATATCCAATTTTTTGAATAACATCACGAGCTATTTGTTGAACATCTAAATATGTGTTTGATTTTACCTCTCCGGCTAAAATAACCTGACCGGTAGTAACTAACGTTTCACAAGCAACTTTAGATTCTGGGTCAAAAGCTAAAAAGTTATCAATTAAAGCATCTGAAATTTGATCGGCAACTTTGTCTGGGTGCCCTTCGCTAACAGATTCTGACGTAAATAAATAAGCCATAATTCTTTGTTTTTTTATTAATTAAGCGAGGAAAATATTGCAAGACGTGCGTAAAGAAGTAGTTTTTACTGCTTTAGCATTTTTTAATGAGGTTGCAATCAGTTCAAATTTTTCCTCTAAATATTTCGGTGCAAATTTATGAAATCAATTTTTAATGACAAACATAAAAGGGAGTTAAAAATTAAATTTTAGTAATTAATCGTTTTTTAGTTTATTTTAAAGATAAAGTTAATTAAAAAAGATTTTATTTCTATTTAAGGTTTTTTAAAAAGTAAAATTTAGAAAATTAGACTAATAATTTTTATATTTTAGAAATTAATTCTAATTTTGTCCTGAAAATAAAAAGTAAAATGAAAACTACAATGTGCAATATGTGTATGATGATGTGGAACTTTCCGCAGAGGTACTTTATTGCTTATTGATAACCAAATCTACCAAAAAGTATATAGTGAGCCTCTGCAATTGCAGAGGTTTTTTTTGTAATCTAATTTAATAATGATGAAAGCGTATTTACCAAGACGATGTTGTCGAATGTGTAGCTGAATCAAACTCAGTAAAATCTAAAACATTTAATAATACAACAACATCAAAAAATAAAAAATATCATGAGTACAAATAAATTTGCAACAAACGCTTTACACGCAGGACACGACACAACTAAAAACGCTGGAACGAGAGCCGTTCCAATTTACCAAACTACATCCTACGTTTTCAATAATTCAGACCACGCAGCCAATCTTTTTGGTTTAGCCGAAGCCGGTTTTATTTACACAAGATTAAATAATCCAACAAATGATATCTTAGAACAACGTTTAGCCAAACTAGAAGGCGGAATCGGAGCTGTTGTAACCGCTTCAGGAACAGCAGCAATCTCAACTGCTTTATTAACCTTGTTGAAAGCTGGCGACCATATCGTAGCTTCCAATAGTTTATATGGTGGAACTTATAATTTGTTAAACGTGACTTTGCCAAGATTAGGCATTACGACAACATTCGTAGATCCATCAAATCCTGTGAATTTCTTAAACGCAGCAAAAGAAAATACAAGAGTTTTCTTCGCAGAAAGTTTAGGAAATCCAAAATTAGATGTACTCGATTTAAAAGCCATTTCAAAAGCAGCACAAACCTACAAAGTGCCTTTTATTGTGGATAATACAGTGGCAACACCCTTTTTGCTTAGCCCAATCGAACACGGAGCCAACATTGTAATTCATTCGCTAACCAAATACATCGGTGGAAACGGAACTTCTCTTGGAGGCGTTATCATTGATGCAGGAAATTTCGATTGGAGCAACGGAAAATTTCCAGAATTCACAGAACCTTCAGCTGGTTATCACGGATTAAAATATTACGAAGTGTTAGGTGCTGCATCTTTCATTGCAAAAGTAAGAATCGAAGGGTTGCGCGATTTAGGTGCTTCTTTGAGTCCATTCAACGCATTTCAAATTATTCAAGGTTTGGAAACTTTAGCCATTCGAATCAAAAAACACAGTGAAAATGCTTTAGAATTAGCAAAATGGTTACAAAAACGTCAAGAAGTGGCATGGGTAAATTATCCTGGATTGATTTCGTCAAAATATTATGATTTAGCTCAAGAATATTTACCGGAAGGACAAAGCGGCATCGTAACTTTTGGATTAAAAGGCGGTTATGAAGCCGCTAAAAAAGTAGCCGATGAAACCCAATTTTTCTCATTACTGGCGAATATTGGTGATACAAAATCATTAATTATTCATCCAGCAAGTACAACGCACCAACAATTATCAGAAGAGCAACAAATCACAACTGGAGTAACGAAAGATTTAATTCGTTTGTCGGTTGGATTAGAAGATATTGAAGATTTGAAAGCCGATTTACAAAGTGTTTTCGAAAAATTGCCAGTTCAAAATTTAGTTTAGGTTTTTGTTTGTTTGAAGGCTACCGATAGACCTACCTAAAGGCAGTCTTTTTTTTTAAAGAAAGATGAGTACAATTCAAAAAATAGTGTTCCAAAATGTTCTATTGCAAAATGGAGTAGTGCAATCCAAAGTGATTTTGTCCTATCAATTGTTTGGACAAGCGATTGGTTCAGCGCCTTTGGTGATAGTGAATCATGCTTTGACCGGAAATTCGCAAGTTCTGGGTGAAAACGGTTGGTGGAAATCGTTAATTGATGATGATAAAATTATCGATACAAAAAAATACGCAGTTTTGGCTTTCAATATTCCTGGAAACGGCTATCAAGATGAAGAAAATTTAATTGAAAATTATCAAGATTTTACTACTTACGATATTGCTAGTTTATTTTGGAAAGGAATTGATTCGTTCAAAGTAAATCAAGTTTTTGCAGTGATTGGCGGAAGTTTAGGTGGAGCAATTGCTTGGGAAATGGCGGCTATTCGACCAAAAGCGATTGCGAATTTAATTCCGGTTGCGACAAATTGGAAAGCTTCTGATTGGTTGATTGGAAATGTATTAATTCAAGATTTAATTCTGAATAATTCCAAAAATCCAATTCATGATGCTAGAATTCAAGCCATGTTATTGTATCGAACACCCGAATCATTGCAAGAAAAATTCCAGACCAAATTGCAAAATTCAGATGGATTGTTTCAAGTGGAAAGTTGGTTGTTGCATCATGGCGAAAAATTGCAAAATCGATTCCAACTTTCGGCATACAAACTCATGAATCATTTATTGAAAACTACGGATATTTTTAAAAACAATAATAAATCGGAAGTCATCAAAAGCATCTCATCAAACATTCATCTCATCAGCGTAGATACCGATTACTTTTTTACGGCAAACGAAATCAAAATAACTTTTCAAGAAGTCAAAAACTACAATAACAATGCATTTTATCACGAAATCAAATCCATTCACGGACACGATGCTTTCTTGATAGAATTTAAACAACTAAACAACATACTAAAACCTATATTTAATTAAGATGAAATCGCTCACTAAACTTTTTGCGAAAGCAAAGTCCAATAAAAAAAGCGATACCATTTTTTACCACTGAAAAATAAAATCTAAAAAAATGAAAATATTAAAATTTGGAGGAAAATCATTAGCAAACGGAGAAGGATTGCAAAAAGTAATTCAAACGATTGCTCAAAAATATTTCAATAACGAACCTATCGCAGTCGTAGTTTCGGCAAGAGGAAATGCTACGGATGAATTGGTAATTTTACTAAAAAAAGCACAAGCCAACATCAATTTTCAAGCGGACTTTGAGCAATTCAAAAAGTATCAATTGGAAGGTTTGAAAGAAAATATCTTCGAAGAAGAATTCTCGGTTTTACAGAAATTACTAGAAGGCGTTTCGCTATTAGGAGATTACAGCGAAAAAATCAAAGATCAAGTTATTGCGTATGGCGAAATTTTATCTGCAAAATACGTGGCTTATGTTTTAAACGAAAACAGCATCAAAGCACAATTCACGGATTCTCGTCAATTAATAAAAACGGATACTAATTTTGGGAATGCCCAACCAATTGACGCTGTTTCAAAACGAAATGTGTTAGATTATTTCGAAAAAAATACAGATAAAGTCAATATTGTAACGGGTTTTATTGGTTCAACGTTACATAATGAAACTACTACTTTGGGAAGAAATGGAAGTAATTACACCGCTTCCTTATTAGCGAATTATTTAAACGCCGAAGAATTTCAAAATTATACACACGTTGACGGAATTTTCACGGCTAATCCCGATTTAGTTGCCGATGCGAAAAAAATCGAGCGTTTGTCATTTAACGAAGCGAATGAGTTGGCAAACTTCGGAGCGCAAATTTTACATGCTAAAACGATTATTCCTTTGGTAGAAAAAAATATTCCGTTACGTATTTTAAACACGTTCAATCCTGAAAATGATGGAACTTTAATCACTTCGGAACAAACCAATGAAGGAATCAAATCACTTTCGGTTTTAACCAATGTGTCACTGATTAATTTAGAAGGAAGAGGTTTGTTAGGAAAAACAGGTGTTGATGCACGAATTTTCCGCGTAATGGCTGAAAACGATATTAGCGTGAGCATTATTTCGCAAGGTTCTTCAGAAAGGGGAATTGGTTTAGTTGTGAGTTCTGACAAAGCTTCGAAAGCTTTAGTGGGTTTAGAAAAAGAATTTGAAACCGATTTTTACACGAAAGATGTCAATAAAATTTCGGTAAACGATAACATTGCAGTGATTTCGATTATTGGACAAGATTTAACCAATTTCCACAAACCTTACACGGCTTTAATCCGAAATAAAATCACACCGATTTTGTTGAACAATACCGTTACGGGAAGAAACATCAGTTTGGTGATTAGTCAAGATGAATTCAAACGTGCTTTAAATGTAATTCACGGCGAAATTTTTGGAGTAGCTAAAAAAATCAACATCGCTATTTTCGGTCACGGAACGGTTGGCGGCACTTTGATTGCTCAAATTTTAGAATCGGCAAAAAGTATTGAAAATAGAAAAGGAATTAAGTTGAATGTCTTTGCAATTGCAAATTCTAAAAAAGTGTTGCTGAATAAATTTGGAATTAGCGAAAATTGGAAAGTAACTTTAGAAGATAAAGGTCAGGAATATAAAGTAGAAGATATTATCACTTTCGCTAAAGAGCACCATTTGGAAAATTTAATCGCAATTGACAACACGGCAAGTTCGACTTTTATTGAAAATTACATTTCGTTAGCAGAAAATAGTTTCGATTTGATTTCGTCTAACAAAGTCGCGAATACTGTAAGTTTTGATTTCTATAAAAAGCTTCGAAAAGTCTTAAAGGATAATCAAAAAGAATATTTGTATGAAACCAATGTTGGTGCAGGTTTACCGTTAATTGATACGATAAAATTACTGCATTTATCAGGTGAAAACATCACCAAAATAAAAGGTGTTTTCTCTGGAACTTTGAGTTATTTATTCAATAACTTTTCGATACAAGACAAGAAATTTAGCGAAGTGTTGCAAGAAGCTATCGACAAAGGTTTTACCGAACCCGACCCAAGAGAAGATTTAAATGGAAATGATGTGGGTCGCAAATTATTAATCTTAGCACGAGAATTAGATTTACAAAACGAATTTGAAGAGATTGAAATTCAAAATTTAATTCCAGAAGCTTTACGCGAAGGAAGCGCTTCAGATTTTCTAAAACGAATATTAGAATTGGACGGAATTTACCAAAACATCAAAGACGCTCAAGGTCCAAACGAAGTGTTGCGTTACATCGGCGAATTATCTGGCGATTTACAACAAGACAAAGGAAAATTAGAAGTAAAATTGATTTCGGTTCCAGCCAATTCTGCTTTAGGTTCCTTAAAAGGTTCGGATTCCATTTTCGAAATTTATACCGAATCTTATGGCGAGCAACCTATCGTGATTCAAGGCGCTGGAGCAGGAGCATCTGTTACTGCAAGAGGTGTTTTTGGAGATATTTTACGTTTATCCGAAAAAAAAATATAAACTCAACCTGCAAGGTTTTCATAACCTTGTAGGTTTTTAAACTTAAATCAACTTTAACTATTCTTCATAAGTCAAGTAAAACTTATATGACTTATATGTTTAAAAAAACAAAACCATGAGCAATCAAAATTTAGGATTAGAAACCCAAGCCATCAGAACGCAATTAGAACGCACACAATATTTAGAACATTCCGTTCCATTATATTTAACATCTAGTTTTATTTTTGAAAATGCTGAAGATATGCGCGCTTCATTTGCGGAAGAAATCCCAAACAATAAAATTAATTCCGCTGAAAATAAAAATGGGGTTCTTGGAATCCCTGGGCAAATAACTGAACTTTTTCCAAAAAAAGAACGTAATATTTATAGCCGATTTTCCAATCCTAACACATCTGAATTTGTTGAGAAAATTTGTCAAATGGAAGGAGCAGAGGACGGCTACGCTTTCGCAACCGGAATGGCTGCTGTGTATTCAACTTTTGCCGCTTTGTTGAATTCGGGAGATCATATTGTTTCGGCAAGTAGTGTTTTTGGTTCGACACATACGTTGTTTACCAAATATTTTCCAAAATGGAACATCACGACTTCCTATTTCGATGTCAATAAACCGGAAACGATTGAAAATTATATCAACCCAAATACAAAAATTCTTTACGCAGAATCACCAACGAATCCAGCAGTTGATATTTTAGATTTAGAATTGTTGGGGCAAATTGCAAAAAAACACAACTTAATTTTAATCATTGATAACTGTTTTGCAACGCCATACATTCAAAACCCAATTCAATTCGGTGCCGATTTAGTGATTCATTCTGCCACCAAATTAATCGATGGTCAAGGGCGTGTTTTAGGTGGAGTAACCGTTGGTCGTTCGGATTTAATTCGTGAGATTTATTTATTTTCCCGAAACACTGGACCCGCTTTATCGCCCTTCAATGCTTGGGTGTTGTCCAAAAGTTTAGAAACCTTGCCGGTTCGTATCGAAAAACATTGTGAAAACGCTCTAAAAGTAGCTGAGTTTTTAGAAAATAATCCGAATGTAGCTTCTGTGAAATATCCATTTTTGAAATCACATCCGCAATATGATGTCGCAAAAAAGCAAATGAAATTAGGTGGAAACATCGTAGCTTTCGAAATCAAAGGCGGAATTGAATCGGGAAGAAAGTTTTTGGATAAAATCAAATTGTGTTCGTTGTCTGCTAATTTAGGTGACACACGTTCGATTGTAACGCATCCAGCTTCCACAACTCATAGTAAATTGACAGAAGGAGAACGATTAGCGGTTAGTATTACTGATGGTTTGGTGCGTGTTTCTGTAGGTTTGGAAACGGTTCAAGATGTAATTAACGACTTAAAACAAGCGTTAGAATAAAAGTTTTTAAATTATTTTATAGATTTATATTCTTTTTTTAAGTATTAATTTGGAATATAAATCTATAAATATTATTTTTTTAATGAAATTTTAGAAAATATTTCATTATTTAAATTTTGTCACTACATTTGAAGTGTTTATAATTATAGTGTTTGTTATCACGAAAGCTGGAGGGAATAGACCCTGTGAAAGCTTAGCAACCCTACACTTGTAGAAGGTGCTACATTCTATTCCGATTTTATCGGAAGCAGATAACGTTAGAATTGCTCTCCAACTTTCTACGATAACAAATTAAGTTAATCAAGAAAAATTAGGCAATTGGCCTTTGCGAGAGAATACAATGTCAAAAATTCAAGAAGAAATCAAAAAACGAATTCTCGTGCTCGATGGAGCTATGGGAACGATGTTGCAACGTTATAAATTTGAAGAGGAAGATTTTAGAGGCGAACGTTTCAAAGATTTTCCACATCCATTAAAAGGAAATAACGATTTACTTTCCATTACCCAACCCGAAGCTGTAAAATCTGTCCATCGCGCTTATTTTGAAGCCGGTGCCGATATTGTAGAAACCAATACTTTTTCAGGAACGACAATAGGAATGGCGGATTATCACATGGAAGATTTAGTCTATGAGTTGAATTTTCAATCGGCGAAAATAGCTAGAGAAGTTGCAGATGAATTTACAGCCAAAAACACTGAGCGGCCAAGATTTGTAGCAGGTTCAATCGGACCAACCAACAGAACAGCCTCAATGTCTCCCGATGTAAACGACCCAGGATTTCGCGCCGTGAATTTCGACGACTTAAAAATTGCTTATAAACAACAAGTCGAAGCTTTAATTGATGGTGGAAGTGATTTACTTTTGGTAGAAACGATTTTCGATACGTTAAATGCAAAAGCCGCTTTGTTTGCCATTGAAGAAGTGAAAGAAGAGCGTAATATCAATATTCCAGTAATGGTTTCAGGTACAATCACCGATGCTTCTGGAAGAACACTTTCGGGACAAACCGTGGAAGCTTTTTTGATTTCGATTTCACATATTCCTTTGTTGAGTGTTGGATTTAATTGTGCTTTAGGAGCAGACCAATTGAAACCGTATTTAAAACGTTTAGGCAATAATACCTCATTAAATATTTCTGCGCATCCCAATGCAGGTTTACCAAACGCTTTTGGACAATACGACCAAACACCAGAAGAAATGCAACAGTTAATTCGCGAATATTTACAAGAAAATTTAGTGAATATAATCGGTGGATGTTGCGGAACGACTCCTGAACATATTAAATTAATTGCTGAGGTAGCAAAAGAATTCAAGCCAAGAGAAAGTGTTTTGGTTTAAGCAAAGAATTACAATGAAAAACAATACCATAAAAATACAATTCGAAACATTTTTACAGTCGCAACGATGTTGGGTTTGCCAATACGTAAGCAACAGTAAATCCTTTTGGAAGGATGTTGCGAAACATTATAAAAGAATAAATAATGAGTTATAATTCCGATAAATATTTAAAATTATCAGGTTTAGAACCTTTGATTGTAACTCCAGAAACCAATTTTGTAAACGTTGGAGAACGAACAAACGTAACCGGTTCTAGAAAATTTCTTCGATTAATCAAAGAAGAAAAATACGATGAAGCTTTAGAAATTGCGCGTGCTCAAGTTGAAGGTGGCGCGCAAATCATCGATGTTAATATGGACGAAGGAATGTTGGATGGTGTTTATGCGATGACCAAATTCCTAAATCTAATCGCAGCCGAACCCGATATTGCCAGAGTTCCAGTAATGATTGATTCTTCCAAATGGGAAATAATCGAAGCGGGTTTAAAGGTAATTCAAGGAAAAGGTGTGGTGAATTCGATTTCTTTAAAAGAAGGAGAAGCAACTTTTATTCATCATGCCAAATTAATCAAGCGATACGGAGCTGCAGTAATTGTAATGGCTTTTGATGAAAACGGTCAAGCGGATACTTACGAAAGACGTATTGAAATCTGTGAAAGAAGTTACAATATTTTGGTTAACCAAGTTGGTTTTCCTGCAGAAGATATCATTTTTGACCCTAATATTTTTCCAGTCGCAACCGGAATGGAAGAGCACAAACTAAATGCTTTAGATTTTTTCCGAGCTACCAAATGGATTCGAGAAAATCTTCCTTATGCACATATTTCGGGCGGAGTTAGTAATGTTTCTTTTTCCTTCCGTGGAAACGATAAAGTGCGTGAAGCGATGCATTCAGCGTTCTTGTACCATGCGATTCAAAACGGAATGACGTTGGGAATTGTAAATCCAGAAATGTTGGAGATTTACGATGAAATTGATCCTATTTTGTTGGAACATGTGGAAGACGTTTTGCTGAACAGAAGAGAAGATGCTACAGAACGTTTGTTGGATTTAGCCGAAAGTTTTAAAGATGATGTAAAATCAAATGAAAAAGCAGTTCAAGAATGGAGAAACGCTTCTGTTCAAGAAAGATTAACACATTCTTTAGTTAAAGGGATTGATGAATTTATCGAAATTGATGTAGAAGAAGCGCGTCAGTTAGTTGAAAAACCCATCGAAGTTATCGAAATCAACTTGATGGCTGGAATGAATGTGGTTGGCGATTTATTCGGAAGTGGAAAAATGTTCTTGCCTCAAGTGGTAAAATCGGCTCGCGTAATGAAAAAAGCAGTGGCATATTTACTTCCTTATATTGAAGCTTCAAAAGATGGAAAATCTTCATCGGCAGGAAAAGTGTTGATGGCAACTGTAAAAGGCGATGTTCACGATATTGGTAAAAACATTGTTTCAGTTGTTTTAGCTTGTAATAATTTTGAAATCATCGATTTAGGAGTGATGGTTCCGCCTGAAAAAATCATTGAAACTGCGGTTAAAGAAAATGTAGATATTATCGGTTTGAGTGGTTTGATTACGCCTTCGTTGGACGAAATGGTGTATTTGGCTAAAGAAATGGATAAATTGAATATCAAAATTCCAATAATGATTGGTGGCGCCACAACTTCACGAGCGCATACTGCTGTGAAAATTGCACCAGAATATAAGGAAACGGTAGTTCATGTGAACGATGCTTCTCGTGCGGTAACGGTTGCAACTAATTTATTACAACCCGATACAAAAATTACTTATGCAAAATCGCTTCGTGAAGAATACGATTCACTTCGAGAAGGATATCTAAACAGAAGTCGTGAGAAAAACTTTTTATCAATAGAAGAAGCTCGGAAAAATAAATTCAAAATCGATTGGGATAATTACGAACCTGTAAAACCTAATTTCATCGGAACTAAAACTGTTGAAGTCGAACTCTCTGAATTACTAGATTTTATCGATTGGACACCGTTTTTTCAATCATGGGAATTGCACGGGAAATTTCCAGCTATTTTAACTGATGAAATTGTAGGCGAACAAGCAACTAATCTTTTTGAAGATGCACAAAAAATGTTATCACAAATTGTTTCGGAAAAGTGGTTCACGGCAAAAGGAATTTTAGGAATTTTTCCTGCTAACACCATAAATCACGATGATATTGAGCTTGTGACTTCAAGTGGAGTTGAGAAGTTTCTAAGTTTGAGGCAGCAATCACAAAAAACAGCAGGAGCTCCAAACATTGCTTTAGCGGATTTCATCGCCCCCAAAGAAACTGGTAAACAAGATTTCATTGGATGTTTTTGTGTTACCACAGGTTTTGGAGTTGATGAAAAAGCTTCAGAATTCGAAAAACAATTAGATGATTATAATTCCATTTTAGTTAAAGCCTTAGGCGATAGATTAGCAGAGGCTTTTGCAGAGTATCTGCATTTAAGAGTCCGAAAAGAAATTTGGGGTTACGCTTCTGAAGAGATTTTGTCAAATGAGGAATTAATTAAAGAAAAATATAAAGGAATTCGCCCTGCTCCAGGTTATCCTGCTTGTCCAGACCATTTAGAAAAAGTCACATTGTGGCAGTTATTAGATGTAGAGAACCAAATAGGTGTTAAGTTAACTGAAAGTATTGCAATGTGGCCAGCAGCTTCAGTTTCCGGATATTATTTTGCCAATCCAGAAAGTAAATATTTTGGCTTAGGAAAAATAAAAAAAGACCAATTAGAAGATTACGCCAAAAGAAGAAATATAAGTGTAGAATTAGCCGAAAAATGGCTATCACCCAATTTAGCAGATTAAAATGAAAGTAACTGAACATATACAAAACGCTAAAGGAAAACCTTTGTTCTCCTTCGAAATTTTACCTCCTTTAAAAGGACAAAATATTCAATCAATATTTGATAATATAGATCCTTTAATGGAATTTAAACCTCCTTTTATTGATGTTACTTATCATAGGGAGGAATATGAATATAAAGAAAGGGAAAATGGGCTACTTGAAAAGAAAATTGTTAAAAAAAGGCCAGGAACTGTTGGTATCTGTGCAGCTATTCAAAATAAATTTAAAGTAGATGCCATTCCACATATTTTATGTGGAGGTTTTACAAAAGAAGACACTGAGAATTTTTTGATTGATTTAGATTTTCTTGGAATTGAGAATGTTGTAGCTTTAAGAGGAGATGCTGTTAAAAATGAGATTTATTTTAAACCAGAAAGAGAAGGACATCGATATGCATCTGAGTTAGTTAAACAAATATCAAGTTTAAATAATGCAATTTATCTTGATGATGAATTGCAAAATTCCACAGCAACGAATTTTTGTATAGGAGTTGCAGGTTATCCAGAAAAGCATATGGAAGCACCAAGTTTAGACAGTGATATTCATTTTTTGAAACAAAAAATTGCAAATGGAGCAAATTATATAATAACCCAAATGTTTTTTGATAATCAAAAATATTTTGATTTTGTTGAAAAATGTAGAGAGGAAGGTATAACGGTACCAATAATTCCTGGATTAAAACCTATTGCAACAAAAAATCAATTAAATTTAATTCCACATCGTTTTAAAGTAGATTTACCAGATTGTTTAATTATGGATATTGTTAAAGCAAAAGACAATGAAGCGGTAAGCCAAATTGGAATTGAATGGTGCATAAAGCAAAGTGAAGAATTAATTAAAAATGGAGTCCCTGTTTTACATTACTATTCAATGGGAAAATCTAATAATATATATAAGATTGCTCAAAGTTTATTTTAGGTAAATAAATTGTTTTTTACGATTAAATGCACTTTTTTCAGATGAAGTGCATTTTTTTTGATTATTTAAAAAGATGCTTAAAATGACTAATTATATTTAATTATTTCTTGAATAAAATTCAATTTATTGTAAATTAAATAAAAAAAATGTTAAAAAATTAAATGAATATATAATATATGAAAAAATAATTGATAAAAAAATTTTTTTAAAAGGAATTAATGAGTTAACTTTAGAATGTTAAACTTTTAAATCAATCTGCCATGAAGAAAATTATACTTACACTAGTTTTTGTAATGGTTGCACAGTTAAACTTTGCAAGCGTAAATGATTCAATACTTTCTCAAGCTAGAAAATATTTTGAAGAAGGAAATTATACAGAAGCAATTAAAACGTATAGGCAGTTTATAAAGACTTCTACAGATTCTGATTTAAAAAGCGTTTACATTGAGTTAGCTAACTCATACTATAAAAGTAATGACAAGAAAAATGCTGTAGGCGCTATTAAAGAGGCTATAACGAAATATGGTTTCAATGAGGCTGATTTTATTTACAATCAAACAATATTACCTAAATTATCAGATTATGCTTTATCAGTATTGTATGATGATTTAGATGGATTGCACAGGAAGTATCTTGCAACCTTAGATTAAATAAAAAAAGCGCCCTCAAGGCGCTTTTTTAATGTTATTAATTTGTCTTCTCTCTAAAGATGTCTTCCAATTTCTTACTCTTTTTAGACATTTGTAAAATCTTTAAGTTGTTTGATTGAGCAAAATCAAATACTTTAGGTCTCATATCATCTGTAGATTCAAAAGTTAATTCCCAGCTAATATTATCCTTGGTTTGTATATTTATAAGGTTTTCAAATTCAATCTTAGCTTCATCAATGATAATATCAAATTCAACTTGAATAATTTGATGTTCAATTTCATTTTTAGTTAGAGATTGAAGAGATTTATCTTCAACTAGTTCACCTTTATTAATAATTATAATTCGATCGCAAATAGCTTCAACTTCTTGCATAATATGAGTCGAAAGAAAAACGGTTTTATTTTTTCCAACATTTTTAATTAATTCTCTGATTTCAACCAATTGATTTGGATCTAATCCTGTTGTAGGTTCATCTAAAATTAAAACTTCTGGATCATGTAACAAAGCACATGCTAAACCTACTCTTTGTCTATATCCTTTTGAGAGTTGACTAATTTTCTTATGACTTTCAGGAGTTAGTCCAGTTAATGCAATTACTTCATCAATTCTTGAAGATGAAACTTTATAAACATCTGCATTAAAAGCTAAGTATTCTCTAATGTATAAATCTAAATATAATGGATTGTGTTCAGGTAAATAACCAACTGATTTTTGAACATCTTTTGATTGAGTCAAAACATCAAAGCCATTAACTTCTGCTTTTCCTTCGTCGGGAGTTAAATAAGTAGTCAAAATTTTCATAAGGGTCGATTTTCCAGCTCCATTTGGCCCAAGAAAACCAACGATTTCTCCTTTTTTAACAGAAAAACTTACTGAATTAAGGGCTTTTTGTTCACCATAAAACTTGGAAATATTTTCAACTACTATCGACATATAGGTTTCTTTTTAGCAAATGTAAAAAAATAACTAACATATCTAGAATATTAAACTATGTTAAAAAATCTATTTTGTTTAATAAAAATACTAAATTTGTTAAACAAAATCATTTATCATGGCAACAAAAAAGAAAAAATTGACAGCAGAAACAATTTCAGATAGTTATATAGAATTTGTTTTATTAAATGGAAAAATGCCAAATTCTGTATACGAGTTTTCAAAAAGTAATGGTTTCGAAGAAGCTGAATTTTATCAGTTTTTCACTTCTTTCGAACAAATTGAACAAGATTTTTTCAAGCAAATGTTTGATTATACTTTATCAATGATTCATAAATCAGACAACTATGAAACGTATGATGCAAAACAGAAATTATCAGTCTTCTACTTTACGTTTTTTGAAGTTGCAACTGCTAATAGAAGTTTTGCAAACTATTTATTGGTTCAAGAAAAGAATAAATTAAAATCATTATCTAAACTGAAATCACTTCGAAATTCCTATTTAGAATTTGTTAAAGCGATTCTTGAAAATCCAATTAAATCTGATATTGAAAAATTCAATAAAGTTCAAAGTAAGGTTTTAGTTGAAGGGGCTTGGGCACAGTTTTTATCTATTTTAAAATATTGGCTAGATGATACTTCTCCAAATTTTGAAAAAACTGATGTTTTCATTGAAAAATCAATTAAAGCAAGTTTTGATGTTTTGTATAGTGTCCCTTTTGAAAGCGTTTTAGACTTTGGAAAATTTCTTTGGAAAGAGAAAATGAATATGTAATTAGTAACAAATGAAAAAAATTGATTCCATTCCAACCAATAAAATTGAGCGTGTTGCTAAATTAGTTACAACAGGTGCAAAAGTTGGTGGAAATTACCTAAAATATTATGGCGAAAAAGTCATAAACCCCTCGTTAACCAAAGATAAACTGCACGAAGAAAACGCAACTGACATTTACGATGGATTAAAAGAACTCAAAGGAAGTGCGCTGAAAGTTGCTCAAATGCTAAGCATGGAAAAAAACCTTTTGCCCAAATCGTATGTAGAAAAATTTTCATTATCGCAATTTTCGGTGCCTCCTTTATCAGCGCCCTTAGTTCGTAAAACATTTAAAAATTACTTCAAACAGTATCCTGAGGATTTATTTGATTCGTTTTCACCAGATTCTATCAATGCTGCAAGTATTGGTCAAGTTCACCAAGCGGAGATGGACGGGAAAAAGTTAGCGGTTAAAATTCAATATCCAGGAGTTCGAGACAGTATTAAAACGGATATTGCTTTGGTAAAACCAGTAGCAGTTAGAATGTTTAATTTACAAGGAACTTCTGATGAATATTTTCAAGAAGTAGAAGATAAATTAACAGAAGAAACCGATTATCAGTTAGAATTGTTTCAAAGTGAACAAACGAGAAAAGATTGTTCAGTTATTGAAAATTTAAAGTTTCCTAAATATTATCCTGAATATTCTTGCGAAAGAATTATTACCATGGATTGGATGAAAGGTGTGCATCTTTCTGAATTTTGTGAAAAGGAAACTTCGCAAGAAAAAAGAGATAAAATAGGACAAACATTATGGAATTTTTACATGTACCAAATTCATAAATTGAAAAAATTTCATGCCGACCCGCATCCTGGAAACTTTTTAGTTGATGAAGAAGCCAATTTAATCGCGATTGATTTTGGTTGTATGAAAGAAATTCCAGATTCGTTTTACAAACCCTATTTTGAAGTAGCTACTCCAGAAGCGCTTGCGGATAAAGATTATTTCGAAGCAAAATTATATGAATTAGAAATTTTAAAAGAAACCGATTCAGTTAAAGAGAAGGAGTTTTTCTCTAAAATGTTTCATGAATTATTATCGGTTTTTACGCAACCCGTCCAAGCGGAAGAATTTGATTTTTCAAACCCAACATTTTTTGCTCAAATCGCAGCATTAAGTGAGAAGTTTTCAAATGATAAAACACTCCGAAAAATGAATGGAAGTAGAGGTTCGAAACACTTTATATATGTAAACCGAACATTTTTTGGTTTGTACAACCTAATGTTTGATATAAAAGCAAAAATAAAAGTAAACGATTTTGAAAGATACCTTTCATAAAGGCAATAAATCCTATTTGCCGACAAAGGTTTGTTTAGCTTGTAAGCAACCTTTTTCATGGCGAAAAAAATGGGCGAAGAATTGGGAGGAAGTCAAATATTGTAGCGATGCATGTAGAAAAAGGAAATAAAAAAATACTTTGGTTTCGAAATAATCTTCGAACACACGATGCTTCTTATTGGAAATATATGGCTCCAAATGATGAAGTAATTGCGGTGTATTGCATTGAACCAAATTGGTTTGAAGTAACTAACCATGGTTGGAAGAAAATGGAAGTTTTTCGAGCCAAATTTTTATTGGAATCACTACAAGTTTTACAACAAAATCTTTCCAAATTTGGTATTCAACTGTATGTTTTTCAGAAATCAGCATCAGAAGCCTTTCAAGATATTTATAGTGAATTTCCATTCGATACAATTATTTCTCAAAATGAATGGAATTCTGAAGAATTTTTAATTGAAAATGCAATAAAGACAACATTTCCAAATGTAAAATGGAATACATTTTATGATCAATTTCTAATTCATCCTGAAGATTTACTTTTTTCAATACAAGATTTGCCAAATGTTTTCACAGCTTATCGTAAAAAAGTGGAGCAAAATTGGGATGTTAAAAATTGTGTTGAACTTCCAAATGAAAAATTTACTTCAGTCGAGTTATCTTTTTCAAAAGAAATACTAACATTAGAAGATTTAGGTTATGAATCGATGTCAATAGATCATCGTTCTGCATTTCCTTTTGAGGGAGGAGAAAATGCGGCTTTAAAACATTTGAAAGAATATATTTGGGATTACCAACAAATAAAAACGTATAAAGAAACTCGCAACGAATTAGTAGGAGTAAATTATAGTACAAAATTTTCGGCTTGGTTAGCAAATGGTTCGCTTTCTCCTAGAATAATTTATCAGGAAATCAGAAAATTTGAACAAGAAGTTATAGCAAACGAATCAACCTATTGGGTTTTGTTTGAATTATTGTGGCGCGATTTTTTCAAATGTGTAAGTTTAAAATTTGGCGATGCATTGTTTTACCAAAGTGGGATTTTAAATAGAAAGTATCATTGGAAGCAAAATCCGACCGTTATTCAAAATTGGATTGATGGTAAAACCGAATATGATTTCGTAAATGCTAATATGCTCGAATTGAAATTAACGGGTTGGATGAGTAATCGTGGCCGACAAAATGTAGCGAGCTATTTTGCTAAAGAAAAAGAACAAGATTGGCGCATCGGTGCGAGTTATTTTGAAGCTTTTTTAATTGATTATGATGTGCATTCTAATTATGGCAATTGGAATTATTTAGCAGGTGTAGGAAACGATCCTCGAGATAGAAAATTCAATATCGAGTTGCAAGCAAAAAATTATGATGCGTTTCACGTTTTTCGCAATTTATGGTTAACTAAAAATAAAGTAGAAGTATGATTTTACGAGTTATTTTAGGTGACCAACTCAATCCAAATCACTCTTGGTTTAAAGAAAAAAATCAAGAAAATTATCTATATGTGATGATGGAAATGTATTCGGAAACGAATTATGTAATGCATCATCACAAGAAAATGGTGGCGTTTTTCGATGCGATGCGAAATTTTCACCATTGGTTACAAAATCAAAAACTAAACACAGTTTATTATAAGCTCACTGATAAGGAAAATAAACAAACTTTTACTGAAAACATTCCGTTTATAATTGAAAAATACAATATTCAAGAAGTTCATTTTCAATTTCCAGATGAAAAACGTTTGTATGATGAATTCAAAAAATTAAAAAAAGAACTTTCTATTCCTGTAAAAGCTTTTGATAGCGAACATTTTTATTGTTCATTACAAGAGCTTGCAGAATTGGGAAAAGAAAAGAAATACGAATTGCTTGAAAATTTTTATCGTCATGTAAGAAAAAAGCATCATGTTTTGCTTGAAAATGAAAAGCCTTTGGGTGGAAAATGGAATTATGATGCCGAAAACCGCAACAAATGGAAAGAAGAATTTTCGGTTCCAAAAGTGTTGACTTTTGATAATTTAGTTGATGAAATTATTTCCGATTTAGAGGCAACAAAAATTAAAACGTTCGGACAAAATGCTAAAGTTTCTCAGTTTCCTAATTCAAGAGAGCAAGCTTTAGCGCAATTTGATTATTTTTTAAAACAATTATTGCCGCATTTTGGAACGTATCAAGATGCTATGCATACGAATGAAGTGATGCTTTTTCATTCCAATTTATCTTTTGCTTTGAATGTAAAAATGATAAGTCCAAAAGAAATCGTTGATAAAACCGAAGCTTATTTTTATGATAATCAAGATACAATTGAATTAGCACAAGTAGAAGGTTTTATTCGTCAAATCATAGGTTGGCGCGAATATGTACGAATGATGTATTGGAATCATTTCGATACAATGAAAAAAGGGAACTTCTTCCATCATAAACGTTCACTTTCGGAAGTGTTTTGGACAGGGAAATCAAAAATGAATTGTGTAGCATATTGTGCGCAAAACTCTTTAGATAATGCCTATGCGCATCATATTCAACGATTAATGGTTTTAGGAAACTTTGCTTTACTAATGGAAACTCATCCTGATGAGGTTGATGCATGGTATTTAGGGGTTTATGCTGATGCAATTGAATGGGTACAATTACCGAACACGCGTGGCATGAGTCAGTTTGCCGATGGTGGAAAAATAGCAACAAAACCTTATGTTTCTTCTGGAAATTATATTGACAAAATGAGTAATTATTGCTCGGATTGTAGTTATGATAAAAAAAAGAAGTATGAAGAAAATAGTTGTCCGTTTAATAGTTTATACTGGAATTTTTTAGATAGAAACAGAGAAAAATTAGAAGATAACAGAAGAATGAAAATGATGTATGCCTTGTTGAATAAAATGGATAAAACGGAATTATCAAAAACCTTAAATCGAGCAAACCATTTATTAGAAACTAGAAATTTTTAAGATTTTGGAACTAAATATTGAGCAAATAGATAGAATTATTGAAATGGCTTGGGAAGATAGAACACCTTTTGAAGCTATCGAATTTCAGTTTGGATTACCTGAAAAGGAAGTCATTAAATTAATGCGTACAGAATTGAAACGATCTTCTTTCAATCGTTGGCGCAAAAGAGTAAATTCTGGAGTAAGTCAAAAGCATTTACACAAACGCAATCCAGAAATTAATCGATTCAAATGTGCCTTACAAAGACAAATAACAGGAAATAAAATAAGCAAAAGATGAAAACTTATTTAATAATTGGCGGAAGCAAAGGAATTACAAAAGAAGTAGTAAAACTACTTTCAGCAAATGGTGACTTTTGCTACATGATTTCGCAAACTAAACCCGATTTTGATTACAACGGCGAACATTTTTCTTTAAATGTATTACAAGATGAATTACCGCAATTGCCTCAATTAGACGGAATCGTTTATGGAGTTGGTACTATTAATTTAAAACCATTTAACAGATTGACGAATGAAGATTACAAGCTCGATATGGAAGTCAATTTTTTTGGCGCAGTAAAAGTTATCCAAAATTATTTGCCTAATATAAAAGCTTCTGAAAGCGCAAGTTTAGTTTTATTTAGTTCTGTAGCAGCTCAACGAGGAATGCCTTTTCATGCAAGTATTGCTGCTGCAAAAGGAGCAGTAGAAGGTTTTACAAAAAGTTTAGCAGCCGAATTAGCGCCAAAAATTAGAGTAAATGCCATTGCGCCATCTTTAGTAAATACGCCTTTAGCTTCGGGAATTTTACGAAATGAAAAAATAGTAGAAAACATGGAAGTAAAACATCCTTTAAAAAGAATTTTACAACCCGAAGACGTTGCGCAAACTGTTAAGTTTCTATTAGGAGATAATTCAAAAGGAATAACAGGGCAAATATTCATTCAAGATAACGGATTAATTTCTCTGAGTTATTGATCTTTTAGTAATCCAAAAAACAAATGCTATGACAAAGAATCCGAATACCAAAAATCTGAATTTAGTTCAATTTTCATCAGATGAAATTGGAGACAATCACATGTTCACATCTGTTGAAACACCTTTAAAAAAAGATGCGTTTTTAATGTCTGATGAAGAAAAGAAACAAAAAATTTCTTTTCACTTTAGAGAGATAATGGAAGTTTTAGGCCTCGATTTAACCGATGATTCCTTAAAAGGAACTCCAGATAGAGTAGCTAAAATGTATGTAGAAGAAATCTTCTCGGGCTTAAAACCAGATAATAAACCTAAGGTTGCTCTTTTTGAAAATAAATACCAATACAATCAAATGTTGGTTGAAAAAGACATCACGTTTTATTCAAATTGTGAACATCATTTTGTGCCTATTTATGGTAAAGTACACGTGGCTTATATTTCAAATGGAACTGTAATCGGATTATCAAAAATTAATAGAATTGTGCAGTATTTTGCGAAACGACCACAGGTTCAAGAGCGCTTAACTATGCAAATTGCAAACGAATTAAAATTTATTTTAGGAACCGAAGATATAGCAGTAATAATTGATGCAAAACACCTCTGTGTTTCTTCAAGAGGAATTCAAGATGACACTTCCGCAACGGTAACCAATTATTTTGGAGGCGCATTTGAAGAACCACACAAAGTGGAAACATTATTAAAATTTATAAAAAAATAGATTTGAAATTCAATTTAATTTCTATATTTGCTGCTACTGAAAATAACAGATGAAAAATTTCGTAACATATTTTAACAACTTATATTATTTCTTTTTCTGGAACGAAAAGGGATTGTTGTTATGTTATGTAAAAAAGTAAAAGATTTAAATTTATATAATTAGATATACAACAATCCCGGAGTTTAGACTTCGGGATTTTTTTTTGAATGTATGGTAAGTAAAATTGCAATTCAAGGGATTAAAGGATCATTTCACCACCAAGTGGCAACAGAATATTTTCAAAATAATGATATTGTTATTGAGTGTAGTTCTTTTAAAAAGGTGATGGAAACATTACGTTTAGGTTTAGCAAAATATGGAGTTATTGCATTAGAAAATTCTATTGCTGGTACTATTTTACCTAATTATGCATTAATGGACAAATACAATACATTTATTGTTGGCGAACATTATGTAAATATCAATATGAATTTATTGGCCTTAAAGGGTCAAAAAATAGAAGATTTAAAAGAAGTTCATTCGCATCCCATTGCGCTTTTACAATGTGCCGATTTTTTTGATCAATATCCAAATATTAAATTAGTGGAAAGTAGCGATACAGCTAATGCTGCAAAAAAAATTCAAGAAAATCAATTAAACGGAATTGGTGCTTTGGCTGGAGACATTGCAGCCGAATTGTATAAATTAGAAATTTTAAAACCAAGTGTTCATACGGTTAAAAGTAATAAAACACGATTTGTAGTTTTAGAAGCAAGTAATACTCGAAAAATAGAAAAGAAGATTAACAAAGCTTCATTAAAATTTGAACTAGATGATACACCTGGAAATTTAGCTACGGTATTAAATGTTATTAATAATTGCAAATTGAACTTAACAAAAATTCAATCCTTACCGATTATAGAAAAACCTTTTAGTTATTCGTTTTTTATAGATGTGGTTTTTGAAAAAAGGAAACATTACGAAAAAGCGAAATCACTTTTAGATATAATGACTTTAGATTTTAAAGTGTTAGGAGAATATCAATCAGGAAATCAAAATTAATAGTAATTTTACAATATATTTTTTTAAAATGGAGAACAGAAAAGACATCCGAAAATGGTTAGACGATTTTAATTTATCTCATCCACTAGTAATTGCTGGTCCATGTAGTGCAGAAACAGAAGAACAAGTTTTAAAAATAGCTCATGAATTAAAAGATTCAGATGTTTCTATTTTCAGAGCAGGAATATGGAAACCAAGAACAAGACCAGGAGGTTTTGAAGGCGTAGGCGCAATCGGTTTAAAATGGTTGCAAAAAGCTAAAGCAGAAACAGGAATGTTAATGGCAACAGAAGTTGCTACGGCTGCACATGTGCAACTAGCTTTAGAACACGATATTGATGTTTTATGGATAGGAGCGCGTACAACTGTAAATCCATTTGCGGTGCAAGAAGTTGCAGATGCGTTGAAAGGAACTGATAAGATTGTTCTATTGAAAAATCCAGTAAACCCAGATTTATCTCTATGGTTAGGCGGATTAGAACGCTTGTACAATGCCGATATTAAAAAATTAGGGGTTATTCATAGAGGTTTCTCTACCTATGAAAAAACGAAATATCGTAACAATCCGGAATGGCAAATTGCCATTGAATTACAAAGTCGTTTCCCAGATTTACCTCTTATTTGTGATCCTTCACATATTACAGGTAAAAGAGATATGATTAAAGATGTTTCGCAACAAGCGTTAGATTTAAACTTTGATGGATTAATTATTGAAACACATATAGATCCTGATAATGCTTGGAGTGATGCTGCACAGCAAGTAACTCCTGCTGCTTTAAAGCAAATGTTTATTGATTTAAAAGTCAGAAAAGAAACGGATGAAGCAGACGATTACAATTTAAGATTAGCTAAATTGAGAACGCAAATTGATGAGTATGACGAAAAAATCTTAGAGATTTTGGGAGGAAGAATGAAAATTGCAGATCAAATTGGGGTGTTAAAAAAAGAGAAAAACGTAGCCATTTTGCAAAATAAACGTTGGAACGAAATATTAGGAAAAATGATTTTAGATGGTGAAAAAAAAGGACTTAGTGAAGAATTTGTACTTCAACTATTTAAAGCCATACATCAAGAAAGTATAAATCACCAAGAAAAAGTTTATAAAAAATAAAAAAAAGCCCAAATGGGCTTTTTTTATTGTTTAATTCTTTTAAAAATATATCGAGTAATAAAAATTCCGTTTCCATCTCCTTTTCCAGCTTCACTCTCAACTGCACTTGTTACAAAGGCTAAATCCCAACCTTCTTCAATCATAGTGTTGATTTTTGATGTAATCACAGCATCGTTAGCTGCAATATTTTGAAAACGAATACCTCCAATATTATAGAAGTTTAATAATTTCGTTTCATCAAAGTTTTTTACTCTGATTTCACCTCTATCACTTTTATTCCTTTCGTCGTCGTCTTCAGATCGTGTTGAGGTAAATTCCTTATAATTTCTTTCTTCATTAGCAGAAATTAATCTTGATCTACCTAGACCGTTTGGAACAATCGATTCGACACTAGTAATTACTTTGTACTCAAAAACTTGAGCTTCTCCCGATAAAAATCCTAAAAACGCAATTAGGATGAATAAAAATTTTTTCTTCATATTTAAAATGGTTTGTTTTCAAACTTAAAAAAAAATATAAAAAATAAGAAGCTAATTGATAAAAAAAAGAAATCTAAAATGATTTATATTTGCAAATAGAGGAGGTAAGAATGTCCTCAAAATAATTTGAGTTAATTTATTAATGACAGGAATAGTTTACAAATCTACGGGTAGTTGGTACTTGGTAAAAGACAAAAACGGTGTTTTTTTTAACTGCCGCATTAAAGGGAAATTTCGTATTCAAGGAATTAAGAGTACAAATCCAATTGCTGTTGGTGATTTGGTTGATTTTTCAATTGATAAAAATGGAGATGAAGAAATTGGTGTAATAAATACAATACATGAAAGAAAGAATTATATAATTCGTAAATCTGTTAATTTATCGAAACAAACCCACATTATCGCCTCAAATATCGATGTAGTTTTTTTGTTGGTAACCATAAACAACCCTATAACTACTACTAGTTTTATTGATCGTTTTTTAGTTACAGCTGAGGCTTATGGGATAGAAGCAATTCTTGTCTTCAATAAAATTGATACTCTAGATGAAACTTCGATGGAAGAACAGCTTTACTTACAAGCTATTTATTCAGAAATTGGTTACCAATGTTTACGTGTTTCCGCAAAAGAAGGAAAAGGAATTGAAACCTTAAAAGATTTGATGCGAAATCGAGTTTCTATGTTTTCTGGACATTCCGGTGTTGGGAAATCAACATTAGTTAATGCATTAGATTCAAATTTAAATTTAAAAACAGCCGAAATTTCAGAGCAACATCAGCAAGGTCAACACACTACTACGTTTGCCGAAATGTTCGATTTAGAGTTCGGGGCAAAAATAATTGATACACCTGGAATTAGAGGTTTTGGAATTGTTGATATGGAGCCTGAAGAAATTGGCGATTATTTTCCTGAATTTTTTGCTTTAAAAGACCAGTGTAAATTTAATAATTGTTTGCATAAAGAAGAACCAAAATGTGCAGTAAAAGAAGCTTTAGATAATGATGAAATTCCTTGGTCAAGATATCAAAGCTATTTACAAATTTTAGAAGGAGACGAAGAAACCTATCGAAATGATATACATAAAAAAGAAGATTTATAAATGAGAGTCGTTATTCAAAGAGTTTTAGAAGCTTCTGTTACTATTTCTAAAGAAAAAGTTGCCGAAATTAGAAAAGGACTTTTAATTTTAATTGGAATTGAAGACTCAGATACAAGTGAAGATATAAATTGGTTAGTCGGAAAAATTTCTAATTTGAGAATCTTTCCAGATGAAAATGATGTAATGAATTTATCGATAAAAGATATCAATGGAGAGATAATTTTAGTTAGTCAATTTACCTTACACGCTTCAACTAAAAAAGGAAACCGACCAAGTTATATAAAAGCGGCAAAACCTGATTTTGCCATTCCAATGTATGAAAAATTTGTTTCTCACCTTGAAATAGAATTAGGAAAGAAAATACAAACCGGACAATTCGGCGCTGATATGAAAGTGGCTTTAGTGAATGATGGTCCGGTTACTATAATTATTGATACAAAAAACAAAGACTAAATGAATATCAAAAACGCTCAACTAGACGTAGATAATTGGATTAAAGAACACGGCGTTCGTTATTTTAATGAATTAACCAATATGGCGCAATTAACTGAAGAAGTTGGTGAAGTTGCCCGAATTATCGCGCGTCGTTATGGTGAACAATCTGAAAAAGAAAGCGACAAAAACAAAGATTTAGGAGAAGAACTTGCCGATGTTGTCTTTGTAGTTTTATGTTTGGCCAATCAAACAGGTGTTGACTTACAAGCGGCTTTTGATAAGAAAATGGATTTGAAAACTAAACGTGATCATGATCGTCATCACAATAATGAAAAATTAAAATAAATTGAATTGGATTTTACTAGTCGTAGCTGGGATTTTTGAAGTTGCTTTTGCTAGTTGTTTAGGGAAAGCTAAAGAATCTTCAGGTCAAACCATGTGGTTTTGGTATGTTGGCTTTTTAATTTGTCTAACTATCAGCATGGTATTATTAGTAAAAGTAACCAAAGACATTCCAATAGGGACAGCATATGCCGTTTGGACAGGAATCGGAGCCGTAGGAAGTGTTTTCGTAGGGATTTTTATTTTTCATGAACCAGCAACTTTCTGGCGAATGTTCTTTTTGATGACATTAATTGCTTCAATTGTTGGATTAAAATACGTATCTGAATAATGAATTTGCAAATACAAAAATCGAAAGTCAAAAATCAAGAGTTACAAGTTACAATAACAGGAAGTAAATCTGAAACTAATAGATTATTGCTTCTACAAGCGTTGTATCCTAATTTGACTATAGATAATATATCCAATTCAGATGATTCAGAAGTGATGCAAAAAGCGTTGAATGAATTGTCAGTTCGAGCGGAGTCGAGAACAGTCGACGTACATCACGCAGGAACCGCTATGCGTTTTCTTACGGCTTTTTTTGCAATTCAAGAAATTAAGGAAGTAGTTTTGACAGGTTCTTCACGAATGAAAGAACGTCCGATAAAAATTTTGGTTGAAGCCTTACAACAATTAGGTGCTGAGATTTCATATATCGAAAATGAAGGTTTTCCTCCAATTCGAATCAAAGGGAAAAAACTAACACAGAATAAAGTTTCTTTACCCGCAAATGTAAGTAGCCAATACATTTCCGCTTTGCTGTTAATTGCACCAAAATTAGAAAATGGTTTAGAATTAACTCTCGAAGGTGAAATTACTTCGGTTCCATATATCAAAATGACGTTGGCTTTGCTTAATGAAATTGGTGTAAAAACTTCTTTCGAAAATAACAAAATAACAGTTTGTCATGCTAAACTTGTAGAAGCAAATCTATTAACTGTAGAATCTGATTGGAGCTCTGCATCGTATTGGTATTCTATTGTAGCTTTATCCGAAATTGGAACGCAAATAACTTTATCGAGTTACAAGAAAAACAGTTTACAAGGCGATGCTGCTTTAGCTGAAATTTATCAAGATTTTGGAGTTGAAACTGTATTCAATGAAAACAATACAATCACAATTTCCAAAACTAAGAATTGTCACTCGAACAATAGTGAACAGGTGAAGCAATTATCAATTGTCAATTATCAATTAAACAATTGTCCCGACATTGCCCAAACTATTGCAGTTACCTGTTTTGGTTTAGGAATTGGATGTGATTTATTTGGATTACACACTTTAAAAATTAAAGAAACC
Source organism: Flavobacterium okayamense (assembly GCF_019702945.1). Classification (NCBI taxonomy): domain Bacteria; kingdom Pseudomonadati; phylum Bacteroidota; class Flavobacteriia; order Flavobacteriales; family Flavobacteriaceae; genus Flavobacterium; species Flavobacterium okayamense. Next base: position 1,200,965 of record NZ_AP024749.1, read on the forward strand.
GATCGTTTGGAAGCGTTAAAAACTGAGTTGACCAAATTAGGAGCAGCTATTTCAGTTACAAACGAATCATTGCATTTAAAACCCTCGAATTCAATCAACGAAAATATCGTGATTAAAACCTATCAGGATCACAGAATGGCAATGGCTTTTGGGCCATTAGCGCTTCGTGTTCCAATTAATATTGAAGAGGCTGAAGTAGTTTCAAAATCGTATCCTGATTTTTGGAATGACTTAAAAACAGTAGGTTTTCAATTTTAAAATTGGGATTCATCATTAATCTAGAAAAATAATTCGAGTTTTACTTGACAACCCCTATTTGCAGATTGTATATTTGCAGCCGTTTCGATTTCAGAAAAAGTCTGATTTCTAAATTCTAATTTCAAAATTTAACTATGAAGTTATCTAATTTTAATTTTAATCTTCCAGCTGAATTATTGGCTGAATTCCCTGCTGAAAACAGAGATGAGTCAAGATTAATGGTTGTTCATCGCAAAACAGGTGAAATTGAGCATAAAATGTTTAAAGATATTATCGACTATTTCGACGATGGTGATGTAATGGTTTTAAACAATACAAAAGTTTTTCCTGCTCGTTTATATGGTAACAAAGAAAAAACAGGAGCTCGTATTGAAGTTTTCTTATTAAGAGAATTAAACGCGGAACAACGTTTGTGGGATGTATTAGTAGATCCTGCTCGTAAAATTAGAATTGGAAACAAGTTATACTTTGGTGATGACGATTCTTTAGTTGCTGAAGTTATCGATAATACAACATCTAGAGGTAGAACATTACGTTTTCTATATGATGGTTCTTATGAAGAATTTCGTCAAAAATTAGTTGAGTTAGGGGAAACCCCAATTCCTAAATACATAAATAGAGAAGTAACACCTGAAGATGCAGAACGTTACCAAACGATTTATGCTAAAGAAGAAGGAGCTGTAGCGGCTCCAACCGCTGGTTTACACTTTTCTAAACACTTAATGAAACGTTTGGAAATTAAAGGAATTAACTTTGCAGAAGTTACATTACATGTTGGTTTAGGTACTTTTAATCCAGTTGAGGTTGAAGATTTATCAAAACACAAAATGGATTCTGAAGAAATGGTTGTAACGCAAGAAGCTTGTGATGTAGTAAATAACGCTAAAGCAAACAAGAAAAAAGTTTGTTGTATTGGTACAACTTCTATGCGTGCAATGGAAAGTTCAGTTTCTTCTATGAAAACGTTAAACCCATATACGGGTTGGACAAATAAGTTTATTTATCCACCTTACGATTTCAGTATTGCTGATTGTATGGTAACAAATTTCCATACGCCAAAATCAACTTTGTTAATGATGATTTCAGCATTTTGCGGTCATGATTTAATGAAAAAAGCCTATGAAGAAGCTGTTAAAGAAAAATATAAGTTTTATTCTTACGGTGATGCAATGTTAATAATATAACGAATTTTGTTTGAAAATTTATAAAAAAGCTGTCTTTTTTGACAGCTTTTTTGATTATATTGTATTTCTTTGGTTAAATTTATAGAATTAAAACAATTATTTAAGGTTTATGAACTTTAAAAACACACGTGAGTTTTCTCAAGAACTTGATAAAGAAGACAATTTAGCGAAATATAGAGATGAGTTTATTTTTCCAAAAGTAAATGGCAGAGAAGTAATTTACTTTGTTGGAAATTCTTTGGGATTACAACCTAAAAGGGCTCGTAAATACGTTGATGAAGTAATGGATGACTGGGCTAATTTAGCTGTGGAAGGTCATTTTTATGCAGAAAAACCATGGTGGGATTACCACGAACGATTTTGTCAACCATTAAGTGAAATTGTTGGAGCAAAACCTACAGAAGTTGGTGTGATGAACACATTAACAGTGAATCTTCATTTATTAATGGTTTCTTTTTATCAACCTACTCAGAAGAAATTCAAGATTATTTGCGAGGAAAAGGCATTTCCATCCGATCAATATTTAATTAGAAGTCAAGTTGAATTTCATTCGAAATCAGTTGGTTTTGATGTAAATGAAGCAGTAGTAGAAATTAATAGAAGAGAAGGTGAAGCTAATATTAGAATTGAAGATGTTTTGTCAAAAATTGAAGAAGTTGGAGATGAATTAGCATTGGTTTTAATTGGTGGGGTTAATTATTATACAGGTCAAGTTTTTGATATGGAAACAATCACAAAAGCCGGACAAAAAGTTGGTGCTTATGTGGGTTGGGATTTAGCACATGCAGCAGGGAATATTGAATTGAAACTAAATGAGTGGGGTGCAGATTTTGCGGCTTGGTGTAGTTATAAATATATGAATTCAGGTCCCGGAAATGTTTCAGGTTATTTTGTGCATGAAAAACATCATAATGATAAAGAATTGAGCCGTTTTGCAGGGTGGTATGGTCATAATAAAGAAAGACGTTTTTTAATGGAGCCTAAATTTGATCCTGTTCATGGTGCAAATGGTTGGCAAATCAGTAATTTACCTATTCTATCAATGGCGCCTTACTTAGCATCAATCGAGTTGTTTTCAGAAGTGGGTATGTCCAATTTAATTGCTAAAAGGAATTTGTTAACTGCATATTTGGAATTTGTTTTACATGAAATTGATAAAGAAACTCCAAATGCTCAGTTTGAAATAATAACTCCTGAAAATCAAAAAGAAAGAGGAGCTCAGTTGTCGGTATATTTACATGGACAAGGAAAAGAACTTTTCCATTATTTAATGAAAAATGGTGTTATAACAGATTGGAGAGAGCCAAATGTTATTCGATTAGCTCCAGTTCCATTATATTGTTCTTTTGAGGATATGTATGAATTTGGACAAATTTTAAAATCAGGTATTCTAGGAAAATAGAGATTTATAAAAAAAATCGCATATTTTGTTATAAAAAAATTTTAGTTTGGGTTATTTTTCTATTTTTACGTAACCTAAACTAAAAATTATGAAACTTAAAACTACTTTAATCCCATTTTTACTACTTGGTTTTAGTTCTTTAATAAAGGCTCAAGAAAGTAAAAATGAACAAAATGCTTTAAATTATATAAAAGAGCATTCTAAAGAATTTAATTTAATTCAAGATCATTCTTTAAAACTACGATTTGTTAGAAATGGTTTAGCTGGTGAAACGTTACGTTTTCAGCATACAATTAATAATGTGCCAGTTTATAATTCGGAAATTGTAGTTAATTTTAATAAAAAAAATGAAGTAGCTTTTACTTCGACTAGTTATAAAAATAACATTTCAACAGTTTCAACTATTCCATCGATTACTGTAGAAAATGCTATAGATTTAGCGGATTCAAAATTAAATTATCAAGGTGTTGTAACTTTTCAAGAATCTAAACTTTATATAGTTGATTTCCAAAATACAACAAAATTAGTTTACAGAGTTGTTACAAGTGCTGAAGATTTAGCTGGAAGTTGGGAAGTCTTAGTTGATGCAAATACTTCAGAAATTCTAAGTGTAAAAGATATTGCAATTTACTGTGGTGCTGAGTGTAGTGAAGGTCACAACCATTTAAATCAAAATACACCATTTGTAAAGTCAAATAAGAAGTTTGCTAAAACTGAATCAAATACAGCTCTAGCTTATGAGCCTGGTTCTGCCATGGTGTTTTTATCAGATCCACTTTCAAGTGCTCAAGCAACTTATGGAGATACTGGATTTACTGATGGTAACGGACAAGGCGATACCGATACTGCCCAATTAAATGCACAGCGTGTTTCTGTTGTTTTACCTCAAATTGAAAATACAGGCGGTACTTATAAGCTTAAAAGTCCTTATGTAGAAATTAAAAACATTGAAAATCCAAATAAGGGTTTATTTACTCAAGCAACAACAAATTTCGATTTCACGAGAAACGCTGATGGATTTGAAGCTGCTAACGTTTTTTATCATACAGATAATAGTTTGCGATATATAAATGAAACTTTAGGGGTAAATTGTGTGCAAAATGTGAATGGTTCACATGCTGGAGTTTTATGGTATGACCCTTCTGGTTTAAATGGTGCTGACAATTCATATTATTCAAACGGAGCTTTAGTTTTTGGAGAAGGATGTGTTGATGATGGTGAGGACGGAGATGTTATTTGGCATGAGTTAGGTCATGGTTTACATGATTGGTTAACAGGAGGTTCATTATCTCAAGTAAATGGTTTGAGTGAAGGAAGTGGAGATTATTGGGCACAATCACATAGTAGAGCATTAAATCAATGGCCTTCTAGTGCACCACAATATCACTGGATGTTTAGTTGGGATGGACACAATGTATGTTGGGGAGGTAGAACTACAAATTATGGGGCAACTTATCCAGGTGGTTTAGTTGGGCAAATTCATACAGATGGTCAAATTTGGGCTACTGTAAATATGAAAATTTGGGATATTATTGGAAGAGAAAAAACTGATAGAGCTTTTTTAGAAGGATTAGCTCTTACCAATAGTTCAACAAATCAACAAAATGCTGCAATTGCTGTTCGTCAAGCTGCAATAAATATGAATTATAGTTGTGCAGACATTAAAGTAATGACAGATAAATATACAGCGGCAGGTTATATTTTACCTGCAATTCCTTTAACAATTAATTGCCCAGGAGACCAAACAGCTATAGCAGATGGTGCAGGAAACTATTCTTTACCTGACTTTTCAAGTTTAGCAAATGCGATCAATGGGAATTGTGATGCAGTTGTAACTCAGAGTCCTGCAATAGGTTCGGTTGTTGGAGTAGGTGATCATACGATAACGATGTTTGCAAATGGTTCTGTTTCGTGTAACTTTACTTTAACAGTAGAACAAAATTTAAGTGCTGAAGATTTTTCAACTACAGTTGTTTCTTTATATCCTAATCCAACAAATGGACTTTTAACAATAAAAGGACAATTCGACAATTTAGAAAAATATACTATTCACAATTTACTTGGACAATCTGTGCAAAACGGTATAATTACTGGAAATGAAACAAGTATTAATGTTTCTGATTTGTCAAATGGAGTTTATTTTATTGAAATTGGAAACTCAAGTAAAACATATAAGTTTATAAAGGAGTAATTCATATTTTACAATATTTTAAAAGGATAAAAAGTTTTTCTTTTTATCCTTTTTCTTTTTTGTAATTTTATACTGTTTATTTTTAACAATTTGAAAATGTCAAAAGAAGAGATTTTAAAGGATTTTGATCCAAGTCAACCAGGTTTAGAAGATGGAACTGTTTTCGGTTTACCTTTTAGTGCAGATGATAGTGAAATTATTGTAATTCCTGTACCTTGGGAAGTTACAGTGAGTTATGGTTCAGGTGCTTCTAAAGGTCCTGACGCAATTCTAGAGGCATCCTATCAAATTGATTTACTTCATCAAGATTTTCCTGATTTATGGAAATTAGGAATTTACATGGATGAAGCTCCTAAAAAACTCAAAAAGTATTCAAAAAAATATAAAAAACTTGCAAAGCCTATCATTGAAGCTTTAGAAAAAGGAAAAGTAATAGACCATCATCCATCATTACAAAGTGATTTAGATAAGATAAATTACGCATGTTCTGACATGGTCGAAGCGGTTAAGCAACAAACTTTACATTGGATTGAAAAGGGTAAAAAAGTTGTTTTGTTAGGGGGAGATCATAGTACACCACTTGGTTATTATCAGGCCCTTGCAGAAAAACACAAAAAATTTGGTTTGTTACATCTTGATGCACATATGGATTTACGTATTGCATATGAAGGGTTTACCTATTCGCATGCTTCAGTAATGTACAATACTTTACAAATTCCAAATATTTCAAAAATTGTACAAGTAGGAATTCGTGATTTTTGTCAACAAGAATTAGATGTTGTTAAAAACGAAAAGGGTAGAGTTATTGTTCATACCGATATGGATATGAAAAAAGATGCTTTTGAAGGAAAAACTTGGCAACAGAAATGTGACGAGATAATAGAACAATTACCTGATAAGGTTTGTATTTCCTTTGATATTGATGGAATGTATCCTTGGTATTGTCCAAATACAGGTACGCCAGTTCCTGGTGGATTTTCTTTTGAGCAAGCTACATATTTATTCAATAAATTAGCCGAAACGAATAAAGAAATTATAGGTTTTGACCTTGTAGAAGTTGCTCCGGGTAAAGATGATTGGGATGGAAATGTTGGAGCAAGAATGTTATTTCACATGTGTGGTGTATTTGCAAAATCTCAAAAACTTCCTGTTGGTAGTAAGATTGTTTTTTAGTTTAGAAAAAAAGTGTACCTTTACACCTAACTAGCTGAATGTTAACCAATTTTTTACACAATGAAACACTTTTTAAAAGAAGAGTGGAGAGAGTTTGTGCCGCCATTTGAAGCAAATAAAAAGTATTTTGTTTCTAATCATGGTAATATTAAGACTAGAAGAACCAATAAGGAAGGTAAGATAATCGAAAAAGAACTTAAAGGGAGTTTAATTGATGGCTATCGTTATCTTGGTTTCTCTAGAATTGTAGATGGTAATAAAACAAACTATCACTATTCTTTTCACTATCTTGTAGGGCTCTTGTTTTTAGAACACGACCCAAAAAAACATACACATGTAATACATCTTGATTATAAAAGAAGTAATAACATTGTATCAAATTTGCAATGGGCAACAAAAGAAGAAATGTTAGCACACGCAAAAAGAAGTCCTTATGTAATTCAGGCTAAAAAGAACTTAGTAGAGTTCAATAAAAAGCGAGACGGACATAAACTTACAGTAAACGATGTTATTCGTTTAAAGAAAAAACTTCTAGATCCAAATAAAAAGACTAGAAACAAAATCTTAGCTAAGCAATTTAATATTTCTGAAATGCAATTGTACCGAATTAAATCGGGTGAGAATTGGGGACATATTAAAGTTGAATTTAATGCAAACGAACAAGAAGCTGATTAATTTCAGCTTTTTTTATTTTCATTATATTTATTGATTAAAAACCTAATTCCTTCTAAATATTCAGTATTTTTGTAATTCAAATTTAGAACTACATTCATGCAAAGCCAAAAAAAAATTGCTGTAGTAGGAGCCGGATTAGTAGGTTCATTATTGGCAATTTATTTAAAAAGAGCTGGACATAGAGTTGATGTTTACGATAGAAGTCCAGATATTAGAACTGTTGAATTTTCAGGACGTTCCATCAATTTAGTTATGTCTGATAGAGGTTGGAAAGCCCTTGAAAATCTTGGATTAGAACAAGAGATAAAAAAGATTGGGATTCCAGTAGATAAAAGAGCAATTCACTTGGGTAGTGAATCTTTAAATTACCAATATTATGGTAAAGAAGGCGAAGCTATTTTTTCACTTTCACGAGGGATTTTAAACCGAAAAATGATTGATTTGGCTGAAGCTGAAGGTGTAAAATTTATTTTCGAAAGTAAGATTTGGGATGTTACTTTATCAACAGCTACTTTACATGAAGGAGAAACAGAAAGAGGAGAGTGGCACGATTTGGATTATGATATTGTTTTTGGTGCCGATGGCGCTTTTTCAAGAGTTCGTCATAGAATGCAACGCCAGAGTATGTTTGATTACTCGCAAGATTTCTTAAAAATTGGCTACAAAGAACTTCATATTCCTGCAAATGCAGATGGAACTCATAAATTAGATAAAAACTCCTTACATATATGGCCAAGAGGCGAGTTTATGTTGATGGCTTTAGCTAATCTAAATGGTAGTTTTACTTGTACTTTATTTATGCCACATGAAGGCTTAAATTCTTTTGAACAATTAAAAGATCAGGAAACTTTAGAAGCCTTTTTCGCAAAACATTTTCCCGATACGAAAGAAGTTATTCCAAATTTAGTTCAAGATTTCTTCAAAAACCCAACGAGTTATTTAGTAACTATGCGTTGTTATCCGTGGGCATTTAAAGATAAAGTTGCTTTAATTGGTGATGCTTGTCATGCGATTGTTCCTTTTTACGGACATGGAATGAATGCAGGTTTTGAAGATATTACTGTTTTGGTTGAAATGATGGAAAAATATGGTGACGATTGGGAAACTATTTTCGATGAATACCAAAAATCACGTAAACCAAATGCTGATGCAATTGCAGAGCTTTCGTATCGCAATTTTATGGAAATGAGTTCTAAAACTGCTGATGAAAAATTTCATTTACAGAAGAAAATTGAAAAGTGGTTTGCGGCGAAACATCCTGAAAAATGGAAACCATTATATAGTAGAGTAACGTTTAGTCATCAACCTTATTCAGAAGCATTAGCTGAAGGCGATAAACAAAATGCGATTATGCAAGAAATTTTAGCAATTGATAATATTGAACAAATTTGGGACACAGAACCAATCGAACATAGAATTTTAGAATTATTAAAATAAAAAGAGGCAATTGCCTCTTTTTTATTCTTCTCTATTTACAGTTTCCATACTAAAAGCAGGTTTACAAATTGCGAGGTATTCGCAAGGTTCATCAAATGGATTAGAATATTGAACTCGAGTGTTTTTTTCTATTTTTATCGATTGGCCTGCTTCAAGAACTACAATATCATTCTCTATGATAAATTGTTTTTTACCTTTTATGATGTAAGTATATTCATCAAATTCTGGAGTTTGAAAAGGTTCGCTCCATTTTGGAGGAGCAACCATATGTGCAATTGAAATTTCCGAATTACTTGTAGTTAGTCCGTGATGTTCTTCAATTAATTTCCCATCTGTTGTTGGAACGACAAAAGGTGATTTTTGTATAAAATATTTTTTCATTTTTTTAATATTAAAAGTAAGTAGTTCAAATCATCAGGATTAATATCTTTAGTGGAAAACTCTTTTATAGAACCATTTTTTAAATCTAAAAATAGTTTATCATTATTAATTTCTACTTCTTTAATAGTGTCAAATTGAAATGAGTATGATTTAGAGTTTAATTTCATACTTCCACCTCTTTTGTTCCAAAAGATATAATTTTTGTAAAAAAAGTTTTTAAATTGAGGATAAAGAACAAGAGTTGTTGAAAGACCAGCTAAACCAGATAGTTTTTGGTTTAAAAAACCAAAAACGGCAATAAGACCAATTACTAAAAAGATTAACCCAACACATACAACTAAAGTGTCTAAATTTTTCTTAAATCCTAATTCTGTAAATTTTATTCTTTTCATTTTACTTTTTCATCATTTTTAATAATAATCCCATAGCACCACGAATAAATGTAGCACTTGTCAACATTTTTACAATTCCTTTTGTTACCGTATTGGAAGTTGAACTTGAGGTTCTCGTATTTTTTTTAGCTTCTTTTTCTTTTTGTTTCTTTTCTTCTTCTTTGGTAGCAATAACTTGTGCTTGCTCAATTTTTTTGGTTAAAATTTCATAAGCACTTTCTCTGTCAATCACTTCATTGTATTTTTTAGCCAATTTCGATTTAGATATGCTTTCCGAAATTTCTGCTGGATTTAAAATATCCATTCGGCTCATTGGAGCTCTAAGCATAGTAGCAACCAATGGTGTTGGAATTCCTTTTTCATTTAAAACGGTAACAAATGCTTCACCAATTCCTAACGAAGTTAAAACTTCATCAGTTTTATAATATTCTGAAATTGGATAATTTTCAGCACTCATCTTTATAGCTTTTCTATCGTTTGCAGTAAAAGCACGTAATGCATGTTGAATTTTTAAACCTAATTGCGCTAAAACACTACTAGGAACATCCATGGGGTTTTGTGTAATAAAAAAAACGCCAATTCCTTTTGAACGAATTAATTTTACAATGGTTTCAATTTGATCTAATAAAGCTTTACTCGCTTGGTCAAAAATTAAATGAGCCTCATCAATAAAGATTACTAATTCAGGTTGTTCGGCATCGCCTTTTTCAGGCATCGTATTATAGATTTCGGCTAATAAACTCAACATAAAAGTTGAAAATAACTTTGGCTTATCTTGAAGATCGGTTAAGCGTATTACATTTACGTAACCATTTCCGTTTTCGTCAAAACGCATTAAATCATCAATTTCAAATGATTTTTCGCCAAAAAACAAATCGCCACCTTGCTGTTCTAATTCAATAACTTTTCTAAAAATTGCTCCAGTTGAAGCGGTTGAAATTCTTCCATAATCGGAAGTAAATTCTGCTTTACCTTCTTCGGTAATATATTGTAGTACCTTTTTGAAGTCTTTAATATCCAAAAGCGGAATGCTATTGTCATCACAATATTTAAAAACAACCGAAACAACGCCCGATTGTGTATCGTTTAAATCTAAAATTCTTGAAAAAAAAACCGGACCAAATTCTGAAATAGTAGCACGAAGACGAACTCCATTTTGTTCTGAAATCGTCATTAATTCAACAGGGAAACCTTTAGTTTGGTATTCTAAACCAATTTTCTGATGACGCTCTGTAATAAACGATTTTTCTTCTCCAGGTTGTGCAATTCCAGAAAAATCACCTTTAATGTCCATCATTAAAACCGGAATTCCTTTTAAAGAAAGCTGTTCCGATAACACTTGAATTGTCTTTGTTTTTCCCGTTCCTGTTGCTCCAGCAATTAAGCCGTGTCGGTTTAAAGTTTTTAAAGGAATATTTACATATGTGTTTGGCAAAACTTCGTTATCTAAAATTGCACCACCAATTGTTATAAAATCTCCTTTAAAAGTATAACCTTCATTTATTTGATTTGAAAAGTCTTCTTTTCTATTCATTTTTCCAATATTAAAACTCAAAAGTAACTAAATTCAAGAGTAATGTCAATTATGTCCAATTGAATATTTCTGAAATCTAAACTCTAAATTCTAAATTCAATGTTGTAACTTTGCCCACTATTACAAAGAGAATGCTTACAAAAGAAATTCAATTAGCGGTCGATAAAGGTGAAATGCTACCTTTAATGGAAGAGTTTTATACTATTCAGGGTGAAGGATATCACACTGGAACTGCTGCTTATTTTATCAGAATTGGAGGTTGCGATGTGGGTTGCCATTGGTGTGACGTTAAAGAAAGCTGGAATGCCGATTTACATCCGCCTACAGAAACCGATATTATTGTTTCCAATGCTAAAAAATATGCGGAAACAGTTGTTGTAACTGGAGGAGAGCCATTAACTTGGGATATGTCGATTTTGACTTCAAAATTAAAAGCAGAAGGGTTACGTGTTCATATTGAAACTTCTGGAGCTTACAAAGTTTCTGGAGATTGGGATTGGTTTTGTTTATCACCCAAAAAAGTAAAACTACCTGTTCAAAGCGCTTATGATATTGCAGATGAATTAAAAGTAATTATTTACAATAAGCACGATTTTCAATTTGCTGAAGAACAAGCTGCTAAAGTAAACCCAAATGCCATTCTTTTTTTACAACCCGAATGGAGTAAGAAAGAAGAAATGACACCGTTAATTATAGATTATGTAATGAATAATCCAAAATGGCGTATATCTTTACAAACGCATAAATATTTAAACATCCCTTAATTTTTAAAAATGACTTTTAGAGTTTTATTGTTTCTCTTATTTACAAATCTGGGTTTTTCCCAAATTGGAGGTAGTGATGAAGTATATTTAGGTGGAGATTTTATTGATCCGACTTTCAATTATGGAGGATTAAAAGAGTTTTATAGTTATTTTTACGATAATTTCGATACAAGTAAGGTTGAAAAGGAAGGGCAAATTATAGTTTCCTTTACCATAGATGTTGATGGAAAAATGAAGAACATCAGAATTGTTCAGGATTTAGGAAGTCCATCTGTTATTGAAACCATAAGAGTTTTTAAAAAAGCCCCAAACTGGGAACCTGCAAAACGAGGAGGAAAACCAGTGAGTGTCTCATTAAAAGTTCCTTTTACTTTTGAATTTAAAAAATAAACTATTCAATATTAAATTATAAATTATGAAAAAATTGTTATTCGTTTTTGCTTTTGCATTAGTAAGTCAGTTAGGTTTTTCACAAGAAGACTTTAAAGCAGATGTAATGAAAGTAATTGAAATGTCAGGTTCAAATGCTACAATGGATGCTGCAAAAGCTCAAGTTTTAGCTATGGTTCCATCTGATAAACAAGCTGAATTTATTAAAGAATTTGATGTAATTATTAATTCTATTACTGAACAACAAGCTAAAAACTTTATGGAAGTGTATACACACGATGATATTAAAGCAATGATGAAGTTTTATGAGTCACCTGTTGGAAAAAAAATGCAAGAAAAAGCACCAATCTTAGCGGAGAAAGCAATAGCTATGCAACAAGCAAACATGATGCAAATACAAGGCTTAGTAATGAAGTATATGCAATAAGAAATTGTATTTAAAAATAAAAAAACCGACTCATAAGTCGGTTTTTTTATTCCTTAATAATCTTAAAGTATTTTACTGAGTTTTCAGAGTTAATTAATTTAATATAATATGTGTTATTAATTAAATGGCTTAAGTCAAGCTCTATGTTCTTTTCATTTAAAATACGTTTAATAAGTTTTAGCTTTCCTGAACTATCATATATTTCAACTTTTTCTAAATCAAAAGCATCTATGTTAATTATAGAAGAAAAAGGATTTGGGTATATTTTTCTTTCAGATAAATTAAAAGATGTATTAGTTAACAAAGTTAAAGAGTACTTTGAAATGAATGAATCATAGCTGCTAAGTGGATTTAAAGTACTTGAACCTCCTAATAAATCAAAATTTGTTTCTCCATTATAAGCGCCTGTAATGTAAAGTTTTTCATTTTTTAAAGAAACACCACCGAAAATTTCATTTCCATTTCCACTTATTTTTTTAGCATTTAAAAAATTCAAATTAAGGTCAAGATTTAAAATGTAAATATCTTCTTGACCTGAAGATGTTAGTGAATAATTATTTGTTGAGTTATCAAAATCTACAGTGTTTGAAAATTTACCGCAAAATATAATCTGATTTTGACTTAAAAAGCCTTTTAAGCAAGGTGTGGAAGTTCCATTTGGCCCAATTCTTATTGCATCTTGAAAAATACCATTAAAATTTAATTTTAAAATAAATCCGCAATTAGAGCCACTTGATAAATAAAATGTATCTGATGGATCATCATTGAAATCAACAGAATTTGAATATTTACCATTTACATAAATATTGCTATTATTATTATCAACAATAATATTACCATAAGAATAATCATTATTAAAAGAACCATAACTTTTAGCCCAGATCAAGTTTCCAAAATCATTAGTTTTAAGTATTAATATATCGTCTGAACCAAAATATTGGACACTTGTTGTCCCATCTATAAGTGTTGAACCAGTACCATAACCTCTAATATATCCATTTAAATATATGTTGTTATCAGAATCAAAATTTATGCCCCATAATGTCTCACCAACAGTTGTGCCACCATACTTTTTAGCCCAAATGAAGTCCCCATTTAGACTGTATTTTGCTAAAAAACCATCAGTTTGTGTACTATTGGAGCTTAGAATGAAGTTGTTTGAAGAAAAATCAAAATCAGAATTCCCATAAAAACTGCCAACTAAATATATATGATTATTATAATATTTAACTGAACGTCCAATTGATGAAGCGCTACTAACTATATGCTTAGCCCATATAAAATTACCATTGTAGTCTAATTTTAATAGATACGCATGGGGAGAACCATTAACTATAATATTATAGGAAGCGCTTGGAGATGGATTAAAATCAACATTTTGACTAAAATACCCAGTCATATATAAATTGTTATTCGTGTCAATATCAATGCTAAGTCCAAAATCAGCTACTCCTGTTCCTATCAGTTGTTTTGCCCAAATTAAAGTTCCGTCATTACTATACTTAGCTATGAAAATGTCATTGTTGTTATTATAGGTACTACTTGGGCTTGTAAGTATATAGTCGTTTGCACTTGGGTCAAAATCAACTGATCCAATAAAATATCCAGTTATATAAATGTTTTCATTTGAATCAACAACATGCTCGCTTATAATTACATCTGAATTTCCATTAAGAGGATTAGCCCACTCTAAATTGTAGTCTTGAGACAGAAGATTTGCTGAAAAAAAAAGCAAAAATAGTTTAATTACTTTCATAAAATTTTTAAAATGTAAATGTAATTAATTTTGCTAAATAATCGTAATGTTCACCTTCTAGAACTAGTTCACATTTTAATCCATTTGCAATTGCCGCATTTTGAAGTGTATTGTAGTCGATATACATCCAATCAAAAGGTTCTTCTTTTTCACCTTTATAAGAAATATCAAAAACTACTTCGCCATAATAATCAACGTCAGTTGGAATCCATTTTCCGCCGTCTTCATCTTCGTCAAACATATAGATTATATCAGATGAATCGACTAAAATTTGTCCGCCATCATTTAATAATGATTTTAATTGTATTAGGAATTTTGAAACATTTTTCAGTTTGCCACACATTCCAGCGCCATTCATTAATAACAATATAGTGTCGAAAGTTTCATTTTCCAACTTCATTACATCTTGAACAAAAGCTTTTTTCATACCGCGAAGTTTACAAGCTTCAATCGCATTTGCTGAAATATCAATAGAAGTAACATCAAGATTTCGTTCGTTTTGTAAATACAAACTATGACTTCCAGCACCACAACCTACATCAAGTACTTTTCCTTTTGCCAATTGTAACGCTTTTTGTTCCATTTTTGGCATTTCATTATAATCACGAAACAAATAAGCGACACTCATTTCATCGGCTTCACTAATAGAAGTTTCTGTAATTAAATCTTCAGGATTATTATGGGTTTGGAAATCTAAAATGGCTTTTCCGAATAAATCTTTCATTTCAAGTTTATGTGTTTATGTGGTAATTTATTAAGACGTTTTTTTAATTTTACATTTAAATAAAACAAATTGACAAATCCACGAATTGACATATTACAAAAGTTAGCCAAAGATAAGCATAACGAAAACAAAAAGTATTTTACAAAGCTAAAAAAGAAGCCACCAAAGAATCTCGATTATGTAATGCAAGATTTACATGAAGCGGAATTCAAAAGAACCGATTGTTTAGATTGCGCAAATTGTTGTAAAACTACCGGTCCGCTTTTTACTTCGGCAGATATTGAGCGAATTGCAAAACATTTGCGAATGAAACAGCAACAATTTATCGATCAATACCTTCGCATAGATGAAGATAAAGATTATGTGTTGCAAAGTGTGCCTTGTGCTTTTCTAGATAGTGATAATAAATGTTTTATTTATGATGTTCGACCAAAAGCTTGCCGCGAATTTCCTCATACCGACAAAAAAAAGTTCCAACAAATTTCAAATTTAACGTTGAAGAATGTCGCTATTTGTCCAGCTGCATTCAATATAGTTGAAGAAATGAAAAAGAAATTGCCTTTGTAGAATGAAAAAAGTATTTCCATCAAAAGTTGATAAGTTTATACCAATTTTATTTTGGGTAACTTCAATCCCGCCAATTGTTATAGGTTTTAGAGAAAAAGATTGGGTAATTTTTGCCATTATGATTATTGTTTTTGCATTAATCATGTATTTGTTATACGATACAAACTATATAATTACAAAAGGAAGTTTGAAAGTGCATTCTGGATTTATAGTGAATAAAAACATTCCAATTACTGAGATAAGATTAATAAAGAAAACCGATAGTATTTTAAGCGCACCTGCTGCTTCACTAACCGATAGAATTGAAGTTTTTTACGGCAATTCAAAATCTATAGTCATTTCACCAAAAGAGAAACAAGGTTTTGTAGATGAATTGTTGCAACAGAATTCAGGGATAAAAGTTGAAATATAGAAAGTGTTCAGCATACAGTTAATAGTATTCAGCTTTTTCTGCCAACTGAAAACTGTTTACTGATTACTCAAAATGACTAATCGTAGATTAGGTATTTTTTTCTCATTTCCTTAAACTTATCCAAACCTTCTTGCCAAGAAGCTCTAATATCATCTTCAAAAGCGCCACTTTCAATTTGTTGTTGTAATTTTTTGGTTCCAGCCAATTTGGTAAAAAACGAATTAAAGAATTTCGATTTATTTTCTGTGTGGTCGTATGCAATAATTAACCAAAACAATTCAAGATGTTTTGTTTTTCTAAAATTAGATAAATCATGACCATAACAAGTAATTCCATTATATAATGGGTCTTTAGCGCCTTCATTTGGTTTAGGTGTGAATTCAAATAATTCTGAACCATCTTTACCCATTTGAAGGTATCCTATGTTTTTTAAATAAGGCGAACCATAAACTTGAAATTGTTTTTCCGTACCTCGGCCAACACTTACATTCGTGCCTTCAAAAAAGCATAAACTTGCGTATAGATTTATCGCTTGGTCGTTTGGTAAATTAGGTGAAGGTTTCACAGGTAAACTATAACTCATATTTCGAGTATAATTTTCACAAGGAATTACAGTTAATTTACATTGAATTCCTTTATCTAGCCATTTTTCACCATTAATCATTTTAGCATATTCACCTATTGTCATTCCGTGTAAAACTGGAATTTGATGCATGCCCACAAAACTTTTAAATTCTTCCTCAAGAATGGGTCCGTCAACAATATCAATATTAGGATTTGGTCGGTCTAAAACTAATAAAGGAATATTTTGCTCGGCACAAGCTTCCATTACATAATGTAGTGTAGATATATAAGTGTAGAATCTCGCACCAACATCTTGAATGTCGAAAATCATTACATCAATTCCTACTAATTGTTCAGGTTTTGGTTTTTTATTGTTTCCGTAAAGCGAAATAATAGGCAAGCCAGTTTTGCTGTCTTTTCCATTCGCAACATGTTCACCAGCATCGGCAGTTCCTCTAAAACCATGTTCTGGAGCGAAGATTTTAGTGACTTCAACTTTTTGTTCCAATAAAAAGTCAACTAAATGTGTTCCATTTGAAAGAATTCCAGTTTGATTGGTAACAACTCCAATTTTTTTATTTTTTAGAAAGGGTAAATATTTTACAGAATTATCAGCGCCTAAAATTATTTTTTTCTCAGATTTTATAGAGTCAAGAACTTTTCCCTTTTCCCTTTTCCCTTCTCCCTTTACCTTAGAAACTGAATTTCCACAAGAAAAAACAAGCAAAACAAATAATAAAAATGTATTTTTGAACAATAATTTCGGAATCATAACCATTGAATTTAGAATATTTCATAGCCAAACGACTAACCGCTGCTAAGAACCATAAAAGTAGTGTTTCTTCTCCAATAATTAAAATTGCTACGGTTGCTATTGCATTAAGTATTTTAATGATGGTAATTTCTGTGGCAACAGGAATTGGCTTACAAAAGAAGATTCGCGAAAAAGTATCAGCGTTTAATGGACAAGTTATAATTTCTAACTTTGATGATAACCAATCACAAGTTAACACGGTTCCAATTTCTACCAATCAAGATTTTTATCCAAAATTTACTTCAGTCGAAGGAATAAAGCATATTCAAGCTGTTGCAAATAAAGCTGGATTGATTCGAACGGAAGAAACAGTTGAAGGTGTTGTTTTTAAAGGTGTGGGTAAAGATTATGACTGGAATAATATTAAAGAATATTTATCTGAAGGTAATTTACCCGATTTAAGTAAGTCAAATTATACTGATGATATTTTAATTTCTCAATATTTAGTCGATAGATTACATTTAAAGTTAGGAGATGTTTGCAGAACGTATTTTTTGAAAGAAGGAGGAAAAGGATATAATATTCGAAGTTTTAAAATTGTTGGAATATTTAATTCAGGTTTTCAAGAATTTGATGCCAACTATATAATAGGAGATATTCGTCATATTCAAAAAATCAATAAATGGAAAAATGATGAAGTTGGTCAGTTTGAAGTTTTTCTTAATGATTTTGACGAAATGGATGCAAAAGGAAAGGAAATCTATAAGCAAACGCCTTCTAATTATAATGTAATAACAATTTCAGAAAAGTATTATAGTATTTTCGAGTGGTTAAAACTTTTCGACTTTAATATTGTTATCATTCTTTCCATTATGATTTGGGTAGCAGTAATTAATATGATAGTTGCGCTTTTGGTTTTAATATTAGAACGAACACAAATGATAGGTATTCTAAAATCTTTAGGTGCAACCAATTGGAACATTCGTAAAATCTTTTTGTATAACGCATTTTATTTAATTGCAAAAGGATTGATTTGGGGAAATGGAATTGCCTTGTTATTATTGTTTATACAAAAGTATTTCGGAATCATTTCTTTAAACCCACAAAATTATTATGTTAACCAAGCTCCAGTAGATATTAATTTTCTATTTATTCTGCTTATTAATATAGGAGTAATCATAATTTGTCTATTAGTTTTATTAATTCCTTCTTATATAATTACCAAAATTTCTCCAGTTAAAGCCATTCGTTTTAATTAGTAGCACTACATTTTCAATTCAGTTCGCTAATATTCCCGCTGTCCACTATATCTTTTTTTCAAAAAGGATGTTGTTACCATCGGGGCTATTCAAGGCGTTTTGTTGTTAACGATTCGTAATTCGTAATTTTTAATTCGTAATTGATTAATTGTAACTAATTGATATTTAGGTTTAAGAAAAAAACTTTATAAAAAAGGGTAAAAAAAGTTTGGAAGTTGAGAAAAGAGTTCTACTTTTGCACCCGCTTTGATAAGGCAAGTTCATTGGATTTATAGAGAAGTTTGAATAAATAAAAAAGTTTTAAAAAAACTTAAAAATTTATTTGGATTGTAAGAAATAAAGATAGTATCTTTGCCGTCCCTAAATAAGGGAAGAGTGAGTAAGAGTTCTTAATTTTTTTAGTGTTTGGTAAGGTTTTAAAATTTTTTCAAAAAAAGTTTCAAAAACATTTGCGAGATAAAAAAAAGGTTGTACTTTTGCACCCGCTAATCGAGAGAGAGGCGAAAAGAATAGAAGACACGTTCATAGACATATTGGATTGACAGCACGACTTACAGAGATGTAAGTTGTAAAAATTAAGAGAGTAAGGCGAATTGAAATTAAATAAACCTAGCACTTATCGTACAATATTTAAAAACTACGATGAAGAGTTTGATCCTGGCTCAGGATGAACGCTAGCGGCAGGCCTAACACATGCAAGTCGAGGGGTAGAGTTAGCTTGCTAACTTGAGACCGGCGCACGGGTGCGTAACGCGTATGCAATCTACCTTGTACAGAGGGATAGCCCAGAGAAATTTGGATTAATACCTCATAGTATCTTTTGAAGGCATCTTCAAATTATTAAAGTTCCAACGGTACAAGATGAGCATGCGTCCCATTAGTTAGTTGGTGTGGTAACGGCACACCAAGACGATGATGGGTAGGGGTCCTGAGAGGGAGATCCCCCACACTGGTACTGAGACACGGACCAGACTCCTACGGGAGGCAGCAGTGAGGAATATTGGGCAATGGAGGCAACTCTGACCCAGCCATGCCGCGTGCAGGAAGACGGCCCTATGGGTTGTAAACTGCTTTTGTAC
The DNA here is from genome assembly GCF_019702945.1 of Flavobacterium okayamense. Taxonomy (NCBI): domain Bacteria; kingdom Pseudomonadati; phylum Bacteroidota; class Flavobacteriia; order Flavobacteriales; family Flavobacteriaceae; genus Flavobacterium; species Flavobacterium okayamense. Next base: position 1,220,288 of record NZ_AP024749.1, read on the forward strand.
GGGAAGAAACACTCCTACGTGTAGGAGCTTGACGGTACCGTAAGAATAAGGATCGGCTAACTCCGTGCCAGCAGCCGCGGTAATACGGAGGATCCAAGCGTTATCCGGAATCATTGGGTTTAAAGGGTCCGTAGGCGGCCTTATAAGTCAGTGGTGAAATCTCCTAGCTCAACTAGGAAACTGCCATTGATACTGTAGGGCTTGAATTTTTGTGAAGTAACTAGAATATGTAGTGTAGCGGTGAAATGCTTAGATATTACATGGAATACCAATTGCGAAGGCAGGTTACTAACAAACGATTGACGCTGATGGACGAAAGCGTGGGGAGCGAACAGGATTAGATACCCTGGTAGTCCACGCCGTAAACGATGGATACTAGCTGTTCGGTGCAAACTGAGTGGCTAAGCGAAAGTGATAAGTATCCCACCTGGGGAGTACGCACGCAAGTGTGAAACTCAAAGGAATTGACGGGGGCCCGCACAAGCGGTGGAGCATGTGGTTTAATTCGATGATACGCGAGGAACCTTACCAGGGCTTAAATGGGAGACGACAGTTTAGGAAACTAGACTTTCTTCGGACGTCTTTCAAGGTGCTGCATGGTTGTCGTCAGCTCGTGCCGTGAGGTGTCAGGTTAAGTCCTATAACGAGCGCAACCCCTGTTGTTAGTTGCCAGCGAGTAATGTCGGGAACTCTAGCAAGACTGCCGGTGTAAACCGTGAGGAAGGTGGGGATGACGTCAAATCATCACGGCCCTTACGTCCTGGGCCACACACGTGCTACAATGGCAGGTACAGAGAGCAGCCACTTAGCGATAAGGAGCGAATCTATAAAACCTGTCTCAGTTCGGATTGGAGTCTGCAACTCGACTCTATGAAGCTGGAATCGCTAGTAATCGGATATCAGCCATGATCCGGTGAATACGTTCCCGGGCCTTGTACACACCGCCCGTCAAGCCATGGAAGCTGGGGGTACCTGAAGTCGGTGACCGCAAGGAGCTGCCTAGGGTAAAACTGGTAACTGGGGCTAAGTCGTAACAAGGTAGCCGTACCGGAAGGTGCGGCTGGAACACCTCCTTTCTAGAGAAATGATAAGATGGTTTGTTTGGAGATGAGTTTTACTCTCGCTGTTAGTTCAAAAATTTAATGAAAAAGCTAAAAATACAGAGTCTCGTAGCTCAGCTGGTTAGAGTACTACACTGATAATGTAGGGGTCGGCAGTTCGAGTCTGCCCGGGACTACTATTTTTGAGTTTTTTTTAAGGAAATTCTGGAAGTTGAGAATTCAAAATTCGTAATTCTGAATTCATAATTCTGAATTTAAGAATGGGGGATTAGCTCAGCTGGCTAGAGCGCCTGCCTTGCACGCAGGAGGTCATCGGTTCGACTCCGATATTCTCCACATATCCGAAAGGATAACCGTTCATTGACATATTGAGAAAAGAAAAAATATAATAAGTAGAATAGAAAGCACAGTTTTGCATTTTATAATGTAAAGCTAAATAAGTACAATAAGCAAAATAAGGGCGTATGGGGGATGCCTAGGCTCTCAGAGGCGAAGAAGGACGTGATAAGCTGCGAAAAGCTACGGGGAGGAGCACATATCCGTTATATCCGTAGATATCCGAATGGGGCAACCCAATGCATTGAAGATGCATTACTCCGATAGGAGGGCGAACCCGCTGAACTGAAACATCTAAGTAGGCGGAGGAGAAGAAAACAAAAGTGATTCCGTAAGTAGTGGCGAGCGAACGCGGATTAGCCCAAACCAGTGTTGTTACGGCAATGCTGGGGTTGTAGGACCACGATATTTCTTGCGGATTGAATTAGAATAACCTGGAAAGGTTAACCATAGAGGGTGATAGTCCCGTACAAGTAAGAAAAGATAAGAATAGTGGTATCCTGAGTAGCGCGGGGCACGTGAAACCCTGTGTGAATCTGGCGGGACCATCCGCTAAGGCTAAATACTCCTGAGAGACCGATAGTGAACCAGTACCGTGAGGGAAAGGTGAAAAGAACCGTGAATAACGGAGTGAAATAGATCCTGAAACCATACGCTTACAAGCGGTCGGAGCCCTTTTGGGGTGACGGCGTGCCTTTTGCATAATGAGCCTACGAGTTACCGTTGCTGGCAAGGATAAGGTATTAAGTACTGGATCCGTAGCGAAAGCGAGTCTGAATAGGGCGCTTTAGTCAGTAGTGGTAGACGCGAAACCGTGTGATCTACCCATGGGCAGGTTGAAGCTGTGGTAACACATAGTGGAGGACCGAACCGGTTGACGTTGAAAAGTCTTCGGATGACCTGTGGGTAGGGGTGAAAGGCCAATCAAACTCGGAAATAGCTCGTACTCCCCGAAATGCCTTTAGGGGCAGCGCTTATTTAGTTTACTAGAGGTAGAGCTACTGATTGGATGCGGGGGTTTCACCACCTACCAATTCCTGACAAACTCCGAATGCTAGTAAATGATTGTAAGCAGTGAGGGCATGGGTGCTAAGGTCCATGTCCGAGAGGGAAAGAACCCAGACCATCAGCTAAGGTCCCCAAATGTATGCTAAGTTGAAAAAACGCGGTTTGCCTGCTTAGACAGCTAGGATGTTGGCTTGGAAGCAGCCATTCATTTAAAGAGTGCGTAACAGCTCACTAGTCGAGCGGGCGAGCATGGATAATAATCGGGCATAAGTATACTACCGAAGCTATGGACAGGAAACTGTGGTAGGGGAGCATTCTAAACTGGGTTGAAGGTTGACTGTGAGGTTGGCTGGACTGTTTAGAAAAGCAAATGTAGGCATAAGTAACGATAATGCGGGCGAGAAACCCGCACACCGAAAAACTAAGGTTTCCTCAGCTATGCTAATCAGCTGAGGGTTAGTCGGGTCCTAAGGCGAATCCGAAAGGAGTAGTCGATGGCCAACGGGTTAATATTCCCGTACTACTTATCATTGTGATGGAATGACGGAGTGATGAAAGCACCGCGAACTGACGGAATAGTTCGTTGAAGTATGTAGCTATAAGATCTATAGGCAAATCCGTAGATTTTGGTGAGATACGATAGTACTCGGAGTCTTCGGACAAAGGGATAGTGTGCCTAAGGGCTTCCAAGAAAAGTTTCTAAACTTAGATGATAAGTACCCGTACCGTAAACCGACACAGGTAGTTGAGGAGAGAATCCTAAGGTGCTCGAGAGATTCATGGCTAAGGAATTAGGCAAAATAGACCTGTAACTTCGGGAGAAAGGTCGCCAGCAGCAATGCTGGCCGCAGTGAAAAGGTCCAGGCGACTGTTTATCAAAAACACAGGGCTCTGCTAAATCGTAAGATGATGTATAGGGCCTGACACCTGCCCGGTGCTGGAAGGTTAAGAGGAGATGTTATCTTCGGAGAAGCATTGAATTGAAGCCCCAGTAAACGGCGGCCGTAACTATAACGGTCCTAAGGTAGCGAAATTCCTTGTCGGGTAAGTTCCGACCTGCACGAATGGTGTAACGATCTGGACACTGTCTCAGCCATGAGCTCGGTGAAATTGTAGTATCGGTGAAGATGCCGATTACCCGCAGTGGGACGAAAAGACCCTGTGCACCTTTACTATAGCTTAGTATTGACCTTGGACACGTGATGTGTAGGATAGGTGGGAGACTTTGAAGTGGCGTCGCTAGGCGTTGTGGAGTCATTGTTGAAATACCACCCTTTGCTTGTCTGAGGCCTAACCCCGATGATTCGGGGGACATTGCTTGGTGGGTAGTTTGACTGGGGTGGTCGCCTCCAAAAGAGTAACGGAGGCTTCTAAAGGTTCCCTCAGCACGCTTGGTAACCGTGCGTAGAGTGCAATGGTATAAGGGAGCTTGACTGAGAGACATACAGGTCGATCAGGTACGAAAGTAGAGCATAGTGATCCGGTGGTTCCGCATGGAAGGGCCATCGCTCAAAGGATAAAAGGTACGCCGGGGATAACAGGCTGATCTCCCCCAAGAGCTCACATCGACGGGGGGGTTTGGCACCTCGATGTCGGCTCGTCACATCCTGGGGCTGGAGAAGGTCCCAAGGGTTGGGCTGTTCGCCCATTAAAGTGGCACGCGAGCTGGGTTCAGAACGTCGTGAGACAGTTCGGTCTCTATCTACTGCGGGCGTTAGAAATTTGAGTGGATCTGATTCTAGTACGAGAGGACCGAATTGGACTAACCGCTGGTGTATCAGTTGTCTCGCCAGGGGCACTGCTGAGTAGCTACGTTGGGAAGGGATAAGCGCTGAAAGCATATAAGCGCGAAACCCACCACAAGATGAGATTTCTTTTAAGGGTCCTAGAAGATGACTAGGTTGATAGGCTATAGATGTAAAGGCAGTAATGTCATAGTCGAGTAGTACTAATAACCCGTAAGCTTATGTACGCGTCTCCCCGCTTTAGGGCGGGGACACTTTCTTTCTGAATCAAATAGATTCTTTTCTCAGTATGTTAAGATATTGGCAACCATGGTTGCAGTCAAAAGTCGAAAGACAAAAGTCCAAAGTAAGATATACTTTTTGACTTGTAACTTTTAACTTTAGACTTAAAACTTAAGGTGGTTATTGCGTCGGGGCTCACCTCTTCCCATTCCGAACAGAGAAGTTAAGCCCGATTGCGCAGATGGTACTGCCATCAGGTGGGAGAGTATGTCGCCGCCTTTCTTTTGAAAATCCTCATCAGTAATGATGGGGATTTTTTGTTTTTAGAAGGTTTTGAATAACTAAACAAGTGTTATTTAATTTTACATTTACTACATTTTACAATTTCAACATAATCAAATCCTTGATTAATAATATATTTTCTTCTAAATAAATTGTTTAAGCTAAAACGCATTTTTTCAATTTCAAGAAAATATATTTCAGTTGGATTTATATAAAACTCTAAGCATTTATTTCTAAATCTAGCAATCATCTTTAGTTCTCTTTCAGAATTATATTCAAAATATAGCCTAGAATTAGTTAATTTTAATGTATCAATTTTATTTTTTGATATTTTATAAAAAACAACTTCATTATTTTTAATGTTATTATTCAGAAAAGTAACATCTACTTCTTTTTTTGTGCAAAAATGAAATTAGCTAGTAATAAAGGAATAATATATAATGATTTCAGAGACATTTTTTATTTTATAAAATTTAATGTTGTTAAAAGTATAAAAAAAAGAGTCCAACTTTCGTTGAACTCTTAAATTATATGTTTTTGAAAAAAAAATTATTTTACTAATCCTCTCGAAATTACAATACGTTGAATTTCTGAAGTACCTTCGTAAATCTGTGTAATTTTAGAATCACGCATCATACGTTCTACATGATATTCGGCAACGTAACCATTTCCACCGTGAATTTGAACAGCATCATTAGCTACTTCTAAAGCTACTTCTGAGGCATATAATTTAGCCATAGCTCCAGAATGTGCTATATCTAAGCCTTGATCTTTTTCAGAAGCTGCTTTATGCACTAATAATCTCGCTGCAGTAGTTTTTACATGCATATCAGCTAATTTGAAAGCAATTGCTTGATGTTGGAAGATTGGTTTACCGAAAGCAACTCTTTCTTGAGCATATTTTAAAGCTAATTCATAAGAACCTTGAGCAATCCCTAATGCTTGAGAAGCAATTCCAATTCGTCCTCCATTCAATGTTGACATTGCAAACGCGAAACCAAATCCGTCAGCACCGATTCTATTTTCTTTTGGAACTTTTACATCGTTGAATAATAACGTATGTGTATCAGAACCACGAATTCCCATTTTCTTTTCTTTTGGACCTACTTCAAAACCAGGCATTCCTTTTTCTACAATAAGAACATTAATTCCTTTGTGTCCTTTTGAAGCATCTGTTTGCGCGATTACTAAATAAGTAGAAGCTGTTCCTCCGTTTGTAATCCAGTTTTTTGTACCATTTAATAAATAATGGTCACCCATGTCTATTGCAGTAGTTCGCTGAGAAGTAGCGTCTGAACCTGCTTCAGGCTCTGATAAACAGAAAGCACCTATAACTTCACCTTTAGCAAGTGGCGTTAAATATTTTACTTTTTGTTCTTCAGAACCATATTTTTCTAAACCAGCACAAACCAAAGAGTTGTTAACCGACATAATTACAGCAGCTGAAGCATCTACTTTTGCAATTTCTTCCATTGCTAAAACATAAGATAAACTATCTAATCCTGCACCACCATATTTTGGATCAACCATCATTCCTAAAAATCCTAGCTCCGCCATTTTTTTAACTTGCTCAGCTGGGAATATTGAATGTTCATCTCTTTCGATAACTCCAGGTAATAATTCAGTTTGAGCGAAGTCTCTCGCTGCTTGTTGAATCATTAAATGTTCTTCGCTTAATTTAAAATCCATAGTATTTGAATAAAAATTTTGTGTTATGTTTAAAAATAGTTCCCAAATGTAGTCATTTACTATTAAATTTTCAATACGAATTTGTAATTTTAACCCATGTTAAACAACAATTTTAAGGTTATTGGTGTCATGTCTGGAACTTCTCTAGACGGACTTGATTTTGCTTATATTCACTTTCATAGAAAAAATGAGTCGTGGGATTTTAAAATTCTTAAAGCTGAAACTTTTGGATACGATGATAAATGGAGATCAAAACTTAACAATGCTTTTCTTTTTAACAAAGAAGAATTAGATGTTTTAAATAAAGAATACACTTCATTTTTAGCTACACAAATCAAACTTTTTATTGCAAAAAATGAAATCCAAGATATTGATGCTATTTGTAGTCATGGTCATACAATTTTACATGAGCCAGAAGAGGGTTTTACATTACAAATAGGAAATTTACCTGAAATAGCATTATTGCTTAAGGAAACAGTTGTTTGTGATTTTAGAGTACAAGATGTTCAATTAGGGGGGCAAGGCGCACCTTTGGTTCCTATTGGTGATGAATTGTTGTTTTCTAATTATAGTTACTGTTTGAATTTGGGAGGATTTTCGAATATCTCATTTAATGAAAAAGGAAAACGTATTGCTTTTGATATTTCACCAGTTAATATAGTGCTGAATCATTACACTGAAAGTGTTGGTTATCACTATGACGACAAAGGAAAATTTGCAAAATCAGGAGTTGTAAATAAGCAATTATTAGAAGAACTAAATGCTTTAGATTTTTATAAGAAATCGTTTCCTAAATCGTTGGGAAAAGAGTTTATACAAAAAGAGATTTTACCTTTAATAAGTAAATATGAAATATCGGTTAATGATATTTTAAGGACTTTTGTTGAACATATAGCCATTCAAATTACAAATGTTGTAACCTCTAATACGAGTGTGTTGGTTACAGGAGGTGGAGCTTACAATGTTTTCTTAATTGAACGATTAAGGTTTTTTAAATCAAATGTTGATTGGGTAATTCCAAATGATGATTTAATACAATTTAAAGAAGCTTTACTATTTGGTTTTTTAGGAATTCTTCGTTTAAGAAATGAAGTTAATGTATTAAGCTCAGTAACAGGTGCTTCTAAAAATCATTCTTCGGGAATAGTTTATAACTATCCTTAAAAAGATTGTTAGGAAATAGGTAAATTTCCATTTTTCAATTACTAGAACAATATAGAATATGTATATTTGTGAAACTAAAATTTAACCAATCTAATGAAAGATTTACTTAATAAATTTGAAAATAAAGAACCAGAAATTGTATTTAATTGGAAAGACCCTGAAACTGAAGCCGAAGGATGGACAGTAATTAACTCTTTAAGAGGCGGAGCTGCAGGTGGAGGAACTCGTATGCGTAAAGGATTGGATATGAATGAAGTATTGTCTTTAGCTAAGACTATGGAAGTTAAATTTTCGGTATCTGGACCGGCTATTGGTGGTGCTAAATCAGGTATTAATTTTGATCCAAATGACCCTCGTAAAAAAGGCGTTTTAGAAAGATGGTACAAAGCAGTTTCTCCTCTTTTGAAAAATTATTATGGAACTGGTGGTGATTTAAATGTTGATGAAATTCATGAAGTTATCCCTATTACTGAAGATTGTGGTGTTTGGCATCCGCAAGAAGGTGTTTTTAATGGACATTTCAAACCAACTGAAGCTGATAAAATAAATAGAATAGGACAGTTACGTCAAGGTGTTATAAAAGTAATTGAAAACCCAACTTTTTCTCCTGATGTAAATAGAAAATATACTGTAGCTGATATGATTACAGGTTATGGAGTTGCTGAAGCTGTTCGTCATTATTATGATATTTTTGGTGGAGAAGTTAAAGATAAAAAAGCAATCGTTCAAGGTTTTGGAAATGTAGGTTCTGCTGCAGCTTACTATTTAGCACAAATGGGAGCTAAAGTTGTTGGAATAATTGACAGAGACGGTGGTTTGATAAATGAAAACGGATTTACATTCGAAGACATTAAAGAATTATTTTTAAATAAAGATGGAAATAAGTTAGTGGCTGCTAACATGATTTCATTTGAAGAAATCAACCAAAAAATTTGGTCTATTGAAGCTCAAATTTTTGCACCTTGTGCGGCTTCACGTTTAGTGACTAAAGAGCAAGTTGATCAAATGATTGCATCTGGTTTAGAAGTAATTTCAAGTGGAGCAAATGTTCCTTTTGCAGACAAAGAAATTTTCTTTGGGCCTATTATGGAAGCAACTGATAAGAAAGTAAGTTTAGTGCCAGATTTTATTGCAAACTGTGGTATGGCACGTGTGTTTGCTTACTTTATGGAGAAAAAAGTTCAAATGACTGACGAGGCTATTTTCTCAGATACCTCAAATACTATTAAAAAAGCAATAGAAAAAGTACACCAATTAAATTCTGATAAGAAAAACATTAGTGCAACTGCTTTCGAAATTGCTTTAAAACAATTAATCTAAATTTTTAATGGAAACTGTATTAATCGTAATTTTTATTCTAGGATACTTAGGTATTGCTATGGAGCATACCTTCAAAATAGATAAATTAATTCCTGCTTTAGGTATGATGGCTATTTTATGGGCTATTATTGCTGTAAATCACATGCAGGTTTATGAAATTTTACCAGGAGTTGGTAAAGAAGCGCATCATGTAGAAGGTGTGTTGTTACATCATTTGGGTAAAACAGCTGAAATTTTGTTTTTCTTAATGGGAGCAATGACAATTGTAGAAATTGTTGACTATTTTGATGGTTTTTCAACTATCAAGTCGTTTATTAAAACGAAAAGCAAATCAAAATTACTTTGGTTGTTTACAACTTTAGCTTTTGTTTTATCAGCAATTATTGATAATCTTACTGCAACGATCGTGTTAATTACGATTTTACAAAAAATCATTAAAGACAAAGAAGTAAGGCTTTGGTTTGCAGGTTTAATTGTTATTGCTGCTAATGCTGGTGGTGCTTGGTCTCCAATAGGTGATGTTACTACCACAATGCTTTGGATTGCAAATAAAGTTTCAGCTGCTTCTTTAATTGAACACGTATTAATTCCTTCAATTCTTTGTTATGCAGTTCCTGTAGTAATTGCTTCACGTATGGCAATTTTTAAAGGTAAAGTAGAGGAAGATACAACTGAAGAAGAAGAAAGTTCGTCAAAATATAGTTCAGTAATGTTTTACCTTGGATTAGGCGCAATTATGTTCGTTCCTATCTTTAAAACAATTACACATTTACCGCCATATGTTGGTATGATGTTGTCATTAGCTATTGTTGCTGCTATTGCAGAATTTTTGAGTAACCGTGAATTTAGTATGGGTGGAGCAACAGCTGGTGAAGGTTCTCATAATCATAGTCCAGTTCATAAGTCACTTTCTAAAATTGAGATGCCAAGTATTTTATTTTTCCTAGGTATTTTAATGGCAGTTGCTGCTTTAGAATCTTTAGGAATGTTATTTGATTTTGCTGGAATTTTAGAAGCAAATGTGCCTAATTTAGGAACAGAGCACCATTCTACAAAGATTTCTGATTTAGTTGTATTGTTATTAGGTGCTGGTTCAGCAGTTATTGATAACGTGCCTTTAGTTGCAGCAAGTATTGGAATGTTTCAAATTGGAATGGATGAGCCAGCATGGCATTTTATCGCGTATGCAGCAGGTACAGGAGGAAGTATTTTGATTATTGGTTCTGCAGCAGGAGTTGTAGCAATGGGTATGGAAAAAATTGACTTCTTTTGGTATTTGAAAAAAATTGGTTGGCTAGCCTTAATTGGATTTTTAGCAGGATCAGCTGGTTTTATTGTAATTAGAGATTTAATTCTAAATGCAGCTTAAGAATATAATTTTTTAAAAGAATTTTCGTTACTATATAAAAAATAAAAGTATGAGTTTATTTCTTCAAGCGGATAGTTTAGCAGTTGCTAACGAAGTTTTAACAGAAGATCAACCAGTAGAAAAAACCTTATCAATTTGGGAGCTTTTAACTAGTGGAGGAATTGGTGGGCAAGCCATTATTTTAGTGCTTTTTATCTTGATGTTTTTTGCTTTGTTCTTGTATTTCGAACGCTTAATGGCAATTAATAAAGCAAGTAAAATTGATGCAAATTTCATGAATAATATTAAAATGAATATTATGTCAGGAAAAATTGATAGCGCTAAAATGTTGTGTGCGCAAACAAATTCACCAGTGGCTCGTTTAATTGAGAAAGGGATTTCAAGAATTGGTAAACCTCTTGAAGATATAAACACAGCTATTGAGAATGCTGGAAATCTTGAATTATATAAACTAGAGAAAAATACCAGTATGTTAGCAACAATATCGGGAGCTGGACCAATGATTGGTTTCCTTGGAACGGTTTTAGGTATGATTCTTGCATTTCATAAAATGGCAAGTGGTGGCGGACAAATTGAAGTTGGTGCTCTTGCTGAAGGTATTTATACTGCAATGACAACTACTGTCGTAGGATTAATTGTTGGTATTGTGGCATATATTGGATACAATCACTTAGTTGTTAAAACAAATAAAGTGGTAAACCAAATGGAAGCAAACGCTGTAGAGTTTCTAGATTTATTAAACGAGCCAGTATAATATGCGAATAGGTAAGAATAAAAATAAAGTATCTACGGAGTTCAATATGTCTTCAATGACAGATATTGTATTCTTATTATTGATATTTTTCATGCTTACTTCAACTATGGTTACGACCAATGCCTTAGATTTAGTTTTACCAAAAGGCAAAGGGAAAACGGATAGTAATAAGAGCACTGCGGTAAATATTACTAATGAATTAAAGTTTTACATTGATAAGACTGAAGTTTCTAAAGAAGATTTAGAAAAGAGATTGTTAGAAATTTTGCCCGAAGACGAAAATGATAAAGGTAGAGCAATTGTATTAAGAGCCGAAGAAGATGTGCCATACAAAGAAGTCGTTTTTGTAATGGATGTTGCAAATAGAAATAGAATTAAAACAGTAGCTGCTGTTAATCCAAAATAAAATGAAGTTTTTAGAGACAAAAGAGGAAAAAGATTCTTTTATTATCACAAGTGGAATATTTGTGTTAATATTTCTTTTATGCTTTTTTGTTTTTGGTTTGACTGAATTTGATCCGCCACCTGAAAATGGTATTGCCATCAATTTTGGTACGAGTGATGTTGGGCAAGGAGAAATTCAACCAACTGAACCTATAAAAAGTGCGCCAACACCATCAGTTAGTGAGCCAGTTTCTTCGCAAGAGGAAAATACGTTAACACAAGATGAAGATTCGCCAGTTGTTGTTACGCCTAAAAACGAAACAAAGCCTAAGACGAATACGCCAAAAGAAACACCTAAACCAAAAACAGAAACTCCAAAACCATCTACAAATACAACAAATGCATTAGATGCTTTAATTAATGGACCTAAATCTGATGGGCAAACAACAGGAGGTCATGGCGATGATGGTTTACCAGGGGATAAAGGAGATCCAAACGGTAGTATTTATGCTAACAGTTTTTATGGTAGTGGCAGTGGTAATGGTTCTGGAAACGGGACTGGTTGGGGTTTAGCTGGACGTAAATTAGCAAGTAATAGTAAAAAGGTTCAAGATTGTAACGAAGAAGGTAGAGTTGTTGTCAAAGTTTGGGTAAATAGAAATGGGAATGTAATTAAAGCGGAGAGAACACAAGGTACTACTAATACAAATCCATGTTTAGTGAATCCAGCTATTGAGACAGCTAAAAGTTTTAAATGGCAAGCTGATAGTAAAGCGCCAGAAACTCAAATTGGGTTTGTGGTTGTGAATTTTAAATTAGGAGAATAATATTTTAAGCAACCTAATTAGGTTGCTTTTTTTTGCTCTTTTTATTAATTTTAGATAATAAGTTTAATTAATTCGCTATAATGAATTATAAAGAAACTACAGAATGGATGTTTGGTCAACTTCCAATGTACCAAAATCAAGGAGCAAAAGCATATAAAGCTGACTTAACCAATACTCTTGCGCTTGTAAATCATTTAAATAATCCCCAAAAATATTTTAAATCGGTTCATGTTGCAGGAACCAACGGGAAAGGTTCTGTAAGTTCAATGTTGGCATCAATTCTGCAAGAGGCTGGATATAAAGTGGGTTTGTTTACTTCGCCACACTTTAAAGATTTTCGTGAAAGAATTAAGATAAATGGTAATGAAATCAAAGAACAATTTGTTGTTGATTTTGTTGAAAAAAACAAGGATTTTTTCGATGCGAATAGCCTTAGTTTTTTTGAAATGACAACTGGTATGGCTTTTTCTTATTTCGCGAAAGAGAAAGTTGATGTTGCAATTATTGAAGTTGGTTTAGGAGGAAGATTAGATTCTACAAATGTTATTGATCCTTTAGTTTCAGTAATTACAAATATTGGTTTTGATCATAAACAATTTTTGGGAAATACTTTAGGAAGAATTGCTTATGAAAAAGCGGGAATTATAAAGCATAGAACACCTGTTGTAGTAGGTGAAACCATTGAAGAAACGAAAACTGTGTTTCGTACTATTGCAAAATTAAATAGCTCTGAATTGCATATTGCTGAAAATATTAATTTCCCAGATTATAAATGTGAATTAAAAGGCGATTATCAAAAAAAGAATTTAAAGACTGTTTTGACGGTTGTTTCTTTGTTGCAAGTTCATTTTTCAATTAGTAAAAAAGATGTTGAAAGAGGCTTGTTAAATGTCTCTAAAAACACAGGTTTAAAAGGAAGATGGCAGGTTTTAAATGAAAAACCTTTTGTGGTTTGTGATACAGCTCATAATGAACACGGATTAAGGTTGGTTTTAGAACAACTTGTCGGTTTAAAATATAATACGCTTCATATTGTTCTTGGTGTAGTAAATGATAAAGATTTAGATGAAATTTTACCACTATTTCCTAAAGTTGCTAAATATTATTTTTGCTCACCAAATTTATCTAGAGGATTAGATGAAGAAGTTTTAGAAAAAAAAGCTGAAGTATTTGGTCTTAAAGGAAAAAAATTTAATTCAGTTAGGAAAGCTTATGAAAATGCATTGCAAAATGCTGGCAATGAAGATGTTGTTTTTATAGGTGGAAGTACATTCACAGTAGCTGAAGTTGTATAGGTTTTACGATGTATTTAAAAAGTAAAATTTATTTTTAAAATCGTTTGGAATAATAAAAAACTGTATTATATTTGCACCCGCATTACAGTAGTAGTGCAGTTGAAATTTTAGGGCAATTAGCTCAGTTGGTTCAGAGCACCTCGTTTACACCGAGGGGGTCAGGGGTTCGAATCCCTTATTGCCCACGAATAAATTGAAAAGCAAGCTTATAAGGCTTGCTTTTTTTGTTTATAGAATTTCTAAGGTTCTTTCCAAGCTCATTCCTCTTGAGCCTTTAATTAAAAGTAAACTATCCTTTGGCAAATTATTTTGCAATGAATTTTTAAAGTTATCAAAGTCTTCAAAAAAGGCAATATTGTTTTTTGCTAGATTTTTGCAGCCATAAAAATGTTTTCCGATAAAGTAAAATTGTATTTCGGACTGATTTAAGCAAGTTTTTACCAGATTTTCATGTTCTCTATGGCTTTCTTTTCCAAGTTCAAACATATCGCCTAATATTGCCATTTTAGGGCTTTCTGATAATTGAAAGAAATTGGTTAGAGCTGCATTCATACTACTTGGGTTAGCATTATAAGCATCTAAAATTATCTTATTAGAATTTTTTTCAACAATTTGAGATCGATTATTGTTAGGGAAATATTCTTCAATAGCATTCTTTATTGCTTCGTTAGGGATCTTAAAATATTTACCAAGAGCAATTGCAGCATTTATGTTGTTTGCATTATAAAGACCAATTAAATTTGATTGAATGGATGTATTATCAAACGTAATCTTCACCATTGGATTGGCTTCAATGGAATGTATTTTAACATCACAATTTCCATCAGTACAAAATGTAAATCGTTCAATGTTTTTTGTTTTTTCAACTTGAATATTATCTTGTAGATTTACGATTGCAACTTTTGAATTTAAATCAAGATATTGATACATCTCGCTTTTGCCTTTTATTATTCCCTCAACACCTCCAAAACCTTCTAAATGTGCTTTACCAAAATTTGTTATATAACCAAAATCTGGTTCTGCTATAGAACATAAAAATTCTATTTCTTTTTGATGATTGGCTCCCATTTCAACAATTCCAATCTCAGTTTCATTATCAAAGGATAGTAATGTTAAAGGTACACCAATATGGTTGTTTAGGTTTCCAGTTGTTGCTTTAGTGTTAAATTTTTTTGATAATACTACATTAAAAAGTTCTTTTGTGGTTGTCTTACCATTACTGCCTGTAAGACCAATAACTTTTATATTTAAAAGATGTTTTCTATGATAATTAGCAAGTTCTTGCAGCGTTGTTAGAGAATCTTCTACTAGAATAGTTTTACCTTCTATATAATATTTTGGATTATCAATTATAGCATATTTTGATCCTTTTTCTAAAGCTTCCTTAGCAAATTCGTTTGCGTCAAAACGTTCTCCTTTTAAAGCTATAAATAAACTATTTTGAGAAATGTTTCTTGTGTCGGTTGTAACTTTAGTACACTCTAAGAATTTTTTATGTAGTTGGTCTATTTTCATAAAACGAATATATAAAAAAAGCCCTTTCAAACGAAAGGACTTTTTTATAAAGTATGAAACTAAATTTATTGTTTTGGATTTCCTCTAGGAGATTTCTTGTTAGATTTTGGTCCAACTTTAGACATTGCACATCTAAATCCGATGTAATCAGTTGCCATATCTTGTGGGAAATATCTTCTTTGAGCTGGATCTAACCAATAAGCTCTATCTCTCCAAGAACCACCTTTGTAAACTCTTACGTTGTCATCTACTAAACTTGTTCTTGTATCAGATTTATCATATTCTTTAACAAATTTCTCTTCACCAATTGGATTACCTAAGCTATCTTGCTCTTGAGTCATTCCAATTTTGTGTTGAGGAGCATCATACATGATGTATTTGTTTTCACCTTCACCTTCTTCACCTTCTTCTTCATCAGAACCACCAAAACGGAAGTAACGAGTTGAAGGCATATCACCATCTCTGTAATTTCTATTATCAGAAGTAGAGAATTGAGTTCTTAAGTAAGTCTCATTTTCATCAACTGGAATTTGAGCAATTTGACCAGGGAAATTTCTAGCCATAATCTTACCATTACTTAAAGTGTCGTAAGTGATATTATCTGCAGTAACGATTTCAGTTGTTCCATCGTCACCAATTTTGTTTTTCATGTAAACGTTACCTCTGAAGTAGTTGAAATCATTAACTTCGTCGTCAACCATTGGTCTGTATACGTCAGCAACCCATTCAGCAACGTTACCAGCCATGTCATATAAACCAAAGTCATTTGGAGGATAAGATTTTACTTTGTTTGTAATGTCAGCTCCGTCATCAGACCATCCTGCTACTCCGCCGTAATCACCTTTTCCTTGTTTAAAGTTTGCTAATTGGTCACCTCTGTAAGCTCTTTTTCCAGAACGAGTATATTGACCACTCCAAGGATATTTCTTTTGTCCTTTGTAGATGTTATATTCTCTGTTTCCTACTAAAGCAGTTGCAGCATATTCCCATTCAGCTTCTGTTGGTAAACGGAATTCTGGTAAAATTAATCCAGAACTTCTTTGAGCATAAACGTTTTTCTCTTCTTCAGATGCTTCACCTTTACGACCATTTGTTCCTTTTCTTAAAACTACCTCTTCTTTACCACCATAAGTTTGTTTTGGAGTTGCTAAATAGGTTTCAGTGCTAAATGTAGACTCAGCAGTTACATCTTCACCAAAATTAATTTTAGCATCTTCTTTTAAATATCCATTTTTTTCTAAGATATTTTCATTTACACGGTCAGTTCTCCATTTGCTGAATTCAACGGCTTGAATCCAGTTAACACCTACTACTGGATACTCAGCATAAGCAGGGTGTCTTAAGTAGTTGTTAGTCATAGTTTCGTTGTAACCTAAACGGTTTCTCCAAACTAACGTATCAGGAATAGCTCCTGTATAAATATTTTTATAGTTATCTTCAGTTGGAGGGAATACAGTTTTTAACCAAAATAAGTACTCAGTGTACATTAAGTTAGTTACCTCTGTTTCATCCATAAAGAAAGATTGTACGTGTTGTTGAGAAGGAGTATTGTTCCAATCGTGCATTGGATCATCTGCAACCTTACCCATAGTGAATGTACCACCTTCAACAGGTACCATTCCTGGAGGAGTTTCTTGTTTTTTGTACTTGGTGTTGTACTGAAACCCACCATTCTTATCATTGATTTTCCATCCCGTTGCTCTTGAGCCTCCTTTTGAGCTTGAGCCTTTACTACAGCTTGAAAGACCTATTGCTACTGCAAATGCAAGTAACAAATTTAAAGCCATCATTTTCTTAATTTTCATACTTTAGTAGGTAATAAATTTAGTGTCGCAAGATAATAATTCTCTACTAAAATGCAACATGTTTTTCAAAAAATAAAAAAAAAATTAAATTTTTGTTAAAATATACTGTCTTAACGGCTTAAAGATGTTTTTATTGTGTTTGATTTAGCTAAAGTGAAAATATTTTTTTCTATTTGTAATATTAAAACGAAAAAAACGTTTACTAAATTGATGAAAAAGCTTTTTTATTTATTTTTATTATTTGCCAGTACATTGGTTTATTCACAATTTGAAAGGGAAGTTGTGCTAAATTGGGAGGGTTCTTCTGATGCAAAAACCTCTGAAGTAGAGGTCTTTAAGTTTCCTTTTTTTAGTAATAAAGAACTAGATGTTGATATAGCGAATAGGGTTTTACTCTATAGTGAGGTTTTTAATACAGTAAATTTTGTTAATCCGTCGAGTTTAATTACTAATGTTGAGTATCAATCAATTACTGAATCTGAATTGTATGGTCTAAATAAAAATTTAATACCATCATCGATTAGTGCTAATATTAAATCTGTAAATGCGAGAGATAAAATAATTTCAGTATTTACTTTTTCTCCAATAATTAAAGATGGTGTAGGTTATAAAAAAGTAATAAAAATTAACTATTCATTTGGTTTTGATTTATTAAATAAGAATACGAATAGTAGTTTTTCAGTTAATGCTATTCAAAATTCTGTTTTAGCGACTGGTAATTGGTATCGATTCTATGTTGAAAAATCTGGTGTTTACAGAATCTCAAAATCTTTTTTACAAAGTTTGGGACTTAACACAAATGTTGATCCTCGTACTATAAAGATATATGGTAATGGCGGAAGAATGTTGCCATTGCAAAATCAGCCAACATTTTCTATAGATTTAGAGGAAAATGCCATACAGTTTATTGGTGAAAATGATGGTGTGTTCGATGATAGTGATTATATATTGTTTTATGCTGAAGGAGTTGATACTTGGAATAACGAGAGTTTAACGAGTGTTAATTTATTTGCAGATAAATCGTATTATTATGTTACTTCAGGTGCTGGCAATGGAAAACGTATTCAAGATGCTGTTGAGCCAACTAATTCACCTAATTTAACTTTTACAAATTACGATGCTGTAAAAATTTATGAAAAGGATTTGGTTAATGTTGCAAAACTAGGGAGAAGATGGTTTGGGGAACAATTTAATGTTGATAATAGTCAAACTTTTCAAATTTCATTTTCAAATTTAGACACTTCAGTTCCGTTGGAATTGAAAATTAATTTGGCTTCAAAATCTCCTAATCCATCATCTTTTTCAATTTCTGCAAATAACCAAAATTTAGGAACAATAAATTTTGTAGGTGTTCCTAATGGTGCAACTTTTGAAGCTTTTGAAAATACCTTAAATACAAACTTTACTTCTACAAATGATAATATTACATTTCAGATTGATTACGATAATGGCGGAGTTCCGTTTTCCAATGGATATCTCGATTTTATTCGTGTAAAAGGAAAATGTAATTTGGAAGCAAACGGTCAGCAGTTTTTCTTTTTTAATGATCAACAAGCTACTAATATTGGAATCGGTCAGTATGCATTGTCGAACGCAAATTCAATAGAGCAAGTTTGGGACGTTACCGATATTTTAAATGTAGAAAGGTTTGTTAATACATCTGGAGGAAATTTTGCCTTTAAAGTAAATTTAGGGCAAGAAAGAAAATATTTAGTAGTAGATCCGTCAAATTATTTTGCACCGTTAAAAGAATCAAATTCTGTAGTTCAAAATCAAAATTTAAAAGGAACAATATTTTTAAATAATTCAGGTGCTTTTGAGGATGTTGATTACCTTATAATAACGCCTAATTTTTTAAGAAATCAAGCGGAAAATTTAGCTAATTTTCATAGACAATACTCAGGATTAAATGTAAAAGTTGTGACTACTGAATCAATTTATCATGAATTTGGTTCTGGTAAACAAGATGTGGCGGCTATTCGAAATTTTATTAGATATGTTTATCTAAATGGTTCTAGTCTAAGTGAAAGAGTTAATTATGTAAATCTCTTCGGTGATGCATCTTATGATTATAAAAATAGAGTTGCTAACAACTCTAATATTGTACCCATTTTTCATGGATTTAATCCTGGGACTTCTGAGGTTAATAATACTTCAAATATGTCCTTAGTTTCGACTTTTATGTCGGATGATTTTTATGGGTTAATGGATGATGGAGAGGGCAGAATGTTGCCAGCCGAACCAGATGGTATTGATATAGCAGTTGGAAGGATGCTGGTTAATAATGTTCAGGAAGCTAACGAAATGGTTAATAAAGTTATTGAATATCATGCTGAAGATTCATATGGTAGATGGAGAAATACTTACACAATATATTCTGATGATGCAGATACTACGGGTGATGCTCAATTACAAGTATACATTAATGATATTGCCGATGTTTTAGTTAATGAGAAACCTTTTGTGAATGTAAAAAAGATCCATAGTGATGCTTATATTCAAGAAGTAACAGCAGGTGGTGAAAAATATCCAGAAGCGAAAAATGACTTTTTAAATGTTATAGAACTTGGAAGTTTGGTTATAAATTATTTTGGCCACGGTAATGAAGAATTTTTAGCAAATGAAAGACTTTTTGAAAGGTTGGATGCGCAAACTTTAAACAATCGGTACCGT
The DNA here is from genome assembly GCF_019702945.1 of Flavobacterium okayamense. Classification (NCBI taxonomy): domain Bacteria; kingdom Pseudomonadati; phylum Bacteroidota; class Flavobacteriia; order Flavobacteriales; family Flavobacteriaceae; genus Flavobacterium; species Flavobacterium okayamense. The sequence goes on from NZ_AP024749.1 coordinate 1,239,737, forward strand.
TATCCTTTGTTTATTACAATTACTTGTGACTTTACCAGATTTGATGACCCGAACAGATTAACTGGTGGTGAATTTATGTATTGGAACACGGATGGTGGTGCAATAGCGCTTGTGGCAACCACACGAGAGATTTTTGTTAATACAGGTGTTACAATGAATAGTTATTTAACTGAGTTTCTTTATGCTTATGGATCTTATGATTATCCGACAATTGGTGAAGCTGTAAGATTAACTAAGATTCAATCGGGGTCTAATAATAGAAGGGTAGTTTCTTTTATTGGGGATCCAGCAATGTATTTAGCGATTCCAAAACCAAAAGTGGTTTTAACTGAGGTTAATGATATTCCTGTAAGCCAACCTTTGCCTATTTTTCAAGCTTTAAGCCCTATGAAAATTGAAGGAGAAATTGTAGATGAAGGGAATGCTTTGCTTGCTAATTATATTGGAGATGTTGCTATTCAAATTTTTGATAAACCGATAAATAGAAGTACATTAGGAAATAATGGTGTTACAAATGGTACGGGACAATTAATCACAATGAACTTTGTTACCCTCGGGGAAACGATTGTTAGAGGTAATGCATCAGTTACTGATGGTAAGTTTGAGTTTAATTTTGTAGTACCTCAGGACATAAGGATTCCTTTAGGTAATGGTAAAATTAGTTTTTATGCGAAACGTAATAGTCCACAACTTGAAGATCAAACAGGTTATAATTTAGATATTCAGGTAGGAGGCGTTAATACTTCAGCTGGAGCAGATACAACTCCACCATCAGTTCAATTGTTTATGAATGATGAGAGTTTTGTTTCTGGTGGTATAACAAATTGTTCTCCTATTTTAATAGCAAAATTACAGGACGAAAATGGTATTAATACAGCTAGTGGTATTGGTCACGATATTGTTGCAATTTTAGATGGTGATGAATCAAATCCGTATGTGTTAAATGATTACTATGAAACAGCATTAGATGATTTTACTAATGGGATTGTAAGATTTCCATTCAGGGATTTGGAACCTGGAATGCATACTATTTTATTCAAAGCTTGGGATGTTTATAATAACTTAATAACTATGGAGATTCAGTTTAATGCTATCTGTTCAGATGAAGGTTTAAAAATTGATAAAGTATTAAATTATCCTAATCCATTCTCAACATATACTGAATTTTGGTTCACGCATAACTCACCTTTTGAAGCTTTAGATGTACAGGTTCAAATCTTTACAATTACAGGTAAGGTTGTGAAAACAATTAATCAACAAGTAGTAACAGATGGATTTCTTTGCAGAGAAGTAAAATGGGATGGAAGAGATGATTTTGGAGATCGAATTGGAAAAGGAGTGTATGTTTATAAATTAACCGTTAAATCGGCGAGAACTGGTAATCAAACAGAAAAACACGAGAAACTTGTAATACTATAATAAAATAGTATATTTGTCAACTTAAATTTTTTTAAATGCTATGAAAAAAATTGCAGTTTTATTTTTAATAGTACTAATCAATCAATCAATAAAAGCGCAGGAAAGAGTTGTAACGACTGGAGTTCCCTTTTTATTAATTGCTGCTGATGCAAGATCTGCAGGAATGGGAGATATGGGTGTTGCTTCATCTGCTGATGCTTTTTCACAACAATTCAACCCGGCGAAATATGCCTTTTCATTACAGAAACAAGGTTTTTCTGTTAGTTATACACCTTATTTAAGTAGTATAGCAAATGATATTTCTTTGGCACAATTAACGTATTACAATAGAATAAACGAAAGAAGTGCTTTTGCAGGTTCTTTTCGTTATTTCGGTCTTGGCGATATTCAGTTAACAAATGATATTGGAGAAGAACAAGCTGTAGTAAGTCCAAATGAATTTGCTATTGATGGTTCATATTCCTTAAAATTAAGTGAGCAATTCTCAATGGCTGTTGCAGGTAGATATATTCGTTCAAATTTAAGAATTCCAAGTTCTGATGGAGATGCATCTTCGGCTTCAAGTTTTGCAGTTGATATTGCAGGATTTTATCAGTCTGAAGAAATTGCTTTTAGTGATTTTAATGGACGTTGGAGAGCAGGTTTCAATTTGCAAAATATGGGGCCAAAAATCAACTATAATAATGACAATATTGATGAAAATGCTAACTTTTTACCAGCTAACCTTCGTTTAGGTGGTGGTTTTGATTTTATTTTAGATGATTATAATAAAGTAAGTGTTTTAGGAGAAGTAACTAAGTTAATGGTTCCAACACCACCAGCTAGAATTACAGAAGTTGATGAAGATTTAAATGGAGATACTGTAATTGATCAGGACGATGTTGCAATTGCAAATGATAAAGCAATTTCAGATTATAGAAAAACGGGTTGGGTTAGCGGAATTTTCCAATCGTTTAACGATGCGCCTGATGGTTTTTCAGAAGAGTTAAAAGAGTTTACATGGGCATTAGGTGCTGAATATTCTTACCAAGATTCATTTTCATTACGTACTGGATATTTTCATGAAAGTGAAGATAAAGGAGCGAGAAAGTTTTTTACACTTGGTGCTGGATTCAAATATAACATTGTAAAAATTGATGTTTCGTATTTATTCTCAGCGTCTAAAGTTAAGAACCCATTAGAAAATACATTACGTTTTTCACTAACGTTCAACTTTGGTGAAACATACGATGAACTATAATAGTTAAGAATAGTTAAAATATAATCCAAATTCATTTGAATTTGGATTTTTTTTCCCTTGTTATGAAAGTAAATTAGCATAATAAGGTTTTTGGAAGTTGAATATTACAGTTTTTATAATATAAATTTTTGTTAGGATGAAACAAATTTCACTTACAACAAACTTCACAGTTTTTGATTCTTTAAGCGAATTGAGCGCTAACGATAAAGAATTAATGCTACAAGCAGTCGAAATAAGAAAGCAAGCCTATGCGCCATATTCGAAGTTTCAAGTTGGAGTTGCGCTTTTTTTAGATAATGGTAAAATTGTCAAAGGAACCAATCAGGAAAATGCAGCATATCCTTCTGGATTATGTGCAGAACGTGTTGCGATTTTTTATGCAGGAGCAAATTATCCTGATGCAAAAATTAAAAAAATATTTATTTCAGCTTCACCTATAGATAGAGAATTAGATAAACCAATACCTCCTTGTGGAGCTTGCAGACAATCTATTGCTGAATACGAAATTAAACAAGAGTCGCCAATAGAAGTTTTTTTTATGGGGGCAAAAGGTGAAGTATTTAAATCAGATTCGCTTAAAAATTTGTTGCCACTTTTATTTGATAAGAATTACCTATAACGATTTCGTTAAAAAAAATATTAAATTAACACAAAAAATAGCAAATTTCATTCAAATTAATTTTTTCAATATAGCGTGAAATAGTATTTTTGCTAATTATAAATTTTCTGAAGTTTTTCAGCGGGATTTAATTTAACAAACTAGACAATGAAACCGATAACAAAAGAAGTTTACCTAAAGTGGTATGAAGAAATGCAGTTTTGGAGAAAATTCGAAGACAAATTAGCTGCATTATATATCCAACAAAAAGTAAGAGGATTTCTTCACTTATATAATGGTCAAGAAGCAGTGTTAGCTGGGGCTTTACACGCTATGGATTTATCGAAAGATAAAATGATTACTGCTTACCGTAATCACGTTCAGCCAATAGGTATGGGAGTAGATCCTCGTCGTGTTATGGCAGAGTTGTTAGGTAAAGCAACAGGTACTTCTCAAGGTTTAGGAGGGTCAATGCATATTTTCTCTAAAGAACATGGTTTCTATGGTGGTCATGGTATTGTTGGAGGTCAAATTCCTTTAGGTGCTGGTTTAGCTTTTGCTGATAAGTATTTTGAAACTGGAGGTGTTACACTAACATATTTTGGTGATGGTGCTGCACGTCAAGGTTCATTACATGAAACTTTCAATATGGCAATGAACTGGAAATTACCAGTTGTATTTATTGTTGAAAATAACGGTTATGCAATGGGAACTTCTGTTGAAAGAACTGCAAACCATACGGATATTTGGAAACTTGGTTTAGGATACGAAATGCCTTGTGGACCGGTAGATGGAATGAATCCAATCAAAGTTGCTGAAGCTATGCATGAAGCTATAGAAAGAGCTCGTCGTGGTGACGGACCTACTTTCTTAGAAATGAAAACATACCGTTATAGAGGTCACTCAATGTCGGATGCACAGCATTATAGAACAAAAGAAGAGGTAGAAGAGTACAAAAAAATCGACCCTATTACGCAAGTTTTAGATATTATTAAAGAAAATAACTACGCTACAGAAACTGAAATTGAAGCTATCGATCAGAGAGTTTCTGATTTAGTTGCGGAATGTGAGCAATTTGCTGAAGATTCTCCATATCCAGAATTAAATGTAATGTATGACGTAGTTTACGAACAAGAAGATTATCCATTTTTACCTCATAAATTATAAGTAATATGGCAACAGTTATTACAATGCCTCGCCTAAGCGATACTATGACGGAAGGAACCGTAGCAACATGGTTGAAGAAAGTAGGCGACAAAGTAAAAGAAGGAGATATTTTAGCTGAAATTGAAACGGATAAGGCAACCATGGAGTTCGAGTCGTTTAACTCAGGAACTTTATTGCACATTGGTATTCAAGAGGGAGAAACTGCTCCAGTTGATTCATTGTTAGCTATAATTGGTAATGAAGGAGAAGATATTTCTGAATTGTTAAAAGGAGGAACAACTCCTGCTGAAACTAAAGAAGAAAAAGCAGAAGTTAAAGAAGATAAGCCAGCTGCAAGTTCAGATTTTAAAATGCCTGAAGGTGTAAAAGTAGTTACAATGCCACGTTTAAGTGATACTATGACTACTGGAACTGTTGCAACTTGGTTAAAGAAAGTTGGAGATACAGTTAAAGAAGGTGATATTTTGGCTGAAATCGAAACAGATAAGGCTACAATGGAATTCGAATCGTTCAATGCAGGTACATTATTGTATATCGGTGTTGAAGAAGGGGGCTCTGCTCCTGTGGATACTATTTTAGCAGTTTTAGGACCTGCAGGAACGGATGTTTCTGGTGTGGTTGAAAACTTTAAAGTAGGTGGTTCAGCTGAAGAATCTATAAGAGAAGAAGTAAAATCAGAAACTCCATCTGCTGTCATGACGAGCGGAGCCGAGACATCTCAAAACACAAATACTGGCGGAAGAATTTTTGCTTCACCTTTGGCAAAGAAAATCGCTGAAGAAAAAGGAATTAATCTTGCTCAAGTTAAAGGAACGGGTGAAAACGGAAGAATTGTAAAAAGTGATGTAGAGAACTTTACACCTTCTTCTGTTGCAAGTCCTGCGCAAGCAGTTGCAGAAGCATCTCAAACAGTTGCTGCAGTGAAACCATTTGTTCCAGCTGGAGAAGTTTACCAAGAGGAAATTAAGAATTCACAAATGCGTAAAACGATTGCACGTCGTTTAGCAGAATCTAAATTCACAGCACCGCATTACTATTTAACTATTGAGTTAGATATGGATAATGCAATTGCTTCTCGTGGAATGATTAATTCTTTACCAGATACTAAAGTCTCTTTCAACGATATGGTGATTAAAGCCTCAGCAATGGCGTTGAAAAAACACCCACAAGTTAATTCGCAATGGAGAGAAGATGCTATGGTGTTAAATCATCATGTGAATATTGGAGTTGCAGTTGCAGTTGAAGATGGTTTAATGGTTCCTGTGTTGAAATTTACTGACCAAATGAGTTTATCTCAAATCGGTGCTAATGTAAAAGATTTAGCTGGTAAAGCAAAGTCTAAAAAAATTACACCTGCTGAAATGGAAGGAAGCACATTTACAATTTCAAATTTAGGAATGTTCGGAATACAATCTTTCACGTCTATTATCAATCAACCAAATTCTGCAATTTTATCTGTTGGTGCAATTATTGAAAAACCAGTGGTTAAAAACGGACAAATCGTTGTGGGTAACACAATGACAGTTACTTTAGCTTGCGATCACAGAACGGTTGATGGAGCAACTGGAGCTCAATTCTTACAAACGTTTAAAGCGTTTATGGAAAATCCAGTAACAATGTTAGCATAAAAAAAGTTAATATTTATATATAGAATCCCAACAATTGTTGGGATTTTTTTATTTTTACAAAAACACATTCAGATGAAATTTATTCAATTAATTGCTATAGCTTTAGTATTAGTATCGTGTAAAACAGCTCAAGTTTCTAATGAAAATGTAGCTCAAGGAACGTCAACGGTAAAACCGATTTCATTCTCAACTACAGAGAGTGTCGCTAAAACACTATCTTTTTTAGCTTCTGACGATTTAGAAGGAAGAGATTCAGGTAGTGAAGGAATTGAAAAAGCGGCTGTTTTTCTTGAAAATTTAATGAAACAAAACGATTTAAAACCCTATTTTAAAACCTTTCGCGATACTTTGTCCAATTTTGATAAACCAGCGTATAATATTGTAGGTTATTTAGAAGGAAATGATCCAAAATTGAAAAATGAATTTGTCATTATTGGTGCTCATTATGATCATATTGGTAGAATTAAAGCGGTTAATGGAGATGATATTGGAAACGGAGCTAATGATAATGCTTCGGGTTCTACAGCAGTAACGGAATTGGTGAAATACTTCGGAAAAAATAAATCAAATAAAAGGAGTTTGTTATTTGTGTTTTTCTCTGCTGAAGAAAAAGGACTTTTGGGGTCAAAACATTTAGCGAAAAAATTGCATGATGAAAAAATGGATTTGTATTTCATGTTCAATTTTGAAATGATTGGTGTTCCAATGAAAAGAGATGATATGTTGATGTATATTACAGGTTTTGGAAAAAGTAATATGGCAGATAGAATCAATGAAATTTCTGGAGAAAAATTAGTTGGGTATATTCCAATGCAAACGCAGTATCAATTATTCAGAGCTTCTGATAATTATCCTTTTTACACTGAATTTAATGTGCCAGCACAAACAGTATCGACTTTTGATTTTGAAAATTTTGATTTCTATCACCAACCCGATGATGAGTTTGAATTAATGAAACCAGAACATATGGCAAACGTGATTAATAAAATGATTCCGGTTTTAGAGCAAATGATGAATGCTTCCACTAAAGAAATTCAATTAAATGGAAAATAAGAAAATCATTATTACAGGAACTTCAAGAGGAATTGGTTTTGAACTAGCTTTATTGTTTGCTAATGCTGGACATCAAGTACTAGCTATATCAAGAAAAACAAAAAATGAATTGATCGAACATCAAAATATTACATGTTTAACTATTGATATATCCAATTCAAATGAAATAAAGCAGGTTGAGAAGTTTATCAACGAATCATGGCAAAACAAAGTAGATATTGTGATTCATAATGCGGGCTTATTAGTAAACCGTCCTTTTGAACATCTAACTACAGAAGATTTTGAAAAAGTATATAAAGTAAATGTTTTTGCTGTAGCCGAATTAACCCAAATTTGTATTCCGTTTATGCAAAAAGGAAGTCATGTGGTAACAATTAGTTCGATGGGAGGTATTCAAGGTAGCATGAAATTTCCGGGTTTAGCGGCGTATTCATCAAGTAAAGGAGCTGTAATTACATTGTCAGAACTATTAGCGGAAGAATATAAAGAAAAAGGAATTGCTTTTAATGTTTTGGCTTTAGGAGCGGTTAATACCGAAATGTTGCAAGAAGCTTTTCCAGGTTATGAAGCTCCACTTTCACCCAAAGAAATGGCAGACTATATTTTCGATTTCAGCTTAAATGGGAATAAATATTACAACGGGAAAGTTTTACAAGTAAGTTCTTCAACTCCATAAAATTGAGCGACGTTTTACAAAAATATCTACCTGAACACGCAGTTCAACCTTGTTTTGAATTAATCAAAGCGAATCACGTACATCTTAAAATTGTGAATGAACGTGTAACCCGTCATGGCGATTATCGTAAAGATGCACAAGGCTATCATTTGATTACGGTTAATGCAAGTTTAAATAAATACCGATTTTTGATTACGTTAATACACGAGATTGCACATTTAGTGGCTTTTGAAAAGTTTGGACGACATATAAAACCGCATGGTAATGAATGGAAATATACATTCCAACAATTGATGGTTCCATTTATCCGACCAGAAATTTTTCCTAACCAATTATTACCACTTTTAGCGCGACATTTTAGAAATCCAAAAGCGAGTAGTGATACAGATGCCACTTTGTCTATTGCGCTAAAAGAATACGACGTAAAAGAAACCGATAAAAATTATATCTTTGAAATACCGATTGGCGCTAAGTTTCGTATTCACAACGGAAGAGTTTTTAAAAAAATAGCACTTCGAGTAAAACGTTATGAGTGTGTCGAATTACAATCAGGCAGAATTTATTTATTTCAACCCAATGCTGAAGTAGAATTATTACCAAGTTAATTATGTTTACTAAAAATCTAAAGCAAAATTATATACATCTTTTTTTTATTTTTTCGATAGTAATATTATTGATCGGACTTCAATATAAAGGAGATGATACAACTTTAGATATAAATGTTCATGATACATATTATGTAATAGCTCATTTTCATGTTGATGTTGTAATTTCAATTTTTAGTTTCATTATCTGGCTTGTCTATTTTTTATTGTCATTATCAAAATTTAAACTAAATAAAAGACTAATAACTTTTCAGTTTTTTATTTATGCATTGTCGATTATAGGGATAAAATTTCCTATGATTTTTATTTTTGACAAGAACAATTTCAAACCAAGTTTATTTCAGAATTCTGACTTTTTGATTTTTATTTTCTTTGCGTTATTCCTAATTTCAATTATACTTTTTGTTATTATAGTTGCAAAGAGTATCTTTAATAAGTTAAAAAAACAACATTTTTGATGAACAAAAAATATTACGCAATTATAATGGCTGGCGGAGTTGGTTCTCGCTTTTGGCCTGTAAGTACAACCGACTTTCCTAAGCAATTTCACGATATGTTGGGAACAGGCGATACTTTAATACAGAAAACATTTACAAGGCTTTCTCAAATTATACCAAAAGAGAATATTTTGATTTTAACCAATGAAGTTTACAATGATATTGTTCTAAAGCAATTACCTATGGTAAAACAAGAGCAAATCATTTTAGAGCCAGCAATGCGAAATACCGCACCTTGTATTTTATATGCTTCATTAAAAATAAAAAAACAAAACCCAGATGCGGTTATGGTTGTTGCACCTTCTGATCATTGGATTGAAGATGAAGTACAATTTTGTGCCAATTTGCAACATGCCTTTGATTTTTGTGAACGAGAAGATAATTTAATGACATTAGGTATTTTACCAACATTTCCAAACACTGGTTACGGATATATTGAATTCGACAAATTAGATTCGAGGCCCGTAAAAAAAGTCAAACAGTTTAGGGAAAAGCCTGATTATGCTACAGCTCGAAAATTTATTCAAAGTCGAAACTTTTTATGGAATGCTGGAATTTTTGTTTGGAGTGTAAAATCGGTTTTGAATGCTTTTCAAGAATTTCAACCTGTTATGTTTGATCATTTTATGAAGGGTTATGACGATTATAATACGTCAAAAGAATCTGATTTTATAAAAGAAAATTACCCATTAGCAGAAAATATTTCGGTTGACTATGCTATTTTAGAAAAAGCGCAAAATGTTTTTGTCTTGCCAGCCACTTTCGATTGGAATGATTTGGGAACTTGGGGGTCATTACATGAAAAACTTGATAAAGATGAAAACAATAATGCTGTTGTAAATGCAAGAGTACTTTTGGAAAATGCCTCAAACAACATTATTCGTGCAGAAGGTAAAAAATTAGTTGTAATAGATGGATTGGATGATTATATCATTGTAGATAAAGACGATACATTGTTGATATATCCAAAAAGTAAAGAACAAGAAATCAAGACAATTGTTTCTAAATTGAAATAATATGGAAAATGAAAACAAAAGTGCTTTTTCGGAAGCAGTTGCTAATTTTAAAATTTTTCTAAAGGAAACTTTTGATATATATCATGATACAGACCGACATGCCACTATAGAAGATATTAAAGCAGGTGTTGATATGCGTGGGCAAAATGCGTGGGTATTAGTGTTTTCTATTTTAATTGCTTCCACAGGTCTTAACACAAGTTCAACGGCAGTTGTTATTGGAGCCATGTTAATATCACCTTTAATGGGGCCTATTTTAGGGATGGGATTGTCATTAGGAATTTATGATACTGATTTACTTCGTAAATCCATCAAAAACTTTGGAGTGATGGTCGTGTTGAGTTTGGCGACATCTTTCATATTCTTTAGTGTTCCCTTATTTCAAAATGAAACTCCAGAGATTATTGCTCGAACTTCTCCAAGTGTTTTAGATATTATAATAGCGCTTTCGGGTGGATTAGCTTTAATAGTTGCTTTAAGTAGAAGGAATCGTTCTACTAATACGATTGCAGGGGTTGCAATTGCCACAGCTTTAATGCCTCCATTGTGTACCGCAGGTTATGGATTAGCAACGGGGAAATGGACATTTTTTGGTGGCGCCATGTTTTTGTTTACAATTAATACAATTTTTATTGCAACAGCTACATATATTGTGGTTAAATTCTTGCGTTTTCCATTAAAAGAATATGCAGATGCAAATAGAAAGAAAAGGATTTCACAAATTTTAAGTTTTATCGCTTTAGCAATTTTTATTCCTAGTGTTTATTTCTTTTATAAGTTATATAAAAAATCTGATTTCGAACAAAAGGTTACTTCAGTTCTTCTCGACTTAAAAGAAGATAAGGGAATTGGAGTATTTGATGTAAATCCAGATTTTGAGGAAAAAACGATTTCTTTTGCTGTAATTGGTACAAATTTAGATGCAAAGGAAATAAAAACTATTCAAGATAAAATTGCAAAATTGGGTTATGAAAACGTGAAAGTACAAGTTTTACAAGATTTACAGAGCAAACAAACACTTTCAAGATTATCTGAAATTGAAAATTCTTACTTAACAACGCAACAATTGTTAATGAAAAAAGAAGAGCAAATTTTAGAGAAAGACAAAGAAATATTCAGTTTGAAAAATCAAATTAATCACGGTACTAATGTTTCTTTTGTAGACGTTTCAGATGAAATAAAAAGTCTTAATGACAAAGTAGAAGAAGTTTCTTTCTATAATGTATTAAGGACTAATTTTAAAACCATAGATACGATTCCACATTTTGTAATTCAATTTAAAAAAGAAGTTGATAATGCTGAAGTAAAATCTCAGATTGAAAAATATAAGAAGTGGCTTCAAGCCAAACTTAAAAATGAAAAAGTAATTGTTGAATCTAAATAAAAAAAGCACCTAAAGAGGTGCTTTTTTATTATTTATCGTCATCTAAGTACATTTTTCTAACTCGTTTGAATAATTCTGATGAGTAAACAAAATCGGTTACAGCTTCATTATTGGTTTTGAAAATTTCTTTGTTAGAACCTTCCCATTCCAGTAAACCATTTTTAAGGAATACAATCTTCTCGCCAATTTCCATCACCGAGTTCATATCGTGGGTATTAATTACGGTTGTAATGTTGTATTCTTTTGTGATTTCTTGAATTAAATTATCTATTACAATAGCTGTTTTAGGATCTAATCCAGAGTTGGGTTCGTCACAAAATAAATATTTTGGATTGTTTACAATGGCTCTTGCAATGGCAACACGCTTTTGCATTCCACCTGAAATTTCAGAAGGTTTTTTATGGTGGGCTTCCACAAGATTAACGCGTTCAATTACAAAGTCAACTCGTTCTTTTATTTCTTTCGGCGTTTTTTTAGAAAACATTTTCAAAGGGAAGCCAATATTCTCTTCAACCGTCATGCTGTCAAACAAAGCACTTCCTTGAAAAACCATTCCAATTTCGGTACGTAAGTCTTGTTTTTCATCTTTCAACATCTTGGAATAAATTCTTCCATCAAAAGAAATAGTACCGCTTTCTGGAGTATGAATACCTAATAAAGATTTTAAAAAAACAGTTTTACCAGAACCACTTTGACCGATAACTAAACTTGTTTCTCCAGCTTCAAACCTTGTGCTTATACCTTTTAATACTTTTTGTGTTCCAAAAGATTTTTCGATGTCTTTAACTTCAATCATTAGCTTAATAACATTTGGGTTAACACATAATTCATTAAAATAATCACTACTGATGTCCAAACAAAAGAAACAGTACTCGCTTTACCTACTTCAAGTGCACCACCTTTCATGTAAAAGCCATGAAATGAAGGAATTGTTGCTAGAATTAAAGCAAATACGATTGTTTTAATAAAGGCATAAGCAATATGAAACGGAATAAAATCTTCTTGTATTCCTGTAATGAATTCATTACTAGAGGCAAATCCTCCGTAAACAGCAGCTAAATAACCGCCAACAACACCTAGAAACATACTCAATCCAATTACGAATGGAAAAAGTAACAAGGCAATAATTTTAGGAAATACCAAATAGTTTAATGCATTTACACCCATTACTTCTAAGGCATCAATTTGTTCAGTTACACGCATAGTTCCAATACTCGACGTAATAAAAGAACCCATTTTTCCTGCCATAATGATGGAAATGAATGTTGGGGCGAACTCTAAAATTACCGATTGTCGCGTTGCAAAACCAATTAAGTATTTTGGAATTAACGGATTGGTTAAATTTAATGCTGTTTGAATGGCTACAACACCACCTACGAAAAAGGAAATAAAAGATACAATTCCCAATGAATCGATTATTAAATCATCTATTTCTTTAAAAATTAGTTGTCGCATCACACTCCATTTTACAGGTCGGTTAAAAACCTCTTTGAGCATGATAAAATATTTTCCGGTTTGCGATAAAATTCTCGTTACAAACATTTCTTGTGTAAATATTGGCTAAAATACTAAATTAATGTGTCAATTTGAAAATGTGTCAATTTGAAAATGGAAAAGTTTCTAAATGAGAACTAAAAAATTAAAATCTGAAGATTTTTTCTTTCATTTTTTTCCAGCGATAATTTCTAATAAACTTGGCTTGTACTTCGTTTACTAAAAGTGTTTTTTTATTGGATTTTGCTTTCCAATAACCCTTAATGTAATCAATAAATAAAAGTGGTTTTCCTTTGCGTAAAGCTAATTTTAAAGAAGCTATTGCAGTAATCCAAAATCCGTAACCTAAAGTATAAAAGGCTTCTCCCTGCTTATAACGGGAAGCTTTATTGTAATTGGCACCAGTTGGTTTTAAATGTTTTACATGAAGGTTTTCATCAGTTTTAATTTTCCAATTGTAAAATTTACACAATAATTCATCAACAGTATCCCAACCCATAGCGGTTCGTAAACCGCCAATTTGTTCAAAACATTCTTTTCGATAAGCTTTCAATGCGCCACGAATATGATCTTTATCGGTTAAGTTTTCTAAAACCCAATTTCCGTTTTTCTCGATGTAGCAAAATCCGCCAGCCATTCCAATTTTTTCATCTGTTTGAAAATGTTTGATAATTGTTTCGAAGTAGTTTTTTGGAAATATTAAATCGGCATCAGCTTTTACTATAAAATCATAGTTTTCATCTAGAGCTTCTAACCCTTTGTTAAAGGCTAAAATAACTTTACTTCCTGGTAAATGCTTAGCTACAGATGAATTATTGACTAATGAAATAAAGTTGTGTTTTTCAATGAATGATTTTACAATTACTTCAGTTTCATCGGTAGAATTATCATTCACCACCACAATTTTTGCAGGTAAAACAGTTTGGTTAACCAAAGATTCTAATGTTAAACTTATAAATTGAGCTTCGTTGTGTGCTGGTATTACGATGTAATATCTCATAGACGTTGATAATTCGCTAACAAAAATAAGCAAAACCCGAGTTAGATGATAAATATCCTTATTTTTGTTTGATAATTTTATTTTTCGTGCAACAAAAAGTAGTCGTAATTATTGTTACTTACAACGGAAGTAAATGGTTGAATAAATGTTTACAATCGTTGCAACAATCGGTTTTGCCAGTTTCGGTAATTGCGATTGATAATGCTTCTACGGATAATTCGGTTGCAATTTTAAAGCAGTTTTCGTTTGTTGAGGTTATACAGTCGGAAACCAATTTAGGTTTTGGGAAAGCGAATAATATTGTAATTTATAAGGCTTTAGAGCAAAATTTTGATTATTATTTTTTATTGAATCAAGATACTTGGATTGAACCTGATACCATTCAAAAATTAGTAGAAACTGCTGAACAAAATCATAAATTTGGAATTGTTAGTCCGATGCATTTTTCTGCTCATGAAACAAGTTTAGATACTAATTTTGAGATGTATTGGAAAAGGAAAACAAATTCAATTACTCATCAAGTTGATGAGGTTCCTTTCGTAAATGCAGCGGCTTGGTTATTATCTAAAGAGGTAATTAAAAAAGTTGGCTATTTTGAGCCTATGTTCAATCATTATGGTGAAGATAGAAATTATGCCGATAGAGTTCATTATCATGGTTATTCTATTGTAATTGTAAAGGAATCAAAAATTTATCACGACAGAACAATTACCAGAAATTTTCAAAAGGATGTTAAGCAATCGAAATACAAAATGCTTGCAGAAGTTTTAAATGTGAATCATAATTATATTGTTGGTTTATTAAAAGCTTTTCGAAATGTAATTGGTTTACCTAAATATTTTTCGAAGTTTTATTCAGCTTCAAAAGTTTTTTCCATGTTTTGGCAATTGTTAGGTTATTATATACTTTTAAAGCTTCATTTTATGACCATTTTAAAAGCAAGGCGAAGCTATAAATAATGCAAGACACACAATCACATAAACAAGCTTTTTGGTTTACCCTAATTAATTATTTAGGGATAGTAATTGGTGTTTTGTCAACAGTTTTTATTTATCCAAATGATAAAGATTTTTTAGGAAAAGTTGGTTTTGTAGATAGTATTGCCCAAATGTTATTTCCAATTCTTGTTTTTGGAGGAGCACAAGCGCTGATTCATTTTTATCCAAACCTTTCAGAAGAGAATAAAAGAAAACTTTTCAAATATGGAATTGTCACAATTTTAAGTGTTGCAATTGGAGTTTTAATCTTGTTGTTTATTGGTCAGTTTACTTCTAATTGGGACAAATACAATTATTTGTTTTTTGCTTTTCCTTTAGCTTTAATGTTAGCTTTTATTGAATTGTTTAAACGACAATCCGCTAACATTCAAAAAATTTCGGTGCCTACTTTTTACGAAAAGATAATTCCAAAAATAGCTTTGCCTATAGTTTTTATTTTAGTCTTAGCTCATGTTTTTTCGGAAAAGATTGGTATTGTTGTTTTTATCGTTTTTTACTTTTTACTACTGATTTTAATTGCACAATATTTATTCCGATATTTTTCCATTAATGGAAATTGGTCTTTTCAAGATTTATTTTCGCAAATTTCAAAAAAAGAATATTACAACTATTGTTTTTATTCTTTCTTGGGAAGTTTTGGTTCTTTTTTAGCGTTTAGAATCGACGGGTTTATGATTCCATTATTTTTGGAGTTTGATGATAATGGAGCGTATCGAATTGCTGTGAATTTAGCTTCGGCTTTGGCAATTCCAGCAACGGGATTGTTTACTATTTATGCGCCTCAAGTTTCTTTTTGGATAAAAAATCAAGAATTTGAAGTTTTAAAAATGAAATATATTGAAACTTCAAAGTTATTATTTTTTGTTGGAGCTTTAGTTTTTGGATGTATCATTGTAGGAATAGAACCTTTTTTCAGTTTGTTACCAACAGCTGATAAATTAGTCGCTTCTGTTCCAGTTATTTATATTTTAGGAGCCAATGTTTTATTTAATATGGCAACCGGTTTTAATTCTGAAATTATTTCCTATTCGCAATATTACCGATTTAATATAGTCGCTGTTTTACTCCTTGTGGTTTTAAATATTTTCTTGAATTATTATTTTTTAACTCAAACTGATTTTGGAATATCAGGTGTAGCCATTGCATCATTAGTTTCAATGGTTCTTTTTAATCTATCTAAATTGGTTTTTATTTATCAAAAGTTTAAAATCATACCTTTTGATAAGAGTTATTTAAAATTAATAGTGGTTATGTTTTTGATTACTTGTTTAAGTTATTTTTTGCCCAAAAGTCAAAATTCAGTATTTGACTTATTATCAAAATTAGTTGTGTTAACAGTGCTTTCGATGTTTTTTGTGTATAAATTAAAACTCTTGTCTGTGTTCAATTTTTGGGTAGATAAACTTTTGAAGAAAATCAATTAAACTACATAAACAAAGGCATTAATGTTCATTCCAGCTCCAACAGAAGCAAATATTAGAACATCGCCTTTTGAAATAGATTGGTTTTCAATTTCACCTTTTAAAATTAGATCATATAGAGTAGGAACTGTTGCCACACTTGAGTTTCCAAGTTTATGAATACTCATTGGCATAATGTCTTTTGGTACTTCTTTATTGTAAATTTTATAAAGACGATTAATTATAGCTTCATCCATTTTTTCATTGGCTTGATGAATCAATATTTTTTTAACATCATCTATACTATAACCACTTTTGTCGAGGCAAGAAGCAATAGCATTTGGAACATTATTTAAGGCAAACTCATAGATTTTTCGACCATACATTTTTATGTAACGAATGTTTTCATCTTCTTCTTTGTTAAAAGAGTTTCCAAAAAACAAGTATTTAGCTTCTTCATAAGAATATGTTGCCGATTCGGTTGCAATAATTCCTCCGTTCTCGTCTTTTACTTCAACGATTGCTGCTCCAGCACCATCGGAATAAATCATGCTATCTCTGTCGTGTTTATCTACAACTCTTGATAAGGTTTCAGAGCCAATAACTAAACATCGCTTTGCCATTCCAGCTTTAATAAAAGCTTTTGCTTGAATAACTCCTTCAATCCAACCCGGACAACCAAAAAGAACATCATAAGCAACACATTTAGGATTTTTTATTTGAAGTAAATATTTTACGCGAGTAGCTAAACTTGGAACAGTATCCGATTGAATAGTATTTGATTTAATGTCACCGTAATTATGAGCGAAAATAATATAATCTAAAGTTTCAGGGTCTAAATTAGCGTCTTCAATTGCTTTTTTGGCTGCTATAAAACCTAAGTCAGAATTGACTAAATTATCAGAAGCATATCTTCTTTCTTGAATTCCAGTAATCTCAACAAATTTTTCTGCAATAATTTCGTTTGAAGACTTAAAGTTTGAACCGTCTTCATTTAAAAATTTATGATTTAAAAAATCTAAATTGGTAACTATTTCTGTTGGAACATAACTTCCTGTTCCAGTTATTTTTATATTCATTTTCACTAGGTTTCACTACGAAGTTAGCAAATTAAGATGATAGGAAATGTTTGAAAATGAATTATTTTAATAAAAATGCTAATTATTCAGTCAAAAGGTTAAATATTATTAAATATGTGTTTTTAAGCATTTTTATTGCGAAAACTTAATTTGCATTATTGTAGCCATACTTTGTGTCATTGTTTTCATTTGTTCAGCATTTTCGCCTTTAAAATTTTCGTCAATAGTTGTATGTAGATGTTGCAACCAAGTTTGGTAATGTTCTTGATTAAATGGAGATTTTTGATGAACATCTAAATGTTTTTGAAACATATTGTTTTTGTAACCACCCTTTAAAAATAAAGCCTGTTCCCAAAAAGTTGCTAAAGTTTCAAAATGTTCTTCCAAATGATTTGAAACATCAGTTGTTTTTGTAAAGAAATGATTTATTGAATTATCAGTTAAAAGTTTGTCGTAAAACTTTCGCATGATTAAGATGATATTTTCTCTAGTTTGAATGTCTTCCATGTTTTTAAATTAAAAAGGCTTCAAAATTAATTGAAGCCTTTACATTATTGCTAATCACTAAGGACTAATTACTTGTAAAATTACATATATGCCTCAATAGGAGCACAAGAACAAACCAAGTTTCTGTCGCCATAAGCATCGTCAACTCTGCGTACTGAAGGCCAGAATTTATTTTCAGCAATATATTCTAATGGATAAGCGGCAGTTTCTCTTGTATAAGGGAAATCCCAAGTATTAGAAGTCAACATAGCTAATGTATGAGGAGCATTTTTTAATACATTGTTAGCGTCTTCTTTAGTGCAACTTTCAATTTCTTTTCTAATAGAAATCATTGCATCACAAAAACGATCTAATTCAGCTAAATCTTCAGATTCTGTTGGTTCAACCATTAATGTTCCAGCAACAGGGAAAGATACTGTTGGAGCATGGAAACCGTAATCCATTAATCGTTTTGCAATATCACCAACTTCAATTCCTTTTTCTTTAAATGCACGACAATCTAAAATCATTTCGTGAGCCGCTCTTCCCATTTCTCCAGAGTATAAAACTGGATAATGTTCTTGTAAACGAGCTTTCATGTAGTTAGCATTTAAAATAGCAAATTCAGTTGCACTTCTTAACCCTTCAGCTCCCATCATAGTAATGTATCCGTAAGAAATTAAACATACTAATGCTGATCCATAAGGTGCAGATGAAATAGCGGTGATTGCTTGTTCTCCACCAACTTTTAAGATTGGGTTTGTAGGTAAGAATGGAACTAATTTTTCATTCACACAAATTGGTCCAACTCCAGGTCCACCACCACCGTGAGGAATTGCAAATGTTTTATGTAAATTTAAGTGACAAACATCGGCACCAATTGTAGCAGGATTTGTTAATCCTACTTGAGCGTTCATGTTTGCCCCATCCATATAAACTAATCCGCCATTATCGTGGATTAATTGTGTGATTTCAATAATGGTTGATTCGTAAACTCCGTGCGTTGAAGGATAAGTTACCATCAAACAAGATAAATCATCTTTGTGCTCGATAGCTCTGGCTCTTAAATCTTCTACATCAATATTTCCTTCAGGAGTTGTTTTAGTAACTATAATTTTCATTCCAGCCATTGCAGCAGATGCAGGATTTGTTCCGTGTGCTGATGATGGAATCAAACATACATTTCTATGACCTTCTCCACGAGACATATGATAGGCACGAATCGCCATTAAACCAGCATACTCTCCTTGAGCGCCAGAGTTTGGTTGTAACGTTGTACCAGCAAATCCTGTGATTACGTTTAATTGTTGCTCTAATTTTTTAAGCATTGTGATATAACCTTCCGCTTGATCAATTGGAGCAAATGGATGAATACTGTTCCAATATGGCATTGATAATGGCAACATTTCAGAAGCAGCATTTAATTTCATGGTACAAGAACCTAAAGAAATCATAGAATGATTTAATGATAAATCTTTACGCTCTAATTTTTTAATATAACGCATCAACTGACTTTCAGAATGATGGTTGTTAAATACATCGTGCGTTAAGAAAGAAGAGGTTCTTTCTAAAGAAGCTGGTAATTGACTTGCAGTTGATAATTGAGTAACTGTGAAAGTATCTTTACCAGTAGCTTCAGCAAAAATCGTGATGATTTGATTAATATCGTTAATTGATGTTGTTTCGTTGAATGAGATCGAAATAGTTTCTGCATCTACATAGAAGAAATTAACTTCATTTCTTTCAGCAACAGCTTTAACTTTTTGAGCATCTGCTTTTACTAAAATAGTATCAAAAAATGCTGTGTTGGTTTGGTAAACACCTAATTTGTTTAAAGCATCTGCAGTTGTTACAGCCGAAGCATGTACTTTGTTTGCGATGTATTTCAATCCTTTAGGCCCGTGGTAAACTGCATACATGCCCGCCATTACTGCTAGTAATACTTGAGCCGTACAGATGTTTGAAGTTGCTTTTTCACGTTTGATATGTTGTTCACGAGTTCCTAAAGCCATACGTAATGCACGATTTCCATTAGCATCGATAGAAACACCAATGATACGACCTGGCATAGAACGTTTGTACTCTTCTTTAGTAGCGAAATATGCGGCGTGTGGCCCACCATAGCCCATTGGGATACCGAAACGTTGTGTGGTACCTACAACCACTGAAGCTCCCATTTCACCTGGAGAAGTTAAAGTAGCTAATGATAAAATATCAGCGGCAACAGCAACTTTGATTTCATTTTCAGTAGCTTTAGCTATAAAAGCACTGTAATCATTTACTTGTCCAAATTTACCAGGATATTGTAAGATTGCTCCGAAAAATTCGTTTGAAAAATCGAAAGTTTCGTGGTTTCCTACTACTAATTCAATTCCAATTGGAGTAGAACGAGTTTGTAAAACCGATAAAGTTTGCGGTAATATTTCTTCAGAAACGAAGAATTTATTTACATTGTTTTTCTTTTGATCTCTTGTTCTTACATCGAAAAGTAATGTCATTGCTTCTGCAGCAGCAGTTCCTTCGTCAAGTAAAGAAGCATTTGCAATTTCCATTCCTGATAATTCAGTAACTACCGTTTGGAAGTTTAAGATAGCTTCTAATCTACCTTGCGCAATTTCAGCTTGGTAAGGCGTGTAAGCAGTATACCAACCTGGATTTTCAAAAATATTTCTTTGAATAGGTGCAGGAACTATTGTTGGATGATATCCTAATCCGATATACGATTTAAAAACTTTATTTTTTCTTCCCAATTCTCTAATATGAGCGGCATACTCATATTCTGTCATTGCGGGATCTAATTTTAAATCTTCTTTTAAACGAATTCCATCAGGAAAAGTTTCATAAAGTAGTTGGTCCATGTTTGAAACACCAATTGTTTTAAACATGTTTTCTAGGTCAGTTTCTCTTGGCCCAATGTGTCTTAAAGCAAAAGCATCTGTTCTCATTTACAAATAAATAGGGTGTAAAATGTGTTGTTTTTTATGGTACGCAAATGTAATTATTAATCTTGTAATAATTTCCTTTTAAAGCTCTTATTTTTGTTATTTTTTGAACAAAATCGACTTGTTATTAACACATTCGTTATTTTTGTTGAATGAAATTGTTTTATAGGATTTTTGACTTTTACATCGAAAGTAGTTTACACGTTGCCTTGGCAGTTTATGCCTTAATACGAATAACCTTTTTGTCGTTAAACATTCTATATGATGAACCAGTAGCTTATTTTGGCTTTTATGGAACAATTATAGGTTATAATTTTATAAAATATGACGAATTAGCAAGAGTAAAGCGTGTAAAGCTTACTAAAAGATTTAAATCAATTATAGGTTTGAGTTTTGTGTGTTTTTGGATTTCGCTCTATTATTTTTGGCAGTTGGAACCCATTACTAAGTACATTGGAATTGGCGCTTTACTTTTAACGATTTTATATACAATTCCTTTTATTCCGAACAAATCCAATTTGCGAAATTGGAGTGGAATTAAAATATATTTGGTTGCATTGGTTTGGGTTGCAGTAACCGTTTGGCTTCCGGTAATAAATGCACATTATCCAATTGATTTATTAGTGATTTTAAAAAGTTTACAACGATTTATTTTAGTCTTTGTTTTGATGTTGATTTTTGAAATTGTGGATTTACAGTTTGATGGTTTGTATTTAAAAACGATTCCTCAACAACTAGGAGAGAAGAAGACTAAATTTTTAGCTTATGGCTTACTTATTGTTTTTATTTTATTAGATTTATTGAAACCTAATTTTACTCTAAAATCATTTTTAATAAATTCAGTTTTTACTATAATATTAGTTGTTTTTACTTTTTTTACATCTAAAAAAAGAAACAAATATTATACTTCTTTTTGGGGTGAAGCATTGCCAATTGTTTGGTTGTTATTGCTTAGCTTCTGAAATTGATTTAATGAATTTATTTCTTTGAATTATAAATTGAGTCAAGTGATTTTTAAGTAATAATTTATCAAATAACTTTCCAATAATTCCAAATGGAACTTCGTATACAAGTTCATTAATCATTAGAATAGAATTATTTTCTTTTTTGAATGTATGTTTGTGTTTGAATTTTTTGAATTTTCCATTTAATTGTTCGTCTACAAAATATGATGGATATTGCATTTCAGAAATGATACTTTGATGTTTAACATAAAAGCCAAAGTGTTTGCCTTTCCAAGTAACGGTTTCGCCTTTTTTAATTAAACCTGAAGTTTTTCCATCTATTGCTTTTTCATCAGTTTGGTAAGCGGATTTTGTATGTAAATCTATATTTCTACAATTGTTAAACACTGTTTCAATTGGAGCGTTAATGGTTGTATGGAGTTTTATGGTAGTCATTTGTATGTTTCCTGCCAGACTTAAATCTGACAGGAATTTTAATTGTTTAGTTTGTAATTATCTCTTTCTTTATTTGAGATTCACTAGCTTTTCTTTTTCCTCTAAAGAAAAGATATAGGTTTAAAAAAAGCATGATTCCAAGATATATTGAAAAACCACCTATTTTATAACTCAACTCTTCAATTAAAGATTGGTATGAATTATTATAAACATTCATTTCAAGTATTCTTAAAGCAAAACCAAGATTTAAAAGATAGAATCCAGTTTCAAAAAGTTTGTTAGTCGCTAATGCAATTTCCTCTCGGCCTTTAAATATATCAAGCATGTAAATTTTACTGTTTTTAAATAAAGTTTTTGACACATAAAAGGTTAAGAAAATTGCAATAGGAAGATAAATTGCGTAGCCGATTAAAATTTTTGATGTTTCCATGATATTTAGATTTATATTAATTTTTTAATGTATTTAGTTAAAAGAATGATGTTGATATAGTGCATTATAGCTATAGTAATAATGATAATTGCTGATTTGTAACTAACTATTTCTATGAGTTGAGAAAATGTCGCAATTTTTTGCCAAGAGATAATGGTAATGGCGCAATAACCAATATTAAGTAGATAGTATCCAAGCAATAGTATTTGGTTTGTTTTATGGCATAACTCCATATGATTTGGAATTAGTTCTGAAACATAAATGTTCCCGTTGTCATAAAATATTTTTCCAACTTTAATAATTATAAATGCTGTTATAGAAAAATAAATAATGTATGCAATTATGTTGAGGTTCATTTTAGTAAACTTTTAAATGTTTTCTCAATGGTTGAATATTCAAATTGAAATCCATTTTCTAATAATATTTCTGGAATTACATTTCTGCTTTTTAAAACTAATTCTGGTTCAGTTCCAATTATTTTGGCCCCAATTTTTAATAGAATAGTCGGAGTTGATAAACCGAAAGGACTTCTTATTGATTTGCGTAATTCAAACATAAAGTCTTTATTCCGAATTGGTTTTGGAGAGACAATATTTACTTTTCCTACGAGTTCTTTATCGATAACAAAATCAATGGCTCTTGCAAAATCAAGTTCATGAATCCAACTGATAAATTGGTTTCCATTTCCTTGTTTTCCGCCTAAACCAAACTCGGCTAACCTTTTTAAAGGAATAAATGCACCACCATTTTTCCCTAAAACAATTGAAGTTCTCAAAGCTGTTTTATTTGTTTTTGGAGTATTTATTTCAAAAAAAGTTTTTTCCCATTCTTTTGCGACATTCATGGAGAAATCATTTCCAATTTCTCCGTTTCTTTCAGTCATTTCTTTATCTTCTGAATGGCGATAAATAGTTGCAGTTGAAGAATTAATAAAATGTTTTGGAGGATTTTCACATTGTAAAATAGCTGCATTCAAAATTTTGGTACTATCAATTCTTGAAGCTAATATTTCAGCTTTATTCTTTTCAGTATATCTACAGTCAACCGATTTTCCTGCTAAATTTATTAACACATCTGCATTTTCTAATTCTTTTTCCCAACCAGTTAATGTTTTTGCATTCCATTGAACATATTTTATATTATTTTTAGATTCAGTTTTTCTTCTTGTTAATATAATTATTGTATCACATGAATTTTCAAAATAATTGATTAAAACGTTTCCCAGAAAACCTGTTCCAGCTACTATTATGATTTTATTTTTTTTCATAAGTTTTTGCGATTTTGTTTAGAGTAATTGTAAAGTAAGTAGCTATACTCATTGGAATTATAAGCATTACTGATATTTGTATGAAATCATTATTAGTTTTAAAAATTTGATTTAAAAAATAAATTGCTGTTAAGCTTATTGTTGCTGAAATCCAGTATTTTAGTAAGAAGTTTTTAAATTTTGCGTAAAATTTGTAAGTCAGTATTAATGCTAAAAGTACCTGATAGATTCCTAAAACAACCTGCAACATCATTGCAATAAAAATTGTAAAGAACATAATATAGAATGTCAATGTAATTCCATAAAGAAGAATATTAATATAATTTACTTGTTTCATAATTATTATAAATTTTAAACTTTCAGAAAAAAATGAAAGTTTGAATTAAAAAAATATATTTATTTCATTATTTTGATAACTAATTTCGTTAACCAGTTGTCTTTATATTCGGTTATCTTATCTAAAACATTATCGGCTTTTAAAACAAAATCGTATAATTTTTGTGTTTGATCTACGAAGTGTTTTTCTTCTTCGGTTGCTTTAGCTTCAATTGAAGAAACTTCTTTTAAAACTTTTAAAGCAGGTTTAATTTCTCTTTTGCTTCTTTCTCTTGAAATTTTTACTGCCAATTCATCCAAATCCTTTTCGGCAGTAAAAAACTCTCTTCTTTCGCCAGCTTTATATTCTTTGTAAACGATTCCCCAATCCATTAAAGCTCGTAAGTTCATTGAAGCATTTCCACGAGAAATTTGTAATTCTTCCATTATGTCTTCCATAGAAACAGGTTCGTTACTCACCATTAATAAAGCATGAATTTGTGCCATGGTTTTATTAATGCCCCATTGCGAACCTAATGCTCCCCAAGTTTGAACGAATTTATTTTTTGCTTCTTTGAATTCCATTAGTGGTTTTCTAATTTGATAGTACAAATGTATAACAAAGTTTTTAAACTTTCAAAAAAAAATGAAAGTTTGTGTAAAAATAAAAACCGAAGTTTAATTTGCTTCGGTTTTTAAATATATAAAAGATTGCTTCATTTTTTTCGCAATTACTTTGTTTTAATTAATTGAATGTCATTAAATCTTATTGTAATTTACTAAAAAAATCAAATTTTTCTTTTAAAATAATTTTTTGTTTTTCAACATCTTCTTGAAATAATTTCTTTTTGAAATGATTTTTCATGTGTTTTAAAGTATTTTGATAATCCTTTTTTTTCAAGGCATATATAAAACTAACTATGAAATCATTTGAAATACTTCTTTGGATATGATCATATTCGAATTCAGGATTTTCAATTTTAATTAATATGTTTTGTAAATTTTTATCAATTGTATTATTGGCAATAAACCAATTTTTAATAATTGGTAAATTGTAATTTAAAACTGATTGAATACTATTTCTGAGCTTCATTTCATTTACAGTACTTATTTTATATGGTTGGTTAGTGTAATTTTTTTCATACTCTTCTTGCCAACCATCTATTTTTTTATAATCTAATATAGAGATACTACTTTTGGATTTATGGTATCTTAATTCATTTTTATTATTGAAAGTCGGAATAAAATCATAACAATTTCCATAAGAAAAGGAACCTCCAAAATATCTAAACACTTCATATTTTATTACATTTCTAATTCCATCAGAATTGAAATCGCTATACCAGATATACTTTCCATCCCAATTATTTAAGCCAATTTCTGCAAATTTTGGAGTTATAAGTTCTTTAAAAATTTCTAACCTTTTTTCTAAAAGAACTTCATCCAAAGTATTAATGTCATCATAAATTTCATTTAATGTTTTTCTTCTATAGAAAAACTCTTTGATTTTATTTATAATTTTCATTTTAAAATTATTTAAATCAACCCAGCTCTTTTTAGCAAAGCTTCAGGAGTCGGTTCTTGTCCACGGAATTTTTTATACAATTCCATTGGGTGTTCAGTTCCGCCCTTAGAAAGTACATATTCTTTAAACTTAGTAGCTATTTCTTTATTAAAAATTCCTTTCTCTTCAAAATAAGCAAAAGCATCAGCATCTAAAACTTCCGCCCATTTGTAACTGTAATAACCTGAAGAATATCCACCTTGAAAAATATGTGAGAAAGAAGTGCTCATGCAATTTTCAGCAACATCGGGATATAATTTAGTGTTTTCAAATGCATTTTCTTCAAAATCTTTCACATCATCAATAGTTTGTGCTTTTCCATGATATGCCATATCCAACATTCCGAAACTCAACTGACGCAACGTTGCCATACCTTCTAAAAAGTTTGAACTTTCCTTAATTTTATCTACATATTCTTGTGGAATAATTTCACCTGTTTCGTAATGTTTTGCAAATAACGCCAAAGCTTCGGGTTGGTAACACCAGTTTTCCATTATCTGACTTGGTAATTCAACAAAATCCCAATACACAGAAGTTCCCGATAAACTTGGATAGGTTGTATTTGCTAACATGCCGTGTAAACCGTGTCCGAATTCGTGGAACAAAGTCGTAACTTCGTTGAAGGTTAGGAGAGAAGGTTTGGTTTTTGTTGGTGGGGTAAAGTTACACACATTTGAAATATGCGGACGCTCATTTATTCCGTTTTTAATGTATTGCGATTTGTAAGATGTCATCCAAGCGCCATTTCGTTTTCCTTTTCTAGGGAAGAAATCGGCATAGAAAACAGCTACTAAATTGTTTTCAAAATCTAAAACCTCATACGTTTTTACATCTTCATGGTACTTATCGATATCGAAAACTTCTTTAAAGGTAATGCCATACAATTTCTCAGCAATAGTAAATGCACCATTTAAAACATTTTCTAATTTGAAATAGGGTTTTAGTTTTTCATCATCCAAATTGAATTTCTTTTGTTTTAATTTTTCAGAATAATAAGCACTATCCCATTTTTCCAAATGATCAATTCCGTCAAGTTCTTTTGCGAAAGTTGTTAATTCAGCAAATTCTTTTTCGGCAGCTGGTTTTGCTTTTTCCAACAAATCATGCAAGAATGATTTTACCTTTTCTGGATTTTTTGCCATTCTTTCTTCCAAAACAAAATCGGCGTGAGATTTATAACCTAATAAATTAGCACGCTCATGACGTAAACGAACAATATCTTTTACATTTTGTTGGTTGTCAAATTCATTGTTTTGAAACGCTTTTTTTCCGTAAGCAATGGAAATTTCTTTTCGTAATTCACGATTGTCAATATAAGTAACGAATGGCAAATAGCTTGGGAAGTCTAAAGTAAAAACCCAACCTTCTAAATTTTTACTTTCTGCTAAATGCGCTGCAGCTTCTTTTGCACCTTCTGGTAAACCTTTTAAATCGGCTTCATTTGTTATGTGAAGTTGGTAATTATTAGTTTCTGCTAATACATTTTCACCAAAAGTCAGTTTTAATTTTGCTAATTGCGTGTCAATTTCACGAAGCTTTTGTTTTTGTTCTTCATTTAACAAAGCACCATTTCTAACAAAACCTTTATATTTTTTATTCAAAAGTGTTTGTTGTTCAGTTGTTAAATTTAAACTGTCTTTTTTGTCGTAGACAATTTTAATCTTTTGGAATAAATCTTCGTTAAGTGTAATGTCGTTACTGAACTCAGTTAACCAAGGCGAAACTTCTTGCGCAATCTTTTGCATTTCATCTGAAGTTTCAGCTGAATTTAAATTAAAAAAAGTACTTGATAATCGATCTAATTCTTGACCTGCAAAATCTAAGGCTGTAATGCAATTTTCGAAATTAGGCTCTTCTGTATTTTGAATAATTTCATCAATTTCAGTTTTTGCCTTTTCAATACATGCTTTAAAATTGTCTTTATATTCTGACAACTTAATTAACGAAAACGGTGTAGTTTGATATTTTGTGTTAAAATTTTCTAAAAAAATCATAAAAAAACTTGTTTATATCGATAAAGTGTATAATTTTGTCGATGAAATGATGTGAAAGTCATTCCTTTTTGTCCCTAAAGAGTAGAATTTTTTTTATAGTTGTCACTTAATTGTGAATAGAATGACCCCAACCTTGGTTGGGGTTTTCTGTTTTTAAGACTTTTTCAAATCTTCAGCAGCTTTTAAAACCGCAAGTTTTAATCCTTCTTTATAGGCGATAATTTTATCTAAAACACATTTGTCGTTTGATCCAATTATTTGTGCGGCTAAAATTCCTGCGTTTTTTGCTCCATTTAATGCAACAGTTGCTACAGGAACGCCACCTGGCATTTGTAAAATAGATAGGACTGAATCCCAACCATCGATTGAATTACTCGATTTTACTGGGACACCAATTACAGGAAGCGGACTCATAGAAGCTACCATTCCTGGTAAATGTGCCGCGCCACCAGCACCAGCAATAATTACTGAAATTCCACGGTTGTGTGCATTTGAACTAAAATCTACTAATTTTTCAGGTGTTCTATGTGCTGAAACGATATCAACTTCAACTTCAATATCGAATCCTTTTAATATTTCAATGGCATCTTGCATTACCGGCATATCCGAAATGCTTCCCATTACTATAGCTACTTTACTCATTGTTGTTATTTATAGTTTGTTGTTTATAGTTTTTGAAAGTGAAATATAAAAATACGATAATCCAATAGAAAAATATGTCATAAATAAAATTCCATAATTCTGCTCCGTGAAGTAAATTGTTAATATCTTGCCATAATATAGAATAAAATCTCCATGGAAAACCAATATTTATCTTAGGAGTTTCTTTTATATGAATATTAAAATAGATTTGAAGTAAAAGCAATGAAAAATTTACTACACAAAATGTAACAAACGAATAAAAACTAATTTTAAAAAACTGTTTTACTATTTTCAAATTATTTATCTTTTAACTTTCTTACTGCTATTCCGTTAAAGACTATCGATGTATACTTTTTATCAGGAACATCAGTAAAAAGTAATTTTTCATCTCTATCGATATAACTTTTTTTGAGATTAATTACAGCATCACAACATTTACTTGATGCTATTTTTTTTACTTCTTCAATTAATTCAGCATCTTTGGAAGAATAATTTCCTTGTATTTCTATCAAACCAATTTTTTCATATTCAAAATCAATTTTTTCGCCATCAAAATAAAGATCAATTTTTGTTGATATGGTGTCACAATTTAAAGTTCTTAATGGAGTGAAGGTTTTGCTAACCTCATAACCTACTGAACATGAATTGCTTAAAATAAGTGCTATTATTATTGGGACTATTATTTTTTTCATTTTTTAGTTTAAACTAATTGTTTTAAGATGACTTTAAATTATCTCATTTTTTAAAATTGAAATCACTCGAATAGAATTCTTCACTTCTTCGGCAACTTTTCGTGCTTCATTCATATCTGGATTTACAATGGTAACGTGTCCCATTTTACGAAAAGGTCGTGTTTCACGTTTTCCATAAATATGTGGCGTTACACCATCGATTGCCATAATCTTATCGATATTTTCGTAATAAACTTGTCCGGTATAGCCTTCTTCACCTACAAGGTTTACCATGATTCCCGCTACTTTACTATTGGTATTACCTAATGGTAACCCTAAAATCGCACGAATATGATTTTCAAATTGCGATGTATAACTCGCTTCAATACTGTAATGTCCAGAATTATGTGGTCTTGGCGCTACTTCGTTTACTAAAATTTCGTCGTTCATAGTTTGGAACATTTCAACAGCTAAAAGACCAACATGATTAAATGCTTCCGAAACTTTTAAAGCAACTTCTTGTACTTTTTGCGCAACAGCATCATCAATACGAGCCGGACAAATTACATATTCAACTTGGTTGGCTTCTGGATGAAATTCCATTTCAACAACTGGATAAGTTGCAACTTCACCATTAGCACTTCTTGAAACAATTACCGCTAATTCATTTTTAAACGGAATTAAATCTTCAATGACACATTCAACATCAGGAAGTTTAACTAAATCTAATGCAGATTGACAAATTTTAACGCCATTTCCATCATAACCTCCAGTTGCACTTTTCCATACAAAAGGGAAGTCTAGTTCATCCTCTGCTAAAGCTTCGCGTAAATCATCTAAACCAACAAACCGTAAATGTTTTGATGTTGGAATATTGTTTTTTACATAAAAATCTTTCTGTTTTCCTTTATTTTGAATTAAACGTAGCGTTTTTGGTGAAGGAAAAATTGGTAAACCTTCTTCTTCTAATTTATCTAAAGCATCGAGGTTTACGTTTTCAATTTCGATAGTTAAAAGATGGACCATTTTACCAAATTGGTAAACGGTATCATAATCTAAAAGACTTCCTTTGTAAAATGCATTGCAACCGAAACGCGCTGGCGCTTCTTCACTTGGATCTAAAACAAAAGTTTGAATGTCAAATTTACGTGTGTCAGTCAATAACATTTTACCTAATTGACCGCCGCCTAAAATTCCAAGTCTAAATTCAGATGAAAAGAAATTCATTGTATTGTATGTAGTTATATTTAGTTGTGAACGACAAAGATACTTAGACAATTGATAATTAACAATTGATAATTGACAATTTGTTATTTGTTAAGTTTTTTCAAGATATGTTTTGATGCCGATTTGTAAGCAGCCGAATGATTTGGAAAATCCTGAACTAAAATTTCTTTCAATTCATTATTAATCCAATCGTATTTTTTTCCAAAAACAAAAAGTGCCTTCATAGCATAAACTTTAGCAGCTACTTTTTCTTCTTGAATTAATCTATCGATAAGTGCTTCAATTATATTATGTTCTTGTTCGTGTGAAAGTGTAATTCCATTTTTCCGATGATTACTTTTGGCTAAAAAGTAACAAATTTTTGTAGCAGGTCGAATTGCGGAATCATCTGTAAGTTTGGGTAAAACTTCACAAAGTGAATCTATAAAAGGCACAAACATCTTCAGTTTTTTCTCACAAACAAACTCGAGTGTCCAAAATGCCATTACATGACTTTTATGAGAAATATTAAAAGCAATCTGTGCTAATTCTTCAATTTTTTCTTTACGAATTACAAAGTTGCAAGCGCTCATTCGGCTTGTTCTATGCGCATCGCTTTCTAATAACTTTAATTCTAATTCGGTTAACATGTTGTAAATATACCTAATTTGCAAAAAAAGTATAATGAGTTACAAATAAATACATTGTACTTCCTTAAATTTGTTGTTTATTTTTAAAAACAACACACCGTGATTCAACTTCATGATAAACATTTCGAGGCTTTTATAGTTGAAAAAGAACTCGATTATGCAATTCAAAACTTAGCGAAACAAATTGAAGACGATTTTTACGATGAAGTTCCAATTTTTGTTGGAATTTTAAATGGCTCTTTTATGTTTTTGTCGGATTTGATGAAATATTACAGTCGTCCATGCGAAATAGAATTTGTGAAATTATCTTCATATGAAGGAACACAATCGACTAACAACGTAAAACAATTAATTGGTCTAAATCAAAATTTAGATGGAAGAAGTGTTATTATTGTTGAAGACATTGTTGATACTGGAAATACAGTTGAAGAATTAAAAAATATTTTTAAATCGAAAGGTGTTAAACATTTTAAAATAGCCACTTTATTTTTTAAACCAGAAGCCTACACAAAAGATATTAAATTAGATTATGTGGCCATACGAATTCCAAATAAATTTATTGTTGGTTACGGATTAGATTATGATGGTTTAGGAAGAAATTTAAAAAAAGTATATCAATTAGCAACACAAAATATAAATAACGACATGATTAATATTGTACTTTTTGGAAAGCCAGGAGCAGGAAAAGGAACACAAGCTGAATTTTTAAAAGAGAAATACAATTTAGTACACTTATCAACAGGTGATATTTTTCGATTCAACATGAAAAATGATACGGATTTGGGAAAATTAGCTAAATCCTATATCGAAAAAGGAGATTTAGTTCCTGATGAAGTAACGATAAAAATGTTACAAGATGAAGTTGAGAAAAACCCTAATGCAAAAGGATTTTTATTTGACGGATTTCCTAGAACCATTCCACAAGCAGATGCTTTAGATGCATTTTTAAAAACTAAAAATTGGGAAGTAACTGGAACAGTTGCATTAGAAGCAGATGATGAAATATTAGTGCAACGTTTATTAGAAAGAGGAAAAACTTCTGGTAGAGCAGACGATCAAGATGAAGAGAAAATTCGTAATCGTTACCAAGAGTACAATGAAAAAACCGCTCCACTAATCGATTATTACAAAGCTCAAGGAAAATTCTATTCAGTAAATGGAATTGGTTCAGTTGCTGAAGTAACCGAGCGTTTGTCTTTGATTATTGATAAATTATAAGAATAAAATCAATGTATATTTAAGCGTCCAATTGGACGCTTTTTTTATGAATGAAATCAAAATTTCAAAATCAAGTAAATACACTATCTTTGCAAAATGTTTAATTATAGTTAAAGTTACTTATAACTTATAACTCATAACTCAAAACTTCAAAATGACTGAAGGGAATTTCGTAGACTACGTAAAAATATATGTTGCTTCGGGTAAAGGAGGAAAAGGTTCAACTCACTTACACCGTGAAAAATTCATTGAAAAAGGAGGTCCAGATGGCGGCGACGGTGGTCGTGGTGGTCACGTGATTTTGCGTGGAAACAAAAATCTTTGGACATTGTATCATTTAAAATTCACCAAGCACGTAAAAGCGGGTCATGGTGGAGATGGTGGTAGTAGTAGAAGTACAGGAGCCGATGGTGAAGATAAATATTTAGAAGTGCCACTTGGAACGGTAATTAAAGACAAAGAAACGGAAGAAGTATTATTTGAAATTACAGAAGACGGTGAAGAAAAAGTATTAGCAAAAGGCGGAAAAGGGGGTTTAGGAAACTGGCATTTTAGAAGTGCAACAAATCAAACACCTCGTTATGCGCAACCAGGTTTACCTGGAGAAGAAGTTGATGTAATTTTAGAGTTAAAAGTATTAGCTGATGTTGGTTTAGTTGGATTTCCAAATGCAGGAAAATCAACTTTACTATCAGTATTAACAGCTGCAAAACCAAAAATTGCTGATTATCCGTTTACAACTTTAAAACCAAACTTAGGGATTGTAGCGTATCGCGATTTTCAATCTTTTGTAATAGCCGATATTCCGGGTATCATTGAAGGAGCCGCTGAAGGTAAAGGATTAGGACACTACTTTTTGCGCCATATTGAGCGTAATTCGACCTTGTTGTTTTTAGTTCCTGCCGATGCTCCAGATATTAAAAGAGAATACGATATTTTGTTAGATGAATTACGTCGATACAATCCTGAAATGCTCGATAAAGATAGACTGATTGTAATCTCAAAATCGGATATGTTAGACGGTGAATTAAAAGCCGAAATGAAAGCCGAATTAGATGTGGCTTTTAAAGGTCACGATTATATGTTTATTTCTTCTATTGCCCATCAAGGCTTACAAGAATTGAAAGACAAACTTTGGAGAATGTTAAATTCATAAAATAATATTTATCTTAAAACTAACCTATTTATGAAAAAAATTACTTTATTTTTTATTTCAATGTCTATTTCTTTTTTGAGTGCACAAGAAAGGAATTGTGGTCAAGAGCATGCAATGCAACAATTGCAATTTAATCCTCTTATGTTAGCTAAGTATCAACAACAGATGCAATTGTCTGAACAGGCTTACAATAGTTTATTAAATTCTCAGACATTAGTGAATAATGTTAATACAACATTGACAATACCTGTAGCAATTCATTATCCGGATGCTGGTTCAGCAAATGCAACTTTAAGAAATTGTATGCGTCTTTTAGCTCAAGATCAGGTTGATATTTTGAATGAAGATTATAATGCGTATAATTCTGATATTTCAACTTGGGATAATACTACAAGTTCTTTTTTTCCAGGAGTTAATAAAGGAATAATGAATGTGGAATTTGAAATTGCAACATTAAACCATCCAGCGGGTTCTGGATTAGTAAATGGCGAACCTGCAATTACTTTTGGTTACGATTTTGGTGGGCCTGGAAATAGTGATTGGGACTCTAATTGGGCTGGATATTTAAATATTGTTGTTAAAAATCTTTCAGGAGGAACTCTTGGGTATGCATATTTGGCATCAAACCCACAAGATGGAGCTGCAGTTTTTATAGATAATGGTGCTTTCGGAAGCGGTTCAGGTTGTACCGGTTACGTACCAGGAGCTCCTTATAACTTAGGAAGAACACTAACACATGAGTTAGGGCATTACATGAACTTAAATCATATTTGGGGAAATGGAACTTGTGGGAATGATTTTGTTGCTGACACTCCTCAACATAATACATCTAATGGGGGGTGCCCTCCAATTACTCATTTATCAACTTGTACTGGGACACCAAGAGAATTAACTATGAATTATATGGATTATACAAATGATGCATGTATGTACATGTTTACTGCAGGTCAAGCTACAAGAATGTTAGCCCATATAAGTACAATTGAATCAAACTTTAATTACAATACTTTAGTAAATGAATCTTTTGATTTAAGAGCAGATAGAATAGTTTTATATCCAAATCCAAATAATGGTATTTTTGAAATTACGTTATCAAATAATAATATTTTTGAAAGTGTATCTATTTTTGACATTACGGGGAGATTGGTTTTTAAACAAAACAATATAAATAATGATTCTTTAACAGTAAATCTTACTTCTTCAAATTCTGGAATCTATACAGTTGTGGTTAAATCTGAAATAGGAAATTTTAATACCAAAATTGTTATTAAGTAATAATATACTTGAATTAAAAAAAATCCCGATTAAATTTAATCGGGATTTTTTTTAATTCATTATTTGAATAATTGTATCAGTAAAATGAAGTTCTCCATCTTGATCGATACCTTGAATATTAATTTTTATCTTTTCTTGATAATAGTGAGGTAGCGTAACTTCAAAATTTCCTTCGGAGTTTGTATAAATATCAGGAATCCAGCCAATAGTTCCATATTCTTTAAAGGCATCTCCATTTACCTCTAAGTATTTTAAATTTTCAAAAGACTTCAATTTCTGAAAACCATTAGTTACAATTAAATTTTTTGATTTTACTATATTATTGATTTGACTATTTCCAAAAGTTTTTTTGGTAAAAATTCGAATCACTCCATTTGAGCCATAAGTACCTGCTCCAAAACCATTTTTATTAATATAGATCTCATCAACATTATCTAATGTTAATCTATATAACTGACTTAGGTCACTTAATGGCATATTGTCAAGATAAATTATAGGTGAATTACTTCCAGAAAAACCTGTTACCCTTCTTCCAGTAATGACAATTTCTCCACCTATTTGAGATACATTAAAACCATGACTCTGAATAAATGACAATATATCTAAATATGAACGAGCTGTTTCTTCATCTATTTTGTAGCCTGTTGAACCAAATCTTCCTTCAAATCTTGTGTTTTCTAGTTTTTTTGAAAATTTTGCCTCAAGGTTTATAGTGTCTAAAGAAATTACGTTTTCTAGTTTTGGGAAATCATTTGAAAATGAGACATTGTTCTGTTTTGTTGTTTCAACTGAAGAACATGTATAATTGTTAATTTTAAAAGGAATTTTAAACTTACTATTGTTACCTTCAATTTTTGAATAAATATTTAAAGTTTTAAGTTTATCTTCTTTTTTGAACAAAGAAAAATAAAATGATGTTGAATCTTCTGCTAGTAGGTTTTTAAAAATAAATTCATTCTTTTCATTTAAATCAGCAATCTCTTTAATGCCATTGTAGGAAAATAATTGGAGTTTCATTTTTTCTTTATCACTTGTAGATAGATTTTGATTTAGCTTTCCTGAAACATTTAAACCTATTTGAAATTCGTATTTATTCGAAGGTTTTTCAGCTAAAACATCTTTTAAATCATATTTGTATTTATTAAAAGACATAAATAGATCTAATTCATATTTCTTTTTTCTATCTAAATTATTGAAATAATAATTCAGATTTGATATTTTGTTTTCAAAATAGTTGTCAATCAATAAACTCGATTGAATGTTAACATTATTAAAGTTTGTTTTTGAATTTGATGGAACAGCACTTAAAGATAAATCAGCAAATTTGTTAGTTATTTGACCTTTTATTTTTATACTGTCTTTAATCCTTTCTACAGATTTAATTTCAATCTTATTTTCAGATTTTTTTTTGTTAAAAAAGGCTCTCTGTGATAAGACATTATTTTCTTTATCTACTAAAATCAAATTATTAATACCTTCAAAAAAAGATTCGTTAGAAATTAAAAATTCTTTGAACGTTTTTCCTTCCAAATCAACATTAACAATGCTAAATAGTTCATTTTGATTTATTATAAGTCTTAATTTGTCCGTTTCTAGATCTTTAAGAGTCTCTTCGTTAGTTGAGATTTTTAAGAAAGTTTTGTCAGGAACCCCATAATTATTTACTGTAAGATTTATAGCAATAATTTTAGGATTATCCATATTAACTGATTTAGATGAATTATAGTTTTCAGCTAAAATTTTATATTTTATATTCTTTGGATTTTTAATAGTGAATTTTCCAAAGCCCATTATGTTGGTTGAAAATGTGTTGACTACTTTGTTGTTCTCGTCAAGTACTTTTACATTTTCAATTTCAATTCCATTGCCTAAGCAATCTTTAATTAATACAGTAATACTATTGTCTGAATTGTACACAAAATTTCCGCCTTCAAAAACATAATCTATATGTTCAATAGTTTTGTTTTCATCATCAATTTTATATGTGTCAGGGTTAATAATTTTAATTTGAAAAAGTGAAGATTCATTTTCTTTAAAATTATTCATAAAGTTTGTAAACGCATGAAGATAGTAGTTTCCAGTCTGTAACTTTTTATCTAGAGGTATATGTCCAATTAGCCTTCCATTTGAACAATAAAAAAGTTTTGTTGAAATTTCTTTTTTATTAGAGTCATATAGAGTGATAAAAACATTTGTTGTGTTAGGATGTAGTTTTTTTGTTTTTTTATCTAAAACATAGCCTTTGAACCAGATAGTTTCATTGTTTACATAAATAGTTTTGTTTAAATGTAAATGAATGTTTTCTCTATCAAGAGCAAAATAGGAATTAAAATTATCTGAAATAAAATTATCCTCTTTTGTTTGACTGAAAAGAAATAAAGGAAAAATAAGAAAGATTAATTTTTTCATTTCGTTTTTTTTGCAAAAATAAAAAACCGTTCTAATCTAGAACGGTTTTTTTGTTAAATGTTTGTAACTTTTTGATTACATCATTCCAGGCATTCCTCCGCCCATTGGCATTGCAGGAGTGTCCTCTTTAATATCTACTAAAGCACATTCAGTTGTTAAAATCATTCCCGAAACAGATGCTGCATTTTCAAGAGCAACACGTGTCACTTTTTTAGGGTCAATAATTCCTGCTTTTAGCATTTCAACATATTCTCCAGTTTTAGCGTTAAATCCGAAATCTCCTTTTCCGTCTAAAACTTTAGCGATTACAACAGAACCTTCTCCACCTGCATTTTCAACAATAGTTCTAAGTGGAGCTTCAATTGCTCTGTTTACAATTTGAATTCCAGTAGCTTCATCTGCATTTTCAGATTTTAACTTACCTAAAACTGATTTGGCTCTTACCAAAGCAACTCCACCACCAGCAACAATTCCTTCTTCAACTGCAGCTCTTGTAGCATGTAAAGCATCATCTACGCGATCTTTTTTCTCTTTCATTTCTACTTCAGAAGCTGCTCCAACATAAAGAACTGCAACACCACCCGCTAACTTTGCTAAACGTTCTTGAAGTTTTTCTCTATCATAATCAGAAGTGGTAGTTTCAATTTGAGCTTTAATTTGATTCACCCTAGCTTTGATGTTTTCAGCATCTCCATTCCCATTAACAATTGTTGTATTGTCTTTGTCAATAGTTACGGTTTCAGCTGTTCCTAACATTGCTAATGTTGCATTTTCTAATGAAAATCCGCTTTCTTCAGCGATTACTGTTCCACCTGTTAAGATTGCAATATCTTCTAACATTGCTTTTCTTCGGTCTCCAAATCCAGGAGCTTTAACTGCTGCAATTTTTAATCCACCACGTAATTTGTTTACTACTAAAGTAGCTAGGGCTTGTCCGTCTACATCTTCTGCAATAATTAATAATGGACGACCCGATTGTGCTACTGGTTCTAAAACAGGTAATAACTCCTGTAAATTAGAAATCTTTTTATCGTATAGTAGAATGTATGGATTATCTAATTCAGCTATCATTTTATCTGCATTTGTAACGAAGTAAGGTGATAAATAACCTCTATCAAACTGCATTCCTTCAACAACATCTACGTAAGTATCTGTACCTTTTGCTTCCTCAACAGTAATAACTCCTTCTTTTCCAACTTTCGAAAAAGCTGTAGCAATAAGCTCTCCAATTGTATCGTCATTATTAGCAGAAATAGAAGCTACTTGTTTGATTTTTTCAGAAGAATCACCCACAGCTTTTGCTTGTTTACCTAAATCTTCTACTAAAGCTTCAACCGCTTTATCAATACCGCGTTTTAAATCCATAGGATTTGCTCCCGCAGCTACGTTTTTCAATCCTTCTTTAACAATTGCTTGTGCCAAAACAGTAGCAGTTGTTGTTCCGTCACCTGCTAAATCATTAGTTTTTGAAGCAACTTCTTTAACCATTTGAGCTCCCATGTTTTCAAGAGCATCTTCTAATTCGATTTCTTTAGCTACAGAAACCCCATCTTTAGTAACTGTTGGTCCGCCAAATGATTTTGAAATAATTACATTTCTACCTTTTGGTCCTAATGTTACTTTTACTGCATTAGCCAATGCATCTACACCACGTTTTAATCCGTCACGTGCTTCAATATCAAATTTTATATCTTTTGCCATAGTATTTAATGTTTAAATTGTTTAAAGTTTAATGTTGTTTTTATTCATTTAACTTTTAAAGAATCGCATAAATTTCATCTTCACGCATGATAAGGTAATCTTTACCTTCATACTTGAACTCTGTTCCTGAGTATTTGCCATACAATACCACATCTCCTGTTTTAACTGTCATGTTGTGGTCTTTTTTACCGTTTCCTACAGCTACTACAGTTCCTTTTTGTGGTTTCTCTTTTGCTGTGTCAGGTATAATAATTCCTGAAGCTGTTGTAGTTTCAGCAGCCATTGGCTCTATAACTACGCGATCTGAAATTGGTTTAATGTTTAATGACATATTTTTAAATTTTAATTTAAGTTTTACGTATCTCTTTTTTTCAGAAATTATGCCAAAGCAATTTTCTGACATTTTTGCTTAAAATAAAAATGCCAGCACTGACAGGCTGGCATTTTTATAATGTGTTTTTGACTCTTATTATTGAGCAGCTTCTTCAGTAGCTGTTTCTCCAGTTGTTTCTGTAGCAGGCTGAGCTGCTTCAGGAGTTGGAGTTACAGGCATCTGCATAGTAGTATTTTCTTCTCCGCCTAAAATTTTAGAACCTTGACTTCCTGAATCGAAAGAAATAGAAGATAATAAAATTAAAGCAATTAAAATACCACCTAAAGTCCAAGTACTTTTATCTAAAAAGTCTGTTGTTTTTTGTACTCCACCTAATTGTTGTGTTCCAGCTCCAAATGTTGAAGATAATCCACCACCTTTAGGATTTTGAACCATGATAGCTAAAATCAATAAAAAACAAACAATTGTGATTGCGATTAAAAATCCTGTAAACATAATCTAGTTATTATTTTGTTGTAATTTTTTTATATTTTCAATTCGGTCTGCAAAGAAACTACTTTTTTCTGGATATTTCAAAATTAATATTTCATATGCTTGAATTGCACGTTGATATTTTTTTTGTTCCAAGTATATTTTTGCCAAAGTTTCTGTCATTAAATGTGTTGGTTCTTCTGCACTTTTCGCAATATTGCTGGGCGCAGTAGTACTTTCTTTTGTTGGAGAAATTTTTGGATTATTTTCAATAAATTTATCGATTAAATCGAATTTTTTACTCTTATCATCTTCAAATTCTACTTCTTTTTCTTCTTCATTGCGATCAATTGGTGCAAATTGTGTAAGTTGAAGCCATTCGCTAAACGAATGTTTTTCATTATTTTCGAATGAAAGAGGTTTGCCAATTTCTAATTCTTCTTCAATTTTAGTTGGTATTCCAACTTCTGCTTGCGAAGAAGCTATTTCAACAAATTCAACTTCGTTTACCTTAATATTACTAATAATTTCTTCTTGTGCTTCAATATTATTTTTTTGAAGCGTTGTAAATTCATCAGAAGTAATAAACTCAAAAAGGATTGTCCTGTCTTGAGTGTGAGCCGCAGTTTTCTTTAACTCGTAATTATAACGATAGCTCTCTTGATTAAACAAACCTTTTAAATACAAAGCACGAGCACTTTGAAAAAACGGAAATTCTTGCAAAATGCTTTCTAAAACTTGCGTTTGCTTCTCGTTTATAGTTTGCGGTTTGTTTAATAAATATGTGAAATCGTTTGTATTCAAATTACCATTTTGCTAAAGATGCATTAAAAACATCTTGAGTGATTCGTGTAAATATTTCGTCTAATGCTGTTGTTAAAGTATTCCCCGACATTTGTTCGTTTGC
Organism: Flavobacterium okayamense; assembly: GCF_019702945.1. Classification (NCBI taxonomy): domain Bacteria; kingdom Pseudomonadati; phylum Bacteroidota; class Flavobacteriia; order Flavobacteriales; family Flavobacteriaceae; genus Flavobacterium; species Flavobacterium okayamense. The sequence continues at coordinate 1,280,029 of NZ_AP024749.1, forward strand.
TGGATAATCATAAAAGAATGAAAAACGTTTTTCAAAATCGTCTTCTTCTTTATTTTTATTGGTAAAACGAACCAAAACACCAATTGTTAATCGGTTTTGTGCAGCACGTTGATCGGCAGTTGCGGTCATTGGTGTGATGCGATATTCTACAATTTCGCCTTCGTATAATAAATCACCCCCTTGATTCACAAGATTTAAACTCGTTTGGTTTTGTATGATTTCTTGTAAAGCTAATGTAAACGTTCTTTCAATTCCAGGTTCAACTAAATCAGCGGTATTTTGGAAGTAATTGACTTGATAAGTGTCCGCGTCAATTGGTTTCGCTCCTGTAAAGTTGTAGTATTTGCAACTGTTTAAAGAGAAGCAAATGATGATAATTAATATATATGTTGTTTTTCTCATTTTTATTCTTGAACCAAGCGATTTGTATTTTTCAAAGCTTTTATAAATTCTTTTTCTTTAATTGTGTCTAAAGGTCTGAAATCTTTTCCATAATGCAAAAATGAAGTTACTTTATCATTTTCGTGTAAATTTTTAAACTTTGTATTTGATATGTCTAAAAAATAGTTTTCAGAATAATAATTTTCAAAACTATTTAAAATATATCCAAACATAATTGGTTTTTTATTTATACAAACTGCAAATTGCTTACCAATGTAGTTAGTGTTTAGTTCAATTTTTGATAATTTTTCCAAAACTGAATTATCAAATTTAAAAGCTGATTTTTTTGTGTTAAAATTTATTATTTCAGAATCATTAATAATTGGATTTCTTTCTAATTCTTCAAAATTTGCTTTAAAATTTCCGCAATAAATAATGTTTCTGTATTCTCTTAAAGTGTCAATCCTTACGTTTTTATTAATTAGATTATTAATTCGTTCTATTGAATAATCTGGTAGATTTTGTAATTTTTCTTCAGTGTAAAAATCTTTAATAGATACGCCATCATTTGATTCTATTCGTTCTTTAGTTAAATAAATTTCAATTTTATCTTCTTTCATTTTACAAGAAGAAAATAACAAGATGAAACTAAATATTACCAAAAAAACCTTTTCCCTTTTCACTTTTGCCTTTAACCTTATTACAAATCGTATTGTTTAATTTTTCGGTATAATGTTCTTTCAGAAATTCCTAATTCATCAGCCGCCGCTTTCCTCTTTCCTTTGTTGCGTTCTAATGCTTTTTTAATTAATTCTATTTCTTTTGCCTCTAAACTCAAAGTTTCTTCTTCTTCAACGGTTTCTGCAAATAAGAAATTATCATCGTCTAAATCGTCATCATGAATTTCTTCTTGAACAATTTCTGGTCGAACCGGATATAATTCTGCTTTAGGTTCTTCATCAAAGATAACATTATCTTCTTTTTGACCGTAAATGCGTTGAATTAAATTTTTATTGGTTTCTTGAACTTTAGAACTTCCGTTTTGCATCAATTCTAATGTCAGCTTTTTCAAATCATTCAAGTCAGCTTTCATGTCGAAAAGCACTTTGTACAAAATTTCTCTTTCGTTGCTAAAATCACTATCCTTTTTAGTATGATTAATTACCGAAGGTAAATTACTTCCTTCTTTTGGTAAATAGCCTTGTAAAGTAGCCACCGAAATTTCTCTATTGGTTTCTAAAACCGAAATTTGTTCGGCAATATTTCGCAACTGACGAACATTTCCACTCCAACGGTGACGAATTAAATACTGCACAGCATCATCAGTTAAGCGAATTGGCGGCATTTTGTATTTATGTGCAAAATCGGAAGCAAACTTTCTAAATAGAATATGAATATCGTCTTTTCTATCGCGTAAAGGCGGCAATAAAATTTCAACCGTACTTAAACGATAGAATAAATCTTCACGAAATTTTCCTTTTTCAATCGCTTCCATCATATTAACGTTGGTTGCAGCCACAATACGAACATTCGTTTTTTGAACTTGTGAAGAACCTACTTTTATAAATTCACCATTTTCTAAAACACGCAATAAACGAACTTGTGTAGTTAAAGGTAACTCACCAACTTCATCTAAGAATATAGTTCCACCATCGGCTACTTCAAAATAACCTTCGCGAGTAGAAGTTGCTCCTGTAAAAGCACCTTTTTCGTGTCCGAAAAGTTCACTATCAATAGTCCCTTCTGGAATGGCGCCACAGTTTACCGCAATATACTTACCATGTTTACGATGTGATAGTGCATGTATAATTTTTGGAATACTTTCTTTACCAACACCACTTTCTCCTGTAACTAAAACTGAAATATCTGTTGGCGCTACTTGGATAGCTTTTTCTATGGCACGATTTAATTTTGGGTCGTTACCTATAATTTCAAAGCGTTGTTTTATATTTTGAATGCTTTCCATTCTAATTGTTTCAAGTTGTTTTTTGTTGTAGTGTTATAAAAAAAGCATAGTTATTTTAAACTCTTTTTAATGTTTAAAGAATTGAATAATTCTTTTAAGTCATTCAATTGATTATTTCTTAAATCGGACTTTTTAATAAAATTAGCTCTATTCTTATAAGTGTAAATTAAGAAAAACTCATTTTTTTCCACAACTTTAAAAATGTCTTTCCAAAAATGCTTTACTTCAAATGTTTCTCCTTTTTCTTGAAAATAATCCTCATTTAAAATGTAAATTATCTTTTCTTTTAATCTTGGGTTTTCCTGAATTTGTCTTTTTGAAGTCTTATATATAGAATAAATTGTAAAGGAAATAAATAAGATAAAAACTAATAATGGAACCCAAAGATTAATTAAATCCAAAGCATCTTTTAAATAAAAGTTTAGAATTAAAAACAAAAGTATTGCTATTCCATAAAGCGCTATTTTTTGATTTTTAAAAACAAGTAATGACGCTTTAAAGGTACTTTTAATATCAAAAGTTGGAGTTACAATAATGTCTTGATTCATCTTATTAATTTATTGCATAATTTCTGAATATCCTACTGCTTCTCCAATAAGTGTAGCAGCAGTACAATCTGAAATTTTTACGTTAACAAAATCGCCAGGTTTGTAATTTTCTTTAGGGAAAACCACCACTGTATTTTGAGAGTTTCTTCCACTCCAATGTTGGTCTGAACGTTTTGAATCTTTTTCAATTAAAACTTCAACAGTTTGACCTACGAAACGTTGTGTTCTTTCTAAAGCAATACGTTGTTGTAAATCGATAATTTCATTTAAACGTCGCTTTTTAACTTCTTCAGGAACATCATCTTCCATTTTTCTAGCAGCTAAAGTTCCAGGTCTTTCAGAATAAGCAAACATAAAACCGAAATCGTAACGAACATGTTCCATTAACGATAAAGTATCTTGATGGTCTTCTTCAGTTTCTGTTGGGAAACCAGAAATCATATCTTGTGATAATGAAATGTCTGGAATAATTTCATAGATTTTATCAACTAAAGCAATATATTCTTCACGAGTATGTTGACGATTCATTTCTTTTAAAATACGCGTACTTCCCGATTGAACTGGTAAGTGTATGTATTTACAAATATTATGGTGTTTTGCCATCACTTCAATAACTTCCACATGCATATCTTGTGGGTTTGAAGTTGAAAAACGAAAACGCATTTTTGGAAATTGCGTAGCACACATATCTAATAACTGAGCAAAGTCAACCGCAGTTGCTTTTTGCATTTCGCTAGCTTTGTCGTAATCTTTCTTAAGTCCGCCACCATACCATAAAAAGCTATCTACATTTTGACCAAGTAAAGTAACTTCTTTAAAACCTTTACTCCATAAATCTTGTATTTCTTCTAAAATACTTTGCGGGTCACGACTTCGTTCTCTTCCTCTTGTAAAAGGAACTACACAAAACGTGCACATATTATCACATCCACGTGTAATGGAAACAAAAGCGGTAACACCGTTGCTACTTAAACGAACCGGTTGAATATCGCCATACGTTTCTTCTTTAGATAAGATTACGTTAATTGCATCACGACCTTCGTCTACTTCTTTTAAAAGATTCGGAATGTCTTTATATGCATCTGGTCCTACAACCATATCTACAATTTTCTCTTCGTCTAAAAATTTTTCTTTTAAACGTTCTGCCATACAACCTAAAACCCCAACTTTCATCGAAGGATTTATTTTCTTTATAGCATTATATTGTTCCAAACGCTTACGAACCGTTTGTTCTGCTTTATCGCGTATAGAACAAGTGTTTACCAAAACTAAATCGGCTTCTTCTAAGTTTTGAGTAGTGTTATACCCTTGATTAGCTAAAATAGAAGCAACTATTTCACTGTCTGAAAAATTCATTTGGCAACCATAACTTTCAATAAAAAGTTTTTTAGTATTGCCTTCCTTTTGTTCTTGAACTAAACTTGTTCCTTGTTTGTTTTCTTCAATTACCTTTTCCATATAATCAAATTCCGAATGCGATTTTATATAATTCGGGTTGCAAAGATAATACTAAAATGTAAAATATGACAACTTGTCAGATTTTCTTTAACAAAATATTTTGCTGAAAAACGTCTAAAAAATTGAAATTGAAAAAAAACTTATACTTTTGCCACAAAGAAAAAGTTGAAATGGCAAAGAATTTAGTTATCGTTGAGTCGCCAGCTAAGGCAAAAACAATCGAGAAATTTCTGGGGAAAGACTTTCAGGTGGAATCAAGTTTTGGACATATAGCCGACTTACCATCAAGAGAAATAGGAGTTGATGTAGAGAATGGTTTTAAACCAAAATATGAAGTTTCAAGCGATAAAAAAGCTTTGGTTAAAAAACTTAAGGATTTAGCTAAAAGTGCCGAAATGGTTTGGTTAGCTTCCGATGAAGACCGAGAGGGAGAAGCAATTTCTTGGCATTTAGCCGAAGAATTAAAGTTAAAACCAGAAAAAACAAAGCGAATTGTTTTTCACGAAATTACTAAAACTGCCATTCTAAAGGCAATTGAAAATCCAAGAGGAATTAATTACGATTTAGTAAATGCACAACAAGCAAGAAGAGTTTTAGATAGATTGGTGGGTTACGAGCTTTCTCCAGTTTTATGGAAAAAAGTAAAAGGCGGACTTTCAGCTGGTCGTGTGCAATCAGTTTCTGTGCGTTTAATTGTAGAACGTGAAAGAGAAATTTTAGATTTTAATGCTGAAGCTTCATATAGTATTGTCGCAGAATTTGTAAATGAAAAAGGGAAATCGTTTAAAGCGAAATTGCCTAAAAACTTTACATCTAAAAAAGAAGCGGAAGATTTTCTACAGAAAAATATTGGTTCACAATATAAAGTAGCCGATTTAGAAACGAAGCCAACTAAAAAATCTCCAGCGGCACCATTTACAACTTCTACGTTACAACAGGAAGCTGCGAGAAAATTATATTTACCAGTTGGGATTACGATGCAAGTAGCTCAGCGTTTATATGAAGCCGGTTTGATTACCTATATGAGAACCGATAGTGTGAACTTGTCTAATGATGCTTTAGATGCTGCTAAAGCAGAAATTGAAAGTTACTACGGAAAAGAGTTTTCGCAAACACGAAATTATGCTACGAAAGCTAAAGGAGCACAAGAGGCTCACGAGGCTATTCGTCCAACAGATATGAGTCGTCATTCGGTTAATTTAGATAGAAATGAATCGAGATTATACGATTTAATTTGGAAAAGAACAATTGCTTCTCAAATGAGTGATGCTCAATTAGAACGTACAAATGTAAAAGTAGAAGCGTCAAATCATAAAGAACTTTTCGCTGCAACAGGTGAAGTAATTAAGTTTGAAGGTTTCTTAAAAGTATATTTAGAAGGTCATGACGAGGATGAAGAAGAACAAGAAGGAATGTTGCCTCAAATGGTTATTGGTGAAAAGCTTTCTAATACAAATATTGTTGCTACGGAACGTTTTTCTCGTCCACCAAGTCGTTATACTGAAGCTTCTTTAGTTAAAAAATTAGAAGAATTAGGAATTGGTCGTCCTTCAACATATGCGCCAACTATTTCTACTATTATTGCTCGTAATTATGTTGAAAAAGGAGCAAGTGAAGGTGTGGAGAGAAAATACAATCAAATTACATTAGAAGGTTCAGATATAAAATCGGTTGTTTTAAAAGAAACGACAGGTTCTGATAAAGGGAAATTGGTACCAACAGATATTGGAATGATTGTAAATGATTTCTTGGTTTCTAATTTTGAAACGATATTGGATTACAATTTTACAGCCAAAGTAGAGCAAGATTTCGACGAAATTGCAGAAGGAAAAGAAGATTGGGTAAAAATGATGAAAGATTTCTACTCTCATTTTCATCCTAATGTTGTTGATGTTGAAAAAAATGCTGATAGAGAAACTGGAGAACGTATTTTAGGAAATCATCCAGAATCTGGAAGACAGGTTTCTGTTCGTTTAGGAAAATTTGGCCCAATGGCTCAAATTGGAAGTATTGATGATGAAGAAAAACAATTTGCGAGCTTGTTGCCAGAACAAAATATATCTACTATAACTCTTGATGAAGCACTTTCTTTGTTTATGTTGCCAAAATCTTTAGGTAATTATGATGGGGAAGAAGTAGAAGTAAATAATGGTCGTTTTGGACCGTATGTTCGTTTTGGTAAAACTTTTATTTCGTTACCAAAAGGAGAAGAACCACTTGATGTTTCTTTAGAAAGAGCAATTGAACTTATTAAAGAAAAACGACAAGCAGATGCGCCAATAGCAACTCATGATGGATTGCCTGTGCAAAAAGGTGTTGGGCGTTTCGGACCGTTTATTAAATGGAACGGGATGTTTATCAATGTAAACAAAAAATATGATTTTGATAATTTATCGCAAGCTGATGTTATAGAGTTGATTGAAGATAAATTGCAAAAAGAAAAAGATAAACTTATTCATAACTGGGAAGATGAAGGAATTCGTGTTGAAAAAGCACGTTGGGGACGCTCAGTTATATTAAAAGGTAAAACTAAGATTGAGTTAAGTAAAGATGTTAATGCTGAAAAGTTGACTTTAGAAGAAGTTAAAGAGTTAATTGAGAAAAAAGCGCCAGCAAAAAAGTCTACATCAAAAAAAGCAACAGCTAAAAAGAAATAATTATGGTGTTTGATTTTCTGCAACCTATTAATGAGGGATTACTCAAGTTTGTCAATGGATTATCAAAACAAGCATTAGGAAATAAAATTATACTTCATACTGAAGACGAATTTCCTAATTTAGAGGAAATAAAAATTGCTTTAATTACGGTTAATGAATATAGAGGTGCTGAAGTTGATAATCCTGATGAAGATTTTGTAAATTTTAGAAAGTATCTTTATTCACTTTTTCCGGGAAATTGGAATTTTACTATTGCTGATTTAGGAAATATACAAGCTGGAGCATCAATAGAAGATACTTATTTTTTAGTAAAAACCATTTCGGAAGATTTAATCCGAAAAAAAATCACACCTATAATAATAGGAGGGACGCAAGATTTAACGTATCCTTTGTATAGGTCTTACGACAGTCTTGATCAAATGGTGAATTTGGTTGTTGTAGACAACGCTTTTGATTTTGCTAAAGAAGTTGGTTTGCCATTTAATTCTTATTTATCAAGGATTGTAGTAGAAGAGCCTTGTAATTTATTCAATTATGCAAATATTGGCTATCAAACTTATTTTAATTCTCAAGAAGAAATAGATTTAGTTGAGAAATTATTTTTTGAATCATATAGGCTTGGAGAAGTGTCTAATAATATTCCTATTGCAGAACCAGTTTTAAGAGATGCAGATGTAGTGAGTTTTGATTTGTGTTCTGTGCAGTCTTCATATTCGGGTAATTTTCATCAGTTTAATCCAAATGGCTTTACAGGTAAAGAAATATGTGCGTTGGCTCGTTATGCTGGAATAAGTGATAAAGTTTCAAGTTTCGGAATTTTTAACTTTTATAATTCGATAAAAGAAGTATCTTTGGTGGCCCAAGTATTATGGTATTTTTTAGAAGGTTATGCATTTCGTTCTAATGAATATCCTTATGGTAGTAAAGAAAGTTACTATAAATATATAGTGCCGATTGATGATGAAGAATTGATTTTTTATAAGAGCGATAAAACAGGAAGATGGTGGATTGAAATTCCATTTATTTTAAACGAGAATAATAAAATAAAAAGAAATACGTTATTACCTTGCACACATGAAGATTATTTAGCGGCATGTGAGCAAGAACGACCAGAAAGATGGTGGAAAGCACAAAGGCGAAATCTGTTGTAAAAAGTCTTAATAAGTGAGTATTTTGTTAAACAATATGGTTACTTTAAGATTTTTTTAAGGTTTTTTTTGAAAAAAAATTGTTTTTCTCAAATTTATTGAATAGGTTTACGCCCTTAAAAGTAAAAATACATTTAACCCAAATTTATATGAAGAAGTTAGTTGCATTTTCAGCAATTTTATCATTATTAGTTAGCTGTAGCAAGGGTGACAGAGGTGAATTAGTAGGAGCCAAAAGTAGAAAATGGCATCCAGAAAAGCCTTATGGGATGACTTTAGTTCCTGGTGGTGCTTTTGTAATGGGTAAATCAGATGATGATTTGGCAAACATTCAAGACGCTCCAACTAAAACAGTTACGGTTCGTTCGTTTTATATGGATGAAACTGAAATTACCAATGCGGAGTATCGTCAATTTGTTAATTGGGTAAAAGACTCAATTGTTAGAACAAGATTGGCAGTATTGGCAGATGAAGTAGGTGAAACTGGTTCAGATGGTGCTAGAAGTGGAAAAGAAGGTGGAAGTATTGGGGATTATGCTTTTGCAGATCAAAATGTAGAGGAAATGTCGCCTTATGATAAATATATGTATGAAAACTACTATAGTGTTGGGACTGATGAAGATCCTTATGCTGGTAGAAGATTAAAAAGAGGTAAAGGTGAGCCTAAATTAATTCAAGACCCTCAAAAATACCCAGATGAGTATTATGTTGAGGTTATGGATTCAATGTACTTACCAGAATCTGAGTCTTATAATGGGTTAAAGACTATGGATGTTTCTAAATTACAATTTAGATATAGAGAGGTAGATTGGAATAAGGCTGTAAAGAAAAAAGGAAGAAAAGGATTGTATGATGATAATCCGCCAATTGAAATTTATCCAGATACTACTGTTTGGATTACAGATTTCGCTTATTCATATAATGAACCAATGCATAATGATTATTTCTGGCATTCGGCATATGATGAGTATCCTGTAGTGGGTGTGAGCTGGAATCAAGCTAAAGCGTTTTGTGCTTGGAGAACAATGTATAAAAACTCTTATATTAAAAAGAAAAAAGGTAGAGATCAAATTAACTCTTTCCGTTTACCAACTGAAGCTGAATGGGAATATGCGGCAAGAGGTGGTATTGAGTCAGCTACTTATCCATGGGGTGGTCCATATGCTAAAAATGATAGAGGTTGTTTTATGGCAAACTTCAAACCTAATAGAGGTGATTATGCTGCGGATGGTGCTTTATATACTGTAGAAGCTAAATCTTATGAGCCAAATGATTATAATTTATATAATATGGCTGGTAATGTTTCTGAGTGGACTCAGTCGGCTTATAGCCCTTCTTCTTATGAGTTTGTTTCTACAATGAATCCAAATGTGCCAGATAGAAAAAATCAACGTAAAGTTGTTAGAGGTGGTTCTTGGAAAGATGTTGGGTATTTCCTAGCTGTTGGAACAAGAGATTATGAATATGCAGATTCATCAAGAAGTTACATTGGTTTCAGAACTGTTCAAGATTATATGGGAACAGCTGCAACTGGAACTAGACCAAAATAGTATTTAACCAATTTAAATTATATTAACTTAACTAACTAAAATTTATTTATTATGGCAATTTTAAGTAAAAAAGTAATGAATTTCCTTTATGGAATGGGTGCGGCAGTAGTAATCGTTGGAGCATTATTCAAATTAATGCACTGGCCAGGCGCAGGTCCAATGCTTATTATCGGATTATTAACGGAGGCTTTTATCTTTGGTTTGTCAGCTTTTGAAGCTCCAGAAAAAGATTTAGATTGGTCTTTAGTTTATCCAGAACTTGCTGGTGGTGATGCTAAGCCAAAAGGTAAAAATGAGAAGCCAGAAGATGCTCAAGGTTTATTATCTCAAAAATTAGATAATATGTTAAAAGAAGCTAAAATTGATGGTGCTTTAATGGAAAGTTTAGGTAACTCTATCAAAAATTTTGAAGGTGCTGCTAAAAACATCGCTCCAACTGTAGATTCTATTGCTTCTCAAAAACAATATGCTACTGAAATGGTTGCAGCTGCTGATAATTTAAAATCTTTAAACAGTTTATATCAAGCACAATTAGAAGGAGCTCAGAAAAATGCTGCTGCTAATGCTGAAATCGCTGAAAATGCTGCTAAATTAAAAGAGCAAATGCAATCAATGACTTCAAATATTGCTTCATTGAATGCTGTGTACGGTGGTATGCTTTCTGCTATGAGTAACAGAGGATAATTTATTATCAATTGTTAATCACTTAAATTATATTTAATAATAAAAAACAAAATTTTTAAGAAATGGCAGGAGGAAAGTTAACCCCTAGACAGAAGATGATTAACCTAATGTACTTGGTTTTCATCGCGATGCTAGCTTTAAATATGTCGAAAGAGGTATTAACCGCTTTCGGTTTGATGAATGAAAAATTTGATGCGGCTAATGCAACAATGGATCAAAGTAACCAAGGTTTATTAGGTTCATTAGAGACTAAAGCTTCTGATACTCCAGATCAATTTGGGGAAGCTAATAGAAAAGCGCAACAAATTAAATCTATTTCAAATGAGTTCTTTAATTATTTAGGGAAATTAAAATCTGAAGTAGAAGGTGGTTTTGAAAAAGAAGAAGGTAAATTACCTTACGAGGCAATGGATAAGTCTACAATTGATGAGGCTTGGTTTGCTGGAGATGGTTATTCTCCAAAAGGTAAAGAAATTATCGCTGCTTTTGACAAATACAAAAACGGTGTTCAAAGTGTTTTAGGAAATGTTGCTAAATACCAAGTTATTATGGATAACTTGAAAAAGAAATTTTCTACTGAGAACGTTAAAGATAAAGAAGGTGTTTCTAAATTATATTTAGATTATCATTTTAAAGGTTTCCCTGCTATTGCAACTGTTGCTAAGTTAGGAGCTTTACAAAATGATGTTAAAACAATCGAGGCTGACATCTATAATGCTTTCTTAGGTAACGCATTAACAACTGTTGCTTCTTTTAGAAACTATAAAGCAATTGTTATTCCTGAAAAATCAGCTTTCTTTGCTGGTGAGAAATTTGCAGGTAAAGTTGTATTAGGTCGTTATGACAAATCTACAGTACCAACTAAAGTTGTTGTTAATGGTTCAGAAGTTAATCTTAACGAGGCTTTAGAAGATGGTCAAGTTAACTTAAACTTTACTACAGGTAATGTAGGTGAGCATGAAATTAAAGGTAAATTTACTTTCATGGAAGACGGTAAACCAGTTGATATCGATATCGATGGAAACTATGTGGTAGTACCTAAGCCAAATTCAGCTACTGTATCTGCTGATAAGATGAATGTTGTATACCGTGGTGTTCCTAACCCTATGTCAATTTCATTTGCTGGTATTTCAGCTGATAAAGTTAACGCTACTGCTGCAGGAGCTACTTTATCTAAAGCTAGTAAGCCAGGACAATATACTTTGACTGCTGGTTCTGGTACTGAAACTACAATCAATGTTACAGGTACGTTGCCTGATGGTCAAAAAGTTTCTGATAAAAAAGTTTTCCGTATTAAAGGAATTCCTTCACCAACAGGTAAAATCCGTGGAGAAGATGCTGCAAAAGGTCCTAAATCAAGTTTAGAAAACTCTCAAGTATCTGCAGTATTAGAAGACTTTGATTTCCCAGTTACTGTTAATGTAACTCAGTTTAATATTAAAGTTCCAGGTCAACCTACAATTGTTGTAAATGGAAGCCGTTTAGACGGTAGAGCTAAAGCAGCTGTTAAGAAAGCAATGAAAGGTGATGTTATCATTATTTCTGATATTAAAGTTAAATATCAAGGAATTAATCAGGTAGCTAAAAAAGTATCGCCTTGTACATTTGAAATTTTATAATAATTTCTTATACCATAAAATAAAGACTTAGAAAATGAATTGGAGAAAGTTTATAGTAGTAGTAGCATTAGGTTTAAGTTCAACTTTTACTTATGCACAATCTAATCTTTTAAATGCAAAAACTCCTGATCAAATCGGGAAAAAAACGGATGCTGAATTAGTAGCCGAAAATGATATGCCTCTTCCTTACGGTTATGTAATGGATAGAGATATCTTAATGGGAAAAAGAGTTTGGGAAATCATCGACTTAGATGAGCGTGTAAACTTCCCTCTTTACTATCCTGTTGAAAAGAACCTTGGTCCTGACAGAAAGCCATTGTATGATGTTTTGAAGAAAGCTATCAGAGATAGTTTAATTACGGAAGTTTACGATGATAGTTATTTTACTACAAAGAAAACTTTAAAAGACATCGAGCAATCTTTATTTGCAATTGATACTACTGATGGAGGTAGAGAGCAAATGAATGAGGATTATGATGCATACTTAGCAGGTGAGAAAAAAATCGATGAACAATATATCATCAAAACTGAGATTGAAGCTGATTTAGTGAAATCTTACAAAGTTGTTGGATATTGGTATTTCGATAAAAGACAAGGTGAGTTAAAATACAGAATGTTAGGAATTTGTCCAGTTGTACCAGACGTACAAATTTATAAAGACAATCCTGATACTGATGAGATGGTTGAGTTATTCTGGGTATATTTTCCAGCTGCAAGAGAAGTTTTACACAAAGCTAAAGCTTTCAACAACAGAAACTCAGCAATGCCTTTTAGTTTCGATCATTTGTTAAATGCTAGACGTTTTAACGGTGTAATCTACATTGAAGAGAATGTTTATGCGGATAGACAAATTAAAGAATACATGAAAGAAAACGCTCAAATGCAATTATTAGAATCAGAGCGTGTTAAAGAGAAAATTAGAGATTTCGAACAAGATATGTGGAATTACTAGTATAAATTTTACTCCAATTCATTTTAATCCCGACAAGTAATTGTCGGGATTTCTTATTTTTGTACTATGATAGATTATATTATTGTCGGTGCTGGTTTAGCTGGAGTTTGTTTTTCTGAATTTGCCTTAAGTGCAGGTAAAAAAGTTTTAGTATACGAAAACAGTTCTCAGCCTTCTTCTACAGTTGCTGGTGGAATGTACAATCCTGTTGTATTAAAGCGTTTTACTGAAATTTGGAATGCTCAAATGCAATTAGACATCATTCAAGATTTCTATCCTAAGATAGAAGATAAATTAGATGTTAAATTCGATTTTCCGATGCCTCTTTGGCGCAAGTTTGCCAGCATTGAAGAACAAAATAATTGGTTTGTTGCCTCAGATAAACCTTCTCTTACAAATTTTCTAAATCCTAACTTGTTATTTGATAAAATTAACGGTGTAGATTCTCCTTTTGGCTTTGGTGAAGTCTTATATTCAGGTTATTTAGATATTAAGACATTAATAACCAATTATCAAAACTATTTAGAATCAAACAATATCCTTTTAAGAGAATCATTTCAATATGAAATAATTAGTTTTTATGAAGATTATGTTGAATATAAAGGTATAAAAACAAGACATATTGTCTTTTCAGAAGGTTTTGGTTTACACCAAAACCCTTTTTTCTATGATTTACCTTTAGACGGAACTAAAGGTGAATTATTACACATTAAATGTGCTGATTTAAATCTAGATAAAATTGTAAAATCAAATATTTTTATATTGCCAATTGGTAATGATATTTATAAAGTAGGTGCAACTTACAATTGGGAAGATAAAACCAATCAACCAACTATTCAAGGTAAGCAAGAACTTTTAGATAAATTAGATGAACTTATAGATTGTAAATACGAGATAGTAGAACATTTGGCTGGTGTTCGACCAACAGTTAAAGATAGAAGACCTCTTGTAGGAACACATTATAAATATAAAAACGTACATCTTCTAAATGGTTTAGGAACTAGAGGAGTTATGCTTGGACCATTTTTAGCTAAAAGCTTGTTGGAATACATAGAAAAAGAAGTTCCTTTAGATAAAGAAATTGATATTAATAGATATTACAAAAAAAGAGCTAATTAATTAGCTCTTTTTTCATGTTTATGTTCTTTCCAATCTTCATCGTAATCGACAAAGAAGTTTATCCATATATTTCTAGAAAGTCTAATTATAATTGGCAAAAAGAGAATTAATGTCCCTATAATAGCACCAAATGCAATTTTTAAACTTGTACCAATAAATACAAACGAAATTATAAATGCAGCAACGCCAAAAGCAATACCTACAGCATAGCTTACATACATTGCTCCATAAAAAAATGAAGGTTCGATTTGATATCTTAAGTTACAATGACTACAAGTTTCATGCATATCAGCAACTTTACCAAAATTATAAGGGTTTTTATCCTTATACATGCTCTCTTCTTGACATTTTGGACAACTTCCTGTTAAAATGCTATTGAGTTTCGTTCCTTTTTCTAACATTTGCATTAATTTTACACAAAGATACTACAAGGTAACTTTTTATAAGTAACAATTGTAACAAAAATACTATGCTTAATATACATAATTTATCCGTTTCATTTGGTGGAACTTATTTGTTTGAGGAAGTTACTTTTCGTTTAGGCGCTGGCGATAGAGTAGGTTTGGTTGGAAAAAATGGAGCCGGAAAATCAACAATGCTTAAAATTCTTGCAGGCGATATTCAACCTGATTCTGGAGTTATAGCGACTGAAAAGGAAGTGCGTTTAGGTTTTCTTCGTCAAGATATCGATTTTGAACAAGGAAGAACTGTTTTAGAAGAAGCGTATCAAGCTTTTGAAGATATTAAGCGTGCCGAATTTCGAATGGATGAAATTAATCATCAATTAGCGAATAGAACGGATTATGAAAGTCAAGGTTATCATGATTTAATTGATGAATTAAGCGAAGTTACACATCAGTATGAAATTCTTGGTGGTTATAATTACGTTGGTGAAACCGAAAAAATACTATTGGGCTTAGGCTTTAAAAGAGAAGAATTTAATAATCCTACGGATTCTTTCTCAGGTGGATGGAGAATGCGTATCGAATTGGCAAAATTATTATTGCAAAACAACGATGTTTTGCTTCTAGATGAGCCTACGAACCATTTAGATATAGAAAGTATCATTTGGTTAGAAAGCTTCTTAAAAAGCTTTCCTGGAGCTGTAGTAATTGTTTCTCACGATAAAATGTTTTTAGATAATGTTACCAATAGAACAATTGAGATTTCACTTGGTAAAATTTATGATTACAACAAGCCATATTCAAAATATTTAGTTTTACGTGAAGAAATTCGCGAAAAACAATTAGCAACGCAAAAGAATCAACAAAAGAAAATTGAAGAAACTGAAAAACTAATTGAAAAGTTTAGAGCAAAAGCATCTAAAGCTTCAATGGCGCAATCTTTAATTAAAAAATTAGATAGAGTAGAACGAATTGAAGTTGATGAAGATGATAATTCGGTAATGAATATTTCATTTTCCGTTTCGCAAACACCGGGTAGAGTAGTTATTGAAGCGGAACACGTTTCAAAGAATTTTGGAGAAAAGAAAGTATTAACCGATATTTCTCTTTTAGTGGAACGTGGAAGCAAAATTGCTTTCGTTGGGCAAAACGGACAAGGAAAATCGACTTTTATTAAGGCAATAGTTGATGAATTTGAGTATAATGGAATTATAAAACTCGGACATAATGTGCAGTTGGGTTATTTTGCTCAAAATCAAGCTGAATATTTAGATGGTGAAAAAACATTATTAGATACCATGCTCGACGCTGCAAACGATGGCAATCGACCAAAAGTTCGCGATATGTTAGGAGCATTTTTATTTAGAGGTGATGATGTTGAGAAAAAAGTAAAAGTGTTATCGGGTGGAGAAAGAAATCGTTTAGCTCTATGTAAATTGTTGCTTCAGCCTATCAATGTTTTGCTAATGGATGAGCCTACGAATCACTTAGATATAAAATCGAAAAACGTTTTAAAAGCGGCACTGAAAAATTATGAAGGTACTTTGCTTTTAGTTTCTCACGATCGTGATTTCTTACAAGGTTTAACCAATACGGTTTACGAATTTAAAGACCAAAAAATAAAAGAATACTTAGGAGACATTAATTTCTTCTTAGAGCAACGAAACGCAAATGATATGCGTGCTTTTGAAATTAAAGATCAAGTAAAATCACAAAACAATTTGAAACTTGAAACAAAAGAAGCGAAAACATTATCTTACGAAGAACAAAAGAAACAAAAGTCGCTTCAAAATAGATTGAGTAAAATTGAAAGTCAGATTAATGAATTAGAAAAAGCGATTCAAAAAGACGATGAAGATTTAGCGAGAAACTACGAAAAGTTGATGGAAGATACTAATTTCTTTTCGGCATATGAGAAGAAGAAAAAAGATTTAGATCAATTAATGGAAGATTGGGAAAGCGTTCAGTTTGAGATTGAAGATTTTAATTAGAAGCTATTTCCTGCTTTCACCTGCACACGGTGCTTGGCTCTATCAGGGCTATTTATAAAAATAAGTAATTTAGAATTAACAAATTAACGAATAACAAATTAACATATTACTTAAAAGGATGACGTTGGTGCCAAGAAACTTCAGGTTCTAAGCTGTCAAATATTTTTCCAATGTATTTGTTGATGAATTTATTAGTATGAAAAATGAATCCAGACATTTTTATAGGTTCAGCACCTATTGAACTCTTAATCTCTAAAGCAGTTCTTCCAAAAATTATTTTTTTGAAACCGTTTTCAATACCAAATTCGGTCATATTATAAAGCATGTTTAAATACAACATGTTTTCTTTTTGAAGCATTTCGTCGTAACCTAAGAAATAAGTTTCGAGAACCTCTCCATTTAAAAGTAAAGTATGAAAACCAACTAATTTTCCTTCCAGAAAATAACCACAAATTCTAAATCGATTGCCGCATTGTTTCTTAAAAGTAGAAAAGTGATGTTTGTCTAAAAAGAATGTATTAAACGGAGCATTTTTGGCAACATAATAATACAATTGATACAACTCGCTCTCAAAATGAATTACTTCTTCAGTAGAAAGTTCGCGAACTTCAATTCCATCAAACTTTTTATGCGCTCTTTTGTATTGGTCGCGATATTTTTTTGAAAAAGATTGAAAATAATCATCTTTTGTCTTCCAGTTTTTATCTAGATAAAAAATCATGTTTGGTTGCGCAGTAAATTCATACATTTTACCAAAATCAAACTTTTTTAATTCAGCAGAACATTCATTATAAAAGTCTTTATAGCTAACAATATGAATACGAATTTTTTTCTTTTTAAAATATTCAATGATAGCTTCAGTACATTGCATCATCACATTATTTACACTTTCAAAATCAATTTCTTTATTAAATGTATATCCATTTTGACCAGTAATCATATTGTTTCCTAAAAACAAAACGTGCGATGCAAAATTTTTAAAAACGAAATTTCTAATTTTTGTTTTAAAGCAATTATCACGTTCACCAAAAGATTCTAATTTGTTTAAATCAAGATATTGCGCTAATGAAGTTCCTATAAGTTCATGATCTTCAAAAATGCCAATAAAAAAACACTCCATATTTGTAGGAGCCGATTTTTCTAACACATTTAAATAAGGTGTTTGTAAAAAATGATTGGGATGCGAAACCTCATCCCAATTACGTGGAAGCTCGCTAACCGAATTATATATTTTAAAAGAGATGTTTTTCAATGCAAAAAATAATCGCTCTACAAAAATAGAGCGATTTATATTTAATTAAATGTTAAGAAACTAACTTTTTATTATTTCCATCCACAAATAATAGAACCCATAATTGTTAGTGATACAATCCAGTATCCTCCAGTTACAAGCATATATTTCCAAGATTTTTGTTCAAAAAGCCCATTTATAGCTGTTATTGGTAAAATAAATAGTAACCCTAGCATAAAACCGTGTAAGGCTCCATGTTTAAAAGTTCTAAAAACATCTTGTTTATCTTTTAAATACTCAATAAAAGAAGGATCTTCTAAGTTTCCACCCACTAATTGTAAAGCGCCTACTTGATGAATTACAAATTGAGGCATCATAAAAGCAATTAATACGGAGTAAATAAGAGTTAGTCCAAAAATCTTAGCCATATTTCCTTGTTTGGCTTTTTCTTCAGTCATTCCTGATTCTTGCATCCAAATAGTACCAAATACTTTCGGATTGTACCAAATAAATCCGACTAGAAAAGTCGATAAAGCAGCTACGAAAACTGCAATTGGATTAAATAACATAATTATTAGTTTAATTGGTTAGTATATCAAATATAGGAAAAAAAAAGATAGGAAAATTAGTCGTTTTTTATCACTTTTTATTCGATAAAAAGACTGTTCTAGAAGATAAAATTTCATATAAAGGTAAAAAATACGTATTTATACGTATAAAAATACGTATTTCTACGTATAGGAAAATACTTTGAAGTGCTATACTTTAGAATCGTAGAAATGGCATGATAAAATATTTTATTGGTATGGGTTATTTTCGTTTACATGTCATTTCTACTTTTTTAAATTATAAAAGATGAAAGCAGAAAATAAAATAGAATGGTTTAGTATCGACTCAAAGGCGGTATTGTTCTCTGTTTTCGGGTTGTCGTATTATTTCTTAATTGCAATAGTGCTTTTTAAACCATCTTTTGTAGATAGAATAAATAATAGATTATTATTAGATGTAAATTTCTATTACATTTTATTTTTTAGCATTTGTTTGTCGTTTGCTTGGTTAATAATGAATGTTGTTTTGACACGTTTTTTATTGTTGTTCAATCAAGAGAAAAAGGTAAATAATTTAACAGATGTTTTTATTAATTCGATGTTCTATTCAGTAGGGTACTTGTCTTGTGCTTTGCTACTAAACTATATACTGGATTATGATTTTAGGTACTTTGTTGCCTATGCCTATTTGTTTCTATCCTTAAGAATCATTTGGGTAATTTTAAAATTTGCATTTAGAAAAGTGTAGGTTAAAAATATTCGCTAGTTATGTATAGCTTAATTCTAAGCTTTTTTTCATAATCCAGTTTTTTTTATATTAAATTCTTATTACTTTTATAACTCTATTAACCTTTAAAAAATTATTTTTATGGCAATTAGTCCTAATTCAGGTGCAGAAATTTCTTTAGCAGATGCACAAAAATTAATTCAAAATTTTCAAGCAAAATTTCCAGGAGAAATCAAAGCAAGTTTCGTAGGAATAGACACACTTAACCTTGTTTTAAATCAAGAAGGTGTTATGGGAGTTCGTATTTATTATGGCTACGATACTGATGCAAAACAAATTTCTCCGGTTTTAGTTGGAGTTGATGAAGAAGGTAGAGATATGACTGCCGTTATATTAGATCATTTTGACCCTTGTCCAACAGAATGTGACTCTTCAAGTCCGTTAAACAATTAATTAAGCTTTGGCTTTTAGACAAATATTTATTCTTTTTTTGGTGATAATTGGATGTTTTCCAATAATTATTTATTTAATAAAAGGGAGTAAAAAAATAGATTATATTAATTTTTTACTCCCTTATTGTTTATTGATGGTTATTGGAGGGATTTATGAATCAATTGTAACGGGAATTTTTAAAGTTGGTACTACCCCATGGTTTAGAATTTATACTTTATTAGAATTTTTTGCTTTACTATATTTTTATAATAAGCTCTTAGGAAGGAATAAACTTTTTTTACTTTTTAGCATCTTATACATTATGACTTATTTATATCAAATTTATGAATGGGTTTATTTCCCAAGGATAGGATTTAATTTTATAAGTTTAAAGGTTGAGATGGTCTCTTTAGTTCTTATTAGTAGTTTAATTTGGTTTGTTGATGCATTTAAAAAAATGGAAGAAACTTCTTTTTATGTAAATCCTGTTTTCTATATTATTGCAGCTTTTCTATTGTATTTTTGTTCAACTTTTATTGTTTTTGTTGTGACAGATTACATGAAGCAATATAAAATGAATATTAGAGGTTTTTATATGATAATTTTGTATGCCGCATTAGTTTTGAGAATTACGTTATTGGTTGTTTTTTGGAAAGCGAGTAGGATTAAATAGTAATGGAATTTTTTATTTTAAAACAACTTTATTATTTCTTTGGTTTTATACTTATAGTGATTTTTTACTTTAAGTATAAAAAAAAGTTACTTACAAAAAGTTGTTATTATCTTTCTCCTTATCTATATGTTGTTTTTTTTGCAACTTTTTTTGAACTATTTTTTTTAAGAAACAACAAAGGGTTTTCACTCTATTGGATACGTTTTTATGATTTTATAGAGTACTATTCTATACTATATTTCTTTTATAAAGAGTTACGATTTAAAAAGTTTTATATGTTTCTTAGCATTGTATATTTAATTCTTTATGTTTATTTATCTTTTAGTTGGAATTATAAAACTGTAGGCGATTTGCCAATTATTATTTTTACAACTTTAATGGTTTTAATAAGTTGTGTTTTGTGGTTTGTTAGAGTGTTTCAAAATTTTGAAGAAACACCACTTTACAAGCGCTCAAGTTTTTATTTTGTTTCCGCCTTATTGATTTATGTTTTAGGTACTTCAGTTTCATTTATTTCAACTGATTATATTTGGAAAAATAGTGCTCGAAATTTAAAAATTCTATCATACTTAATTTTGTCTTTTAATTTGTTGAATAGATTAATAATTTCAATTACTTTGTTGAGAGTGTCAAACAAGAAATAATTTTTTGAATTTATTAATATTTGGCAAAAACAATTTTTCTACCTTTACGTTGTAAAACCTATGTGCGATAACTAGCGATATCTACATTTAATTTTATAATGTTTGGAAAATAATCAAGTTGGATCATTAATCATTATTGGTACCGCGCTAATTGTTATATTAGTGTTGGTGCTTTTGTTTTTAGCGGTTTTCTATCAAACCTACGTTTTAAAAATGAAGCGCAAAGAAGCCGAATTGCTTTTAAAAACTTCCTTAGAAAGTGAAAAAAATGAACGCCAACGTATTGCTGCAGATATTCACGATGGTGTTTCGGGCGATTTAAATGCGGTTAGAAATTTTATTTCTATTCTTCTTCGCACAGAAACTGATGCCGATAAAAAAGAAATGTTTACAGAAATTAATAATGGAGTAGAAGCAGCATTAGAAAACACACGTTTGGTTTCGTATAAATTAATGCCACCACTTTTAGAAAAAGCTGGTTTTGTTCCAGCAGTTCAAGATTATTTAGATAGAATTAATAAAACTAGTGAAGCTAATTTTAACTTACATGTAAACGGATTTGCTTATGAAATTCCACAAGATAAAGCTTATGAATTGTTTCGAATAACTCAAGAATTTACATCAAACATGATGAAATACGGAAAAATTTCACAATGTACAATTGGCTTAAATGATCATGCTGAAAGTTTTTCACTCCTAATCGAAGACGACGGAATTCCGTATAATTTTAAAGATTTATATGCTACTTCTAAAGGTGCTGGTTTAAAGAATATTAGCTCGAGAATTAAAGTTATTGAGGCAAATTTTGAACAAATTCCGCAAGAAAAGGGAAATAAATTTGTACTTTCGGTTAAAAAGTAACCCATGAATATTGCCATAGTTGATGACCATCAATTATTTAGAAAAAGTTTAGCACTTTTAGTAAATTCTTTTGAAGGAATTAATGTTGCCTATCAAGCCGAAAACGGAAAAGAGTTTTTAGAAAAATTAGCTACAAACCCTATCGATTTAGTTTTACTAGATATTCAAATGCCAGAAATGGACGGTTTTGAAACGAGTAAAATTCTTCGCGAAAAATATCCCGATTTATATATTATCATCATTTCGCAACTAACAACAAAAGAAAGTATTCATAAAGTTATGGAATTGGGCGCTCATGGATTTTTTACTAAAAATTCAAACCCTGAACAATTAGAAGAGGCCATAAAAAGTGTTCGCGATAAAGGGTATTATTTTGGTAACGAATTGGGGTCAATTTTGCGTGAAGCCTTACTTTGGGAAAAAAGCGCTAATCAATCTACAACAGAATATATGAATCCTGATGTTTCGTTTACGGCTCGAGAGATTGATATTATAAAATTAGCTGCAAAGGAATATAGTAGTAGAGAAATAGCTGATGAATTAAATATTGCCCAGCGAACTGTTGAAACACATCGACGTCATTTAATGGAGAAGACAGAATCTAAAAACATCATTGGAGTTGTGGTTTATGCCCTAAAATATAATTTAGTAAAACTAAACGAAATTTAACTACTCGTAATTAATGTAATAAGGTTTACTGATTTGAAAGTCCGAAATGGATAAATCAGAATTTTCAAAAGAATTTGTTTTAAAAATATTATTTCCGTCAAAAGGAATACTTGGATAGTAAGAGAAAGAAATTTGGAAACTATTAAAAACCAAGTAATCATTATTAATAAGAAATCCAATACTAAATTTTGAAAAAATAGGTGTCTTTAAAAATGAAACGTCATTGTTTATTAACGAACCAAATGTTGCGTTAAAATAAGGACTAAATCTAAAGCCATTCCAATTTCCAGGTGTATAAGTTTGTGTTTGTAAATTTAACACCCATTTTTGAGTTCCTGTAATAGGGCTGCTAAAGCCTTCTATTCCCATATTGTTGTTTAGCGTTAACAAATCTTTTTCAGAATTTAAACGATTGTTGCCCCAAGTAAAACTTGGCTTGACAAATTGACGCATTTTCCATCTTCCTAATGGAATTAAATTAGTAAAATAATTGAATTCAAATTTTATTGCTGATTGTTCTGCTTTTCCGCTGTTAAAATATGAACCAAATTCAGTAGACCCACTTAAATAACCAAAAGAATATTTCCTGCCATAAGCAATTTTTGAACCTAGATATAATCGGTTAATTCCGAATTTTTCTTGATTTCCAAATGTTAATGCGTAGGTTTCTCCATAAGGAATATCTTCTATGATGTCGTAATTGAAAAGAAATTTATCTTGATAATATTGACGCGAAGAAACACCAATTAACCCAATAATATTCTTCTCATTCGAATAATAATTATATAAATCAATTGTAGGTTCTGGTTTTCTTTTATAAATCCTCTTGTTGAATGTTAATGAAGTAATCAAACGTGTTGTTCGACTTTTATATGAGTTGTCATTATGAATTTTAAAAGAACGACCTATCCAATAATCCTCATATTGTGATTTTGTGTCTTGTACTACAATACTATCAGCAATAACTTGATCAAATGAATATTTTTGTGTTGCATTTTGAAAATTAGCACCAAAAGCCCACTTTGTTAATGGCGAATAAAACCCTCTGTTAATACCAACTGTTCTGTTGCTATTTTTATCGAAATCATTATTGTAACGAAGATCAATTGAAATAAAAGTATTCTTAATATTGTTAATAGAATATCGAGATGAAATTGTTTTTTGATGATCTTCAAAACGATATTTATATGTTCCGCTTATTTGATGACCAAGACCTAATAGATTTCTTTCGGTTAGCTTAACATCTCCTTGGTTAGTAGATAAGTTTCCGTTTGGTAATAAGCTCCAAGAGTCTAAAACTTTCACAGAAACATCAACAGTATCAGCTGAGTTTGTTGGTAAAATTTCAATTTGGGTTCGTCGTGTATACCTCTGGCGTCTAATTAAACGTTCAGATTCAACAATTTTTAAAGAATCATACTCTTCATATTCTTTAAATAATAACAAATTCTTTATTGTAAATTTTCGAGTTTTAATATGTGTCGAATTGCCAATTTTCTCGATTTTTTTCCTTGGTTTTTTCAAAGTGTCATTTAATGAATAACCAAAGGGATCATAACTATCTATATAAATATTACGAATAATTTTCCCTTTGTGTTTTATATGATTAATTTCGGGTTTAGTATTTTTAGGAGAAACTTGAGAACTCGGCTTTTTTTGTAAAGCTCTCTTATTAAAAAACAAATGATAAAAGAATTCTGATGTTTTCGACTTTCTTGAAAAATCGTAAATATTACGATATACTTTTGTAGAATCTTTTATCTCTTCACTATTTTGACTGTAAGAAATAGTATTCATTAAAAGTAAAAGAATAAGGGGTAGAATTAAATTATATATTTTTTTGATTTTCATTCAAAAAATGACATTCTAGTTGAAACGCTAAAATACTATAATAAAGTATTCCCTAATAAATAAAATACTATCAAATTATTAGTGTTTCATTTTGTTAGCTTACAAAATAAATCTAATGTGTTTTTTGAATAAGGTTGTAAAGAATAATCTTGTGTAGTTATTGTATTTACTAATTGATTGTTGTTTTTTAAAAGCTTCTTTCTGTTTAATCTATTTGCAAACTCATATGGGATTTTTAATAATCCCGATGGTAAATTTTGCTCCAAATTAAAAATATCAAATTTTAAAAACTTCTTAACAGATAAACTGTTTTTTAAATAATATTGATCTGTTTTAGGGTTTCCCTCTATGCCATTAATCGAATAAACTTCAAAGTGATTTTTTACCAAATCCTCTAATTCGGAAAAATTAAACTCTTTAAAATGCCAGGGGTTTCTAGCTAAAGTTTTAATCTTATTTGGAGTTGATATAAATGCGATTCCATTTGGTTTTAACAAGCGATGAATTTCTTTAATAAACAAATTTACATCCTTAATATGCTCAATTACTTGAAACGATATAATACAATCAAAACTGTTAGATTCTAATTCGGTTAAAGGCGGAATTTTTAATTTTAATGTTTTTACTTTAGGATATTGTTTAGCAATATATTTTAATGAAATCTTTGATTTATCAACTACTGTTAAAGTATTTACTTTATCTATAATGCGATTTATTCCATAACCTTCTCCACAGCCAATTTCTAGTACATCGCCGTATAATTGACTAGAAACAATTTCATAAGCCTTAACCGTCCTTTGGTATAAAGGATTGTCAGATTTTATGGAAGATGATGTTACTTCTGTTGAGAATAAAAACATAATTAATACGGCCAGTTTTTAATTTTCCAGTGATTAAAATAAGTCATAAAATTAGTAAACTCCAAGGGATTTATCTCTAATGAATTTGCGTCTCCAGGATATTGTTGAAGCATTTGTGAATACATATTCATTAATTTTTCACCTTGTTTAACATTAATGATTGGGTTTTTTGGATTAAAAGAAGTAATCCAGTTTAATTCGTTCCAAATATTGTTAATGGCCAGGTTACAAATTTGCATTCCTTTTTCTTTTTCTCCAATTCTAAAGTATAATCTTCCTAAAGCAAAAGCATATTGTTTGTAAAGAACTTTCTCATTTGGCAATAAGTTGATACAATTATCTAAAATTGTTTTTGCTTCATTTATTTTTCCTTCTTCAGCTAAAGCTTGTGCTAAAAAGTAATAGTTTCGTCTAATTATTGATTGCGAATATTCAATTGTTTCACTTTCAATAATTTCATTTTGATTAAAAATTCCGTTAAATGTAATTTCATTATTTAAAAGCGGAAACATATTTTCAGTGTCAACTATTTTAGGATTTAATCCTTTTTCTTTTCGTATTATTGGATATAATATCTCAACAAATCCATTTTGAATAGTATGATTTTGTAAGCCAATATAATGATCGGTTTTACCATTTACACTAAAACAGATTGGTCTTTGCGTTAGGTTGTTTTGAATAATATCAAGTAATATTAATTCATTTATTTGATAGAATTCTTTTGTAAATCGCCATTCTATATTGGTGATGAATTTTGCATTTAGCTTCTCTGTGTTAATGAGGTTGCTATATGCAATTTTTGAAGAGTCAATTTGAATGTTAAATATATCATTTGGAATATAGTGTTGTTGTTTTCCATTCCAATTTATAGTTGATTTTTCATTGTTTAGAAATCCGATTAAATCATTTACATTAATAGATTGGTTCGTTTCCTTTTGAAAAGGAATTAATTTTGATTTACCTTCAATATAAATGTTTTTAGTTAAGGAATGATTTACAGGTAAAGCATTAAAATTTTTAGAATTTAATTTATCAATGAAAAATTCTAAATTTAGTTGGTCAAAGTTAATTATTCTTACATCAGTTCTAAAATTTTCAACCTCTTGTAAATACCATAATGAAAATGAAAAATTGTCACCATTTGTAATTAATATAGCATTTTGTGGGCATGATTGTAAATAAGCTTTTCCTAAATCATAAGCAAAAGTATCTTTTGAACGTTGATGATTGTCAAAATTTTTTGCCAATAATTGAATTGGTGCAAAAAGTGAAACAATAATTGTTGCAAAAGCTAATTTGATTTTTTTATTCTTAAAGAACGTCAACCATTTTATTATTTGAATAAGAGAAAGTCCAACCCATAATGAAAAAATGATAAAAGAGCCTAAAAAGATATAATCACGTTCTCGTATTAAAATACTTTCGGGTAATGGATTAACGTAAATTATAATTCCAATTCCAAAAGTTAGAAAGAACAATAATGTTACTAATAAAAATGTTCTACTTTTTCGAATTGCAAATAAACCTATTAAGCCTAATATAAATGGTAAGAAATAATATCCATCATTACTTTTATCTTTTTTGTAAGCTTCGGGTGTGATAATTTCTTCGCCAATTCTAAATTTATCAAATGTATTAATTCCACTTTTCCAATTTCCATTAAAAATGTCTCCTGTACCTTTAATTGTGTTTTGTCGACCTATAAAGTTCCATCCTAAATATCTAAAGTAAAGCCAGTTGATTTGATAATTATAAAAAAAAGCCAAATTCTCAGAAAAAGTAGGCTTTAAAATTTCTTGTATTTTACCTTTAATTGAATAATTAAATTTTTCTCCATTAATGGTAGCCCAGTTTCTGTAACCTATCGAACTAACAGAATTTTGACTGTACATTCTTGGAAACAACATTTTAAATTCATCTGCATAATTTGGGATGCTATAATACCCATCATCTACAACTTCGTATTTCTTTGTTATATCATTATAAGAGGTTATTTTTCTTCCATCAACAAAAGGAGTAATCTTGTCTAAAGGAGCATTGAAGGATGTTCCGTAAAGTAATGGAATTTTATCAACGCCAAATTGTTTAGCTTGTATATAATTTAATAAATCATTGCTTGATTTTATTTGGTATGAAAAGGGAGTTGAAACATTATTTCTTAAAATGGGTAGCAAATAAGAGCTTCCTCCAATAAAAAAAAGTAATGTTGATAAAACAATAAATTTTAATTTGTTGTTTTTAACTTTTAAAAGAAGAACAAAGCAAATAGATAAAAGTCCTAGAATAGAAATTAATAAGCCTGAATTTACTGGGAAGCTGAATCTATTCACTAAGAAAATATCTAAAACGGAAGATGTTTTTAAAAAACCCTGAATTCCAAAAAGATAAATACAAAAAAATAAAATAACCGATGCGAGTAAATAAATCCCAATGAATTTCCAATTTTCGTTTTTCTTTTTATGAGCATAAAGTACTGATAAAGGAACAATCACAGAAAGATTTATTAAATGGACACCTACTGAAATACCTAATAAAAAACTGAAAAATAAAATTAATCTTTTAGATTTTTTTTCATCTTTTGACTGACTCCACAATAAAGCAATATAAAAAGATAGTAACAATAAAAAACTTGAAAGTGTATAAACTTCGGTTTCGGTTGAAGCTGTCCAAAAACTAGTTGAAAAGGCAAGGGTTAAAGCACTAATCGTTCCTGAGCTGATTGAAATCCATTTTGAATATAAACTATCATTCTGCATTTTACTGCAAACCATATACG
This sequence comes from Flavobacterium okayamense, assembly GCF_019702945.1. Classification (NCBI taxonomy): domain Bacteria; kingdom Pseudomonadati; phylum Bacteroidota; class Flavobacteriia; order Flavobacteriales; family Flavobacteriaceae; genus Flavobacterium; species Flavobacterium okayamense. The sequence continues at coordinate 1,307,778 of NZ_AP024749.1, forward strand.
ATATTTTGAATAAGAAAACTACTGTAAGTGAACCAAATAAAGAAGAAATTAAATTACAAATTAAAGCACTCCATGTGACCGGGAAAAAAAGTAAAATAAAGCTACTTAATAAGGTATAAAAAGGCGCTCCGGGTGAATGTGTTGCCTCTAGATTTAGGTTAGTAGTTATAAACTCAGAACTGTCCCAAAAATTTATTGTCCTAGAAGCTGTGAATGTATAGACCGAAAATGTAAATATAAAAATTAATAAAGAAGTAAAGTTTTCGGTTTTTTTCATAATGAATAAAAATATGGTGGTGCAATTTAATAGAAAATTATCAAAAAAGTTGTTGTATTTAATCGGAAAAAAAAGCATTTGATAGATAAAAGCGCTTTCTGTTGTTAAAAAAGTTAACTTTGCAACAATCTAACCGCATATTTTAACTTAAAAACAATGAAAAAAATTTTACTAGTTTCATGTTTACTAACAACCTTTTTAGGTCTATCGCAAACATTAAATGAAGTTCAAGGAACAGGTTCTGGAGTTAGTATAACTTCAGGAGATTACAACACTTTCTACGGAGATAGCTCTGGTGCTTTAACAACTTCTGGTTCACAAAATACTTTTGTAGGGTATCAATCAGGTAGAAGTAATACTACTTCTGAAGGTGTATTTATAGGATATACAGCTGGTTATAATAATACAACTGGTTTTGACAATACTTTTATTGGTCATCAAGCAGGATATTCAAATGTTACTGCTGGGGATAATGTATTTATTGGAACGGAGTCTGGTGAAATGAATACTACAGGCTACGATAATACTTTCGTAGGTGAAGAGTCAGGTACTAGTAATACAACAGGTTATGAAAATACTTTTATTGGTGAAGATGCTGGATTTAGTAATACTACAGGTTATAAAAACGTATTTGTAGGTAATGAGGCAGGTATTTCAGCAAATGTAGGGTATAGAAATGTTGCAGTAGGTAGTGAGGCAATGAGTGATGTAGATGATGGTCATCATAATACGTCTATTGGAGATTCTTCTGCAATTGATGTTGGAGATGGTATTTATAATACAATGGTAGGTGCAGCATCTGGTGTTGCTACTGAATGGGCAGATTTTAACACTTTTGTTGGGGCAATGTCAGGTTGGGACAATAATAGAACAAACTCTCTTACTAATGCAAATAGAAATACATATGTAGGAATGTTGTCAGGTGCTTCAAATAGAGAAGGTGAAGATAATGTTGGAATGGGAGCTTTTTCAGGATATGGTAGAGCATCTGGAGTAACATCTAATAGTAATTTTACTAGTTGGAGTGGAAATACTAATAGAAACAGAACTACGTTTATTGGTTCTCAAGCTATAGCTGCTCAAAATGATGCAATAACTATGGGCTATTATTCTTATAATGAAGGTCAGTATGCTATCGGTATAGGAAATGAAGGAAATATGCAAAATGCTGTTGGAGCTATTGGGATGGGATATCAGTTTCAAACTACAGACAATTCAGATTATTCAATCGCAATTGGAAATCAAGTAAATGTTGCACAATCTAACGCTGTTGGTATTGGTTCAGGAGTGATTGTAGAAAATGTAGGTGCTATAGCTATAGGTAATGGAGCTTCATCTACAAATCCAAGTGCATTGAATCCAACATATAATATTGCTATAGGTTATAACGCAAATGTTCAAGGTTTCAATTCAGTAGCTATTGGTAATGCTGCAACAGCAGTTAACGATAATACAATGGTTTTAGGTGGAGTTACAAATCCTTTAAGTGTAGGTGTTGGTACAGACACACCTAATGCAAATGCATCATTAGATTTAGCAGATACAAATAAAGGATTTCAAGTAAACCGTATGCCAACAGCCAATAGAACAACGCTTGAAGGTGGTCTAACAACAACAGATGCAGGTTTAATGGTTTTTGATACAGATGATAAGATTTTATATGTTTGGGATGGAGCTGCTTGGTCTACTTCAACAATTGATATTCAAGCTTTATCTGATTTAGAAGATAGAGTTGAAGCGTTAGAAGATGCAGCAGACGGTTCGGGAACTGATATGACTCCAGAAATGTTCAATTATCAAACAGCTATTAAAGACACAAATGGAGATGCAATTGCGAACCAAAGTGTTTCTTTTAGAATTAGTATTCTAGAAACTACAAATTCGGGTACAGTAATTTATGAAGAAACACATTCAACTACTACATCTCAATATGGTATAGTGAATTTTCAAATCGGTAGTGGTTCAGTTACAAGTGGTGACTTTACAACAATTGATTGGGCGGGAGATTTACACTTTGTTAAAGTAGAGGCAGATGTAACAGGAGGTTCTAGTTATACTACACTTGGAACAACACAATTAATTAGTGTTCCTTATGCGTTACACTCTAAAACAGCAGATAGATTGTCTGGTTATTCTGGAAGTACTTTAAAAACAAGTTTAGATGATAAAGACAACAGAATTAAGACTCTTGAAGATGAAGTTAAAGAATTGAAAAAATTAGTAAATCAATTAATTCAATCTAAAAACTAACTTGCCAAAATAATTTTATAATGAATAAATTTTATTACTTAATTATTTCAATACTTCTTAGCTCGTTCTGTTTCTCGCAAACTATCGAAAGGGAAGTTGTGGCAAGTTCTGGAAACACTTTAACAACAGGTTCATATATGTTTGATTATACCATTGGAGAAGTTGTTATAAATGTTTCTACTGATGGAACCAACACATATAATCAAGGTTTTCAACAACCTAGAGATTTTATTTGTGGTGATAAGTCTAGTACTTGGGATGGTTTAGCTTGGAGTAATGGAGTTCCTGATTCAAAAACAAAAGTCGTATTTACTGGTAATTACAATTCATCAGGAGATTTAGAAGCTTGTTCAGTTACAGTATCAAACGCTGCTTTAGTAACTTTTTCTAGTAACCATACTTTGATAGTTGAAGGTAGTGTTACTGTTGATTTAGGGGCGTTACTTACTATTGAAAATAATGCTGCTTTAAGACAAATTAATGATGATGCCAATTCTGGAGATATAGTTTTGAATAGAGATTCAGCGCCAATGATTCGTTTAGATTATACTGCTTGGTCTTCTCCAGTATCGGGTCAACAATTATTAGCCTTTTCTCCAAATACTATTTTTACTCGTTTTTATGAGTATTTATATACAGGAACAACAACACCTACAGCCTATCAATCTGTTGATGCTACTTCAAATTTTGAAGTAGGAAAAGGATATATGATTCGTGTTGCAAATACCTGGTCGTCAACTGTTCCTACTGCATATAATGGGGTTTTTCAAGGTGTCCCTACTAATGGAGACGTAGTGCAAACCGTTGGTATGGGATATAATTTAATAGGTAATCCATATCCTTCTCCTGTAGATGCAGATATATTTTTAACAGATAATCCAAGTGTAGGAACGCTATATTTTTGGACGCATACAGTACCTGCAAGTGGAGGTGTTTATCCGGTTAATAATTTTGCATCTTATACAACTTTAGGAGGAACAGCATCTGCTGCAGGCGGAGAAGTTCCTAATGGAATTATACAAAATGCTCAAGGATTTTATGTGCAAGCAACTTCCGCAGGAGATTTAAATTTTTTTAATACTCAAAGGGTTAACGCATCATTGAGTTCACAATTTTTTAAAGCTACTGTTGAAAAACATAGATTTTGGTTAAATTTAAACGACAATGTTAATAATTATAATCAAATTCTTATTGGTTATGCTCAGAATGCGACAAATGGATTTGATAATTTAATTGATGGAAAAACTTTAGATAAATCAAATTCGATGATATATAACCTTATTGATAATGAGGAGTATGTTATTCAAGGTAAAGCTTTGCCATTTAATGATAACGATGTTGTAGAATTAGGTTTTAAAGCGATAAATGATGGTGTTTATAATATTTCCTTTGAAACACAAGATGGTTTGTTTGAAACACAAAGCATTTATATACATGACAAGTATGAAGGAATCATTCACGATGTTAAATTAACCCCATATATTTTTACAAGTCAGTCAGGAGTTTTTAATGATCGATTTGAAGTTGTTTATAAAGATGGGTTGATTGATAATGATTTAGAGGATAATTCTAATGTTTTAAATGTTTTTTCGAATGATAACGGATTAAATATTACTTCTTCTTTAATTAATTTAAATGAAGTAATTGTTTTTGATATTTTAGGGAGAAAATTATTTGAAAAGAAAAATATTAATAGTAATACGCTTCAGATAAAAAGTATTTTAACAAACAATATGACTTTGATAGTTAAAACAAAATTGACATCAGGTAAGATTGATACGAGGAAAATTATTTATCAAATAAAATAAAAAAAAGCCAGTCATTAATGACTGGCTTTTTTTTATTTCTTAATCTAGATTAACTTCTGTTTATTTTTTAAATGTCAAATTTGCAATTGTAAAACGTGAAAAAAACAATTTAATATTTATACTATGAAAAAAAAGGGTTTATTAGCTTTATTAGCAGCCGGATTTATTTTAGCATCTTGTGGAGGTAAGTCTTCAGAAAGTACAACAACTGCAGAAGAACAAGAAGTTGCAGAAACTACAGAAAATGTATTTGCAGTAGATACAACTAGTTCAGTAGTTAAATGGAAAGCATTTCACAAAGGTGATTTTGCTCCACGTTGGGGAACTTTAAGAGTACAAACAGGAGAAATTTCTGTTTCTGGTGATGCTGTAAATGCTGGGAATTTTGTAATAGATATGCAATCGTTAAAGGTTGATCCGGCATCTGTTACAGAAGAAGGTAAAAAAGCCACAGATTTAGAAGCTCACTTAAAGAATGCAGATTTCTTTGATGTTGAAAATAATAAAACTGCGGAATTTAAAATTACTAAAATTGAAGATTTAACTGCACCATTAGCTGAAGGAGAAGGTGTAAAAGATGCGAACAAAATGTTAAGCGGAAACTTAACTTTATTAGGGAATACATTAAATGTTTCTTTTCCTGCTAAAATTGATGTAGTTAACAATACGGTTACTATTCTTGCAGATTTTACTGTAAATCGTGCTGAATGGGGAATTAAATTTGGTACTTCAGATGCAGATCCAGCTGAATGGATGATTAGTAAAGATATCGAAATTAGTGTTGATGTAAAAGCAACAAAATAAGTTTTTAAAACAACTTTTTCTTACTTAAAAAGGTGCTATAATGCACCTTTTTTAATTAAAACTCATTGAACCATTGAAAATTTGATTCAATTATTAAAGATTTATTTTGTTTTAAATGTTCTAAAAAAGCTTTTGTTACAGGAGATAGTGATTTATGACTATTCCAAATTAAATTCCAATTTGTAATAAGTGGTAATTGTTTAAGGTTAATTATTTTTAAATCACCATTAAGAATTTCGTTTTTTATACCAATTAATGGCATTATCGAAATTCCTAAACCAGCAATAACAGCTTGTTTAACAGCTTCGTTTGAAGTAAGTTCCAATCGTTTGGTTATTTTAATTTTGTTGGCTTCAAAAAAGCGTTCCATTTTAAATCTGGTACCTGAACCTTCTTCTCTAAAAATTATAGGTAAATTTTCTAAATCCTTTAATTTAAGTTTTTTTAAATTATTGTAAATATCGTTATTACAAACAAGAAAAATTTTGTTGAGTAGAAGTTCTTCATTAAATACTAATAGATTTTCTGGAATAATTGAAACAAAGCCAAAATCAACTTCATTCTTTTCTATACTATCAATAACTTTTGACTTGTTTGTTACATCTAATATTAGTTCTATACCCGGGTTTTCATTAATGAATTTACTAAGAAAGTATGGGATTACATATTTCCCTGTAGATACTGATGCAATTTTTAATTTACCGGTAATTAATCCTTTATAAGAATTGGTTTTGTTTTTGATGTCTTCTGTCTTTTCAAATATTTCTTTAGCAACTGTGGCAATTTCATTTCCGAAATCAGTTACAAATAATTGTTTTCCAATTATTTCAGTTAATGGAATTTCAAACTGATCTTGAAAATTTTTCAACTGAATTGAAACCGCAGGTTGTGTCAAGTTTAGTTCATCTGCAGCCTTTGTTATATTCTTAGTTTCAACAATTTTTAAAAAAATGCTAAGTTGATGTAATGTGTAATTCATAAAATATTTTTATGATAAAAATATAAAATATAAATAAAAATATATGATTATTTGATTAGATATTTGTCAAAAAATAAATCACAATGAAAAAAGTAACTATTGCAAAAGGAGATGGAATTGGTCCTGAAATAATGGAAGCAGTTCTAAAAATTATTAAATCGACAAAAGCTAGTATCGAATTTGAAGAAATTGAAATTGGTGAAAAAGTTTACTTATCTGGAAATAGTTCTGGGATTTCGGATGATTCTTGGAATATTATTAGGACAAATAAAGTTTTATTAAAAGCTCCAATTACAACTCCACAGGGAGGTGGCTACAAAAGCTTGAATGTTACGATGAGGAAAGCATTAGGATTGTATGCAAATATTCGCCCATGTGTAGCGCTTCATCCTTATGTGAAAACTAAGTTTCCAAATTTAGATGTGGTAATAGTTCGAGAAAACGAAGAAGATTTATACGCTGGTATTGAACACCAACAAACCGATGAAGTTGTTCAATGTTTAAAATTAATTAGCAGACCAGGCTGTGAAAAAATTATTCGCTATGCATTTGAATATGCCAAAAATTATGGAAGAAAAAAAGTTACATGCTTTAGCAAGGATAATATAATGAAACAAACTGACGGATTATTTCATAAAGTATTCAAGGAAATTGCGGTTGAATATCCTGATATTGAGGCAAATCATATGATTATTGATATAGGTACGGCTTATTTAGCTGATCATCCTGAAAAGTTTGATGTAATCGTAACTTCAAATCTTTATGGAGATATTATTTCAGATGTTGCAGCTCAAATTGCTGGCTCGGTAGGTCTAGCAGGTTCGGTAAATATTGGAAATGAATGTGCAATGTTTGAAGCTATTCATGGTTCAGCGCCTGATATTGCTGGACAAAACATAGCAAATCCATCAGGTTTACTTCAAGCAGGAATAGCTATGTTAAATCACTTAGGATTTTCTAATGAGGCAACTAAGATTCAAAATGCATGGTTAAAAACAATAGAAGAAGGCATACATACTGCTGATATTTACGATGAAAATATAAGCACAAAGCTTGCAGGGACTAAAGAATTTGCTGAAGCAGTAATTAAAAATTTAGGAACTGTACCTGTTCAATTAAAACCAGTTTTTTCTCCGAAACAGAGTTTAATTCAATTGCCTAAATATGAAAGAAAAAAACGATTACAAAAAGATCTATTAGGAGTTGATTTATTTGTTCATTGGGATGGTTACAAAGCGGATGAGCTTGCAACTATTTTACAAAAAATTGAGCAGGAAAATTTAAAATTGGTTATGATTACAAACCGTGGTGTTAAAGTATGGCCAAATGGATTTGATGAAACATTTTGTACAGACCATTGGAGATGTAGATTTCAAACATTAGATGAAACTAAAATTACCTCTTTATCAGTTGTAAGGTTGTTGACTAGCGCAATAGATTTTGGTTTAGATGTCATAAAAACTGAAAATCTATATCAATTTGATGGTGTAAAAGGCTTTTCAATGGGACAGGGACAATAAATCTAATTTAATATAAATGAGTTATGAGTATTATAATTGAGCAACTTGCATTATCAGGAATGATTATTTTGAATCTACTAATATTTATGTTTTTATCAAAAAATAAAGGTTATGAAAGAAAATAATTTTAATCTATTAAATGGTACTTTTTCAGTTAAAGATGCTTTAACAATACTAATGGAATTATATTCTAATAAAATAAATTTTCATCAAAAAGATATTTTTAGCAAAGAAGAAAGAAACCATGGAGATATTACACATTCAAAAAATAGAATAATTGAATTAAATGAAGAAAGGAATAAGATTCGAAGAATTTTAACAGCTTCAGAAAATTTAAACAAAAATGTCAAAATTAATGGTGGAATTTTTTTAGAAATAATTGACTAAAAAGCAAGATGTTTAAAGGGAGAAAGTTATTAATTGCAACGATTCATGGTAAAGAAAAAGTAATGCAACCAATACTTGAGAGTAAATTAAAAGTAAAGGTTGTTAAAAATAAATTTTTTAACACTGATGAGTTGGGAACTTTTTCTGGTGAAATAGAGAGGGAAGGAAGCGCCATTGAAACTTTAAGAAAGAAGTGTTTTATAGCTATGAAAAAGAATCAGGTTGATTTGATATTAGCTTCTGAAGGTTCATTTGGCGCCCATCCTTTTTATTTTTTTACATCAGCTAATGAAGAGTTTGTGATGCTTAAAGATTTTAAAAATGATATTGAGATAGTAGTAAAAGTGTTGAGCACAAAAACAAATTTTTTAACTGAAGAGATTATTGACTTTCATTCACTTCTAAATTTTGCTGAAAAAATTAAATTTCCTTCGCATGCTTTAATATTAAAATCGGATTATAAAAATTTTAAGCATTGTTGTAAAGGAATTACTAATCAAAAAACTCTTATTGAAAAATATGAGTTTTTTCAATCTGTTAGTGAAAAAGTAATTGCAGAAACTGATATGAGAGCAATGTTTAATCCAACAAGAATGCAAGTGATTGAAGAAGTGACAAAGAAGCTAATAGAAAAATGTAAATCACTTTGCCCAAATTGTAAAATTCCCGGTTTTGATGTAAAAGAAGTTATTTCAGGTTTGCCATGTAAATGGTGTGGAAATCCAACAGAAAGTACTTTGAAATACATATATGAATGTCAAAAATGCAATTTTAAATTGGAAAAGAAATATCCACATAAAAAAGAAAACGAAGACCCCATGTATTGTAATAATTGTAATCCTTAATTATGAGAATAGGTAATGATATTTTTGAAGCTTCATATTGGCTTCGAAAAGGGGAAGTAGTTGCTATTCCAACAGAGACTGTTTATGGATTAGCAGCAAATATTTTTAACGAAAAGGCTGTTGAAAAAATATATCATTTAAAAAATAGACCTAAGAATAATCCATTAATTGTTCATTTAAAATCGGAAAAAGAATTATTTAAGTACGCAATTAATATTCCTGTTAAGGCAAAAATTTTAGCCAATGCATTCTGGCCTGGTCCATTAACACTAGTTTTGGAAAAATCTGGATTAATTCCAAATCATATTACTTCAGGAAAAGAAACGGTTGCATTAAGAGTGCCTGCAAAAAAAATTCTATTAGAACTATTAAATGAACTTGATTTTCCTCTTGCAGCACCAAGTGCAAATCCTTCTAATAGGACTAGTGCTACATCTACACATCATATAAATAACTATTTTAATGACAAACCTCTTCATTATGTTCTAGAAGGCGGAGAATGTGAAAAAGGTCTAGAGTCAACAATAATAGGTTTTGAAAGAGGAGAGCCAATTATTTATAGATTAGGTGCATTATCAAAAGAATTAGTTGAAAAAGTTGTAGGCAAAGTTAAAGTATTAAATGAGCCCACAAATTTGATTCTTGCACCAGGAATGTTTTCTAAACATTATGCGCCAAAGACCAGTATGCAAAACATTAATAATTGGGAAGAGTTTTGCGAGAAAAATCAGGATAAGAAAATAGCGTTTTTGACTGCAGGAATTATTTCGGAAACAATTCCAAACAATTTAACAATCTTTAATCTTTCAGAACAGAATGATTTAGATGAAGTTGCCAGAAAACTATACAATACACTTTTTGAAATAGATAATTTAAATTTCGATGAAATAATATTTAAATATTTTCCTGAAAGTCAATTAGGAAGTACAATAAATGATCGTTTAACCAGAGCTTCAAATAAATAACTATGAATACAGACTTATTAATAGAAAACCTTAAAAATCCTGCATTATTATTTTTTATTTTAGGATTTATAGCAATAAGACTAAATAGTGATTTACGAATACCAGAAAATTCTTCAAAATTCATATCTATTTATTTGCTTTTCTCCATTGGGTTTAAAGGAGGTCAAGAATTAGCGCACAGTGAACTTGATATGGGAATTATTTGGAGTGTTATTTTAGGAATCTTTTCTGCAATTGTAATTCCTGTTTATTCTTTTTTCTTCTTGAAAAGAAAATTATCAATTGAGAATTCTGGTGCGATTGCAGCAGCTTATGGATCTGTAAGTGCAGTAACATTTGTGACTACAATCTCTTTTTTAGAACTGCAAAATATTTCATTTAGTGGACATATGGTCGCTGTTATGGCATTAATGGAAGCTCCAGCAATCATTGTAGGTGTTATTTTGATTCGTTTGTTTACAAAACAAAAAGAAATTGAAAACCATTCTATTTTTAAAATTTTAAAGCATTCTGTTACAAATGGTAGTGTTTTGTTAATTATTGGGAGTTTAATAATAGGTTTTGTGGCAAGCGAACAACAAGCAATGGGAATAAAACCTTTTACGACAGATATTTTTAAAGGATTTTTAGCAATTTTTTTATTGGATATGGGGATATCTAGTGGAAAAAAATTAAAAGACTTAACAAAATTTGGAAGATTTACATTTTTATTTGCAATTATTATCCCGCTGCTAAATGGGTGTTTAATGGCTTTTTTAAGTCAATTTTTCCTTTCTGAAATAGGTGATAGATTATTGCTTTCAATTCTAGCTGCAAGTGCATCTTATATCGCAGTGCCTGCAGCTATGAAAATAAGTGTTCCTTCTGCAAACCCTGGCTTATACATACCTATGGCTATAGCAATTACTTTTCCTATCAACATAACTATTGGAATACCTATATATTTTCAAATTATAATTTGATTTAGTAATAAATAAAAGAGAGAATCAATTTCTTGATTCTCTCTTTTTAGTAGCGGGAACTGGACTCGAACCAGTGACCTTCGGGTTATGAGTTTAAAACTCATCAATTGTTAATTTTTAAAAACCTGAAAATCAATAACCTAATATTTTATTTTCCACTATAAAAAGTAAAAACGTTTACGTTTTTGTTTACTTTTATTTGTGCAAATATAGTTTTTTATTTCTAATTTCAAAAAAACGACTCACTTTTATGCTAGTTTTTTTTAAAAAAAGAGCTCTTTTTTGTAGCTCTTTTTCTTTAAAAATTAGCACCTTTTGCACACCTTTACCTCTTTAACCCTTATAAATAAAGAGAAGTAAAATATTGTATCAGCAAAATAGAAAGGTTTTCTTACAAAAAAGTTTATAATACAAATGTTATATCAGTTTGTTTTTCTATAACTCCAAACTGCTAATCCATTTATAGTAATAGCAAATGCAGTAATTATTGATAAATTTATCAAAACCTCTTGTAAACCTGCTCCTTTAAGGAGAACCATTCGAATAAATTCAACAAAATAACGAATTGGATTAAAGAGTGTTATATTTTGAGCCCATTTAGGCATACTTTCAATCGGTGTAAATAAACCGCTCATTAGAATAAAAATCACCATAAAAAACCAAGCAATAAACATAGCTTGCTGTTGTGTTTCGGTATGGTTAGAAATAAACAAACCAATTCCTAAAATGAGTAATAAATAAATTGCAGTAAATAAATACACTAAAAATATATTTCCTAACATAGGAACGTTAAAAACTAATTTTGCAATTAACAACCCAATTGTTAAAATAACCAATCCTAATACCCAAAAAGGAAATAATTTACCAATTATGAATTGATGTTTTTTTATTGGTGTAACGTTGATTTGTTCTAAAGTTCCTAATTCCTTCTCTCTAACAATATTCATTGAAGAAAGGAATAAAGTAAGCATGGTAACTAATAATACTAAAATACCTGGAACCATAAACGTCTTATAATTTAACGTATTATTATACCAAAATGATGGAATTAGTTCTATTCTACTCAAGTTTTGTTGACTAGATAGGTTTTTATTTTCAAGCGTTATATTCTGATTGTATTGTTGAACAATTTGAGCAATATACACATTTTGAACACCTGCTGTAGCTCCATCAATTGCATTAATAAGAACTTGAATTGACGTTTTGTTATTGTTTTTTAGTTGCTTTTCAAATTTATTCGGAATTTCAATAACTGCATCTGTTTTTCCTTTATTTATGTATTCAATTCCTTCATTTGAACTGTTTAAAAGTTTCGTTTCAGCAAAATAAGAGTTCATTTGAAACTTTTCAATTAAAGCTCTTGATTGCATTGAATGACTATTATCTACAATTGCAACTTTAATGTTTTTAACATCAAATGTAGCTGCATTGGATAATACCAAAAGTTGAAAAATTGGTAAAATAAAAATTAAACGAAGCATACCTTTATCTCTAAAAATTTGCTTGAATTCTTTTTGAACTATGTATAAAATAATTTTCATTTTATTCTAATCTCATTTTGTAATTTTTAATACTTAAACCAATAAAAACTGTCGTCATCAGAATTAAAATCATTGTTTCTTTTACAATATATTGTAAGCCAACTCCTTTTAACATTATCGATTTTACTATAATAATAAACCATTTTGCGGGGATAATATTACTCATAACTTGCATAGGTATTGGCATAGATGCAATGGGAAATATAAAGCCAGAAAGAATGATAACAGGAAGCATTAAACCCATTAAAGAAATCATCATGGCAGTTTGTTGCGTTTTAGAAATCGTAGAAATAAAAATGCCTAATGAAAGAGCCGTAATAATAAATAATATACTTTCAAAAGCTAACAAAAAGAGACTTCCGTTTATTGGCATTCCAAAAATAAAATAGCCCATACTTACAATTACAATTGCATTGATAATTGACAAAAACACATACGGAAAAACCTTTCCTATGATTACTTGAAATGGTTTTAAAGGTGAAACCAATAAGACTTCCATTGTACCCAGTTCTTTCTCTCTTGTAATAGAAATTGAAGTCATCATTGCAGATACTAACATCAAAATTACGGTCATAACTCCAGGAACAAAATTGAAAACACTTTTTAATTCTGGATTATACAACATTCGGGTTTGAATATTTATCCCAATATTGTTAGCACTAGAATTTTGATTTTGATAATTTGATAGTATAGATTGTGTATAATTAGCTATTGTATTAGCAATATTTGGCTCGGTAGCATCTGTTATTACTTGTATTGTTGCCTTATTTTCGGTTTGAAGTTTTTTTGAAAAATCTTTTTCAAATAGTAAAATGGCTTTTATTTTTCCTTTTTTAAATTCAGAAGCAATTGCTTTCTCGTTTGTTATTTCAGTTTCAATATTGAAATATTCTGAAGCTTTTAACTTTTGAATAATTTTTTCAGATTCTGAATCTTTCGCATAATCTAAAATGGCTACTTCTACATTATTAATTTCATTAGTAATGGCAAATCCAAATAATAAAATTTGAGCAATAGGCATTCCGAAGAGAATAAAAAGTGAACGTTTATCTCTAAAAATGTGAAAGAATTCTTTTTTTACAAAACCTCTAAATCGCTTCATTACTATTTAATTATTCTATGTTACGAGCCAACTTTAAAAACACTTCATTCATAGATTCAACACCAAATTGTTTTTTCAAATTCTTTGGCGAATCTAAAGCTTCAATAACACCTTCAACCATTATCGAAACTCGATTACAATATTCGGCTTCATCCATGTAATGTGTTGTAACAAAAATGGTTGTTCCTTTATGAGCTTCGGCATAAATTAATTCCCAAAATTGTCTTCTCGTAATTGGATCAACGCCTCCTGTAGGTTCATCTAAAAAAACAATTTTAGGTTCGTGTAATAGTGCAACCGAAAACGCTAATTTCTGTTTCCAACCTAATGGCAAATCGCCAACTTTAGTTTTTGTGATATTTCCCAATTGGAGATTTTCAATTAAAGTTTCTGTTTTTAATTTAATTTGATTTTTTGATAAACCATAAATACCACCAAAAAATGTAATGTTTTCTTGTACCGATAAATCGTCATAAAGTGAAAATTTCTGGCTCATATAACCAATACTTTTTTTCACCAATTCACTTTGTGATTGCACATTATAACCTGCAACAATTGCGTTACCACTTGTAGGATTTGAAATACCAATTAGCATTTTCATAGCCGTAGTTTTTCCAGCACCATTTGCACCTAAAAATCCAAATATTTCGCCTTTGTTTACGTGAAAAGAAATACTTTTTACAGCTGTAAAATCTCCAAACTTTTTGGTTAGGTTTTCTACTTCTATGATTTTTTGTTGGTTCATTGTCTGTTCCATTTATAAATCCATAAAAACATCTTCAATACTTGTTTTTGCTTTTTGAATGGTAATATTTTGATGCCCTTTTTCGGCTAAATAACTCATTAAGTTTTCAATTTTAAATAAATCGCCTTTATCAGTATAATGAACAAATTCACCAAAAGCATACACGCTATAACTTGATGGAAATGCTTTTAAATCTTCAATTAATTGATACATCGTATCTGATTTTACTTCGTAAATTGCTTTTTCATACGAATTCACAATGTTTTCAGGCGAATCTATTTTTAATATTTTTCCTTCTTGAATTAAAGCAATTCTATCACACAAAGCGGCTTCATCCATATAAGGAGTAGATACTAAAATTGTAATTCCTTTTTGTTTTAATCGCTTGAGCATTTCCCAAAATTCCTTTCTCGAAACAGGATCAACTCCAGTTGTAGGTTCGTCTAAAAACAAAACTTTAGGTTTATGAATCAAGGCGCAGCATAATGCCAATTTTTGTTTCATTCCACCTGATAAGGCTCCAGCTCTTCTATTTTTAAAAGGTTCAATCTGCACATAAATATCTTCGATTAAATCGTAATTTTCTTCTACAGTTGTACCAAAAATGGTTGCAAAAAACTCTAAATTTTCTGCTATGGTTAAATCTTGATATAAAGAGAATTTACCTGGCATATAACCTACAGCATTTCTAATTTCTTTTACATTTTTTATAATGTCATATTCGGCTACTGTTGCATTTCCTTCATTAGGAATAAGTAAAGTAGTGAGTAAACGAAAAAGAGTAGTTTTGCCCGCTCCATCTGGACCAATTAATCCAAAGAGTTCCCCTTCATTTACTTCAAAACTAATGTTTTGTAGCGCCTGAACCTCTTTGTAACTTTTGGATATATTTTGAACCGAAATACTCATAAATTATTTTATCAATAAAAAATTACTTTTTTCATGTGCATCTACCCAATGTTTTACATTTACAGGAATATTGAAATAATCTCCCGATTGTAATTGAACAGATGTTCCATTTTCGTCATTATAAGTAGCATTTCCATTTACACATACTAACAAAGCTGGAACTTTTGTTATGTGTTCTTTTAATTGTTCGTTTTTAGCAATTTGCAATGAAATCACTTTAGCTTCACTTGGTTGAAACAATAGGTTTGTTTGAACAGCTTTATCTTCGGTATGTAAGTTGTTTAAGTTCATAGTTGTTGATTTTGAATTTGTTTTGGTTGATTTGCATCCAATTGCAATAGATAACATTGCGATAAATAATACTTTTTTCATTCTGAATCTAATTATTAATTAAGCCATACTTCAGCTGGCATTCCTATTTTTAAACTTCCGTCGTTTTTTACTTTTACTTTTACAGCGTAAACTAAATTGGTTCTTTCTTCTTTGGTTTGAATTACTTTTGGTGTAAACTCGGCTTGCGAACTTATCCAAGAGATTGTTCCGTTGTAGGATTTTGTGCTATCATTAGAATCGATAACAATTTTTACATGCTGACCAATTTTTATTTGTGGTAACTGTGTCTCTGAAAAATACACACGAAGCTCCATTTCATTAAGATTGGCAATTTTATAAAGTGGTTTTCCAAAGGCCGTAATTTCTGATGCTTCGGCATATTTTGTTAAAACTGTTCCGTCAATTGGATTAATAACTTGCGATTTTTTTATCTGGTCTTCTAATTTTGCAATTTGAACTTCAATAGATTTGACTTCATTTAAAATAGGTGCATTTTGCGTTTGAACACTATTAATTTGTTTGTTGATTACATTAACTTTTCCTTCAATTTCATCTACTTGTCTTTTTGTTGCTGCATTTTCGTTGAACATGTTTAAAATTCTATTCTGTTCAATTTTAGCGGTTTTTAATTGTTCGTTTAAAACAGATATTTGTGATAAAACCGAAGCTGATTTGGATTGAACCGTTGCTATAGAAGCTTTAAGTTGTTCTTTATTAAAATGCAATTGAAGCGTATCGATTAAAGCTACAACTTGACCTTTTTTGATTTCATTTCCTTCTTCAATATTTAAAAACTCAATTTTACCGTTTGCTTCAGAGGAAACGGTAACTTCGGTAGTTTCAAAATTTCCGTATGCATCAGCATTTTCGTTGTTTTTATTACAACTTGACAATACTATTGAAACAAAAATTATTTTTATGAATGTTTTCATTTTATGTCGATTTAATTTCCTTTAATAATTTGATAATTCGCTTTTGCCAATTCTAATTGAACTTTATGTGTTTGTTCGTTGATTTTAGCTTCAAAAAGTTGAGTAACTTCATTCAAATAATCTGATGAAGTAATAACACCATTTTTCATTTGCGCTTCGGCTGAAAGAACAATTTTTTCTCGTAATTGAATAATCTCAGCATCACTTATAATTTGTTGCTCAATTCGCTCTATTTCAAAATTAACTTCTTGTAATTGGCTATTGATATTTAATTCAAAAGTTTCTTTTTCGGTTTCAATTAGTTGTTTTGAAATCTCTAAAGCCTCTTTTTCTTTTTTGGTTTTATTCCAATCGAATAATGTCCAGTTTAATCGAATTCCAGCCATGTAAAAAGTTTCAAATGAATTATTCAACATATTTAAAGCAGGATTTCCATAGCCACCTTGTGCAAAAGCATTCACTTTTGGGTAATTAGTTTTAGAAATAAGGCTTTTATTCGCATCTATTTGTTGATTTTGCAATTCAAATAATTTGTATTCTGGACGACTACCTTCTTGACTTATAATTGATTTTTCTACTACTAATACAGTATCTTCATTAAAGTTTGAATCAGTTAATTTATTTAGATAATTGAAGAGTTTTAATTTTTCGTATCGAATATCGTTAGATTGCTGATTAATTTTAATAATCTCAGCTTCAATTACTTGTTCAGAAGAAGGCAAAACGGCATCAAACTTAACAGCCGCTTGAATTTCTTTAATTTTCTCGAGAAGTAATACTTTTTTTGCCGTTACTAATTCTTGTTTTTTCTGTAACAATAAGATTCCAAAATAATATTGATTTACAACACTTTTCAATTGATATAATGTAACTTTTACCTGTTGCTGTTGCGTTTTGGTTTGTGCTGTTTTTAAATTAGTTTGCGCTTCTATAACATTTCCGTTATAAATAAGTTGGTTCACATCTAAAGTTGCACGATATTGATCTTTGTTTAGTGGTTCAATTGTAGCGTTGGGTAAAGAAAAAGGAACTTGAGTAACTTCCGATTGATAAGTAGCTTGAGCATTTAACGAAATTTTTGGTAATTTATCTTTATTAAAAGCTTCTGTTTGAACTTCAAGCTGATTTGCTAAAATTGAATTTTGTTTCGCTAATGGATAATTAGTTTCCACCAATTGATAACATTTTTCTAATGTCAATTGCTCTTGAGCAGTAACTATTTGGAAAAGAAAAAAACTTATTATTACTATTTTATACTTCATCATTTTTAATTGCCATAATTATTTGATTACTTATATGTTTTTTACGTTCAATCATTAGATATTTAAAATCTTCTTCTGTTAGCTGTAACATGCCTTTTACTAAACCTTGTGCTGCAAATGAGAAAATTGTCATGGAGAAAATATCTAATAATAATTGTTTAGGATTGATTGGTTTTATTATTCCCAATTCAATTTCTTTTTCAATTTGAGCGATAAGTTTAATAGGATTAGGTCGGTTTTCAACATTTAAAAACTTAGATACAAATTCACTATTATTATTCATTTCTTGGACAATGAATTGTGGTAAAAATGGATATTCAAGAACAAAATTGATGTAGCTTTGTGTAAACTTTTCAATCTTAGCAAAAACTGAATCTTCAGAGTTAAAAATAATATTAACCTGTGGTGCCAATTTTCCAAAAGCATTTAAGAATACGGCTTCAAATAGTTTTTCTTTGCTTCGAAAGAAATAATGAAGCATGGCTTTATTAATCTCAGCTTCATCAGCTATTTCTTGCATTCTTGCACCACTAAACCCTTTTCTTTGAAAAACTTTAAATGCAGCTTCGAATATTTTTTCTTCAGTTGACATAAATTAACTTTTTAGATTAACCAAATGGTTAACAAAGATAGGAACTTTATTATAAAACTTTTTTTATTTAGAAAAGTTTAACATTTTTTTTCAAAAATGATATAAATCATATTAAAAGACATTTTTGTCCTTTAAATTTGTTGTATCAATAATTCTAAAAAAAATGAAATCAAATTTAAAATTTTTCGTAATGAGTGCATTGTTAGCATTTGTTGTTTCGTGCAAGAAGGATCAAACATTAAAATTGACTCCTGTAGATATGAAAGTAAACGGAGAGATGGTAGCAGAATTAACAGCCCCACCATTTGTACCTAAACCTGTGGGAAACAGACCTGCTAAAAAGCTAATTGTTAAAATGGAAATTAAAGAGCAAGAAGGTGAAATGTCAGACGGTGTTAAGTATGTTTACTGGACTTTCGGCGGAAGCGTTCCTGGTAGCTTTATTAGAACAAGAGTTGGTGACGAGGTAGAGTTTACACTAAGTAATCATCCTGATAATAAGTTACCGCACAATATCGATTTACACGCAGTAACAGGTCCTGGTGGTGGAGCAACATCTTCATTAGTAGCGCCAGGTCAAGAAAAAACATTTAATTTTAAATGTATTAATCCTGGTTTATATGTGTATCATTGTGCCACAGCTCCAGTTGGAATGCACATAGCAAATGGTATGTATGGTTTAATTTTAGTTGAACCAGAAGGTGGTTTACCTCCTGTAGATAAAGAATATTATGTAATGCAAGGAGATTTTTACACTAAAGGAAAGTATGGAGAACCAGGTATGCAACCTTTTGACATGACAAAAGCGGTTGATGAACACCCAGATTATGTTGTATTTAATGGTAAAGTTGGGGCTTTAACAGGTGATGGGGCTTTAACAGCAAAAAAAGGAGAAACGGTTAGGCTATACATGGGTAATGGTGGTCCAAATATTGTGTCTTCGTTCCACGTTATTGGAGAAATATTTGATAAAGTACATGTTGAAGGAGGTGATTTAATTAATGAAAACGTTCAAACCACTTTAATTCCTGCAGGAGGCGCTACAATAGTTGAGTTTAAGGTAGATGTACCTGGTACTTTTATATTAGTTGATCATTCAATTTTCAGAGCATTTAATAAAGGTGCTTTAGGAATGTTAAAAGTTGAAGGTGATGAAGACAAAAAAATCTATTCAGGAACAACTCAGGAAGGTATATATCATCCAGAAGGAGGAACTATTCAAAATATGCCTTCGGTTAATGGTAAAGAAATTATTGTAGCCAAAACTTTAGAACAACAAATTGCAGATGGTAAAAATATTTATGGCAGAACTTGTTTTGCTTGTCACCAATCTGAAGGACAAGGAATACCAGGTGCTTTCCCTCCTTTAGCAAAATCAGATTATTTAAATTCTGATTCCAATCGAGCAATTAGTGCTGTTTTACACGGATTAACAGGAGAAATAACTGTAAATGGAAACAAATTTAATTCGGTAATGACTAGTCAAAATTTAACTGACCAAGAAATTTCCGATGTATTAACTTATGTGTATAATAGTTGGGGTAATAATAAAACGAATGTAACTCCAGAAATGGTTAAAACTGAAAGAGCGAAACCAGTTAAAAAAGCTAAAGATATTCACGAATAATGAACTAAAATTATAGAGAGATGGAATTACATAATTTAAAAAAATATCTTTACGCCCTTTTATTATTCTGTTCTTCTGTCTCTTTTTCTCAAAAAAACAACAATAAAATGGTACAAATAAATGAAGGCACATTTATACCATTATATGGTTCAACAGAAGACAAAACAGTTAAGGTAAATACTTTTTTAATTGATATTTATCCAGTTACCAACAAAGATTATTTAGAATTTGTAAAAACTAATCCAACTTATTCGAAATCCCAAATAAAACGATTATTTGCAGATTCAAATTATTTGTATCAATGGAAAAATGATTTTGATTTTGGAGTTTTAAATCCAAATGCACCGGTTACAAATATTTCGTGGTTTGCAGCAAAAAAATATTGCGAATGTCAAGATAAAAGATTGGTTACACTAGACGAATGGGAATATGTTGCCATGGCAGATGAAAAACGAAAAGACGCTCGCCCACGAGAAGAATTTAATGAATACATTTTAAGTTGGTACGAAAAAAACAACTCTTCAAATCAAGCTGTAGGAAGTACTTTTAAAAATTACTGGGGCGTTTATGATATGCACGGACTAATTTGGGAATGGACATTTGATTTTAATAGCATTTTTCTTTCGGGAGAATCTAGAAAAGATAAAGATACCGACAAAAATTTGTTTTGCGGCAGCGGTTCTGTAAATGCAACTGATTTAATGAATTATGCCGCATTTATGCGCTATGCTTTTAGAGGCAGCATAAAAGCAAATTATACCACAAAAAACTTAGGTTTTAGGTGCGCTAAAACAATAAATTAACTATTAACAATGAGAAAAATTATCATATTACTCGTTACTTTTTGCATTTTTGTAAGTTGTAAAAAAGACCATCAATCTCAAGAAATAAAAAATGGTGTTGAAATTGAAAAACAAATCTCAGATATGTCTATTTACAATTTACCCGAAAACTGGACAAATCAAAATGGCGAAAATATAGAATTAAAAGATTATAAAGGAAACGTTCTTGTAATGGTAATGATATATACATCATGCAAAGCAGCTTGTCCAAGATTAGTAGCCGATATGCGAAACATTGAAGAGCAAATTAGTACTGAACTAAAACAAAATGTAAAGTTTATTTTAGTAAGTATTGATCCAGAAGTTGACACTCCAGAGCGTTTAAAAGAATTTTCAATTGAGAATAAAATGACAGATGATCATTGGGTTTTTCTTAGTTCAAATGAAAATCAAACTAGAGAATTTGCAGCTGTTTTAGCGGTGAATTATAAAAAAATTTCACCTATAGATTTTTCTCATTCAAATATTATAAGTGTATTTAATAAAGAAGGAGAAATGGTTTATCAACAAGAAGGATTAGGCGTTAGCTATGATAAAACTGTTGAAACAATAATAGCAGAAGCTAAAAAATAATTTAATATGAAGAACATATATAGAATTGTATTCAGTTTATTCTTTTTAAATATGTCTATGATTTCATTTGCCCAAGAATTTGACGCAAGTATACAATTTAGACCAAGATATGAATACAGAAATGGATATAAAGAATTAATACCAGATAATGAATTACCCACATCTTTTATCTCGCAACGTTCTAGATTAAACTTAAATTTTAAGCACGAAAAATTATCGGCAAATATAAAACTTCAAAATGTTAGAGTTTGGGGCGATGTTAAAACTACCACTACTTCCGATAAAAACGGTGTTATGCTATTTGAAGCTTGGGGACAATACGATTTCAATTCAAATTGGAGCGCACGTTTTGGTAGACAAGTTATAAGTTACGACAATCAAAGAATTTTAGGCGAAATAGATTGGGCTCAACAAGGACAAAGTCATGATGCACTTGTGGTTTCATACAAAAAAAATAAAATGAAATTAGATATAGGTACGGCGCTAAATGCCGATGCCGAAAATTTGTATCGCGATTTGTACACTACTAATTATAAAAACTTGCAATATGCTTGGTTTCATACAGTTGTAAAAGATTTTCAAGTAAGTCTTTTAGCTTTAAACACAGGTTTTCAATATGAAGATGCTGTAACCAATGAATTAGAAACTGATTATTTGCAAACTTTTGGAACATTTTTAAAATATAAAAAGAGTAAGTTTAATACCGATTTAAGTTTCTATACACAAACAGGAAAATCGTCAAGTAATACTGTATTTGCTTACAATGTTGACTTAAATATGAAATATAATTTTACAGCAAAGTTTAGCACTAGTTTAGGTTATGAAATACTTTCTGGAAAAGCTCAAAACGATTCTAGCAACAAAGTAAAATCGTTCGCACCACTTTTTGGAACAAACCACGGATTTAATGGATATATGGATTATTTTTATGTAGGAAATCATAAAAATTCTGTAGGATTGCAAGACCTTTATTTGAAATTGAATTATACAGCTAAAAATTGGAAATTTAGTTTAATTCCACATGTATTTATGACGGCGGCAGATGCTATTGAACCTTTAAATGTAACTCAAACTATGGATTCTTATTTGGGAACCGAAATAGATTTTACAACATCATATCAATTGCATAAAAACGTTGGATTAACTGCGGGATATTCACATATGTTTGCAACCAAAACTATGGAAGTTTTAAAATCAGGAAATAGAAACAATAATAATAATTGGGCTTGGGTAATGCTTTCATTTAACCCTCAAATTCTATCATTTTCTAAATAATTCAATGTTTTATTAATTCAAAAAGGAGATTATTTTCATAATCTCCTTTTCTTTTTTGACAACATAGTTGTCACCAACCTAAAAACTAATTAAACTTTGATTGTAAATCAATCGCCTTTGGAAATAAAATGTTATTTTCAAGATGAATATGAGTATGTAAATCTTGTTCAAACTCTTCTAACATTTGGAAAGTAACTTTATATGTGCTGCAAGCATCTGCAGGTGGATTATAATTATTTGATAGAGCTTTAATTTTTTCATAACGCTCCCCTTCATTTTCATGTTCATGTTTCATCATAGCAATTGGATTTTCAACAGAACCAAAACCAGGCATTTCAAGCGTAGTATTTTTTTTATTTGCTGAAACCATATTCTTTATAAATGGGAAAAGAATTAATTCTTCTTTTTTCATATGTTGAGCTAATTCTCCTGCTCCTTGATAAAAAAGTTTATTAATTTCAAATAATTCAGGATGTTTTGTACCATGCACTTTTGTAAGTTTGTCTAAAAACGCTAACAATACAGGCGTTTTTTCTTCTACATAACGATGGTGTTTTTTCTCAATATAATCAATTAACAAATCTAATTCCCATGATTTAAAATCAATTTCTTGATTGTTAATGTTTGCCGTCACACGTTCTAATTCGTCCAAAAGCGCATATTTATCGATCCCTTTTTTTGTACATACTTCATCTATTGTTCTATTTCCTTTACAGCAAAAATCAATACCTAATTGACTAAAAACACCTGCTGTTCTAAAATCATTAGCTACAATATCTCCTATAGTTTTATTATTATCTATTACCATATTTTTTATTTATATAAGATTAAAGGACAAAATTATCTTTAATTATTTTGTTTATCTATGATTCAAATCATATTAAAAATTATTTAATGATGTTTATTTTGCAATAAATAAAAAAGGATAAAAATATCCTTCATAATTTCTAACTAACACCTAAAATATGTTATCAAAATCACAAGCACGAGCATTTTTTTTAGGAGGAACTGTAGTAACCTTTTTAGTCTTTATAGGCTTAACCGTTTATTCGTTCATGCCTAAAAATGATCAAACTTATCATGATAAGATTGATGCAAAAGTTATTCGAGGAAAGGAAATTTGGGAATCGAATAATTGTATGGGTTGTCATACCATACTTGGGGAAGGAGGCTATTATGCTCCTGAACTTACAAAAGTAATCGAACGTCGAGGCGAAGGTTATGTAAAAGCAGTTTTACAATCACCTGTACCGTGGGCACCGAAAGGACGAAAAATGGTAAAATATCAAATGAACGATGCCGATGCAGAAGCTATGATTGCTTACTTTAAATGGATTGGTAATATAGATTTGAATGGTTTCGACCGTGTAGTATCACCTTTAGCGAAAGATAAATAATAATCCAAAAAATATAGAAAGATGAAATATAAATCACAAAAAGTAGCGTATTGGTTCTTTGGATTGTGTATGTTATTATTTGCATTACAAATTATCTACGGTTTTATAATGGGCTTTGCCCGTATTGGAATGGATGGTCTTCACGATTTTATACCGTTCAATACAGCGAGAGCCGTTCACACAAATTTATTAGTAGTTTGGTTGTTAACTGGTTTTATGGGGGCAGCTTATTACATTATTCCTGAAGAAGCACAACGCGAATTAATCAGCGTAAAATGGGCGTATGTTCAGTTAATTTCCTTAGCTGTTGTTGGTGTTTTAGCCATCGTTGGCTATCATTTTAATATTTGGGAAGGAAGAAAATTTCTTGAGATTCCAAGAGAATTAGACTTTTTAGTTGTCGTAAATGTACTATTGTTTTTAGGACTAATTTTAGGGACACTCTTTAAAGCAGAAAGACGAACAACAACTGCTTTAGTACTCTCAATGGGATTGCTTTTTGCAGCCTTGTTGTATTTACCAGGAATGATTTGGTTCGATAGCCAAGTAACCGATTCATTTTTTCGTTGGTGGGTAGTTCACTTGTGGGTAGAAGGTGTATGGGAATTGATTATGGGCGGTATTTTATCGTACTTATTAATCAAATTAACCGGAGTTGACCGTGAGGTTATTGAAAAATGGTTATATGTAATTGTAGGTTTAACTTTCCTTTCAGGTTTATTAGGAACAGGACATCACTATTATTATATCGGAGTAAACAAAATTTGGTTAATTGTCGGTGGAATCTTTTCGGCATTAGAACCGTTAGCATTCTTAGCAATGGCATTATTTGCAGTATATATGTATAGAAAAGGTGAAAAATCGCATCCAAATAAAATTGCTTTATTCTGGACAATTGGTGCTTCAATTGTATCTTTCATTGGAGCTGGATTATTAGGATTTGCGCATACTTTACCACAAACAAATATTTATACACACGGAACATTAGTAACCGCTATGCACGGACACTATGCGTTTTGGGGAGCTTATGCTATGATTGTTTTAGCAATTATTAGTTATGCACTTCCAAATATAACAGGGCGTAAATTATACGATAGCACAAGAGGTCATATGGCATTTTGGTTGTCAAATATCGGAATGTTAGGAATGACTGTAGCCTTTGGTGTTGCTGGTGTTGCTCAAGTATACATGGAACGTAAAATGAAAATGGATTTCATGGATGTACAAAACGAAATCAGTATTCACTTTGTAGTATTGTTGCTTTGTGCCACATTATTTACAACCGGAATTACCTTATACATCTTAGAGTTTATCAAATATGGTAAACCTACAGATGAAGCTCTAGTAAAAGAATAGTAAAGGTTAGTTTTTAATCTTTGATTAGCGTTTAATAACTAACCCTGCCGAAACCAATTGCCCAGAGTTGTCACTGCCCGCTTTTGGTTTCGGTTTTTTTAAAAATAAATTGCCATGAAAGTAGCTGAAAAAACCATTTTTTACAAAGCAGTTTGCTCTGAAATTGAAATTTTTAATCAAATCAACCAATTGCGATTGCCTTTATTATTGAAAGGACCAACAGGCTCTGGAAAATCTCGATTTATCGAATATATGGCAAATGAAGTTAACAAAACATTAGTCACTGTAAGTTGTCACGAGGAAACTTCTGCAACCGATTTAATAGGACGTTTTATTATTAAAGGAAGTGAAACGGTTTGGATTGACGGACCATTATCTATCGCTGTAAAAAACGGTTATATTTTATATCTAGATGAAGTTGCCGAAGCACGTCCAGATGTTATTGTAGCCATTCACTCTTTAACCGATCATAGAAGGGAACTTTTTATTGATAAATTAGGTGAAACCATTAGGGCACATTCTGATTTTCTACTAGTAGCCTCTTTCAATCCAGGATATCAAAAAGGTTTTAAAGAATTAAAACCTTCAACACGTCAGCGTTTTGTTGCGCTTTCATTCGATTATCCAAAGCCTAAAATTGAAGCAGAAATTTTAGTGAATGAAACAGGAATTCAAGCAGATATTGCTCAAAAATTAGTCGCAATCGGAACTAAAATCAGAAATCTTACCGAATTAGGGCTAACCGAAACCGTTTCCACTCGATTATTAGTGGACGCCGCGAAACTTATCAATAACGGATTACCAAAACGATTAGCCGTTCACGTTGCCGTTGTTGAACCTTTAACAGATGAGCAAGAAACCATTCAAGCTTTAAACGATTTGTGCGATTTAATGATTTAAAGATTTGAGATATGGGCTTAGAATTAGACGAGATTATCTATAAAAGAGTACTCAAGTACTTTAAAAATAAACGACTCAATGATGCCGAAATTCTGAGCCGTCAAATCAACTTATCTGATATCAAACCGCGATTGACTCTTTTTGCAAGAGCGATTTGTGGTGCGCCAATCGAAATTTTTCCAGCCGAACGAGAAGGTGGTTATAAAAACAAAAACTTCTTTCTTCCAATAAATTGTTCGCTTTTTCCAACAAAAGAGGAAAATCTGAAATTTTATTTTTTCAGAACGGTGTATTTGAGTATTCAGAAACAACTGAATTTGAATTGGGATAACCAAGATAATTCACCAGAACTTTCTTTGGAAAAAGCCTTTGAAACAGCGCCATTAGTCATTGGTGAAATGTTTGAAAAATATCCATCCATGCAAGAGTTTTATTATGATGCGGTTCCAAAATTACCCGTTAATAAAAAAGACCAATCCATTGATTATTCTTGGCTGTACGGAAAATGGATGAAAAACACTCAAGAAATTGAAGATGAAAATGTGTTACAAAACTTTGATGACAATACTAAGAAAATAAAAAATAATGTTGTAGCCGAAACTACGCTTCATGCAAAAGCTGTTGAAGAAATTGAGTCGCTTACTATTGACAAAAAACAACAAGAAGATTATGTGCTTATGCACAGTTTCGAGAAAATTGAAACTGCAGAAGAATTCAACGGAAATTGGCGCGATTTTGATGGAAAAGATGATTTAAAAGATCATCAAGAAGCCTTGGAAGAAATGAACATGAAGTTTACGGTTCGGGTTGATGATATGGTGCATTCTGTATATCAAGCAGATTTTGTTGAAAACACTTCTATAGCCGAAAGTGCTGAAATAGATGAAAAGGGTTTTCATTTAAAATACGACGAGTGGGATTTTAAAAAACGAAAATACTTAACAGATTTCTGTAAAGTATATCCGAAAACCCAACTTAAAACACATTCGCCTTATTATAAAAACACGATGGCGAAGTACAAAACCACTTTAAATGGTTTACGAAAAATGCTGACCAGTGTCAATAATAAAATGCAGCAACAACGAAGACAATCACAAGGTGACGCTTTCGATTTAGATGCATTAACCGATTTATATACCGACATTCATTCTGGAAAATCGCCAGACGAACGCATTTATTTATCTCAAAGAAAGAAAGATAAAGACCTTACTATTTTGGTTTTGCTAGATATTAGTCTTTCAAGCGATGGTTATGCCGCAGGAAATCGTGTGATTGATGTAGAAAAAGAAGTTTCCATTTTATTTGGGGAAATCCTGCACGAGTTCGATATCGATTTTGCTATTGACGGATTTTATTCCAAAACTAGAAATTTCACAACTTATCTCACTTTGAAAGATTTCAACGAAAGTTGGAACAAAGCCAAACATAAAATCGGAGCTGTTGAGCCTAATGGATATACTCGAATTGGTCCCGCTTTACGTCACGCTGGAGCAAGAATGGATCAATTGGATGCTAAAAATAAATGGATTATCGTGCTTTCCGATGGAAAACCAAACGATTACGATAAATACGAAGGACAACATGGCATTCAAGATATTAAACAAGCATTACGAGAATTGAACGAGCGAAAAATTAATTCGTATGCCTTAGCTATTGAAGCACAAGCCAAATATTATTTACCGCAAATGTTCGGTCAAAATCATTATCAAATACTAACATCTCCCGTAGCTTTACTAAAATCATTAGTAAAACTATATGAGAAAATCAAACATCAATAAAATGTCAACATCAGAAACACATACAAAAGTGATTGAAGGACATCCTATTCATACTTATTTTGTAGAAACCGATTTGATTCATCAATTATTAGAAGAATTAAATAGTATTAATCCAAAAGAAGAATTTCAGAAATTTTATAACATTTTCAATCATTTAGCAACTGTTGAAAGACGATTTGAACGAAAAGAAAATCAATTATTTCCGTTTTTAGAACAAAAAGGCTGGACAGGACCTTCTCGAAATATGTGGTCGTTTCACGATACGATTAGAGAAATGTTTCGAATTGTTAGAAAAAATTTAGAAGACCAAGATTTTACTTCAGCCAAGCATAATACCAATTTGATTTCTCAAAATTTATATCGTCTATTAGAAGTAGAAGAAAACGTTTTATTTCCGAATGCTTTAGAAATGTTATCAGATGAAGATTGGATAAAAATGCGAAAAGGTGAAGACGAAATTGGTTGGATGTTGACAGAAACTCCACCAAAATTTCCAAAAGAATCAGAATACATTCATCCTTCTCAAAATACAGAATGCAGAACCGATGTGGTTTTCAACGAAAACGCAACGCATTACGATGAAGGCTTTATGACTGTTGAACAAGTGAACTTACTATTCAAAACATTACCAATTGATTTAACGTATGTAGATGAAAACGATAAAGTAATTTTCTACAATCGCGGTGAAGAACGTGTTTTTCCGAGAAGTGCTGGAATTATTGGTAGAGAAGTTCGTTTTTGTCATCCGCCTAAAAGTGTGGATACTGTTTTGCAAATTTTAGAAGCGTTTAGAAAAGGCGAACAAAACGAAGCTTCTTTCTGGATTAACTACAAAGAGCGTCTGATTTACATTCGTTATTTCGCAGTTCATGATGCTCAGAAACATTACAAAGGCGTAATCGAAATGTCACAAGATATTACCGACATCAAGCAAATTAATGGAGAAAAAAGATTGTTAGAATGGAGATAAAAGAAAAATCAATATACTATCCGCCAGGGGGCATTTTAATTTGGATTATTACTTATTTGGAGCTTATCACTTTCGGAATGGCAATTTTAGCATTAGCGTATTACGGTTCAGAAGAGCGTGAATTATTTCATAACAGTAGTTTAAAACTGAATAAAAAAATTGGAACAATAAATACGATTTTGTTGTTAACTAGTGGTTTTTTTGTAGCCAAAGGAATTCATTTTTTTAAAGCCGCTAATATCAAAAAGACGTTGTTTTATTTCAATTGTGCAATGGTTGGAGGTCTTGGATTTTTAGTTTTAAAATCATTTGAATATTACGAAAAATTAGACGCCGGATTACACATGGATTACAATTCGTTTTTTAGATTTTATTGGCTATTAACGGGTTTTCATTTTATACATGTAGTTGTTGGATTGGTAATTTTATTAGTAATTACGTTTTCCATTAGAAAAAAACAAACAGAAGCAACCTTTGAAAACATCGAAGCTAGCGCCAGTTTTTGGCACATGTGCGATTTAATTTGGTTGCTTTTATTTCCAGTACTTTATTTACTTTTTTAAATGATAGATTATGAAAGATACAATTTCTTCTACGTTTATTTTGTTGTTGGCACTAACTGTAATTGCTGCTTTTTTAGCATTAAATGTAAGTGCAGAGATTATGGCAACAACGGTTGTGACTTTAGCTTTAATTAAGTTTTGGTTGGTAGCTTTTCAATTTATGGAATTAAAAAAAGCGCATCCTTTTTGGAAATATATGATTTTAGGTTTTGGTAGTTTAATGATGATAATTTTGATCATTTTACTTTAATGTTTTGAGTGATGATAATAATCATATATCAAACTAACTAATTTAATTCTATTTGTAATTGGTTTTTATTAAGTAGATAGAAATTAACAATTAAAACAATATGACTTTACAACAAAACGTACACACTTTTCACATTCCTGTTATGGGATTGGCTTTTACTATTGATAGTCCAATACGTGTGGCACAATACGGAATTGATTCTGTAATTTCGATTATGGATGACGATTTGATTGAAAAAATGACTGCTTTTTATGCTAAAAAATTCAAGCAACCTTATGAAGAAATCTCGCAAAAAGTAGAAGATTTTAGAGCGATAAGAATTACCAATTATTTGAATTTACTCGATACAGTTGTTACTCAAAAGTTCGAAAGTTTCAAATCTGAATTAATTGAAAAAAGAACCCAATTAGAAGATTTCATCGCCATTTTGCCAACAACATCAGAATTGAAACTCAAATTAGAACATTTAATCGATTCAAGAAAAAACAATATGGTGGAATTAAAAACAATTCTTGACCATCATTTTGCACCAGGAAGTATCGATGTGAATATCATGACTAAAATTGATAAAGATAATTTTAGTGAAGACGAACAATTGCCAGTAATTTATAACGATGCGCATGCCGCTTTACGAGGTTTTGTAAACAGTACCACAAATTCATCGATAGTTTTTTCTGCCGGAATGAACCCAAGATTGTATAGTTACATGGAAACTTTCGATGCATTTTACCCCAATGCAAACGGACAATTTCAAAAGAAAATCATTTTGAAAGTAAGCGATTTTCGTTCGGCAATGATTCAAGGAAATTTTCTAGCTAAAAAAGGACTTTGGGTTTCTGAATATCGAATCGAATCGGGACTAAATTGTGGTGGTCACGCTTTTGCCACGGATGGATTTTTATTAGGTCCAATTTTAGAAGAATTCAAAAACAAAAAAGACGAGTTGATTCAATCGGCTTATTTGCTATTGATAAATGCTTTAACTTCAAAAAATAAGGAAGTACCAAACGAACCACCTATTTTAAAAATTACAGTTCAAGGTGGCGTAGGAACAGCAGAGGAACATCAGTTTTTATTAGACCATTATCAAGTGGATGCTGTAGGTTGGGGCTCACCATTTCTTTTAGTTCCAGAAGCTACTTCAGTTGATGCTGAAACTAGAAAATTATTGGCTGATGCGAAAGAAAAAGATTTGTATTTGAGTAACATTTCGCCTTTGGGAGTTCCGTTCAATACGATTAAAGGCATGACAAATGATTTCTTTAAAAGCCAACGCATCGCTTCGGGAAAAGCAGGAAGTTCTTGTCCAAAGAAGTATTTAGCGTTAAGTAAAGAATACAAAAAAGAAGGCACTTGTACCGCATCTAAAAAACATCAAGATAAGAAAATAGAAGAATTAGAAGCAAAACGCAATAGCATTACGTTCGAAGTTTACAACAAAGAATATAATTCAATTACAGAAAAATCATGTTTGTGTGTGGGATTAGCAAATGCAAGTCTTATCGAATTAGGAATTCCAATTAAGGGTCAAGCACAAGGCGTTGTGATTTGTCCTGGTCCAAATATGGCTTATTTTTCTAGAGAATTTTCATTGAAAGAGATGATTCAGCACATTTACGGCAAGAAGGAAATCGAAAAAAATACCAATAGACCTAATATGTTTGTGAAAGAATTAGGTTTGTATGTTTCCTATTTGTCCAACCAAATTAATGATGCTTTCGAAATAACACCCCAACAAATAAAAAAATGGGAGGCTTTTCAAAATAATTTAATTCAAGGGATTTCGTATTATGAAAGCTTGTTCAAAAATAAATTCATTCAAAGCGCAAACGAGATACAGAATGATCTTTTGGTTTTAAAAGAGAAATTAAATAATTTACAATTAAAC
The DNA here is from genome assembly GCF_019702945.1 of Flavobacterium okayamense. Taxonomy (NCBI): domain Bacteria; kingdom Pseudomonadati; phylum Bacteroidota; class Flavobacteriia; order Flavobacteriales; family Flavobacteriaceae; genus Flavobacterium; species Flavobacterium okayamense. The sequence goes on from NZ_AP024749.1 coordinate 1,339,410, forward strand.
ACATTTAAATATGGAAAAGCATCAATATAATTTAGATTTAGAGTGGATTGGAGAGCGCAAAGGAGTACTTTCATCTCCTGAATTTTCATCTACAATTGAAGTAGTAACACCGCCAGAATTCGATAAAGGAATTGCTGGATTTTGGTCGCCAGAACATTTATTTACTGCAGCAGTTCAAAGTTGTTTTATGACTACTTTTTTAGCAATTGCCGATTTTTCAAAATTAGAAGTTTTAAATTTTAACTGTAAAGCAACAGGTATTCTAGAAAAAGTTGAAGATAAATTTCTCATGACAGAAGTAATTTTAGAGCCTTCACTAAAATTAAAAAACAATGAAGAAAAAGAAAAGGCTAATAAAATCATCGCAAAAGCAGAAAAGGCATGTCTTATTTCTAATTCAATATTAACAAATGTTATTTTAAAAGAAACAAAATTCTAAATTCAATTTCTTTTACTGTTTTAAACCTTCAATAATTACATTGAAGGTTTTTGTGTTTATGATTGTAATCATACCACAATTTGTTTAATTAAAGGAACTTTGTATTATAATTTATTAAAATCAAATTCAATTATGAACAAATTAGTATTATTAGCATTAACGTTTGCAATGTTTATTGCTTGTGGTAAAAAAGAAAATCAAGATGATTTTTCAAAACCAGCTGCATCAGAATCTAATGAAACAACTACTGAGACAAATTCTTCTTCTGATTATGATCCACATCGAGGAGAAGGGAAATTTGAAAATGTAGACTTAGGCACTGGTTTAAATGGTGCAATGGCAGATGCTGGACAAAAAGTGGCTGAAGTTAAATGTACTTCATGTCATAAATTAACAGAAGAGAAATTAGTTGGACCAGGTTGGAAAGGAGTAACTGAAAGAAGAAAACCAGAATGGATTATGAACTTTATCACAAACCCCGACCCAATGATAGACAAAGATCCAGAATTACAAGCTCAATTAGAAATTTGTTTAGTAAGAATGCCTAATCAAGGTGTTGGTGATGATGAAGCAAGACAAATTTTAGAATTTATGCGTAAAAATGATGGCGTAAATTAAAACTAACAATTTATTGTAATTGTAAATTGGGTGAAAGCGGTTTACAATTAAATAAAAAAATAAATTTTATAAGTATGAAAAATAGTTTTATTAAATTAAGTATGTTTTCCTTGCTTACACTAGCTTTTCTAGATTCTTGTAAGCCAAAAAACACAAGTGATGCAGTTACAGGAGATGCCGCTTCAAAAGTATATGTGGCTCCTGGGAAATATGATGAATTTTACAATTTTGTATCGGGTGGATTTAGTGGACAAATGAGTGTTTACGGTTTGCCTAGTGGAAGAATGTTAAAAGTTATTCCAGTTTTTTCACAAGATGCGGAAACAGGTTGGGGATATAGTGAAGAAACCAAAGCGATGTTAAATACTTCTTATGGCTATATTCCTTGGGATGATGCTCACCATCCGGAATTATCTCAAACAAATGGAGAGGTTGATGGGCGTTGGGTATTCATCAATGGAAATAATACGCCACGTATTGCAAGAATTGATTTAAAAAGATTCAAAACTGCTGAAATAATAGAATTACCGAATTCAGCAGGTAATCACTCTTCTCCTTTTATAACAGAGAACACAGAATATGTGGTTGCTGGAACTCGTTTTGGAGTCCCAGGTGATTATGAAAATGGTGATGTGCCTATTAATACGTATAAAGAAAATTATAAAGCACACGTAAGTTTTGTAAAAGTTGAAGACGACGGGAAAATGGATATTGCTTTTCAATTACGCTTGCCAGCCGTTAATTTCGACTTGTCACATGCTGGTAAAGGTAAATCTCATGGTTGGTTCTTTTTCTCTTGTTACAACTCTGAGCAAGCAAACACTTTATTAGAAGTTAACGCTTCTCAAAAAGATAAAGACTTTATCATGGCAGTTAACTGGAAAAAAGCCGAGGAATATATTAAAGCAGGTAAGGGTAAAAAAGAAAAAGCTAAATATGCGGTTAATAGATGGAATGATGAAACTCATTCTGCAACATCTACTATAAAAGAAGAAGTTCTAGTTTTAGATGCAACTGAGTTTGAAGATATTTGTTACATGATTCCTTGTCCAAAATCTCCACATGGTTGTGATGTTGACCCTACTGGTGAATATATTTGTGGAAGTGGAAAACTTGCTGCATTAATTCCTGTTTTCAGTTATACTAAAATGTTGAGTGCAATTGAAAACAAAAATTATGAAGGTGATTATTTTGGATTACCAGTTCTTAAATATGACGCAGTTCTACATGGTGAAGTACAAAAACCAGGTCTAGGACCTCTACATACTGAATTTGACGGAAAAGGTAACGCTTATACAACAATGTTTGTTTCTTCAGAAGTTGTTAAATGGGATATTAAAACACTTAAAGTATTAGATAGAGTGCCTACTTATTATTCAGTTGGTCACTTAACTATACCAGGTGGTGATACAAAAAAACCATTCGGTAAATATTTAATTGCTTATAACAAAATAACTAAAGATAGATATCTGCCAACTGGCCCGGAATTAACTCAATCCGCTCAATTATATGATATAAGTGGTGATAAAATGCAGTTGCTTTTAGATTTCCCTACTATTGGAGAACCACATTATGCACAAGCTGCCCCTGCCGATTTAATCAGAAATAATGGACAATTAAAATTCTATAAATTAGAAGAAAACAAACATCCATTTGTAACTAAAGGCGAAAAAGAATCTAAAGTTGTTAGAGAAGGTAATAAAGTTCATGTTTACATGACCTCAGTTCGTTCTCACTTTGCTCCTGATAACATTGAAGGAATTAGAGTTGGAGACGAAGTTTATTTCCACGTAACAAATTTAGAGCAGGATTGGGATGTACCTCATGGTTTCTCAGTAAGAGGAGCTAAAAATGCTGAGTTACTAATTATGCCAGGTGAAACATCTACTTTAAAATGGATTCCAGAACGTGTAGGAACTTCTGTATTCTATTGTACAGATTTTTGTAGCGCTTTACACCAAGAAATGCAAGGTTACATTAGAGTATCTCCTGCTGGCAGTAATGTGCCACTAACGTATAGTGTTGGGACTAACCTTCCTAAAGCTTCAGAATAGATTAAATAAGATTTAAAGGGAGCTAGTGCTCCCTTTTTTAAACCAATAAAACAAACGATTTCATTTAAAAAAATAAATTTAAAAAATTATGAAAAAAAATAGTTTATCAATAATTACAAAAGTTGTATTAGTAATTATTGCCTTATTGTTTGTTGGCTCTCTCTTTTATCCAATGTGGCGAATTGAATTAGATGCGCCTCAATATCCTGAAGGGTTGGTTCTTCAACTTCATGCTAATAAAATTGCAGGAGATGTAGAAATAATTAATGGTTTAAATCATTATATTGGAATGGCAACTTTGCATACAGAAAACTTTTTTGAATTTAAAATTATACCATATATAATGGGCTTTTTTTCTTTACTGTCTTTAGTAATAGCTTTTCTTAATAAGAAAAAAGGGTTAATTGTTTTTGGAGTTGTGTTTGTACTGTTTGTAATTTTAGCTGGAATTGATTTTTACAGATGGAATTATGAATATGGACATAATTTAGATCCAAATGCGGCTATAAAAGTTCCAGGAATGGCATATCAACCTCCAGTTTTAGGATATAAAGAGTTATTAAATTTTGGTGCGTACTCTATACCAGATACAGGTGGTTGGCTTTTGGTTACGGCTGGTTTCCTCTTATCTTTAATTATAATTAAAGAATATAAATTTTCAAAATAATTAATATGCGATATTTAATTTTATCATTTTTTTTAATTACTATTGGTTGTTCTAAAAAAGAAGCCGAACCAATAAAACTTAATGTTGATCAATGCGAATTTTGTAAGATGAAGATTTCTGATGGAAAATTCGCTTCGGAAATTATCACATCTAAAGGAAGAGTTTATAAATTCGACGATATAAGATGTATGGTTTCTTATAATCATGAAAATAACATTTCCATTGATAAATCTTATGTAAACGACTTTTCAAAAGAAAACTCTCTGATTTCAATTGATGAAGCTTTTTTTTTAAAAGGAGGAAATATTTCAAGTCCCATGAGAGGAAACATTGCTGCATTTAAAGATGAGTTAGAGTTTGAAGAACATAAAATTAAATTAAATGCCATTATGACTAATTGGAATGAAATTAATAATCTCTTTAAATAAAGTAATTTAAATGACACGCTTTATTATTTTAATACTATATATTAATCTAACTTTTACTTATGGTAATACTATTAATGTAGGTTCAAATCATGCCATAAAATCATTAACTAAAGCTATTTCAATTGCAAAAGATGGTGATACAATATTTGTCCATAAAGGAATTTACAGAGAAGGGAATATTATTATTAATAAAAGACTCATTTTAATTGGTAAAGACTATCCTACATTTGATGGCGAAAAAAAAGTTGAAGTTTTTTCTATAAAACATGATAGTGTTATTTTTAAAGGTTTTAAAGTAATTAATGGTGCTTATGGAACTATTACAGATCCTGCGGCAATAAAAACTTATACTGTTAATAATGTAGTTATTGAAAATAACATCCTCGACAATAACTTTTTTGGCATATATATTCAAAATGGAGACAAATGCATTATTAAAGACAACCAATTAAAAGCTTATGGAAAAGAAGAACAACAATTAGGAAATGGAATTCATTGTTGGAAGAGTACTAATATTCAAGTAATAAATAATAAAGTACAAGGTCATAGAGACGGAATTTATTTTGAATTTGTTTCTGAGTCGGTAATTTGGAGAAACATAGTTGAAAATAATATTAGATATGGATTACATTTTATGTTTTCACACAACAATTCTTACATTACAAATGTATTTAGAAATAATGGAGCTGGAGTGGCAGTTATGTACACAAGAAATGTGACAATGATGAATAATTTATTCGACGAAAATTGGGGGCAATCAGCTTATGGTCTTTTGTTAAAAGAAATAACCGATAGTAATATTTTAAATAATTATTTTGTAAAAAATACTACAGCGGTATATATGGAAGGATCAAGTCGAATAAAATTCAAAAATAACGATTTTAAAGATAATGGTTGGGCTGTAAAAATTCAAGCTAGTTGTGATGATAATACTTTCAATCACAATAATTTCATTAATAATACTTTTGATATGGGGACTAATGGAAGTTTGGTGCTTAATAACTTTAATTATAATTTTTGGGATAAATATGAAGGTTATGATCTAAATAAAGATAATTTAGGTGATGTCCCTTTTCATCCTTTAAGTTTATTTTCTGTTTTAACCGAAAACACCCCTTCAGCAATGTTACTTTACAGAAGTTTTATGATTACCTTATTAGACAAATCAGAAAAAGTATTACCAAGTATAACCCCAGATAATTTTGCTGACAATTATCCATTAATGAAGCCAATAAAAAGATGATAGAAATTCGACAATTGAATAAAAGTTTTGGAAAATTTCAAGTTCTAAATAATATAAATTTAAGCTGCCATTCAGGCGAATGTATTGCTCTTATTGGGCCTAATGGTTGTGGGAAAACCACAATAATTAAATCTATTTTAGGAATGGTTTTACCTAATTCGGGTACAATTACAGTTGATGGAATCAATATTAAAGGTCAAAATGAGTATAGAAACGATATTGGATATATGCCACAGATAGGTAGATATCCTGAAAATATGACTATTGGACAAGTTATAGAAATGGTAAAGACTATTCGTAATCAAAATGATAATTTAGATACAGATTTGTTAAAAGCATTTAATCTTGAAAATATGTTTCAAAAACAAATGCGTACACTTTCTGGTGGAACTACTCAAAAAGTAAGTGCTGTTTTAGCTTTTTTATTTAATCCTAAAATATTAATCTTAGATGAACCAACAGCAGGATTAGATCCTTTAGCTTCTGAAATTTTAAAAGAGAAAATAATTAAGGAAAAGCAAAATGGTAAATTAATTTTAATTACATCTCATTTACTTAGTGAATTAGACGATTTAATTACTGAAATTATTTTTATGCAAGATGGGAATTTACATTTTCATAAAAAAATTCATGAATTAAAAGAGCTTACAAATGAAGATAAAATATCAAAAGCAATAGCTAAAATTTTAAAAGAAAATAACAATGAAAAAGCTCATTAAAATAATTTTAATAGACATTCTTAAGAATAAAATTGTTATTGCTTATACATTTATTATTGCAATATTAGCATGGAGTTCTTTTTTATTAGAAGATAATAGCTCAAAAGGACTGTTAACTATTTTAAATATTATATTATTTACAGTTCCTTTAGTTACTATTCTTTTTGCTACTATTTACATTTATAATAGTTCAGAATTTATAGAATTAGTTGTAAGTCAGCCCGTTAAAAGAAGTAAAATTTGGACAAGTTTATTTATTGCTGTAACAACTGCACTTGTAATATCATTTCTAATAGGTGCGGGTTTACCTTTACTAATATATTCATCTAATTTTGTAGGTTTTATGATGCTCATTGTTGGAACTTTAATCACATTAGTTTTTACAGCATTAGCGTTTTTATCATCTATATTAACTAGGGATAAAGCAAGAGGAATTGGTTTAGCTATTTTAACCTGGTTATTTTTTGCTTTAATTTTTGATGGCATCGTTCTATTTTTACTCTTCCAATTTTCAGATTATCCAATAGAAAATGCAATGGTAGGAATTACAGCTCTTAACCCTATAGATTTAGCTCGAATACAAATCTTACTTCATTTAGATGTTTCTGCAATGATGGGATATACTGGGGCTATTTTTAAAAATTCTTTTGGAACACAAACAGGATTATTTATATCTTTTTTCTTATTGATTCTTTGGGCTATAATTCCTTTTCTTATTTCTCTTAAAAAGTTTAATTCTAAAGATTTATAATTATGAATAATAAAACAGATATTGCTAATAGAGATGATATTATTTTATTAGTAAATACTTTTTACGATAAAATTAAAAAAGATGATGTAATAGGTCATTTTTTTACTGATGTTGCAAAAGTAGATTGGAATAAACATTTGCCAATAATGTATAATTTTTGGGAGAATATTCTGTTTTATACTGGAAATTATTCAGGTAATCCCATGCAAGCACATAAAAAAGTTCACAACTTAAGTCCTATGAACCAAAAAGATTTTAATCATTGGGTTAAAGTCTTTACTAAAACTGTCGATGAACTATTTGAAGGAAAAAAAGCTGAAGAAATTAAAGAAAGAGCCACAAATATTGCACAAGTAATGATGTTTAAAACGCTTTCTCATTAAAATGAGGCATCATATATTATTAATAATTCATTTAATTACTGCAACTATTTGGGTTGGCGGCCATTTAATTTTATTAATTAGATATGTTCCAAAATCATTAAAATTAAAAAAAATCTATCCTATAAATAATTTTAGAAAAAACTTTGAACCTATTGGTATGCCTTCATTAATTATATTGTTTTTTACTGGAGTTTTATTGGCAAATGATTATGATATTACATATACAAAATGGTTCAGTTTTAATGGTGGAATTGAAACTATTATTAGTCTTAAATTATTTTTATTTCTTATAACTATAATTTTAGCCTTAAGTGCAGTCAAATTTATTTTTCCAAATTTAAAAGGAAAACCAACATTTTTGCTAATTGTTTTTATAACAATTGTAACTCTTATCGCAACTACAATGTTAATTTTAGGTTCATTTGTAAGACTAGGTGGTTTTTAAAAAAAAGAGATTATTTTTTAAAACAATCTCTTTTTCGAATTAAAAATCAACCTCAACTTTTATTTTGGAAGCAATACATCGTTAATTACTAGTATTAACCCATTTGAAGTTTCTATTGTTGCTGTTATTTCAGAACCATTAACAAAAGTTTTGTCTCCATCTTTTGTGATTTTTACTTTTTTAGGCGTTACCATTTCGTATTCTCCTCCATCTTGCATATATTCTGGTTTCAATACACCTACATAAGTATGGTATCCTAAAATATCTACTAATTTATCTTTGTTTTCAGGCTTTAATAAATCTTCTACCGTACCTGCTGGAAGTTTGTCAAAAGCTGAATTTGTTGGAGCAAAAACGGTAAACGGACCAGCATTACTTAATGAAGTTACTAATCCAGCTGCTTTAACTGCAGCAACTAATGTAGTATGATCAGGGCTTCCAGATGCCACTTGAACAATATTTGGATTAGAAACCTCATCTTGAACGCCTTCTTGCCCAACACTTAAATCGACTGATTCTTCAGTTGTATTAGAATTTTGGTTTTCTGTACTTGAATCAGTTTCACTTTGTTTACAACTAATTTGAAATAATAGTAACAAAGCAACTAAAGTTTTAATGGTTACTTTCATAAAAATCTATTTAAATTAACTATAACAAAGTACTTGAAAATCAAACATTGTTTTTATGAGTTCAATCATAAGCTATACTTTTTTTTGAAAAAAAGTATAATAAAAATGCACCGACAACTAATATTATAGCTGCAATTAATAGAAATTCATTTATAAATGGAATTGAAATGTATTCTATAGATGCAAAACCTTGAGTAGCAAGTAAAGTTTCATTTAATAAAACTCCAGATGAAAAAATTGTTAGGCTAATTTTTATTTTCTTTTGATTATTTAATAAAAATTCATCAGCTAGTAAAAATAATAATGAGAGTGTAATAATTGCTAATAAAACTAAATGTAAATAAGCAATAATTACGGGTCTTGTACCAAAAGCAAATTTACTTAAAGCAGGTATAGTTGAAAGTGTCTGTAAAATGAATTTTATACTTATTGAAAACAAAACGAATTTTAAAATAAGATTTAGAAAATGTTTTTTTAAAGAGATGTTCTTTTTTACTTTAAATAGAAATAGGAACCAAAAAATAGTTTGAATTGAAATAGCTATAATTGAAATAAAATATATACTTGAAGGAATTTTTAACCACAATAATGAAAGCACATAGATTGGGATGCAAGTCCAAATCGTAATTTTCTGGAATAAAACTAAAAATTTTGAACTGGAGATTTTAAAATAATCAAAAAACAAACCAAAACACGCTAGTATAAACCAACCATTGTATTGAAAATGGAGATAATAGTAAATGGAGGATAGATATAAATCTTGATTGAAATTTTTACTTGCCATCATGTAAGCTAAATAAAAAGTACCAAAAGAAGAAATTATATTATAGAATAAGGCTGCCTTAAACCAGTTAGTTACAATTTTGTTTGTATTGAGAACTTTTAAATCTTTATAAAAATAAATTGCAAAAAAGAAAGAAATAAAAATTGAAGCAGTTGAAAAAAATATTGATATAAAATCATAACCATTAGTTGTAAAGGATATTAACATTCCATAAGCGCAAATTAAATTTAATAGTAGTAATTTTTTATACCGTTTAAAAACATTTATTTTTAAGTTTCTTTTATCTAAATAATTAACTAAAAGAAAGAAAAGAGTTTGAGTAACCCAGCCAGCAAATGCAAAGTGTGAATGAGCATGTTGAATATTTTTTTGATGCAATAGCGGGAATTCAAAACTAATTTTATATCGCATTAAAACCCCTAAAAAAGCAACAATAAATAAATTAAATAATGAAATTCTTATCCAAGACTGTTTTGTAATTAACATTAATAATATAATTTATGATCAATAATATCTACAATTTTGTTTTTTTTCATTTTAGACAATTCTCGAATTACTGTTTCAACTCTCAACCCTGTAAAATTTGCGATTTCTTGTCGAGTATAAGGGACAAGTTTCTTTTCAATAGAATTTTCATCTTTCTTAGATTCTAAAAAGCAAATGATTCTATGCTCGGGTGATTGATTAATAATGTCGCGAGATGTTTTTGCTTTGGCTAAATTTCTTTGCGCCATCAAATTCAAAAACTTTTTTTGATACGAAGGATATTCTTCTAAAATTTTTAAAAATTTATCTTTAGATAGCTTAATAATTTTTGAAGATGTACATGTTTGGGCTGTCGATGGATAGAAGTCATCAACAAAAAGAGGAGGCTCTCCAAAGCTTTGGCCATCAAAAAAAACACCTTGTGTAAATTCTTTCCCTTCTTCATTCAAATTAAACATTTTTACACTACCTTCTATTAATTGATAATAAAAATTGGCATGCTCCCCAGCTTCAAATATAATTTCATTTTTTTCATATTCTTTAGCTATTGCGCCCCAAGTAAAAAGCAAATCGATGTCTAAAAACATATCTTTAAATCTTAAACAAAATTATTTTTATAAAAATATAAAAAATATGACTACAATCATATTCAATCAATTTAAGCTATTGTAAATTTACACCATGAAAAGTTTTGTATTCATAATTGCTTTTTTATTCTTGGTAAGACCACTTATTCCAGTGATTGACTATGTAGTTAATTATGAATATATATCAACTAAATTATGTGAAAATAAAGATAAACCAGAGTTAAATTGTAACGGTAAATGTCATGTAGCTAAAAAAATTAGTGAAAGTACAAATTCTGATAATACAAATAAATTAAAATCTAATTCTGAAGTTGAAATATTATTTTTTCAGACAGATAATTTTGATTTTAGAAAGTTTATTTTTCATACTAAATCTATTACAAAATTTCACTACGAAAACCTATACTTTCACATGAGTAGTAGTGATTATTTTCATCCTCCTTGTTAATTCGATTAATTTCAATTTTATACAACTAATAAATTAAATCGAATAATCAAAATTTTAAAAATGAAAAATATATTAAAATTGCTCTTATTAGGGCTAGGAATTCTTATGTCTTTAACATTGGGTTCATGTTCAAACGATGATAATGAAACAACTATTAACGAGTTAGACAGTCTTGTTAAATTTAAAGAGATTGTTAATAATAATCATACCATTGAATTATTTTCTGTCAAAGGAACTTTAGAACAAGGATATAATGAAATTAATTTAAGAATTAAAAACAATACTTCAAACGAATATTTTAAAAATGCTGAAATTTCTTGGACACCAATTATGCACATGACTTCAATGTCACACTCTTGTCCATTTTCTTCAGTAAATAAAATTACTAATGAAGGGACATTGTATAAGGGTTATATAATGTTTCAAATGGCTCAAAATGATACGGAATATTGGGATTTAAAAATAGATTATACTATTGATGAAATTGATTATTCGGTAACATCTGTTATAGATGTGCCTGCTTCAGAAAAGCGAGTTGTAAATACTTTCATGGGAACTGATGGAACAAAATATCTTTTAGCTTTGATTGAACCATCCAATCCTAAAGTTGCAATTAACGACATCAAAATTGGAGTATGGAAAATGCAAAATATGATGACTTTCCCTATAGTTGATGGTTACACGGTTAAAATTGATCCAAGAATGCCTAGTATGGGTAATCATAGTTCTCCTAATAATGTTAATGCAACGCAAATGAACTCAAATTCATTTTATGATGGTAAATTATCATTAACTATGACAGGTTATTGGAAAATTAATTTACAACTAGCTAATACAAATGGAGATATTTTAAAAGGAGAAGAAATTTCTGATACCGTAGAATCGAGCAGTATCTTTTTTGAAATTGAATTTTAAATTATCTTAAAAAGGTCGTTATGAAAAAAAAACGACCTTTTTAAAACTTACATGAGTTGAATTTTGCATTCAACAAAAATCCTGTATACTTAATAGAAACCAAATGAAAAATAATATTGTCATAATACTATTAGTATTTTGTTTTGGAAATTTATTAGCTCAAGAACAAGATTCTATTATAAAAAAAGAATTAAAGGAAGTAATTTTAATAGGCACAAAATCTCAATTACACGAAAAAGAATCTAAAACATTAGCTACAGTTGATGAGTTTTTACAAAAAGCATCTAAAGTAGATTTAATTAAAAGAGGAGCTTACGCCTGGGAGCCAATTATAAATGGAATGGCTACAGAACGAACTGTAATTACAATAGATGGAATGCGAATCTTTGGTGCTTGTACAGATAAAATGGACCCAGTTACGTCTTATGTTGAAATTTCAAATTTATCAGAAGCTACCATTTCTTCTGGTCAACAAGGTAGTTGTCATGGAAATACTATTGGAGGTACTTTGAATTTAAAAAGAAACCAGCAAAATTCTGCTAACAAAGGTTGGAATTTTGGAATAAATTCAGGATACGAAACAAATAATAAGCAAAAAATAGCAGGTTCTTCAATAAATTATGCGGATAGTTTGTTTTATGTAGATACTGATGTTATGTTTCGAGATGCTGAAAATTTTAAAGCAGGAAATGATAAAGAAATTCAGTTTTCCCAATTCAGAAAACTTAACCTTTCCACTACATCTGGTTTTCAATTAACATCAAATAAAAATTTTGAAGCTTCTATTATTTATGATAAAGCAACAGACGTTGGTTACCCAGCATTACCTATGGATGTTTCGTTGGCGGAAGCTTTGATTACTTCAGTAAAATTTAATTACAAATCAAGTTTTGAATCAATCGATAACTGGGAAACAAAATTATATTTCAATACCATTACACACATTATGGACGATACAAAACGTCCAAATGTTCCAATACATATGGATATGCCAGGTTGGAGTGATACTTATGGTTTTTACTCAAAAATTAATGGAAAATTAAATGAACATCATTTTTTGGCTAATATAAACGGATTTTATAATCGTTCACTAGCTGAAATGACGATGTATCCTTCTGATCCAAGCGAAAACTTAATGTTCATGTATACTTGGCCTGATGTTCGTACGTTGTATTCTGGAATTTATTTTGAAGATAACGTGTCATTAAATTGCCACTCTGGTTTAAAAATTACTACTACTTTAGGAATGCATAATAATAAAGTTGCGAGTAATTTTGGATTAGAAAGTTTGCAAATATTTTATCCAGAATTGGGATCTATTAAAAACCGATTTTTAAAAAGTTTCTCCGCAACTTATTCATCAGATAAAAACGGATTTCAATATGGCCTTGGAATTGGATATGGAGAAAGAGCACCATCAGTTTCTGAAGGTTACGGATTTTATTTATTTAATAGCTTTGATAATTTTGATTATATCGGAAATCCTAATTTAAATAATGAACAATCGCTTGAGGCAAATGCGAATTTGGGCTTAAAAAAAGATAAATGGAAAGTGCAGTTTACTACATCATACTTTCATATATCAAATTATATCATAGGAATTCCAGACGAAACAATTGCTCCTATGACAATTGGAGCTAATGGAATTAAAATTTATACAGCTTTAGATTATGCAACAATTTGGTCTAATGATGTATCTGTAAATTATAAATTCCACGCTAATTGGAGCTGGGATGGAAAATTTGGATACAATTTAGGAAAAGATAATAAAAATGATGGCTTACCATTTATGAGCCCAATGCGATATTTATCTAGCATACGTTTTAATCAAAGAAAATTAAATGCTGAATTAACAATTAAAGGGAATACTACTCAGACTGAATTTAATTCTTTCTATGGCGAAGACAAAACACCTAGTTATGCAATCTTAAATCTTAATTTGGGATATAAATGGAATCTTGAAAAAACCAAGATATTGTTCAATTGTGGAGTAGAAAATGTATTAGATGCTACCTATTCAACTTATACTGATTGGAATAATTTACCACGAATGGGAAGAAATGTATTTTTGAATGTATTATTTAAAATATAATTAAAAAGGTTTTAGGAATTAATATTTGAGAAAAGTTTCTCCAGATTTAATTCCTAAAGCCAATTCTTCTAAATTAGTGGTTTCAAGCATATTTGATAATGCATTTCTGATATCTTTAAATTTATCATGAACAGGGCAAGGATGATCTTCCGAGCAATGAGAAAGTCCAATACCACATCCTTTAAAAACAGCATCGCCATCTATCGCACTTACAATTTGAGATAAATAAATGTTTGAAATTCTTTTTTTAGGAATATAAAATCCTCCATTTACTCCTTTAGCCGAATCTATAATTCCTTCTTTTACAACTAATTGCAAAATTTTTGCAGTAAACGCTTGTGGAGAATCTATTTCTTTTGAAATATCAATAAAACCTACTTTTTTATCTTCTAAAGATTGTTTAGCAATAAAAATACATGCTTTTATAGCATAATTACAAGATTTTGAAAACATAAATTTTATTACTTTTTATCTATTGTTATTTCGTAAAATTAAGAATTTATCTTTTTCCAAGATTTAATAAATAGATAAATAACAAAATATCCTAAAGTAAACATTAAAATTGTTCCAAATAGAATAAACAATGTTGTCCAAAAACTGTTCTCATTCATCATTTCTGAAAAAGTATTATCATCTAATCCAGCTTGCCATAATGCTTTTTTTATTCCCATAGCTACTAAAGAAATTAAAAAGAATAATAATGTATATTGTACTATCCAGAATATTAAAGAATTAAAATTTAAAACTTTATTGGAAATAAAAGATGGCTTTATAAAATAGAAACAAGCTGCTAAAATTATCATAGTGTTAATTCCAATTGTGGTTCCCATTGCGTGAGCAACAGTAATATGTGTTCCGTGTGTATATAAATTTATAGCAGGAATAGATATTAATAAAGCCAATCCTAAATTTAGCATAACCCAATAATCTGCTGCCATTAAAAAGCGATACGGGAAAAAATTATAATACGTTGTATTTTCTTTAAGTTGATTATTCCAATTGTAAAATATTTTGATGAATATTATCCATTCAGTCATGCTCACTGCATAAGCTATATAATGAATTACTTTTTCTGTTGGAAGTAAATAAATATGATGTCCCCAATTGAATATTAGATTAAATAAACCTAAAAAATACATCGCAAATGATAGTTTATGGAAAGACGTTTTAGTGTCTTTGCTAATTTTTTCCATTAAGTAAAAAGCAATACCATATATAATTTGATTAACAGCTCCTACCAAAGCACCGTTTGCTTTCCATTGAATGGTCATATCTGTTATAAAATGAGAACGAAAGTATGAGAAAATCCATAAATAATTTTCAATGAAAGTAAAGATGAAAAAGAGAATTCCTGTGAGCCACATCCAATAATATACTGGCCATTTTTCTTTAAATCCCATTTGGTGTAAATAATAAATAAGATATACAATAAATGAAATGAGAATAGGTAATGCCCAAAATGGGTTAAATTCCCAATATTCTCTTCCTCCGAAATCACCTGTTAAATAACTATAAAAAATACCAAATAAAGCAATTATCCAAAGTGAAAAATGAAGATATTGTAAAAGTGTCCCAAATAGAGTAGTCTTCCTCTTCGCAATAATCAAAGTTAGAAAACCAAGACCAGCAGTAATAATACTTAAATAAACGCTGCTTACATGAAGCGGACGAAGTGATAAAAATCCCATGACGCCCGATTTGGGTTCGGTAATACGATAACTTTCGGAAGCTAAATGACCAAAAAACAAGCCTAAGAGAAGAAGAATTAATGCAATTCGTATTAAATATATTCCGTGATTCTTCATTTTGTTTCTAAATTAAAAGTTCCAGTAATTTCAGGAGAATATTTTTTAACATCAGCCGTTCCAGAAGTATCTATGTTTTTTAGAAAAGAGATTAGTGCTTTCATTTCTTTTTCATTTAAATTAAAAGCGGGCATTTGTTTAACACCAGATGTTATTATGCCTTTTATGTATGATTCATTTTTACCTGTCCTAGAAAACACATTAGTTAAATCGGGGCCTAAATATCCACCTAAACCATATAATTGATGACAAGTATGACAATTGTTTTGTTGCCAAACTAATCGACCTTTATTACTTAGTTCAATATCTTGATTATTCGTATGATTGTTAGAAAATAAAGGCAATAAATAAATTGATAGACTATATAAGATGAAACTTAGGATTAAGCCTATAAAGACATATTTAGGATAGTTAAAAATATTTAATATTGAACTTAATTTATTTTTTAGTAGTTGTTTCATTCATTTTATCCTTTAAAATAATTAATGCTGTTTGAATTAAATTATAGGTTTCACATAAGTATGGATGGAAATTATAATCTTTAAATTTTTTTAAAAATCTATTTTCAATTTCGATTATTGATTGATATTTACTTTCAAGATTTTCAGTTGTTCTAAAGATTGTATCATACGTCATAAACTTTTGAATTAGATTTCTAAACTCTAATATATCTTCATGACGAATGTACTTATTAACTATTTTAATATTGTTAGTTGTTTTTATTCTTGTTTTGTGAATGTTATTTGTTAAATAATTTGCCAAACTATGGGAATAAACCATTGCTTCTAATAATGAATTCGATGCCAATCTGTTTGAGCCATGAAGTCCAGTATGCGAACATTCTCCAATGGCAAACAATTGTTTAACTGATGTTTTTCCATTACTATCTACATCAATTCCTCCGCATTGATAATGTGCTGCTGGAGCAATTGGTATTAAATCTTTAGAAATATTAATCCCATTTTCAAGGCAATAATTATAAACCTTTGGAAACTTCATTTTAAAAGTTTGTATTGGTAAATGCCTTACATCGAGCCAAACGTGATTTGAATGTTCCTTTTTCATTTGATCAGAAATGGCTTTCGAAACAACATCTCGTGTGGCTAATTCACCATCAGGATGGTATTGAGATACAAAACGTTCCATTTTATTATTCAAAATATGAGCTCCAAATCCTCGAATTGCTTCAGTGATTAAAAAAGCCTGACTTTTATTTGGTTCGTATAGAGCTGTAGGATGAAATTGAATATATTTCATATTAACTAATTTAGCTCCTGCTCTAAATGCCATAGCGACTCCATCACCTGTAGAAACAAAGGGATTGGAAGTTACACCAAATACTTGTCCCGAACCTCCTGTTGCTAAAACTACTGCTTTTGTATAAATTGTTGTAGGTTCATTTTTATCATCAAAGCCTACAACTCCAATGCAAGTATTGTTTTTAATTAATAAATCTGTTGCAAAAAAAGAAGTCTTAATTGATATATTAGGAAGATTTTTTATTAATGGAACTAATTTGGTTTCGATTTCATATCCTGTTTTATCTTTATAATGGACAATGCGGTTTTGAGAATGACCGCCCTCTAATCCCAAATCTAATTCACCACTTTGATTTTTATCTAATTCAATTCCCCATGAAAGTAATTCTTTTAATCTATCAGGAGCTTGTTTAACCACACTATTAACCACATCAACATCGCAAAATCCTTTTCCAGCTTTTAGAGTGTCTTCAATATGTTTTTCATAACTATCCTTAATAAAATTATGTACTACAGCAATTCCGCCTTGAGCATAAAAGGTATTACATTTATCAATTGATGTTTTAGTAAGTAAAGTAATTTTAATTTTAGGATTTATTTCATTTGTATATTTTGCTAATGATAAACCTGCTAGTCCGGTTCCTAAAATAAGTATATCGGTTTTTAAAATTTGCATTCTTATTTTATTTTAAATCCAACATTTTATAAATTGGTATTCTTGCTTTTTCAATTATTTCATTATTTAGTTTTACTTCTGGACTTTCATCTTGTAAACATTGATAGAGTTTTTCTAAGGTGTTGACTTTCATAAACGCACATTCGCTGCACGCACAAGTATTGTCTTCTTTTGAAGGCGCTGGAATTAATGTTTTGGTTGGATTATCCAATTGCATTTGGTGTAAAATTCCCGCCTCTGTGGCTACGATAAAAGTGTCTTTTGGACTGTTTTTTACATGATTCAACATGCCTGAAGTCGAACCTATGTAGTGTGCTACTTTCAAAATATGCGTTTCCGATTCAGGATGAGCAATAATGGTAGCGGTTGGATGTTTTTTATATAAATCGATTAATTTTTCTAATGAAAATGCTTCGTGAACAATGCAAGAGCCTTCCCATAAAACCATATCTCTTCCCGTTTCAGCAATTAAATATTTGCCTAAATTTTTATCAGGAGCAAAAACAATGGGCTGATCTTCTGGAATAGATGAAATTACTTTTTTTGCATTGGAAGAAGTACAAACAATATCGGTTAAGGTTTTAACTTCTGCTGTGCAATTGATGTAAGTAACAACGGTATGATTCGAATATTTTTCTAAGAAAGCTTTGAATTCATCTGGTGGACAACCATCGGCAAGGGAACAACCTGCTTTTACATCGGGAACGATTACTTTTTTATTTGGATTGACAATTTTAGCGGTTTCTGCCATGAAATAAACGCCAGCAAAAATGATGATATCAGCATCAACTTGCGATGCTTTTCTCGATAATTCTAAACTATCACCCACAAAATCAGCAATTTCTTGAATGGCTTCTTCTTGATAATAATGCGCCAGAATTACCGCATTTTTTCTTTTCTTCAATTCAAGAATTTTCTCTTTTAAATCCGAAGTCGTTTTCATTAGAGGACGTTTTTATCTTTTATTTAATTAAATTTTTTAAAGCTTAAGGAAAGTATCTCCCGTATTGAATTCACTAATCAAATCCAAAAGAGAGGTTTCTTTCAGCGTTTTCTTTAAATTTTCACGCAATGGCTTGTACTTATGATGAAAAGGACAAGGTTGTTTGTCGGAACAATCATGAAGTCCTAAACTGCATCGGTCAAATAAGTCATTTCCGTCGATAGCTTTTACGAGCTGTTCTAATTTAATGTGTTTCAATTGTACCTTATCTATTTCAAATCCTCCGCCATTTCCTTTAATCGATTTTATGATGTCGACTCTTACTAAACGTTGTAAAATTTTGGCAGTAAAAGGCTCTGGCGATTCAATTTTTCTGGCAATGTCTCGAATACCGCAACGCTTGCCAGCAAACGATTCTGAGGCAATGTAAATAGTAGCTCGTATGGCATATTCACAAGTTTTTGAAAACATAGTTAAAATTTGCACAAAGTTAGTCATTTTAAATCATCGAAATATGATTTTAGTCATATTGTGATGGATATCCTTTTCAGAAATTAATTGCGAATCCGGTAGTGGTTCAATCGTGTTTTGATAATTTCTAAAATTTTGAATGTAATAGTTTTTTTCGTAACCTAATTCTAATAAAACGTTTAGCATTGCAGCAATATCTTCTGGATTCAATAAAGAGGAATGATAAGTAGTTCGAACTTCAAACGGAATGGAACTCGATTGAAGCAATTCAAAACAATTTAAAAATTGAGCATAAAAATCCGATTTTGTAATCGTAAAGAATTTTTCTTTAGGACCTTTAAAATCCAAAGCCACATAATCGATTAGCTGTTCTTCTATTAGTTTTTCGAGTACTTTTGGTTGACTTCCATTGGTGTCCACTTTGATTAAAAAGCCTAAACTTTTTACGAATTTGATGAATGGAATAACGTCTTTGTGAATCAAACATTCTCCCCCGCTAAAAACTAAGGCATCCAACAAATTTCTTCTCGATTTTAAAAATGAAACAATTTCGGAAAAGTAAAAAGAGCCTTTTCCGAAAACTATTTCGGGATTGTAACAATAATCACATTTCATATTACACCCTGCAAACCATAAGATACAAGCCGATTTATCGGGATAATCTAGTAGAGTGAAGGGTGTAAAACTATGAATGGCTTTTTTGTTTAGAAAATCAAGATTTACATTCTCTAAAGTGGGTTCGTTGTTTGTGTTCACCTTTTTTTCCAATATTAAAACTTTCTACGGGTCTGTGATAGCCCATTACTCGTGTATACACCAAACATTTGGTTCTTTTTTCATTGTGTTGAAGCAAAGCTTCAGTGGTTTGTGTTTGCATAGGATGTTGTTTTTAAGGTTGCTAATAATTCTTCATCGCATTTTGGACAATATTCGTGTTCGCCATTCAAATAGCCGTGTTTCGGACAAACGCTGAAAACTGGGGTTACCGTGATGTAAGGCAATTTAAAATTCGTAATCACTTTTTTAATGAAATTACGACACGCTTCTACCGAACTCAATTTTTCATTCATATACAAGTGTAAAACTGTTCCTCCAGTGTATTGACATTGTAAATTGTCTTGTAATAACAAAGCTTCGAAAGGATCCTCGGTGTAATCAACTGGCAATTGCGAACTGTTTGTATAGTAAATATTTTCGCCTTCTCCCGCTTGAATAATATCGGAATAACGTTTTTTATCTTCTTTAGCAAAACGATATGTAGTTCCTTCTGCTGGAGTTGCTTCTAAGTTGTATAAATTGCCTGTTTCTTCTTGATAATTTCTCATTTTGGTTCGAATGTGTTCCAAAATTTCGGTTGCGAATGCCATTCCGTAATCCGAAACGATATCTTCTTTTCCATCGGTGAAATTTTGAATCATTTCGTTAATTCCGTTCACACCAATTGTAGAAAAGTGATTTCTGAAATGAGGCAAATAACGTTTGGTATACGGAAATAATCCTCTATCATACATTTCCTGAATGAAAACGCGTTTTTTCTCTAAAGTTGCTTTCGAAATTTCTAACAAACGATCTAAATCGGAATATAATTTGGCTTTATTGCCTTTGTTCAAATAACCCAAACGCGCCATATTAATAGTTACGACACCGATACTTCCGGTCATTTCTGCACTTCCGAATAAACCGTTTCCTCTTTTTAATAATTCGCGTAAATCGAGTTGGAGACGGCAGCACATGCTTCGTACGGCATTCGGTTTGTAAGCATTTGGATTTTCAACTTTATTGCCGTTTTCATCATATGTATATTGACTTCCGATGAAATTCTGGAAATAAGACGAACCAATTTTCGCTGTATTTTCAAAAAGAATATCGGTGTTTTCTCCGTACCAATCAAACTCTTCAGTAATATTAACTGTTGGTATAGGGAAGGTAAACGGTTGTCCATGCGCATCGCCTTCGGTCATAACCGTATAATAGGCTTTGTTGATGAGATTCATTTCTTTTTGAAAATGTTCGTAACGCATTTCGGTTATGTCTGAAACGCCTCTTTCTTTGGCTCTTTTTATAAAATCTTCTGAAGTATTGCCCTTGAAAAGATGCTGTTCGTTTCGAGTTGGGATTTGCTCTTTTAAGTCGTCAGGAACTACCCAATCTAAAGTAATATTCGTAAACGGCGATTGTCCCCAACGTGCTGGGACATTCAAATTGTAAACAAAACTTCGAATCGCTTTTAAAACATCCTCATACGATAAATTATCTTTGAAAACATAAGGCGCCAAATACGTATCAAATGAACTAAACGCTTGAGCTCCGGCCCATTCGCTTTGTAAAATTCCAAGGAAATTCGCCATCTGTCCTAATGCTTCTCTAAAATGATTAGGAGGACGACTTTCCACTCGGCCACGAACACCGTTAAAACCTTCATTTAATAAAACGCGCAAACTCCAACCCGCACAATAACCTGTCAAGCAATCTAAATCGTGAATGTGAATATCGCCATTACGATGCGCATAGCCTTCCTCTTTCGAATAAACTTTGTCTAACCAATAATTCGCAATGATTTTTCCAGCGACATTATTGACTAAACCTGCGTTGGAATACGAAGTATTAGCGTTGGCATTGATGCGCCAATCGGTTTGGTTGGTGTATTCTTCTATGGTTTGAGTGCTACCGACATAAGTGGTATCGTCATTTAATCCTAAAACGTGTTCGCGCTGCAGTTTTCGAGTATGACGGAACAACATGAAAGAACGCATCACTTCATAATGACTGTATTCGTAAAGCGTTTTTTCAATCTTATCTTGAATATCTTCAACTGCCCAAGTGTCCTCATGCGATAACAGTTGGAACACCGTTTCAATAACTTTTAGATTTAAAGTTTCGCTTACACTGGCAAAAGCTTTTGTGATGGCTTCTTCTATTTTGAAAGGTTCAAATGGTAAATACGTGCCATTTCTTTTGATTACAAATTTGTTCATACTGCTGAATTTTAATTGTGGTATTTAACAAATTTAAATATTAAAAAGACTTTTTAGTCTTGTTTGAATAAATAGTAATCAACAATTTAAACTTAAATTTTGTTAATAAATATATTTAATACGATTTTAATTAGTAAATTATTTATTCAAAAGCTATAAACTTGTTATTTTGAATTAAATAAATTAGCTTCAAAATTTAAATAGTTGTAAAGCTAAGTAGTCAGTATGAAATTATTTAGGAGATTTTTTAACTTATTTTATCAAAAACTTAGGAAAAAATATAACTTTATAAGAAGTGATTGCTAATAGGTATTATGATTTTATTTAAAAATATAATTATTAACTATTTGAAACCAATTTTTCAAAATCTACTTCAAATAATTCCGCAAATTTTATAATAGTAGATAATTTTGGCTCCTGAAGCCCCTTTTCATATTTTCTAATATTTTCCCTATCAATTCCTAAAGCAGCTCCCACATCCATCTGTGACATCTTCCTTTCTAAGCGTAATTCTTTTATTCGTTTGCCAAATAAAACTACAATTTCAGGTATTGGATTTTTTCTTGTTCTAGACATAGAACAAAAATCAACAAAAAACATTGTTTACAAGTGATTGTATTTTAGGGGTTGTTTGCAAGGCATTTTTTATTATATTTGAAAATATAAACTTCAAATATTTTCATCATGTTAGAATTTATTCACATTAATTACAAAATAGTAGAACCCATAATTAATCAAATCTTATTTGACAAATTTGATGAACCAAAATTTGAAAATGGAAAAGCAGATTTATGTAAAGGTTTTCTAGATACAAAGAAGAATACTAAAGCTGATTTTACATTGGTTGAAACATATATAAATGATCATTCAGAAAGTATTTTAAAGGATTTTGATCTAAACGATCGATATACAGTAATCCAAATTATTTTAAGTAATGATGCATTTATTGGAACTATGATTTATGATGTACAGCATGGAGTTTCTAATTATGATATCAATTATATTTCAGCAATTAGAAATGGTATAATGGATAAAATTGCAGAATATTATACTCAAAATGATGTCAATTATTTCGTTAAAAAGTTTTTCGCTATCTTTTTATCAGACCTATTTTTAACTAATTTTATAAATGATAGCGAAATCACTGAGAATGAATATTTAGATATACTTTCCCAGTGCACAAGAGACAAAACTTTGGTTTAATATTAAGTTGAAACATATGATTACGGTAGATGAAAAATTAATTGTTACTAAACAGATTAATGAAGTATTATCTAGATACGCAAAAAGAAATTTAATAAAAGAGTTTCTATTCACTTTTTCATTTCCCAATTGTTCTAAAGAAAATTCAAAACTTAAAGCAAAACATATTAATCCATTACTAGAAACAATATATTATTACCAAGGAGATATTTATCCAGACACTTTAGTAGAAGTTGAAAATTATATTAATACATTTTTAAATGAATTAGATGAAAATGATTTAACAGCACTTCAGTTTTTAACTTTAAATGAAAACTACCTAATTCATATTGATGATTTTGAAAATGAAGATGGCTCTAAATACACTAAAGAAGAGTTCGAAGAAAAGCTAGGAAGATATTTTGCTCATAAGTTATATGAGCCTGAAAAAAACGGTTTGAATGAAGAGCTACAAGAAATGTTACAAAATCAAATTTCAAGATTAGCAAACGAAATTGATTTAAGCGTTCTAAACAAAGAAACTATTTCAGAAATCTTAGATGCAATAGAACTAATTACAGAGTAATTTCCTATTCGTTTTAAATACAATCAAATGACCAAAACTGAGGAACTCCAAACTTTCGGGTTGTCATGAAGCAAGCCATGTTTTCGCTAGCGAAAACGTGCTCCCTTCAGTCGCAGGCTTGGCAGGGTTGCACCCCACACCCCAATATTTTTAACTTCTATAAATTCAAAACAAGTAGATATTGAATTTTCACTGTTTACAATTTGAAATTAGATGCTATTTTCTTTTCAATCAGAAAAAAAATCAGAAAAAAAATAAAAAAATGTTTCATTTTACAAGGTTTTATTTACACACTTTTATCTAGTGTTTATTCCTAAATAATTGATGCTTAATTCATTATTTAAAAAGTATGTCTTTATGCTTTTAAAAGACATATAAATAATATTTATATTTTAATTTTTTTATAAATATTTTATATGTAAGTAATTGAATATCAGATTTTTATATTTAAAATATTTGTTTATTTTTGAACAAAAAATAAATTTTTCATGCAAATAAAAGCACTTGAATATAAATATTTTAACCATATTCCTTTTTCAAAAATTGAAAAAAAGTACAATACATATAACAGTAAGAAAACAGTTAATTTAACAGAAGATGAATTCAAATCCATTTTGTCAAATCTATTTACAATTAAATACCTTTTCCCAGAATTCGCTGGGCAAATTAATTTAAAAGGATTTCAAATGCTTAATCACGTTTATTTTTCATCAAACATTACTATAGAATTTGGATGGCTAATGATTGAGAATTTGGATCGAAGCTATTTGAATTGGTACAATGAGTTATTAAATAATAGTTATGATATATCAAACATACTGCTAGATAATGAATTACATGATTTTGTTGAACAAGCTCTTATTGATTATATGGCTTATAGAAAAATAGAGTATGGAAAGTTTTTTTTACAGCGGTATACAAAAGTAATTCTTGATGTGAACAATATTTTTAACTATGAAAAAATTAAAAAAAGAATTGAAAACACTCCAAAGCCATTGAAATTAATTGCTGATAATATAAAAATGGTAAATCCAGATTTATCAGTAGATGAATATCTTTTTTTAATGTTCATTATAAAAAATGCTATCTTAAAATCTGACAATGCAGCTATAGATTACGCATTTGTAAATTCTATCGTAAAAAATGATTTTTTTAAAATTGATAATAATCGAGAAATATATAGAGTTACAATAAATAAAACCTTAAATATGAATTGGGAAATAAACAAAGGTCGAGGAGGGCATAAACTATGATTAATTTGAATTTATATCTAAATTTAGATGAAGCAATTGATGCTTTAGAAGGTATTTCTTTAAAAAATTATCTGATTATTCGTAAAAATAGGATATATGATTTGGAAGAATTAAAGTCATTTCAAGAAGATTTAAGAGAGTGTTCTAATAAATTAAAGGGGTTTAAAATTATTTTAAGGGAATCACTTTCAATGCGAAGAGCTTTAATTGTAATTCTTCAAGAAAAATATTATCATATTGATTCTTATAACAAAGTTGAAATAGATTTAAAAAAATTAATAAATCACGCTAATTCTAGATTTAAGATTGAAAATAGAACATTTGAAGGATTAAACAATGCACAAAAAATCCATCCGAAAAACCCCTGTAGTCACTTTGAGTATAATCCTTATGCAAAGAAACATTATAAACTGTCATTGAAAATTTTAATGGATCCAGCAAAGATTTTTTTTCATGATGATGAAGCACTTGAAAATCTGATTGAAATATATGATGAAGTTTTATTTTGTTAATTAAAGAATTTTTAAAATAGATTTATTGAAATAGAAACAGTTAGATAATTTTATCGTACATTTTTTCTTGTACGATAAACCATTTTTTTCATTTTTTACCCATTTAAATTTGTTCCAACGAATGAATTTAGATGGGTTTTCTTTTTTATGTTATTGCTATCGAAAACCTGAAATTTTTAAAATAGAAATTATGGCACGACCAAAATCAGAAATATTTAAGCTAAAGATTTTTCAGGTTAATATACGGTTAACTGCTGAAGAACAGGTTTTTGTAGAAAATCAGGCAAACTCTTATGGAATATCGGTTGTAGAGTATGTTCGAAAAAGAGCATTGAATAAACAGTTACCCAAACATGCTTTGTCTCCAATTAATCGTGAGTTATTGATTGAGCTTAGTCGCATTGGAAATAATGTAAATCAGCTAGCGAAACGAAATAACCAAAACTTTCTTGAGAAATACGTATTCAATCGAGATTTAAGAGAATTGAAAGAAATTTTAAATCAAATTAAAACAGAACTTTTAGGATGATTGCAAATAAAAAAATCGGTAGGGACTTCTATGGCGTTTTGAAATACAATCAAGGTAAAGTAGATAAAGGAGAAGCTATTGTCTTGGACACTAATTTGGCTTCCCGTAAAGTGGTTATGCAAACAAAAGAATTTAATGTAGTTCGACAATTACGACCAAATTTATCGAAAGCAGTTTATCATACATCGCTTAGTTTACCCTATACCGATTCGCTTTCAGATAAGGAATTTACAGACCTAGCTCGAGAGTATTTAGAAGGAATGAAGTTCACTGATACCAATTATATAATTTATAAACACTTAGATCGAGATCATTCTCATATACACATAGTTGCGAATCGCGTGAAGTTCTCTGGTGATGTTGTTAGCGATTCACATGATTATAAACGAAGTGAAGCAATAGTTAGAAAATTAGAATTAAAATATAATCTAACCGTTTTGAAAGAAGGTAAAGTAACAAATGTACTTTCTAAAGGCGAAATTGAAAAATGTTTACGAACAGGTGAAGCTCCAGAAAGATTAGAACTTCAAAGAATCATAAATGAAATTATAAAGCATAATCTATCCATTTTTGAATTTGAGAAGAAGCTTAAAGAGAAAAAAGTTAATATAAAACTTAATGCGAGCCAAGAGGGAAAGATATCGGGTATTTCCTTTGAGTACAAAGGAAAAACTTATAAAGGAAGTCAAGTAAACAGAAACCATCTTTCATGGAATAAACTTAAAATTAAATTATATGAACAAAACAGAATCGATCCAGTTATTCTCAAAAATACTGGAAGAATTAAAGAAAATCAACGAGAAACAACAAGACTTGTCCAATCAATTAACAGAAACAGCCAAAGTTTTAATCAAGAATCAACACATACTTTTAAAGAAAATCGAGGAAATGAAATAAAGAAAAATCCTAGACCAAGACTGAGACGATAATTAAACAAAAACAATGAAAGCCGAAACAGCATACAACGTAATACAAGCCCTTCCTCAACAGGAAGTCGAAAGGCTGTATAAAATGTTGGGTGTTGTTTCAGCTTCTATTACTACTACAAAAAAATCTAAAAAGAAACCGCTAATCTCCGATGCGGAAGCTACTGAATATCTTTTTAGGAAATTAAGGAAACTTTAACTATTTAAAAATGACTTTAGACAACAGTTATTATCAATTCATATTTTATTTTCAATAATTACAACAACAATTACAATAATTTATTTTTTTTTCGTTTTTAGTTTTTATGGGAAACTAAAATTTAAAAACTTTAACATTTTTTACAGAAAATCTGTATCCAAGTTAGGTGTAGTCTTATTTATTTTTGATGTTTCCAACCTTTTAATCCTTAATCTACTCATAGTATATGTAACTAATTTATTAATTTAATAAATACTAATGATGAGAAACAAATTTAAAATTATTGCAAGCCTACTAGTTTTTTTAGTAGCATTCTTTTATTCATGTGAAAAAGATCTTTATGAAGATCAAAATTATCAAAGTAAAATACAACAACAAGTTAGTGTAAAAAAAATTAGCTATAAAAAATTTAAGTCTAACAGAAAAGCAGTTGAAGAACTGAAAAGTGCTTTAGCTAAGAAAAATCCTTTAGCTTTAAATAGTAGAGTTGTTTATGACGAAGAATTTGAAATGTATGTTGATACAACTAATATAATTGTAAATGAAACTCCTGAATCTGAGACAATAACTATGAGCGTATTAAGTGAAGAGGATTTAACAAAAGTTGAAAATTTAATTTTAGTTCTTACAGATGACGGAAGTTACAAAGCATTTATTTCTGAATACACTTTAACACAAACTCAAATTGATATTTTAGCAAGCGGAGGAACTCTAGATAATGTTATTCCCACATCAATTACTGATTTAGACACTTCTTCAAAAATGAGTGTTTCTAGTAATTGCGTTGATGTAAGCTCAGTAACTTACAGTACTTGTACAGATGCAAATGGTAATACAATTATTCATCAAGGAGACAATAATCCAGATGAGTGTGTCGCTGATTTTGGAGGTTCAATAACTTATGAAGTTGTTAATATTAATATGAGTTGTTTAGCTGATGGTGGAGGTGGAGGAAGTACCACTACTTCTGGAGATTCAGGTAGTACTGGAACATCTACAGGAACATCAGGGACAACTGGCTCTGGTCCTACAGGAGGTTCAACATCTACTGGCAGTAACTCAACTATTTATGATTCTGTTATTGAATTGTTAAATACTACATTTGTTTCACCTTGTATTGACTGTATAGAGTTTTCGTCTGAATTATCAGAATTTATTTCAAATTTATCATTGGTACAATTAAGCTGGTGGGATGGTTTAGATACAACAGATAAAAAGAAAATTGTAAATTATTTTATTCAAAACAATTACTCTGAAGATAGTATCGCTTTTTTTAATTTAGCTTTTGTAGCTATTATGAATAATGAAGTAGAAAACTTTCAAGAGTTTCTATTTGATTTTACTAGTGATACATGGGATGAGGATGATAATATAGCACATAAAAATAAATTATGCGGATCTTATAATTTCGTTACAGTTGGAAATGCATCAGTTGCAAATATTTCTGGATTAGGGATGAGTGTTAGAAGAGGGCATGTAGGAATGAATATTGAGTTTTTAAATTCTCTTTGTGTAACAATTCCATATACAGCACCTTCCCAAGCTTCTTCAGTTTTTAATACTGCTTGGAATGTAACAATTAATGAGGTTTTTTCTTTTTTAAATGCGACTTACACAATTACATCTCCATCTTATCAAGAATTAAAAAGTTTGCTAATTGAGTTTCTAAGTATTAATATTGCATTAATGCAGCCAGGTTCAACAATTTCTACAAACCCATGTATTGGAAGTATACCTCATACTCCAGCAGTCTATTGCCCATAATAAATAATGAAATTTACTGAAATCGAAATATCAAGCATTAAGAACAAATTTCCATTAATATTTAATGTTTTGAATATATATTATGAATCAAACAATGGGATAGATCTAATAAATGATAAAATTGAAAAGAATATTTTAAATTTAGAAAATTTTAATAAAATTTGGAAAAATGATTGCTTTGATAAAATTGAAGATTTATTAAAACTAAAAGTAATAAATGCAACTCATGGTCTTGTACCAAATGTTGGAGGTAAAATTATTTTAAAGAATACTATTGAAGAATCATTTGAACTCCATTTTTTTTATAGTCTATTAGATAATTTTTATTCAATTCAAATAGTTAAAATTGGTAAAATTAATGTATATCATCCTTATTTAAATATTTTCAAAAAAGGGATAGGTATTAAAGAAATTATTGTTTCGCCTCATGAAAATGAATTTATTGATATATTTAATAAGGTTGATTTGTTTTTAAAAAATAAATTTAAAGACTCGTATTTTGTCCCTTTTTACTTTGATTTATTAAGAATTAAAGATTTCAAAGTTTTTTATAAGGATGAAATTAATTTTAGTACAATTTCTGATTGTTTTTTTCATAAAGGCTTTGTTTTTGATTTTGAATGTAAAATTATAGGAGATTTCAATTATAAGAAGAATTTATTGTTAAGTAGTTAATTTTAATATAAAAAGAAACATCCCGATAATTCGGGATGTTTCTTTTTATTAGGTTGTAAAATTTATTAAACAAAATAAAAATGTTGGGTGTTGTATCGGCTTCTTTTACTACTACAAAAAAAGCTAAAAAGAAACCGCTTATCTCTGATGCTGAAGCTACAGAATATCTTTTGAGGAAGTTGAGGAAGAATTAGAATTATAAAGTTTGAGGATTATGGATATTAATAATGTAAATTTTTTGCTTTTATAAAAACTTTATTGAACAATAAATTCACTATTGTAGTTTTATAAATTTATTTTTTAACTCAATATTAATTTAGAAGTTTATTTACATCTTTATTCTAATGTTTAAAAAAAAATCCTATAAAATCCTAGCTAATAATCCATAAAATGTTATATTTTTGTTTTTAATCACAATTCATTACTATGAATGATTCAGCAAAAGGCTCAATTTCTGGATTTATTTTTCAATTTCAAAGAGCATTACTACTCCTTTGTGATATAACAGAAAAAGACAATTATATAACAATAGAAAAAGTTGATGATGTAGCAGTACACTCTGATTGTTCTGTATTAATCAGTGAACAGGATAAACATAGTTTTTTAGAAAAAAAATCCGCATATGAAGACACTAGTATTGACTTATGGAGAACACTAGAAATATGGGTTTTAAAATTGAAAAATAATACTTTTAATGACAAAACAAAGTTTATATGTACCACAAACAACTCAATTAGGAAAAATGGAGCTTTAATAGAAATCTTATCAAACAAAAATTATGAGGTTTCAAAAAATAAAATAATTGAAATATTATCAAATCAAGAAAAAAAGCTATCGAATTATAAAAATAAAGGCTCAAAAAAAGGGACATACATAAGTAAAGTGATTACAAAAATTTCCTTTTGTTTAGAGAATGAAAATGAATTCAAACAAATACTAAATAATATAGAAGTAAATGAATGCTTAGAAATAAAAGACACTGTAATATCAAAATTGAATATAACTTCATTCGATAGAATTCAACAAGATAGAATTTTTGATGATTTAATTGGATGGCTAATAAACTCATCATATTCCAAATGGAAAAACAATAATGAAGCCGAATTTAAAAAAACTGAATTAGACAAAAGGTTCAAACTTTGTATTCAAAGTCCTGATATAGTAAATGCTATTTTTAGAGCTAAAAAAGAAATACAATTTGACAACACAGAAATTGACAACAAAAAGGATGAACTTTTTGTTAAACAAATTGATGTTCTAAAAATTAGAAGGGAATCAAAGGAACACTTTATTAATACAGCAATTGAAGATTTTATCAAATATGAAATTGAGCTTTTGTATGTTATAGACAAAGGAAATTTTACAGAAGAAGATTTTTTAGAGTTTATGGATAAATGTAAAGAAGACTGGAAATTAACTTTTAATTCAAAGCTGATAAAAGAAATTGAGGATTATTCTGAAGATGAATTGAATGATATTGCTATAGAAGTTTATAAGGAAGTTATGCAGAATTATGAAACTACATTTAAGTTAGGTTATGCTTTTAATTCTGAAAATAAGTATATAAAGAATGGGAGTTTATTAAGATTGTCTAATATTCCTGAAATTGGGTGGCATCCAAAATGGAAAGAATATTTTCTGAATAATGATTGAAAAAGCAACGAATAGTGAACTAAATCCATACAATGTTTTTCAAAATGTTGCAATTGGAGCATTGGCATGTCATAGCTTCACTCAAGGATATTATAAAGTAGCATCAACAAAAAAATCTAAATCAAATTACCCAAAAATAGAATATTTATTTTTTGTTCTTCCACTTGTTTATCACAAAGACACTATGAAAACCTTTAAGTCATCAAGAGAACTTTACAATGCAATTCTAAAAAATAAAAGTATTGTTCTTGGCTTACATGAAAGAGCTAATAAAATGTCATCACAAACTCTTGATTCATTGAATTTAGCATTTAGTAAAAATTTACTTAGCATAAATAAGGACAATGAAATTATTTTAAATGAAGAATTTATAAATAAAAAAATAAGTATTCCTGCAAATAAAGACAGAGAAAACATCATAAAAAACATTCAGGATTCAGCAACGAAAATTGGAAACATTTTTGCTAAAACTGACGAAAAAAATATTCAAATTGAACTTAATATTCGATTCTAATGAATTTACATATAAAGAACATTATACTTTACCCGAAAAACCATGAATTAACTCCTCAAATTTTGACTTTCAAAGAGGATAAAATTAATATCATAACTGGGACAAGTCAGAAAGGAAAATCAGCCATAATAACCATAATAGATTATTGCTTGGGAAGTGGGGACTGCAATATTCCAATTGGACTTATTAGAAAAACAACAGAAGTTTTTGCTCTTTATGTAAATATAAATGGAAGAAACTATTTTATAGGTAGAGAAAATTATGATTCTCATAAATCAAAGATGTATTTTTATCCTGAAGAAGATGGTAATGATAAAAAAAACGAGTTAAGAACTAATGAATGGTTAATAAACAAAGAGAATTATTCAACAAATGTTGAACATTTTAAAATTGTTATGAACAATTTATCTGGTTTTAAAAACATTGAAACAACTATAAAAGAATCTAATTTTAATTCAACTGCTAGTTTTAGAGATACTGCAGCATTTCATTTTCAAACACAAAACATTATTGCCAATCCTGCAACTATGTTTTTTAAAACTGATTCTTGGGAACATTTACAAAAGTTAAGAACAATATTTCCTTTACTACTTGGCTACAAATCATATGAGATTATTGAAATTGAAAATGAGATTGATGTAATTGATAAAGAAAGAAAGGAAAAAATAAACAAGCTTCAAAACATTAAAGACCAATATAAAACTTGGCAATCTGATGTTTATAATTATTACGCAAAGGCTGTATCTTATGGTTTGACAAAATCTGATTTAGACATAAATAATTCTTCTGTAGATGCAATAAAAAGTGAGCTAAACTCAATTGTGTCCTCTGTAAATAAAGGAAATGTATACGAAGTTGGTTCTGCATTTAGATTTTCTGAAAAAGCAATTGAATTGAACAATCAAAGAAATGAATTAACCAGAGAACTTGATAATTTAAAATTCAAATTCAATAAAATAAACGAAATTGATTCTTCAAAGAACAACTATATTAATGAAGTTGCAATTGAAAAAGATATAAGGTTAAGACCTATTGAGTGGTTTTTAGAAAGAAATGGAACAAATAATTGTGTTTTTTGTGGTTCAGAAAACAACAAAGCAGTTGACACCCTATTAAAGCTAAATCATGAAAAACAGAAGAATTTACAAATTTTAAGTAAATCAAAATCAAATGAATTAAGTTTTGAAAAAGAAAAACAAGACTTAAGTAAAGAAATTAAAAGAATTGAAAAGAAAATATTTGATATTGACTTAAACTTAAATCTTTTACTATCAAACAAAAAAAACAATACCTCAATTAGAGATATTTATGAATTCATTGGTAAAATAGAACATGTAATTGAAAACTTAGAGAAAATATCTCCATCAAGCGAACTTGATTTAGAAATAAGAAAGCTTGAAGAAAATATTGCGTCTAAAAAACAAAGGCTAGCAATTCTACAAAAGAAATTTGATAAAAAGCATTCATTAGAAAAGCTAAGTAAAACAATTACAGATTATTTAAAACACTTACCTATTGAAGATAACTACAAAAGAAAAGTTTATTTTGATCCAACTGAAAGTTTGGGAATCAAAATTGAAGACACAGTAGATAAAAATAAGTTTTTCTTATCAAGAATTGGTTCAGGAGCAAACTATATGGGTTATCATTTAGCCACAATTTTTGGTATGCATGAATTTTTTTATAAGTTAAAAGAAGTAAACAAACATAACTTTATACCTAGCTTTCTTGTTTTAGACCAGCCAAGTCAAGTATATTATCCAAAAGAATTTGATGATACTTCAAAAGACATTGAAGACACAAAAATGATATTTAAGGCAGTATATGAGTTTATGAAAAGAACTGAATTCAAAATTCAATTAATAATTTTGGAACATGTTCCTAAGAAAATATGGCACGATATAAATGATGAGAGTTTTAACATTGTTGGAGAATGGGACAACGAAGATGAAGCATTAATACCAAATGAGTGGTATTAGTATTAAAGTGTATTTTTCATAACTTTATATTCTCTCAATTATACCTTAAAGAATAATTTTTTAATAAATTATATATGTCAACATTAAACTGGATAGGTAAAGAAAAAGTATTCAACCATCACCAAGAAGTACCCTATAAAGTACTTGAAAAGGATTGTACTTATAGTGTTGGTCAAGAAGTAAGAAACTGCAATACGGCAAAAAATATTATTGAAGTTTTAAAAATGTTTTAAAAATGATTATTGAATTACCCATTAACATTAAAAGTGAGTTTGAGGGCTATAATTATTTTTCTAGATTATGGTCAGAGCTGAAAGATCATAATTATACTGATATTGTTTTTGATTTTAAAAATGTAAAATTTTTTGAAGCTAACTTATGTGCTATGTTTGGTGCCATTTTTGAAAGTTTAGAAACAAATAACAATTTTATAAGTGTAATTAATATTCATAGTAGAATACTCAATGTACTTAGAAAAAATGAATTTGTATTACCTTACGGATTTACAAAAGTTACTGATACTTATGATACTACTGTAGTTTATAAAAAATTTAACCCAAATGCAGATAAAGATTTTTATAATTATATAAATACTCAACTTTTAAGTAAAGAAGAATTTCCATCCCATAGTGAACTTTTAGGTAAAAGAATTATAGAAAATATCTTTGAATTATATGAAAATGCGAGAACACATGGACTTTGTAACTACATCCATACTTGTGGACAGATTTTTCCTAACAAACTAAGTAAACCTCTTCACTTTACGATTGTTGATAAAGGTAAAAATATCAAAGAAAATGTTTCAATTTTTTTTGGCAAGGAAATTGAAGCTAAAGAAGCTATAGCATGGGCTATGGAAAAAGGTAATACGACAAAAACAGGTAGCAATCCTGGGGGATTAGGTTTATCAATTATATTTGAATTCATTAAAATTAACGGAGGTAAGATTCAAGTTATTTCCTCTAATGGATTTTATGAGTTTTCTAATAATAAGATATTAACTAAGAAATTGAACTACACATTTGACGGAACTTTAGTTAATTTAAGGTTTAATTTAAATGATAATAACTATTATAGTCTAATTGAAGAAGAAGATTTTGAAAATATTTTTTAAATCTTTGTACATTTGCACAAATTATTTTAATATATTTAGATGTTAAACAACCAAATTAATATGCATTTATTAGTTAAAGAAATTATTGATTCTGAAATAGCTGTTTCTACTGATGATGGAAATAAAGTTTTCGAACAAATAAATTCTGCTTTTGTAAAAAAAGAAAATGTAGATTTGGATTTTCAAGGAATTAACATTCTTATAACTGCTTTTTTAAATTCCGCTATTGGGAGGTTATATGAAAGTTATGATAGTGAATTTTTGAATTCTTATCTTAAATTATCTAATGTTGCACCAGAGGATAGGATTCTATTTAAAAAAGTTGTAAAAAGAGCTCAAGAATATTTTTCTAATAAAAAAGGATTTGAAGATTCTGCAAACTCTGCATTCTAATTATGCCTAATATTATAATACCTTTTGACAACTACGAGTTTAAAGCAAACAAAACTTATTTTTTTGACAATAATATTTGGATTTCACTTTTTGCACCACTAATTAATACTAATTCAAGTCAACAAGCCAAATCAAGTAGTTTTCTTAAACAAATTTACAGTTATAATTCTCAAATTGTTACTTCAAGCTTAATTCTTAGTGAATTTTCAAATAGATATTTAAGATTTGATTTTGAACAATGGAAAAAACAAACTGGAAATTATTCTGCTAATTTTAAATCAGATTACAAAACAACTAGTCAGTATAAATTAGCTTTAAGTGAAGTCAAATTACTTGTAAAAAAAATAATATCTCTAGATTTAGTTGAAAGATATCCTGATAGTTTTAATTCTGTTAATTTTGATAATATATTAGATAATTTTGAGATTGATTTTAACGATGCCTATTATCTAGAACAATGCTCAAATAATAATTGGATTTTAGTAACTTCAGACAATGATTTTGACAATACAAATTCAAATATAATAATTGTAAAAATTTAAAAAAAACAGCCAAAACCCCGTTTTTTTTACTCAAAAACCAAGTAAAGTCAGAATTGTTATATCATAATTCATTTGAGAAGCTTTTTGTAAAGACATTATAAGTTGATCAAAGATTTTATATCTTTAAAATTTATGTAGATTAATCTTTAATAATTATATATTTAAGACTTCTGGAAAGTTTAAATTAAAAATTAATACTTTATCCTTGTAAAATAGATAATTACATGAACTATTTTCCAATAATTTTAATATTAAGCATTTAATTAGAATGAATTAAATCATTAATATTTTCTTATTTAAGCAAATTAGAATAATCCTCAGGCAATTCAGCATCAATATCACGTAAATATTGTTCTAGAGCAACCATAGTATTGTGTCCAGTTATATGAAGTAGTTTGCTTTTTGTTTCAAATGGAGAAAGTGTTTTCCTCATTTCGCGGTAAATTTTAGTAATGTAGGTGTGACGAAATGAATAAATCCCATAATTACTGTCCAAAATAAAAAAATCTTTATCGCCCTCTTTTGCTTTTTGCGTGAAGAAATCTTTTACTTCTTTAAAACGTTTAGTAAAGTAATCTCTTCTGTTATCATCTGTTGCCTCCCAATTATCAGGCTTTCCACTTGGAGTAAATATGTAATTATCAATTTGGTAATCTGATAAAAAAGAAAGTTCATCGGCTAGAATAGAAGGTATAATCTTTTCTTTAACCAATTTGTTTTTAGCTTTTACAGTTAGTTTGTTTTCTCTAAGATTAATATCTTCCACTTTTAAGCGACACACTTCAATTGGGCGCAAGAAATTATACGATACAAATTTTATAAAGAGTAAAAGATTTGGATCGTTTTCTTTTAGATACTCCAGTATTCTTTCGAGTTTAAAATCCGAATACGTTTTGTTTCGTTTAGGTGGTGCTTTTAAAACTTTTATTTTCGAGATAAAATTTGAAAGAATAATTCCATTATCCTCAAACACTTGAAACAGCGTACTAATATCGGTTCTAGTATTGTTGCGATTACGGGGAGAAGAGGAGAGGAGTACCTCGTTTAAATAATCTAATACTATAGTTTTATCAACAGATGTAATGAATCTATAACTAAAACCTCTACTTTCTAAATATTTTTCAAAACGTTTAATTCTAGATTTAAAACGAATATATGAGTTTTCTGTAATGGAGCTTTTTTTAATATTTAAACCAAATTCAAAAGCGTCTTTAACCGACATAGTCTCTTTTTGTGATTCCCCATTTTCGTATGGGTTATAGCCTTCTTTTAAAATTCTAGAAAGATTTCGACGATAGGTTTCCAAAATCTCTAATCGTTCCCCTTTGGTTTTATAGTAATTAACGCCACCTTTTATGAAAGGTTGTTTTTCTAAAAGTCCAGTTTTAGGATTGCGAAAAGAAAAATACACAAACCACTCTTTTTTAAGGGCATTTTCTTGTTCTTCTTTAGTGTATTTGTGCCAAGCAGCTATATTTACACCGCCAGTATAGATCTTAG
This sequence comes from Flavobacterium okayamense, assembly GCF_019702945.1. Classification (NCBI taxonomy): domain Bacteria; kingdom Pseudomonadati; phylum Bacteroidota; class Flavobacteriia; order Flavobacteriales; family Flavobacteriaceae; genus Flavobacterium; species Flavobacterium okayamense. The sequence continues at coordinate 1,376,548 of NZ_AP024749.1, forward strand.
GTTCGGAATATTTTCGTTTTGGCTTCAACTGAAAATCGTTTACGTTTTGGTTTACGATTTCTAAAATACGGAGAATTTTGGACATAAAAAAACGGCTTTGAAAAGTATTCAAAACCGTTAATTTACTGACCTTGATGGTCTTTTTTCTACTTAGTAGCGGGAACTGGACTCGAACCAGTGACCTTCGGGTTATGAGCCCGACGAGCTACCTACTGCTCTATCCCGCGATGTGCGTTTCAGTGAAGTTTAAAATACTTTCAAAATACTACTTCTATAATCTCTTGAAAGGGTTGAAGTGACCAACTTAGTAGCGGGAACTGGACTCGAACCAGTGACCTTCGGGTTATGAGCCCGACGAGCTACCTACTGCTCTATCCCGCGCTGTTTTGGATTGCAAAAATACAACCATTTTGCAAACCTACAAGGGTTTTGCTAAAAAACTTTTATTTTTTCTACTATTCAATTGATATGACTACCTTTGTAACCTAAAATTTTAAGCATGAATCACAAAGCAGGTTTTGTAAATATCATTGATTTGATATTAAGAGGAGAATGTCCAGTGGACATTCGGCTTAAAATGTTAATTTTAAAAAATGATTATTATGCATAAGGCTGGTTTTGTAAATATTATTGGTAACCCAAACGTAGGAAAGTCAACGCTAATGAATGCCTTAGTGGGTGAACGCTTGTCTATCATCACCAGTAAAGCACAAACTACGCGTCACAGAATCCTTGGGATAGTTAATGGTGATGATTTCCAAATTGTATTTTCAGACACTCCTGGAATTATAAAACCAGCGTATCAATTGCAAAGTTCTATGATGGATTTTGTAAAAAATGCTTTTGAAGATGCTGATGTTTTAATCTATATGGTTGAGATAGGCGAGAAGGAATTGAAAGATGAAGCTTTCTTCAAAAGAATTATTCACTCTAACATTCCAGTTTTATTATTGTTGAATAAAATTGATAAATCGAACCAAGAACAGTTAGAAGAACAAATCAACCTTTGGAAAGAAAAAGTGCCAAATGCTGAAATTATTCCTATTTCGGCTTTAGAAAATTTTAATGTGCAAACCGTTTTCGACAGAATTATTGCATTATTGCCAGAATCAGAACCTTTTTATCCAAAGGACGCTTTAACGGATAAACCTGAACGTTTTTTTGTTAACGAAATCATTCGTGAGAAAATTTTATTAAATTACGATAAGGAAATTCCATATGCAGTAGAAATTGAAACGGAAGAGTTTAAAGAAGAAGACGATATTATTCGCATTCGAGCCGTAATTATGGTAGAACGCGACACACAAAAAGGAATTATTATTGGTCACAAAGGTACTGCTATTAAAAAAGTAGGCATGCAAGCACGCGAAGATTTAGAAAAATTCTTTGGCAAAAAAATCTTTATCGAAACCTATGTAAAAGTCAATAAAGATTGGAGAAGTAACGATCGTCAGTTAAGACGTTTCGGGTATAATCAGAAATAGGGTTCAGTTTACAGTCGCAGTATTCAGTTATTTTGTCACTTCGAGCGGAGTCGAGAAGTCTAATAATCAAATTTTAATTGAATAGTAAATTCATATCACTAATATGCTGAAAACTACATCCAGTATTCATAATTATTGTTGTTGAATTTTGTAATACAAAATCTTCACTAAATACAATTGGAATTAAAAAATCATTTATTTTTAAAAATCTATTTGACTTTTTTGCAATTTGATTAATTTTAGAATCATCATAATCTCTAAAACATAAATGTAATTTTTCATCATCAGAAATATCTATAGAAACTACTAATTTATCTAAATCTAAACTCGAAATCCCATTTTGAATATCTATTTTAGTATTTTCAGGAACTTCGTAAATTATCTTATTTTCATTTGAATTAGTACAACTCAAAATAAATAAAATACTAATTAAAAGAGTAATTATTTTTGCTTGTTTTTTATAAATATTTATCATATCAATTTTATTGATCTAATCTAATATCCTATCCATCACTTCCTCTAATTCTTTCATTTGCGGAATTCCTCTTTTACGAATGGTTCTTGCAATGTAATACAGTGCAATCCACAAACCAATCATTAAAGTCATAATAACAATCTCAAATCCAAAATTTTCTTTTAAAGTCCATTTTGAATAGGCAATCATTCCAAAAATGATAAAAATTCCAGCTACTATAAAATGTAAAAACATAAACATTGTCCACAAAACCGGATCTGGACCATATAAACCATTTACTGAAGTGTTTCCATCTTCCATTTTTTCTAGTTCAACGTGTAAATGAGGTGAGTGTTTTTCTCTTCGGCGAACACCAATGTTAATCCAAACATGATTATCAACCGATTTAATATGAAAATCCGGAGCCAATTCTTCCTTAAGTTGGTTACTCTTTTCAATAATTTCCGCAATAGTTCTAGGAGTCGTTTTATAAAAACGTAAACGCAAATTCAGTTCCTTTTCCGGTTCCATAGTAAAAGATTTACTACTAAAATAGTAATTTTTTTTAATCATGGGCATTCCCCAAACGAAAAGTGAAACTTTTGTCTGGGTCACGCTTTCGCCTGTACGAGGTACTTGGCTCAATCGTTAATGCGAATTTTTCGTCAGTTCGAGTATCAAACTACTTAGTTTGATGTATCGAGAACAAGAAAATAAAAAAGAGATTCTTTCGCTTCGCTCAGAATGACAATAAAACAAGCAAATCAACAAGTAAAAGCATTAACAAATTCACAAATTAATGCATAAACAACTCCACAACTTAATGAATCTTCAAATTCTAAAATCTAAATTCTAAAATCTAACTTCATAATTGTATCTTTGCAAACTCAAAATTATTGAAATGAACAATATTGTAGCCATTGTAGGAAGACCAAATGTAGGAAAATCTACTTTTTTTAACCGTTTAATTCAACGTCGTGATGCCATTGTAGACTCAGTGAGCGGAGTTACGCGTGATAGAAATTACGGAAAAAGTGAGTGGAACGGAAAATCCTTTTCAGTAATTGATACAGGTGGATATATTAAAGGTTCTGAAGATATTTTTGAAGCTGAAATCCGTCGCCAAGTTGAATTAGCAATCGACGAAGCCGATGCTATTTTGTTTGTAGTAGATGTAGAAGAGGGGATTACACCAATGGATGACGAAGTGGCAAAATTATTGCGTAAAGTAGAAAAACCAGTTTTATTGGTTATCAATAAAGTAGATAATGCGATGCGTGCTGCTGATGCTGTTGAGTTTTATTCGTTAGGTTTAGGCGAATATTTCACAATTTCGGGTATGAACGGAAGTGGAACAGGTGAGTTGTTAGACAAGCTAGTTGAGGTGCTGCCAGAATTACCAGAAGTAGAAGAAGAAAATCCATTACCGAAATTTACTGTTGTTGGTCGTCCAAATGCTGGAAAATCATCATTCATCAACGCATTAATTGGTGAAGATCGTTTTGTGGTTACTGATATTGCAGGAACAACACGTGATGCTATTGATACAACTTATAACCGTTTCGGATTTGAATTCAAATTAGTCGATACTGCCGGAATTCGTAGAAAAGCAAAAGTTAAAGAAGATTTAGAATTTTATTCAGTAATGCGTTCAGTGCGTGCCATTGAGCATTCTGATGTTTGTATTCTAATGATTGACGCTACTCGCGGATTTGAAAGTCAAGATCAAAATATCTTTTGGTTAGCGCAAAAAAATAGAAAAGGAGTGGTTATCTTAGTTAACAAATGGGATTTGATTGAGAAAGATACCATGACATCGAAACAATACGAAGCCATTATTCGTAAAGAAATTGAACCGTTTACTGATGTGCCTATTTTATTTGTTTCTGCTTTAACTAAACAGCGTTTATTAAAAGCCTTAGAAGCAGCTGTAAAAGTGTATGAAAATAGAAGTCAGCGTATTGCTACGTCTAAGTTCAACGAAATGATGTTGCCAATTATTGAGCATACGCCACCACCAGCAATTAAAGGAAAGTATATTAAAATTAAATATTGTATGCAATTGCCAACACCAACGCCTCAGTTTGTGTTTTTTGCTAATTTACCGCAATACGTTAAAGAACCATACAAACGCTTTATTGAAAATAAATTGAGAGAGAATTACGATTTTTCTGGAGTTCCTATCGATATTTATTTCCGTCAGAAGTAAATGTTAAATAAATGTAAGAATTTTTCTATTTCAATAATAAATTGAGTAATTCGCAGTTTTATAAATCTTAAAGACCTAGTTTATTAAGTTCAAAATGCGAAAATTACTTTCATTACTATTGGTTATCGTTTCTTCAATAGCCATCAGCCAAAACAAAATTTCAATATCTGGAAAAATTCTTGAAAAAGGACCTAACGTTCCTTTAGAATCAGCAACTATTTATTTTGCTAAAGTTTCAGATTCCACTGTTGTAGATTATACTATATCAAGTTCTAATGGTGATTTTAAATTTGATATTCCAGCTATAAAGTATCCTGTAGAATTAAAAATTTCTTATGCAGGTTTTAAAGAATACAAAAAACGCTTCAATGAATTACAAGAAACTACTAATCTAGGAACTATTCTTTTAGAGGAGAATGTCGCTTCTTTAAATGAAGTTATAGTTAAGGGTGAAGCACCGCCCATTACAATTAAGAGCGATACCTTAGAATTTAATGCATCATCTTTCAAAGTAAGACCAGATGCTAATGTTGAAGCTTTATTGAAACAATTACCAGGTGTAGAAATCGATGAAGATGGAAAAATTACAGTTAATGGTAAAGAGGTAAATCAGGTTTTGGTAAATGGTAAACCTTTCTTTGATAAAGACGGAAAAATTGCTTTACAAAATTTGCCATCCGATATTATAAATAAAGTTCAAGTTTCTGATACAAAAACAAAAAAAGAAGAGCAGACTGGTGCAGCGGCATCTTCCAACAATGCAAGTATTAACTTAACTATAGACGAAGATAAGAACAAAGGTTTGTTTGGAAAAGCAATGGCAGGTTATGGTTCAGATGATCGTTATGAATCAAGTTTGCTACTAAATTATTTTAAAAACAAAAGAAAGTTTAGTGTTTTAGCATCTTCAAATAATATCAATTCTACCGGATTTTCAATGGATGAAATTTTTGATAATATGGGCGGTGGAAGAAGTAGAAGTATATGGGTAGGAGATAATGGAGCTTTTGGGATTAATGGAAGGAGTTTTGGCGGAAACAATGGTATTACACAAACTAATTTAATGGGATTGAATTATTCTGATGAATGGGTAAAAGATTCAGAGCAATCAATGAGTTATTTTTTATCAAATTCATCTACCGAAAATACGAACAGAAGAGATCAAACGAGTTTTCTACCTGATGGAGATTTTAGAACGATTTCTCAAGCAATTACTAAAAATGATAACACCGTACATGATTTTTCTACTGATTTTGAGTTTAAAATTGATTCTACAACAACAATAAACTTTTCACCAAGCTTTAATAGTGTAAAGACAATTTTTAAAAATAATTCAAGCCAATTGTCGTATGATGAAAACGAAGATTTGTTAAACGAGAATACTTCAGATGATTACACTGAAAACATATCAAATTCTTTCAAGAATAATTTAACTGTAACGAAGCGATTCAAAAGAAATTCTCACTTTCTAAGTTTTGAATTTAATAATCAAAATTCAAAAAATACAGATGATGATTTTACAAATTCTTCAACCATTTTTTATCAAAGTGGTGATCCAGATGATATTCGTAATCAATACAACAATACAAAAAATAAAACGAATAGGTATGATGCTGAGTTATCATTTTCAAAACCAATAACTGATTCTATGCAAATCGTATTGAGTGCCTATTATGAATTCGAAAATTTTGATAAGTCTAGATTGTCATTAGATTATGATGATTTAGCAAATGATTACACTATTGTAAATGATAATTTGACGAACCATTTTGAGTCTTTACAAAAAACTTTTAATCCTAAAGCGGGTATTAATGTGTTTAAGAAAAAATATAATTTTAATGCAACTTTAGGTACATCAGTAATAAGTTTTAATGGTTCAGCAGATTATTTAGGAGTTAATACTAATGTTAAAAAGAATTATATTTTGCCATCTGCAAGAATGTATGCTAATTATAAATTCTCAAAGACTCAAAACATTTGGGTTAGCTATAGTTTTAATAATAATTTGCCGACAGTTAATCAAATTATACCAATTGAAGATTTAGCAAATCCATTAAATACTTTTATCGGTAATAAAGATTTGGGTTTAAATAAGTATCACGAAGGTTATTTCTCTTTTAGAGATTATGATTATAGTACGCGTTCTGGGTATGGATTTTATTCAGGAGGTAGTATCTATGAACAACAAGTGATTTCTGCTGTTTCATTTGATGAAAACAGAAAAAGAACAACTACCTATGAAAATACTTCAGGAACCTATAACGGTTGGGCAGGGTTTTATTACAATAAAACCTTTAAAAAAGATGAGCATAAATTAAGACTTTCATTACGCTTTAATAGTGATTTTAGTAAGTCTAAAGGTATAACTGACGATATTGAATATGAAGCAAATCGTTTACAGTTTTCACCTAGAATTAGCTTAAATTATGATTACGGTGAATTGTTTAACATTAATCCTTCTTATCGTGTTAATTTGAATACAACAAACTACAAGAATTATATAATAGATAATGCTAAAAACACGGTTCATAGATTTAATATACAAACAACGAATTATTGGCCTAAAAATTGGGTTTTTGGAAATGATTTCGGGTATACTTATAATTCAAATATATCTGATGGATTTAAAAAAGATTTTTATTTATGGAACACTAGTTTGTCTTATAGTTTTTTCGACAAGATGTTTACAGCAAAAATTAAAGTCTATGATATCTTAAATCAAAATCAAAGTAATACAAGAAACATTACTGCTACGACAATTATTGATGAAGAAAATATAGTTTTAAAACGATATGTAATGTTTTCTTTAACTTATAAATTAACTAAGTTTGGAGGAAAAGAAACTAAAAGAAATAGGTTTTGGTTAGATTAAAAAAAAGCTCGAGTTTAACTCGAGCTTTTTTTAAATTATTTTTTTGGTCTTTATTTTTTTGAAAAAACTTTCTTTATAACCGTTACTAAAAGCACAGTTATAAAACCCATAACTAAACCAATTATTGCATCTTTTAGTGTAGGATTTAAGGTTGTAAATAAATGATGGAAATAATCAATATTATGAGTAAAAATTCCACCAGCAACTAGTATTAATGCAATTGTTCCTACAAAACTCAAAGTTTTTATAACTATTGGTAAAGCTTTAACAAGCAGGTTACCAAGCGAGAATAAAAAACCTTTATTGTCTGATTTTTTGATTAATTTAAAACCTGTATCATCCATACGGACTATTAGTGCTACAATTCCATACACACCTACTGTTGCTAAAATTGCTACAATTGAAACGGTAATTATTTGTATGCTTAAGCTTTTATCTAAAACAGTTCCTAAAGCAATAATTACAATTTCAATTGATAAAATAAAGTCTGTAGTAACTGCTGATTTTATTTTTGCTTTTTCATCATTAAAATTATTAGAAGTATTTTCAATAATCACTTCCTCTACTTTTTTTACTTTCTGAAAGATAAATTCTATAATTTTTTCGACACCTTCGTAAGCTAAGAATGCACCTCCAAAAAGCAAAATAATTTTTATAACTATTGGTAGATAAAAATTTAATAATAAGGCTAAAGGAATTATAATAAGTTTGTTTAAAAAAGAACTTTTTGTAATTTTCCAAAGCACGGGTAATTCCCTTGAAGCTAAAAATCCTGTTGCTTTTTCTGCATTTACAGCTAAATCATCACCTAAAATTCCTGCTGTTTTTTCTGTAGCCATTTTACTTGCAGAGGCTACATCGTCCATCAATGCAGAAATATCATCTAATACGGCAAAAAAACCTGAAGCCATTTTTTTATGAAAATATATAATTGATTAATAAAAATTACCAGCTACCGCCAGCGCCACCACCAGAGAATCCGCCACCACCGAAGCCACCGCCAAATCCGCCGCCAAAACTACCACCTCCAGAAGAACCGAATCCGCCTGAACGACCGAGACTACTTAGAATAATAATATCAGCTAAATCAGGGCCTCTAAAGCTACCTGGTCCAGAGCCGCCGTTTCTATTGTTTTTATTTCTAGATGCTAATATTAAAATAAGAATAAAAATTCCGAAAAATATTACGATGGGTAAAATTCCTCCATCATTATTGCTTTTTCTAGCGCCTTTGTATTTTCCTTGTAATACCTCAAAGATAGCATCGCTACCTTTATCTAAACCATTGTAATAGCTACCTGCTTTAAATTCAGGAATAATAACATTTCGAACTAATTCTCCTGTAATTCCAGCAGTCAATCTGTCTTCAACACCATAACCCGGTGAGATCCAAATTTCTCTATCGTTTTTGGCTAATAAAATCAAGACCCCATTATCCTCTTCCGCTTGACCAATTCCCCATTCATGAGCCCATTTTGGAGTTAAAATTCCAATATCTTCACCTTTTAAATCATTGATGGAAATAAAAACTATCTGGGTAGAAGTGCTATCAGAGTAATTAATAAGTTTTTGTTCGAGCTGAAATTTTTCCGACGAACTTAAAACTTCCGCATAATCATAAACTGAAGTTTGGAAACTTGGCTTTTTTGGAATGTCATATTGTGCCCATCCAAGATTTTGCATTAGTATTATGATTGCAAATAATAGAACGTGCACTATTTTTAAGATAAGTTTTGTCATTATCCTTTTGAAATTTCGTTAGGAAGTTCGTTTGCATCATCAGATTGGTATGGGAAATATTTTTTTAATTGTTTCCCAGCTCTTAAAACACCTTCAACCAACCCTTTTTTGTAGTTTCCTTCTTTAAAATTTGCAATAATTACATCTTTAGTACAATCCCAAAAGTCATTTTCAACAACTTTGTTTATGCCTTCATCACCTATTATTGCTAAGTGTTTGTCGCTTACTCCAACATAAATTAACACCCCATTTCTTGCTTTGGTACTTTGCATGTTAAGTTCGATGAATACCTCTTGTGCACGCACAAGAGGATCTTTGTTGGAATGTTCTTCTAAATGCACACGAATTTCGCCCGAAGTGTTTTTTTCGGCTTCCACAATAGCTTGAACAATTTCTTGTTCTTCTTCTTTTGTAAGAAAGTCTTCAGTTTGTGACATTATTCTGCAGCTTCTTTTTCTTTATTACCAAAGTCAAATTCAACTTCAACAGGTTTTTCCGCTCCTTTTTCCGCTTCAAAGTAAGGCTTCTCTTTGTATTCTGCTAAGAACCAATTGTTCGGAATTCTAAGAATATAATTGTTGTAGATTTCTACTTTTTCATTAAAACGAGTACGAGCAGTTAAAATTTGATTTTCAGTACTAGCAAGTTCATCTTGTAATTTTAAGAAATTTTGATTCGCTTTTAGGTCAGGATAACGCTCAACAGAAACTAATAATCTAGATAAGGCACTGTTTAAACCACCCTGTGCTTGTTGAAATTGTTGCAATTGATCTGGTGTAATATTTGTTGGGTCAATTGTAACCGATGTCGCTTTAGCTCTTGCATTGATTACAGCCTCTAGAGTAGATTTTTCAAAATCTGCAGCACCTTGAACTGTTTTTACTAAATTACCAATAAGGTCATTTCTTCTTTGATATGCTGTTTCAACATTACCCCATTCTTTAGATACAGCTTGGCTTACTCCTAAAGCTCCGTTTTTAATGTTTATATACCAAAAACCAGCTAAGGCAATAAATCCTAAAATAATTAATAATGGTGCAAATTTTCTCATAGTTATAAATTTAAAGTTGTTTTTTTAATTCAGTTAATTGTGATTTAATTAATTCTAATTTTTGTACGATTTCAAATTTGTCTAAAGTTTTCTTTTGATTTTCTTTAAGGTGTGTTTTGGCGCCATCAAGTGTAAAACCTCTTTCTTTAACTAAATGAAATATTAGTTTTAAGTTTTTTACATCTTCAGGTGTAAACTTTCGATTACCCTTTGCATTTTTTTTAGGTTTTAAGATTTCAAATTCCTTTTCCCAAAAACGAATTAATGAAGCGTTTACTCCAAATGCTTTCGAAATTTCGCCTATACTATAATAAAGTTTGCCTTCTGGTAAATCGATGTGCATTAGTCTAAAGATTGATTTTCTTGTGTTGCTAATTGTGAAATGGCTACATATTCCTCTGCCGAAATACTTCCGTAATAAAAATTAATCGGATTTATTTTTTCACCATTTTTAATCACTTCATAATGTAAATGTGGTGCTTCGCTTCGGCCTGTACTTCCTACATATCCAATTATGTCTCCTCGTTTAACTTTTTGACCTTTTCTACAATTGTATTTACTTAGATGAGCATATAAAGTTACATAGCCATATCCGTGATTAATCTCGATATGATTTCCATAACCCGAAAGTGAATTGTCAGCTTTTAAAACAACGCCATCACCAGTCGCATATATTGGAGTTCCTGTTGGCGATGTAAAATCCATTCCGTAATGGAATTTTCTAATTTTTGTAAACGGGTCACTTCTATAGCCATAACCAGAAGCCATACGTTTTAAATCTTCATTTTTAACGGGTTGAATTGCTGGAATTGCCGCTAATAGTTTCTCTTTTTGCTTGCCTAGTTTGACAATTTCATTCATCGATTCCGACTGAATAGCTAATTCTTTCATTAAACGATCCACTTTTTTGGACGTGTTAATTACTAATTCAGAATTATTGAAACCTTCCAAATCTTTGTATCGATTCACACCACCAAAACCTGCTTTGCGTTCTTCATCACTAATAGGTTTGGTGTTAAAGTAAACTCTATATATATTATTGTCACGTTCTTCAATTGCCGAAAGTGCCTCTTCCATTACATCAACTTTCTTATTTAAAAGTTTGTAGTTGATTTTCATGTTTTCGAGCTCACTTGTCAAGATTTTGTCCTTGGGAGTTTCAAAATAAGGAGTGTTAATCAACAAAATCAGACATAGAAATCCGAAAAGAGCCGATGAAAGTAAAAAAAGTAAAATATAAGCAAACTTTTTACGACGCTTTGTTTCGATTTTTTTATACGCTAAATTTTCAGAATCGTAATAATATTTTACCTTCGACATGTTTTAAAATTACTATTTTTGCACCAAAATTTGTTGGTTAACATTAATTATACGAACAAATTTAAAAAATGTTTCATTCTATTCCATTTTTATTTGAAAGGATTTTGGTTTGAAGCGAATAAAATAAATTTATAAAGATGAAATCACAAGACATTCGCAAAGCGTTTTTACAATTCTTTGAAAGTAAAGGGCATTTAATTGTTCCTTCGGCACCTATTGTTTTAAAAGACGACCCTACATTAATGTTCAATAACTCGGGTATGGCTCAGTTTAAAGAATATTTTTTAGGAAACGCCACACCAAAGAGCAATCGTATTGCCGATACGCAAAAATGTCTTCGTGTTTCAGGTAAACACAATGATTTAGAAGATGTAGGTTTCGATACCTATCATCATACGATGTTTGAAATGTTAGGAAACTGGTCTTTTGGCGATTATTTCAAGAAAGAAGCAATTGCTTGGGCTTGGGAATTCTTAACAGAAGTTTTAAAATTAGATAAAGACCGTTTATACGTTTCGGTTTTCGAGGGAAATCCTGCAGAAAATGTTCCGTTTGACCAAGAAGCTTGGGATTTATGGAAACAATATGTAAGTGAAGACCGAATCATTAAAGGAAATAAAAAAGACAACTTTTGGGAAATGGGAGATCAAGGACCATGCGGACCTTGTTCGGAAATTCATATCGATTTACGTTCAAATGAAGAACGTGCAAAAGTTTCAGGATTTAGTTTGGTAAATGCAGATCATCCACAAGTAGTGGAAATTTGGAACAATGTATTTATGGAATTCAACCGTAAAGCAGATGGTTCTCTTGAAAAATTACCAGCACAACACGTAGATACAGGAATGGGGTTTGAGCGTTTGTGTATGGCAATGCAAAATGTAACATCAAATTATGATACTGATGTTTTCACGCCGCTAATTGAAAAAATTGAAAAAATTTCTGGATTAAAGTATACATCAAATGATGTTCAAAATATTTCAGAAGAACAAAATAAAATCAATATCGCAATTCGAGTAATTGTAGATCATGTTAGAGCGGTTGCTTTTGCAATTGCAGATGGTCAATTACCTTCAAATACTGGTGCAGGTTATGTAATTCGTAGAATTTTACGTCGTGCTATTCGTTACGGATTTACATTTTTAAATTTAAAAGAACCTTTTATCTATCAATTGGTTGAGGTTTTAGCAAATCAAATGGGTGAGTTCTTCCCAGAGATAAAATCACAACAAAACTTAGTAACTCAAGTTATTAAAGAGGAAGAAACATCTTTCTTAAGAACTTTAGAGCAAGGTTTACAATTATTAGAAAAAGTAGTTGCTGAAACTTCTGGTAAAGAAGTAAAAGGTGAAAAAGTATTTGAATTGTATGATACTTTTGGTTTCCCTAAAGATTTAACGGCTTTAATTTTAAAAGAAAAAGGTTATTCGTTTAGTGAAAGCGAATTTGAAGCTGAATTAGCGAAACAAAAAGCACGTTCTCGAGCAGCTTCTGAAGTTTCTACGGATGATTGGAATGTTTTAGTTCAAGGAAATGTAGAGCAATTTGTGGGTTACGACCAAACAGAAAATGAAGTAAAAATTACACGTTTCAGAAAAGTAGATTCTAAGAAAGATGGTGTGATGTATCAAATTGTTTTAGATGCAACACCATTTTATCCAGAAGGTGGAGGACAAGTTGGCGATAAAGGAGTTTTGGTTTCTGCAAATGAAACTATTGAAATTATCGATACTAAAAAAGAGAACAACTTAATCTTACATTTTGCGAAGCGTTTACCAGAAAACGTAAATGCAACTTTCCAAGCAAAAGTAAATACAGAACTACGTGATTTATGTGCGAGTAACCACACGGCAACGCATTTATTACATCAAGCGTTACGTACCATTTTAGGAACTCATGTGGAACAAAAAGGTTCGTTAGTAGCGCCAAATTACTTGCGTTTCGATTTCTCACATTTTGCTAAAGTCACTGAAGAAGAACTTAAGCAAGTAGAAGATTTTGTAAATGCACGTATTCAAGAGCATTTACCTTTAATCGAAAGAAGAAGTATTCCGTTTGCTCAAGCAATTGAAGAAGGAGCAATGGCATTGTTCGGAGAAAAGTATGGCGATAATGTTCGTGCGATTAAGTTTGGTAAAAGTATGGAATTATGTGGAGGAATTCACGTAAACAATACGGCAGATATTTGGTATTTCAAGATTGTATCGGAAGGAGCTGTTGCAGCAGGAATTCGTCGAATTGAGGCAATAACTAACCAAGCAGCTAAAGATTTCTTTACCAATCAAGAGAACTTATTGGCTGAAATCAAGGAAATGCTGAAAAATCCGCAAGATATTACTAAATCGGTAGCTTCTTTACAAGATGAAAATGCGAAGTTGAAAAAACAAGTAGAGCAATTATTAAAAGATAAAGCGAAAAACTTAAAAGGTGAATTAGTTTCACAAATTCAAAATGTAAATGGAGTTGATTTCTTAGCGGTTCAAGTTGATTTAGATGCTAATGGAGCAAAAGATTTGGCTTACGAATTAGGAAATAATAAAGATAATTTATTTGTAGTTTTAGCTACTGTAAATGAAGACAAACCAATGTTAACTTGTTATGTTTCTAAAGAATTAGTAGAAGCTAAAGGACTAAATGCCGGACAAGTAGTTCGCGAATTAGGTAAATACATTCAAGGTGGAGGTGGAGGACAACCTTTCTTTGCAACGGCTGGTGGTAAAAATACTGGCGGAATTAAAGAAGCGTTAGAGAAAGCGAAGGATTTTTTAAATTAAAAGAGTAGTCTAAAGGAGGTTGTAAAAACCTCCTTTTTTTTTGCAACAATTTTATTGTTAAAATATGTTTTTATAACAGGTATTTTC